>JAVYVS010000001.1:0-678960 GCA_038727515.1 Methanomethylicia archaeon
CTTCTAACCGCGCCCACCCTAACCACCAATAAACTATTCAAAAGTTTTTAATACTCAATTTCACTATATAAATTTCTTTCAATTCCCTTTGTTGGGTTCTGCGTAATAGCTGCACTAGAAGGTAAACACACATATAAAAGCTTTCAATTCCCTTTGTTGGGTTCGGGAAAATGTGGTGTACATGAATTTAGGTATAAATTACGACTTTCAATTCCCTTTGTTGGGTTCTTTATTTTATTTTTCCCTTTTTATTTGGGGGTGATTAAACTTTCAATTCCCTTTGTTGGGTTCGTGAAATTTTATGAACAAACATGAAAACTTGAAGCATGCGGGCTTTCAATTCCCTTTGTTGGGTTCTTCTCTCATGTGAAAGTATCCATGCCTTCCCCGCCCAGCTACTTTCAATTCCCTTTGTTGGGTTCAAAAAGGTGTTGATGTTAGAACTGAAGTAAATACTCTAAGCTTTCAATTCCCTTTGTTGGGTTCTTATTTACACTTAACAAGTTCGTTTTAAAATCATAATTTCTTTCAATTCCCTTTGTTGGGTTCTTTCCGACATTATAATGCACCTACCATTTTCTTTTGCATAATCTTTCAATTCCCTTTGTTGGGTTCATTAGTTACAAAGCTATCAATTAAATTACAGATAGTTAAACTTTCAATTCCCTTTGTTGGGTTCGGTTAATGAGAACCTCGTGAGCCCTATCCTGCCCTCATCCCCTTTCAATTCCCTTTGTTGGGTTCAGGAGCTCCCATCGAGGATTTCCCTATTCCACTCCCTATCACTTTCAATTCCCTTTGTTGGGTTCGGCAATCTCCATGGTGGAGAGGACTGCGTAATTCTCCCTGACTTTCAATTCCCTTTGTTGGGTTCACTCCAAAAATAGATAAGGTAATAAATACTTTGAAAAAATCTTTCAATTCCCTTTGTTGGGTTCAGGGAGAGGGTTGACCCATTGATGAGGCTTGAGGCTGCAACTTTCAATTCCCTTTGTTGGGTTCTTTCTTCAGGGTCTCATATAGATGGTATACGAGCCTTGGCTTTCAATTCCCTTTGTTGGGTTCGTTAGGGGCTTGAAGTGTCCAGCATAGGTTCAAGCATGCGTCTTTCAATTCCCTTTGTTGGGTTCAGGAGCTCCCATCGAGGATTTCCCTATTCCACTCCCTATCACTTTCAATTCCCTTTGTTGGGTTCCAACATCTTTCTTCTTTAATTGTTCAGCCGCCGCCTTAACTTTCAATTCCCTTTGTTGGGTTCCCAGATCGTGCCTCCTAGGCTGCTTATGCCCGCTGAAACCCTTTCAATTCCCTTTGTTGGGTTCGTAAAGTAGAAAGGTTTGTAGAAAAAATATGGGATTTAGCCTTTCAATTCCCTTTGTTGGGTTCTCATACATCACCTTGGAAGTGGAACAATGTACTCAGACTTTCAATTCCCTTTGTTGGGTTCCAGCTGAGAATCCACCAACAATCTGTCCATCCCTAACCACTTTCAATTCCCTTTGTTGGGTTCTACAAAACACAAAAAACAATATTACGAAAGACAAAACTTTCAATTCCCTTTGTTGGGTTCGGTGAAAAAATGGGTTTAAAAAAGGTTTGGCAACAAATAAACTTTCAATTCCCTTTGTTGGGTTCAAGAAGTTAAACCTATTGAAGAAAAGAAAGAGAAAATCTTTCAATTCCCTTTGTTGGGTTCCTCAACTTCCACTCGAAAACAAGCACGATAGTTCACTACCTTTCAATTCCCTTTGTTGGGTTCAACGTTTCGCAGAGCGTTTACAAGCCTCAGAGACCGTTTCTTTCAATTCCCTTTGTTGGGTTCTTTACTCTGGCGTGGAGAAATAACTAAAGAAGAATACATCTTTCAATTCCCTTTGTTGGGTTCAGAGATCCAAATAATACCTCACTACTTTCCAATTCTTTAATCGCTTTCAATTCCCTTTGTTGGGTTCTCCCTTGCTTTCTAATGTAATTTCGCTCTCACTTACAACTTTCAATTCCCTTTGTTGGGTTCCATTATTTACGTCTCCATATGTGTTTATGGTTCCATCATCTTTCAATTCCCTTTGTTGGGTTCATGTGGCTGACAAGTGGAATAGAAGATTGAAGGCTGCAACCTTTCAATTCCCTTTGTTGGGTTCCAAATGGAGGACTATTATCAGCAATATGGAAGGAAGATGGCTTTCAATTCCCTTTGTTGGGTTCTGGTGTAGGTTGCTTTTCGGCGTGGAGCAAAACGATATGCTTTCAATTCCCTTTGTTGGGTTCGGTTGCCGCGGACCAGACCCAGCTTGAGATGGAGTTCCCTTTCAATTCCCTTTGTTGGGTTCCTTAAAATAGTTAGAAATAAAGGGTATAATAGGTAAATACTTTCAATTCCCTTTGTTGGGTTCCTAACAAGGTTAAGTATTTAGAGGAATGGGGTTTAAGTGCTTTCAATTCCCTTTGTTGGGTTCCCCACACTGACATTCCAGGTTAACGCTACAGGCAACATGACTTTCAATTCCCTTTGTTGGGTTCTCTCCACAATTCTTCTTGGATCGTGTGAAAATGAGAACTTTCAATTCCCTTTGTTGGGTTCCGATATTATTATTTCTTTTTTTGGTTTAAAAAGGTTTTTCCCATGATGAATTGTAATACGATCATGGCACAAACAAAACTTGCATTAAATTAATGATCAAATGCACCAATTCATGATATAGTTCACTATAGAGTTATGCGTAAAATATTCGACAATAGACGTAAAGTAATTCGACAATCCATAGTTTACCACAAGATAAACTATAATTATGATTATTGATTGCACTTTTGAGTGTAGAAGTGTGTTATATAATTTTTGAAGGGCAATTTAATAGATTTAATGCGTGGAATTGATGGAGGGTATATGTTGATTTATTGATTACTTTTATTTTGTTCATATTTTGGATGAGGTTTATGGTTAGACCATATCTAGATCTTGGTTATGGACATTTATTGATAGAAAGCATCTTCTTGTATCGCTTGATGAAGGTTTTGCAGAGTTTCCCATAATTTTATGTTTTTCTCTTTTGTGCGTGTATGTATGCTATTGATATGATGGTTGTTTGTATGATTGTTGCGAGGATTATTGTTGCTTGGTTTGTCATTATGCTCATTAATTGTGGTATTTGTATGATTGTCGTTCCAAATGATATTTTCCCAGCACTTGAAATATAATTTAAATTTAAGTTTAAATTGGTGGTTTCTTGTTCTAGTATTTTGAATAATCCAAGTATTAATCCACAAATGTTTATTGATGCTAATCCTCCTCCAAACATTAATTTCACCATATGTACACTTACCTTTCCTCTGTAGACATTGATTATGACATTTATTGCTATGGATATTTGGTATACTGCCAATATTAGTATTGGGATGGTTAGTATTGGTATTGTTGAGAGAAAATCTATGAGTATTGTTTTATTATAGTATTCCAGTTTACTGTGTAGTAGTGCAATATATCCATTTATAACTCCGCTTAAGATGTATTTTGGCGTGAAGATTATTGTTAGTATGTATGCTGTATAGATTATTGTTGAAATTGATGATATTAATATGATGATTTTATCTTGTGAAATCAATTTGTTTTCTCTCAATTATCTCCACCCCAAGAAGGTTATATCTAAATTCAATGTATGCGTATTGCGCTTTTCCTTCAATCTTTAATTCATAGTTTTCTTCAGGATTAATTGTTATGGGATTTAATTCATCAATATCTATGAGTTCTGTGAATCCAGCTTCATTAAGATTAATGTATACTATCCTTATACTACTCAAATTTATTGGTATGTAATTTGGATTTTCAATTAATAATACTTTATTGATTATAGTGGTATTAAGCTTTCTCCAATTAATTATATACTTATATTCTCCTTCCAAACAACCTCTATCAAATACAACTTTTAATTTAAAATTAATTTCCTCTAGATGATTTCTATATGCTAATTGATATAATTCTATTGGTGTTTCAATGATTATGGTATCGCTACCATTTAAATAGGCTTCTAATGTTAATGTCTTATTCGCTACTTTAAATATGCATTTCTCAACTGCCTTCATTTGAGTATGTATTACATTGTATTTAACAATTACTTGATTATGATTTAATACTTTTATACATCTTAATTCTACTGATGGATTAGATATTACTGATTGTATTGGTGTATCATTTATTGGAGTAATTGATATGATTGTTAATGTTGAGATTATGAATATTATTGGTGTAATGTTTTCATCATGAACCTTTAATAATTCAATTAACTCCTTATGTTTTACAATTATCATTGTTATTACTGGGATTATTGTGAGAGTTATCCATATATTGCGTGGAATTATCATTATAACCTTATATTTAATATCATTGATTGTTATTGGTGGATCAAAATTTTCAGTATTATCTCCCTTCATTATGATTTTATCTTCATGGACTTCTACAATTCTATGGGATATGTATTGCATATATCCATTATAGCATAAAACTATATCTCCAACATTACATCTCAAAATATCTTTTGATACTGATATCAATATGTCTCCGTGATTTATTGTTGGATTCATTGAATAACCAGTATAGATGACTATGTTTATTGGCATCGGAATAATTCTACCGGTAAATTGAATCGTTGAAAATATGATTAGGATTATCAATGGAATTCTCCAATCAAATTTCATTTTGAAGTCACCATGATTCTAATTGGATAATTAACTGTTACAATATCATTAACTCCATATTTTAAGTATGATTTTATCGTTAAATCCCATGTGAATGGTGTTAATGGATATGGTGCTGTTAAATTTATAAATAGACTTAAGTATCCACCAGTATTTATCGTAATTTTTGATGTTTCCCCCAATTCTATATTTCCATTTATGATCTTTACTTGTTGAGTATATTGCCCAGATTTATTTAACCATAATGATGCATTAAATCTTTGTGGTATAATTCCCTCAATTGCATAAACCTCTAAACTTACATTATAAACTCCAATTTCATCAAATATAATCAATGAATTTTGTGGATATACGTAATATGCAACTACTTTACCCGTATTCCCCGTGCGATGTTCTGTAAATAAATTGTCAATTCCATCTTCAAAATCCTCTGAAATACTCATTTCAACATCATCTATGTATGCATAAAACTTCAAATATAATCTATCTTGATTTAACCATCCAAAATATGATTGAAATACTGTAACCATCATTAGGATGTTTAATGTGTAATCGTATATTTTAACATCATCAATAAACCACTCTATAATTAAAGTTACTCCATCAATTGATCTTTCCAATCTTATTTTGAAGTTATGTTCTTGATTTGGATTTATGCTGAATTGTGGGCTTTGGCCTTCTGAAGCTGGGTCTGGTTCTGTTGATAATCCTAAGGCTGCTCTAACGTAACTACCATAGTATATTATGCTTGCAAGATAGTAATCTAGATCGCAAAGGAAATATACATCTAATATTATCATTCCATCTCCAATTGGATCTTCAAAATGCGTTATATGTAGTTTCCATTTAACTTCATAATATTCTCCATTCCCTAAATTAACGTTTGCTGATGGCCCCTCAACGTATATGTATCCATTTTCATCTTCATCATAAATTTTTAGAGCTAGATTATTTGTTAATGTTATATTTGCTGAAGTTTTCGTTTTTCCAATAATTACATTCACATTTGGATTTCCTGGATCTATGAGGTGTATTGGAGGTTTAACTGGATTTAAATCTATTGAAAATGGATTGTATACGTATGTTGATGCTAAACTTAAATATCCAATTAGAATTGTAGACGTTAATAACATTATTAATATTTCATGTTTGCATCTCATTTCTAAACCCATACATTAATTTAATTGTTATGGTGGAGTTTCAATGTTTTGTGTACTATATATTAGTTTTAATGTTGCTGAATCACTTGTGAAAGGTGGATTATTATAGCTTCCATCAGTTTCACTTATTTCAATTTCCACATTAATTATCCATTCAGCTTTTCCATTAATTTGAACATAACTAGTTCTACCAGTTGTTAATAGGTTTACTTCAAGCTTCATTATGTTTCCTTCATAGAAGTACATTTTTGCACTTGTTATTTTACTATTTGTTAATGGTCTCGTTACATCTATCATAATATAGTATGCATTGCTATCTGTATTGTTTATTCTTGCAATATCCTTATAATATGTTTTCTGATATGTGGGATGTAATGTTATTGATATGCTTGTATTTGCACTCCCTATACTTACGGTTATAATGGTCTCTCTAAGATCTCTTTTCCCAGTTCCACTACCATACTTGAATATTACTGGTGGAATTGTTGGGGATATATATGTTGTTAATGGATAGTATGTGAATACATATGCATTAACAAAACCAGTTATTAATGTAAGTACTGTTAATAGTAGTATTTTGTTATATCTTTCCCTAATTTTAATCATAGCCATCAAAATAACATATAATAAAGCTCAATAGAAAAAATTTATCATTAAGTGGATTCTCCAATTAAATGTTTGTTCATATTATGGTATACTTTTTCCACACATTGAACATATTTTTCATGGGTATTCTTTATTTATACATATCTACTCAGATATTTTCGGTGAAGTAAATTATGAAGGGAATTAATATACTCGTAATGTTGATGACTTTTCTATCATTAGTGGTAGCTCCAACACTTGGGGTTAACGTTTCCATTCAAGTTAATGATGGTAAACGTGTTGAAAATATGATTAATATTGCTGAGAAAGCTAAGATTAGAGTTGAATCATTAATTGCTACAGTTGAAAGCAATAGTACTTTGATTACTTTGATTTCTAGTGCAGGTTTAAGTGATGATTTTAATGGTAATAAAACTCTATTCGAAATGGGTATATCACTTCTTAACAATGCAAAGATTGCGTATAATTCTGGTGATTATGTTTTAGCTTTAAATTACACTATACAAGCACTTGACTTATTTAGAATGGTATTTAGAAATATTCATGTGATTGTTTGTAAAGCTGGTGGATGTCTTGAGAGAGAAGATGTTTTGAAGGCTGAGGGTTTAATTGTAGCTATGAATAGAACTAGAGAACGTATTCGAAACATGTATGAGATTGAAGGTTTACCTGAAGCTGTTATTGAAATATTATCTAAAGCTGAAAGCTACTTGGATATTACAGTAGCCCATAAACTTTTAGCTGAAGGTAATGTTAGTGGTGTGGCTCATAAGCTTGCTGAAGCTGAAAAACTTGTTTCAGAAGCTTTTAGTATGATTAAGTCTAAGGCTGAAGAGAAGGTTTCTGAGAGAATCGAGAAATTCATTGTTAAATTCAATGAAACCTTTGAGAAAGTTTTGAGTAAAGCTGAATCACTTGGTGTTAATGCTACTAAAGTTTTGAATATGTTTGGTTTAAAGGGTGTTGAAGATATTTATGTTATGAAAAATGATTTTGTAAATCGCATAAAAAGCTATATTAAGCTTGGACAATTTGAAAAGGCTATTAATGAGATGAATAAAGCTCGAGAGAAAATTGATGAAATAAATAGGGAGATGGAAAAATGGCAATGGCAGTTTAGATATAACTTTAGTGTTGGAGTTGAAATTCAAGTGGAGAAGAACATTAAAAAGCCATTTATAACTTTAAGTGTAACAATATTGAATACTGGTAATGCAACGATAATATTCCCAAATTCCATGTGTGGTTTAACCATTGAGAAGAAGGTTGGTGAAGAATGGAAACCATTCTATGTTCCTATAGCAGCTCAAGTTCTAACAGAACTTAAACCGGGTCAAAGCAGACATCTGAATATTAAATTTGCATTTGAACATGGTACATATAGAGTTGTCATCCATGGAATGTGTGAAAAAACGTTTAACCCAGTGATCTATTACAAAGAATTTACAATACCATAAATTTTTGAATTAAAATATTTTTATTCAAAGTATTATATTCTATATATTTTTTAGGAGTTTTACGTTAATTCAATAACGTTCTGTAATCCAACTTTTCTAACCTTTATAATCCCTTTATTTTCCAGTCTTCTAACCATTCTCCATAGTGTTGTTCTAGGTATACTTGGAAACTTCTCCCTCAATTCTGCTTCCAAGACTTTTCCACCCTTCTCCCTTATATACTTTAATATTTCCTCCTCTTCCTCCGTTAACTCTTTCAATTTCCCTTTACCCATAACTCTTTTAATTGGATATTTCCATATGAAGTATATTGCAATAATGGCTATTACTACCCCAATACCAATGATGATTGGAGTTATTAATGGAGCTCTATACTCTCTTACAATTATTGTATACGTAGCTGTTTTTGTAATTCCCCTACCACTGGCTAATATTGTTATTGTATAAGTTCCAGGTGGAACATTTTGTGAAACTTTTATATTCATTATGCTTGTGAATGGTGGTATCCCAATTGAAGGGTTGAATGATACTTCTATTCCTTGAGGTTGTCCAATTGCTGATAGTGTTATTTGACTTGGTGTCCCCATGGTTTGAGCTATGTTTATAGTTGTTGATACACTTTCACCTTGAATTACTAGACTTGTTCCTTGTATTAATGTTATTGTAAAGTCTATTGGTGGTGTAATTGGAATTTCATAGCTTATTTCACAATATCCAGCTGGCATTGAAATAATTATCTTCTTATCTATTGTGGATATTTGTGTTGGTATTGTATTTATGTAGATTATCGTGGAATTTTCTGGTAGTATTACATTTATTTCAAATGGTGAATTAAATTCTAGAGTCCAAAGCCCAGCGTTTTTTGATGTTAAATCGTTTGTATCATATTCTAATATTGTGGTTTTTGCTCCCAATGTGTATATAGTTATGTTCTGTTCATCTATGCTATATGCTAATGGTATTTTGTTTTCATCTATTGCTAATATGTTTACCGCATTTTTTGATAATAGGGGGATTGTTATTGATGGATATGTTTCATTTACAGTCATTACCATTTTTACATGAACTATTCCATCTTTATAAACTATTAATGTAGCTTCATTTATTGTGTAAATTTGTTGTGCTTGCGTTATTGATATCATGATTAATGCAATTATGATTAAACTTTCTTTTCTCAATTTTTCTCCCCCATCTTATATACGTGAAATTACATAATATTGTAATGACAGTACATTTTATCTTTCTTTCGATTCTAAATATGATTGTATTGAGTATAATATGTATGCCAACCCTGATATTATAAATACAACTTCATAACCAAATATTTCAACTATAAATCCAAATATTATTAGAGCTGTAGACTCAAATATCCTCATTGGAACATGTAATATTCCTATATCTATGGATATTGTCTCACGTTTATTTCTTACGGCTTTTGCTATTATCGTCTCATAAAATCTTGCTCCAAGTCCATCTGCAAATGCCATTATCATCATTATTATGGGTAGTACGTTTAAAAAGTTGGGTATACTTATACATGCTATAAAGTATATTATGCTTTGCAATATGGCTCTAGTTAAACTTAATGGTAATTTGAGGGTTGTATAGATTGTTATTGATGAAGTTAACTGATAAAGCATTGTTATAAATCCTATCTCCATATAACTATAATTAATTTCCTTTGCCATGTATACAGGTAATACTAAGTTGAATAATGGGTATCTTGATAAACTATTTACAGCCATTATAATTGATATGTACCAGAAATTCCACTCCTTACCCCTTGGATCTAAAGCTTTTAAAGCCTTCAGTAAATTAAGTTTACTTTTATTCCTTCCAATTTTCCACAATAATATTGTTGGATATACTTGGATTATAGAGGTTATTGTTAAAATTGTGAAGGCCATGTTTACTCCCATAATTGACATAATAAATCCTGTTAATGCTCCCCCTAATGCTCCTCCAATGGATGCTGTAGCTATAATTTTTGTAGATTCCCTAGCCTCTCTTCCAGGTGAAAGTGCATATGTTGCAGTTCTACCAACAGCCCAAAATGCTGATATTGAAAATCCCTCAAATATTTTCCCAATGGCAAATTCCAGTGGTGATTTAGCGTAGAGGTATATTGACGTAGCTAATGTAAGGTTTATTGAGTTTAATAGGAATATTGGTGACCATCCAATTTGATCAGCTATAGCTGCAAATACAACTCTAACAGTTAAAAATATCATTGGAAGTATCGATAATACCATTCCTATTTCAACTAAACTTACCCCTCTTTCCAATAAAGCTAATGGAACAGCTAATGCTATTCCACTAGTTACAAAATGTGTTATGAATGTTATAGTCGCTACCCTCTTCAATTCCATCACTAAATGTGTTTATAGGTTTATGTAGATTCGCTATAAATCGTTTTTCATCTGGTTAATGGATTATAACCCAGTTCTAATAGTGTTTTATAGAGGAGGTTTATTGGTAATCCAACAACATTATAGTAATCTCCTTTTATCTCTTCTATAAATAATCCACCTAATCCTTGTATCATATATCCACCAGCTGCATTCATAGGTTCATTTGTGGATAAATACCATTCCAATTCTTCTTCATTTAAATCTTTGAATTTAACTTCTGTTTCTACATATTTGAATACTTCAATACCCTTAGTATTGTCATAAATGTATAATCCACTTATAACTTTATGCCATTTACCTGATATCTTCATTAAAATTCTACGTGCATCTTCTAAACTTTTTGGTTTTTCTATGGTTTCTCCATCAACATATATTACGGTGTCCACTCCAATATATGCTCCCCTTAAATATTGATTTAAAACACTCTTAACCTTATTTATAGCATTAGTTTTCACAGTTTTTATTGGGTCTTCTAAAATCTCTTCTTCATATTTTGGATATAAAACTTTGAATTTAAATTTAAACCTTTTTAGAAGTTCTATCCTCCTCTCTGATCTACTCACTAGTATTATCATTTTAAATCATTAAACTCTTACTGTTCAAACTTCTTTAACATTTTGATTATAATGTATATTGTTGTTGATGTTAGGGCTATCATTCCACTTGTATGAAGGTTTATTATTATTGAGATTATTAAACCCATTATTCCAGAGAGTATTGATATTGTGAATGTATATATGAATGTGTTCCGTATGCTATTTGATAATTCTATGGCGCATGCTGCTGGTATTATTGTTAATGCATATACAAGTAATGCACCTACTGCTCTAGCTAAGACAACCCCTGAAGCTCCTATTAATGTGAAAATCAAATAATCGTAGATCTTAGTGTTTAACCCTAAGGCTTCAGAACCTTCAATATCAAAGCATATGTAAATTATTTCCCTATAGAATACTAATAGTACTATTAATCCTATTATTGATATTATCGACATTTTCATTAGATCACTTGAAGTTATTAGTAGTATGTCTGATATTAGATAGCTATTTACTTTTATCAATAATTCCGCTCTTATCATACCTGCCACTATTGAGTATATGGACATACTTATTGCTAATGATGTTCCTATAGCAAGTCCAGAGGCTTCAACACCCTTCTCCCTAATTATATAACCGGTGACTATGGATGTTGCTATGCTAAATAATGTTGCCATAATGAATATTATTGGCTCATACCCTATTATAGCATATATTAACGCTCCTATACCTGCCCCACTTAGAGCTGAATGTGTTACTTCTGCTGATAGGTAATGTACATTTCTAAGCATTGATAATGTTCCAATAATCATTGATGTTATTCCACATAAAATTACTCCAATAATGGCATTTATTATGAAGGGGTTATATAAACTCATGAAGGTTCACTCAATTTTGTATATTCAGTTAATAAGAAGTAGTGTTTTTCTTTACCATAAGCTTTTGAAATGAATTCTTCATCTAAAACTTCTTCAATCTTCCCAAAGGATATTATCTTCCTATTTAGTATCATTATGTTCTCTGCTATGTTTATTACTGGGTTTAAATCATGTATAACTATTATTATTGTTGTCTCAAATTTTTCCCTAAGATTTTTTAGATATTCTATTATTGAATGTTGACTTAATATATCAACTCCATTGAAGGGTTCATCTAAAATTAATATTTTTGGATTTGATATTAATGCTCTAGCTAATAAAACCTTCTGTTTCTGTCCAACACTTAATTGATGGAATTGTTTATCTAAAAGTTCCATTATACCTAGAGATTTCGATATTCTCATTGCTTCCATAAGATCTTTTTCAGAAATTATTCTAGGCCAATCCTTCTTTGTTAATATCCCCATCATTACTACATCTACAACTTTAAGGGGTAATTTCTCCACGATCTTTTCTCTTTGAGGTATATATCCAATGAGCTTCCTAACTTTAAATGCTTCTTTAATTGGATCAAACCCCAAAATTTCTATTGACCCTTTATATGGCTTTAACAATCCAATTAACGTTTTTATTAGTGTTGTTTTTCCAGCACCATTGGGTCCCATTATAACGTTTATTGATGGTTTACATATTTTGAAACTTATGTTTTCAAGTACAATATTTCTAGAGTATCCCACAGTTAGATCTTCAACTCTTACTATATCCATAGATCTTCCTCCTAAATTTGTATATTTGTAGGAATTCTATGGTTGAGACTACTGCTAACATACCAATTACGGTTATAGTGATTGTATTCAAACCATATTCGCTTTGTTGATCCCTTATAATAGTTATTGATAGTACACCATCAATTTTACCAATATTATAAGTCATCATTAGCGTATAATCCATATCTCTCATCATTATGACTTCAATTATTGGTGAACCAGTTTCCTTTGATATTTCAATTATTGCATTGTATACTGGCATTTTGGATGAGATATCTGAGATTATAATTAAACCTCCACTTTGCAGAGCATTGTATGCCCTATTTATACTTCCAGGTTTTGGTGGAACTCCTTCTTCCAATGAAAGTATTGCTGTGATTTTCAAGTTAAATAGGTATGCAATATACTGTTCTGATAAAAATCCTAAAACAACATTTTTACCACTAATCTTAGCCTTTAGTTCTTCAATTAAACCCTTTATCTTGGATACATCCTCCAATAGATTTTTGAGGTTTTCATGGTAGTATGATTTTCCCTCTGGATCTATTTGTGAGAGTTTTCCACATATTACTTCAGCTATTACCATAATGTTTTCTGGTAGTATCCAATAACCATGGTAATTCTTCCCTGATAAACCCATTTCTTGAGGTATGTCTAATATAGTCATATTATCTTTATATTCAATTAAGTTTATTACTACATTCTCTAAATTTACATCCTTATGCATGGCTAATTGCTCAATTAATTTGTATTCCCACTCCATGTGTCCATCAATTATTATTAAATCCACATTTAACACTTGATTTATTATTTGTGGTGTTAATGTGAATTGATGTGGCTCAACATTTGATGGTAGTATACTGAATACTTCAACTCTATCTCCACCTATACGTTTCACTATGCTCTTCAAAATACCTAAACTTGTGGCTACTCTAATCTTCCCTAAATCCCCCTCAGAATTTGATTGCATGATATTTGAAATTAACATCATTATTGTTAATACAATCATTATGTTTACTTTATTCATTTTCTCACGCAACAGTCTTCATCTATTGGTATTTCATCTCCATGTGGACATTTCCTTGGATGCCCTAAACATGTACACATGACATTTATAATCCTTTGAGGTACATATAAATCGAATTTCGATATATATTCACATATTTCATCTAATTTCATTCCGAAAACTTCATGTAGATATGTTTCTAAGATCTTATTTTTCCTCAAAAGTTTTCGATATTCCTTTAAACCATAATCTGTAAATTTCACTCCCCTCCAAGGTGTATATTCAACTATCCCCATACTAGATAATCTCTTTATCATATCTATTGCCGATGGTGCTTTTACACCTAAAACTTTTGCAATTTCTATACTTGATGTAGCTTTAGTTCCATTTTCCGTTAATTTACCTATAACCTTTATATATGTTGCTTCTCTTATGGATAATTCCATGGTCAATTTAGGTCAAGCCTAAGTTAGGTTTAACCTAAATTTAAATCTTTCGTATAACATCCTTAGCCTTCATCGATTTTTAAATGTTTAATGCAATTTTAAACATTAGTGTAACGGAATATTAATATATAATGTAACATTTGTGGTTAATAGTGTTGTAAATGATTTCTAAATCCTTTGACCCCTCAACTTTTGTTTCTAATGCTATTAATGAGATTAAAGGTATTGTAGGTGGAGAATTGGCTGTTGCTGCATGTTCTGGTGGTGTGGATAGTACAGTTGCAACATATATTGCTAAAATGGCTTTAGGTGATAAACTTAAAACCATATATATTAATGATGGTTTTAGACGTGAAGGTGAAATTGAAAACACTTTAAATCTTTTAAGGAATTTAGGTTTTAACCCAATTTTACTGGATAGGGAAGAATTATTCTATAAAAACCTTGCTGGAATTAGAGATTCTGAGAGGAAGAGGAGGATATTTAGAGAAACATTCTACAAAGTTATTTCTAATTTCATGAGTGATAATGATATAAAGTTTCTTATTCAAGGAACTATTGCAGCTGATATTGTTGAAACTAAGAGTGGAATTAAAACTCAACATAATGTTTTAGAGCAGATAGGTGTAGATTATGGATTTAAAGTTGTTGAACCTTTAAGAAATCTATATAAACCTCAAGTTAGAGAAATTGCTAGATTTCTAGGACTTCCAAAGGAAGTTTCTGAGAAAATGCCCTTCCCAGGACCTGGACTTTTAATAAGGGTTGTGGGTGAAGTTAATCCTAAGAGAATTAATATTGTTAGAAAAGCGAATAAAATAGTTGAAGAAGAACTCATGGATATCCCTGCTTTCCAGAAATTTGCAGTTCTCCTCCCAGGTAGAGCCACTGGAATTAGAGATGGGATGAGAAAGTATGGTTATATGATTGCAATTAGAGTTGTAGCTTCTGAAGATGCTATAACAGCTGAACCTGTAAATATACCCTTTGAGAAACTTAGGGCTATCGCGGATAGGATAACTTCTGAAATTAAAGATGTTGTAAGAGTATTATTTGAATTAACACCTAAACCTCCATCAACAATAGAATTCGAATAAATATTCATAATATCTTCAACTTTTTTCATTATACCCTATATGATATTGATATAGTGGAGGAAAGCCGATTTATTGATTAAATGCGTATTAAACGTTTTGGTATAATTGGTTTTATTAGAATGCGGGAAATTGATGGTTCAATTAAAATTGAAGATCACCACAACTTTTAATTTCAATTAGTATAGCTAGATATTTGGGTTTATGATCTCTTAAGAGGACTTTTAAAGTGGAATTTTAGTAGTGTGTTTTTATCCTTGAATAGGAAAGGTAAAGATTTTATATGAAGATGGTGAATCTAAAGAAGTTAATGTGGATGTTGTTTCACCTATAGCTAGTGAACCTTTAATAAGTGATGTATTAGCTAAACAACTTGAAATAGCTGTGGAATCTTTTAATAAAGGTTTTTGGAGATTTAGATGGAAGCTTAAAGAAATAATTAGGAAGATTGGGAAGAAAGAATTTTAAATTTACACTATGTAAATTATCCTAAAGCTTTCTCAATATAAACTTGAGGTTGATTGATTTGTCTATAATTAAAGTTTTAGAGGAAGCTAAACTTTCAAAATTTCATTATATCCTTTTAGTAGTGTGTAGCCTAATATATTGTTTTACCGCTATGAATGTTATGCTTATTGCTGCAGTTCTAACTCCAATAATTAAAGATTTTGGTTTAGAGAAGGATCCATTTTTATCTGGTATTTTGGTTAGTTCTGGTTATGTTGGTATGTTTCTTGGAGCTTTAAGTTGTGGTATTCTTGCTGATCATATTGGTAGGAGGAAAACTCTCATAATAACTACTTTAACAATGAGTATTTTTACAGCTTTAAATGCTTTTGCAAGAGATCCTTTAACTATGATTTTTCTTCGTTTTATAGCTGGAATTGGTTTAGGTGGTTCTTTACCTCAACCTGGAGTTTATATTTCAGAATATGTTCCAGCAAAATATAGAGGTAGATTTTTAGGTTTAGTTGAAACCTCATGGGTTTATGGAGCTCTTCTATCATTATTATTCCCATATATCATCCTTCCACGTTTAGGTTGGAGATTAACATTCTTTATAGCATTAATTCCACTATTCTTAATTCCATTAATACTACTCTACACTCCAGAATCCCTTAGATATATGCAAATTAAAGGCATGTTTAATGAAGCAATTAATACAATTAAAAGGTATGGTTTATTTACAGGTGAAATTAGTGCTAAAGATCTATTTACATCTATTGAAAAGTATAATGTTTATGAGGCTTTAAGAGAACTTTGGTCTAAGAATTATTGGAATAGAACTTTACTCTTATGGATTTTATGGATTGTACTAGTTTATACTTACCATGGAATTTTCATTTGGCTACCAACAATATACTTTATGGAATTTGGTATTACTATTGTTAAATCTATTGAGTGGACTTTAATGGTAACTCTTGCTCAAATTCCAGGGTATTATAGTGCTACATTAATGCTTGATCGTATCGGTAGGAAACCTATATTAATATTGTATTTAGCATTAGCAGGTTTTGGTAGTTTAATGCTTGGATTATCTATTGAAGTTTCACATATCCTCTTATGGAGTGTTGTTATATCATTCTTTAATCTTGGTGCTTGGTCTGGATTATATGCTTACACCCCTGAACTTTATCCAACTAGAATTAGGGGGACTGGTTCTGGTACAGCTGCAAGTATGGGGCGTATTGCTGGGATAATTGCACCTACAGCTACCCCACTACTATATACATACTTCGGTTTGAAAACCGCCTTCATAGTTTTTTCATTGATACATTTCATAGGATCCTTAGCGACATTAATCTTTGGAATTGAAACTAAAGGTAAAGTTCTAGAAGAATTAGCCAAAAATTAATTGTTGGATGTAGTCTGCTAGAATTTAGTATATTAATAACATAGTATAATATTATATACGTGTAATCTTATGGGTAGCAAAATTATTTCAGCTATTCATCCACATACTCCTGAAGGAGTTCAATATCATATTAGGTGTAAACCTGGAGATATTGCTCCTTATGTTTTGCTTCCAGGAGATCCTGATCGTGTTCCTAGAATTGCTAAGTATTGGGATGAAGCTAGAGAAGTTGCTAGACATAGGTGTTATGTAACTTTTACTGGTTTGTATAAGGGTGTACCTATTTCTGCTACTTCCACTGGTATTGGTTGTCCATCTACTGCTATCGCTATAGAAGAGCTTTTGAGGATTGGAGCTAAGACATTTATTAGAGTTGGTACTACTGGTAGTATTCATGTTGATGTTAAGGTTGGTGATTTAGTTATTAGTTCTGGTGCTGTTAGACTTGAAGGTACTAGTAAACAATATGTTATGATCGAATATCCTGCTCTTGCTCATTATGAAGTTTTATTGGCTTTAATTGAAGCAGCTGAAAAATTGGGTGTTAAATATCATGTTGGTTTAACTGCTAGTACCGATAGTTTCTATGTTGGGCAAGCTAGGCCTGGATTCAATGATTATCTTCCAAGTTTTGCTAAGAATATCATAAGTGATCTACAGGCTTGTAGCGTTATAAACTTTGAAATGGAAGCTTCAACAATATTCACTTTATCTAGTATTTATGGTGTTAGAGCTGGTTCTATTTGTGCAGTTTTAGCTAATAGGGTTACAAATGAATTTTTAGAGGATGCAGGAGTTGAAGACTGTATTCGGGTAGCTAATGAAGCTGTTAAAATTCTTTATGAATGGGATCGTTTAAAAGCTGATAAGGGTAAAAAGTATTTTTATCCAAGTTTAGTTTAAGCCACATTATCAATTATATTTCTTTTATTTTCATTAATTCCTTCATTATTTCTATTCCATGACTTGTCCCTATCCTATTTGCTCCAAGCATTAAATAGTGTATTGTATCTCTTAAATTCCTTATTCCACCTGAAGCTTTCACCTTTTTATTGGAATTTTCTCTTATGATTATTATATCGCTTGGAACAACTCCTCTCGGTCCAAATCCAGTACAAGTTTTTATGTAGTCTATATCCGTTTCATTTAATGTTTTTGAAACTAAGGCTATTTCATCTGTTGTTAAGAGTGGTGTTTCTATTATTGCCTTTATTATAACATTACTACTTTTCGCAATTTTTGATAGTTCATTTGCTTCTAATTTTATCTCATCATATTTTCCACTTTTAACATATGATATATTTATTACGTAATCTACTTCGTTTACTCCATCTTCAATTGCCTTCTCCACTTCATATTTCTTAACTTCAATCTTTTGATATCCCAATGGAAATGATATTACTGTTGCTAATCTAATTTTATCTTTAAAATTTTCTCTTATCATTTTTATGTAGCATGGTGGAACAACTATACATGCAAAATTATAGTTTAAACTTTTCTCTACAAATTCTATTATCCCCTTTTCACCCACTTCCGGTCTAAGAATGGTATTATCTATTTGTTGTGCTAATTCTTCTAATCCAATTCTACTTATATATTCCTTTAATGATCTCATGAATTAGATTTCAACTTTTAAATTTATAAAATATATGTTATGGAATCTCTTTTGCAGGTAATCTCTCAGTTTTATACCATTCAATTCTTGGGCTTATTATTGAGTATATCGTTATTAAACCTATCAATATCCACATTGGGAATGATATTATCAATGCCCTTTTATCCGGTATTTTTACCCCAGTTATTATTAGGAAGAGTGGTGATATGAGTACTGATATTATTAGGTATATGCATAGATATAGTAACGTATAATCTACTTCTATACCTAGGAATTTTAGTATTGGTATTATTGCTAAGTATATTGATGCTATTGATATTATTGTATATGATATTGGTGATAGATAATATAATCCATTTACTACTTTAACCTTTAATGGTATTCCTTCATTTTTAATAATTTCTTTGAAGCATTCTATTAATCCCCTATTCCACCTCATTCTCTGTTTAATTAATGATTTCAATGTGTAGGGTCCACTTTCATATACTATGCTATCCATTAATGCCATTTTTAATCTTCTTTTTGCAAATTCTACTGCTAACATGGAATCTTCTGTTAATGTCTCTGGAAATCCTCCAATATCCTTTAATGTTTTTGTAGATATGAATAATCCTTCTCCACTATACATTGGGTATTGTGATATATATTTTAATGCTGGTAGAGCTATGTTTACCCATAAACAAGTTTCAACATATGAGAATATTTGTGGTAATCTATTTCCAACTCTCAATACCTTTACTCCAACCGAATCATATTTTTCATCATTCATTAATGATATCCCCTTCGCTATTTGATATGGATCTACAATTTCATCGTCTGCATCATAAACTACTATGAATGGTTCATCAACATACTTTAATGCGTAATTTAAACTTTTTGCTTTTGAACTTCTCGTTTCTGGATGTACTATAATCTCATATTTTATATTTCCTTCATCTAGAATTCTACATTTCTCCATGACGTTTTTAATGGTTTCTTCATCACCATTTTCCACTATTATTAGAGTTCTCATCATACTTTTATCATACATTTGCTTTGTTATGCTTCTGAATGTTTTCTCTATGCTTTGAGCCTTCTCCTTATATAATGGTATCAATAATGCTACTTTAGCTTTTAATTCTGAATTTAACTTTGGCTTCAACCATACCTTTCTCCTTAAATTTAGTATTAGGCTTATGGTTCCGAGCGTATGTAATGAGAAGGGTATTGCTAGTATAGTGAGTAGAATTAATGTTAGCATAATCACTTACCCTTTGTTTCAATATTTACTTTTTATCATATTTAATGTATATCATGTTTAATATGGTGTTGCAACCTCTTTATTCCTAGAGTTTAAATTTTTGTGTCTCTCTAACTTTCTTGAATTGTTGAAATATAGAAATATATCTACTTTTCTATCATTAACATTAGGTTTAATGTTAATATGATTGTATATTTTGATTAGAATACCTTTTTTAGTTAAAATTCTTTTTCCATATGAATTGTTTTAATGAAAAGTTAAATTCTACCTTTACCAATCTTTTCTTAGAATGTATTTTAATTGTCCTCGTTGTAGTGGTAAACTTAGATTTCAGAATATTGATTTTTCCACTAAATACTTTATTTCTTGTGTTAATTGTGGTTTGTCTAGTTTGGTTGAAGCTGGTTTTAAAGATAAATTTTTAGCCTATTATACCTTCATAGATAATTTTAAAACTGGTAAAACTTCTGAATTCAAAAATTTAATTCCTGAATTAATATCTTCAGGTTTACTTAGAGATTTAAGTGAAGTTGAAGATATGGTTTTAAAGTGTGGTTTAACTATTGATAGACTTCCAAAGGTTGTTAGAGATATAATATTTGGTTTTGATGATTATGTCGCCTTATATAAGTTTATTGAGCCTCCAAAGGTTGATTATGGATGTTTAATTGATGAGTTGAATATTAACGATATATTGAAGGCTTCTTTAAAGAATATTGGTATTAATAGGCTTTATAGATTTCAAGAGGAAGCTATTAAGAGGATTTTGAATGGTGAAGATGTTGTTATTGTTGCACCTACAGGTTCTGGGAAGACTGAAGCTTTTGCTATACCTATAATTCAATTAATTGCTTCTAGTAGGGATGAACGTTTCTATCCTCTTATTCCTCAAGGTTCTAAGGTTTTAAGAGCTTTATTTATTTATCCAACCAAGAGTTTGAGTAGAGATCAATTGCTTAAGCTTAAGCGTTTAGCATCTCCATTGGGTGTTTCCATTAGGATTTTTGATGGTGATACCCCTGAATCCGAGAGGGAAATGATTTATAGTGATCCACCAGATATTTTAATGACGAATTTTGATATAATACATTACCATTTATCGCATAAAACTCCACTTTCCATTCACCTTAGAAATGTTAGGTATGTTGTTGTTGATGAACTTCATAGTTATATTGGAGCTTTTGGAGCTAATGTTTATTGGATTTTGAAGAGGCTTCAGAGGGTTTGTGGTAAATTACAGTTTATTGGTTGTTCTGCAACTATATCTAATCCAAGTGAATTTGCTAGAAGTTTGTTTGATAGGAATGTTAGTGTTATTGAAGGTTCTGGTAAGAGGGGTGGTATACATTTTATAATGCTATATCCATCTTTAAAGCCTTATTATGTTGCTGTGGCTGATATTGTTTCAAAGATGGTTAAATATGGTTATAAAACTATTATTTTCTCAAATAGTCATATAGAAGCTGAAGTTGTTAAACAAGTTTTAGATGATAGGAAAGTTAAATGTTATGTTCATAGAGCTGGTCTTCCAAGGGAGTATAGATTGAAGGTGGAAAGGGAATTCAGAGATGGTAGAATACTAGCTGTTTCTTCTACTCCTACATTAGAGCTTGGTATTGATATTGGAGACCTTGATTGTGTAATTACTTCCCCCATAGGTTTATCTAGATTTATGCATAGAATTGGGAGAGCTGGTAGAAGGGGTCAAGAGGCTATTGCCATATTAATGCTTAGAAATGAAGATCCTATAAGTGCTTATTATAAGAAGAATCCTGAGAAATATTTAACTTATATTGAACCAATATATGTTGAACCTAGAAATCCAGTGGTAGCTAGATATCAATTAATTGCTTCATGTATGGATAAACCAGTATCAATAGATGAATTTCAAGATTTTGAAGATGTCATTAAACAGCTTATTTCAGAGGGGTTATTATCAGTTAGAGGTAAAAAGCTTTATGTGAGTTCTGATGCTAAGAAGCTTTTAAAGAGGTATAATATTAGAGGTGCTGGTGGAAGGGTTGACATATATTTTGATGGTAAAATTATTGGTGAAAGAGAGCTTCCAATGGCTTTAAGTGAATTATTCCCTGGGGCTGTGTATTTACATGCAGGTCGAAAGTTTAAATCTAAATTTTTCAAGTTTACTGGTAAGTTTTATGGATATGTTGAACTTGAAAAACTTCCAGACGACTTTCAATATAAAACTGATGCTAGGAGGAATGCTTATCCAGAGATTCTAGAAATTGTGGAAGCTGGTGGTGCATATGGTGTTGAAGCATTATACTGTAAACTTAGGATTAAAGAGATTGTAGATGGATATTATTTAAAGGATATTTTCAGTGGTGAAGTTATTGGTGAATATAGTTTAGAAGAACCTTTAGAGTATAGTTATGAAACTTATGGATTTATTTTTAGAGCTCCTACACCTATAAAAGTTTTTGATAATTTAAGAGATCCATTTGAAGCTTTATCTGGATCTTTCCATGCATTAGAACATGTTTTAATTGAGAGTAGCGATATATTTACTGGTAGCGGTTCTAGGGAGATTGGCGGAGTATCTATGGGTGATTCTGGAGTAATATTTGTGTATGATGGTAGTCTTGGAGGCTCTGGATTATCACTACTCCTATTTAGAAATCTAAAAGATGCTTTTCTAAAATCCTATGAGATCATTAGAAATTGCGATTGCAAGAATTTAGATGGATGTCCAAATTGCACATACTCCTATAAATGTGGGAATAATAATAAACCATTAAATAAGATTGGAGCTATGGAAATCTTAGAATTAATATTGAGTAATGTTGAAACTAAAGTTCATTATTATGATTATTCCAAGTTTAAACCAATAATATAAAAAAATAAATAAAAAATTTGTTTTTATTTTACTTTAATTTAAGTTTTCCATCAGGAGTTCTCTCTACAGTTCCTGCTTTAACTAATCTTGTTACTTGTCCCTTAACAACTCCTGGTTTAGCTCCTGTGGCTGTTATTAATTCCTCCACAGTTTTTGGTCCAGTTTTTAAAGTTTCCAATATCTTTTCTTTTACAGACATTTTTGGCCCCTCAATATTGGATAGTGAAAGTCGAGATATATAAATTTTTATCTTTTAATCAATAACTTTTCATTTTAAATCTTAAATTAACAAAAAATGTGCATTTTACTTTTTTAGAGTTAATCTTGTATATACATTGAATTTAACGATACTTTTAAATAATTTTATGGAAAATTTAGAGATGTACGTAACTTTATTAATTGGTGGTTGAATGAGTGAGGGTTTGTATAGCTTTAAAATACCTCATTCTTTGAAGATAGTTTTAACTTCTCTTTGTGCAGTACTTTATGCAATTGGCTCTTATTTTACTGCTTATATTCAATCTCCATGGGGTATGGGTCAATTTCGTCCAGCAGTTGTTATACCAGCATTATTTGCTACTTTATTTGGACCTTGGGTTGCTGGTGTTGGAGCTGCTATTGGAACTTTAATTTGTGATTCCATTAAGCATGGAACTTTATACCTTGGTAGTTTAATTGCTGCTGTTCCTGGTAATTTTATTGGTTTCTTTATTTTTGGATATATTGTTTGGAGGAAGTTTAGTTGGGAGAGATTTATATTAGCTTCAAATTTAACGCTTATAATTGGAAATGTTATTACTGCCTTCCTCTATGTATTTGTATATAAGTTTTTATTTGCACAAGCTCTTAAAATGCCCTTTGAATCTCTCGCACTACTATCTTTAGGATTAACCCTCTTTTGGTTTATAACTATGCTTCCATTCATTCTCCTTATAACTCCACCATTGATACGTACTATTTCCATAACTTTTCCAAGTATGGTTCCACCAGAAGTTAGATCTATATCTATTAAGGAAACTCTTCCGAAAAAGAGCTTCGGTTTATCTCTACTCTTTTCAGGGCTTCTATCATTGTTTATTGGTCTACTTATATCATTTTCACCATTTGGAGCTTATTTAGCAATTAATTTTAGAAGTTACTTCCCTCCATTGGTTATGGACCTATTTCAATTACTCTTATACCTATGTGGATTTATACTTTCAATTTTAGGTTTTAGTGTTTTAAGCTTTAATATCTTTAGACGTTAATCTCATGTTTAACTATTTTATCAATTAGTATTCTCATCTTTTCCTTTGCATTTCCTATTATTGGTTTCCCATGGCTTGGTAATAGAATTTCAAAATCTAATGTTTCATAAACCTTTTTAATTGATCTCCTGTTTCCAATAGGGTCTAGTGAGTATTGTATTGGTATTTCATTTAGATTGTCATTTTCATTTTCCACTAGATCTCCTATGAATATTGCTTTATCCATTTGATGATATAAACATATGCTTCCTGGGGTATGTCCAGGTGTATGTATAACCATTAAATCATCTATCATATCTTTATCTTTAACCTCTAGATCTACATTTACTGTTTCTACTTCCATTATCCTTCTAATCCTCTTTTTTCCATTTATGTATGGTGCTTCTTCTATATGTGCTATAACCCTTGTTTTAAGTTTATTCTTTAATTTTGCGAGACATCCCATATGGTCAAAGTGGTGATGTGTAACTATTATTCCCCTGCATTTATTCAGATCAAAATTGTTTTCATTCAAATATTTCAATATTTTTGCATCGTTTTCAGGTGCACCTGCATCTATTAATAAATATCCATTTCCACTTAGAACTATATATACATTACAGAAGGATTCATCTACTAAGTGTATTCTATCTGTTATCTTCATTTTTCATCCAATTTCCATATAGCTTTAAATAATGTTTAAAATTTTCCATTATATTGGTATTGGAAGTCTTGGCATTCTCATCTTCTCACTTATTAACGTCAATTCATCACTCTTCTTCAGTATTACTATTAATGCTATTATTGATGTTAATGCTGATGGTAATTGCATATATTCAGTCGTATGCTTTAGATTTATTGTTTGTGTTGATATGGTGAAGCTATATGTTAACATATCATTTGTTATATATACTGCATATCCCTGTATTATTATCAGTTGTGTTTCCATCAATCCTTCACAATAACTTATAAATCCATCTTCATCGTACACTACATGTATATACTCTATGTTTACTTTTACCGTATATACCCTGCTTATTGTACCTACAATTACTCTTACTGGTATATTCCTACTTTCATCCCTTATGGTTACTTCAATTCCCTTATTTAATGGATTATATAGTATATTCATTCCTGCCAATCTATTTAATAGTATTCTCGTTTCATCTACAGCTACATCTCTAATATATGATTCTATGTTTGGTAGTTTTACCGCTGTGTAATCCATGTATTGTTCTCCATCTACATTGTATTTTATCATCATTGATTTTATTTCTCCAGTTATTGGATTGATTAAAGCGTATATATTTCCAATTATTAATATTGTTATTAGTATTGTTAATATTGCTTTTGATGTTCTTCCAATCCCCTCAGTTCTTCTTGGTTCTATGTATCGCATTATTGTGTATATTCCTTCACTCCATTCCTCTTCTTTATGTTTGAATATTAATGGTAGTATTGCTATTCCAGCTAGGAATCCACCTGCATGTGCAAATACTGCTGTAGTTCCAGCTATTTTTGCATATCCATATAAGACTTGTGTGGCAAACCAGAATATTAAGTAGTATTCTGCTCTTACTCTAAATCTAATTGGAAATGGGAAGAATATGTATGGTGAATACATTGTTAAATAGGTTCCTGGATATAATATGAGGTATACACCTAAAACTCCACTTATAGCTCCAGATGCTCCTACTGCAGGTATTATGTATGATGTTAATCCTCCAGTGTAGCTGAAGGCTGTATGGAATATTGATGCCATTAATCCTGAAAATAAATATAATGTTATGAATTTCTTACTGGTCATTGATTCTATTACTGGTCTGCCAAATAAATATAGATAGTACATATTGAAGAATATATGGAATATATCTGCATGAATGAACATTGATGTTAAAATTCTATAAATATTCCTATAATCTCCAATTAGTGAAGGTATGAATCCAAAAATATTTATCCAATAACTACTTGTTTCTATGAAGAAGTTTTCATATGATGTAACTATGTATGCCAATACATTTAGTATTATGATTAAAATTAGGGTTTTCCCCGACCCCTTCCCTTCTTCAATCATTAATCATCTCCAAACTATCTTTTTAACAATTAAATTTATTATTTTGCTTTTAGGTTTGTTTTTATTAAGGTTTATTAGTAAGTATATTTTGATGTGTGGTGTAATTCTTGCCTGAGTTTCTAGACCTATATATTAAGGATATATCTTCAAAAACGCATTTGATTAAGAGTATTTATCATCTCTCCAGTGATTCTAAGATTAATGAGCTTTTTAAGGATTTATTTGATAAGTATTGGGTTTACTTTCAATTCTCCTATACTTCACTAGATGAATTTAATGTTTTAGCTGTTGATAGTAGTTCTAGATATCTGAATACTAGTAATGGTGGTTTATTTTATGTTGCTAGAGCTTTAGGTTTATCTAGTTCCCATGAAGTTTATAGGAGGGTGGATAGTGGATTTGATTATTGTTTTAGTAGTGATTGCAGTGGTATTATTAGTAGATTTATGGAGTGGTTAGAGCATTTAGTTATTATTGATGCTTTAAATTCTGGTTTTAGGGGATTTATACTTTTAGATGGTTCTCTATATGGTAGATTTTCACATATTCCATTGGAATTAGATTTAACTTGTAATAGAGATTTTATGATTAAGTATTTTGAAGATTTATTGAATCTTTTGAATTTATCTAAGCGTTTAAATGTTCCAATAATTGGTGTTAGTAAGGGTAGTGTTTCATCCTTTTTCAGAAATTTCCTAATTGGTATTTTAGCTGTAGATGTTGGAGTTAAATATGGTTATGATGCTCTATGGATTAAAGAACTTTTAAACAAGGTTTTAGATAGGAAGAGGAGTGCTCTATACATTTTGGATAAACTTCCTGAGGGTTTAAAGGTTATTGTTAAAGAACTTTTAAATAGGAGACCTGATTTCCAATTAATTTTAAATTTTGCTAAATCCACTGGTTATAGTATGCCTCTATTCCTTAGTCCTCATCCTAGAACTATTAGAGCATTTAAACTTATAGAGAGAAATGCCATTGAATTTTTAAAATCTGCTTTCCCATATTCTTCAATCTCCAATGAATTTTTAGATAGGTCTATTGGTGTTATAAAGGGTCTTTTAGATTTACCTGCTATAATTTCCTTTCATATTCTTCCATCTCTTTCCGATATCCCATTGAAGATAGATATTCCAGCATACTTCTTTGGTTTTGAAGATAAATTCATGGATTTCATATGGCCTGAAATTATTGATGTTGATTTAAGTAATGTTTTAAATCTATTATCATCTGGTTATTGCGGTCCTGAAAATTATAATATTTGGCTTTCAAATGTTGATGGTATGGTTAAACTTAGTAGGAGGGTTTTTGAATCTATATATCTACCGAAGTTTGAAGATATTTTGGGGAGTATAGTTACTTCAAGGGGGTATAGACGTGTTAGATATCCGTGAACCATTAGAGAAACTTGGGTATGTTATTGGAGAAGCTAATCCAACACAATTCTATTTTATTGTTGATGAAGGTGTTTATCCCCCTAGATGGGAGTATGTTATTGTTAAATCTAGGGAAACTGTTAATGGTAATGAAATTGATGTTATAGTTGTTGCACAAATATATGAAATTTCTTCTTCAAGTTTAGCTTTAGATTTTTCCAGTAAACCTAGACATGAAGCTGTTGAAAGAATAGTTAAAGCTGGGCTTGTGGATAGGAGGATTATAGCTAAAGCTAGAGTTTTAGGATTTCTATATAATGGTGAAGTTCTTCAACCTAGGAGGGCTGTACATCCTGGCAATGATGTTTATAGAGCCCCCTCAAGTA
The DNA here is from genome assembly GCA_038727515.1 of Methanomethylicia archaeon. Lineage (GTDB taxonomy): Archaea > Thermoproteota > Methanomethylicia > Culexarchaeales > Culexarchaeaceae > JAVYVS01. The sequence goes on from JAVYVS010000001.1 coordinate 27,680, forward strand.
TACTTAGAGATTTCTATTCCTATCCTGAAAATGAAGGTTTATACATTGGTAATTTAATTAATAGGCTTGATGTTAAAGTTAGTATATCTCTTAAGGGGTTTAGAAGGCATTTAGCGATACTTGCACAAACTGGTGCTGGTAAGAGTTATGCTGCAGGCGTTCTATTAGAGGAATTATTCAATAAGGGTGCTACTGCAATAGTTCTAGATCCACATGCTGATCACGTTTTCCTCTCTAAGAAGAGGACTGGAGGTTTATTCTCTAAGAGAATTACTGTATTTAGAACTCTTGAAAGTACTGGTAGGTATAGTGCTGCTGATATTGGTGCAGTTTCAACTTATGAAGTTAAATTTTCTGATTTGAGTGTTGAAGAAATTGCTACTGTTTGTGGTGTTAAGAGTGGTTGGACTAATATTGTTGATGCCATTGAGAAATCTATTAATAAACTTAAAAGGGATTTAGGTGATAATTATGGTCTAGATGATTTAATTGATATTCTTGAGTCTTCAGATGATAAATATGATAGACAAGCTTTAAAGTATGTTAAACGTCTTCAGAAAATCAAGGTTTTTGGTGATTTAACAACTAGTATTCATAGTATTCTTAAGCCTAAACATATATCAATCATAGATTTATCTGGTTTAGATGATGAAGTCGCAGATTATATTGCCTATAGAATTCTTAATGATACTTTTGATACCATTAGATCTCAAAGTTTTCCTTATCCAGTTTTCATAGTTATTGAAGAAGCTCATAGATTTGTTCCAAGTAGAGATAGTACTCTTTCCAAACATATCATAAAGCGTATTGCTGCTGAAGGGAGGAAGTTTGGTTTGTTTCTTATAATTATTAGTCAAAGGCCTTCTAAGATTGATCCAGATGTTTTAAGTCAATGTAATAGTCAAATTATTTTGAGGATTACCAATCCTGAGGATCAAGATGCTGTTAGGAAAAGTTCTGAGAGGATGAGTGAAGATTTATTGAGGGATCTTCCTGGATTAAATGTCGGTGAAGCTGTTATTGTGGGTGAGGTTGTTAAAGCTCCAGTTATGGTTAAAATTAAGTCTAGAGAGACTTTAGAAGGTGGTGCTGATATTGATGTTGTTTTAAAACTTATGGAAGCTTCAAAGGAAGCTGAAGAATCTGAGAAGATTTTAGAGAAGGAATTGAAGGAGGAGATTAAACGTATTAAGGAGTTTGTTCAGAAGTAATTGGTGGGATCTATGAGATTTGCACATATTTCCGATACTCATCTTGGATATAGGCAGTATAATTTTGATGAGAGGGAAAGTGATTTCTATGAAGTTTTCAATGAAGCTATTAACACGATTTTAAAGGAGAGGGTTGACGTAATAATTCATTCTGGAGATTTATTTGATTCTTCAGCTCCATCAATAAAAGCTTTAAAGGTTTTTAAAGATTGTATTGAGAAGATAAATGGAAAGGCTAAATTTATTTCTATTCTGGGTGATCATGATACTCCTAAGAGGCGTGGATTATATCCACATAGTTTATTTGATAATGTTAAAGTTCTTGGAATTGGAGAACTTGAATACATTGATGTTAATGGTGTTTTGATTGCTGGAATTTCAAATCTTAGGGGTAGGGGTATTGACATTTTGAGGAGTGAACTTAAAAAGTTTGATCATATCGCTAAAGATTATAGTAAATCTATATTGATTCTTCATCAAGCTATTGATCGATACCTACCGTTTGAAGGTGCATATGAGCTTAGAGAAGATGAAATTCCTAGGTCTGCATCTTACTATGCATTTGGACATTTACACTTTAGAGTTGTTAATAGATTTGGAAAGGGTTTTCTAGCATATGCTGGTTCTACTGAAATTGCCAATAAAGGTGAAATTTCATCATGGATTAGTGATGGTAAAGGATTTTATATAGTTGATCTTGATGGTGATGAACCAATTATACATAGATTTAATTTAGAAGTTAGACCTCAAATTGATCTTGAATTAAATATTATGAATGATTCTGAAATGATTAAAGCTTTAAAGATATTAGATGATGGTTTAAGAGGATTATTTAAATTCTCAAGTAAACTTCCAATAGTTCATTTAACTATTAGGTGTAGAGATGTAGATAGACAACGTATAATAAATAACGTTAATAAGCATATTAAAGGTAGAGTTCTAGGTTTAAGAGTTAACTTTATTAGTGAATCAACACCCACTTCAATTTCTTCTATTAAAGGTGGAGTGGATTATAAGGTTCTATTACGTGAATACCTTAGATCCTGTGGATTAAGTGGTGAAGAGTATTTGAATTTAGCTTTAGAACTTCAAGAACTTCTAGTTAATGATGAAATTGAAGAAGCAAAGAAGTTTGTAGAGAAATTCTTTGGGGTTGAAGTTAAATGATAATTATTAATGGTATTAAAATTAAGAATTTCCTTTCACATGAAGATACTGATATCAATTTTCCATCTGGTGTAACTGTTATTGTAGGTCCAAATGGATCTGGGAAAACTGCAATAATGGATGCTATAATGCATTCACTATTAGGTTTTAGGGGTGTTCGTGGAAGGGCTAGTGCAGATGAGCTTATTAGATTTGGAGCTAAATTCATGGAGTTGGAATTAGATTTCGAAGCTGATGGTAAAGAGTATAGTTTAAATTGGCGTAGAGAAAGGGGTAGAGAGGCTAATGCTAGACTCTACTGTAAACAAATTGGTTTAATAACTGATTCCGCTACTAAAACCGTTCAAGAAGTTATTAAAATTATGGATGTGGATAAGGATACATTAATGAATTCAATTTTTATAAGACAAGGTGAAATTACAAGTTTAATTGAAGAAGATCCTAGTGAAAGGAAGAGGATTGTTGGTAGAATTTTGGGTTTAGATAGATTTCAAAAGGTATATGAAAAGATGCTTGAAATTAAAAGATTTATCGAAGATAGGAAGCGTGAATACAATAGTAAAATTAATGTAATTAATGGTGCCATTAACAATTTAATTAATACTATAAACGTGGTTAATGAGAGGATATCTAATAATCAAATTAGATTGAATAATATGGAAATTGAGATTAAAGGTTTAGAGGAAGAGTTAAAGCGAATTCTTGTAGAGAAGGAGATTATGGATTCCATGCAAATTAAGTATAATGAATTACGTAATATTAAAAGTGAAATTGAAGGTAGATTGAATAATATCAACAAAAACATTTCCAATACTGAATCTGAATTGAAATCATGTTTAAATGCAAAGAAAGAGTTGGAATCCATGGACAAAATTTTTTCACGTATACCCTTGCTTGAAAAGCTTATAGAGGTTTCAAATGAAATTGAAAAGTTAAAGTTATCATTAAAAAGCTTAGACGAACATTTTAAAGTTTTAAATGAATTGGAGAATTTAGAGAAACAACTCAACGATTTGATAAAGGATGTATCTAAACATCTAGTTAAACCCACTAAACAAGAACTTAATTATCAAATAAACTCTTTTAGAGAGAAATTAAATGATATTCAAAGTAAGATTCAGAGAAAATCTAGTGAGAGAGATGAACGTATTGGTAGAATTGAAAACTTGAAACATAACATTGAAACTATTGATCAATTGGATATCTGCCCAGTATGTAAAACTAGATTATCCCCACAACATAAAGAGCATGTGAGAGAAGAAATTTCCATGGAGATAAATAAGTTAGAGAATGAAATTAAGGTTATTGAAGAAGAGATTTCTATTATGAGTAAAGAGAAGGATGAGATTGAAAGGATGAAATCAATTTTGGAAGTAGAATGCTCTGAAAAGTTGGGTAAAATTGATTTCATAATGAATTTAACCATCAACAAGAGGAGGGATCTATTAAATAGAATTCCAGAATTGAAGAATTTGGAATTTAAAATTGAAGATGCAAAGAAGCTTCTAAATGATAGATATAAAGAGCTTAATGATGTAAAAGGAAAGTATGAGTTTGAAATGGATAATATAATTAAGAGTTTAGGGTATAATCCTATAAATCCAAAGAAAGAGCTTGAAGATTTAAGATTGAAAAAAGAAGAGCTGCATAGTAAAGCTGAGAAATATAACATATTAATGGAGCATCTTAACAATTTAATTTCCGAGCGAAATAAGCTTATGGATGAACTCTATAAAATATCAAAGTCTATAGATGAATTAGGTTATAGCGTTGAAAAACATGAGGAAATTAATCGAAAATATCAATTAACTTCAAACGAACTCTCCAAATTAAAAGGTACACTTTCTGAAGTTAAACGTTCACTGGAAAATGATAAACAACTTTTATCACAATTGAATATTGAAATTGAACGTAAAAATAAAGATTTAAAGGAAATTGAAACATGTTTAAATAAGGTTGATAATGCTATTAGAGTTATTGAAATTATTCGTAAAGCATATTCTAGTGATGGAATTCAAAAACTCTTTAGACAGAGGGTTGCACCATTAATTTCCCAGCTTGCAACTAATTATATTGATCAATTCAATTTAGATATTACTGGAATCTCCATGGATGAAGATTTAGATGTTAAAGTTTCTAGAGGCGGAGACTTCATGCCACTAGAACTTCTTAGTGGTGGAGAAAAAGTTGCTGTAGCTGTAGCTTTAAGACTTGCATTAGCGAGAGCACTAGCTGAAAGATTTTCAATAGTGATAATGGATGAACCAACAATACATCTTGATGAAGAAAGAAGGAGAGTTTTAGTAAATGTATTCAAGAATTTTAGAGAATCAACTATAACGCAGCAAATGATCATAATAACACATGATAGAGAACTTGAAGATGTTGCTGATACAGTTTTTCAAGTGGAAAAAGTTAATGGTGTATCAAAAGTTAAAGAAGTTTCTCTTAAAAATTAGAATATTCTGAGATTGTTCATGGTAGTATCTTAAATATGTAACTTGCCTTTGTTACTTCTAAAACTTCCAATTTTAATTCCAACGCTGATTCCAACAATATTTTAACCATATCTGCCGGTAATACTGAGTATGTTACTTCTATAATATCCCTTTGGCAAGTGAATTTTCCAATTCCATGTAACGTTAATAATTCAAGTATTTTCTCTCTATGCCCTGGATTTTTTGGATCTAAATTAAAGAATCTTATTCTAGGTTTTAAACATGATATTATACTTTCAATAGCTTCTTTTCTTGTATCTTCAGGTACTAATTTTATCAATGATGGAATTACATCTGATGGTATTAATGTAACTCTACATGGATGTATATAGAATATACCTCTATTCACATCCCATTCATCCATAGTGTATGTTACTGCCAATTTCAAGCAGTAGTTTATAAATTCCTTTAAATGTTTAAATCTACCCCTCTTAATTGATACATTAATATAGTTTAAGATATCATCCTCTATTTCAACTGTTGTTACCTTACCCATAAATCATCTCAATAATATACATATCAATTTATTCTAATATAATATTTTCTATTAATTTCAATATTTTAAAATATTCTATAATAATAAAGTTTATATATCTATATTATTCTGGAATATTTTGGGAGAATATCATGTTATTAAAGCCTCAATATATTTCAATGATATTTGATGATTACTCAATTCCAGATTTCATAGTCTATTACTATATATTACTCTACGCTCTTTTCTCATTATACATAATACTACTGTACATTAATCATAGAAACGATCGTATCAGTTATGTTTATGATTATAATGGAAATGGTTATGATGGTAATGGTGATGGAAATGGAGGTATCCTCCATACCAATTTTATTACTACAACATTTAATCTCGATTATAGTGCAACTTTTTCTATTCGTAATTGGATGATAAATCCATTTAAGAAAATTGTTTATTCTTATGGTAATTCAGAATATCATGGTATAGATCCTACATATTATTTCACTTTATTCTTTGCATTGATTTTTGGTGTTATGTTTGCTGATGTAGGTCATGGTTCACTACTTATGATGGCTGGATTAGCAACATTATTCATTAATGGGAGAGTTAAAGGAATTCTAAGTTATGTTGTAGATAATGGTGGAGTTTTATTCCTATGTGGTTTAACTTCAACTATTATTGGATTCTTATTTGGAGAATTTTATGGTTATCATTTAAGTATCTTTCCATTTAAATTCACTATACCCATTATACATGTTGAATTCCCCATTTCTCCCATTGATAATTTGATGGCTATGATTAAAGTTTGCATATTGATTTCAGCTATACACTTATCTTCAGGTATGATTATAGACTTAGTAAATAAAGTTAGAGATGGAGATTATTTAAAGGCTTTTTCATATTCACTTTGTAGATTATGGTTTTACATTGGATTTATAATATCTATTTTCATGAATAAATTGGATATCTATGCGTGGATCTTTAATCCATTAACAACATATTGTATAATAACTCCATTAATATTGATGTGGATCTTTGGATCTTTAGCCAGTGATCCTGTAGATGCCATTGTATACACCTTTGAAAATACTGTTTCCTCACTTAGCAATACTGTTTCATACCTAAGGTTAATGGCACTTGCACTTGTACATTCATTATTGAGTAAAATATTCATTAACTTATCAAATGGAAATATCCTTATCCTAGCTGTTGGAAGTATGGTTATATTGATACTTGAAGGGCTGGTTGTATTTATACATACAGTAAGGTTAATGTGGGTTGAATGGTTTTCAAAATTCATGGAGTAAGCCAAAATACATCCTATTATTTTTACAATTAACTCACATTGGATTTTAAAGATTGGTAGAAATTGTATTTAAGATGGAAAAAAGGTATGGTTTATTATACAAAGAGATTCAGAAGCTATTATCCCCCCTTTTAAATCTGATTTTTCACAGTACTATTTAACTAAATAGAGAACTTTTCCATGTTTATTTCACCCAATACTCAAAAATTTAACTTTTCTTCAATACTCATAAACTATTTACCTCATATAGCTTAATGCAATTTAGACTTTATAATTCTATAACTTGATGGATGAGAGAAAAGTTTTTATCCACCATTTAAATTTAAAGATTCTTCACTCAAAGTTTATGGATTATTTATGTGATTATGAATTTGTAGTGATTAATTCGAAGATTTTCAAACCTTTTTGTGATTTGGTCATGTTTGAACGTAACTTCTTTATTTTTATTTTGGATAGTATTTTTGGTGTTGGTTTATGGTTAGAAAGTTTTGTGTTGATGATATTTTGAGGCTTATATCTATTGGTGATGTTAGGGTTTCATGTAGAGGTGATGTTGCTTTTACAATTTCTAGAAATGATCTTGATAAGAATAAAGTTTCCAGTGAGGTTCACATTGTTAGGAGTGATGGCGGGAAAGTTTTCTTGGTTGGTGAAGGTGATTCTAGGCCTAGGTGGAGTCCTTCTGGTGATCTACTTGCATTTATTAGTAGACGTGGGGCTTCTGAAGGTGAGAAGGGTTCTGGAATCTTTGTTTGGAGTGGTTTGGGTGATGCTAGGAGGGTTGCATGGTTTAAGTATGGTGTTATAGCCTTTGACTGGTTTAACAATTCATCTATTGTTGTTGTTTCTCCAACTCCTATTGAGGGTGTTTATGATGTTGATGAAGATTTTATGGTTACAGATAAACTTCCATTTTGGTATGATGGTATTGGTTTTTTAGCTGGGTTGAAGTATTCTCTTTCAATTGTTGATGTTGATTCTGGTTATGTTAAAGTTGTTACTGAAGATCTTGAACGTATTACAGATTTAGCTGTTTACGGGGATTTTGTATATTATGTTGCTGTCGATGACTGGAGGAATCCAACCTTAAATAAGCTTGTTGAAGTTGATGTTAAAACTGGTGGTAAGAGAGATGTGCTTAGGGGTTATAGTATTTCCTCCATTAAATTTGTTAATGGGAAGTTGTACGCTTTAATGCATAAACATGAGATTGGGATTTCCAGTCATAATAAACTGTGGGTTATTGATGATGGTAAACCTTCATGTTTAACTTCTAAGGTTCTTGATAGGAACATTTACTCTATAGTTGGTTCTATTGATGATAATTTAGCATTTATATATGGTGATTCTGGAAGTTCTATACTTGCTACAATTGATGATCATGGTTTTATTAGGAAGATTGTGGGTGATGGTGGATATGTACATTTAGCTCATTCCGAATCTAATAGGTTGGCTTATGTTTATTCAACTTCAATTAAACCTCAAGAGGTATATTTATACTCTGATGGTAAGCATAAACTGTTATCTAGATTTAATGAATGGCTTTTGAGTGAAGTTAAATTTTATGAGCCTATTCGTGAAGTTATTAATGTTGATGGTGAAATTATTGAAGGTTGGGTCATTATTCCAGAAGGTTCTGGTTTACATCCATCAATACTATATATTCATGGTGGACCTAAGGGAATGTATGGTTATAGATTTGAACCTGAAATGCAATTAATGGCTTCAGAAGGTTTTGCGATTATATATTGTAATCCACGTGGTAGTGATGGTTATAGTGAAGAATTCGCTGATATTAGAGGTAGATATGGAGTTGTAGATTATAAGCAGATAATGTCATTTCTAGACCATGTACTATCTAAATATCCAATAGATCCAAATAAACTTGCAGTAACAGGGATAAGTTATGGAGGTTATATGACCAATGTTATTGTAACTAAAACTAATAGGTTTAAAGCCGCTGTTAGTGAAAATGGGATTGCAGATTGGATTTGTGATTTCTGGGCAAGTGATATTGGATACTGGTTTGATCCAGATCAAATAATTGGTACACCACAAGATAATTTAAATCAATATATTGATAAGAGTCCAGTTTTCCATGTGGATTCCATTGAAACACCAATGCTATTTATCCATAGCATGCAAGATTATAGATGCTTTATAGATCAATCATTGGCAATGCATGTATCACTATTAATGAGGGGGAAAGAATCAAAGTTGATAGTTTTCACTAAGGGTAGTCATGGACATAGTATGAGAGCTGAACCAAGGCATAGAAGGAAACGATATCAAATAAAGATACAATGGATTAAAGATAAATTGGGATTGAAATCATAAATTTTAAATCTAAATATAATACATAAATTATTCAATTCATTTCTAGTATTTGGTATATTTTGTAAGTATAAACATTATAATTGGTAATATTACGAGTAATATTAACATGATCATTAGCAATAAACTTCTAGTTGATAGATATCCATGAATAGTAATTGCTATACCTATTATCAATATACCTATATCCATAAGCTTTCTTGCACCATGCTCCATTGGAATATACTTTATGGATGTTATGGCAATTCCAGTTAATAAGAATAGAACTCCAACAATCATTAAAGTAATGTTATTATCTACATAACCACCTACAAACATAAATATACCTATAATAAAATGTATAATACCAACCTTCCAATTCTCTCTTTTCACGTTTAACAGTCTTTTCATTTAAGATTTAAACGTTTCTTAAATTCTAATTCACCTCCAATTAGATTCAATGCTTCCCTTAAGTTTAAAACCATCATAATCAAATTCAATAAGCATCTAACGTCATTCTTTCATAAATCTTCTATACATATAATTGATAACTTATCTAATTTAGGAACTTAAATCAATTTTTTCTTCTCTATTTCACTTATCTTATTTATCCTTCTTTGATGCCTATTCCCCTCAAACTTTTCATTTAACCATAATTTAATCCATTTTACAGAGCTCTCAACTTTCATGGTTCTTCCACCTAAACATATTACATTTGCATTATTATGTCTCTTAGCGAGTATTGCTGTCTCATCAGAATATACTAGTGCTGCTCTCACACCTGGAAATTTATTTGCAACTATACTCATACCAATTCCAGTTCCACATATTAGAATTCCATAGTCTACTTCCCCTTTAACAATAAATTCACAAGCTTTCTCAGCTATATCAGGATAATCAACAGGTTCTTCATTATAAGTGCCAACATCAATAAACTCCAATTCCCCTTTAAGCATATTTAATATCTCATTTTTAAGTTTAAATCCTGCATGATCACATCCAATAACTATCTTCATCTTCATCCCACTTTCATCTTTAATAAATTTCAATATAAGTATACTCATTTTCAAGCAACTTTTAAATATTGAGCATCGCATTGATTTAATGGATATGAAAAAGAAATTGATAATTAAAGGTGAAAAAGTTCAAGATGTTGGATATAGACTTTTCCTCTTAGATGTGGCAGAAGAATTGGGTTTGAAAGGGTTTCAGGCTAGAAATGTAAAAGATTATGTTGAATTCATGATTGAAGGTGATGAAGATCAAGTTTTTAAATTCATCAATTTTGTTAAGGAAAATTTTCCTCCCTTTGCTAAAGTTAACTCTATAATATGTGAAGATTATACTGGTGAAGTATTATCAATTGATCGATTCTATCATAGGTTTAGTATAGATCAATTAGTAAAAATTGTAGACATAGGTTTAAATATGTTGAAGAAGCAAGATGAAATGTTAATTAAGCAAGATAAAATGTTGGAAAAGCAGGATTTAATGTTGGAAAAACAGGATAGAATGTTGGAAAAACAAGATAAAATGCTAATTAAGCAGAATGAGATGTTAATTAAACAGGATGATATGTTGAAAGGGCAAACTTCTATTTCTAGTAAACTTGATGATGTTGTAAAAGAAGTTAAAGGTCTTAGAGAAGATTTAAAGAGTTTTGTTGAGGAGAGATTTAGTAAGATTGAGAGGGAAATAGCATTAATAAAGGCTAAAATAGGTTTAATTTGATTTACTTTTCTTTGTTAAATTTTGGATTGTAAAGATTAATAGAGAATTATCTTGATTTAATAGGTTGGTTTTAGATACTTATTTATACTTGTTTATACGTATATATATGTGTGAGGAAGGTTAAATTAACTATAACTGTTGATGGTGAAATATTGAATTTAGCTAAAAGTGTTGCAGAGTCAAAGAATATTCCATTATCGAGATTAATAGAGAATTATCTTAGATTTCTTTCTAAACCTGAATTTTACTGTTTTAAGTGTGGTGGGAAGTTTAGTGCTGGTGAAGTTGAAGTATGTCCAAAGTGTGGTTGGATGATATGTCCACATTGTAGTGCTTGTAGATGTATTTTGAGTGAAGAAACTGCTATAGCTGTTTATCATATGAGGAAGGTTTACGAAGATTTGCTTAGTGGTAGGATTAAATAGGTTGGTGATTTTAAATGATGGTTTGGTTATATTGGATTATTGGTTTAACTATAGTGACATATGCTTCAGTTTGGATTGTAAAGAAGTTTCCACAATATGGATTTGCTGCATTAACAGGTTTCTATGTAATTTATCTTGCTGCATCACAAGTTCTTGCAACTAGGATTATAACTTTTGATTTAGGTATATACTCATTCTATGCTCCAGCAGCAGTCTTCATATATCCATTCATAGCTCAAGTTATAGATATGATAAATGAAGTTTATGGTCGTAAGAGTACCCATATATCGATAATTATAGCTTTTATAACACAGGTTTTATTGGTGGTTTTCATAGGTATGGTTAATACTTTAACTCCAGCACCATTCTTTCAATGGGAAGAAGCTTGGAGATCATTATTCAGTTTAAGTGTTAGGATAACTATTGCTTCTTGGATTTCCTTTTTAATATGTTCAAATCTTGATGCAATAATATTTGCAAGCTTAAAACAAGCTTTCATAGATAGGGAAGAGAAATTTAAATATGATACTTCATTGAACCCATATGTTTGGCTTCGTTCTAGTGTGAGTGATGTAGTTGATTTAACTTTAGATAGTGTAATATTTGTTACATTGGCATTTTATGGTGAAGCTCCAGTAATTCCATTGATAATAGGGCAGATCGTAAGTAAGAATATCGTTGGCTTTTTAGATAATCCATGGTTTGTATGGTATAAAAGGTTAATTAGGAAATCTTAATGGTGGTTTCATGATCATTATAGTATAATTTCTTCATAGTTAAATTTAAAACTACTATGGAGTTCTCTATTCTACATAGTTATAATTTAAAGCTATTTCTCAACTTTATACAAGTTCCTCTACAAGAGTTGCTGGCATAATATTACATAAGCTTATTAAAGAAATTTATATACATAAATTTTAAAAGTTAGGGGGGTAACTAGGTTAGGGGGGTAACTTTGTATTTTGATCCTAAACCTAAGGATAGGATTGAAGATTTCTTTGATATGGAGGATGAACTTAAAGCTTTTATTGAATCTGTGAAAAAGGAGAAATTGATTGTAGTTACAGGGTTTAGGAGGTATGGTAAAACTTCTCTTATACTAACAGGACTCAATGTTTCTGGTTTAAATTATCTATTCTTAGATTGTAGATTGCTTCCATCTGGTATGATATCTATTAATAGTTTTCTTGATTTATTGGAAGATGAATTGAGTAGGAGGTCTTGGGTGAGAAAGATTTTACGGGGAATAGAAGGTGTAAGTATTGGAGATATTGGTATTAGAATAAAGAAGAGGGATAGAAATACTCTTATTAGGATAATGGAATGCCTTAGTGGAAATATACTAGTTTTAGATGAAGCTCAAGAACTTAGAAGATCCAATTATAATTTTAATGGTCTTCTAGCCTACATCTATGATCATTTAGATTCAAGGATAATAGTTTCTGGTTCAAAAATTGGTCTTCTATATAGTTTTCTTAAGATAAATGATCCAGAGGCACCACTTTTTGGAAGACCTTATGTTGAAATCAAACTTAAACGATTGGATTTCAAGAAGGCGAGGGAGTTTTTGGAGAAGGGTTTTGAACAGGAGAAAGTGGAGGTTTCAAGTGAAGTTATAGATGAAGCTATAAGGAGTTTTGATGGGGTAATAGGATGGCTTACATATTTTGGATATTCTTATACGAGGAAGGGTGAATCCATAGATTCTATAATGGAAAAAGCATGTAAACTTTCAGCGAGTGAAGTTGATCATGCTTTAGAAATATATGGTATAGGAAGGAATAGATATGTTAGTGTATTGAAGATAGTGGCTAGTGGAAGTGGATTGAGATGGTCTGAAATAAAGAGAGCTTTAGAAGCAAAATATGGGAGAATACCCAACAATACATTATCAAACATTATAAGGAACTTATTGAATCAAGGACTTATAGAAAGGGATGATGAACTATACAAGGTAACAGATCAAATACTTAGAATTAGCATATTAAGATACCTCTAGAAGGTTTAATTTAATATTAAGAATTTCTAGGATTAACCGATATTATCATTAACATTCTAGATAATTTATAGGCTAAAATTTAAAGATGGTTGTTTGTTTAATCTTCAACATTTTAATACTACTTTTATCTTGTTATTTATATGAATCCATTTTCATTTGATGGTGTTTGGGTTAAGGGTAATCTTCATTCTCATACGAATAATTCTGATGGAGTATTGTCTCCAAGTGAAGTTGTGAAGTATTATTGTAGAAATGGATTTGATTTCTTAGCTTTAACTGATCATGATAAGATAACCCGTATCGACTCTAATTGTTTAATATTGTTTTCAGGTATAGAGGTCACTGTTAAAAATGGTGTTTCTTATCATGTGGTGGGTATTGATGTTGATGATGAAAATTATATTCTAAAGCTTAAGGATGATTCTATTCAAAGTCTTCTCAATTATATAAGTGAGAGGGGTTTAGCTATAATTGCTCATCCATATTGGTCTAATTTGACAATCAATGATCTTCTTATTTTACGTAACTATGTTGGTATTGAAATCTATAATGCTGGTTGTGATGTTGAAGTGGCAAAGGGATATTCAATTGCCCATTGGGATTGTATTATTTCAAAGGATACTGGTGTTTATGGTTTTGCAGTTGATGATGCTCATTGGTATAATGGTTTTGATGCTCCTGGAGGTTGGATTCTAGTTAAAGTTAGAGATAAATCTAGAGATGAAATTATTACTTCCATTAAAGAGGGGAGATTCTATTCTACGATGGGGCCATTAATAAGTGAATTTAAAAGTGTGGGTAATATTGTTAATGCAAGTTTTACTCCTGTGAATAGGGTTGATATTGTATCTGAAAATGGAAGTGGTTTCAGTTTCTCCATGAATACATATCATTTAATAAAGAGTGGTATAGTGGGTATAAGGAATTTTAAGAAGGTGAAATTATCTTCCAATGGAGATATTGAGAAATTAACTATTGAAATTGATAATGGTGTTATAGAGGTATACCTGTCAAGTAAGGGTATAATTGGGATATTAATTGAAGGATTTAAATTTAAGAATTATTTGAGATTGGAAATTACAGATTTTAATGGTAGAAAGGCTTGGAGTAATCCAGTGAAAATATAATTTATATTGTCTTATACATTGGAAGACTTAAACATGTTACTCCTCCATCACACTTCCAAAATTCTGAAATATCAACTTCTATTGGCTTAAAACCTTCTCTTCTAAGTTTTTCTATAGTCTTCTCATATCCAGCTGGGACAATTATCTTACCATCACCAATATAAAGTACATTACTTGCATATTCCTCTTCTTCAGGAACTATTATCATCTTTAAACCTTCAAAATATCTTAAATCCACTAAACTTGGAGCTATTATAATAGTTTTATTTCCAATATAGTTTACTCCTCCAAGTAGATGGAAAGTTTTGTCTATTGGTGTTGCTATAACCAATTCCCTTGGGAATATTTTCATCAATTGTTTTATACCTTCAATATTTGTCCTTCTAGATAAACCAACATATATTACTCCTAGATCCGTAATCATTAAATCTCCACCTTCAATTGTTCCAGGAGCTTCAACTCTAAATACTTCAAATCCCTTTTCATTTAGGAGTATAGCTATATCCTCTTCCTCCCCCCTCCTACTTACTTCTCCAAAACGAGCTATCAATGCCCTTTTACTCTTTAATCCAATGAGAGCTGTATCTTGTATAAATACTGAATCTGGGAATTGATCAATTGATTTAAGCTTAATAACTTCTACTCCATTTTCCAATAGTATTTTTATGTATTCTTCATGCTGCTTTTTTGCCAAATTTACATCCACAGTAGCTTTTAAAGGATTTCCAGAAACACATTTATTAAATGTTATACTTGGAGGTCTAACTATTACGGTATCAAACAATCTATCTGGAAATTTCATGTGTAAATATAAGTATTATCAGGTTATTTAATTATTATTATTATTATCATCATCATCATCTTAATGTATAAGTTAATATCGTTTTTACCGTTTTGTCTAGGACTCCTTAATAATATTGTTCCTTTCCTTGAATCCATTTACTCAATTTTCCCTCTATTTTATTGGATAATACTCAACAAAAAGCAATATGATTTTTAGATTTACTGTTTACTGAAGGTATTAATTGTTATGTTGAATCTCAATTATCTTCATTAATAAATCTTTTTTAGGTTGATGTTTTGAATATTTTTAGGGTTTATGATTATATTAGCTCATGGAGATTGTGATGGTATTTGTTCTGCATCTATTGTTCTATCTAAATTTAGGGATTCAAAAGTCTTTTTCACGAATCCTGCTGGTTTACTTAATGATTTAAAGCAGATTAATGGTGAAGATATAATTATTGTAGATATTGCTTTAACTCCAATGTTTATAAATGATATTTTACATGAGTTTAAGAGGATTTCCTCTAGTAACAAGCTTTTATATTTTGATCATCATCCTCTACCTAAAGGTTTAGATATTAATTCTATTCCTGCTACATTTACTTCTATAAGTTCTGAAGGCTGTGCTTCAGAGCTTGTTTATAAATATTTTATTGGTGATCCATCTAATGATATGAGTAGAGTTATGCTTTATGGTTGTATTGGTGATTATCGTGATAATACTCCATTTTCAAAGGAAACTTTAGAATTTTGGGATAAGAGGGAATTATATTTTGAAGCTGGATTGCTTATAGAGGCTATTGAAGGTTCTGGTAAGAGGAATTATGATTTTAAGAGGGATCTAGTATCATATTTATCTTTCAATAAACTTCCAAGTGCTAGAGAAGATATTGTTAAATTAGCTATTCAAGAAGCTATTAGAAGTGAAGAAATGAAATTTATTGTTAAATCTAATGTTAAAACTTATGGTGATGTCTCCTATGTATTGGATGTTCCATGGTCTCTTGGTAAAGCAGCTATTTATGCTAGAGTTTATGGTAAAACTACAATTGGAGTAGCTGGTGAATGCAGGAGGAATTACATTGATATTAGCGTTAGATGTGTTAAATTGAATAATTTAAATGAAATAGTTTCTCTTGCTGCAAGTGATGTTGATGGTATTGGAGGTGGTCATGGTGATTCTGCTGGAGCGAGGATACCAATTGATAAATTCATGGATTTCATACATAAGCTTAATCATTATTTGAAGTGTTGATTTACCATTTTATAGGGTTTCATCCCTATGCTATTAACATTATAAACCATAGTATTATTGGTATTATTGGAGATTTACCTGTATTCTCATAAATTGTATATGTTATTATTGTGAATATGGTGGATGCAATCCCACTATATATATCCCTTTTAGTTATGATATGTGGTAATGCCCAACCAAATATTATGAATATCATTCCAGAATTTAAAATACCTAAATACCATTTCCATCCCATATTAGCTAGTATATACATATAGTTTACTGATGTTATTTCGTATAGATAGTATAGTATTGTGATTGGATAAAATTTCAAATATTTCATTCCACCCCTCATATAATATTTAATATCCAATAATTTTGCAGTGTATCGTTTCCCTTTAATTATATTTGTAAAGTAACATAGAATTATTATGAGAATTGCCCCTATAATTAGTAAAGAGATATTCTCTAAATTTACTTTCATTATGGGATTGTAAATTGCATTTTCAATTCCAATTTGAGTTATACTTGATATTAGTATTAGTGATCCAACTCCTATACCTGTAAATATGAAGTGTGCAGTAGCATAAAATTCTATACTTCTCGGATTTAGCCTAATGATTTTCATAATTAATAGTCCAATTATGTGGGTTAATGTAAATAGTATCCATGTTATTATTGCTCCAAATTCTAGTGGAATGGATGTATTAAACATTATGAATTACCTATTTATGATTTATTGTAAGTGTTTATATTTTGTATTTATTTATAGTTTTGTGTGGTATAATATGAGTTTTCTTAAATGTGATAAGTGTGGTTCAAATTATAGTTTAGAAGAGGATTTAATGTTGTGTAGGAATTGTAATTATCCTTTAATGATTCAGTATGATTTAGATCATATTCATGAGGATTTCGATTTTAAACGTTTGAGTGGTAGAGTTCGTTCTATTTGGAGGTATTTTGAGTTTCTACCTAGAATTGAAGATAAATTTATTGTGAGTTTAATGGAGGGTTTAACTCCAATATTAGATTCCAATAGGATTATTGATCTCTTTGGTTTAAGGGGGTTAAAATTTAAATTGGAGTATTTAAATCCAACAGGTTCATTGAAGGATAGAGGTTCAACTCTACTTATTTCATGGGTTAATAAGCTTGGTGTTAAATCTATTGCTGATGATTCTTCAGGTAATGCTGGGATATCTCTTTCTGCATATAGTGCTAAAGCCGGTATTAATTGTACAATATATGTTCCTGAACATACTCCAATAGATAAGATTATTCAAGCAATATCTTATGGTGCCAAGGTGGTTAGAGTTAGTGGTGGTAGAACTGAAACTTCAAAGGAGATTATGAGTCTTTGGAAGATGGGTAAACTATATTATGCTTCACATAATATGAGTCCATTCTTTCTTGATGGTTTTAAAACATTTGCATATGAGGTTATAGAGCAATTGAATGGTGATCTTCCAGACCACATTATATTCCCCACTGGTGGTGGAAGTTTATTTCTAGGTGCTTATAGAGGTTTTATGGAAGCAAAAGCTATTGGATGGATAAATGATATCCCAAAATTACATATTGTTCAACCTGAAGCTTGTAATCCAATTGTTAGAGCATTTGAAAGGAGATTATCATATGTAGAGCCTATAGTGGAGGGTGAAACTATTGCTGGTGGATTGAGAATTTCAAATCCACCTAGAGGTGAAAGTATTTTGAAGGCTTTATATGATTGTAAGGGATTTGCAGTAAGTGTTTCTGAAGGTGAAATTGTAGATGGATATATTAAATTGGCTAAGGAAGGTATATTTGCTGAACCAACTTCAGCTACAGTTATACCAGCATTAAAAAGGTTATTAGATTTAAATGTGATATGTAAAGATGAAAAGGTTTTACTTCCAATAACTGGATTTGGATTAAAGGATGTTAAAACAGCAGTTAAAATATTTCATGGTGAATCTCAAATCAAATAATTATCATATACAATTATTTTGAAGCTAAAAGTACAACTCCACTAGGTTTGAATTCACCTCTAATCTTATATCCAGTTAAATCGGAGAGCTTCATTGCGAAATCCCTTATATCCTCCATATATGGCATTGCATCCCTTGAAAGCCTCTTCCTACTTTCACCAACCCATTCATATGCTTTAACTTCAACAAAATCTGGTTCTGCTTTGTAAATCATCTTTACATATTCCTCATGTTTAATCATATTCCAACCCTTAATCATTGTAAGTCTAAAAACTTTCCTTGTATCTAAACTTGGAAATAATTCCAATGTTTTAATTAATTTACTCCATCCATCTTTAAATAGTGGTCTCATCAATTTTAGATAGATCTCTTCATTTGGAGCTGAAATACTCACATATAATTGAAATGGTAGTGGATCCATTTCCTCTAGAACCTCAGGCATTGTACCATTTGTTACTAGAAAGGTTATCATACCCCTCTTTCTAGCTTCACTAATTAATTCTGATATTTTTGGATATAATGTTGGTTCACCAGTTAAACTCATGGTCATCATTGTAGGTCTCAAAGCTTCTTCAAATTTCAATCTATCTATACTTTGATCACCTTTAAATCCAAATAATAATTCCTTCCTCCTCTGTATAGCATCCTCTATAATTACATCTGGTTCATCTACCTCCCTTAAATCCAATGGGTATTCTCTCCATAGTAATCCAGGTCTATCTCCAGAATGCATCCTCCAACAATATAAACAATGGCAATTACATCCAATATATGGAGTCATCTCCATACATCTATGGCTTTGAACCGGTGGATACCATAATTCTTTATAGCAAACTCTATTATTCCTTAAACTTTCTTTAGTCCAATGGCAAATTTTAACAGCACTATGCTTATACTTTCCAAGTAGTCTATAACCTTGAGCATAATATGCTTCTTCTACTTTAGATGGTAGGGCGCTCATAAATCTACTTTAAAATTTGAATTTTCATTAATAAATCTTTAATCATGAATTAAATATTCACCTCATAGGCTTCAATTCATTGAAAAATTTGAAATACTTACTTCAATATTAAATTTTGGTGTTTAAATGAAGTTTCAATTCCCAAATAATCTTATTATTGAGGTTTTAGAGGGGGATATAACTGAAGTTGAAGCGGATGCTATTGTTAATGCTGCTAATCGTTATCTTAAACATGATGGTGGAGTTGCTGGAGCCATTGTCAGGAAGGGTGGAATTCAAATTCAAATTGAAAGTGATGAATATATTAAGAGACATGGTCCTCTACCAGTGGGTGGTGTAGCAGTTACTAGAGCTGGTAAATTAAAGGCTAAATATATTATTCATGTTGTTGGCCCTGTTTATGGTGAAGAAAATTCTGATTTAAAACTTTCAGAAGCCATTAGAAATTCCATATTGAAGGCTGAAGAACTTAATTTAGAAAGTATTGCTATTCCAGCAATATCTACTGGAGCCTTTGGATATCCATTAAACATATGCGCTGAAATAATGGCTAAAACAATCATCAATTTAGCTAATAAATTAAATAATTTGAGGAAGATAATGGTTGTTTTATATGGAGAGCAATCATATAAGATATTTGAAGAAACATTTAAGAGAATTTTCAAAGATGTATTTCATTCAAACAATTTTTAAAGTACTTTGTTCTATAAAACAATTTATTTATAACTATTAAAAATCACTTAATTTTTGACTTGGAGTTTCACTTAAATATGAGATATCATTATGTTTTACGAGTATAAACTTATTATCTTTATATTCAAATATTGTTATTCCTCCACAATCAATCCTTATATTCCAAAATTTTGAATTATCTAAACCTAAAAGCATACATATCATAACTTTAAGTACAACTCTATGAGATACTATTGCAATATTTCCCTCGATTCCTCTAACTATTTTACCTATAAATCTCATTAATCTACTTCTAACATCCTCTAAACTTTCACCATTTGGGAATTTCACTAAATGTGGATTATTAATCCATTCTTCATATAATTCTCCATAAATTTCTTTTACTTCATCTTCTGATTTACCCTCCCAAGAGCCATAATTGATATCTATTAAATCATCATCAACAATTATTTCCACAGGTTTATCATGATATTCCACAATATATTCAGCAGTTTCAAGAGCACGTTTCAAAGGGCTTGAATATACTACGTTGATATCTATATCCCTCAAATATTTACCTAGCAATTCAGCTTGCTTCCTCCCTATTTTACTTAATGGGATATCTTTCCTACCTCTAAAAACTCTCTCCACATTCCACTCTGTTTCTCCATGTCTAATTAAAAGTATTTTCATATAAATCAATATATGGTATTTCAAAATTATATTTAATTAATATTGTTTTTAACAGATTTTTCATGTAAAGTTAAGATTAATTATCTTGTTAATTGTAATTTATTTTGAAGATTAATTTATGAAGTGTCGTTTAATTGAACAGGGTTTTAAACCTGGGAGTTGTTTAACCTTCTATAATGGTGAGTGGAAACCTGCTTGTGAAGTTACTTTGAAATGGAAGGATAATACACCTTACAGATTAATTTATTCTTATGCTCATAAAGCTCCTGAACAATATCTTTCAATATATCAATCTGGATGTAATTGGAGTTGTAAGAAGTGTCATTCTTGGAGATTTACCCGTTATGCAACTGGAAAATGGATGTCTCCTAAGCATATTGCTAAAATTTCCATGGAATATTATGAGAAAAATAGAGATAATTTATATAAGGAGCCTAAAGATCATGTGACTAGTTGGCATGCTCATGAATTATGTCGTGGTTGTGGTTCATGCATACTTTATGGGAGAAGATCTAAATACTGCCCTGGGAAATTAAGTTTAGATAAATTAACTTTACTTGATGATTTTACTTGGGGTCCAGCTAGAAATATAATTTCATTTACTGGTGGAGATATTGCATGTCAACCAGAATTTTATGCTCAATCCGCCATGGAAATTAAGAATATGGGTTTAGATCTATGGGTTTTATTTGAAACTAATGGTTATGGTTTAACACCAGAAAATCTAGATTTATTTAAAGAAGCTGGAATTGATTCCTTTTGGCTTGATATTAAAGCTTATGATAATGATGTTCATCGTAGATTAACTGGTGCTTCCAATGAATGGATTTTAAAATTGCCAGCTGAAATAATTGATAGGGGATTTACCATTGAAGTTTCAACAGTTTATATTCCAGGATGGGTTGAAGGAGATCAAATACATGAAATAGCAAAACTTTTAGCTCAAGTTGATAGTGACATACCATATGCAATAATCGCTTTTATACCTGAATATCAATTGAAGAGTATACCATCACCAACATATCAACAAATGATTGAAGCTTTTGAATTAGCGAGGGATGCTGGTTTGAGGAATGTTAGACTTGGAAATGTAGGACTCTTTATAAAATCAATGGATGAATATGAAGAGTTGATTAGAATGAGAGCTATTTAAATCTTAATAATTCATTTATAGACATAGTTTTAATATGTTTGTATGTATTGATTGTTTAGATTTATATGGTTGTAGTTCAACCCTTCCATAATATTCCAAGTATTCCCACCTATAAACAATTGATGGATATTGCTTTTGGTAGAGCTTCTAGAACTTCTGTTAAACTTCCAGCTGTTAAAGATAAATTGATTATTGCTAAGATTAAGGAGATTAAGAGGATTGAGGTTAGTTCATCTATAATTATTGATAGATTGAAGAATATTGTTGGGAGTATGCCTAATATTGATTCTCTACACCCATTTTATAGGGATTTATTTTGTATTATGATTGATAGAGATAGGTATAACTTAGCTTTAAAGAATTTGTCTTGGGCTTTGAATTTCATTGGAAGACTTAGAAGGAAGTATATTGTTGAGGTTAGAAGAGCTTCAAATCCTAGTGAAGCTTCTCAATCACGTAGAGCTTTTTATGGTAGAGTTAGTTCTATTATTAAGAGTGTTGGGGGAGATCTTGAATTTCTCTCTAATGTTCATAAACTTAAGAGGCTTCCAGCTTTAGATTTCAATTTTCCAATAATAATTGTTTGTGGTGCACCTAATGTTGGTAAATCTTCCTTTGTTAAATGTGTATCTACAGCTGAACCTGAAATTGCTGAATATCCATTTACAACTAAGAATATTATTGTTGGTCATTTAATTGGTCCTCATGGTGTTATAGCTCAAATTATTGATACCCCTGGATTACTTGATAGACCTTTAGAGGAAAGGAATAAGATTGAATTACAAGCTATTGCTGCTTTAAGAAATCTACATGGTGGTATAGTCTTCTTATTTGATCCAACGGAAACATGTGGTTATACCCTTAAATATCAATTTAATGTATTTAAAGGTGTAATGGATTTATTTAAAGATAGACCTTTAGTAATTGGATTAACCAAAATAGATTTAGCAACTAAAGAGCAGATTGATAAAGCTATCTCCCTAATTGGTAGTTATAAGATATATTTATGCAATACCCTACAATGTATTGGTGTAAAAGATATTGTTGAAGAATTGTTGAATCAACTTAAAATTTAAAATTGATTTAAATTAATTTATGTGGTAATTATTGGTGTTTCTTATGATTGAAGTTGATGGTAGTATGCTTGAAGGTGGAGGACAAATACTTAGAATGTCTGTGGCATTATCAGCTGTACTTGGAATTCCAATTAGAGTTTTTAATATTAGAGCTAAGAGAAGTGATCCTGGACTTAAAGCTCAACATATAATTGCAATTAAATCTGTTGCAGATCTTGTTAATGCTGAAGTTGAAGGATTAAAATTAAATTCAATGGAAATAACCTTTAAACCTAGAAGTATTAATGGTGGAAATTTTAAGTTTGATATTGGAACAGCTGGTTCCACAACTCTAGTATTACAAAGTCTCCTACCAGCAGCCGCCTTCTCCAATTCAAAGGTTAATGTTGAACTTATTGGTGGAACTGATAATCCACTAGCTCCACCAGTAGATTATGTTTTAAATGTTCTTAAACCATTATTGACGAAATTTGATTATAATTTTGATATTGGAGTTCTTAGGAGAGGTTTCTATCCTAGAGGTGGAGGAATTATTCGAGCATATATAAATCCAGTTTCAAAATTTAAATCTGTAAAACTTGAAGATCAAGGATCCGTGAATATTATTAGGGGAATATCATATAGCTCTAGACTTCCAGAACATATTACCCATAGAATGGCTAATAGTGCATCTAAAATCTTGGAGAAACATGGTTTTAATGTTAATATAGAAATTGAAGCTCTTCAAGCTAATCATCCAAAATGTGCATTTAATCCTGGTTGTGGAATAGTTTTATGGGCTGAAACTAGTACTGGATGTTTACTTGGCTCTAATAGTCTAGGGGAAATTGGAAAACCAGCTGAAAAAGTTGGTGAAGAAGCTGCAATGAAATTATTAGATGAATTAAATTATGGTGGAACTGTAGATTCACATGCTGCAGATCAATTGATAGTATATATGGCTTTGGCTGAAGGTAAATCCATTATAAAAACCAGTAATTTAACTATGCATACATTAACATGTATCGAATTAGCTAAAAAGTTTCTACCAGATGTTTCCTTTGAAGTATATAAGGGTAAACCAACAATAATAGAATGTATTGGAGTTGGTTTTAGAAGATCATGAACATTTAAATTCACAATTAATATATGTTTGTTTAATCTGATTATGATTGTCGATTATGACCTTATATGATTTCGTTATAAATCCAAGTATTAATGTTAGTCCGTATTGCTATTCAATTCTACGATTAGATCCATATCAATCTTGTAGTCATAGATGTATATATTGCTTTGGACGTTGGTATAGAACTCCTGAATCTTACGATATTAAACCCATCCCAAATATAATTGAAAGTTTTAAAAGGATTTTGAAATTCCTAAATAGGAATAATTTAAAGATCATACCATTTAGATTATCTACTTTAATAGATCCATTTCAAAATATTGAGGAAGATTATAGGGTTAGTAGGAAAATTATTAATTTATGCTTAAACTATGATATTCCACTAATAATAAACACTAAAGCTATACTACCATTGAAATCTGATTACCTCAATTTATTAGAGAAGCTTAATGAGAAGGGTATAGTTATAGTTCAAATATCTTTTTCCACATTAAATGATGATATTGCAAAAGTTTTAGAACCCAATACTCCACCAACAATTTCAAGATTAAATATGATTGAGAAACTTTCAAGTGAGAATATTCCAGTAATTGTTAGATTGCAACCATTCATACCTGGAATAAGTGATTATGAAATTGAAAAATCCATTGAGGAATTTAAGTATGCTGGTGCAAAACAGATTATAGTTGAAGTTTTAAGAGATGAAATTGAAAATTTAAAGGTGTACATGGAATTGGCATATGATAAATCTATATATGAGAATTTAGATGAATGGTCTTCATATTCACCATCAGTTGAAGTTCCATCAAAAATTGTTCGTCCAAGCATAAATTGGAAAATTAAAATTTACTCAAAAATAAGGGAATTATGTGTTAAATATGGATTACAATTTTCAACTTGTAAAGAGGGTTTCTATGATTATCATACAGCATCTAATTGCTGTGGAATACACTTCATAGATTCATCAAAGTATATTCAAAGACCAACATTATATGAAGCATGGATATACTATAAAACTAATAATAAACTTCCAAAATTCAAAGAACTTGTGAATTCTCTAAATGATTCATATATTTTTGGGGATGAAGTAAAGAGATACCCAAAGTTATTGAAGAAGAAAATTAAATCACATGAGAAAATTTTATGTGAACTTCTCAATGAACGTAGGAATGAATTAATTAATTTACTTCCCACAATCAATATAAATTTAATTAAAGATTTAATGGAAAAGCTTTAAAATACTTATTACTATTGTTATTTCATGCCTGAATTTACATTTAAAGGTTCAGCTATATTGAAGGGTGAATTGGAAAGTGATTTAATAGTTAGAGGTGTGAAGATAGCTACTGTAAGTCCACCACCAGAATTTGGTGGTAAAGAGAATTTCATGGTTCCAGAGGAAATATTTGCATCTGCATTAGCTTCCTGTATGAATACAATCTACACATTAATTGCCAAGAATTCTCAATTACCATTAAAAAACCTTGAGACAACTGCAACAGTTGAAATGAATGTTGAAGGTATGGAGAAAATAATCTTTAAACATATTCACTTTGATATACTAGTTGAATTAGAGAAGGATACTGATTGGAATCGTAAAAAGGCGAATATAATTTTAGAAATGGCTAGAGAAGTATGTCCATTAAGACAATCTTGGGGAGATAAAGTTCCAATAACCTTTAATATATCATTTAAATAATGGTGAAATTATGAGTACAATTGAGATTAGTAAGGATATTTTTTGGGTTGGTGTAATTGATTGGGATGTTAGAGATTTCCATGGTTATCAAACTAGACGTGGAACAACATACAATGCATATTTAATAAGAGATGAGAAAAAGGTTTTAGTAGATACAGTGAAATATACTTTTTCCAATGACCTCATTAGAAATATAAATGTAATATGTAATCCTGAGGAAATTGATTATATAGTTATAAATCATATTGAAATGGATCATGCAAGTGCACTTCCAAATATAATTAAACATGCTAAAAATGCTAAAGTAATAGTTTCTCAAAGGGGGAGGGATGGATTAATAAAGCATTATGGTTCAAATTATGATATAATAACAGTTAAAACTGGAGATAAATTGAATATTGGTAAAAGAACACTTATGTTTATTGAAGCTCCAATGCTACATTGGCCTGATAGTATGTTTACATATATTTTGGATGATGGAATACTAATGCCAAATGATGCTTTTGGTCAGCATTACGCTTCATCTCAGAGATTTGATGATGAAGTTGATCAATCAATTTTAATGGAAGAAGCAGCTAAATATTATGCTAACATAATAATGCCATTTTCAACATTAGTTGAAAAGAAGATTCGGGAAATTAGTGATATGGGTATTAAAATTAGGATGATAGCTCCAAGTCACGGTATAATTTGGCGTTCCAATCCATCAAAGATAATTGAGGCATATAAGAATTGGAGTACAGGTGTATCCAAAAATAAGATTGTAATAGTTTATGATAGTATGTGGGGTAGTACAAGTATGATGGCTAGAGCTATAGCCAATGGAATAATTAGTCAAGGGATTGAAGTTAAATTCTTCAAGTTGAGGGAATCTGATGAAACTGAAATTATGATGGAAATTTTAGATGCTAAAGCTATAATTGTTGGTTCACCAACATTAAATAACTCTATGTTTCCATCAGTAGCTTCATTCCTAACTTATGCATGCGGTTTAAAACCTATGGGTAAATTATGGGCATTCTTCGGTTCCTATGGATGGGGGAAAGGTGCTGTAAAACAAATGAAGGAAATAGTTGAAAAAGCAGGATTCCATGTTTATGATCGCTCCATTGAAATTCAATATGTTCCAACAAGTAAAGAATTAGAAGAATGCTTCAATTTTGGAAGAGAAATAGCCAGTAAAATTATGGGTAAATAATGAGTAATCTACAATAAAAATTTATTTATATTTTTATAGTAGTCTCCTCTCCAGGCTTTAAAACTATCACTTCCACTTTAACTTCCAATTCCTTGAGATATTTCTTAAATTCTTCAGGTGAACCTTTTATCACTGGAAATGTTTGATAATGCATAGGTATAACATACTTTGGATTTATCAATTTAGTGGCATATGCTGCTTCTAGAGGTCCCATGGTATAATGTCCACCTATTGGTATTAATGCTAATATTGGTTTATACAATTCCCCTATAAGCTTCATATCATATGTTAAACCTGTATCTCCAGCATGATACACATATAATTCATCTCTACCAAATACAACTCCAGTTGGAGCCCCCTTACCACTTGAATGATATGCTGGTGTTAATATAACTTTAAATCCATCACCTAAATCTATTGGTCCACCAATATTTGCTCCAATAGTTCTCCCCTGAACTTTAAGTTGATCTGCTACATATGCTGCAATTTCATAAACTGATATTAATTTAGATTTTTCATGTTTCTTCATTATATCAATGGTATCTCCAAGATGATCTCCATGATCATGTGTTACAATTATGTAATCTGGAGCTTCCAATGGTATTTCAGTTATCTTTGATGCTGGATTTCTTATCCATGGATCAATGTAAAACGTTTTTCCATTAATTTTTACTGAGAATGCTGCATGACCAAACCATTTAACCGTAATCATCTTTATCATAATTATCTATACCTCATTTAATTTAAACCTTTAACTTTGTGGATGTTAATCCTTACGATAATCAATAGACTCTTAAAAACTATTAGACAACATGAGAAAATAATGTTTGATCATCATGAAAATAATTTCTTTGTTAATATAGCGGTTCTTCTTCCAAGTTCTCTACAATGTTCAATTTCTTTCTCGTCTGGTGTTCCAACTGCTGTTGCACCATAATGTTTATCTGCAGCTCTA
This sequence comes from Methanomethylicia archaeon, assembly GCA_038727515.1. GTDB lineage: Archaea > Thermoproteota > Methanomethylicia > Culexarchaeales > Culexarchaeaceae > JAVYVS01. The sequence goes on from JAVYVS010000001.1 coordinate 55,437, forward strand.
CCTTGAATTATCATTCCATGTATCAACATAGCCTCTAATATCGATAATAGTGTTGTTTCAGCTCCAGTTCCAATTCCACCTGAACTTGTAAATGCAGCTCCAACTTTACCTTCAAGTTTCTCATGTATTTCAACAGATCTATCAATTAAATCTTTAAGTTTACTTGACATTTGACCGTAATATGTTGGTGAACCCATAATTATGCCATGGGCTTCCACTAGATCATTCAAACTAGTTTCTTCAACTCTTTTAACAATAACTTCAACACCTTCAACTTCTCTAGCTCCTTCAGCAACTGCATAAGCCATTTTTTCAGTATTACCAGTTCTAGAATCATATACTATTAGGATTTTAACCATAAAATCCCCATATACAATTATCTATTCTACATAAAAGTTTATTGAAGATGTATTTTCATTAAAATTTTGTTAATTTAATTATTATCTAGTTTTTACAAGTTGTTTAAGCTTATATTTATTGTTGATTTATGGTATTGTGGTATCGTTATGGTTACTAGGTTTCATGGTGTTATAACACCCTTTATAACCCCCTTTAAAGAGGATTTATCCATTGATATTGATGCTATTCAATGGCTTGTTAATTATCAAATTGAAGGTGGTGTACATGGGGTATTCCCAAATAGTACCACTGGTGAATTCGTCCATTTAAGTAGGGAGGAGAGTATCCTCATTGTTAAAACTGTTTTAGATGAAGTTAATGATAAAATTTGGGTTATACCTGGTATAAGTGCTAATTCCACTTTACATTGCATAGAGCTTGGAAGGATATTTATGGATATGGGTGTAAATGGTATTATAGTTACTCCACCATTCTTCTTTAAACCATCATATGATAATCTTAAAATGCATTTCTCAATGATTGCTGAGAAAATTGATTTACCTATAATAATCTATAATATTCCATCAACCACTGGAGTAAATATTCCAGTAAAAATGTATATGGAACTTTCATTGGAGCATGATAATATTGTTGGAGCAAAGGTAACTTATGATAGTTTCACTTACCTTCGAAATTTAATATTTGATGTTAAGAGTTTAAGAAGTGATTTCTCTGTTTTAACAGGTTTAGATGATATGTTTCTTCCAACTTTAATGATGGGTGGTGATGGTGGAATAATGGCATTAGCAAATGCTACTCCCAAACTTCATAGAGCTATATATGATTGTTGGATTAATGGAGATATTAAATCTGCATATAATTATTGGATGATACTGTTAAGGCTTGTTAAAGTTTATGATTATGCATCTTCATTTCCAACAGCTGTAAAAACCTTGTTAAAAATTATGAATAAACCCGTGAAAACTTTTGTTCGTCCACCATTAACTCCTGAGAAAAATGAAGTTGAAAATAAAATTAAAAGTATATTAAATGAATTAAAATCATATCAATTTCTATTATAACTTGATCACATAATTCTTCAATTCATATCCATTTCTAGGCGTTTCTACACTTGGAATTGCTATTATGAATGGTATTCCACCGTAAATTCTAGTTGAACTTATAGTTACAATTCTACCTTCATGCTCTATAAATGGACCTCTAAAAGCCTTTCTAGGTTCATGACTTCTAACTATATAATCTACATTTAAAATTTTACAGATCCTTCTACTTATATCTGGTCCGAAAAGTATGCCTGCACCTCTATAATTTGGTATTTCCCCCTCTTCCTCATAGGGATCACTCCACAATACATCTTCTTCAACTTCATAACTTGGATTTTCCAAATCTTTAATTGAACCTATTTTTGATGATATTCCACCATGAACGAAAAGTATATTCCTATATATAGCTGCTAGAAAGAGTTTAGCGAAGAATTTCGTTAAAAATGAATTATAGTAATTTATCCATCCACCCCTCTTTAAATCAGCCTCCCAAATCAATGTACAAGGTTGAAAATAGGGTTCACCATTCCTATAATCTTCATGATTACCCTTTAAAGCAATTATCCTATCCCCATACATTTCAATAAGTTCATATATCCCCTCAATAACTTCAATACCCATATCCCCTCTATCAGCATAATCACCTAAGAAAACAATTAAATCCCTATCTGGATTGAATAATTCCCTTATCCTCTTAAAACTTTCATAATCTCCATGAATATCTCCAACAACAATTATCCTCTCAAAATCTCCTCGATCAATTACCTTCAATCTACCCATAAATACCAACATTAAATAATCATTAAACATTATAAAAACAATTTCATATAACTTGAGGTGGAAGATGTTCTTCTCTGGCTCTCAGTGAATAATATAGCATTGTTAATACAACCATCATGTATGATTGTACAAGCATAACTAAGATCCATCCAATAATTGGTATTGCATTTGCTAATAATATTAAAATCAGTAGTATCAATATTAAAATGAATGTTAAAGCCCATCTACCACTCACAAGCCTTCTACTTCTATCCAAAGCTTCTATTGGATTCTTACCCTCCAATACAACTACTTGCATAGTTAAAATAAACATTATTCCAAATATGATTCCAGGAATTATAAATAGTATGAAACCAATTATCAATATAGTACCAAATATTATTGAGGCAATTATTATATCCAACAATCTAGTGACTACATGATCTAGAGATGATCTTAAGGTTGGTTTACCTCCCTCTACAAGATCGCCAACATACTTTATAACCATTCCAGCAACAATCATACTCAAAATCATTTGAATAATCGTATCTATTATTGTATAACCATAAATTCTATGTACTGGAACACCACCAATTTCAAGAGTAATATATGACTTTGAAATTTGCATTTTATCTAAAATTACACCGATAATTCCAAGTATTACATAGGGTAAAGCAATTTTTATGGCATTTTCAATATAAATGTTCCATGAATATTCAAGTATTTCACTAAAACTTAACTCTCTAGTTGGTTTGTAAGTTGACATCAAGTATTTAATATGGGTGTCTAAAATAAATATTTATTGTATTAATGGAGTTATTTCAATGATTTCATCTTTTTCTATGAATCTTTTGTACCAGGATTCATAAAGCTTTGGTGTTGTTACATGTAGTTCAATGGGTTCTTTCACTTCTTTGTATACTTTCACCATAATATCATATTTCTTGTCAATGTTTTCTGTAACTACGAGTATATCTATATCACTTAGAGCTGTGAATAATCCCTTCACCGCTGAGCCAAAAAGGTATATTTTGGCAGAAGCATCTATTGATAGTACTATTTTCCCAACATTTATAGCTATTTCCATAAGTCTTTTCTCCCAATTTAATGATGTCAATTTATCCACTTTGAATCATCTTCTTAAATACTTCAACTACGAATTTATAAAGGCTTTTTACATCTTTCTCTTCATATGTTATTGGGAGATATCTTGATGATATATATGCTTCTTCAAGTCTAGCTATCTTATGTAGGTAATCCTCTTTCTCAAGTAATTCAAGTATTTCTGGGTGAATTTTTCCGAGTTCACGTATAAGTCTTCTTAATGAATGAGTTCTTGGATAACTTCCTGTTTCCATTAAGAGTTTATATTTGAGAATTAGTTGGCAGTATTGTTCAATGTTAAATATTGCTAAATCATATTCCATAGTATTTATTAGATATTCAGCATTTTTAAGGAAGCTTTCGGCTCTCTTCTTCAATAGATTAATTTCATCAAATGACAATATTTACACCTCAAATATGTTGGATTTTTCCCCCATTACCATTTTAATGTTTAATAAGACGTTTATAAGTTTTTAAGTGTGCTTCCCTTTAATAATCCATAAGAATAAATGGTTGCTTCTTTTAATTATTTGTGGTGTAGCCTTTGTTTGAGTGTGAAGTTAAGGTTTGTATAGATGATGTCGATTTAAATCTCCTTAGAAGTAGGTTGAATAATCTTGGTTTCAAATTTTATGGTTATTGGTTTGAAGAAGATCACTATATAGATTTTAGGTGTTGTACCTGTTGTGTGGAAGATTCAGCTTTAAGAATTAGGAAGTATGATTTCAATGGAGAGATCAAGTATAAATTGACTTTTAAGGGTCCTAGAATAATTGGGGTTAATGTTAAAGCTAGAGAAGAAATTGAAATGGATTTAAATGATGATACTCTACTAAAGATATTTGGGAAGCTTGGATTTAATGATCTTATTGTTAAAAAGGTTAGAGAAAAGTATTCCAAGGGTAATGTAAATATTTATGTTGATGATGTTAATGGTTTAGGAAGATTTATTGAAATAGAAATAGTTAATCCTCCATCCATGGAAGTATATGAGAAAACTTTAAGTGAACTATTAAGCTTATTAGAGTTAACTGGTAAACCAATAATTACTGAAACTTATTTAGAAATGTTAATTAAATCTAAAGGGTTGTTGTAACCTACTCCTTTACAATTTTGTTTAAAATTTCCTTGAGGTCCTCATCACTTAAATCTCTCCAAAATTTGTATGCGTCTGCAACTGCATAGAATAATTCATCTCTCAAATTCAAACATAAAATTTCATCTACCAATTTTGAAATTTTAATGACTGATCTTGCGCATCCAGTTGGTACTGCTATGTAAATCTTTTTTGAACCTCTTTTTCTAGCGAATTTTATTGCTGCATTCATAGTATATCCTGCAGCTATTCCATCATCAACTAAAATCACCGTTTTATCATTTAAATTTGGGTATGCTCTTCCACATCGAAGAATCTTATTCCTCCTATAAATTTCATCAAGTTGCTCTTTAATGAAGCTTCTATTTCTTGTTGTGATAAACCAAGTTGAATTGCAAAATCTTCATCAACAAATACATTTCCATCTGGATCTACAGCTCCAAATCCAGCTTCCCTATTCCATGGTATTAAAAGCTTCCTACAAATTAATAAATCGAATTTTGCATTTAATGCTTCAGAAATCTTTAAACCTATTGGTGCACCACCCATGGGAATTGCAAAAACATAATCTACATCTCTAAACACCATTTTACAAGCTTCAGCAAGTTTTAAACCAGCATCAAATCTATCCCTAAAAACTTCATGTCTATTAAACAATTCCAAATCATATATTATATTTCCCTCACGAACAAGTTTCAATTTCACACCCAAAATATACTTTGAAAATTCAAATTAGAAAATTTAGCTATAATAAATAATATTTAATGTATATATACTACAATTTTTCACAGAAGTTTATGTTGTCTATATTTTTTAGTGAAAGTGTATTAATTGATAAATTAATAAATTGAAGCTTGTGGATTCTATAGCTATAGTTTTAAATTCATCATTAAAATATACTGTTTTCTTAAGTTCTTATGGTTATGGTGGAAGTGCAATAAACATTTAATGGGATTTCTAGGGTAACTTAAAATTGATGTTTTAGGATTGGTTGAAGTTAATGGTTTTCCCATAGATTTAGAGTTTAATTAAATTCATAGTTAAACCTATTTCACTCCATCCACTATTTTATATTGTCCTAATCCAGCGGTTCTCATAATTCCAGTTCCACTGTATTCTCCCATTTTTATTAATGCTGCAATATTCCTTCCAATACTGTTGATAATTTCTTCTTCTATTTCAAAGGTTACTTCACCTATAAATCCCTGTTGATTCTTCCTACTTCCTTCACTAGCCCATACAGTTCTTATCCCATCCCTATACTCATATATACGTATTTGATCATTATCTATGGCATTTTCTATTTCACTTCTATTCGGCATTTCACAACTTCTAGTCCATATTCTCAATAGATTTCTCATCATTGAAGTTGGGTTTGGTATTGGTTGATATGCAGCCTTCTTCTTTCTCCTAACTTCATAAACACTTTCCTTACCTCTACCTTTAACTCTCTTTGGATATATTATTTCCCCCTTAAAACATGTTGGAGTTAAGAATCTTAATGTGAATGTATTATTGATTTCACTATTTAAAAGCTGTTTATAATCTATAGATTTAACTTCTATTCCATCTAAATGGAAAATTATATTGTCCAAATCTATCCTGTTATTATTAAATATATTTTGAATTATTGATGTTAAATTTATAATTTCATTATCCAATATGTTTATTTTAAAGTTGTAGTATCCTGGATCACCACCATAATATACTGGTTTTTCATCCATCATTAATGTGGATACGCTATATGGTTTTATTGTTGATTCATTATGAAGTTTTTCTGCCATTTTAGAATCAATATCTTTAAAGGTTTTGAAGAAGAAGTTTTGTATTGTAAATCCACTATATCTTTGAAATTTAAATTTCTCATTTATCTCTATATTGAATTTTAATGAAATTATTGATTTATCAGACATAACTTCAAAATTATATATGAAGTTTCAATTTAAATCTTTTATTTGAAATTCTTCGTCATATTAACAATTGAATCTAGATATCCATGTGAAAATCGTAAAATACTCTTAAATAAAACTATTTATTGATGAATATGAGTTTAAATCTCATTTATGATGAAATACATAAATTACATGCAGACCCTTATGGTAGACATCCTGAAAATCCATGGAGATTTGAAAATACAATACAAGCTTTAAAAAATTCAAGGATTTGGGGAAAAGTAAAATTGTATGGTACTCCTGAAGGTGAAAAGGAAATTCTAAGAACAATACATTCTAAAAGTTATATTTCATATATTGAAAATGAATGTAAAAGAGGATTCCACTATATAGATACAGATACATATGTTACTGAACATACATTTAATGTTGCTACGAGATTTATAACTGCAACTTATAATGCAACTTTAAAATCCATTGAGAATGGTGAACCATGGATTATAATGCCTAGACCTGCAGGTCATCATGCAGGTATAAATGGAGCTGCACTTGGAGCTCCCACACTTGGATTCTGCATATTCAATTATGCAGCGGCAGCAGCTAAAGCCCTATTAGAGAGGAATATGAAAGTTTTAATAATTGATTTTGATGTACACCATGGAAATGGAACTCAAGAAATACTTTGGAGAGAGCCTAAAGCTGTACATATAGATATACATCAATGGGGTATATACCCTGGAACTGGAGATGTAAATGATATTGGTGGAAGTGGAGCTGAAGGAACAAAAATAAATATACCATTACCTTCAGGCTCAGGAGATCAAGAATATCTATGGATAACGGAAAACGTAATACAACCATTAATTGAAACCTTCAAACCAGATGCAATAATAGTATCAGCTGGGTTCGACGCATATATCGGGGATCCATTGGCAACATTAAATGTAACTGAAGAAACCTATATAGCAATAGCACAAAAAATTGTCAACGCAATAGAAAATAAAATGACAAAAACAGTGGTAACAATAGTGGAAGGAGGATATGGAGAAGGACTGAAAATTGGTTTAACAACATACTTAGAAACAATAATAAAAACAAGAAGATATAGTGAAATATTAAAACCAAAACAACCTCCAACATACATTACACAAAAACTACAACAAATACTAAAAGATTATTGGAACATCAACTAAGATAAAAAAAAACAAAGAACACCTATCATTATAGAATTTATTAACAAAAGAATTAAATATCAAATACAATTTATTTGAAAATTCCTTTATAAACTATTGAATAACCCTAATATCTTCTAAACCCACTAAAAGTCTACCATAAATTTCCAAACATTCCTAACAAATTCATTTTCACATAACCTAGAATTTAAAATTTTAGACTCAGCCACCATGATTTCAAAAATCCTTCAATTCCCTTATTGGATTTACTCCAACATCATTTCACAGTTTAATTGTGGCTTCAAATACCTTTCAATTCCCTTTGTTGGGTTCTTGCCTGAGTACGTTAAAGAAGAAGCTAAAAGGGTTCTAAGCTTTCAATTCCCTTTGTTGGGTTCCATTTAATTTTACACCCCGAATGTCGAGATGATAACTTCTTTCAATTCCCTTTGTTGGGTTCTGTTGAATGAGACCTGCAGGTTTAAGCTTGAACCTGAAAACTTTCAATTCCCTTTGTTGGGTTCCTACCCAAACTTGCATATTGCAAGTTTGCTACACCACTATCCTTTCAATTCCCTTTGTTGGGTTCAGTTTTGCTACCCGTTGTAGGGGTTCTTGCAATTGCAACTTTCAATTCCCTTTGTTGGGTTCCATGCACCCGATTGCAAAGCTTGGAACATGGTATTTAATTGTAAACTTTCAATTCCCTTTGTTGGGTTCATTTTACCCTCCTACATTACACTACTTTAAAAAAAGATGGCTTTCAATTCCCTTTGTTGGGTTCTGATTTAGACGCCGTCCTAGCCAGGTCCCCATGCATCTATCTTTCAATTCCCTTTGTTGGGTTCTGGAATGGTCGAGGGGAAGCTCGGATTCAGGCCTATTGAGCTTTCAATTCCCTTTGTTGGGTTCCATCAACAGTTAATGCCGTAGATGAAGTTACAGTTCTTCTCTTTCAATTCCCTTTGTTGGGTTCAGTATGAGGCCGAGCGAAGGCTAATTGGTGAGCTGAACACTTTCAATTCCCTTTGTTGGGTTCTGAATCATCAATCATCATAGCTAAATTTGGGATTAAATCCCTTTCAATTCCCTTTGTTGGGTTCCGGTTAAAGTTTATTCCACCACCAATTGAAAAACTAAATCTTTCAATTCCCTTTGTTGGGTTCAAGCCCCGAGTTTAACGCCATGAATGGCCATTTGATCGCTTTCAATTCCCTTTGTTGGGTTCTGTGGAGAGGAGGAGTTGAGGAGGAGGATTAAAGATTTAATCTTTCAATTCCCTTTGTTGGGTTCGGGGGATAATGTTCGACGTATCATTCGCACTTCAACTTAACTTTCAATTCCCTTTGTTGGGTTCTCCTTGAAAGCCCGCAGAACTATACGCATCTGCTAATATATGCCTTTCAATTCCCTTTGTTGGGTTCTGAATGGAATTGTGGAGAGGATTTTGAAGTCGATATCGCCTTTCAATTCCCTTTGTTGGGTTCGATAACAGTCGTCACAGCAGTTGAGAAGTGGAATGCTGATACTTTCAATTCCCTTTGTTGGGTTCAAAGGTAAGAAAATAATAGGAGTATGAGATTATGGTTAAATTCTTTCAATTCCCTTTGTTGGGTTCTTTGCCATATCTACTAAAAACAATTAAACCAGAATATACTTTCAATTCCCTTTGTTGGGTTCCGATATTATTATTTCTTTTTTCGGCTTTTTAAGGTTTTTCCCATGTTGAATTGTAATACGATCATGGCACAAATAAAATTTGCATTAAATTAATAATCAAATGTACCAATTCATGATATAGTTCACTATATAGTTATGCGTAAAATATTCGACAATAGACGTAAAAGATTTCGACAATTTATAGTTCACCACAAGGTAAACTATGTGTTGAAAATTTTATTTTTAGGTATGTTATATACATATGTAGGTGAGATTTTGGCTGAGGATGTTTTAAGGGAGATTGAGAATTTAGCGAGGAAGTGTTTTCTCCCTATTGTTGGTCCTAGGAGGGGTCGGATTTTAGTGGATGTTATCCGTGAATTTAAGCCTAAACGTATTTTGGAGATTGGTACTCTTATTGGTTATTCAACTATTTTGATGGGGAAGGAGCTTGATGGTGATGCACATATAATTACTATTGAGATTGATCCTGAAGCTGCTGAGAAAGCTGTGGATAATATTAGGAGGGCTGGTATTAAACCTAGGGTTGATGTTTTGGTTGGTGATGCTCTTGAAATCATTCCGAAACTTGAGGGTGAGTTTGATCTTGTTTTTATTGATGCTGATAAAGATGAGTATTTGGATTATTTGAAGTTGGTTGAAGGTAAACTTCATAGTGGTAGTGTTGTAGTTGCAGATAATGTTTTTCATGCACCTTCCTATCTAGATTATGTTAGGCATTCTGGTAAGTATAAGAGTAAATTTATTTCTGCTGGTGGACGTTGGGATGGACTTGAAGTCAGTATTAAACTTTGAATTTAATTTTTATAAATTTTGTATTGTATAATTAGTTTTGGTGTATTTTTGTCTATTGATGAGAGTAGATTGGAGTATTTGCTTAGGGGTAAGACTTGGAGTGTTTATTGGCTTCTTTTAAAGACTGGTAGGCCTATGGGTGTTAGGGAAGTTCAGAGGTCTTTACGTTTTAGTAGTCCTAGTGTTGCTCTTCATCATTTAGAGCGTTTAAGGGAGTTGGGTTTGGTTGGTAAAGATGATGATAGTGGAAACTATTTTCTCATTAATGAAGTTAAGATTGGGGTTTTAAGGCATTTTGTAAAATTGGGTAGACTTCTATTTCCAAGATTCTTCTTTTATGCCATCTTTACATCTTCTTCCACAATACTATATACATTGTTTTTAATGAGTGGGTTTACCCGTGAAAATCTATTTATCTTAGTTTTCGGTTTAATTGTTTCTTTAATTTTTTGGTATGAAGCTTTAAGGATTTGGCGTATGAAACCATTTTAATGATTGTTCTAAATTTTAGAACATCTTGTTCTTTTGTATAGTATAATATTCTTCAAATGGTTAATTTATTTGGTGTTGATTTTGGATGTTGAAGTTAAAAGGAAGAGTATTATTTATGGTTTTCTAGCATTTCTATTTGCCATTCTCATTTCAGGTTTTTGTTTTAAATTTGGTATTCAACCAATATATAATCTATATTCTCCAGATATCTGTAGATTCTCTAGTTATGAGGAATTGGAGAAATTTTTAAAGGTGAATTTATCTTTTTCAAGTAATTTTAGCAGTAGATATTTAATTGAATTTTCTAGGGGTGGTGAAATTAGTATTTTAAGTGAGGGTAAAATTGTTCCTGCTCATTCAACAACTAATGTTCAAGTTGCTGGTGTTGATGAAGCTGATATTGTTAAAACTGATGGTGAATATCTGTATATTGTTTCTGATGGTAATATCTATATTGTTAGAGGTTATCCACCTAATAAGATTGAGGTAATTTCAAAATTATCTTTTAATAGAACTTATAATTTACAGATTTATGTTTCTGGTAATAGACTTATTGTTTTAGGTTGTATTAAACCTCAATATATTATTTATAAGAGTTTGATTATGCCAATTCCAAATCGTATTGAAAGTATGGTTTTCATTTATGATATTTCAGATAGGGGGAATCCAATATTAAAGAGGAGTTTAGTTTTTAATGGTACAATTTTAAGTTCTAGGATGATTAATGATTATGTTTATATTGTTTTGAATAATCCCGCGTTGGAGTTTGTTGATGGAGGTTTTAGAATTCTTATACCAATGATTTCAATTAATGGTTTTACTAAAGTTGTTGAAGCTAATAGGATATGGTATGTTAATAGTTCAGATGTATTCTATTATTTTACTATGGTTGGTTCAATTAATGTCTTCAATGATTTTGAAGATCCTTCTTATGAAGTATTTCTTGTGGGTGCAACTTCATGTATATATGTTTCACATGATAATCTATATTTAACCATTCCAAACACTAAGCTTTGGATTAAATCTTTAAATCCATTTAATAAACATGAAACATTCATTTATAGAATTGAATTGAAGGGTGGTAGGATTAGTTTAAAGGCTAAGGGTATTGTTCAAGGTTATGTATTAAATCAATTTAGTATGGATGAATACAATGGTTTTCTTAGAGTTGCAACAACTACATGGGAGGATTCCACTTCTAAAAATAATGTCTTTGTATTGGATATGAATTTAAATGTTATTGGTAGATTATTGGATCTTGCTCCTGGGGAACGTATATATTCAGCTAGATTTATGGGTGATAGATGTTATCTTGTAACCTTTAGACAAGTAGACCCATTTTTCGTAGTAGATTTAAGTGATCCTAGGAATCCAAAGGTTTTAGGATTTCTAAAGATTCCTGGATTCTCCAGTTATCTACATCCATATGATGAGAATCATATAATTGGGATTGGAATGGAGGATGGTAAAGTTAAATTATCATTATTCGATGTTTCAAATGTTGCTAAACCAGTGGAGCTGTCAAAGTATGTTTTTGAGGGTGAATCTTCCAGTACACTTGTGTTGCAAGATCATAAGGCATTTCTATTTGATAAATCAATGAAGTTATTAGCTCTTCCAGTATCAATATCCTTTATAAATGGTAGTAAAGGTGGATACGTTAGAAGTTATTGGCAGGGATTATATGTTTTCCAATTGGATTTAGAAGCTGGATTTATTTTGAGGGGTAGAATAACCCATCAAAATAATGTTTATGATTTGAGTAGTAAATATTTTGTGAAGAGAGCTCTGTATATTGGAGAATTTCTCTATACTATTTCTGATGGTAAGGTTGCTGTAAACAATTTAAGTGATTTAAAGGTTGTTGGTGAACTATTTTTAATTTAAATCTAGATTTCCCTATTCCCGTCATCTTTGTCATTCACAATAGAAATCTATATTAATTTTTCGTATTAAATTGAGGTTTAGTTTTGGTGGTTTTGTTGAAAGGTGTTGATGATCGTAGGATTTTAAGTGTTCTTTCAGTTACAACTCTTGCTGCTCTACTTACTGGTTTAAATGCTAGATTAGCTGTTGTTGGTTTACCTATTATTGCAAGTGAATTGAATGCGAATGTTGATACTATTTTGTGGATTGTTCAAGGTTATATGATTGGTTCAACTATTATTCAATTGATTGTTGGTAGGCTTTCTGATATTTATGGTAGAGTTAGATTGTTTAATTTGGGTTTTCTAATATTTATAGCTGCTGCTATAATTGCTGGTTTCTCTCCTAATCCTATTGTTTTGATTTTATCTAGGATTATTCAAGGTGTTGGTGGAGCTTTCCTCATGACCTTAAGTATAACTATTTTAACCGATAATATTCCTAGGGGTAGATTGGCCACTTGGCTTGGTGTTAATCAAGTTGCTTGGAGAATTGGCGCTATTATGGGGCTTTCACTTAGTGGTTTCATCATAGATTTATTGGGTTGGAGGTGGCTTTACCTCTCATATGTCCCCATAGGTTTCATCTTTTACTTATGGGGTGTAAAAACTTTGAAGGAAGTTTATAAGCCTATTGAAAATCCTTATATTGATAAGATTGGTTTCATATTGTTCACATCTTTCCTCTCTACACTTTTAATTTCATTGACGCTATTCACCTTTGGATCTACATATATTTATTATGCATATACACTCTTACTTGTATCAATGATATTTTTGGGTTTATTTGTTTATTGGGAGTTTAAAATTCCATTTCCAGCTTTAGATTTCTCCCTCTTTAAAATTTGGCAGTTTACTGGTGGAATAATTTCTCAAATGCTATATTCCGTTGGGTTTGGTGCTTCTTCAACATTATTGGTTTTGTATCTTGAGGTTGTGAGAAGGTTTTCTGCTACTTGGACTGGTATAGCGATAACCCCATTTGAATTTTCATATTTATTGTTTGGTTTGCTTGGTGGTAGACTTTCTGATAGATTTGGATATGTTAAGATAACTGTGATTGGTTTATCTGCTTCTTCCATTGCATTTTATCTTTTTTCCACTATGAATATGGAAACTGACCTCAATCTAGTGGTATTATATCAAGTATTGTTTGGTTTTGGAGCTGGATTATTTGTAGCTCCAAATACAAGTTCAATTATGACTTCTGTATCTCAAAGTAAGAGGGGTGTGGCTTCTGCAATTAGATCAATATCCTTCAATATTGGTTTCCTATTGAGTTTAAATCTTGCTATAATTTCCATGGTTCAATACGTACCATATGATGTAGCGTCAAAATTGATAGTGGCTAAAGGTTTATCTTCTGGTAGTGGTGGGTACACCCTCCTTGATTTAGCAAATGCCATTTCAAAATCCTTCTTAATACAAGCTATAGCCATGGCTTCTGCAATACCTTTCTCATTGTCTAGAGGTTTAAAGATCAATGGAAAATTGTAAATGTTTTTGAGTAATCTTTATTTGTATTCTATTTAGAATTATTCTTGTGAGAATTATTCCTAGAGGAATTGAACTGGAACTTATAGAGAAATCTGGTCCTTGGAAGATGATTTATGGGAGGAGGAAGACTGGTAAATCCTTTCTCGTGGAAAACTTCTTGAAGTATGATAGATTCTTCTTTGTTAATAGAGATTCAACTGTTATGGATAAATTTTCCATGGAGAAGTATAATTGGAATGAATTTCTCAAAGTTTTTAGAGAGCTTCTTGGGGTTAAGAAGATTGTTATAGATGAATTTCATCGTTTACCAAGTGAATTCCTAGATTTCCTACACTCCATGGGTTCTAGGGGTGAATTAATATTAATTACATCTACACTTTGGCTTGCTAAGAAGCTTCTTGGTGAAGGTTCACCTTTAATTGGACTTGTATATCCCATAAAAATTGGATTAATTGATGAAAGAGATTTAATAAAAAGTTTATCTAGTGAATTTAGTGGTAAAGAGCTTATTGAAGTATGTGTTTATTTAAGGGAGCCATTCTTAATACCAAATTTTAAACCGCCTCTACGTGAATTTCTAACTAACTTCCTCTATGAAAATAAATATTTCCTTAAGAATTTGATTGGAGAGATATTTAGTGAAGAAGAGAGGGAGCTTACCAATGTTTATGATGTTATTCTTAGAGCTATATCTAATGGTAGGAATGTGAGTACAGAGATTTCAACAACCCTATTCTCTAGGGGGTTGATTGTTAAGGATAATCCAGGTGTTGTACAAAAATATTTAGATATACTTACCGATATGGGGATTATTGAGAAATTTAAGGTTTATGGTAAAAGGAAATTCAAGTATATGCATATATCCCCATTACTGGATTTACACTTCTATCTTGAGGAGAAGTATTCTTATGTTGAGGTGGATACACCATTAAAATTCATTAAAAACGTTGTTGAAATTAAAATTCCAATTCATGTGGAGCAATTCTTTAGAAGTTTACTATCGAAAATCTTTGGATTACAACCACAATTAATAGAAGAGAAGGATTTTGAATTGGATTTAGCTTTATTCAAATTCAATGATTTAGAGTTAATTGGAGAAGTTAAATGGAGGGATTATGTAAGTGTGGGAGAAGTTAAATCAATTGAAGATAAAATGGGTAGGTTTAAAGGTGTTAAGAAGATTTTGATTGTACCAAATGAAAAAGTTTTGGAGAAAGTTCCAGAGGGAATCGAGGTTTGGGATGTGGATACTCTACTTAGATTTGTATTGGAGGGTTGAATCTATTGAATGAGGTATAACTGTTCTTGTCTTCCATGTAGCCAATATGGTTTTCCATTGGTAAAGACTATATCATCTTCCAATGCCATTCTAATCTCCATATCACCCCACTCTGGAATTTTATGGTATGTACATAGTTCTATGGAGAAACATGTATCTTCAATAACTTCATAATCCCCTCTTCCAGGTATGCCTTCTTGATTATCCCATAAACCTATGATTGGCCCTGCCCCATGACCATGAAATCCAAGTGGATGTGTATATATCCTACCCTTAATCCCCTCTCTACAAGCTTTCTCCAATGCTGATTTCAATATTTGATTTCCAGTTCTACCAATTTCAAATTCCTCCAACAATATATCTTGTAGTCTATTTGTTGTTTTTAGAGCGTTTTCAATGGATTTAGGAGCATCTGTTTCCCCTATTTTAAGTATGTATGCATTGTGTTGTGTATCTGTACATAGGTTTAAATATCTTATCCCCACATCACAATGTAGCAAGTCTCCAGGCATAATCTTCTTTCTAATATTCCCACGTTGAACTCCAAAGTTTTGTGGTGGATTATCTGGTGCTTGAATATCTACTGTTGGTTGAAACCATGCTTCTAAACCTAAATCCAATATTGTTTGCCTCATCCACCAAACCACATCTTCAGTGGTTGTTACTCCAGGGTGAATAACATTGTTTGAAAATGCTTCTCTAATAATGGTATGCGCTATTCCCACTATACCTGGATATACATCTATTTCTGGTTTAATCCTCTTCTCAAGCCATTGAACAATAAGTCTCTCAGCACTTTTAACGCGATTCATGTAATCTCCTAAAGCTCTACTTATTAAGTTGTATTCAGTGTAGGTTAAACCATCTGCATGTTGAAAGTTTTCAGAGAAGTTTAATCCTATGGTTTTTGGATCTCTTTCTCTAACGATTCTAGTTAAACATGTAAATTGATCTTCTTTTTCAGGGTCCCATACAGCTTCATAGAATCCTTCAATTCCATAACGTGAGAGAACAAGTTTCTCTAAATTTCCATCTCTTCTAAGTGTAAATACTAGTATAGTCCTCCTCCTAGCTGAAAGCATTGTTGAAGGTAGTAGTGAAAACATTACTGGATCTTCATTATATTCCCTTCCATCCACAATCCACATATCAAATCCTTCTTTCAACATTAATTCTGGTAGGAGTTTATCTAGTCTCTCCTTCAACCATTCATCAACGATTTTCGCTCTCTCTTTTAAGGGTAGAATCTTATTTTTAATGGAATTTAATCCACAAAATCCCTCAACCAATACTTCCACCAATAAGATTATTTCCAAAAACCTTTAATGCTTTTCCAATTCACTTTTAACTTCATTTATAAGTTTTATTGCTTTCTCTATCTCTCCCCTAAGTTTAATGTTATATAATGCTGCAGCTGGATGATATGATGCTATCACATATACATTCATCCCCAAAAATTTTGCCCTATATATTTTACCTTGAACTTCACTTATAGATGTAAACTTTATCCCAGCTTTTGAAAATATGTATGATGTTGAATGTCTACCTAAAGTTACAATTATCTCTGGTTTTATCAAGTTTAATTGTCTATCTAGGTATGTATGACATGCTTCTATCTCTCTTTCATTTGGATCTCTATTTTCAGGAGGTCTACATTTAACTATATTGGTTATATAGACTTCACTCCTCTTAATTCCAGCTTTACCTAGGATTTCATCCAATAGTTTTCCAGCTGCACCAACAAAAGGTAAACCTTTCACATCCTCCCAATATCCGGGTGCTTCACCAATAAATACTATAGATGCATTAATATTTCCATCACCTAAAACTGGATTTCTACGATGCCTCCATAAATCGCACTTCCTACAATTCTTTACTTCAAGTCTCAATTTCTCCATAGCTTCAAAATTCTGTGATTTTTCCAAAGACATTTAACCAAATATACTTGGGTTTAACCCTAAAATTAATTTTCCCCTTAATTCTATAAATTAATCTTTAAATTTAACTTCACTCAATACTCTCAATATCTTCTTCTTGAACTAGTTTTTCATGTAGTATTGTGGTTATAGCTGTTATTGCTGATGCTAATGCATAGTCTGTTGATATAACTATTCCTGGTGCTATATCTAGTACGTAATTGGCAAATCTAAATAATCCAGTTGGAATTCCTTCTCTAGCTCCCACCATTAGGTTTATATTCCTCCCCCTTTTCACATTCTCCAAGATGAAATCAGCTACTTCACCACTTATCTTTGATATAGGTTCACCTTCAGGTTCAAATATTATTATTGGTTGATTTATCTTTGATCTAATGAATTGATACATATCTTGTATTTGAACTTGAGTTTTATGTACTTCTCTACCATAATTCCTCTTTTGAATCTTATATCTAGATTCTATACCTTCAAAAAGACCCTTTAAAAAGTGGTAGAATGGTTGTGCATCAACTATTGATATTGGAGCTATAATCAATCTCCCAACTTCATATGTTTGAACCTCCCTTCCAATCCTAGTACCCATAACATATGATGCATCTATAGGCCCTAGATAAGGTTCATGTGCAATTACAAACTTCCTAAAAACCTTATACATTGGATATTTATACGGCTTCATCTTCCTATGAAATTCAGATCCTGAAACCATTGATAGATATGCATAACCATTAATTATTTGTACCACTAAAACTTTATCTGGATTCTCCAAATCTACTTTAGCATTAGTTAACTTCTTTAATTCACTCCCAACAGCTATATTTACATCCATCGATTTAAAATCATGTCTACCTCTCCTAACAGTTGAAACTGCAAATTTATCTTCACATGATATTCTTTCAGAAAAACTCTTTGAACATTCAATTATCCCATCCAATTTAGCTTCACAAATTTTCTCCACAAGAAAAACTTTCTCAACTTCTGGAATCCTCTTTTTCACTTCTTCAAACAATTTATTCTTATCACTTGCATATGCAACTAAAACCAATCCTGGAAATCCCTGTGGAGATGAAAGCACTTGAGCATTTACATCTAAATCCCTAACATAAGACTCCACAATCTTCTCCATCCCAAGCTTACAAGTTATTATTAAATCAACCTTATCATAAGCAAACAGTTTCATCAACCCCCAATTATAATTTAATTAAACCATGAAATTATGTTTAATGCAATACTTTAATAATATGGTAATGTGTTTCAACTCCACTTGAACTTGTAAATGCAGCTCCAACTTTACCTTCAAGTTTCTCATGTACTTCAATAGATCTATCAATTAAATTCTTAAGTTTGCTGGGCATTTTACCATAGTATTTTATTATAAAGCTTCCACGTATACATCAAAATATTATTTGGTATTTAAGATGAAGCTTTATTGTATTAGTGGGTTTACTTCAATGATTTCATCTTCCCTTATGAATCTTCTATATCAAGCTTCAAATAATTTTGGTGTTATATTACATCACAATAGTTGGACATAGCAATTTACAGGGAGCTATTCAAGAAGCAGCATCAAAATTACGGATTTCAATGTTATTTTGGGATATACTTTGCTTTTCTACTTATACATAGACTTATAGTGGAGTTTATGAAACCTATAACCTCTTAGCAGCTTCCTTTATTAGGGGATCCATAAATTTATTATCCTCATCTATTATAGAGTGTCTCCTCAAAGTTATTAGTATATCATGCAATACCCTATCACTTACACCTCTACCTTCAATATCCTCTAAAAACCTTTTAAGCTTACCCCACTCTACAACTTCCTGTGCCAAAGCTCTTAGAATTACAATATATCTACTCCTACTAACTCTAAATCTAAGGAAGTTTTCAAGCTCCAATCTAGCAAGTTCAATAGCATCATTCCAAATATCCCTATAACTTCTTCCACCAAAACACTTTGAATATCCATAATATGTAAGCCACCCTATAATACCATTAAACATATTTACAACTTCTTCAATTTCACTTTTAGGAGGTTCAACACCATATTCTTCAAAACCCTTAATTAAGAAATCTATAGCCTCCTCCCTCCTCAGTCTCCTAGTTTTAACTTCAAAATATGCTCTTCCAAAGAGGGGTGCCTTTGGATCCTTTAAAAAGCCATAGAGTACACCCATTTCAGAGCCAGATATTATAAAGGAGAGATTTCTAAGATGATCATATGCATATGCCATGGCATTCTGAAGGATTCTACCAACAATGCCAAAAGCATTTTGAATCTCATCAAAAACCACTACAATCTTTGAATTATGTTCATAAGCTGCATCATTAAGTATTGTGAAAAGCTCCGTTAAAAGAGGTCTATCCCTACCCCAACTAAACTCAACATTAAAACCTGATATACTAACCCCCCTCACAACCCTCAAAAACTTCAATATAGTTTCCTGAAAACTCTTCCATCTAGACCCCCAAGCCAACAACTCTGATACCCCACTAGATATAAAGCTATACAAATCCCTTCTAGAACCAATTGTACTCCTCAAATCAACATACATATAAGGAACATTACAATCTTCAAGAACTGACAGTATCAATGAAGTTTTACCAGTCCTCCTCAAACCAGAAACTAGAATTAAAGGTTGCCCAATAGCATTTCTAAGCCTATGAAATTCATCATCAAAATCATAAATATCCTTCTTCAAACGTTTAGGTCTAGGATCAAAAAGCACTTTCACACCGAAAGCAACTTTCATACTGAAAGTTAAAAACCTTTCTATCCTATGAGAAGAACGCTTATATACTTTTTATCATAGCTGTGACGAATGATCTATTAAATTTTTAGAACCCCACCCCTATATCATGCTTAAGCATAATTAATGCTTTATTCGCTTCCTTCAATCCAAATATGTTTATTTACTTCCTTATCAAATTTATAACTAGTCTCCACCTTTCTCCAAATTTTGTGTTACCTTCGTTAACCCTTATCAGTATATTTATCTCAAAATTGTAGTATCCCGCATCTTCACCATAATACACTGGCTTCTCATCCATCATCAATGTGGATACACTATACGACTTCACCTTCGATTCATTATGCAACTTCTCCATCCCTTAGACTCAAACCTTTAAACATCTTAAAAAAGAAGTTCTGTACTGCAAATCCACTATACCTTTAAAACTTAAACTTCTCATACATTCTTAAATTGATCTTCAGTAAAACAATAGATTCATCAAACATAACTTCAAAATTGTATGAAAACCACTTTAAATCTTTTATCAAAAAATTTATACTCAAAATTTAACCAAGATTTAGTTTTGGGTACACCTTCACTTAAAGTCTCACAGCAAGATACTACAATAATACAACAGTCCAGTGGAAGAAGGGCTTTTATGGTAAAACCTGAAGAATATGATGGGAATATAATGGTGGATTTAATCCGATTGCTGGATGATTTATTTTATAAGGACATAGTGAACTGCAGAAGGTGTGAGTTCTCCCAGCGGGAACCAAAGCATTATAACTCCAAACCTGAGTGGAATTTGCCTCCCCAGTTTCAATTTTGGGCTAAAAACAAGTTTCCATGCAAGAAGGATGTATATTACACAATGTATCAGCTCAACCCTACCCGCTGGGTGGAGCCTAACGTTGTCTTCGTAAGTCTGAGATCCAGCACTGGACATATACCAAGCATATAAGATATCATATTCGCGAACGCTTTGATTAAACACGGTTTAGCGAAGGAGAGGTTCAACATGGATGGTGACAGGTTCGTCTACTATGAAACCTACGTTTTGGTTACAGATTTAACCTGTTGTAGAGGCCCAGCGAAAGAGATGGTTGAGGCGAGGCATGTGGAGGCATGCATAGGTCACTTCATTAAGCAACTTGAAATACTCAAGGAGTATTATGGAAAAATCCCGAAGATCATAGCCATTGGCAAGAGCATAACCGAACCTAAATTGAAACTGGAAAGTGTAAAGAAGTACCTTCAGGAAGTGGGAACTAAAGTCATAGGTACAGTTCCACACTATGGTAGGCAGAAAAATCCAGAGGAGTACATCAAGAAATTCGACGAAGCCCTAAATAAGAACAGAATTACTTTTAAATCCGTGGATTTCGGCCATCTTCGCAACATAACTTAATCATGTAAACACGGGAATGATGTTGAAAGTTGGACCAACTTTAAAGCTGGGAAATTTTGGAAAGCATTATACTCAAGGATTGTAGCATGTATGATTTAATAAATTTACAGTAAGCTATACTTTTACACTAATTAATGAATATTGCAATGACCAGAATGGACGTCGCAACAGCTCATATTGGTGTCGAAAAATCGCCGCCATATTTTTAAGAGTCGAAATGTTAAAACAAATCTAAGACGATCAAAATGCTTGAATTTGTTTACTGTAATGAATTTCTGGAGGAGGTGGGGGAAATGTATGATGCCTTTAAAAATTGACTTAAAAGTTTAGAGAGCAATATAAGTGAAAAGATTAAAGAGAGAAGAAGATATCCTGCTTATGTGGATAAAAGTTATTTGTAGTATGGAAGAATTTTATATACTGAAAAAGGTTAGATATGATACTACCAGAACAGAAGGAAATATGATAATAATTCAGCTAGCCCTTTACAAAATCTTACCGATCTCTCCAATCCCAATTCGTGTGACGATTCTTGGAGATTGGCAAAAGTGGTATGAAGAAAAAGCGATGATGAAGGAAAAAGCTTCATATCTAAATGGAGCCTTCCGACGGAATTAGTGAATTCAAAAGGTCCAAGTTTTATTGGCATAATGAGTGATATCTCGTTTATGAAACGACAGGTATTTCAGAGTCAATTGATTTACTTTATGATAAAAGACGAATAAAAATTAGAAAACTCTTCTCTCCATTAAATTTGATAATTATGATTTTTCCAAGATTTTACAAATAACTGAAAGTCTTTTTGCATGGTCTGAAGATAGTGAAGCTATAGTAAAACTTACTCTCAAAACTTGAACTCTAATCTAAATTTGATCTTAGATTATGCCATAAAACTCCTTGAACATTCATTTATCCTATACAATTTAGCTTCACAAATTTTCTCAAATTCTGGAATCTTCATTTTAACATTTATGGTGCATTTGTATCCATGTATAGCTTTAAATATGGTAATCAAATAAAAGTAAAGGATAAATTTTATTTAAATAAATTTATTTGTGGATACTTTCTTAAACAATTAAATATTTGATGGTAAAATAATATGAGTACCCTTAGTTTTTGTCCTAAATGCGAAAGTTTAATGAAGTTTAGAAAGGTGGGAAATAAATTAGAAACTTATTGTACTAGATGTGGATATACGAGTATTATTATAGAATTTGAGGAGAGAAAATCTAAAAAGATTGTTGAAATAGATTTAAATGAATTAATGGATGTAATCATTAGAGAGAGAAGTTTTGCAGTTAAAGATGCTACGAGTATAAGTTATCCTGCTATTATTGTTGATGTTTCACATGGAATAGCCACCATAAAAACAAAGTATGCTACTCATTTTCAATCTGGAGATCCCATAGGCTTCTATGAAAAAGGTGGCCCAAAATATTTTGGAACAGTAATCGATTCACATCAAGACTTTATAACAGTTTTAACACCAATTGAATGGGATGAAATAGAAAAAGAATTATATATTGATATTTTCGATTATGAACCATTAATAAGTTATGATCTTCAATTAAACCTTCTCAAACAGATAAATGGAGAAGAATCTGAATATTTAAATGTAAAAGTATCAAATGAGAATGCTATTAATCTCGTTTTTAAAAATCTTAGTTTACCAGAATTGAAATATCACAAACTTATGGATGTAATGGATGTTAGTAAAAGGTTTAAACTTGATAATTCACAGATAAAAGCTGTTGAAGCTGCACTTGCCTTAAACGATAATGAAATACTTTTAATTGTAGGTCCACCGGGAACTGGTAAAACTAGAGTTATAGCTAAAATAGCTTTCGAATTAATGAAGAGAGGTGAAAAAGTACTAATAACTTCACATACCAATAGAGCTGTAGATAATGCTGTAGAAAATCTACCTTTAGAGAAAACACTTAGAGTTGGCAGACCAGAAAAAGTTTTAGAAAACATAAAGAAGTACCTACTCAGCTATAGGGCGAGAGAACGAATAGGTCAAATGATATTGGATTTAGATAATAAATTATATAAATTTTTCAATGAACTACGTAATTTAATTAAAGATTACGAGAAAATTAAAGATTACAAGAAAAGTAGAAATTATGAAAAGATTGTATTAAGGAATATCTTAAAGAAATATAAATCTCACATTATAGATACCATTAAAAATAGAAATAAAATGATTAGAGAAGAATGTGAAAAACTAATTGATGAAATTCCGATAATTGGATCTACATTAGTTAAATCACAATTACCACCATTGTGGAACATTGATTTTGATACTGTAATTATTGATGAAGCTAGTCAAGCATCAATAACATTAGCATTGTTAGCCATGGTTAAAGGTAGGAAGTGGATTTTAGTTGGAGATCATAAACAATTACTGCCAATATTTCGAGATAAAAGAGTAAGTAGTATAGAATCAAGAATAAAGTTAAGTGCATTTTCAGGTTTAAAGGAAAAATATGAGCATAGACATTTATGGCTGCAAATACATTATAGAAGTCACCCAGACATAATTGGATTCTCAACAAAATATATTTATGAAAACAAAATAAAATGTCATGAAACATGTTTAAACCAAACATTAAAATTTGAAAAACCTCCAAAACTAGAATTCCTTACAGAAACAAAACCAGCAGTATTCATCCATGTTAATGGTATAGATGAAGTGGTGGGGAAATCGAGAAGAAATGAAAAGGAAGTTGAAGTTATATGTGAAATAATAAGAGAATTAATAAATTGTGGGATAAAACCATCAGAAATAGGGGTAATAAGCCCATTCATAGCACAAACAAAACAAATAATAGAAAAACTACCAAAAACAAAAGAGAAAATAGAAGTAAACACAGTAGATGCATTCCAAGGAAGAGAAAAAGAAGTAATAATATTCAGCATAACAGACACTACAAAACTAAAATTTCCCTCAGACCCCCATAGACTAAACGTAGCACTCACAAGACCCAGAAAGAAACTAATAGTCGTAGGAAATGGAAAAGCAATAACAGAAAAAGCAAAAAACACACTACTCCACAAATACCTAGAATACTGCTACACAAAAAACACAATATACGACTGGAACAAAAAGATATGGCTACAAAAACAAGAAAAAACTCAAACTTAATTACTTCCATAATCTTCTTAAATTCACATGAACAACAATAGCTAATAGTGTTTTCTCATTCTTTACCCTCATCCCATTTCACAAAACATTAAATAGATGTTCACAGTCTTATGATAGAAATATAAGTAATTCATCACCATATAGATTATGGAGATAATTTTTATGAATGTAAATATTAGAATTGAGGATCTTAAAGAATCAAATATTAATGATCTCATATATGTTTGCTCCTCTAAAAGGCTTGATGATCCAATCCATCAGCAGGGTATGAGATTTAAGAAGCTTTGACTTCTTGAAATACTTAAAAAATATGGTTCCATTGCAAAAATTGCTTACCACAATTCTAATATTTAACGAAGTAGATTTTAAGCTTAAATTGAAGAAGCTTCAAATCATTAATGAAAGAGGGTATATATGACGAATTACTGGGTTCTATCATCTTATAGTTTAGATAATATACGGAGAGCTCATGAAAGGTTGATATGGGGCTTTACAGATCCTACAATTAAGAAAGAAGAGAAGTATGCTAAAAATTGGCGGGACTTCATTAAATTATACAATAAAATTTCGTTCGGTGACATAATGGCTTTTCAACTCTTTCAGGAAGGAAGATTTTATATTCACGGCTTAGGCGTGGTTCAAGAAAAATTTTACGATGACGAGACACCGATATGGGATGATGAGGTCAAATATAGGCGTGTCTTATACCCTTGGAAAGTTAGATTTGGATTAATGCTATACTCAGAGTCACCTATTACAGAGTTAGCTATACCTACCCATGAATACGTTACAGGCTATGGTATTGGTAAGTTGCCGAGAGGAGACTTAGAAACAATTATTCGGAGTTTAGAAAAAACCACAGGTTTAAAAGTCAAGTTCATATAAATCAATTTAAGAAGTTAAGATCTTTGAAATCCTAAATAAAGAGATTTTGCGGATATAAGCCTATAGAGCTCTGCTGGATGACATGGCTCATCCAGCCCGAGGGAAAAAAATGAGGATAGAGAAATATTCAAGCATACCATCAAAGATTTAAGCGTAGAATTTCTTAGCACTCTCACAGATCTTCGCAATTGGACACTCTTCACAATCAGGGTCTATGTCGTAGCAATAGTCGCGTCCCACAACCCAAAAGATATCATCCAATTTTACTGGAAGGTCTGGAAAGGCTAGCTTAGAGAATGCGAGTATATCATGGATGTGGTTTGGTAGCTCGCCCCTCCACCCTTCTTCCCCTGGAAACATGCGGCCGAAAATCCTATTGAAAACTTTGATTACATTAACGTCTATAGGCATATCTGCAAGATTCCCCTCTTTAACATCAAATTCTGGTGACTTTGCCTTCACTTGGTCAAACCAGGGATGGCATTTGGAAAGACCTAAAGATCTATAAATGAAGTCTTTCGTTGTCATACTAGCCTTTTTAGGACCAATTCCCGCTATTCTCCTCAATGTGAAGTAGACTTCCAAAGCCGTGTACGGTCTATTCTCAAACATGGTTACTGGAGACTTCCCCTCTTTTTGAAAGAATCTTAGAGCATCTAGTATATCCTCAGAAATTTTATTAATATATCCATCCTGCCCCTCCTTATCCTTCATACGACTAGAACATTTATCTTCAAAAAACTTTCTTAACATCTCTTTATAATCAACTTTTAAAAGTCTGGGTAGGTCAAACCCCCCTATCCTATCATTCAACCATGAAGGAAACTCAAAGGCATAACCGTGGAACCCTCGTTCATTGCATATCGTGGCTATTAAAGGTGCAAATTCGTTTTGCTCTAAAAGAGGATCATCGGGCCACTCCAAATAAAATTTTTCCCAGATTTCAGCGAGCTTTTCAGCCTTCTCCTTAATTTCTGAAAAGCTAAAATCTTTTATACTCATCAAGTAACATATAGTAAAGTTTCAATTTAAAGGTTTAATGATATTAGATTTTACGGAAAATTTCTGGTTCTGAAAATAATGAGGGAACTGTTTATCAAAGGCTTAATTCTTATTTAAGAACTATTGAAGCTCATGTTTTGCCTCAAAACTCTTTGGATGAGTCTTGCTGGTTAAATCAATTTCACGGTTTAAATGCTTGCTATGATTATGAGGCTTTAGGAAAAGAATATTGTGGAGGAGGATATAAGTTTCCTACATCAATCTTTCCATTGTTTTTAAAGGGCTATTCAGATAAATCTTGAGGTTTTAAATGTTAATTTTAACTCTTTTCAGGAGCCTTTTTTAATCCAATTTTCTACGTCATTTAGTTTGTTATTTATGTATCTGATTTTTATGTCTTCTCCATCTCTCTTCACTTCAACCATAGTGCTTTCAAAACCTGAATGTGCAAAGAAGTCTCTTACAATTTCCTTACTTCCTTTTGCTTCAATAACCTTGCTATACACAGTCCAATCGTTGGGTATTTTTTCTTTATTCGCCTTTATTTCATTTACATCACGTTTCAAAAATCTACAGTTTAAACTTAAGTTTAATTCTTTGTATAGTGGGATAAATTCTGATAATATGCCACATATGTTTGGTTCATCTTCTTTAACCTTGTCTTTAAGTTTATTTTTTATGAATGTGTATATCGCCATTGAATAGAAGATGTTAATTAATTCTTTGTCTTTAACAGTATATGTGTAAATCTTATTTTCATTTTTATTGATTTTTGGTTTAATTATTCCTTCACATTTTTCCGTGAAGAATTCTATTAAATCATCTTCTAAACTTTCAATTTTAAAGTCTAAATTTATCATTTTTTGATTATTGTTTTTACGGGTATAGAAAGCTAGTGGTGTATTATATTTTATTGAATTGAAAGCTAATGTAAAAATGTCTAGGAAATTTCTCAAGTTTTCCCTTAAATACTCAGTTTCTTTGCCGATTTTCATTCTCAAATTTTCATCAACTTCAATGTAGTATTCAGGTTTACAAATCTCATCTATTCTTCTACCTCTAATTGGAGATTCAAAGAAAGCTTTAACATCATATTCACATAAATGTATCCTGTATTTATCCTTTTTTAAACCTTTTATAATAGGCTCTGAAACAGCATATTTAGCTTTAATTCCACGTTTTTGAAGCTTCCTCTTAACAATTATTGCTCTTAAAGCTTCAAGAAGTGTGGATACATACAAATTGTATCCAGTGGAGATATCGGCGATAATCATTAATTCATCATCAATATTCCTTTCATGTTTCAACATTTCGAAAAACAATTGGAGTTGAATATTGTTTGGAGCACTTTCAAATTCAAATTCTACATCTCCAATCCTATATCTACCAATGGAATTAACGATGATAACATCAAAATTTCCACATTTAGAATAACTTGAAATCTTGTCTTTAAAAATCTCCTTAATCTTATTTTCATTGAAATCATACAATAAACTTTTATCTTCAACCATGCTGCAAGGACAGATATAGAAGACTTTAACATCAAAATCCTTTTTCATGTAATATGAAGCTAGAGCGTCTGAAGATAGGTAAACATCGTTTTCCTCATGGCCATCAACAATATAAGAAACCTTTTCATATCGAGCAATATCCCCAAGAACCTTATAAATATAAAGAGTTTTCTCAGGTTTAGACACATAAAAATTAGTAAAACTAAAATTTAAAATTTTTTAACTTAAAATTAAATAAACAAATATGGGGTAGAAGATTGTGAATGATTTAAATTGGTTGGTAATAGAAGGAGATGAAATTAAGTTTAATTTAACTCCAAATCAATCAATAACCCCAGACAGTTTACCTAAAGCAGTTGAAATAGTGTATAATCATTTCAGCATAAATAAAGTTGATTTGATAAAGGTTAGTGGGAGAGGTCCCATATGGCTTTATAGTGCCGTGGTCCATGCAGTCGCCCACTTAGCTAAGGCAATAGCAGTTTACGATGCAATAAACAATTGTTACATAGTTGTTGTAAGTCATCACCCAAAATATGAAATTGGGCAAATCATAGAGAAATCATAATGCATACTTAAGTATTGTCACCGTCCATTTCCTCAATACTAACCTTCCATCCTCCTCTTTAATTAAATTCCTATCCTTTAAATCTTCAATCATATCCATACCATAAATCTTCTCAAATTCACCTTTAGGTGTAAATCCATGCAACTTATAATCATCATAAAGCTTCTTCAAAGGTTTAATGTAATCCGAAGTAATGGATATTGGAAATATAGGTATCATCTCAACATCTTGAAACCTCTCATGAATATAATATATATTCTTAACATTCAATAGAGAAGCAGCTAAAACAGCAATAGCATTCTCAGGTTTAAATCCACCAGTAGCATTCAAATAAACATTAACCCCAGCCCTATGCAACTCACCAATTTTACACATAAGCTTATCAAGTAAGTTAATAAGACCATCCTCAAAAAACCCTTTAACACCAAACCCCTCAACTTTAATTGAACTACACCTCAAACCATAACAATCCACCAAAAACTTCTCAATAACCTTAGCACAAAACACACCCTTACCAGTATCAGTATAATACAAATAAACCTCATCAACAGCTTTAGCCTCAAGAAACTTCCTCATAGAATTCAACTCAGCACTAGCCCTAAAAGGATCAACCTTAACAAACTCATAAACCCTCAAGAAAAACCCATCAGCAGGAGTAGCCCTCCTAAAAAGCTCAACATCATCATCACAAATCCTCACATCATCATCAGAAACACCAGAAGACCTCTTATAATTCTCAATAATAGAAGTACCACAAATAACCAAATGAACATTCATCATAAAAACTAAACAACCAAAAACATATAAATATTTTTCAAGTAAACCATAGTTTACCTTGTGGTGAACTATAGATTGTCGAAATACTTTACGTCTACTGTCGAATATTTTATGCGTAACTCTATAGTGAACTATATCATGAATTGGTGCATAAGATCATCAATTTAATACAAATTTTATTTATGCCATGATCGTATTACAATTCAACATGGGAAAAACCTTTTTAAACCAAAAAAAGAAATAATAATATCGGAACCCAACAAAGGGAATTGAAAGTGTATTCCTCCATGAACTGCTCTCTGCCTAGCTCCGGCAGGAACCCAACAAAGGGAATTGAAAGTAAACAGAATTTACCTTTAAAGGTTCATGGGGAACATTAGAACCCAACAAAGGGAATTGAAAGTACTCCTTCCCTAAGGTAAACACATGTTTATTAATGAATTGAACCCAACAAAGGGAATTGAAAGAGCTTGTCTTCACCGCGCTGGCATTGATTGACGGCTTAGGGAACCCAACAAAGGGAATTGAAAGGAGGAAGCATGGGAGAAATTCTGTAGTCTTTATCCAGATGGAACCCAACAAAGGGAATTGAAAGACCAATAATTGATTACGCTAAGAGGTATTGGTTTGATTGAACCCAACAAAGGGAATTGAAAGCTGGAAGGGATTCCCCATTCAATGAGCCAACTAGGATTAGAACCCAACAAAGGGAATTGAAAGTTTAACACTTCTCTACCAATTGAATTAAAGTTGTAAGTAAGAACCCAACAAAGGGAATTGAAAGACCTTGGCGTGGTCGTAGAAGTGCAAAGTCTTCCGCTCACCCGAACCCAACAAAGGGAATTGAAAGTCTCAAGCTCCTCCAACTTATCCCTCTCAGCCTTCAACTTGAACCCAACAAAGGGAATTGAAAGATATGTCTTGACAATCGATGGGGAATTGAGGAGATACAGCTATGAACCCAACAAAGGGAATTGAAAGTAATGATTTTGTGGATCACCATATTTACAATTACCCGAACCCAACAAAGGGAATTGAAAGCTTTTGCCGGTTCTCCTCGTGGATGGCTGCTCAATCGAACCCAACAAAGGGAATTGAAAGACCTACATTTATTCGCCTTCTACTTTGTCGATGACGACGGCAGAACCCAACAAAGGGAATTGAAAGATACTTAATGATGGCGGGTTAAGGTTTATGTTTTCCTCCGGAACCCAACAAAGGGAATTGAAAGACGCTTCAATCATACTTTCCAATCCAATCATAATATAGTTGAACCCAACAAAGGGAATTGAAAGTTAATTTCTTTTTATTTTATTCTTCCTTTTTTATTGGGGAAGAACCCAACAAAGGGAATTGAAAGATAGGCTTAGCCCTAAACTCAATGTTGAGAGGCTGATGGGAACCCAACAAAGGGAATTGAAAGGTGGGATACTGCCTGAGGATTGGAGGTACCGCCACGTTATGAACCCAACAAAGGGAATTGAAAGTTACATTAAGTAAGCAGTTAAGTGTTTCGGAACTACCCTGAACCCAACAAAGGGAATTGAAAGACTTGGGGCTTGACATCCAATAATCGTCGAACCACCAGACGAAGAACCCAACAAAGGGAATTGAAAGTCTTGACGTAGTTGAGTATCAAGTCCTTCAGTATTGACCTTGAACCCAACAAAGGGAATTGAAAGTTTAATGACATCCTCATATGTTTCCCTTGGGTGAGCTTGAACCCAACAAAGGGAATTGAAAGCACTTGAGGAGCCGAAGATAACGCTTAGAGAACTTGAAAGGAACCCAACAAAGGGAATTGAAAGCCCAACCCCCGATTTAAGGGGGTGGGAAAGGAGGGGAATGACGAACCCAACAAAGGGAATTGAAAGTCTTGACCACCCTAAACCCTCTTAAACTTCTTAAGGGGAACCCAACAAAGGGAATTGAAAGATTTTAGCCCCCCATATCCTAGCTATCTTCTTCAGATATTGAACCCAACAAAGGGAATTGAAAGTGTGGGAGGATGCATATAAACTTCTTTCAACAAAACTTTGAACCCAACAAAGGGAATTGAAAGATGAATTGGAGAAGCAGATGTACATCGGCTATGCAATACTGAACCCAACAAAGGGAATTGAAAGATATATCTTGACGGGCTTAGATTTGTGCAATCAGCAACGAACCCAACAAAGGGAATTGAAAGAAGAACCAAACTACTTGTATTTGTTGTTGTGTAATTAAGAACCCAACAAAGGGAATTGAAAGTGTGTTGGATGCCAGAGCTGTAATGCATGTCAAAATTGTTAGAACCCAACAAAGGGAATTGAAAGTTTAGAACTTCCTTTACATCCTCTGGTAATTTATTTACATGAACCCAACAAAGGGAATTGAAAGTACACTATAAGCATTGGACTCAAATAGTCTTTAACCGAACCCAACAAAGGGAATTGAAAGGCAACTATCGTAAGTAATTCTTCGTGTTCTTTTGGTAAGAACCCAACAAAGGGAATTGAAAGCTATCCTTAAAGTCCATGTTGTGGTTGTCTTTATTAAAGGTGAACCCAACAAAGGGAATTGAAAGAGTTAAATACTTTATTCTACTTGGAACATTATCATAAATTCCGAACCCAACAAAGGGAATTGAAAGATAACACGCACCACTAGATATGGTGGTATTACGCGAAGGAACCCAACAAAGGGAATTGAAAGTATGAGGACGTCATCAGGAGGCTCATTGAGATATATGAACCCAACAAAGGGAATTGAAAGGACGTAACCATACTCTTATATCCGAAGAACATAAACCATGAACCCAACAAAGGGAATTGAAAGGAGCTTCCCCTCAACCATTCCATACACATCTTCAAGCCAGAACCCAACAAAGGGAATTGAAAGCCGTAACTTACTTCGTAGCTAATACCCTTGGTAGTGTATGAACCCAACAAAGGGAATTGAAAGTGCATTGCAGCTTTGACATGTCTGGCAGGTTCCATAACATAGAACCCAACAAAGGGAATTGAAAGGCCTCCATAATTTTCTGCCGCATAATTTCTATTGCAGATAAGAACCCAACAAAGGGAATTGAAAGATTACAACCTCTTTAAGCCCGCCAAAGATTTTTTCTTGAAGAACCCAACAAAGGGAATTGAAAGGTCTGATTTCCCCTTAGAGTTACTTGCACCATAAGAGTTAAGAACCCAACAAAGGGAATTGAAAGCTACATATATTGTTCCATATGAATTTTTGTACACTTTTATGAACCCAACAAAGGGAATTGAAAGCACTACTCTTAAAAGCCATATCACTCGTCTCATCTTGATATGAACCCAACAAAGGGAATTGAAAGTCAACCATGCTTTAACATTGTCTTCAACCCACTCGAAACCGAACCCAACAAAGGGAATTGAAAGTACATGTCGAGGAGATTGATGCTGAGAAGGGTAAGGAGGCGAACCCAACAAAGGGAATTGAAAGGAATCCTATCACGGTTTTAGGTAAACGTTTCCCCACTTTAGAACCCAACAAAGGGAATTGAAAGATCATATAAATTGATTGATTGAATGGATAAAAATTTATGAACCCAACAAAGGGAATTGAAAGTAATACGGGGAAAGCGAATAAATCTCAGTAAAGAAGAGAACCCAACAAAGGGAATTGAAAGGCAACTTGATATGTCTTCAGGTTGAGCTCAGCCCTAACCTTGTCGAACCCAACAAAGGGAATTGAAAGTCAACATAAGTATCACTTGTAGTAGTTATTAACTCGCTACGAACCCAACAAAGGGAATTGAAAGAGACCCCTTCTTAGAGGAACTCGATGAGGAATGGTGTCAGAACCCAACAAAGGGAATTGAAAGTCCTGAAGCTTCTCAAGTCTCTCCATTATGCACTTCATAGAACCCAACAAAGGGAATTGAAAGAGGAAAAAGTCTTGAAGTGTTCTAAGTGCATCTTGATGATGAACCCAACAAAGGGAATTGAAAGTCCGAAATCTACGAGGTGGGAAACTATGGGTGAAATAGAGGAACCCAACAAAGGGAATTGAAAGCTTGTTCCAACCACTGCGATTATATTGAATTTAACCATTCATGAACCCAACAAAGGGAATTGAAAGTACACACTTACATAGCCAAAATACAGTCGGCTATTAGCCGGAACCCAACAAAGGGAATTGAAAGTAAATGTGGCTAATAGTTTTATTTCCGTCTTTGAATATGAACCCAACAAAGGGAATTGAAAGGCCGTTTTAGCACCAAAATCCGCTTCAACCATTACAATGAACCCAACAAAGGGAATTGAAAGAAGTGGAGAGCTCAGCCTGACATTGGCATATGGCCCTACGAACCCAACAAAGGGAATTGAAAGGTTCTGATGTCGTTTAGGCAGGTATATGTCAGCACTGCTATGAACCCAACAAAGGGAATTGAAAGATAGGTGTGGTGAGAACATCACGGGCAAGCATACAACTAGAACCCAACAAAGGGAATTGAAAGTTTTTATTGGAGGTGATAAGATGAAGTATAAGGTTGTAACGAACCCAACAAAGGGAATTGAAAGATATCCTCAACGCTTTGAACCCTGCTCTCAGCCTCCAATGGAACCCAACAAAGGGAATTGAAAGAATGCCTCCTTACCCTTCTCAGCATCAATCTCCTCGACATGAACCCAACAAAGGGAATTGAAAGGTATCTAATATCTTGTACCACTCACTAAGATTGTATCTCATGAACCCAACAAAGGGAATTGAAAGTTGATTTCGTCTTTAAAGAGCTCTACGCGTTCTGGCTGAACCCAACAAAGGGAATTGAAAGTAATTACTAGTGTAAGCTTTACAGAGGGTAATTACGGTGAACCCAACAAAGGGAATTGAAAGCTGTCTTCTGCCTTTATACTGCACCGCTGGTGCACTGGGAGAACCCAACAAAGGGTATTGAAAGATATTGCCACACCATAAATCATTCCACGTGCAATCTCTTCGTATGAACCCAACAAAGGGAATTAAAAGACAATAAACCCTATGGGATCTGCTAATCACCCCTATAAAGAACTCAATAAAAATTGAAAATATCCTTTTTTCTGAGCCTTCTTTTTATGCACTGATTTCAATAGAGAAATTTGAAGGGAGATAAAGTTTAACAGTTTTCCGTTAGAGTTAAAAACGTGCAAAACTCTTTTTCTACTTTGTAAAGAAAATTTTTACTTCCAAATCATAGAATGAGCCGTAGTAAAAGTTTTATGTTGATACGGAATATTTATGTATTTTGGGAGATGTTAAGATATGAGTATAGAAAGACGTATTATAGGTTTGTACGAGATTTCTGAAATAGTTCTGATTAAAGCGATTACTAATCTTCATCCTGGTGTAGGAAGGACGGGTGAAATTGTTGATTTACCTGTTCAGAAAGATAATCTTGGGTTTCCCATAATATATGCATCAAGCCTTAAAGGTGCTTTGAAAAGTGCGCTTTGGCAATTTAGTGATGATAGAGATATTGTGAAAGCTTTATTTGGTTCTGAACCTGATGATGTTGAAAAATTCACATCGGCGGTAGCTGTACTGGATGCTTTCACTCTAGCTTTTCCAGTGAGGAGTTTAGAAGGAGTCTATGCTTTTGCAACTTCTCCTGTGTTGCTTAAACGCTTCAACGAATACTTAGGAATTACTGGAGAAACTTGTGAATATGTAGAGAAACTATCAAATCTATCAATAGATGAGGGAGTATGTGAAACTTCGGAAAATGCTAAAAACCTCCTTAGTATCAAAACCTTAGATGACGTGCTTATTATCAATGAAGAGATAAAGGTAGAGTGCAAAACTAATTATTTTACGGAGGTTGAGGAACTCGAAAAATTATTTGGGATTGAACGAGGACGACTTATCCTACTCAATGATGATGACGCTCTAAAAGCTATGGAAAAGTCTTTAGTACGGGTTACTCGAATAGCAATTGATAGAGAGAAGAAAACAGCTAGAGAAGGAGCTTTATGGACAGAGGAATATATTCCTTGGGGCACGGTTTTCGCTACAGCCTTCTTGTATTCTAAGGCAAAGAAATCTGAAAAATTGCAAAAAACAAATGACGTTAAGCAAAAACTTCACGAATTACTCAGTAAAATGGGAAATTATCTGATAATAGGAGGTAATGAAACCATCGGAAGAGGCATAGTGAAACTGGAATTTAAAGAAAAAGAGGTGTGAAAATTATGAGCATGAACGACCAAGTGTTAAGTGCAATAGGGGATTTTGAATATTTATTGAATTTATTAGAGAAAAAAGAGAAAAGCGAGGTAGGCAAGAGTTTTAGAAGCAGATGTAGAGAATTACCAAACTTAATAGAAGATTTTGGCTTTGTACCAGCTGCGAGTTTCTGTTATGCAAATGCTGGTAAAACTAATTATGATAAGATAAAGGATGCACTGGAAACAAAGAGTAAGATTAATGATGATAATCATAAAGAGAAAGGATATGCCATTTATCTCTACTTCGTGTTAAAAAGGTTAAAAGACCTTAAGCTTATAGATGAAGCTCATTTAAATGATCCAATTAAGGCCTTTGAAGAGCTTAGGAAGGGAAAACAAAGAATTGCCAGTAGACTTCTCAGACCTTACATAGTTCAACTGAAACAATTGTCGGAAGCAGTATTTGAAGTAGAAGAGGCGAAGTGAAGTGAGTTCTTGGTTAAACCTTCAGAAAAGTTTAATGGAAAGTCATGATCTTATAGCTGAAATTGATGTTGAAACTACTACCTTAACGAGGATAGGAGGTTATAAAGCCACACCCTATAGCTTAGGGCTGAAACTATTTAGTATACCAACTGCAAAGTCTTTGAAGGGTATATGGCGGTGGTGGGCAAGAGCTGCTATAGTTGGCGCTTATAATGGGAAAATCAATTATAAGGAAGCGAACAAACATCTGAATAAGGTACTAGGTGGTACAGGTAAGGATGAAGGAGTTTCACTATTCAAATTGGAAATTTCTGATATTAAATTTACCCAAAATTATGAAGATAAATTAAGTCAAATTATTAATGAAATAGATAGATTTTTTGAAAATGCTAAAAGCTTTTTGGAAAATCAGATATCGACGTTGAAATTACCGCAAGATACTGAGATTTCAGTTAGTTTAAATCCCTCTGATCTTGCTATAATTATTGAATATAAGGGAGACTTATCTAAATACAAGAATAGAATAGATAATTTAATTAAGAAAGGACCCTTAGGTAATTATTTTGTTGGGAGTAAGCTGACAAAGAAAAATCGTAGAATCGTTATTAGTTTACAGATCCCTGAATTGAATAATTATCCGCAAATACCTAGAGTAAAATTGTTGCTGATGAAGCGGAAAGATGTAGAAGATGAAGTTCTTAAAAGAAGTAATATTAACTCTGAAAAAGTATTGAGGTATTTAGAAAGAGTAAAAGAGGAAATTTCAGCTCTGATAAGCAGAGGATTGAAGTTTAGGATTTCACTTTATGGAATTAGGGGGAGAGAGCATGATTTTGAAAAAGTTAATTTTGCTCTTTCGTCTCTCATGCTCTCTCTGATTTTAGGAGGTATTGGTTCGATAACAAAGAGAGCTTTCGGCTCATTAAGAATACTCTCGTTTAGGTTTGGAGATGGTCTTAAAGTAGATCAAGAACTTCGAAAGATTTTCCAGGAATTGCAAGATAAGGAATTTACTGAGAGTGAGTTAAAGGAAAGGCTCGAAAAGATGTGCAATATTACGATAAATTATGCTAAGAGGTTATTTAATATAAACACAAACAAAGAGGAGAAAGGATATATTCCTGAAGTTCCATCATTGAGTAACATTAGAATAGAAGTAATTGAATGTAAGTCTCTAAATCTTGCTGAAATAGGAAATGCTTTTGTTAAACAAACTTGGAAAGTGTCTTCTAGAGTACAAGGCAGAGATCTCCATACATGGATACTGGGGTTGCCAAGATTCCAAAAAGAGATGGGGACAGGATATGCTGTAAAGCGTGATAAAAGTTATGACCCGCTGAGAAGGGTATCATCAATTGGTGTTAGATTCTTCAAAACTCGCAATAAGGACTTCATTATCATCTATGGGCTGCCCTCCAAAGATTGGCCTAAAGATCTATATCATATTAGGAGTAGAAGACCACTGGATGAAAAGTTGGTTAGAGAAATCTCCATTGGAAACTCTATAGAAAAAGTTTTCGATTACGCATTCAGAAAAGTCTTAGAATACATTAAGAGTAGCTGTCAAAGAGGGGTCAAAAGTGGCTGATATCAATTTTGAATCATTAAATAAACCAAATTTGTGGAGTTATATAGCATTAGCTGGTTATGATGTGATGACAAAAAAGGTTGTAGAAGATGAGGATAAAGTAGCAAGAGAAGAACGAAAAATCTTAGAGTATATAATTAAGCGGGCAGAACTTCCTAGCAAAGAAATTAACTATATTCTTGGGAATATTCAACAGGCACTCTTAAATTGTGGTTATGAAGTAAGGAGAGTGAAGATTAAGGCAATATCTTTGGCTCTTGTAGGAGTATCAGAAACTTTTGGTAGGATACCATTTGAAGTAGGTTTATATTTTGACCCAATATTGAATGTTCCTTACATACCTGGTTCCACAATAAAAGGTGTTATTCGAGCTGGTGTCTTCGATTTACTTTCTAAACATCAATTTTCTGAAGAGAAAGTTAAAAACGAATGTGAAAGACTCTTCGGGGATAATAAAAGCGCTGGCCTTATTGGCTTCACAGATGCATATCCAATTGAGAAAGGTGAGGGTGGCTATCTACTCTATCCTGATGTAATGACTCCTCACTACAAGAATGATACTGCTACAGAACTGGAAGTCTCACCTACACCAATAGTTTATCTTACCATTGCACCAGGAACCATATTCCAATTCTACCTCTTTTACAGGAGGGAAAGAGGGGGTGATGAAAAGAAAAGGCAGCTTATCATAAGAAATTCTCAATATGCTGATCTAGCTGAAACTCCAGCTCAAGACTTGAATAGATTGGGTATAGTTGATCTTGGATTATTATATTCCTTCTACAAGGGTGTGGGGGCAAAAACATCGATAGGTTATTCTAAATTTGAAATTTTGAGTTATGAGTCTATGAGGTGATCATTTTTGAATGAAAATATTTTTGCTTATAAAGTGGCCTGCCTTTTACATGATCCACCGAATAAAGCTTGGCTTCTTAAAAATAATAAGGATCATGTTAAAGAGGCAAAACATATTGCTGAAGGAATTCTGGAAAATACTTGCTTTAAAGAAGTCGTAAAACATATGGAAGATATAGTTAAACCAGCTGATATGTTAGCTTCAAGTATTGATCGATGGTTATTAAGCAAGATCGTTGGTAAAGAATACCATTTATTTCCAGTAAAGGAGATTAAACTCAAGAACATCTTTAATCCTAAATTTTCTCAGAAAATTGAAGAAGAGCAACCTTCTATAGATGAATTCATTAAAAGTCTAAGGGACCTCATCAAGTATATAAGTGACCCCCGGTTAGCCTATCATGTATTATACGCAAGTTATGAAGCCATATGGATACAATTAGGTCTTCCATCAGGTCCAGCGGATACAAGAGCACCTTCCCATAGTGTTTTTGATCATAATTATGCGACGACATCTATGATGAACTGGCTATTGGGAAAAAGGGAGCCTAAGGGAATATTGTTATATATAGATCTTGGAGGACCACAAAAATTTATATCAAGTTCTAGGAAGCTCAGCGACCTTTGGGCGTCAAGTTATCTTGCTTCAGCACTTGCTTGGAGCATATTCTGGATCTTTTTAAGAGTTTTAGGTCCTGATATAATGGTCTTACCCACGTGCAGGGGGAATCCATTTTATTACCATAGCTTAATATCAGAGCTAATTAAAAATGGTGTTGATAAAGTTGTAATAGAAAAAGTTAAGAGGATATCGATAGAATATACAGGATACGATCCAGATAGGGACAAGATACCAAGATATGCAGTAATTCCTGTTACAGCTACACTCATGTTACCGGAACTGGAACAATTAAAGGAAATCGATTGTTTTAAAGAGATCGAATTTATGAGGGGATATGAGGGCTTAGAGGAATTTGTGGAGAAAAAGTACCAAGAAATATGGAGAAATATCTATGATAAAATAATTGAAAAGTGTAAGGAGTTGCAGAATGAACTAGGCCAATTGTCTGTTGAAATAGTAAGGCTCTTACAAGAATGTAAAAATTTTGGTTTTGATAAAACTCCCCCGCTGCCAATTAGAGTTATAGCTCTCGATACGAATAGGCTTTATCAATTAGGTTCACAAGACAAAGATAGTTATACCCTATATCACAATATGTTTAAACTTTTAGCTTACGAAGAGGGGAAAAGGAAGATCTATAAATTTAGACCTGAAGAAGACTTAAAGCTTTTTGAAATGACTTCGCAACCTATTAAAACTTGGCCGAAGGAATCTGAAAGAGGCTTTGAATATTGTAGTGTGTGTGGTCGTTTACCAGCGATTATAATCCTTCCTTCGAAGGAGGATGAGTACAAGAAATACTTGAAGATAGAGCTTGAACCCATTTTTGGTATGGGTGAACGTCTTTGCCCGTATTGTTTGATAAAAAGGCTCATAAGTATAAATCAAATACTTAAATTGGTTGTGGACGAGTTGATTGGAAGAATTGTAGAAGAATTACCCAGTTTTAGATTCCCATCGGTTTCAGATATTGCAATTATGCCCTTCAAAAAATCATTTATCACTAATAGTATGAAAATCGATAACTTCCGAGAACTAGCTAATGAACTTTCTGAATGGATAGATGAAATTTGGAGAAAAATGATAGAAAAAGGGTTACCCTTAGGTGGAAAGATAATAGGGAGAGAACCAATGATATATACTGAAATCGAATTAGCAGAAAAAATCAAAAATCTAAAATCTAGTGAGTTGAAAAGAAATCTTGAAGCGATACTGTTTGCGGATTCTGAAACCCTCTTCTTAGCAACACATAAAATCAGAAAAGATAAGGGGGAAGAATATTACTCCCCAAGAAGAGATTGGTTAGAACTTAGAAAGAAAATTTATGGTAATAAAGAAATGGCAAAGCATATGAATTTAGAAAGGGAAAAGATAGAAGATCTGAACACCTATTATGCCATTATAAGATCTGATGGTGATAACTTAGGTAAGATGATACGGGGCAAAGTTAAAGAAGGATTTAGGATTACAATAAAAGATTACCTTTGCAATATGTTGGAGGGGGACAGTGCAAAAGTGGTAAAGGCAATATTAAATAACGATTATGAACATGCAAAAAAGATATGTAAACAATATAACGTAGAGAATGTTGACGAGAAAATAAAGGATGTAACGGAGCTCATTAATAGGCTTCTAAATGAAGATGGAATTATAATTTCGCCATCGTATCATTCAGCCTTAAGTAGAGCTTTAATAGTTAATGCAGTAATAGATAAAGAGATAATAGATGAATATGATGGTGTAACCATTTATGCTGGAGGGGATGATCTATTAGCTATAACACCCGTCAAGAACTCTTTAAACGCCGTCCAAAAACTGAGGGAAAGATTTAGTTTTCCATCAGAATTTAAGGGCTTTTATCAGAAAAAGAACTATTTAATACCTTCATTGGTCACCGCTAGTAGGAGCTTCTGTATATATTTCACCCATTATATGTTCCCACTTTATGCAGTAATGGGGAGATCTGCAGAGTTGCTGGAGGAAGTAGCTAAAGAATCGAAGTGGATAGTGAGTAATGATGAAAAAAGAGAAAAGGATGCGCTCATCCTTGTGTATAGCCCAAGGGGTGGTGAAGCCTACTCTTTATTACCCCTTTCAGACATTAAGGTTCCAGATCAGAATCTAGCTAAAAGTTTAAAATATATAAATGAGCTTATCTCAAACATGGAGGAAAGCCGTGAATTTTCATTCTCACTAATATATGACTTTAACGAAAACTTCCAGACAATCAAATTACTTATTAACAGGAATAGTAGGGACTTATTGGAAAAGCTAATGAAAACGATCTTTGAAAGGAATCTTAAAATACAGGATAAACAACAGCGTAAGAAAGTAATTGAAAGTTGGGTTAAAAGACTTATGGAAGATTATGATGTATTATGTAAAATAGATGTAGATATGATCACTTTCTTAGAACAGTTCTTCTCAACTCTGATGCTTTATAGATCCGCTCTAAGGGGTGTGGAGTAATGAGTGAGGTAGTATCAATGAGTTTCAGAATACTCGAACCAATGATGTTTCGCGGCCCAGGGGAATTTGATCCATATGTTAGAGGTACCTATAGTAGAGCCACAACTTTAGCAATGCCCTCCCCCTCAACAATAGCAGGCGTTCTAGCAACGTACTGTATTTCAGTATTAGGTATACCCGCACCCAGCTATGGAGACTGGCTTGAACGATATCATGCTGTCTTAGGAAACGACGTACGAATAAAAGGGCCGTTAATTAAGTTTAATGGTAAGATTATGGCTGAAGATAAATTACTTAATGGTTTTCTAGAAATGGAAAAGGTAAAGCAAAAATGTGAAATGGAATATAAGAAGCTAGCTAATAAGCCTAATCTACTAGAGAAACTCTATGAGCATCTTAGTGGGAAAAAGGAAAAATTTAAGCCTAGCATCAAGCTGAGGAAAGATGTAAGAATAGGTGTTGGACTAGAGATAAGAGGAGATGTTCCTATGAAGAGTGTGAAAGAAGGTTTCATTTATACTGCTGAATACATAGATTATATGAGAATTACGAACAAGAAACCTAAGAGAACTTCCGTGGAAATTGTAGCAGAAATCAGAGGCAAACTCGTTGAAAATTTACTTTCAATCCGAGCACTACCTGTTAAGTTAGGTGGAGAAGGCAGAATAGCTCTTCTTTCCTTCCAAAGTGGAGAAAGAATTCTAGAAGAGATTAAAAAGTTTTGGAAAGATCAAGAAAGATATCAAGGACTCTTAGCTTTGTACTTAGCTACTCCAGCTCTCTTTAAAGGAGGTAA
This sequence comes from Methanomethylicia archaeon, assembly GCA_038727515.1. GTDB lineage: Archaea > Thermoproteota > Methanomethylicia > Culexarchaeales > Culexarchaeaceae > JAVYVS01. Next base: position 97,476 of record JAVYVS010000001.1, read on the forward strand.
AAGAGTGGAAGAATACGTGAAAAACTGGGTGAAACATATTAATTGCAGATTTATGGGTATTAGTGGAGAATCTACAGTACTTGGCGCTGGTTTCATGATAGATGAGAAAAGAAGAAAACCAATTTACACTTCGTTAAATCCCGGCAGTATCATATTTGTAGAGGGAAGTTTAAATCTTCTAGAAATTTATCGAGACAAACTACTAGGTGAAGCTAGCACATTAGGTTATGGTACCATTCTACCTATACCAATTACACCTATTAATTAAGCATCGAGAATCATAAATCTTTTTCGCCTCTTCACAATCTTTCGGAAATTCTTTACACAAATTATGTCATTGGTAAAAAGAAAAGATTATAAAATGAGAAAATTTAAAGATTATACACATTTTCTAACCTTCAATACCCTTTGTTAGGTTCGGATGACCCAAGAGAAAACTACATAATAACCTACATTTTCTTTCAATACCCTTTGTTGGGTTCTCAAGCTTGATGAACATTGAAGGCTGAAAACAATCCATAACTTTCAATTCCCTTTGTTGGGTTCTGCTGCTTTCAACTCTGACGCTGCCAATGCCTATACATTGCTTTCAATTCCCTTTGTTGGGTTCAAATACTATTAGTACATAGTATGTTTTGGGGTGATTAAACTTTCAATTCCCTTTGTTGGGTTCTCCACTCGAAAACAAGCACGATAGTTCACTCTGCAGTGAACCTTTCAATTCCCTTTGTTGGGTTCTGACTACATACAGTATTTGTTTCAAATCCGAAACCAGTACTTTCAATTCCCTTTGTTGGGTTCCCTTGAGCGTGCTCGTGAAGGCTGAGCTGAACCTGTCTTTCAATTCCCTTTGTTGGGTTCATACATAAAGGCGGTGGTGTAAAATGAGTGTAAATATATCCTTTCAATTCCCTTTGTTGGGTTCGCCTGAGTATGTACGTGAAGAAGCTAAAAGGATTTTAGAAGGCTTTCAATTCCCTTTGTTGGGTTCCCAGACTTCGATAATAGTGGATACAGCTTCATTGGACTTCTTTCAATTCCCTTTGTTGGGTTCACCGAGAAAGAACCAATCTATTATAAAACTGCTACGAATACTTTCAATTCCCTTTGTTGGGTTCTAGCCTTCAAACCTAACCTTGCCAATAGGCTTATATATCTTTCAATTCCCTTTGTTGGGTTCAGGTGATTATCTAGTAATTGAAGTGGAATCAAGATTTGACTTTCAATTCCCTTTGTTGGGTTCCTAATAGTTAAGAAGCATGCATTGACAAGCAGACATGTACTTTCAATTCCCTTTGTTGGGTTCCTACATTTACCGATACAACAAAAAGTGGGTGGTCCAATTCTTTCAATTCCCTTTGTTGGGTTCTGCATTAATAATAGTCATAAACGCTACTACAGCATCAAATGCTTTCAATTCCCTTTGTTGGGTTCAAGGGGTTACCGAAATGAGTGTTGGAGAAAAAATTCTGCACTTTCAATTCCCTTTGTTGGGTTCAGCCAAAACATGTTTGTGAATATGCCCATGACACTCCAAACTTTCAATTCCCTTTGTTGGGTTCGGACGTCATTGGCTTAATATGGCAGTCGTTATTTCTGAGTCCTTTCAATTCCCTTTGTTGGGTTCTCCTGATGATTTTCTCAACGTTCTTGTATGCAGTTGCATACGCTTTCAATTCCCTTTGTTGGGTTCGCTCCCCCCTCAAATATTCTATTAGTCCCTTCTCATCTTTCAATTCCCTTTGTTGGGTTCTATAATAGTGAACCACGAACTGTTATCAACATATACTTTCAATTCCCTTTGTTGGGTTCGGGATACTCTGACAATCTAGACGACTACGTAATCATCTTTCAATTCCCTTTGTTGGGTTCATAGCTTTCAACAAGTGTTAAACCGCATTTACCTATAATTCTTTCAATTCCCTTTGTTGGGTTCTTAGACTTGTGGGAACTATAGATTTAATGATTGAAACATACTTTCAATTCCCTTTGTTGGGTTCTGAATTCGAGGGTAACCTTGTCTCCGTAGCCGTAAAATGGCGCTTTCAATTCCCTTTGTTGGGTTCGAAGTAAAGAGGAATGTTGATTCCAACATCAGATAGGCTTTCAATTCCCTTTGTTGGGTTCCCTCCTAAGCCTCCACTCTTCCTCCTCCCTCTCCATCCTCCCTTTCAATTCCCTTTGTTGGGTTCGTCACAGATGCAAAGAGGATTGTGCAAGCCTGGATGCCTTTCAATTCCCTTTGTTGGGTTCAGACTACTCAGTACAATCCATATTATTCCGCCAATACTTCTTTCAATTCCCTTTGTTGGGTTCGTATAAGTCCAAGTAAGATTGCAGCTGGAAACATGAATCTTCTTTCAATTCCCTTTGTTGGGTTCGTATGGGCTTCATCTAGCCCCTCCCGAAGGCGAATACGTATTCTTTCAATTCCCTTTGTTGGGTTCTTATGCCTACACTTATCAAGGGATGCAGCCTACGCCACTTTCAATTCCCTTTGTTGGGTTCTTATTTCATCCACGATCTCAGCCTTCAAGCCTTCAACGTCTTTCAATTCCCTTTGTTGGGTTCTGTGTCTAACGGGTGGCCGTGGAACGGGTGGCTGGAAGCTTTCAATTCCCTTTGTTGGGTTCTGGGATGATGTTGGAGTACACTTCCCAGCCACAAAGTATACTTTCAATTCCCTTTGTTGGGTTCATAGAGGTGGGGAGTATTGAGAAGCTTCTTGCCTACATCTTTCAATTCCCTTTGTTGGGTTCAAAATATTCGGAAGCGAAGTAACCGCAGGCGACGTAGTAGGACTTTCAATTCCCTTTGTTGGGTTCAAAGTAAAGCTTGAATTATACTATGATAATGAAAAACTATACTTTCAATTCCCTTTGTTGGGTTCAGCATATCTAGACCTAGTGGCTTTATCAGCAATAAATCTTTCAATTCCCTTTGTTGGGTTCTAGAAGAGGAAGGAATGGATATAAGTGATTATGTTGTTATCTTTCAATTCCCTTTGTTGGGTTCATGCTCCAAGCCTTAAGCTTCTGATCGTTTGGCGGCAGACTTTCAATTCCCTTTGTTGGGTTCCATTATTAGTGGTGGAAGCGTTCCAGGCACATTTATCCTCTTTCAATTCCCTTTGTTGGGTTCCTCCTCCTAGGATTCTATGGCAGCTGGAGGGATATATATACTTTCAATTCCCTTTGTTGGGTTCATGGCACAGTTGTGGCAGTCGGATGTCGCCACCGCCGTGCAACTTTCAATTCCCTTTGTTGGGTTCGTTCAAGTGAGACATTGAATACTTTGCTTAACATCATGAACTTTCAATTCCCTTTGTTGGGTTCAAGATAATGGTGCTAACGGGATACATGGTTTTAAGAGTATCCTTTCAATTCCCTTTGTTGGGTTCCACCTTTAAACTCATATTTGCCAAGAGTTTCAACAAGTACTTTCAATTCCCTTTGTTGGGTTCTGGCTAGAAACGAGATTCAAAAGCATTTTTCAAGGGATGCTTTCAATTCCCTTTGTTGGGTTCGAACTTCAAGTTCGTGGTATTCGATGAAGTACATCATTCTTTCAATTCCCTTTGTTGGGTTCTTAAAAAGGTAGAGAGGCTTTTAGCAAATAAGTACAAAGTCTTTCAATTCCCTTTGTTGGGTTCGGAATTATACGTTAAAACTTATAGGGAGGTGTAAGTAGATGGTTACTTTCAATTCCCTTTGTTGGGTTCCTAAGCCAGTTTCACTAAAATTACACACTACTCGCTGTTCTTTCAATTCCCTTTGTTGGGTTCCTGCACTGTCAATTTCAAGTCCCGTCAACATTAACTTTAACTTTCAATTCCCTTTGTTGGGTTCAGGCGAACTACACATTCCAGCTGCTGGGAGAGGTCCTCCACTTTCAATTCCCTTTGTTGGGTTCCCTAACTAGCTCTGGAACGTTCACGCTTGCAGCGTGGAAGTCTTTCAATTCCCTTTGTTGGGTTCTGATGGTGGGTTCATGGAGGATCCTAAAAGTATTATATAACTTTCAATTCCCTTTGTTGGGTTCCACCTCCAAATTTGACTGCGAATCCCTTCCAACCACTCGACTTTCAATTCCCTTTGTTGGGTTCGGCGTCACGGCTTCACCTATTATCTTGGCTTCATCCATGACTTTCAATTCCCTTTGTTGGGTTCCGATATTATTATTTCTTTTTTTGGTTTAAAAAGGTTTTTCTGATGGTTAATTGTAATACACATCATGACACAAACAAAACTTGCATTAAATTAATGATCAAATGTACCAATTCATGATATAGTTCACTATAGAGTTATGCGTAAAATATTCGACAATAGACGTAAAAGATTTCGACAATCCATAGTTCACCATAAGATAAACTATACTTCCATTTATGTTGTGTTTTTCACAAATAGTTTTGCTATTTTCTTCGATTTTAAATGGTATTCTTTCCCTATTTTCTCATATTCTATTAATCCCATTTCAATTAGTTTTTTCACGATTTTATGTACACTACTTTTTGCCATTTTAAGTTTCTCTGAGAGTTTGCTTATGTTTATCCCCTCATTCTTCATGATGACCTCTAATGCACTTCTATATTCATCTTTTAATGGTGTTTGAATTCTAAAGACTTCTATTGGAAAGCTTAAGTATCCCTCAAGATTTTCCAATTCAACCTCAATCCTTCCTTCTAAACCAGTCAATATGGCTGCAGTAAGCAATTCGATGATTAAGCTCCTCATACCACCACTCAAATTGAGAATAACATCATAACCCATGTTTTTAAACTTCTTTAGTTGTTCACCGATCATGTAAACTGAAAGTTCAAAATCCTTTGTTGGAACTGAAACAACATGTAGACCAACACCCTCAAAATACCTTTTAACAAAATCCATTAAAATTTGTAAAGCCTTCTCCACCTTCTCAACAATGGGTTCAGCTGTAAAAACAACAATGACATCACCACTAGAAAGACCAGTCCTAAGAATACCACGAATAGCAAAACGCTCATCAAAACCCAAAGTCAAAACCAAAACCTTCAAACACAACACCAAAAACAATAATGGTAAAAGTACAATATAAAATGAACGATCAACAAAAAATATTAATAATGCATAAAAAAGAAAACAATATATATTACTAAACTAAGATAATATTGAGGGATGTATTAAAATGAGCGTTCATCAAATTACAGAATTACCTAAAGTTTTAGCATTACTCTTAGTTGAGCAGGGAAGCTATACATACATTGATAAATTAGCACAATCAGCTTCAAAAGATTTAGCATTATATCATATTAGAGAAGCATTAAGAGATTATCACTCATTATTAAGTAGAGGTATAAGCAATGATGAAGCAAAAATGACAGCTGACACGATAAATTTCTTAAAGATAGAAAATGAAATAAGAGATATAAATGAGACTTCATCAATTTCAGGTTTAAGAGAAAAACTTTCCTTTTTGTCAGCACAAGCCTTAGCTGAAGCTGCAAGAATAAGGACTAGGAGTACTTATGGCATTGGTCTTAAAATCTTAGAGTTTTTCAATAAGAAAGGAATATCTTTCACAGGTGTTGAGGATTTCAGGAAGGCTATAATGGATCAAATAAAAGAAATATCAAAGTCATTAAACATAGTAGAAGAAGATATTAGTGAAATTGCAGAAAACACATCATTGTTAAAAAGTTTATTAAGAAGAGGTGAAAAATGATGGTTTACATTTCTTTTAGAGGTAGAATATGGCTTCAAGCTGAAGCTGCAAACATGGTGGAAAGTGTTGGAAATTATGTTAAACACAGAAGAGTTCCAGTCTTAGTTAAGGAGGAAAATTCATATTTGACTTTCTTTGTGCCTGCAATTTCTGGAGAAAGTATTGCACATTGTTATCAAACAATTTTGTCAGAAGAACTTTTAAAGTTAAATGAAGATGTATGTGATTTTTGTAAGAAGGGACTATTTATTAAGAGTACTAATGCGGAAGTATATAGGGAAGCGTTCGGGAAAAATCCTCCAAAAGCTGGTAAAACGATAGAAGAAACCATGAAAGCAATAGACGAAATAGAGCAATCTATAGTGAGTGGGTGTGGTGTCGAAGATATTGGAGGCTTTCTGTATGCTGAGAATCCGAACGTCAAAAGAACTTCAAACTTCTTTGTGGGATACATGATTCCAGTAAGAGAAGTATTAAAAGGGGTTTCTATAGATCCACAACTTCATAGTAGGTATGCATTGGGAACAAAGTTTATACAGGCTGGAGCAGGGGTTGCAGGTCAAATGATCTATTATGTTGAAGTATCATCAGCAGTATTTAACTTCTCATTTGATTTGGATACAAAATTCATAGGCAGGTACACATTTCATTCCGATAATTATGGAAAACCTGTAATTAGTGATGATAAAATTAAGAAAAGGATTTTTGCAGCTTTAAATGCATTACAGCATTTATTAATAGAGTTTCCAGTGGGGGCTAAGAGGACTAGATTTAATCCCTCAGATATAAGATGGGAATCTTTAGCTATAGCAATATCAGATGATGTATGGACAATACCCAGTAGTTTCACGCAAGACTATATAAACAGAGGAATAATGAAAAGAGAAAAAGTAAATTATAATACAGTAATTTACACGTATTCTGAAGAGAAACAAGAGAAAGTTAAATGGTATTCTACACCTGAACATGCAATTATCGATGCAATTAATGATGCAAAGGGTAGAGTTTCATGAAGGGTTTCCTTTTTGATGTAGAATTCAATTGGGGATTTCAAGCTAGAATTGCAGGCATGTCAAAAACATCACCCTCATATATTTTTCCGCCACCAACAAGCATTTTAGGAGCTTTAAGCGAAGCATACGCCAGAAGAAAAGGTTTAAGTGAGAGTAAAAGTGTGGAAACCATGAATAGGTTATCTACAAAATTATTAGCACTGTCATATAAATCTTTAAATGCTATTCCGATAACTTTTCAAGATATTAATAAGATTATTGCCATACGAATCGCAGCTGGTGTTGAATATCCATCGGCAAAAAATGTCTACGGATCTTTTGATGCACCGGCTAGAGGAAAAACTTTTCTTTCATCAATAGATGGTAGAACACCAACAATAAGAATTATGCTTGTTTTCAAAGATGATATTGATATAACATCTGAAGATCTCTGGAAAATTAAAAGAATAGGTAGCAAAGAAAGTATGACTTCTACTGTAAATGTAATTGAAGAAAATCCTAAGATCGTAAGAGAGCCACCAATTATAACACAATATTTATTTCCGGTGATGGAAGGATTAGAGTATGATTTAGATGGAGAGTATGTAGAGCAAGATTTCGTTCCGGTTATAGGTCAACAAATAAAGGATTCTCCTTCCACTCTTTACTTATCATCTATGGTTGTAAAACATATAATTGGAGTACCTTTTAGAAATTTCTTTTTCAGGATTAGGAAATTACCTAAGGGATTTGTCGGTTATGAAATTAATGGGGAGGTGGCTATTGGGATTGAGGGTTGAAGTAATATCACCTCTAAATTCGTCTATACTTTCATCCATGCTTTATGAGGGATTGCTGTTTATTAGGTCTGAATGTGGCGATGATGCAGATTTAGACTGTTTAAAGGAACTATGGGATAAAAAGAAAGACGTACATTTCGATTTTGTTGGAAATGATAAAAAATATATTGATTTTATTAAAAATGCAAAAAGTTTTAATGATTTTGCTAAGTATATGAAAAGTATTATTCCTCAAGACTTAAACATCTATGTAAGTGTAAATCCTAAATTGCAACGTGTCTTTGTTGGATCAAAATCATTTGTTGAAAGTGGTAGAAAAAGTTATTCATTACAAATAATGAAGGTTGATAGATATATGGGCATTACAAGTACAGAACTTGGCATTACAAACAAAGAGGTAACAGTATATGCTGATTTAAATGGTATATACTTATTCTTCTTAGGGTTGATTTCAGCATATCTTACTTCAATAAGAGGAAAAGGAGTTAATGATTATTATTTCTTATTTTTTGATACAGGTGTACTTCCGTTTATACTTAGAAACCCTAAGAATTGGATGGTAATAAAGGAAAATATAGCCAATGAACTAAAGGATGTCTTAAACAAGTTGAAAAGTGTAGTGGATGAAATCATAACGTTATCCGTGCTTTTGAATTCATTTGCGGTAAAAAGCATCAAAGAGCAAAATGTAAGATTCACAAGTCTAAGATTGGTAAAACTGAGTAACGAAGGGAACACATACAAAGTATATAATGATATGCCATTAGAAATATTTGTTGATCAAAAGATTTATATGAATGAAAAAGTTGTTGAAACGCTTCAGGGGGTCTTAAAAACATTAATTGATCCTGCATCTAAATTTGTAAATGGTGTTGACCAACAGGGCGATGGATATCATGCCTATATGGCACTAAAATATCTGTACAGCTATGTGATGACAGGTAATAGTGAATATCTCGAAAAATGTTTTAGAGAAATTCATGAAGCAGATAGAATAAATCCAGAAAAAGGATATCTACTATGGGCCTCAAAGAAGCTTATTTGAAGGTAGTAGAATATTTAAGTAAACAAAATTTCCCATGTAAGAGACCATTTATAGAATACGTGATCGATAAAATCCATAATGATAAGGAAAATAATCCATTTTTTATAAATGCTCCAACGGGTTATGGAAAAACATTTATTTCAATGAGTGTAGCCCTTAATGAACTTACAAATGGCTATAAAACAATAATATCATACCCATTAAGATCATTAATTGAAGATCAAAAATTTAAAATTAACAGTTTCATGGATTGGATTGGTAAAAGAGATGTTGTAGGCTGTAGATATATGGGTGACGCAACTTCCATATATTTAGTATATCCGATAACATTAACAACTATAGACACACTTTCTCTAACGGCCTTAGGCATATCGCCGGAAGATACAAAAAGTATTTTTAATGAACTTATGGGAACAAACTATGGAAGTTTAGGTCACTACATATTTTCTTGGGCATCTGTATATACATCGACCATAATATTGGATGAAGTTCATTTATTATATGATAGCTCTAAATCACTAAGTTTTCTTATTTCTTTATTAAAAATAAGTAGAGAGCTTGGTAATAGGTTAATATTCATGTCTGCAACAATTCCAGATAAATTTATACAAAAATTAAAAAAGTATCATAAAAACGTAATCTATGAAAAATTCAACAAAAATATTGATCCCACGTTTTATGAGGAAAGAAAAGAGAAAAATTATGAAATAAAATTAGAATCTTATACTTCAGAGGAAAAGTTGGAAAATATAAAGAATATAATTGAAAATGATGAAAAGAAGTTTAATAGAGCTTTAATAGTTTTTAACACTATTGAAGATGCTATTAAACTCTATAGTATGATAAAGGGCAATAAAATATTAATACATTCAAGATTTTCGATTAAAGACAGAGAAGAAAAGTTAAAGCTCATTGAAAAGTTAAGTTGCCAAAATAAACTTATAGTTATAGGTACACAAGCAATTGAAGCTGGGGTAGACTTCTCTTCAGATCTAATAATAAGTGAGATAGCACCCCCAAACTCCTTAATTCAAAGATTTGGAAGATTTTTAAGAAAATATGAAAAAAATGGAAAGGCATACATATGGTATGAAGAGAATATTTTAAATGATGATAAAAAACTAAATTACAAAGTTTATGATAAACAGTTAATTACCAGAACAATAAAATATCTAGAACAGCATAAGAGTATTAACCTCCATATAGATTTTGAAAACTTTTTAAATGAGGTTTATGTTGATGATCCAAAAGTAGATGAAAAACTAGTAGATGAAATAATATATATAATGTTTGATTTAAGAGAACCCACTAAATCAGCATTTAAACTTTTACTGGAAATGGAGGGAAGTTTCATAAGAGATGGAAATATATTTACCGCAGTAACGGAAGATAACATTGAAGTTCCTGTAAATTACAATTTCCTTAGAAACAGATGCATAGATCCTCTATTAAATGAGAAAGATGCTATAATTAAAGCTTTGCAAGGTTTTAAATTCCGTGTTAAAGGGAAATATGATAAAGAAGTGGGATTGGTGTAGATGGTTGTATATAGCTTTTATTATCCTGAAAAGGGAGTGATGGAAAGATTAAGAGATCATATTCTAACAGCTTTAGAAACCTTTAATGTAAATAGTAAACTAGTAAAATTTGGTGAAAAACTAAATAAGAATTTTTATAAAATTTTAAGATATAGTATAATTTTCCATGATTTTGGGAAGATACCATTTAATCAATATACATTTAATCCTAATAAAAGGCTTGATTTTTCAGGACATGAAATAATTTCATGTTATGCAACTGATATATACCTAACAAAAATCCTTGAAAAAGATTCTGATTTTACAAATGAATGTAAAAAAATAATTTTGCTTGCAATACTACTTCATCATCATCCTATGAAATTAAAAGAAAGATTGCAGAGATTGAGTAGAACAAATAACATGATGATAAACTCAGAAACCTTTAAAATTTTTTACCAAGAGATTGATGGAATAAAAGACATGCAATTTATTCCTATTCAAATAAGTAAAAGCATAAATGAAATGGTTGCTGAAGTGGATGGTAGATGGGGGTTGATGAGGGAATTGTGGCGAGAAATTTGGATGAATTCAGATAGTAAGGTTAAGAAAACATTTCTTTTAACTATGCAAGGATTAATTAGTGCAGATTATAATTCAGCTATTAAATTGAGAGGAAATGGTGAGAAAGATTTTGCTAAAACTATCCATTTATTTCTAAAATTTTATTCCTAAAGAGATATTAATTACCATGGCATATTCTATTGTACCAGCATGTTTTGCATTTTGTTTTTTGTTTTATTGGTGGTATTGTTTTTCCATTTATTATTTCATGTGTTTTTTGTATGATTTTTATTGTGTGGTTTTTTAGTTGTTTTGTTAGTATTCTTTCATGCCATAGTTTTGTTGGTTTGTAGTATAATATGATTTTGTATGCTGTTTGTTTTAGTGTTTCTTCTGCCATTATTGCGTATGTTGTTGTTTGGTATATGTGGTCTGGGTATGGTTTTTTGGTTTCGCTGTATTTTATTTCTAGTATGTGCATTTTGTTGTTTTTCCAGTATATGGCGTCTGCTATTCCTACTACTTTGTATTTCTCGCTTTTTAGTGGTACTGAGAATAATGTTTTTTCTGCTTGTATTCTTATTTCTCCCAGTATGCTTTTCCTTCTTTCAGCTGTTTCTTTGTCTTTTTCATATTCTTCCTTTCCATCCATCATCATTTGTGTTTCTGGTTCTATGATTCTTCTGACATGTTTTTGGTAGAGTATTGTTGGGCAGAATAGGTAGTCTCTTACATGTATTGGTGTTATGTAGACTTCCTCCTCCATTTTTACACCTCATATTATGATTATTTCCTCTTCTTCTTCGGTGTATGGTTCTCCAATGATCTCCCTTAATTTTAGGTCTGCATCACATATTTGGAATATTTGTATGTTTCCCTTGTTTTTCCCTAGTATTTTTGTTAACTTCTTTTTTAGGTGTTTTCTTGTTTGAGCATTTATTTCTCCTATGAAGGCGCTTTTCTGTATTCTTATAAGTCCAGCTTCTTTGCATGCTTGTGCTATGGCTAATCTAATTTTATCGTCTGTTATATCGTATATTACTAGTGTATGCATTTCTAAACGCCCTTCATATGATGTTGTATGGTTGATATGTGTTTACGTATTTCATTATGTATTTTGCTAGTCTATGTGGTTGTAGATGTATGTGTCCACTTAGGGGTATGCTTCTATCCATAAACGTTGTTTTTGTCTTTAATTGTTCATAGAATGCTTTTAACAGTTTTCTACGTCCTTCTTCACTTAACTTTTTATTTGGTTCTAAGAGTGTTTTCCATTCATTTGTTGTTGTGAAAATGTTTATTAAGGTTTTGTCAACTGTTGGCTGTCTGAATTCCTCCATTAAATCCATTACTAAGCTTGGTCTTCTACTACTATCTTCATGGAGGTATCCAATGTATGGGTCTAATCCTGAAAGTTCCACTGCAAACCATACTTCACTTGCCAGTATTGTGTATAGATAGTTTAGAGATATGTTGAATGGGTCTTCTGGATTATCATACTTCTTCCTCCTCTTACCATCATATCCCACTTCACTTGGAATCACTAGGTTTAATGCTTCCCAATAATATTTACTTGCTTCAGCTTCCTTTGAAATATATAATTGTTTATTATTGCTTGGACCATAATTTTCAATGTAATTCGAAATCTCCATGATCTTAGAAATATACCAACCAAGTTTTTCACTAATTTCACGATTAATTCTCATTTTAATCTTTCTAATCCTCTTTAAAAGATTCAATTGATTCCTAATTTTATTTACAACTATAATCCACCTTATAAAATCCCCTCTAGAATCTTCTTGAGCTTTAATCTGTTCTTTCTTAAGTTTAACAGATCCACCTTTACCCATAGGTTGAAGTTTACCTATAGGTCTATCTCCAGAGAGTAAAATTAATTGTATATTATGCTTTAACAATAACCTTAAAGCATCTCCACTAAAACTTATACCACTGGCATTAGCTATAATACATGAAACATTACCAACACTAATACTCTTCTTTTCTCCACCTCTACTAATAATTAGCATTCCACCCTTCTTACCCACATAATAACCATAACCGTCAAGAATGATTCTTCTCACCACTAATCTTCAACCTCCTAGAACTACAATAATCATAGTATATACAGTAATCTGGGCATTCAACTGGGTAACCTGGATCTTCACCCATCTGTATTATATCAAAAGCTTTATCTCTAATTTCAATAAACTCCCTCCTAATATTATCATCAATGAAAAATACATCGTTCCTAACTTTCACAAAACCATCTTTAATAGATAAATAGGATATAACACCATAATCCACTGGAACTTCTAAATCAGCTTCAATAGCTAAAGCATAACCTGCAAGAGTATATTTATGGAAATCCCTAACATCACCAGTTTTAATATCCACAACAAGTCTATTATCTAGGAAAACATCAACCTTAAGTTCCTTGGATAAACCTATAAATCTTCCATCCACAATCTTCTCCTCAAAGGCTGGGAGAAGTTTACCAACAACATTCTCAACCTTAGGATAACTTAAACTGCAAAGTATTTCATCAAGTTTAGCACAAACATTCAAAACAATATAATCAAATAATATGTTGGAATCATTCCTTAAAACATTGTAATCATCACCTTTAACATACCTATCAACGTTATGATGCTTAAAAATAGAATCAATAAATTTTTCACGTTCATTCATGAGGAGCATAAAAAGTTCACATCCCCTAACAAGTCCATGAGAGTAAAGTTTACCTCTCACAAGAGAGTAAATCCCAGAGCAAATATCATGGTAAATCCATCCTCTAACAGTCTTAAAACTTATTGGTGCAGAAATATTTACAACTCTACGTAGATAAACATCCCTATAATTCGGACAGTAACGATTGGCAACTTCAGAAACACTTAAGAAAACATCATCAACAGGTGGAGAGAGAATATCACTACTCCAATTCCAACCCCGCAGTTCATCAGAAATACTACTAGAACCATAAAGCCTCTTCAAACGAGTAATCAATCTATCAAGTTCATGACTAGAAACTATAAACATAAATAAAACCAAGAAATACTTGATAAGAGAAAAGATAAATTTTACATAAACATTTAGAATCTGAAGGTTACGCTAAATTTATAAGTAAATGTACTGGGAAACTGTTTTTGGCTTCATATGAGGAAGATAACTTTTAATGATATTTTGGAGAGGGGTAGGATTGTTTCTTGGGATGATGAGAAGGTTTGTGTGGAGTTGTCTGGTTTAACTAGTGATGGAGTTAGGGTTAAAGGTGTCTTCACACTTTTAAGGAATGTTAAGAGTGTAGAGTTTGGTGGGTTTGGTTTACCCTTTGTTTCAGAGTATAAGATTAATTTTAATGGTGTAGAGGTTTGTAGTGGTCAAACAAGATCTAAATATTGTGATGGTGAATATTCTTTCGAATTTAAATATCTTTTAAGGGTTGAGAAGGAGAATTTATTGGATTTCACAAACATCTTCTTAATCTTCATGGAAATTGAGAAATAAAGTTTAGAGGAAATCTTGAAATGTATATTTGTAGACCTTGAATCATGGATTTACAGTATGTTTAAACATATTCCTCAATCTTTTCAATGAAGTGAAGTAATCATCATAATATGGATTTTCCCATCCCTAACAATTTTAAGTTATCTCTATCGTAGATTCACCTAAACCCTAGGTTTTCCATTATGTTTTTGGAAAGACGTTTATGTATCTGAAACCGTTTACTTCAATTTTATGGAAACAATCTCTAAAAATGATGTAAGAAGATGCTTAGAATCAAAATATATTAAAACATGGGAAAAGGCAATTGGAGGAGATTGGTTAAATCGATGTTGTTTATGTAGTTGATTTAGATGGTTATATGGGGATCATCTGTATTGACATAGGATATGCATAAGAATAAATGATAGCTATAATTCAAATTTTACTTTAGCATAAATTTAAGGTATATGTGTGAAATGAACTATACTCCAATATTTAATAGGAATTCTGGTATATCTTCTTCTTCAAGTATTATGGTGTTTTTTGGGTATTTTCTATGTGGTTTACCAGCTTTAACTTCAATCTTTAAATTTCCAGCTATACAATCAATTTCAAAGCTATTCCTATAATAGTAAATTTCATTAAATTTTCTAAATAAATGTTCTTGTACAATATTTTCATATAATGTTGCATCAAGGAATTTCTCTCCAGTCCAAAATGAAATGGTATGTAAAATGGAGGGGTCTCTGAAGAATATCTTCTTCTCCCTTCTAAAACTAACTTTTCTATTCCATTTCCAATAAGCTAAACCTAAAACATATAAATCCTCAAACTTCTCTAAATATTCAGCTACAGTCTTATAACTTACTCCAACATCTCCAGCTATGGATTGATATGAAATTGGTGAGGGTAATTTACTTAATAAACTTGTGAAGATTTGATAGGAGGTTTTAACACTTAAACCAATCTTCAGTATATCGCCTTCAAAAGCTTTAATCCAATCACCATAAAACTTCTCACGATAATTTATTGAATTTGGGAAACCACCAAACATCTTATAGTATTCGAAAGCCTCCTTTAACTCACTACTTCTCCCTTCAATCTTTAAAGCTTTAATAAATTCAGTGAAGGATAGTGGCATAACACTTATAACCCTACCACTACCAGTTCTACCGGGGAAAAGCTCAACCTCCCTCCTCAACTTCAAACTCATAGATCCAGAAACAGTAATCACTGAATTGCTAAATCCTCCAGCATCAATTAAACCCTTTAAAGGTTTCCACCAACCCTCTAAACTAGTAACTTCATCCATAAAAATAAATTTAAATCCCCTCCTCAAAAGGAGGAGTAAAACCTCTTGAAACCTCTCAACACTTGGAATAAGTTCAACATTTAAATAAACTATCTCATTAGCATTAACACCCTTCTCAATTAAATCTTTAATCAACAATTTAATCCCAGTGGTTTTACCAACCTGTCTAGGACCCAAAATAAAATTCAAACTAAAGGGGTTTAGAGAAACATCATTTATCCATTTAGGAATCCACTTTATCTTCTGCTTCTCCCACCTCTCTAAATCAATATCTTCCTCCTCAAACCACCATGGATTTAAAACTTCTAAAACTTCCTTCACAATAGAAATATAAATTCCATAAATTTATAAATATTTAGAGATGGCAACTCTATAAATTTAAGTATAATCTTAATTGTTTAGAAGATTAATATGATATTCTTATAAGCACAACTCTCAATACTTATCTCTAATGAAATAAGAAGTATGGAAAGGTTAAGTTAATATGTGTTTATGAATACCTTCAAGGTAAATATTTGGCTTCCATCAATGAAATTCTTTGATCAAAGACTTGAAAAGAAGCATAAACATTTTTTAGTTATATCAAGAGGAGCCCATTACATGGTTACTACGCGAATAATACTATGAAACAAGTGCTGATGCTAGCTACATCATTTTATACCAATAAGTTTTTATATTGATGTAATGAAAACAGATTCGAGGATCTTGAAGAAGATTGGTCGTATAGAGTTGATTACATATAAACGCATTGGTAGAGTGTATAGTTTAAAGGTTCTTAAGAAGATCATGGAGGAATCAAAGGGTGACTGTGAGAGTAAAGGTGAAAATTAAGAGTTTAAAGGGATTAAGGATTGGTGGCGTTATTGAGACTAGTTCACTTTTAAATACTGGGTATGCTGGATCTTCCCCAGAAATCATAGTACCAGTGAAGTTAGCTGAGAATCTTGGACTTTGGCCATTGCCTAATGAAGCCATAGAATCCATATATGATACTGCAGGCGGCCCAGCAAGATTCTATATGATCAGAGAAGCTGCAATCATTCAAGTAGTTGAGGAAGATTGTACATCAAAAGAACTCGTAGTTGACATAGTCGTATCGCCCTTAGAAAGAGAGGTTCTGTTAAGCGATTTCGTCATAGGCGAGTTAGGTATAGTAATCTTAAACGCTTACAGAGGATTTTGGAAATTCGATAGAGACGATTTGGGAAAGATAAGATATAGTAAAAGACCTGAACTTTGGTGATCAATTTAATCGTCTATTAAATGTAGTAAACTTTGTATCACCTTCTTTACCACAGGAGGATTCTTTGGGTAGAAATCCCCTCAAACAGAGGATATGAATGTATCTAAAAGGATTTGAAGATGCAAAACTTATAAAAGAAATGGATGAGAAGGTTAGGGGACAAGTTGTAAATGTTGCTTGTTTACCGGGGATAGTTAAATATTCATTAGCGATGTTTAATACACATTAGGAGTATGGTCTTCCAATTGGTGAGTGGCAAAATAGATATAGAAGTTAAAGAAGAAGGTTATTTCCCATTTATATGTGTTTATTCATGTAGGTTTATGATTTCGATTTTCATGGTTTTAGTGTCTAGGATGGCTATGGTTGATTTTCCCGTTAGGTATCCACATACTTCCCCTGGATTTATTACTAGGGTTTTTCCAATGGTGTAGGTTTCTGCTTTATGTGTGTGGCCGTGGATTACAATGTTGAAGTAGTTTGAGTTTATTAGAGCTTTTAGTAGGGTTTCATCATCTCCATGTATTAATGCTATTTTTAGGTTGTTAATATTCAACTCTGCAAATCTTCCATATATTTCCCCATTTAATTCTTGGAATCTTCTTCTAATTAGGTTTTGATCTCCATCATTGTTTCCAAATACACCTATTAATTTAGCTTTTAATGGTTTGAAACGTGAAACTGCGAAGGGTGCTATGTAATCTCCAGCGTGGAGGACGTATTCAACGTTTTCTTCATTTAATCTCTTTACAGCTTCATCTATCATTTGAAGTCTATCATGTGTATCTGAGATTATTCCAATTTTCATCATTATTTAGATTTGTTTGATGGATTTAAATGGTTTGTGGAAAGATTTTTCTTTAGGTTTAAATTAGCTTTTTTTGGATGATGAGAGTCATGTCAACTGATTTATGAAGAATCCTAGGGTATCTGACACTATAGTAATTTATTTCTTAAGTTTATTTTCAAATTATATGGGGTTGAATGTCTTTTGAATATTTGAAGAATCATTTTAAGAAGATTTATCCTTCTTGTTCTTCTATTGAAATTGAGAATTTGGTTTCAGCTATAATCCATGATAAGTATTGGAAGGTTCATCCAAATAAGGGTGATGCAATTTATGTTGTTGCTTTAACTAGAGCTAGATATCCATGTGATAATGGTTTTAGAGCTAGAGCCACAGCTGTAAATACCATTATAGTTTCACGTAGAGCTGCAAAATTTTGTAGGCGTGGTAGAATTTTATTGGCTAAAAGAGTTGATGATAAGTATTTTTCGGAGACTGTTATTGATTGGCCAGCCTTCCTAAAAATTATACGTTTAAATGAAGATTTCATATACAGTTTCCTAGTGGAAAATGAAAATCCACCTGTCTTCCTAAATAAACGTATACTTTCAAAAATCCTTAAAGAGTTAAAGTGTTGAGTATCTTTAGATTCATGGTGAAAGTCATTTGATTAAAGTTCTTCTTGGTTTTATTAAAGTGATTCTTTTATTCACATAATCTATGCATACCCTATAATCCTTTAATAATCCATACCCTATACACCCATAAAACCTATGTTTAAATTTCTCATCTGTAGTGATATTTAGAACTGTAGCTTGAACCTTCTCAAATCTTATACCTGCAAATTCAAAGGTGTCTATGGTTGTTATATGTATTGGTACTTCTCCTCCAGCTCCAATCCCCCTTCTTCCAGTATCTATAACTTTAAGCCCTAATTCATCAGCAAAAAATCTAAGTATGGTTAATCCTGGACCTCCAGTATCAATCCAAAAATCATATGGCCCCATACCATTAACATACGCTGGAACAGTTATTAAATGCCCAATAAGTTTAAACTGAATTGATCGTGGAGACATAACAAACACTAATAATACATTATTTATGTATTATATATCTCAAATTTGTGTTAATTCCAAGGCTTTTTGAGCTAATTCTTCTGGTGAATCAACGTATACTATTTTTGATAGGAATCTATTGTCAAAAGCGTTTTTAAAGGTTGATTCTAGTTTATCTGTACTCATACCAGTACCTCTCAGTATTACAATGGGTTTACCATATGAGTATGCTATGAAGAGTTCAATTAAAGTTCCTATTTCCCCTCCCAGTGAAACAACTACGTCACTACACCTCACAAGTATAACACTTCTACCCCTATAATCCAACCCGGTATCTATAATTGTAAATAATTTATTTCTAGGGGGGATATTTATGGGGTTTAATGGTAAAATGAAGACAACTTGTAATCCTCTCTTTAATGCTGCATCAGCTACATCTTTCATTAAACCCCAATAACCACCTAAGAATATCCTACAATTCTCAGGTAGTTTGGATATGAATCTCCAAGCTAAATCCATATTACTGCCTTCACTATGAGCTGCAACACATATATTTATCATTAAATCACCATCCACAAAATTAGATATGTAATTTATTAGGTTATTAATGTGTTTATTACCATGGTAATATTTATTAATTGTTATATCTATTGTAGTAGGGTGTATTTGTATGAAGGTTGTAGATCCAGTATGTGGTATGGATGTGGATTCAAGTAAAACTCCCTTTAAAACGATATATAAGGGTAAGGTATACTACTTTTGTAGTAATCATTGTAAGAAGGTTTTTGAAGAGAATCCTGAATATTATTTGAAGCATGGTCCGATGGGTATGCATAAATTATAGATTCTCTATGTTAATGGTTGATTTTCATGTTTATTAGGGAGAGAATTAAGGTTCTTGGGGTTGATTGTCCTACATGTGTGTATTCTATTCAGAGAAATTTGAGTAAATTAGGTATTTCAAAATTTGATGTTGATATTACAACTGGAGATGCTATTATAGAGTATGATGCTAAGGTTTGTAGAGCTAGAGATGTGTATAATGCTATAAGAAGTGCTGGTTATGATGTATTTAAAGAGCAAATTATAGTGGCTGTGGATGATTTAAGTGATCGTACATATTATTTGGAATCTAAACTTCTATCACTACCTGGAATTTTTGAATGTAAATCCTCCTCTATAACTAAACTTATTAAAATCATCTATAATCCATTTACAATTAATAGTGAAGGTATTCTTCAAGAAATTTCAAAACTTGGTTTTAAAAATGTTAAACTTTTAAGTGAAATTGCTGTGAAAGGTGGGAGAGAAGGTTTCGTATTGTTTAGAAGGTTGATGGCATTTATCACTGGTTTAATAGTAATAGTTTATTCAACGATTTCAATGTTTATTGAGCATATTGTTGTTGAAGATGTATTTCCATTGGCTGTTATTGCCATAATGACAATGATACTTTCAGGAGACATTGTGGTGAGAGGTTTTAGAGCATTATCAAAATTTACCCCCACAATGGAATCTCTAATAGCTCTTTCATCAACGGCATCTTTAGTATTTGGGCTTACCGGACTTTTAGGATTAACCCACTTGGAGGGCGGTGTACAATCCAATACATTTTTTGAAGCTTCAGCGGGAGTTGCAGGATTCATGAGTCTAGGTATATATTTGGAGGAGAGGCTTAGGGGTAGAGCTGCTAAACACATTGAAGATCTAGCTAGATTAATGTATGGTAAAGCTAGAATCTTGAAGGATAATCGTATAATTGAAGTTGATATTTCAAATTTAAAACCTGGAGATATTGTGGAAGTTAAAACTGGAGAGATAATACCCGTTGATGGAATAGTGGTGGAAGGTTGGGGTTATGTGGATGAATCTAGTTTTACTGGTGAACCAATGCCAAGACTTAAGAAAGATGAGAATAGAGATCCCGTTTTAGCTGGTTGCACTCTTACCTCTGGATTTCTAAGGATTAGAACCACTAGGGTTGGTAGAGATACATTACTCTCATACATTATTGAGACGGTGAGGGAAGCTCAATTCTATAAACCAAAGATTGCTAGATTAGCTGATGGAATAGTTGGAGTATTCACTTATGGTGTTATGTTAATTGCATTAACAACATTCCTATACTGGTGGTTTATTATTGGTGAATATTCAATGGCTGTTTTATTTTCAGCATCAGTTTTAGCAATTGCTTGTCCATGTGCCCTTGGAATAGCTATACCCATGGTGGTATTCTTTGCAGTTATAAAAGCTTCTAGAATAGGTTTATTGATAAGACGTGGAGATGTATTTGAAAGAATCTTAGAGGTAGATACAATTCTATTTGATAAAACTGGAACTTTAACAATTGGAAAACCAGTTTTCAGGAAACTATATATTTTTGGGTCTATGAATGAAAATGAGATACTTAGCTATCTATGTAGTATTGAATCACGAAGTGAACATCCATTGGCAAAAGCAATTTTAACATATTGTTTAGAGAAGGGCATAGAATATTTTGAACCAGAATATTATGAGTATTTCCCTGGGATGGGTGTTATGGGGATTGTTAAAGGTGTAAATATTGTTGCTGGAAATAGGGAATTCATGAAGAAACTTGAAATAAACTTAGATTCTAATGTTGAGAAAATAATAAATGATATTGGTTTAAGAGGTGCAACCCCAATAATTATAGCTATTAATGGTATGATAGTTGGCATAGTGGAAATTGGAGATGAATTAAGATTTGATGCAGAAACAGTTATAAGAGAACTTAAGAGAAGTGGGTTTAAAGTGGGGATTGTTAGTGGTGATATCCCAACTAGTGTTAATTACTACTCAAAAATCTTTAATTTAGATTTAGCATACTCTGAAATGAAACCTGATGATAAAGTGCAATTCATAGAGAAACTTCAGAGAAATGGTGGTAAAATAGCATTTGTAGGTGATGGTGTTAACGATGCACCAGCAATATCAACTTCATATCTAGGTATAGCTATGGGTAGAGGCTCAGATATTTCAAGGGAAGCTGGAGATATTGTTTTAACTGGAAATAGACTTAAAGATCTATTAACACTAATAGATTTAAGTAAAATTGTGAAGAGAAAGTTTATTGAAAATTTAATGTGGGCATTCATATACAATTTAATCTTAATACCAATAGCTGCTGGAATCCTATATAATTCATATGGACTCTACATAAAACCTGAAATAGCAGCTTTATCCATGATATTAAGCGATATAAGCGTAATACTAAACGCAAGCACCATACTAATAAAAAGAACATAAATCTTTAATCCAAAATTCATTAATAACATTCTCATTTCATGTAAATATACTATCTAAGAGCATCATTATTGAAAAACCACTTATAAAACCAAAGGTAGCTTTCCTTCCAAAACCCTTCTGATGACTTTCAGGAATCATCTCATCTACAACTATAAAGAGCATGGCTCCAGCTGCAAATACTAAACCCCAAGGGAGAAGTGAATGAGCTAGAGAAACTAGTACTATACCGAGAAAACCTCCAATGGGTTCAATGAGACCTGTTAAAGTAGCATAACCAATAGCCTTCCACCTACTATATCTTTCTCTTAAAAGAGGGAGAGCTACAGCTAAGCCTTCCGGCGCATTCTGTAATCCAATTGCAGTAGCTACAATCAAACCTGCTTCCACATTACCCGAACCAAAACTTACACCAACAGCTAAACCCTCTGGAAAATTATGAATAGTCATAGCAATTATGAAAAGCCAAACTTTTGAGAGTTTTGAATATGGACCTTCAAATCCTGCAACGGGGTGAAGATGTGGAGTAAAACGATCAATAAAATGTAGTAAGAGTGCACCTATAATGAGGCCACCCATAGCTATCCATGGTCCACTTAAATCAATTGCAGGAACCAAAAGACTGAAGGCTGTAGCTGCTGACATAACTCCTGCAGCAAAACCAAGTAAGACATCCAATGTATCATCAGAGAAAGATTCCTTTAGAAATATGGGGATTGCTCCAATACCCGTAGCTAAACCTGCCAATAAACTAGCTAAAAACCCTAAATAAATTATCTCCATTCAACCCACAATCCTCTTCAATTTAATATTTTACAAGAAAAATAAAATATTACTTAACCCCCTCTATTTTCATTATCTCTCTCTTACGAAGAAACTTTATGACAAACCAACTAGAAACTATAAGTTTAAAATTCATCTTTTAGTTGAGTCTGTTTCAATTATTGTTTGCATCTTCGTAATTCTCCTACTATATAACAGTATTAGTAGAAGAATTAACATCTATTATAATTCCAACTTTTTTCAGGGTTGATTCAAAATTACATCAATATTGGGATCGTACTGAAATATGTGTGTAGTAAAGTTATGTTTCTTCGAGGTATCTTTTTACGGTTTTTAGTGCGTGGAGTAATTCTCCTCCTAATGCTGTTAGGTGGTATCTTTTCCTTCCGCTGAAATCTTCTTCTCTTATGAATCCTTTAATTTTCATTAATTCTATGATTTCCTTTGTTCTATCTAAGGGCATATTTGCTCTATACGATATTCTTGTTATTGTATTATAATGATTTGATGCTATAGCTTCCAAAACATCCATATATATTTCATATTTACTTCTCTTCTTATTTTTGATCATGACTCTTCATCATAATGGTGGTTTTGGAAGCTCTTGAACTTTTTGAGGTTCAAAAGTTAAGTGAACATTTCTTCCAATCTCTATACCTTCGGTGTAGTATATTTTCCCATGTATTGTGCATTCATCTCTTATTACGGCTGTTTTAACATAGATGTTTTCTGCTTCACTTTCACTTCCCATAACTAGATTCTCTGCATATATATCTTCAACCTCAGATTCCCTTCCCAAGTGTATCTCCCCACCAATTAATGGTCCTTTAGCTTTTCCCCTCTTACCCAATTTTATGATCTTTGCTTTAGCTCCATTATCTGTTTCTATCTCTCCTCCCACATCTATGTATTCTTCTGCAATTATGGATCTTGCTTTAACTTTTCCACCAACCTCAAGCCATTTAACATCTACATCTTCACTAACCCTAATTATTCCTCCAACACTTATTCCCCCAGAAATCTTCATCCACCCACTCACCTCCATTCTACCTCCAATCTTTACATCGTCGCCAGTGAAGTTTCCCCTTATGTCTGCTTTTCCACCAATATCCATGGATTTTATCTTTGTAGGTCCCTCCACAACCATTTTTCCTCCAACAATAACCTTCTCTCCTTCACATCCCTCAATTATTTTCAATGATCCACCAACATTAATTGTATCGAATTTTAGGTATCCATGTGATTCTAATTTTCCACCCACATCTATCGATTTAACCTCCAACTTTGATTTCGATTTCACTTCAAATAATCCACCTACATCAATCTTTTCAGCTTTAACATCTCCACTTATCCTTAAACTTCCACCCACATCAATACTTCTGCATGTAACTCCACCACTTATATTTGCTGTTCCACCCACATTAACATCTTCAGAAGCCCTTAAACCTCCATCAACTCTTAAAGATCCCCCCACATTCACTGTTTTCACATCTAAACATCCATTAATCTCCACCTTTCCACCCACATCTAACCTTACACATTTAACATTTCCACCCACATATAACCCTCTATCTATATCTATCTCTTCAGCTTCCAAACTTCCATTTACCAATAGACTTGCATCTTCAGATGTTATATCTTCAAAAACCTTTAAATCTCCTTGAATCTCAACTTTTCCATCACTTATATCCATGGCTCTAGTCTTCAAACTACACTTAAACTTCACATAACCTTCACAATACAATTTTCCATCAACTTCAACTTCATTAAATCCCTCTAAGCATTCAACTATGCATCCATCCAATAATTTTAGGTCTTCATTAACTCTACCAAGCTTTACAACTTCTCCACTAAAACTTTTCAATGTAATTTCACCTCAGTAAAGGTTTATATTAAAAGAAATTAACTATAACGCACAAATTGTGAGTACAAAATGTTACTAAGCTGTTGATGTTTTCAAGAGAATTTAATATTTCGTATGTCTTGGAACCCCCTTCATCTTTTAATTTCACTTCAATCTCCCCTCTAGCCTTAACATCTCTTGATATTTTCAGACACTTAAATGTCAACTTATACTACATTTTCCCATCATTATATCTTGAAATTCTAATTCTA
The DNA here is from genome assembly GCA_038727515.1 of Methanomethylicia archaeon. Classification (GTDB taxonomy): domain Archaea; phylum Thermoproteota; class Methanomethylicia; order Culexarchaeales; family Culexarchaeaceae; genus JAVYVS01. Next base: position 122,136 of record JAVYVS010000001.1, read on the forward strand.
AGAGCAGAATCTCGTACATAGTTTTTGCATGATCTAAATCAATGTAGTGATATTTCTCATAACTTGTTTCATGACGTTTAAATCCCATATTTTCCAAATTTATCTAAATTAACATATATCTTTACTTCATATTCAAACAACTCCCTCTAACACCAAATATAATTGAATTATATCCTGTATTAAAGGGTGATTATATGATTCATTGATTATAGGTTTATGTTATTAACCATTTCCATAGTGGTATGCATTTTATTTCTATGTTTTCAACATTTATTTTCCCTTCATAATCCCATGTTATTATTTTCAGGTTTTTACAGTTTAGTTCTTTTGATGCTTTCATTAAACTCTTTATTTCTCTATTATGGATTTCACTTTTACTGTTTGCATATGTTACTTGTATTACCTCTTTTACGTATGATCCACTCCTAATTACGAAATCAACTTCATTTCCATCTCTTTTACCATATTCTTTCCAGTATGAAATATCTCTTACATCGCCAATTCTCCTAATTAATTCTATTGCAACAGTATTCTCCATTAATTTACCATATTCCTCTTCAACTTCTGGATATAATGCTCTAATTATCCCATTATCAATTACATGTATCTTCTTTGGATATTGTTTTCTATCTTTAATGTTGTATGAGAAGATTTCCATTGGTATTAATAGGAAGATTTCTTCAGCGTATTTTAAGAATTTTATTAATGTGTTTTTACTGCACTTTAAACCTATACTTTTAAGGAAGTTATGGATCTTTGATATACTTATCTTATTTGTGAAACATTTTATCACGTATCTTAGAAAATTATCCATTAATATTGGATCAACTTTATATCTTTCAATTAGGTCCCTATAAAATATTGTTTCATAATATGTCTTCAAAATTTTATTCTTCAATTCATAGTCTTCGCTTAAAACAACCTTTGGATATCCACCAAATCTAACATATTCATCTAGAAGTCTAAGTATTCTACCTCTCTCCTCCAAGTAGCTTATTACATTTATATCTTTGATTTCAAAATTCCTTGCTTTTAAAAATTCTCTAAAACTGAAGGGTAGAATAACATAATCTATGCTTCTACCCCTTAAGGTTGTGGCTATTTCTCTACTGGAAAGTTTTGAAGATGAACCTGAAATAAATATTTTAAAACGATTTGAATTATAAATTCTCCTCACCCATTTATCCCAGTCCCTAACATTTTGGATTTCGTCTAAAAATAGATATATTGGTTCATCATCAATTGGAGAGAATATTTGATAGAAAATCTTCATCATACCTCTAAATGGTTTGCATCCAGATTTCTAAGTCTTTCATGTTCAAAATCAATATAAAGAATATTACTTCTAGGAACATTATTGTATGCCTCCCTAATTAATTGGTACATTCTGTATGTTTTCCAGCTTGTCTTGGACCTATTATTGAAATTATCATGTTTGTATCTAAAGGTATCTTTAATTCCCTTTCAATGAGTTTAGGTAGAATTTTTACATACCATTCAGATAAAACTATTTTGAAATCTTCTTCCCTTACAAATTGTATTATGTGAGAACAATTTTATAATAATTTTGTTCTCTTACGAAACAATTTCATGATATCTTAGAATTCACTTAATTTTGGTTCTTAGTATGAATCCATTTTTTATGTATTCAAATATTGTTATTCCTCCATCAATCTTAGGCTTTATACGCTTCTCCAACCATCTAACAGTCAATCTCTCAGCACTCTTTACACACTCTATATATCCCTCTAAGCTTTACTCAACAAATTGTATTCAGTATATGTTAATCCATCAGCATACTGAAAATTTCAGAGAAATTTAACCTTATTGTCTTAGGGTTTCTTTCTTCAACATTCTAGCTAAACATGAAAGTTGATTCTCCTTTTCAAGTTTTCATAATAGATTGAAAAGATAGATTTAACCTTCATTTTAAACAATGAAAAACTTGTTGTAGTTACAAAATGTTATTTTATATGGGTTATTTCAAATAATTCTTCTATTGGTTTCTCCATTAATTTTAAAGCTTCCTCCTCTGCTACATTACTTTTCAAGTTTTTTAGGTTTGTTAAAATGTGGTCTTTAAGTTTCATTTCCAGTTTTTCATCGTTTAAAATGAAGGTTACTGTTAGACCTTTTGCTTCTATGAGTTCTATATTTCTCTTTCCATATGTGCATCCAGTGGAGTATTGTATTCCATCTATAAAGCATGATGTTGGAGGTTTACCTTCACATTCCACTTTAACCTTCATTTTAAATTGATCTTTGCCAAGTATGTTTATTGCGTATAAACCTGCCTTTAAACCTAAGATTAAGAATGGTCCTAAATGCCCATGGAATTCCACAGCTCTATTAACTAGATCTTCTGAAATTTTATACTTCAATTCTCCTTACACCTCTAACTATTAATGCTTCAACAATCACTATTCCAATGATTCCACCCATAGCTCCACCAATAGCGTGTAATCCAGCCCAACCTAATGCTCCACCCCATCTTAATAGGGCTTTTGGATCCATGAAGAGAAATCCAATTATAAATCCAGCTACTGCTGCTGAAATCACTGAATTTAAGAATAATCCACCTATCCTCACAATTCTATTCCTATAGATTCTCTTATAGCCTACTATAAGCATTATTAAATCGAAGAATATTGATGCCGCTGTAAATCCTAGGAAGTGTATTGCTGTTGGTCTTGTTATAAAGTTTATGGCTGTAGCTATTAATCCAGTTAATGTTGGAGCTCCTAATTTTCCAACCCACCAAACAGCCAATATTATACTTGCAAAACCAACGATATCACATAGGAATGGTAGACCAGTTAATTGGAAGAATATTGGTGAATATAACCAATTTAAAATTCCCCAAAGAGCTGCACATATGGCTATCCCTGATAGATCACGGGCTTTGAAATACATTATATGCACCATAAAATGTGTTACTATTTTATATAAAAGTGTTACTATTTAACATTACCCTTCAAAGACTTTTTAATTTCTAATGCTGATTTTATTATTTCTCTAGCAATCTCCCTTTTACTCATCTTTGGAATATGCTTTACATTTCTATTTCTATCTATTATATAGATTTCATTGTAATCCGAACCGAATCCTATATCTCTTCTTGAAACATCATTAGCTACTATTAAATCTAGATCGTTTTGTAGTAATCTTTTATATGCTCTTTCAATCATTTCTTCAATTCCAACTCCATATTCAGCTTTAAATCCAACAATAACACTTTTAGGTGCATATCTTCTAACTTGACTAGATATTTTTGGTGTTGAAACCAATTTTACTGTTAATTCTCCTATATCACTTGATATCTTCCCCTTAATTTTCTCATGGAATTTAAAGTCTAATGGAGCTGCTGATAGGAATATGAAATCATAATTCTTACTATTTAATTCATTTATTACTGCATTCAACATTTCTTCACATGTAACTACATTAATAACTTTTGCATTCATTGGAGGTTCAATATTTGAAGGTCCCATTATAAGTGTTGTTTCAGCTCCAGAGGCGATACATTCTTCAGCTAATGCAACCCCCATTTTACCACTACTCGGTGTTGTGAGGAATTTTACATCATCAAGGTATTCTCTAGTTGGACCGGCAGTTATCAATACCTTCATTCCAGATAGTATTTTTGGTGTGAAAAAGTTTATTACGGCATTTATAACTTGTTCTGTAGATGCTATCTTCGCCTTTCCTTCTTCAATTCTAGGTCCAATAAATATTATCCCCTTTTCCTCCAATTTCCTTATGTTTTCAACTACAAAGGGATTTGTATACATGGTTTCATGCATTGCTGGAACAATCATTATTGGTATTCCAGTTCCAAGAGCTGTAGATACCGTTGTTGTTACAGGTGTATCATCTATTCCACAGGCAATCTTACTTATGGTATTTGCAGTGGCAGGTGCAATTAAAACTAAATCTACTTTTGTAGAAGTTTTACCACATAATTCCACATGCTCGATTTTACCAGTTAAATGTGTTATAACTGGATTTCCAGTAGCCCACTCCATTAAATATGGATGTATAAGTTCTGTGGCTGCTTTACTCATAACTGTATATACTTCTGCTCCATGGCGCATTAAACCTCTAGCTATCTCAGGGCTTCTTACTGCTGCAACACTACCACAAATACATAATACTATTTTCTTCCCCTTGAGAAGATTACTCCATGATCCAATGATCTCTTTACTTGGATGGATCATAATATTCAATAAGCCTTATATTCAATGATTAATTAAATCTTATGTTTAATAGTTTATTCCACCTTTATAATATTGTATCCAGAAGCTCTCCTAAGTCTATTCATTACAGCTAACCCCAATCCCTTTAATGGTAATCCTTCAGCCAATATTAAATTTACATTTTCATCGTCAAATTCCCTTAAAAGTTTAAATAGATTCTTTGCTGCAGATTTTAAATCACTTCTACTACCCATAGATTTAACGATACCCCTACCATATCTATGCATTGTTTCATCTGTAGCTAATATACCAATTTTCAATCCAAACTTAGAATATTCCTCTGTTAACTCAATAATCTTATCCACAATTTTATTTAAATCTCCTTCTACAACTATTAATTCAGCTTTTGGAGCATAATGTTTATGTTTCATTCCAGGTGAAAGTGCATATTCAACTTCAATTTTCGCTATTACACTTGGATGTATTGATACCTCTCCTAAAACCTCCTTTAATTCTTCATATGTTACTCCACCAGGTCTTAATATTTGTGGTGGTGTTTGTGTTAAATCTAAGACTGTAGATTCAACTCCTATCCTAGTTGGTCCAGCATCTAATATTACATCGATCTTTCCATAGAAATCTTGTATTACATGTTGAGCTAATGTTGGGCTTGGTCTACCAGCAATATTTGCACTTGGAGCTGCAATAGGAGTTTCAGAGGAATCTATTAATGCTAAAGCCACTTTATGATTTGGCATCCTTATACCAACAGTATCCAATCCACCAGTAGTTACCCTTGGAACTATTTCTGAAGCTTTTAAAACTATGGTTAAAGGTCCAGGCCAGAATCTTTTCATGAGTTCTTCAGCTTTTTCGGGAACTTCCACTGAAAGTCTATATACATCTGAAATTCTACTTACATGTACTATTGTTGGATTATCTAATGGTCTCATCTTAACCATATACATCCTCTTTACAGCTTCAGCATTCAGAGCATCTACACCTAAACCATAAACGGTTTCCGTTGGGAAGGCAACTAAACCTCCATTACGAATTACATTAGCAGCTATAGTAATCTTATCCATCTCTGGATTTTCAGGATCCACCTTTAAAATCAATGTATTCTTCAATGGTTTTTCATCCATCAACTATCTTATTGATTATATTCATTTATTTAAATTTGCATTTCCATAAAGAACAATTATATACTAAACCAAATAAATATTTAATACATGATTAAGAGTGTAGATAGCATCTTCGATTTAATTGGGAATACTCCACTTTTAAAACTTAGTAAAATCTCTAGGGGTGTTGATGCAAATATATTTGTTAAATGTGAATTTATGAATCCAAGTGGTAGTATTAAGGATAGAGCTGCTTTAAGAATGATAAATGATGCTGAAAATCTAGGTAAACTTAAGAGTGGTATGACTATTATTGAAGCAACTAGTGGTAATATGGGTCCAGCCTTAGCCTTTGTAGGTGGAGTTAAAGGTTATAATGTAAATCTATATATACCTAAGAGTTGGACTGGAACGTATAATCCTGAAAATAGGATTAAATTAATGAAGATATTTGGAGCTAAAGTTGAAGATGTAGATTTAAATCTGTATAGAAGGTATCTGGAAAATATACCTAGCGATAAATTTTCAGCTGCAGCTTTTGGTTTATGTATGAAAATCTGTTATGAATTGGAAATGAAAGATAAATCTCTTTGGTGGGCTAATCAAATGTCTAATTTCAGTAATGTTTATGCCCATAGAGATGGAACTGGAATGGAAATAATAAATCAATTAAATGGAGATATCGATGTATTTGTGGCTTCAATTGGTAGTGGTGGAACATTACTAGGTGTAGCTGAAGCATTAAATAAATCTTCTATTGATGCTAGTATTATTGGTGTTGAACCAATTGATGCAAAAGTTCTAGAGGATTGGGCTAAAAGTGGATTTCTAAGAAGCTTCTTAGAGAATTTAAATGTTAAATGTGAGAAATTCATTATTGAAGAAATAGTGGATAAGGCACTTCCAAATGAAGTTATACATGTAAATCATGAAGAAGCTAGAATTATGGCAAATCTACTATGTAGAGAAGAAGGGATATTCTGTGGATTATCCTCTGGTGCAAATGTTTATGCAGCATTAAAGATAGCTAAGAAACTTGGTAGAAAGGTAAATATAGTTACTGTTTGTGTTGATAGAAGAGATAGATATCTACCTGAATATCCAAATGAAACCTACGTTATATAACTATATGGAAATCCCATAATGCATCTTTATAAGTATCCATATCAAATAGATTATCCCAATAATTATCAGTATAGGTGATGTAGCAAATATAAAACCATTACTACGATAAACCCAAAGAATTATCCATGGAATCCTCTCTATAGATATCGATGGAATAAGTTTAATGAGTAATGGAACTAAAATAAATATTACACCAAGAACAATGAAGAATATACCTAAACCTATAAATGCTCTCTCAAAAAACTCCATATAAATCCTCCAAAAACAAATCCACAAAATATTTCATAAATATAACGGTTAAATTAATTTAATCACCCTAAACATCCAACATAATTAAAACATTGATTTTAGAAACTTTAATAATCCAATATCCTTTAAGTTATCATTAATCAATCTATACACATTCAACGTTCTATTCATTAATTCACTAGGCCCCTCCTTAAGTGATAATGGATATATAGATGAAAACAGTATCGTATAAGTTAATTCTATTTTTGTAAGTTTCCTACCATAACCTTCATGAAATGCTTTAATTGCAGTCATACATCTATCCCTTTCAAGCCCTAAAATACTCGTAACATAAGTTACTATATCACTTATCCTCCTAAATTCTGTAGCCTTCGTAAAGAATTCTAAATCCAACCTATATATCTCCCCACCCCTCAAAATGTAATTTTCAATCCTACAATCTACATATGCAAAACCATGATCATGCAATTCCCTCAATTTAAAACCAAGCTCCCTCGAAAACCTATATACATCATTTAAATCAGCCTCCCTATAAAAATCCAATAAACATATTCCATCTATAAACTCCATGACTATCTTCTTATCATCATATTGAAATACCTCAGGAGTTTTAACATTAAATTCCCTCAAGATCCTTCTACCATTCAACTCATTCTCTATCCTCTCCTTTATAGAAGGAAAATAATAATCTTCAAATCTAAATATAGACAAACGTAATAATGAATCTATAAAACATGCAATATTATACAATGTAAATATTAACGCAGGCTTCAAAACATCAAACTCTTTAACTAAAACCCTCCTACCACCCTCATCCAAAACCCTAATCCTATTAGTCCTCCACTCAAAACCTTCAAACACAATTTAATCTAAAATACACAACCCTAAAATATTTTCCATCAAAAACAACACTCCACCATGAATTAAAAAACAAATATCATTCAATTCCCTTTATTGGGTTCGCATTTGAGTATTGGGGAAAACTATCTTAACACTAATAACTTTCAATTCCCTTTGTTGGGTTCTGTTGTGCTATCACCTCTTAAGCCAGCTAATATTATTGGTCTTTCAATTCCCTTTGTTGGGTTCGGGAGTATGAGGATTTTGGAGTCTTGTAGTGTTGTTACTTTCAATTCCCTTTGTTGGGTTCCCAGAACCCTTATAGAGGTTATGTATAACCACCTGTCTTTCAATTCCCTTTGTTGGGTTCGTTTTGAAATTATAGATGTTGATTGGAAAGATTACGTTATCTTTCAATTCCCTTTGTTGGGTTCAAACTTATGTCTGTTGATGCTAATGTTTCATCAAAACTTAACTTTCAATTCCCTTTGTTGGGTTCACATGAAATACAACTCTTTCACGGTCTAACGCTTTCTTAAACTTTCAATTCCCTTTGTTGGGTTCTCGAGGAACCTCTTCTCCCATTGAGCCTGCATCTCCTTTAGAATCTTTCAATTCCCTTTGTTGGGTTCATGCCTGTGAAGCCCGATATGACCCTGACATTTCCACCACTCCTTTCAATTCCCTTTGTTGGGTTCACAACTGAGCGTAAAGATTATAATTACTGTTTAAACGTATACTTTCAATTCCCTTTGTTGGGTTCTGGTTTAATACGTGGACTGTTGAAGCAGGTTGGCAAAACTTTCAATTCCCTTTGTTGGGTTCATCTTAACATGGGTTGACCCGACGTTTGACTATGGATGGCTTTCAATTCCCTTTGTTGGGTTCATGCCGAGGACAAAGTACTTCGGTCGCTGGTGCGGGGATACTTTCAATTCCCTTTGTTGGGTTCGGATTACAAGCATAAGCCTATTAGGGTTATTCTCTAAGATTCTTTCAATTCCCTTTGTTGGGTTCGTTGAAATGAGGTTAACAAGCTACCTATTCATAGGTTCAGCTTTCAATTCCCTTTGTTGGGTTCAGCATTATGGCCTGAGATAATGCGTAAGATAAGTGTTTCCTTTCAATTCCCTTTGTTGGGTTCAGGGAGAACAACTGGATACATAAGACTGAGAGGACTGGCTTTCAATTCCCTTTGTTGGGTTCTTGCAATATGATGGTGATGAGCATGAGGAGAGCGGTTGCTTTCAATTCCCTTTGTTGGGTTCTTTAGAGTTATATCTTCAAATGCATAGTCATTATTTAATATCTTTCAATTCCCTTTGTTGGGTTCAACCGAAAAATTTAAATACTCTCAAAACATAAAATATATCTTTCAATTCCCTTTGTTGGGTTCTAACCATGCATCCCTAAATGCCTCCCAGTAATCAATATAGCCTTTCAATTCCCTTTGTTGGGTTCGCATTCCCTATAGCTTGGGTATGGATGCTTCCTAACATACATCTTTCAATTCCCTTTGTTGGGTTCCACTTCATATCACCCCTAACCTTGCAACACGCATATGATACCTTTCAATTCCCTTTGTTGGGTTCAAGGAAAAGAACACGCAAAAGTATCTTTTGAAGTTTCTTCTTTCAATTCCCTTTGTTGGGTTCGAAGAAGGTTTTATGCCCGGTCTGCCTTGAGGAGTTTGACTTTCAATTCCCTTTGTTGGGTTCACAACTCAACGAATGGAGGTGTAATTGAAACTTTAACTTCTTTCAATTCCCTTTGTTGGGTTCGGTATAACTTATTCGTTAAGTACGGTAGGTTAAGCAAGATCTTTCAATTCCCTTTGTTGGGTTCATACATCCCACAAATACTTGTTGCCTTTCACAAAATTGCTTACTTTCAATTCCCTTTGTTGGGTTCCGATATTATTATTTCTTTTTTTGGTTTAAAAAGGTTTTTCTGATGATTAATTGTAATACGATCATGACACAAACAAAACTTGCATTAAATTGATGATCAAATACACCAATCAATGATATAGTTCACTGTATAGTTATGCGTAAAATATTCGACAAAAGACGTAAAGTAATTCGACAATCCATAGTTTACCACAAGGTAAACTATATTTGTGTTTTTGTTGATTTCTTTCATTAGTTTTAAATTTTCTTTTTATAGATTTGTTTTGGTGGTATAAGTTGTTGGCTATTAGGGATGCAACTATTTTAACTATAACAAAGGGTGTTATTAAGAGGGGTACTATATTGATTGAGAATGGTAAGATTGTGGATGTTGGTGTTGATTTAAAGATTCCTGAGTGTGCTGAGGTTATTGATGCTAGGGATAAGGTTGTTATGCCAGGTTTAATTGATGCTCATTGCCATATTGGTATATCTGAGGAAACTGTTGGATGGTTTGGTGAAGATACCAATGAAATGACTGATCCTGTTACACCTCATTTAAGAGCTATTGATGCTATTAAAGCTAATGCTGATGAGAAGGGTTTGAGTGCGGCTTTAGAAACTGGTATAACCACGGTTCAAATTCTACCTGGGAGTGCTAATGTTATTGGTGGTATGGGTGTTATTATTAAGACTGCTCCTAAAGTGGTTGTGGATGAAATGATTTTGAAGGAGCCTTCTGGTATGAAGATTGCTTTTGGTGAGAATCCTAGGAGGGTTTATGGTGTTGAACTTAAACGTACTCCAGCTACACGTATGGGTATTGCTGGATTATTGAGGGAGTGGCTTCAGAAGACTAAGAATTATATGAGGAAGAAGGAGCTTGCAAAAGATGATCCATCTAAAATGCCTGAAATTGATTTAAAGCTTGAAGCTTTAGAAAAGGTTTTGAGGGGTGAAATACCATTTAGAGCTCATGCTCATAGAGCTGATGATATTGCTACAGCCATTAGAATTGCAGAAGAATTTGGAGTTAAAATTTCATGGGAGCATGCTACTGAAGGTCATAGGATTGCCAGTTGGATTGCTAAGAAAGGTATACCTGCAGTTTGGGGTCCAAGTTTATTGGCTAGGGGGAAGTGGGAGATGAGGGAATTAAACTTTGAAACACCAAGAATACTATATGAAGCTGGAGTTAAATTTGCTATTCAAACAGATGCCTTAGGACAAACAATATCATTTCTACCAATATGTGCTATGATGGCTGCTAAACATGGTTTACCATATGATGAAGCTTTGAAAGCTATAACTATAAATCCCGCTGAAATACTTGGTGTTGCTGATAGAATTGGAAGTATTGAGAAGGGTAAAGATGCTGATTTAAGGATTCTCAATGGAGATCCTTTAAACATTATGACTAAGGTGGAAATGGTTATAATTGATGGGAAAATCGTTTATACAGCTAAATAATCAATTTTCATCTATAATTTTTTGTTGGGGGTAAAATTTAAATTATAAGTATTTGAATTTTTAATTGAAATGCTCCATAAAATTGTCAAATATAGAATTATAATTTTTCTAGTGTTGTTTACCGTACTTGCTCCATTTATATTTCTGAATTCTTCATTTTCGCAAACTACAGCTAAGGTTTATGAGATTCCATCGATTATTGTGGTTATGGAAGCTTCTAATGATGGTTCAATTATTGTTAATGAAGTTATAACGATAAATTATGTTTCTGGAGCCTTCACCTATTTCCAGAGGTATATTCCATTGTATGGATTGGATTACATTGAGGTTTTATCTGTTTCTGCTGATGGAGCAAATATTGTTGGTGTTAAAGTTTCATATTCTTACTATATGGTTTATATAACTATTAATTATGATGTCATTTATGCTCCTCATAAAGTAGTGTTTAACATTGTCTATAAGGTTTATGGTGGAATTATTTCTCATGGTGCTTCTCAAAATTTAATTGATTGGAATGCTATTGGAAGTGATTGGGAAGTTTCAATAGGTTCTGTTAATGTTCTTGTTCGTCTTCCAGGGAATTTTGTTGGAAGTAGCTTATTGAGTGTAAGTCCAAATCCCATTAAAACATATTATTCTGATGGGTATACTAATATCGCCTTTACATATTCAAGTCTTCCACCATATACTGGTTATAGGATTGTTGTAGTATTTCCAAAGATTTATGAGCCAAATCCAGATTACCTATATGTCTTTAAGAATTATCATGGTGAAACCATTATTTCAATTATTGCTTTATCAACTATAGTAACACTTATTGTATGGTTTATTAGGGGTAGAATGCCTAGGGTTGATGTTGATGAAGGGTTAATATCCCTTGGAGTTTTACCATCAAATCTATCTCCACTTGAAGTATCATATTTATTGAATGGACGTTTAAGTTTTGAGCATGTTATAAGTGAAGTTGTGGATTTAGCTAGGAGGGGGTTCTTGAATATTGAGTATGATGATAAGGGTAAAATCATTAATTTCAAACCTTCAGATAGGATTGATTATACTTCAAGGGATGTAAAGTATGGTTTAAAGAATTTTGAAATGGAAGTTTTACGTTTAGCTTTAAATTCTGAGAATATCTTTGATTTCTCAAGGAATTTTGAAATTCATAGATCTAAAATTGAAGAAGAAGTTTGTGATGAATTAATTAAAATGGGATACTTTAAGAGTAATATACCTCGTAGACGCTATAATTTGATTAAAATATTCACTGTTACCATAGTAATTTTAATGATAGCTACATTATACATTTACAATTTCATTCCAAGCAATAGATTTCTATTCAATGTATATAGGGCTTTACTACCATTATTTGCTGGTTTTGGTATTAGCCTTATACCTGTGGGTGTAATAATGATAAGTTTATTTAAGAATTATACTTATGAAGGTGCAAAAGCTTATTGGCATTGGAAGAAGTATCTTGATCGTTTAACATCAATTAGAGGGGAGGATTTAAAGGAGTATGTAGGTAAAGTTGAAACTCCAACTCTATTTGAAATTAGCTTCCCATACATACTATTATATAGACCATTACTGCTTCGTTCATGGGTTATGCCTTGGATTCCACTTATGCCGAGATACTATTATCCAAGATGGTTCTATACCACTGGAGGTCCAAGTGTACAACTTGATTTCTCAGCATTTACCAATGCCATAATTTCATCCATTGAATATGCCCTTAGACCTCCACAAATAGGTAGAGCTATTCCTGGCGGAGGAATTTTTGGAGGAGGATTTGGTGGTAGAGGAGGATTTGGTGGTGGCGGTGGAAGAGTTGGTTAAACCCTAAAAATAATACCACCTTTTCTTTTTCCATATGAATATTGGTAGGAATGGAAGGAATATTGGAAACCATAATAGTAATGGTGAAATCCAAAATCCATTTCCAAATCCTATGCTAAATGTAAATCCACATTTCTCACATCTTAAAGTTCGATAACCCACTGGTTTTAAATCTTTTGAACTACATTTTGGGCATATGAGTTCCTTAGAAATTTCATTAATGGTTTTAGGTGGATAATATAATTTAACCTTCATTAACCCTTTAGTAAACATGTAGAATGTCAATATGAATAGTGATGCAAATATTATTGTGAAAGCTATAATTATTATTAGGATAATGGTTTCTATCGGCCAATATATGATCGTCATACCTAAATCATTAAAATTTGATTTTTTATATTAGGTTTTCTCTAGCATACTTTAATATTAATGGGTTTGATTTAATGTAATCTTCACATCCCATTTCCATAAGTTTTTCTGAAGCTTTTTGTGCTTCATCAATTATCTTTTCTTCATCCATTTTCACGTATCTACCCTTCTCCACAAGTATTTCTCCATCTACAATTACATATTCAACTTCACTTCCATTAGCACTATAAACTAAGTTGAAGGCTATATTTCTAATTGGTTTATATATTATGGGTGTTAAATTCGGCTTCTTTAAATTTACAATGATTATATCAGCCCTCTTACCCTCTTCCAGTGATCCTACAATATCATCAAATCCTAAGCATCTAGCTCCTTCAATTGTTGCTAATCTAAGTATTTTCCAAGCTGGTAATACAGTTGGATCTCTATGTCTAACTTTATTTAGTATTGCAGCCATCTTCATTTCAATAAACATATTAACCGAATTATTACCATTGGCTTGATCAGTACCTATACCTACACTTCTCCCACCTAATTCTAGATAGAGATTTAATGGAGATATTAAACCATCAATTAATGCTATTGAAGTTGGACAACTAACCATTCTCACACCTCTATCAACCATAATCTTTAATTCTTCATTACTTGCACCATGACAATGAACACCAATAACCCTATCACATAAAAACCCTATATTATCAAGATATCTAACTGTGGTTGTATTGTATCTCAATTTTATCTGTATAGCTTCTCTACCACCTTGAGCCATATGGAAATGCATTAACAAATCATATTTCTCAGCTAATTCTTTAACTCTTAATAGAGTTTCTGTAGTCAACATATCTGCTGCCACAGGACCTAAACAACATCTAATCCTACCATTACCCCAATTATGCCATTTCTTAACAAGTTCTAATGCTTCTCTAATCCTTTTCTCACAAAGTTCTTTATCCACCTCGTATGGTTCATATGGATTTTGACCAATAAGAGGTTTAACTTCACTTATAGGGGTACAAGTGAATGCTCTAGAACCCATTTTAGAATGAACTTCACTATTAATTTCCATCATATAGGGGCCATAATCAGCAAATAATGTAGTTCCAGTCTTCAAACCCTCTAAAACTGTGAGTTTAGCTGATTTAATAGCTAAATCAGAAGTTAAATGTTTTGTGAAGGGTGAAACAGTTTTAATCATCCACTCAATTTCAGGGACATCTTGACATTCACCTCTAGCTATAGTCATATAACTATGAACATGTGCATTAACAAGTCCAGGCATAATCACCATACCATGAGCATCAACCCTCTCTTCAGCACCACCAATTTTAGATTCAACATCAAAAGTTTTACCTACAGCAATAATCTTACCATCTTCAATAGCTACAGCACCATCCTCAATAAAACCAATACCATTACCCTTCATAGTTAATAGAAATCCATTACGGATAATTAAATCCACCATAATAATCCCCAAAATAATTATATTAGACAAAATTTAAAGAAGTGGGTTTAGCATTTCATTTGATTTTTATAGGGGTTTCCCTGCTGGAATTTGAAGATTTAAAATGAAGATTTCTTTATATAGTTAGATTTTGAGATTTTAATGTGCATTATTTAAATGTTTCTTTTGAACCTGAGGGTAAAAGGGTTAAGGTGAAGTATGGTTCAACTATTTTTAATGCTGCTATGGAGGCTGGTATTCGTATTAGGTCTGAGTGTGGTGGTATTGGTTTTTGTGGTAAATGTAAAGTTGTAGTTAAAGATGTAAATGCTGTTAGTGGGTTAAATGATATTGAAAGAAGGTTTTTATCTGAATTTGAAATTCATGAAGGTTATAGATTGGCTTGTCAAACTGAGGTTTTAAATGATGTTACAGTATTTATTCCCCATGAGAGTTTTATAGGTTTTTTGAAGATGGAGATTTCAGGTATTGAGAGGAGTATTAATCTTAATCCATTAATTAAAAAGTTTTATTTGAGATTGTTAAAACCTTCATTAATTGATGCTAAACCAGATTTTGAAAGACTTCAAGAATCTTTAATTAATGTAATTGGGCGTAGAGTTATCTTCGATATTGATTATGAAGTTTTAAAAGTTTTACCTGAAGTTCTTAGGAGTGCTGATTGGAATGTTACTACTACTTTGTGGGGTGATAATAGGATTATTAGTGTTGAAGCTGGTGATACTTCAAGGGAAATTTATGGGTTTGCTGTGGATATTGGTACATCAAAGATTGTAGGTCATTTAGTTAATTTAGTTAATGGTGAAACTATTGCTATTGGTGGTATTGAGAATCCCCAGATGATTTATGGTGAAGATGTATTATCTAGGGTATCATATGCATCCATTAATATTGAGAATCTTAAGGATTTACAGAAGCTTGTTATTGATGGTATTAATAGGGTTTTATTTGAATTATGTGATAAAGTTAATGTTAATCCAAATAGGATTTATGAAGTTGTTATTGTTGGTAATACTGTTATGCATCATTTATTTCTGGGAGTAACCCCTAAGTATCTTGCTCTATCACCATATACACCAGTTTTTAAGAGATCAATTAATTTGGTTGCGAAAGATTTGAATTTAAATATTAATCCTACAGGTGTTATTACTGTTTTACCTATTATTGCTGGTTTTGTTGGTTCTGATGCTATTGCTGATGTTTTAGCTACTGGCATTCATAAGTTAGATGAGAATTCATTGTTAATTGATATTGGAACTAATACTGAGATTTTCATTGGTAATAGGAGTGATTTAATTTGTTGTTCATGTGCTTCTGGACCTGCTTTTGAAGGTATGCATATAAAGTATGGTATGAGGGCTGTTGAAGGAGCTATAGAGAAGGTTACTATTGATTCTAATTTAGATGTTGAGTATAAAGTTATAGGTGATATTAAACCTAAGGGTATATGTGGTTCTGCAACTATAGATATTATTGCTGGATTATTTAAGAATGGTGTTATAGATCGTTTTGGGAAATTTAATGTGGATATTAAATCTAGGAGGATTAAACGTAGTAGTGAAGGATTTGAATTTATAATTGCCTTTAGTGATGAAACTTCCATTGGAAGAGATATAGTATTTAGTCAGAGGGATATTAGGGAGATTCAACTTGCTAAAGCTGCCATATACTCTGGATGCTATATTTTAATGAAGAAGAAGAATTTAGGTTTAGATGATATTAATAGAGTGTTTATAGCTGGAGCTTTTGGAAATTATATTGATGTTGAAAATGCTAAAATTATTGGTTTAATACCTGATATTCCAAGTGATAAAGTTAGATTTGTTGGTAATACTGCTATTGTTGGAGCTAAAATGGCTTTATTATCAAGTGAAGTTAGAAGTGAAGCTGAATCTTTAGCTAATATTATTCGTTACCATGAACTTGCCGCTGACCCTAATTTTCAAATGGAATTTCTCAATTCCATCCCTATACCTCATAAAGAATTGGATAGATTTCCAAATGTTAAAAAGCTTTTAAATCTTTAAATTTCCTTTTGTTCACCCATTCTTTTAAGGTATTTATATGATGTATTTATAGCATATGTTGCTGGATAAATGTATTTACAGTTTTCTATTGGTCCATAAATTACAAAATCTGCTCCAAGAATTATTGGCATTATATTAACTGCAATATCACATGGTTTTACAGCTTCCACCCCCATAAACTTCTTCAATCCAATCCAAGTTGTTATCGCGTTATGTGCTCCACATCCACATGGATAACCTAATTCCCCTTTTAAATCTATTATTGTTTTACAAGCTATTGATAAACTTGGTATATCTATTACAAATGTATCTAATAGTGGTTTCGTTACCCCTGCCTCTTCAGCCTTCCTCAGTAATTCCTTTAATGCTTCCATCCTCATCTTACTACTCATAACTCCACTTTTATATGCTAAGAGTATTGCACTTTTAATTCCATATTCCATTATAGCTTTAAATTCCACTTCCTTTGATTCTGGTATTAATGAGTTGTATACAATCTTATCCTCAATTCCTATTTCTTTTGCATATTTTACTCCAGCAATTTTAACTTCAGCACTTGGTGAATCTATTAGTATTGGCATATTCGTAGTATTAACTGAAAATTCAATGAATTTACACATAGCTTCTTTCGTAGATGCTATAACATCAAGCATTCCTGGAATACCCGTTTTACCAATAAATTCCTCCTTTAATTTAATTAGTTTCTCAGCCTTCTCCCTATTGAATTCTCCAGTTTTCTCATTTAAAACGATCTTATGTCCATGATAGAATATACTTCCAATTAATACAGTTGGATTCTCACCTGGTTGTCCACCTACTTTAACTCCACCTATCTCAAAAACTTTTTGAGGTGTCTTAAACTTCAACATTTCAATCTAAATTACTTGTTAAATTAAACATATATAATTCTCTATGGGAAGTATAATTGTTGAAGGTTTTATGTTGAAATTAAATATATCTAGATTTGAATTACTTAGTAGAGATGATCTTTATAGGATTCATGATTCAACGTTAAAGATTTTGGAAGAAACTGGTGTTGTTTTTAGACATAAGAATGCTCTTAAAATTTTTGATGAGTTTGGTGCGAAAGTTGATTATAAAACAGGGAGAGTTTTTATTCCACATCATCTTATTGATGAAGCTTTAAAGAAAGTTCCAAAAAGGATTGTTTGGTATGCTAGAGTTGATGAAAAGAGTATGAAGATTGAAGATGGTATAGTGAATTTTGGTGGGATGCGTACTCCAGCATTTATTTATGATCTGGAAACTGGGTTTAGAAGGAGATCTACGAAAACTGATTTTGAGAATATTGTGAAGATCATGGATTACTTAGAGTTAATTGATGAAGGATATGGTTCTGTTCATATTGGAGATGTACCTGAAAATCTTTCACATCTCTATGCAATTCTAATTCAAATTAAGAATACTGGAAAGCCTATTTGGGGTAGGGTTAGAGGTGGTAATGTAGCTAGAGATTGCCTCAATATGATTTCTATGGTTGCTGGTGGCAGAGAGGAGCTTAGGAAGAAGCCGATGATTGCTTGTTCCATTAATCCCACAAGTCCATTGCAATGGGATGTTAAAATGATAGAGGGGATGATGGAATATGTTAAATTGAATCAAATAGTTATCCCTTCCTCAGAGGTGATGTCTGGTGCTACTGGTCCAGTGACTTTAGCTGGAACTATAGTTCAACAAAATGCTGAAATTCTTTCAATGATAGTTTTAATACAAATCATAAATCCTGGGAATCCAGTTTTATATGGAACTGTTTCCACGGCAATGGATATGAAGACTGCAAATACTAGAACTGGAGGCCCAGAATTGGGTATTATGCATATTATTTCTGCACAATTGGCTAGAATGTATGGAATACCCTCTAGAGGAGCTGCTGGATGTACTGATTCTAAAATTCTAGATGTTCAAGCTGGTTATGAAGCAGCCTTTAATCTACTTTTAGCAGTATTATCTGGATTTAATTTTATTACATATGCTCTAGGTGGTGTAGAATCTTCATTATCTGTATGTTATGAGAAGATTTTAACTGATTATGAATTTCTCAATATGATTAAGAGATTGGTGGATGGTGTTGAAGTTTCTGATGATACTCTAGCTATTGATTTAATTAATAAAGTTGGACCTGGAGGACACTTCTTAGCACAAAAACATACTAGAGAGTATCATAGGAGAGAACATTTTATACCAAAAATCTTTAATACTCAATCCTATGATAGATGGTTTAAATCTGAATTTAGAGATATTAGAGATAGAGCTAGAGAAGAGGTTAAGAGGATTCTTAAGGAACATGAGCCTCCTCCAATTGATAAAACTTTAGAGAAGGAATTAATGGATTATTTAAAGAAGATGGAAGAAGCTTACTGTAAATAATTGTGTATTCATTAAGTTTTAATAATTATGTATTTATAGGTTTAATTCAAGATGGAGGTTATGTTATGAGGGAAATTATTTTGAATAAATTGATGGAAGCTATTTTGAATTATGATATTGAAGGTGCTGTTAAAGCTGCTGAAGAAGCTCTTAAATATGGTTTAGATCCTATTGATGCTATTGAGAATGGCCTTGCTAAGGGTATTAAGATTGTTGGTGAAAAATTTGGTTCTGGCGAGATCTTTTTAACTGAACTTGCTATAGCTGCTGAAGCTATGAAGGAAGCTCTTAAAATTTTTGAGCCAGCTATATTGAAGAGTGGTAGAGAGAGGAAGGTTTTGGGGAGAATTGTTATTGGAACTGTTGAAGGAGATATACATGATATTGGTAAGAATATTGTGAGTACCCTCCTCATGGCTTCTGGATTTGAAGTTATCGATCTTGGAGTTGATGTTCCAGTGGAAGTCTTCGTGGAAAAGGTTAAAGAGCTTAAACCTGATATTCTCGCTCTATCCGCTTTAATGACGACAACTATGATTAAAATGGTGGATGTTATAAAGGCTCTTGAACGTGAAGGTTTAAGAGATAAGGTTAAGGTTATGATTGGTGGTGCTCCAACATCTAAGGATTGGGCTAGGGAGATTGGTGCTGATGGTCATGGTGTAGATGCTATAGAAGCTGTGGAAGTAGCTAAGAAGCTTATTGGAGTAGCTTAAGTATGGTGATTTAATCTATGAGCACCCCTAAAATTCAATTGTTATCTAAAGAAGAAATTGAGTGTATTCATTATTCTTCAATTAAGATTTTGGAAGAAGTTGGTGTAAAGATATATAATGATAATGCTCTTAAACTACTCTATGATAATGGTTGTGAAGTGGATTTTAATAGGAAGATTGTCCGTATACCTCAACCTCTAGTTAAAGAAGCTTTAAGTAAAACTCCATCCACCATAAAACTTTATGGTAGAAGTAGAAGTTATGATCGTATAATTGGAGGGGATATTGTTACATTTAATCCAGGTTCAGCTGCACTATACATTTTAGATTATGATAGGAATGAAATTAGAAAGCCTACTTCCAATGATTTAGCGAATTTAGTTAGATTGGCTGATGCACTTGAGAATATTCACGCTCAGAGTACAGCTTTAGTTGTTTCAGATGTTCCAGAATCTATTGTTGATCGTTACCGCCTCTATATTGTCCTTAAAAATTCTCCTAAACCAATAATTACCGGTGCATTTACAATTGATGGAATTTACGATATGAAGCGTATGCTTGAAATTGTAGTTGGTGGTGAAGAAGAATTAATTAAGAAGCCTATGGCTATATTTGATGTATGTCCTTCATCACCATTAAATTGGAGTGAGATTGTAACTCAAAATTTAATTGATTGTGCTAAATTTAATTTACCCATTGAAATAATTCCAGCTCCTCAATTGGGTGCTACCGGCCCTGTCACCATAGCTGGCTCCGTGGCTCAGCATAATGCTGAATTTCTAAGTGGTTTAGTTATGGCTCAACTTGTTAATCCAAAGACTCCTGTAATCTATGGTGGTTCACCTACAGTTTTAGATCAAAGGTTTGCTACCCCCTCTCTTGGAGCTATAGAAGCTATTATGGTTGTTTGTTGTTATACTCAGATTGCTAAGAATTATGGAATTCCAACACATGCATATCTTGGAATTAGTGATTCAAAGATTATTGATGCTCAATGTGGTTTTGAATCTAGTATTGGAATATTTCTAGGTGTTCTTGCAGGGGTAAATGTTATTTCTGGTCCTGGAATGCTTATCTCTGAGAATTGTCAAAGTTTAGAGAAGCTTGTTATAGATAATGAAATATGTGGTATGGCTTTGAGATTGGCTAGAGGTGTAAAAGTTGATGAGGATACTCTTGCTATTGATTTAATTAAGAAGGTGGGTCCGGGAGGTATGTATCTAGCTGAGAAACATACTCTTAAACATTTTAGGAGTGAATTGTTAATACCCTCTGAAATTATTGATAGGAGGGATTGGAAGGTTTGGATGGATTGTGGAAGTAAAGATACTGTTAAACGAGCACATGAAATTACTTCAAAAATTTTAAGTAAACATAAACCTGAACCTCTACCAATTGATGTTGAGAAAGAACTTGATAACTTCGTTAAAGAGATCTTAAAGAAGAAGTGTTGAATCCTCAAAATTTTACAATACATATTTATTTTGAAGAATATAATGATAGAATTAATTGAAAATCCATAACTTCATCAAAATCATTGTTTTTACATCCTTTTAATTCCCAATTCATTCCCATGAACCTTTAATTAAATTGATAGTAACATGATAAAATTGTGTAAATGGTATTATTCTCTTTTTCAATACTTCACACCTTAACTTTTACCCTAACAAAGCCTACTACTCATATAAAGAAAAGGATGTTAACTCGAAGAAAACGCCGAACTATAATTATCCAAAGACTATAAATGATTTAAATATTATTTATAGAATTTTATTTACGTGGTTGGTGTTTTCTTTGAGTTTTGCTTTGTCAATGGTTTGTGAGAAGTGTGGTAGAGAGTATCCTTTGGATAGTTATAGTTTTAGATGTTTTGATTGTAATGAGCCTATAATGGTGCTATATGATTATGAAGCTTTGAAAGATTCTCTGAGTAGAGATTCTCTGAAATCTAGGGTTTTTAATGTTTGGCGTTATAGAGAGCTTCTACCAATTAAGGGAGATAATGTAGTATCTTTATTTGAGGGTGGAACTCCATTGATAAAGAGTTTTAGGATTCATAGGCTTTTTGGTTTTAGGAATTTATATTTTAAGGATGAGAGTAGAAATCCCACTGGATCATTTAAGGATAGGGGTTCTAGTGTTGGTGTTTCAAAGGCTTTGGAAATTGGAGCTAAAGTTGTTGGTTGTGCATCTACTGGGAATATGGCTTCTTCTCTATCTGCATATGCTACTAAAGCTGGTTTAAAATGTATAATTTTAATTCCAAGGAATACCCCCATGGAGAAGATTATGCAAACTCTATATTATGATCCATTAACTTTCTCTGTGGATTTACCATACCCTGAACTCTATAAGCTTTCCTTTGAAGCTGCTTTAAATCATGGTTTATATTTAGTTCATTCCGATAGTCCTATGAGGATTGAAGGTCAAAAAACTATTGCATATGAAATTTGTGAACAATTGAATTGGATTGCTCCTGATGTTGTTATTGTTCCAACTAGTAGTGGAGGTAATTTTAGTGCTATTTGGAAGGGGTTTAAAGAGTTTTATGATTTAGGTTTTATAGGTAAACTTCCAAGGATGATTTGTGTTCAAAGTAGTGGATGTGCACCTATTGTTGAAGCTTTTAAATCTGGTGGAGATTTAAAGCCTTGGGTTAATCCTAAGACTATTGCACATTCCATATCTAATCCCAATCCATCTCTAGCTAGTGGTAATCGTGTTTTAAGAATTTTAAGGGAAAACAATGGTTATGCTGAAATGGTTTCTGATCGTGAAATTTCTGAATTTCAAAGGATACTTGCTATTTGTGAGGGTTTATTTATTGAACCTGCTTCTGCAGCTTCTGTAGCTGTTTTACATAGATTGTTGGATGATGGTATTATAGATAGAGATGAAACTATTGTATGTATCCTAACTGGTTCTGGATTTAAAGATTTAAATGCAATAAGAAATTATATTAAAGTTCCAATTATGGTAGGTTCTAAAGAGGAATTTATTGAGAATATTACCAGTATTAGTTGATTAGTGTATTCTAGTAAACTTTAAATGTAAATTTTTATACTTTATTTTGTGTTTAACGATATATCTATTAAATTGATTCTTTCATTGGGGAAGTTGGGTGAATCTAGATTTAATGATTTAAAATCTTTCATTAAGAATTCTAGGAGTTTATCTATTAATTTGAAGAAGCTTATGAATATGGGTTTAGTGGAGAATGTTAATGGATTATATAAGTTAACTGATAGAGGTGTTAAAGTTAATGAACTTTTGAGGGAGATTCATAATTTGATTTCATTATCTAGTTTTAAAATTGAGAATTTTGAGAGGATTCCACACTTATACTTTTCTCATTTAATTAAGAGGTATTGTGAATTGCTTTTGGATTATTTTGGTGATAGATTGATTAGTATTATGCTTTTTGGCTCTATTGCTAGGGGTGATTGGAGTAGGGATAGTGATATTGATATTCTAATTGTAGTTGATGGTTGGAATGATAAACCTATTTGGGTTAGAATTGGAGAGCTTAAGAATGTTAAGAAGATGCTTGAAGATACCTTTGAATTTAAAAAGGCTTTAAATGCTGGTTTTTGGCCTATAATTCAAAATTACCCTTTAAGTTTAGAGGAGGCTAAAAGGTTTAATAGGATTTATCTTGATGCTATTATCGATGGAATTATACTTTATGATAAGAATGATTTCTTGAAGAATGTTTTAGATAAGATTCGTAGGAGGATGGAGGCTTTAGGTTCTATGAGGATTACTCTGCTAAATGGTAAATTTTACTGGGTTTTGAAGGGTGATATAATTGCTGGAGAGGTTATAGATTTTGAGTGAAACTACAAATATTAAATTGGCTATTTCCGCATTGAAGAGGGCTGGTAGATGGCTTATGGGTGCATTTAGAGCTTTAGAAGATGGTAGATGGGATGATGTTGTTTATTCATCTCAAATGGTTGTTGAACAATCTTCAAAGGCTGTTTTAATAGCTCTTGGAATAGATTATCCAAAGGAACATGATGTTAGTATAGCATTTAAACATATTTTGAAATTGAAGAATATCCCAGAATGGTTTATAGTATTAATTGATGAACTCTCCGATAATATTTCTGAACTTGCAGAATTGAGGGGTTTAGCTGGATATGGATATGAAGAGGGTATAGATGTAGATTACTTTAAAGATTATGCCCCCATAGCCTATGAAAAAGCTAAGAAACATTATGATGCATGTTCTAGATTACTTAGGGAATTATTCCATTTAAATGTGGATCATGTTTAGTAATGATTTACATAGTCCACATATTGTATCTATGTAATTCTTTAAAATCTCTTTCAGCTCTATCGATTGAGAAATTTATGAATTCACTTAAACAACCCTTCTTACCCATATAATTATTCCATGATTTTATAGTTTCCCTCCAAAGACTTAATTCTAAAATACGTATTTTTGCAAGTCTAATTAAGCTCTTTTCAATATTCTTCGGTATATTTTTCGAGTCTACTTTTAATCCTGGACACTTCCCTATAGCTTCATCATTAACTCCTATTCTTATCCCTCCATTTCTCTTAATTATGTATAGGAATGGATAAAATCTACATACTAATGGTTTAAATTTATGTACTAAACATTTGCCATCTTCTAGGAATATACACATTTTTTCTTCTCTATGTAGTGATATATAGTATTCACCATCTTCAATCATCACTATAAATTCATCTTTAATGGGCTTTTCATCTACATTCTTTAAATCTACAATTTTCTTTAATTGATATCCACCATACATCTTTAATCTAAGCATATCAAGATGTGTTATGGGTATCCAATACCATTCACAACATTTCCCACATAATATACAATTGAATTCCACCATTTCTAGACAACCTCGTTGTAGAGATCACCTAGAAATGGTCTATTTATTTAATACATCTCTAATATTTTTAAATCTAATTAATTCTGCATACTTTTCATCTGTTAATCCAATAATGTTTAGTAATCTTCCATTTATCCTATTTCTATCTAATGCTCTCTTCCAAAATGGTCTTGGATCAAGTCCTTGGAATAATGGTGTTAATTGTGATTTATGCATTTTTATAGCTTCAATCTTTTTATTCATGAGTTCTTCATCGAATGGTATTATCATATCTGCTTCATATATCATGTATTCTTCCCAGCTGCCTTTGTAAAGCCATATTTTAGATTCATGTTTTGTAAATGTTCTTTTTAATGCTTCAAGTATTATTTCAATACATTTGCCATGGGTTCCATGGGGATCATCAACTTCACCTGGCATAACGATTATTTCAGGTTTGATTTCATTTAATAATTTCATGACAATTTCAATGTCAGCATTTGTTATTGGATTTTTAATTATTACACCAGATTCATAGAATGGTAGTCTTAAAAAGTATAGTTTATCTCTCTTTATCCCTAGAATTTCAGCGGCTTTACAAGCTTCCCTTTCTCTTATCTTAGCTTTTAAATCCAAAAGCTTTTTTAACTCTATACTTCCACTTTTAATGTCGTTTATTATTTTGCTTAAGCTTTCCCCATTTTCAATTAGTTCATCTATTTCTTCAATAACGTCGCTATCTCTTACAGCTATATTACCTGAAACCATATACGCCACTCTAACATCATTACCTATGTCATTAAGCATTTTCATTGTAGCTCCTATACATATTACATCATCATCTGGATGTGGAGAAAATATTAAGATTCTTTTATCCTTTGGAAGTTTATTTTCATCCACTATTTTTGATTCAAGTATACTAATTACATTTTGTTTTAGAAAATCTAAATTGTAGGATGCTAATTCTTCAAGCTTCATATATTTTAAATCTTCTACGTTTAACTCAATTATCCTCTTCTTCAGTTCTATTGCTGTTAACGTTAATGCTTTTTCCAAAAGGTTTTCCTCTTTTCCCAAAGCTTTCTTCAATTCAAATGTCCAATCAACTTTTGAATATAGCCATGGCATGACAATCCTCCTCAATTTTGATGCTGCCCCTCTATCTAGTATGAATATTGTGTTTGGATGTTTTTGTAGTATTGATGCTGGAACTAAATTTGTTATTTCACCTTCTAAAGCTTCTTTTACACTACTTGCTTTATGCTCCCCTGAAGCTAACAATATTATCTTTTTTGCCTCCATTATTGTCGCTATACCCATTGTTATAGCATAGTATGGGACTTCTTCAATTCTCATGAAGAATCTTGAATTATCACTTCTAGTTTGTTCAGACAATTTTACAAGTCTTGTTCTACTATTAAATGATGATCCAGGCTCATTGAAACCTATATGTCCACCAATATATTTGCCATCTTCATTATAATATCCACCGCCTATGCCTAGAATCTGTAGATCTATTCCACCATGAGCTTTTATTTCATCTTCATACCATTCACAATACTCATTTATTTTTGATATTTCAACTTCGCCATTGGGTATATGAATATTTTCTTCTTTAATGTTTACGTGATTGAAAAAGTAGTATTTCATGTAGAAATGATAACTGTAGGGGCTATTTCTTGGCATAGGCCAATATTCATCTAAATTGAACGTTACCACTTTGGAAAAATTGATTAAACCACGTTTAAACATTCTAATAAGTTCATCGTACATTCCAATGGGTGTACTTCCAGTAGCCAATCCTATAACGCTGTCAGGTTTATTTATAATTTGATTTGCAATTATTTCAGCAGCATTTCTACTCATTTCCCAATAATCACTTTGAATCACTACTTTAACCATGGGTGTGTCATGTAAATTTTGTCCTCCTCCCAAATTTAATTTTTTTCAACTATATTTAACTAAAATTTAATTTAAATAAATATGGATTACTGAAAACAAGCATTTCACAAATTTGGAGATAGCTTATATACCGTATTTACCTTATAATCTATTTGGTGTTATGCATGTCTATGCCATTTCAAATAACTCCTGAAGATATAGTTGAAGGTGAAGATGTGGATTTCGAAGAGGTTGAAGAACATTGGAATGTTTATAAACTTAAGGATGGAACCACTTTGAAGGTAAAATTGGTTTTAATTGGTGTTAAGAGGTTGAAGAAATATAATCCTGATGGTACACCAATATACATTATTAATGCACAAAATATTGTTAGAGCAGTAAATATACCTAAAGAGTTGAGGTTAAAGACTAAAGCGGATTCCTTTAAATCCATCTAAATCTTCTCATGATATTTAGACAAAAGTTTAAATTAGGTTTTGTTTTTAAATATTTTAAGGTGTCTTTTTGTTTTCAATTAAAAGTAAATTTGGAGCAACTCCAGTTATATCTACTGTTATACTTGTTGGTGCAGTCATTGTAGCATTTAGCTTCGTTCTTGTTTTCACAAATCAATGGATAAAGGTTAGTAGGTATTATGATGTTGAAGGAGTTTATGAGAGGATTATTATTGAAGATGTATGGTTTATGCCATTACAAAATAATCGTGTCATTAGATTAACTATAACTAATGTTGGAAAAATAGATGTTAAGATAGTTATGATCTTAATTTTCAAGAAGGATGGCAATATCCTGGTTAAATCATATAATTCCGAATTAGATTTGTATGTTATCCATGAAGCTGTTTCCATTGATTTAGTTTTAGATACTCCTTGGACTCCTAAAACTGTTTATAGAATTGAAATAATAACTTTGAGGGGGAATAAATTTGAAGTTGTCTGTACATCACCGTGATAAAGGGTTTGCAACAGTAATAGGAGCTATATTCTTTGTTTTAATGTCAATGTTAATAGTAACATTCATTTATGATGGTTATCGAAAACAAATGGAAATGTATAATTTTGAAAAGGAGGTTTTAAGGGAACGTATAGATTTAACCGTAACTATTTCCAAAACTCTTGGTTTTACAATGTCAATAGATAATAATGGGCATGAAACTGCAGAGGTAATTAGGTTTTGGATTATTGATTTAACTGGAAATCTACACTATAACTATACTCTACCTGAAGGTAAACGAGTTATACCATCCCACACTAGTATTACCATTGAATCCTACGAAATCATGGGTTCCTCAACACTAATTAAAGGAAGATATTATATATTCCGATTGATTACAGCCCGTGGGAATATTATAGAAACAAATTCGATTAAAGCCCTCCCAGGGAATATAGCAAGTACATATCCTCAGGCTCTTCAAACTTTACCTCAATTACCATGGTTAAGCAATGAAACCGTAATAGTATCAACAAATGCTTCTGAGACTCCAGTATATAATATAAGTAGCGAGAGAGACAGGGTAGTGCCATATGATGGAAGAGAAGCATATATTTCAATTAAAAATACTGGTGATGCAGCAATATTTTTAACATCAAATACTAGAATTATATTTAGAAGTTTAAATGAGAATAAGTCTTATGCAGGAATACTTTCAGAGTGGTACCTATATTACTGGAATCCGGATAAAAATAGATGGGAACTTGAAGATAGTGGATCAATTAGTCCCTCTGTTGATTCAAAGGTCATATACCCTGGTATGGTTGTAGTTCTAGAGTTCTCGATACCAAGTGAAGTTCCAGGAAATATTGGTGCTAAATATAGGATTAAGAAGGGGACTTATGATGTTTATCTTTTACTTGAAGGTTATGATGCTTATGGAAGGAAATTTACTTCAACCATATATTATGGGACTGTAAGTTTCTAAATTGTTGATTTTAAATTTTGTATTGTATTAATCCTTAAACTTTTTATTTTAATTGAATTATATTCATTTTGATACGTGATTATTTATGTTGTCTAAAGTTTTGGAGCATGTTGTTAATAGTTTGGAAGGGTTGAAGGCGAATTTAATGTTTGCAAAGGAGAGGTTTGAAGCGTTGCCTTCATATATAAAGTATTATGCTATAAGTGACTTTAAATCGAGTACTGGTATGGATTTTGATGGATGGTTGAATGAAGTGGATAAGATGATGAGTATAGTGGGGATGATAAAGGCTAATCCTTCAAAAACTTATCTTAGCAATATTGAAAGCTTCCATGCGAATCTATTGAAACTGATAGATTATTTAAGAGGATTGAAGGTGAAGATTGATTATCTGCCTCCAGGTTTAATACCAAATATTGATGAAATAATTAAGAAATTCTCGGATATGATTGAAGAATTAGAGGGTTTAAGGGGTGGATTAGAGCAGCTTAAAAACTTATTACAATAAACTATTTTTAATTTTTACTGTTAACCTTTACCTTCTACTTAGATCTTGA
This sequence comes from Methanomethylicia archaeon, assembly GCA_038727515.1. Taxonomy (GTDB): domain Archaea; phylum Thermoproteota; class Methanomethylicia; order Culexarchaeales; family Culexarchaeaceae; genus JAVYVS01. The sequence goes on from JAVYVS010000001.1 coordinate 151,054, forward strand.
TACGTATATATTCCCTTTTACATAGAATCTTAATGGTTTTGATAAATCTCTTTTTACCCCTATCCTATTGCTTCTCCCTATTTCATAATTCTCCACTTTTCTCCCTTCTTCTATCCATATTCCTGATGTTTTTGTATATACTGGTTTTCTATGTAAGGCTTTGTCAATCGCCATGGCTTTACATAGTTTTCCTGGACCATTTGATAATTTAGTTATATCTCTTACTCCAGCATTTTTAATCATTTGTTCTATTCCTTCACATGGTTCTATCGCTCTTATCAATACCGCTCCTCCATCTCCCTCTAAATGTGATACTATGTTTAATAGCCATTTTCCATGTACTCCATATATTAATGTTAATCCTACTTCGCCATATAGTGTTTTTGCTAGATCTCCTTTCATGCTTTTATGGGCTCTTGAAGCTGGATCCCATGCTCCATAGTATGCTTCTGTTTCCACTATATATCCAGACATTCTAATACCATTTACTTCTCTAACAAGTAATTTCCCCAATAATTTTATGGAGACTTCTTCTGGGTCTTGTAAATAGAATTCTCTTCCTATTATCATGTTGGCATTACATATCCTGGTTTTGGTTGATATAATATTCCTTCTTTCAACATTTTTTCTATTATTTCAATAGTCTTTATTCTTTGTGCTCCATATTCTCTTTCCAATTCTTCTATTATCAATTCTATTTTTACTGGTCCCCCCTCCATATTAACCTTTTCTTCAATGTATTCTCTTATCAATCTCCCACTTATCATCTTTCTAGATAATGTTTGTCCTTCACTCATGCTTCTTACGTATTCTTCTATTGCTCTATTCACTATTTTATTGAGTATTTTTTCTGCATTTTCCTTTACTTTTACTTTCTCCATGAAGGCTTCATATAATTCTCTTTTAATGAGTATCTTCTTCTCCATGTAATCTCCATTTACACTTTTCCCATTAGGATTCATATTTCTACAATAATTTATCTCGTTTTATGATTTATTTAATTTTTTATAATTACTCTTCTTATTGGATAGTTTCTTTTTATTATTGGTATTAATATTATGATTATGGGTATTGGGTATAGTAGTAATGCTATTAGTATTCCTCCAAATCCAAAGTTGTATAATTTTTGGAATAATTGCCATTGCCAGCTTAGAAATCCAGCCCAATGTAGGTATCCCCATATTAGTATTGTTGTTAATGTTATCCAGTTTTTTAATTTGTATGTTAATATTATTCCAATTGTTGATTCTATTATGGCTGGTACTATTAAAACTTCTTTTCCATAATTCTTTATACCCCATTTAGCCATTGGGTTTGCTTCATTATCGCCAGTTGGATCTACCATTACATATGTTATTGATATATCTAATATAGTTGATATTATCATGAAACCCAGTATTAGTTTATGTAACTCTATTTCTTTATTCCCATTATTTTTATGCGGTGATTTTGGCCTCAGCATTTGTTTACCTCATCCCTCCCATCGGTACTCGGCAAATTCTTCATTGGCCAATAGATTTATTGATTTTCCTACATATATTCTTTTAAGTATTTTGATAAATCTATGGACTCATATTTATGCTTTTTAAATTCCTTTATATTTCTACCTAGGGGTATTGTAGCATCTATACCTGCTTTAGCAGTTATTGGTTTTTCTCCAGGTATATGTTTTGCTGATGGATCTAGTGATGATCCTCTTTGATTAGTGTATATGTATATGTCTTCATCTGCTTGTACTCTTGTTGCTATAGCCCATTCAACTTCATTTGGATCATATATGTTTATGTCTTCATCTACAATTATACAATGCTTCAATGATTTATGTGCTCTAAATGCTGCTTCTATAGCTTTTTTAGGTTCATCATCATTCTCCTTTCTTATTTGGATTATTGCATGAAGCCATGAGCATCCTCCAGGGGTCATTAAAACATTTATACATTTACAAACTTTATTTACTTCATTATATATCATTGGTTCCATGGGCATACCCATTAATATTTTATGTTCACTTTTACCTGGTAGTAGTGCTTGATATATTGGGCTTCTTCTATGGGTTATCTTCTTTACTTCTATTACTGGTTGTTCCCGTTCAATATCGTAGGTTTCAGTTATATCTAGGAATGGACCTTCTGGCGCTCTTTCTTTAGTTACTCTCCCTTCTAATACTATTTCTGTTTCAGCTGGAACTTCTATATCTATTGTTTTACATTTCACTAGTGGAGTTGGATGTAGAGCATTAGCCATACTTAATTCGTCTACACCATGTGGTAGTGATGTTGCAGCAGCAATTAAAACTTGAATTGGGCTTCCAATACAAATAGCAATATCAGCTTCTCCACCACTCTTCTTTAGTATGGTATCTGTTCCTCTACCTTCTACAATTCTAGCTACAAACCTATTTTCATCAAGTAAGAGTAATCTATGAAATGAAGAATTTCTTATACCTGTTTCAGGATCTTTCAATATACAGACAGCACTAGTAATATATCTACCACGATCATTAGGCATATGTTTCAATATTGGAAGCATTCTTAAGTCAACTCTTTCTTCAATAACTTCTTGACATACTCCCACATCAACTATCTCTGGTTCCTTTAAATTGTTTATAGCCCATGAAAGTTTATGTATTATCTCTTCTCTCTTTATATTTAATGCTTTAGCTACAAGTTCTCTAGATGATAATATATTTCCAATTATTGGTATATTTGATTCTTTTATTTTACTAAAATATACTGGTTTTCCATCTAATGCTGCAAGTATATTAGCAACTTCATATTCTACTGATACTTCTCTATCTATTTTCACCAATATTCTTTCAGCTTCAAGTTTTGAAATAAAATTTCTCAAGTTCATAAGTCCCTAATTAAATATGCCAATCTATATTTAAAACTTAATTAAATCTATTTGCAATATATTGTGTTTTATTAACGTTATAAAATAGTTAAATATATTTACTTAATAATTATTAATGTTTTAAATCGTAGTAGGTAGAATGATCAATGAAATTTAAATCTTCCAATAAATTTCCAATATACACCTTTATTGCTTTAGTACTTATTGGATTCTCTACACGTCTTAGTTATAGTTTAGCTAGAAATCCCATTTTACCCCTCTTTGCAGCGGCATTGGGAGCTTCACCATCAATTATAGGTTTAGTTGTTGGGATATCTACAGTTACTGGGATATTATTTAAAGCTCCTGCTGGAGCTCTTTCAGATATTTATGGTAGGAGAACTATTCTATTTATTTCAACATTGATTTTCGGTCTTGTACCCTTCACATATTTACTTGTCAATAATTATATTCTTTTAATTGTTATTCGCTTTATTCATGGTTTTGCTACAGCCATTTACGGACCTGTTGCCATGGCTTCAATAATTGATATTGCTGGAGAAAGAAAGGGTCAATGGACTGCTACATTTTCATCGATTTCAACCATTGGAAGCATTATTTCCGCCCCTTTAGGTGGAGGACTCCTATACATACTTGGAGGTTCAAATCCCAGTATAGAAGTCTTCCACTTCATTTATTTTATTGCTGGATGTATTGGTAGTATATCTATAATTTTAGTATTTGCATCATGGAAATATCTTCCACATAAAGAATCTTCAACATCTCCAACCATGGGAGCTGTTATTGAGAAGTTTAGAAAAGATCTTTTAGCAGTTTTTAGAGATATTCAAGTTTTATTGATAAGCTCTATGGAAGCAGTTCAAAATTTAACTGTAGGTGCATTGGAAGCTTTCCTACCATACTATATAATTTCTATAGCTGGTCTCTCATCTTTTCATGCTGGAGTTTTATGGGGTCTCCAACTTACCCTACTCATATTATTTAGACCTTTAATGGGGAGATTTTCAGATGTTTATGGTAGAAAACCATTTATCACATTTGGAATGATCTTTTGCGCTTCATCATTCATTTTATATCCTATAACCACTAATTTCCTAATTTTGTGTATTCTAACGATAATTTTTGGTTTAGGGGAAGCTATGGTTACTTCTTCCACAGCAGCTATGGTTGCAGAAAAGAGTAAAGCTCATGGTTACGGAGTTTCCATGGGAGTTTTTGGAAGTCTTTGGGATATTGGACATGCTTCAGGACCTATAATTACTGGAATCTTATTGGAAAAGTTTAATTATATGTATTCCTTTGGTATAATTTCTTTAATTTTGTTTATCTTCACTATATTATTTCAAATGCATGTTGAGGAAAGTGAAAAATCAACTTAGATTTTAATTCGATATGTATTGTTAAGGATTGCTAAATTTTATCCTTTAATGAATTTTACAAGGTTTTCTAAGAAGTTTTTATTATCGCCTATATCATGAAATGGATCTAATAGGAATGTTAGATCTCCAATGGCTATAACATTACCATTTATAGCTATAGGTGTATATACATTTCTTACATCTAATAGTGATAGGTAAGTTGTATTGAAGGTGTATGCTAACTTCTCTTTTCCACCATATACTTGTGCAGCTGTAAATAGTATGAGTTCAGTTATATTTGATGTTAATGGATGATTCGTAAAATTCTTTAACACTATATTCCTATATATCCCATAATTATATTTTAAATCGTATAAGTAGCCATCGGAGAAGTGCATTCCATATTCTTGAGCTAACATATTTATGTATATTGATGAAACTATGGAAGGATCATAAATCATTAATAATTTCCCTCCATTACTAACATAATTCTTTATAATGTTTATTTCATGGGGAGTGAAGGGTGAACTTGGGCAGATGATTAATAGGGCTTTTGGTATTCCTATGGTCATCATGAAATTCTGTAATGATTGAATATCTGTGAATAATATTTTTATGTTGTTTTCAATTAATTTACCCCAAAGTGCTCCTAGAATTTCATATATGAAGAGATTTCTATGTGAGATATCTACAAAAACAACTTCTTCACCAGTGGGATTGTAATTTGATATGATATTCGTTGGTGTATTGGAAATAGTATTTTCTCCCATAAATCTATAAGCCTTGATATAATATGGCGATAGATAGTATATGCCCAATGGTTCTGGTTGAAGTTTAGATAGTAATTCAATAGATAAAAATTCACCTTTTGACCATAATTCCCCTCCTAAGGATTGTATATTCTTCTTAAACATTTCAGTTAAATCAATAATCCTATATTCAACTATACCAGCAATTTTAGCTACTCTATCTACAACTTCAATAAATGAACTAAAACCATCTATTAAACCTAATTTAATAGCATCGTTGGCTATATAGAGTTTACCTAAAGAAAGTTCTTCCATTGTAGTATTCAATTTTAAACCTCTACTAGATTTTATTGCATTTATGAAATTATCTAAAGCATTTTTAACAATGAAAGGAACCTCCTTTAAAGAGAATCCAGTATATTTGTATGGTCCAGTTTCTATGATAGCTTCAGAAGGAATAACTAGGTATGGTTGACTCATAATAAGTCCAATATTTCCAATAAGGGAAGTTGGTGTAGAATATATCTCTCTAGAACCAAGACACACATAGTATCCTCCAGAAGCAGCAAGTCCCTCAATAATGGTTACCACAGGTTTAATTGAATTAAGTTTCTTTAGAGCATTGTAAATATCTTCCACTATGGAAGCATAACCACCTGGAGAATCTACTCTTAACACAATACCAGTAATAGAATTATTTAGATAAGCATATAGTATTGAATTTATGTAGAGTTCCTTATCATAATCACTAATCATATATCCATAAATACTTATAACACCAATTAATGGGATGGCTCGAATGGTAGGTTTAAAAATGAGTGGAAGGGTATAGTAAGTTATATAGTATCCTAAAGCTAAACCTGCAAAAAACATTACAATAAATAGTATGAATATACTAATACGTAGAGGCAAATTTCTCAAAGAATTATATTGAGGTCTTATTACTTAAATTTTTAGTATAATATACTACATAAATGGGATTCAATACTTGTAGATTCATATATTTATTTTAACTTTTATAATAGCTCATTTATCCTTGTAAGTGCTTAATTAATTTAAAATACTTGTTAATTGCTATTTATTTTGTTTATGGGATTTCCAATTATTAGTGGTATTTTAGAGAGGATTCATAGTCTTATTGTTTCTAGAGTTCCTGAGAGGTCTAATGTTAAAAGTATTAAATCTATATTTAGAAACCCTCTCTTCGCTGCTCTTTCCTCTCTTATAATTTATTTTCTTCCTAGAATTTCTTATGGTATTATTGTAGATGTAGCTTGTGGTTATGGATGGCTTTCAGGTTTTCTAAATCGTTTAGGTATGTATGTTTTAGGTATTGATATTTCTCGTGACGCTATTCTAAATGCTAAGAAGAATTTTCCAGGTCCAAGTTATATTATAGCTTCAGCACTTAAATTACCTTTAAAGAATTCTAGTGTATCCACTGTGATTAGCATAGAGACTATTGAGCATCTTAAAGATGGAGAATCTTTTTTGAGGGAGATTTATAGAATTTTGAAGGTTAAAGGTGTTTTACTACTTTCAACGATTAATGGTGATAGCTTATATCATAGAATTTATAGAGTTTTAACTGGGAAGAATTGTGTAATATGTAGATTTCATATTCATGAATACAATCAACATGAACTTATACGTATACTTGAAGATATAGGTTTTAGTGTTAAAGAGAAGGGTTTATTGTCTTTTGTTTATCCAATATTTATACCACAAATAGCTTTACTATATTTACTCATCGCCTTTTTAACGTCAAAGAATTATTGGCTTTTTAATGTAAAAGATAAATCATTAATGGGGATATTCCTATTGTTTAATATTATAAAAGAAGGTTAGTTAAATGTTAGTATGAGCTTAAGATAATGGTTCTATTAATTGTTAATTTAAATTCCTAGACAAAATTTATATGTAATGTTTATTACATGGATTTTTTGAGTATGTATGAATTTTATATTTGAGACATCTCAAATAATTCATTCTGGTAGAGCCAGCGGCCTAGTCATATTATTAATAATAGCCTTTGCAGCCATTTACTTTATTAGAAGGGGTAAAGGGGGTAAAATTCCTAGTATCCGTAGAGTGGCTGGTTTAGATGCTATTGAAGAGGCTATTGGTAGAGCTACTGAAATGGGTAGACCTGTATTTTGTTCTCAAGGTCTTGCGGATATTCATGATTCAACTTATGGACCTCAAACTATTGCTGGTTTATCTGTATTGGGTTATGTGGCTCAACTTTGTGCAAGATATGGTACAAGGGTTATAGTTCCTGTTGTAAGCTTAACCGTTTATCCTATCGCTAGAGAAATTGTGGAAAATGCTTATAGGATGGAGGGTAAGCTTGATCAATTTAGAGTGGAAGATATACCTTTCCTTTCAACATGGCAATTTAGTTATTCTCTTGGTTATATGAGTTTAATGAGAAGGGAGAAAGCTGGTGCAAACATTATGATTGGAGCTTATTGGGCTGAATCCCTTCAGCTTTCTGAAGTTGGATATAGAGTTGGTGCTATGCAGGTTAGTGGAACAGCAAACACACACCAAATACCATTCTTCGTAGTAGCAACAGACTACTGCCTAATAGGAGAAGAAATCTTTGCAGCAGGAGCATACCTAAGCAAAGACCCAGCAATGATAGGAAGCATAGTAGCACAAGACATAGGAAAAATTATTTCATTGATATTGATCGTTTTAGGGATTTTAATTGGTCTTAGTGGTTCTAAGATTATTGTGGATTTATTGAATATGTAGAGGTGATGGTATTATGGCATGGTATAAACGTATTGAAATTCCAATAGCAATAACAATTATATGCGCACTAATACAAATAATACCATACTTTATCGTTATGGGTCCAGCTGTTGAAGAATTTATGGATAATGCTGTAAATTGGGAGATGTTGGTGGCTGCAGGTGCATTATTTGTAGGTGCTATATCGCTAGTACTTGTACATGCTCCTAGAATTGTTAAAAGGCAGACTCATTGGCAGTATAGCTTGGAATTATTGGTTTTAATGGCTTTAACAATTATAGTTGGTTTACCAATTCGTGAAATTGGATTAGGAATGGATAACGCCATCTTTACATTTATAGTGGATAATATTTTAACACCATTGGATAGTAGTTTGTATGCTATGTTGGCATTCTTCATAACTTCAGCTGCATATAGAGCTTTTAAAGCTAGATCTCTTGAAGCAGCATTGCTCTTAGTTGCTGGGTCAATATTGGTATTTAGAAATGCACCTTTAGGAACATTCCTAATTCCAGGGGCTGCTGATCTTGGAGATTGGTTGTTTAGAATTCCAAATATGGCTGTTCAAAGGGCAGTCATTATTGGTGGTGCTCTTGGCGCTATAGTTCTTGGGGTTAGAACTTTGTCTGGTTATGAAAGAGGTTATTTGAGGGGTGGAGGTGTATAATATGAGTTTATGGGATAAACTTGAAAACATAGATTCAAGAATAATATATCTACTCATATGGATCGTTGTTTTAACACCACTTATTTCACCCATAGGATTACCTGTTAGTATAAGTGAAAACACTATTGCATATGCTAGAACTATTGATCAACTTCCTCCAGGTTCTATGGTTGTATTATCCTTTGATTTTGGTTTAGGATCTCTTGGTGAACTGTATCCAATAGCTGTTGCAACTATGCATCACTTATTTAGTAGACCTGTGAAATTCGCAATAATAGCTATATGGAATCAAGGCCCCTTAGTTGCAAAAATGATTATAGATGAATTAAATCCTGAGAAAACTTATGGTAAGAAGTATGGTGAAGATTGGATATTCCTAGGGTGGGCTCCTGGCGGCGAAGTTGCAATGCGTGCATTAGGTCAAGATTTCTGGAAGGTTTTCCCAACCGACTATCTATATAAACGCTCTGTAAGTGAATACCCAATTATGCAAAAATTAAAGTCAGCTAATGATGTAGCTTTACTAATAAGTATAGAAACAGGTACTCCTGGTGTTGATGAATGGGCTAGACAGTGGGGACCATATAATGTTCCCATGCTTATTGCATGTATAGGTGTTTCAGCGCCCGGGGTTACCCCATACCTTCAATCTGGACAAGTTAAAGGTTTACTTCCAGGTTTGAGGGCTGGTGCTGAATATGAGCTTCTTATCGGTAGGAAGGGGCTTGCAGTAGCTTCGGCTGATGCTTTATCCACTACACATATGCTCTTCTTGATATTCGTGGTTATAGGCAATATTAGTTATTTTGCTAAGAGGAGGGGGATTAAATGAGTGAGTTAACTACATTTTTTGCAGCATTTTGCGGTGTATTCTTTACACTTGCAGTTTATACTTTTCTATATAAAGAGAATCCATGGTCTAGATTTGCAGAATACGCTTTCATAGGAACTGCTGCTGGTTATGATGTTGCATACTTCTTAGATTGGTTGCGTGGTCAATGGGAGGGGACGTGGTCTACTACAACTAGTGGTACTATTGCATTTATCTTTGCAATGTTGATAAGTGTATTATGGTACTTTAGATTTTCAAAGAGATTCTTCTGGATTTATAGGATTCCATTGGCTGTGGTTGTAGGTACTGGTATTGGTTTAGCTTTGAGAACTGTGGTTTTTGCACAATTAATTGCTCAAGTTAGAGCTACGGCAGGTTTATCATTTATTGGTGTTGATGCTTGGACTGTATTTAATAATCTAGTTACAGCTGTAATTGTGGTATGTGTACTATTATACTTTATATTTACGATTAAGCAAGAAGCTATTTATTGGAAGCCAGTAAATAAGTTTGCTAGATACTCTATGATGGTAGGCTTTGGATCAGCATATGGATATACTGTATTAACGAGAATGTCTATGTTTATAGGTCGTGCACAATTCCTATTAGGCATACCTCCATATGCCCCTGAAAATAAGATGTTCTTCCCATGGATTGCCTTACTCCTACTAGCTACACTCATAGGGTACGATTACTACCAAAGAATCAAAAAATCCTAAATTTTTACTTTTTTTATCTTTTTATATGAATATCATTGGAAGTTTTTAATAAATTCATCTTTGATCTTATCTACTATTTTCTGTAGAATTTCCAATTTAATTTCCATTTGTGGGTATGGATAATAGTGTTTACCCCAATTTTCATCTACGAATTTTATTCCTTCAAAAATTCTTTCAGTCTTATATCTTGGAATAATGTGGAGATGTAAATGTCTAACAATATTTCCAAGCATAGCATAATTGAATAAGTCTGGTTGGAAAATTTTCTTTAAAACTTTAACAAATGTTTTAGTCAATGAAATTAATTCCATCAATTCATCATCCGATAATTCCAATGGATCCTCTAAGTGTCTTTTAAGTATAATCATAGATCTACCAAGATAGTATTGATTGGGGTTTAGAGTAATCTTCCAATATCTTCCTTCATAAATTGTAATTTTATTGATTTCTTCATCACAAAAGGGGCACTTCATCATTTACAATTCCCATATATTTTTAAACCATTAGATTTAATTTATTTTGAAAGTTACATTTTTATATTTTGATGAAGTATGAATGAAGAAACTCATCTAAACTTAAATGAACTGTTTAATGTTATTTCATATTCTTTAAAGATAAAATACTGAGGATTACTTGTTGAAAAGCCTCTTAGTTTTAATGAACTTAATGTTGAGAGTATGAAAATGTAAACTTCAAATGTCATACATACGTTGAACGATATGAATGGCAAAACGATCTTTTCCATTAAGTTCATTAACTCATATTTTATTTATAAATCCTCTATTCTTGTTGGATACTTATCTGTAGATGATGAGTATTATTAAATTAGGGATGATTAAACCTTTTTCCCTCGTAGATTTCCTCTTCATAAATCATGTTATTAATGAAAAGTCTTTGCAAATAAAGTACGTGGAATTATGGATTCATTATGAATCTTTAGGAATAGTATTTATGGGTGATTCTAAAATTATTATTTAGATTATGAAATATCAGCGTTTTCTAGTTAAAGGATTTAAACCTTTTAATCCTTTGGAATTAGCTAAACAAACTGAGGAGATAGTGATTAGGGAGGGTTCCGATGGTGTTGAGAGGAAATATACGGATTTCTATTCAGTGCCAGTGTATAGGGGGATTGCTACTGGTTATGCTATTGGTTGTTGTTTAAGATGTTTTTATTGCTGGAGTAATTGGTCTAGAGATTTCCCTGAGATTTTTGGGGAATTTTATTCACCGAAGATGGTTGCTCAAAAACTTTTAGAAGCAGCTAAGAGGGGTATTACTTATTCATCTTATTGGAGTAGGAAGATTCCAGTAATTAGGAAGTTTAGATTGTCTGGATGTGAACCTACATTGGGTAGAGAACATTTAATTTCAGTTTTAGAGCATGTTGAGAAAATGAATTTTCCATTTTATCTTGAAACTAATGGTATACTTTTAGGTGCTGATAGAAGTTATGTGAGGGATTTAGCTCAATTTTCAAAATTCATTTATGTGAGAGTTTCATTTAAAGCAGCAACCCCTGAAACCTTTACTCAGAGGACTGGTGCATTGGGTGAATACTATGAATTACCATTTAAAGCTTTAAAATACTTGTTGGATGAAGGTATTTTTGCAAGAGCTGCAGCTATGACTGATCCAAGAATTATGTCAAATGAAGAGAGGGAGTTATTAATTGAAAAATTGAGTGAAATTGATTCAAGATATTCAGAAGGTGAACTTGAAGAAGAAGTTATAGATCCTTACGATACAACAATTAAAAGGATTAAAGCATATTATGATGAAAATTTTGCAGAAAAATTGATGAAATCCTTTCAATTAAAGTAGAGAGAGATTTGTATTAGCTTTAAAGAGAAGTCATATTTCTACTGGAGAAACATATATCCTATCTGAAGATAGAGCATATACCTATAGGGAAGTTTATCAAATATTATCTGAGATATTGGGTAGAAGTCCACCTAAATATTCCATACCTCCAAGTATAGCTAAAATTTTATTGTCATTTACAGAGGTATATGATAAATTAAGGGGAGGAGACAACATCTTATTTAGAAGGATGATTGTTGATGCAGTTACTAAACATAGAGCATATAGTATTGAGAAGGCGAGGAGAGAATTGGGTTATACTCCTCAATATACTTTGAGGAATGGATTAAGAGAGACTATTGAATGGTATATTAATCAATGAATAATAAAGGTGTAAACTATTTTTGTTGGAATAAATCTTTGTTTTCATTATTGTAATTTATTTTATTGTTTAATCGTAAAGTTTTATACTTGTAATTTATCATCTAATTTATAAGTGTTTTTTATGGTTGTTTGGAGGCTTCTACCCTTTATCAGGGTTAATGGTTATTTGCAGATGGCTATTGATGAATCTATTTTGATTCATAGATGTGAGGGTAAGGTTCCAAATACCGTTCGCTTTTATCAATTTTATCCTAGTGCTGTTACAATAGGGTATTTTCAATCTATTTTTGAAGAGGTTTATTTAGATTATTGTTCTAGTAATGGTATTGATGTTGTTAGACGTATTACTGGTGGTGGAGCTGTTTTCCATGATGAAAATGGTGAAATAACTTATTCTGTTGTTGCTGGAATTAATGATGTTCCAAGGGATATCATCGAATCTTATGGTTATATTTGTAATGGACTTATATATGCTCTTGAATATTTTGGTTTGAAGGGTGAATTTAAACCTTTAAATGATGTTGTTGTTCTTGGTAAGAAGATTTCTGGTTCAGCTCAAACTAGACGTAGAGAAGCAATACTTCAACATGGAACTTTTATGTATTCCACTAATATCGGGAAACTTGTTAATTCCCTTAAAATTGTTCCTGAGAAATTGAAGGATAAGGGTATTCAAGCATTAGAGGAGAGGGTTATAACTTTATCTAAAGCTCTTAATAGGAGTGTTTTAAGGGATGAAGTTTTAGAAGCTTTAATCAACGGTTTTAAGAAGGCTCTTAATGTTGAATTTATTGTTTCTGAACTTACTGAGAGTGAATGGAATCTTGCTAAGGAACTTGCTGAAGAAAAGTATTCTCGTAGAGATTGGAATTATATGGTTTAGGACTTGGTGTCTGTTTTGGTTAAAGGTTATCGTCCACTACCATTATTCCCCTCCATCTCTATTACTGGTGATAAATGTGGTTTAAAATGTAAGTTTTGTGAGGGTAGAGTTTTAGGTGAAATGCTTCATGCTTCTTCTCCCCATAATCTTTATGAGCTTGTTAAATATTTGAAGAATAAGTATGGTATTCTAGGTTTATTGATTAGTGGTGGATTTGATGTTAATGGTTTTCTACCGATAAGACCATTTATACCAATTATACGTGATATTAAAAGGGATTTTGATTTAATTGTTAGTGTTCATTGTGGTTTTGTAGATATTGATTATGCTAGGATGTTGAGGGAGGCTGGTATTGATGTTGTGGATTTAAATATTTATGGGGCATTAACCATGAGGGATGTTATTGGATTAAATGTTGATTGGGATTTCATTGTGAATAATCTTAATTGCATATATACCCATGGACCTGAATATATTGCTCCACACATACTTGCAGGAGCATATTTTGGTAAGTTGATGGAGGAAAATTCTATAATTGATTTATTGAACGATTATGATCCATACATATTGATTTTCCTATCTATGATTCCAGTGAAGGGTACATGTTTTGAGAATACCCATTTAGTTGACATAAATGATTTCTGTGAACTTTTTAGACTTGCTAGGAGGTTGCTATCTAAAACTGAATTGACTCTTGGATGTATGAGGGTTAGAGGTGAATACTCCATATCCATAGAGAGGATATTATTTAATGAAAATCTATTGGATAGAATTGTATTGCCAAATACTATTAAAGTTGATAAGATTTTACCATTTTGTTGTTCACTTCCAAGAGAGTTGGAAGATAAATTAATGTCTAAGATTGGCAATTAGTATATGAGTATTTAGCGTATCCTACTGTTAAGCTTACTATTTATAAGTGGTGTTTTCCATGGGTTTTATAGGGTATTTGAAAAAAGAATTTTCCTTTTTAAAGGGGAATTATTTAGTCCTTATTGTAAGTTGGATTTTAATGCATTTTGCAGATCCCATAGCTTATATTTATCATTCACTATTTGTCTTAGAGCTTGGCGCTACACCATATATCTTAGGATTAATAAATTCATTATCCACATTATCCTTTGCATTAGTGCAGTTTATTGGAGGTTATATTGCTGATTACTATGGGAGACGTAAAATAATTGTTTTAATGACATTTGGACTTGCCTTTTCCAATTTATTCTTTGTTTTCGCTGAAAATTGGCTTCACATCCTTTTTGGATCTATTTTTGGAAATATATTTTTAGTGTATAGTCCTGCTCTATCTGCAATTACAGCTGATTCTATTCCACCTGAGAAACGTGGCTTAGGATTTTCTCTTTCACATATGATTGTTATAGTTTCAGTATTTTCTCCACTTATTGCAAGTTTCTTAGTAGTCAATTATGGCATTGTATATGGTGTTAAATTAGCCTACTTAATAGTTTTCATATTCTACATTATTTCAGCAATTATTAGAACAAGATTAAAGGAAACTCTTCCTACTGTACGTGGGAGTATAGGTTCATATAATATTTTTAAGGTTTATGTTAATGCTGTTTATGAAAGTTTTTCTGCTTTAAAATTTGCTTCACGTGATGTCATAAAGTTTTTACTTATTACTGTTGTTCTGGATTTTTCTATGCGTCTTTCCATGCCCTTCTTTGTAGTTTATGCTAAGAATGTTATAGGTTTAAGTGAAGGTCAATGGGCTATTTTAATGACTCTATACTATTTATCTTCTTCTGTTTCTGGAATATTTATAGGTAAAATTATAGATGTTTTCGGTCGTAAAAATCCATTAATTTTAGCATGTTTTCTACAAATTATTACCCTTATAATATTCATACATGGTAGTTATACTACTCTAATTCCACTATTTATTTTATGGGCATTATTTGATTTGTTGATGATGACTTCCCGTGATGCTATGAATGCTGATCTTATTCCAAGGAATTTGAGGGGTAGACTTTCTAGTGTTAGATTATTTTTTGAATATGTTGCAATGTCCCTAGGTTATTTAATTGGTGGTTACCTATATGAACATATTTCACCGCAATACCCATTTATTTTAAATATAGTATTTGCATTTGTTTGTGCAATAGCATTACTCATTTTAATCGCTGAACCTATTAAGAGAGAATTATAAATTGAATTTCAATTTACTTTGGATATCGTTATTTTCCATATAAATGGCATGCTATCAACCTATTATCTATGTTTAATAATTCTGGCTCTATTTTGCTGCATTTTTACATGGCGTATGGGCATCTTGGATGGAATCTACATCCACTTGGTGGATTTAATGCACTTGGTATTTCTCCTTTTATTGGTATTTTACTCCTTCTATATTCTGGGTCTGGTATTGGTACTGCTGATACCAATGCTTGTGTATATGGGTGTTTTGGATCTTCTAATACTCTATCTATATCCCCCATTTCCACTATTTTTCCAAGGTACATTATTGTTATTCTTTCACATATAATGTAAGTTTTTATGGAAAATTTATTGGAAATATACTTTAATTTCTCTTGTGGAATTGTAAATTTAATGATCTCCGTAATTACAGTAGATTTTATAATGATTTCCCGTGAATAATAGCTTTCTATGTTATTCCATATATATGTGTTATCTGAGTATATTATGCTTTGTATACTTAATATCTTTATACTTATATCAATTGGATTTATAATTGTGTAATTTATTATGATTTTAGCTTCTAACTCATCAACTTTTAAATTAATACTTGCCACTTTTACTTTAAACATTTTGCCGATGAAATATGTTTTACCTATTAAATCTATTGAAATTATTATTGTATATGTAGCATATAATGTTAGAATTAATAGTAATAGTGATGGAAGTATTTCAATTAGATTACTTTTTAGTATTCTCTTCATTCTCCTACACACACCAAAATAATAAAACTTTAATTTTATCTTTACGGTATATGTTTTAATGAAACATAGTATTTTACTTTTATTTTTGACTTTAACCATAATATTCACTGGTTCAAATACCTTATTCATTTATTGGAATGAGGAAATTCAATGGTATGTTATTATCTTATTTTCATCGATTATAATGGCTTTTATAAATACTTCAATTAATCTTAAGATGAAAATAGGAATTCTCTTTTTAGCATGGATTGCAAGTATTGTATTTACAAGTTTCGTAATTTGTTATCCACTTATTTTATGGGGAGGAAGTCTAACCGCTAATGAGGTAATCATATCTACAGTTGCACGTACATTAATTATTGTTTTCATAGGATTAACAATATCATTAGTTTCATTATTGTTCTTCTCATTCTTCAAGAGATAGTTCCATACGTTTACAATAAACATTTTAATTCTACTATGATTAAATGTATTTGAGATTATGTGTGGAATTCTTGGGTATATAGGTTTTACGCCAATAAGCATTGATTCATGTTTAGATATTCTTAAGGCTCTTGAAGTTGAGCAACTCCCCATAGAGTCTAGTCCTGTTGGTGGTCATGGTGCTGGTTTAATGGTTTATGATGATGGAGAATTATTTATTGAGAAGGTTGGTGGTAATGGTCTTTCTCCTGTTGATAAATTGAGGAACATTATTTATAGTAATTGGAGGATTAATTTTTCAAAGATTGTTTTAGGTCATGTTAGAAGGGCTTCACAAGTATTTGAGCGTACTATACCCTTTAAGGAATGTACACAACCATATGTTGTTAATTGTCTTGGAAGGTTTACTATTGTTTCTGTGCATAATGGGTTTCTAAAGAATTATTTGGATATTAAAGCCAACTTTAAAGTTGAGCATAAATTTGAATCTGAAAGTATAACTTTAATTGATTCAGAGATTTTCCCACATTTCCTTGAAGAGTTAATATCGATTTATGGTGATGGAATTGAAACTGCTAAGATTCTCTTTGATCATATTGAAGGTGGTAATACTGTTGCTATGATGGTTTTCTTTGATGATTACATATCCCTTTATATTATTCATAAGGGTTTAACTAGGGGTTTAGCTCTTTGGCGCAATGATAAAGGTCACCTATTATTTTCATCTAGAAGTTATATTATCGATAAATTTGCTAGAGGATTTATACGTGAAAATATGTTTGAAATTGAAGTTATCATTAAACCTAGGGTTGAAGGTAGCTTCGTAAAGTATTATAGATTTGATAAAGATAGTTTATTGAAATAATTTTTCAATATCATCTATCTTATTGTTAATGTGAATGTTATGTGTATTGTGGGCCCTGAAGATTTAATTTGGCTTATAACTGCTAGATGCAATTTAAATTGTCTTCATTGTTATGCTAGTTTATATCATGGTGAATTAGAGCTTAATTTAGATAGTATAATTAGAATTATTGATAGTGCTGTAGAAGCTGGAGTTGAACATATCAATTTTACTGGTGGAGACCCACTCCTTAGAAGTGACATCTTTAATATTTTAGAGTATTGTATTAATGTTGGTATTGAACCTTCAATTTTTACTAATTTGACTTTAATTAATGATGAAATTGCTTCAAGACTTTCAAAAATGGAAATATATGTTTTAACTAGTATTGATGGTTTTTCAAAGGAAACTTATGAGAAGATTAGAGGGTTTAATAATTGGGAGAGATTTCTTAATGGTGTTAAAAAGATTATTTCTTATGGCATTGAAGCTCATGCAAATATTTCAGTAAATGTTTTGAATTATAGTTATGTTGATAAAATTATAGAGGAAGTTTTGAAACTTGGATTTCAACATTTATCCATGATACCTACAATACCCTCTGGTAGAGCCTTTAAATGGAATTTATATGTTGATTCAAGAATGTTTATGGAAGCTGTTAAACTTGCTGCTAATAAAATGGAGGAAATTGGTTATTCTCTAGGTGTTTGGTGTGCACCATTTACTGGTGTTATTGTAGATTCCAGTAGATTGTATTTTGGATGTTGTAGGAAGTGGAGGGTTATGGATATAACTCCATCTGGTAGAGTTGTATTATGTGATGTTCTAAACATAGAAGTTAGTAATGTCAATGATTTTAGTGTTAAAGATGCTTGGATGAAATTACTGAATAATCCAATTGTTAAAAGTGTTAGAAATCCAAAGCTTATACACCCATGTGATAAATGTAGATTTTGGAGTAATTGTATGGGTGGATGCTATGCAAGAGCATATGTATTAACTGGAAATTTTGGGAATCCAGATCCATTATGTCCAAAGGTTAGTGGAATACTATGATTTTCACTTGTACTTTATATTATTGTTGAATTATCTAGATAATGGATTTATATAGAATTGTGGATATAGGATTGGAAGATATGAAATTCCATTACGATTTATTGATTATTGATCTTGATGGTGTTGTTTGGAGAGGTTCTAAAATAATATATGATAATGTGGTTGCATTGAAGCTATTAAATGATTTAAATGTTAAACTTATTTTTGCATCTAATAATTCTACCATTTGTAGAAGGGATTATGCATTGAAGTTAAGTGAAATTCTCGGATTTAAAATCCCCATTACCCATGTTTTTAATAGTGGTTTTCTAGTTTCTAAATGGCTTTTAGATAAATATGGTGTAAAAAGGGTTTATCCTATTGGTGAACATGGTCTTTTCGAAGAATTATCTTCTAATGGACATATTATTGTTGATGGTAATATTCCAAGTGAAATTGAAGTTGTTGTAGTTGGTTTAGATAGGAATTTAACTTATAAGAAGCTTGAAATTGCTCATAAAGCTATTACAAGGTATAATGCTATTTTCGTTGCATGTAATGAAGATCATATACTTCCATTTGATGATTGGAGTATTCCAGGTGCTGGGGCAATAGTTGCATCATTAATTAAAAGCACTGGTGTACATCCAATAGTTATTGGTAAACCTAATCCATACCTTGCTGAGATTATACTTGAATCCTTCAATACACCTAGAGATAAGATTCTAGTTGTTGGTGATAGATGTGATATGGATATTGCATTTGCTAGAAATGCTGGTTTAGATTGTTTACTTGTTTTAACTGGTGTTTCAAGGATTGAAGATGTTGAAAAATGTAAACCTACATATTTCGCAGAAGACCTCCTTCAATTCGTTAAGAATATGATTAATGGATTATAGCTATTTAACTTTCACCTATATATCTCTTAAATACCTCTTTAAAATCTTCACTGTTAATAATTGGTTTACCATTTCTATGTATTTCTTGTAGTGATGGTGGCTTCATTTGATATCATGGTAATCTATTAATGATTCTTTCTTCAAATGATGGTTTTAATGTATCTTGATAAAAGATTCCAATTGGACTTTCTTGATTTCCATAGCTTTCTTCATAGCATTTAGTATTTTTCTTGAATTAATTGTTTTTGAACTTCTTTGACGCTTTCTCCAATGATTGTTTTATAACCTAATGTATTCAAGCTTCTTTCTATGGCTGATACTGTTGCCACAATATCATTGGCATTTACAGATCCCATATGTCCAACTCTAAAGTAGTTTATGTTTGGGTATAATCCTCCTGCAACTATCACATTCCTTTTATTCATTTCATTTAGGAATTGTTGTATGTTTATGTTTTGCGGTAGGTAGATTGCTGTTATTGTTGAAGCAGCATAATCTTCAGATTTAGCCATGATCTTTAGGTTCATAGCTTCTATACCCTTTCTAAAAGCTTTTGATAATATTTTATGTCTTTTAAATCTAGTTTCCATACCTTCATCTAGTATTAATTTTAAACTTTTGTTTAATGCTACTATGAGGTTTACCGCTGGTGTTGCAAAGTATGATGCTTTCAATTCTTCATATGAGTTCATAATGTTTATCCATCTTGTTAATTCCATGTAGTATGGAGAGTATTTCGATTTTGTCTCCTTTAGTCTATCTAATGCTTTTGGTGATAACCATATTATTGCTAATCCTGGTGGTACACCTATAGCTTTTTGACTTCCAGTGAATAGTACATCTATACCCCAATTTTTCATGTATATTTCTTCTCCAGCTACACTACATACTCCATCAACAACCAATAATGTTTCATTATGTTTACTTATTTCTTCTCCAAGTTTCTTTAATTCCTGTCTAACTCCAGTACTTGTATCTACATGTGTTACTATCACTAAACTATATTTTTCTTCTTCAATTTTCCTAAGGATTTCATTGGTGTCAACCATTTCACCAATTTCTTTAGCTTTTAATACATCTATTTTCACTGGGTATTTTGATAATAATTCTATCATTCTATCCCCGAAGTATCCATTGGAAACTATAAGCACTTTATCGTTTTCCCTTATGAAATTTGTTGTACTTGCTTCCATAGCTAATGTTCCACTTCCAGCTATTACTATAGGTTTATACTCTTCATTTACAAACACTATTTTCCTAAGGTTTTTCAATACATCATGGAATATCTGTATGAATTCTTTTGATGTATGGCTTAATGTTGTTGTACTTAATTCCCTTAGTACTGAAGGTTCGAATATTATTGGTCCTGGAATCATCAGTAATGATCTTTCACTCATTTAAACCACAAATCAAATTATATTTCAATTTATATTAAAGGTTTGGGGCAACCCATATATATTCATTGAATATATAACTCTATGTGATTTTATGACTACCCTCATTAGAATCTCTAGAATTTGCGGTTTTATTACGCCGATTGTAGCCTATGGATTCATCTTTCTTGCAATATCTAATGCTCCATGGTTTTCTTGGTATAAGAATGCTTTAAGTGATCTTGGTGCTAGAAGTCCTTCTGATATCTACTTTAATTCTGGTTTAATATTATCGGGGATTCTTGAAATAATCTTCTCCCTTGGATTTTATAAGGTTATTAATGGAATTATGGGTAAGCTTTCTGCAATAATCCTATTCATTGATTCTATTGCTTTAATTGGTATAGGATTATTCCCTGAAACTGCTGGTAGAATACATTTCTACTTTTCAGTTATCTTCTTCCTCCTCTACCCCATATCTTCACTATTATTCGGTTTAAGTTTAATAGCGTCTAAGAGTAATGTTGTTTTTGGTTTTCTAAGTATAATTATGACATTCATATGCTTCGCTATATGGTTTATAATTCCATGGAGATCTATGGGTGTAACTGGAGTTGCTATACCCGAATTCCTCTCTTCAATTTTCGGATGCATATGGATGGTTTACATCGCCTATAGGTACTTGAAAACCTAAATTTAATAAAACCCTTTATATGCTTTCTCTATATATATGACTTTGGTGAATATATGCGTATTGTAGATTTACGTAGTGATACCGTTACTATTCCACCAAAGGAAGCTTTAGCCACCATCCTTGAAGCCCCGTTAGGTGATGATGTCTACCGTGAAGACCCCACTGTTAATAAACTTGAAGCTATGGCTGCTGAAATATTTGAGAAAGAAGCTGCACTATTAGTTACTAGTGGTACTCAAGCAAATTTGATTTCAGTTATGGCTCATACTAAACGTGGTGATGAAGTTATTGTAGAATATGATTCCCATATATACAATTATGAAGTTGGAGGAATATCTTGGATTGCTGGTGTTCATCCAAGACCCATCAAGGGATTTAGAGGTTTTATGGATCCTGCAGCTATAGAATCTGCTATTAGACCTAAAGATATTCATTGCGGAGAAACCACTCTACTATGTGTTGAAAATACTCATAATAGGGCTGGTGGAACTGTTATAACTCCTAAACAAATGGAAGCTATGGCTGAAGTAGCTAGGAGACATGGTTTAAAGGTTTATGTTGATGGTGCAAGAATATTTAATGCAGCCGTCGCTTTAAATATTAAACCTTCAAAACTCGTGGAGAATGCTGATTCTCTAAGCTTCTGCCTCTCTAAAGGTTTAGCTGGTCCAATTGGCTCTCTTATGGTTGGACCTAAAGAATTTATTGAACGTGCAAGGAAGATTCGAAAAGTTTTAGGTGGTGGTATGAGAAAGGCTGGCGTTATTGCTGCACCTGGAATTTGGGTTTTGGAACATATGGTGGATCGTTTAAAGGAAGATCATGAAAATGCACGTAAACTTGCTTTAGGTTTATCGAAGATTCCAGAAATTTCTATTGATCTAGAATGTGTTCAAACGAATATTGTAATATTTGAATTGAAGAGCATTAGTGCTAGAGCCTTTGTTGAAGCATTATCTAGAAGAGGAGTTAAATGTGGCGCTATTGGTCCTAGGAGAATTCGTATGGTAACTCATTATGGAATAACATCTGAAGATATAGATTATACTTTGAAAATAGTGAAAATGGTTTTAGAAGATTTATTAGAGTAGATTCATTAAACTAATTTATTCAACCAATTATTTTTGTTTAATTTTTATTTAAATCCATTTTATAATGGTATTTTAATCATTTTCATGTATACATTTTTGTAAATGTTATAATGTTTTGCTGCATTTTCTTGTAGATGATATATTTAATTTTCAATTTAAAATGGTAACATTTAATTTATCCTTTACTACTTATGTTATGGTTGGTTGTTTGAGGTTAATTATATGTGGAGTATGCTTTATTTCCTTAGGAATAACCCTGAGAGAATTAGGATTTCTCAACGTGCTAGAGGTTTAGATGAATCTATTGTTGATAAAGCTTTAGAATTGGATTTAAAGTGGAGGAAGGTTTTAACTTATATTAATGAGTTGAGGCGTGAGCATAATAGGATTTCACGTGAAATTGCTGGTTTAATTGGGGTGGAGAGGGAGAAGAAGCTTGAAGAAGCTCGTAAATTGGCTGAAAAGATCGAAATTGAAGAAAAAATTTTGAATGATTTGGAGGCTGAACGTACACGTATATTGCTTAGTATACCAAATATTGTCCATGAATCTGTTCCTATTGGTAGAAGTGAGGAAGATAATGTTCCAATAAGATTTTATGGTAAACCAAAAGTTTACTACGAGTTTGAAAATGAATTTTTAAAGCAAATTAAGGGGTTTAAAGTTGATTATGAAATTATTGATTGGAAGCCTATGGGTCATGCTGATATGCTTGATTTCCTGGGGTTGGGTGATACTGTTAAAGCTGGTGAAGTTGCTACTTCAAGGTTTTATTATCTATTTGATGATCTTGTATGGCTTGATTTATCACTTCTCCTCTATGCTTTAGATTTCCTATCTAGTCAGGGGTTTAAAGTTGTTTTAACTCCTTACATGCTTAGAAGAGCTGCATATGAGGGTGTTACAACACTTAGTGATTTTGAAGAAGCTTTATATAAGATTGAAGGTGAAGATCTATATTTAATTGCTACAAGTGAGCATCCCATTGCTGCTTATCAAATGAATAATTTAATTGATGGAAAAGACTTGCCAATTCTATATGCTGGTATTAGTGCATGCTTTAGGAAGGAGGCTGGAGCTCATGGTAAGGATACTAAGGGTATATTTAGAGTTCATCAATTCAATAAAATTGAACAATTTGTTTTCTGTTTACCAGAGGATTCTTGGATTTGGATTGAAAGATTAATTGAAAATGCTGAGAAGCTTTGGTCTGGTTTAGATATACCATATAGAGTTGTTAATATATGTTCTGGTGAATTAAGTGCTGTAGTTTCTAAAAGGTATGATTTAGAGGCGTGGATGCCTGCTCAAGGTAAGTATAGGGAGATGGTTTCATGTAGTAATTGTCTTGATTGGCAGAGTTATAGGCTTAATATTAGATTTCAGAGGAAAGGTGAAAAGGGTTTAGAGAGAGGTTACGTACATACGTTAAATTCAACTGCTATAGCTTCAACAAGAGCTATAACTGCTATACTTGAGAATTATCAAGAAGCTGATGGTACAGTTATTATACCAAAGGTTTTAAGACCATACCTTGAAATGTTTAAGAAGGCTCCTAAAGAAGCTATATATCCAATTAAGAAAAGATAATTGTTTAGTTTATTTTTATCTTTAATTTTATTGAATGTACTGAACATGAAATGCATGGATCATAGTTTCTTATTATTTGTTCCACTATTAATTGAGCTTCTTCTATTGGTTTACTTATGATTAATGGTATTTGATTTATGATATCTTGTTCTATATGTGCTAAGTTTTGTGTTGTAGGAGCTATTATCCTAGCTTTTTCAACAAATCCTTCATCATTCAATTTATACGAATGATATAATACTCCTCTTGGAGCTTCCGTTGCTCCACATCCCCAACCTCCCTTCACTTTATATTCTACGTATGGTTTTTCCGGTTCTCTATATTCATCAATTAATCTCTCTATCTCCAAGGTTGCATGGAATATTTCTGCAAGTCTCGCTATTATACTTTGATATGTGTTTGTTAATGGTGCTTTATAACCATTGTCCTCTATTATATCTCTTACTTCCCCCCTTAAAGTATTGTAGTTATTGTTGTATCTAGCTATGGGTCCAGTTATATAGAATCCTCTTCTCCTTATTTTGCATCTTAGCGATGTAGAGTATGGTACTTGTATTTCTTCTATTTCCTTTTCAAAATCTTCTTCTACAATGTTTAAACCTTTATTGGATATTATTCTTCCACCTATTGTTGGATATTCATTATCTTGATCTTTTAGGGAGAGGTATTCATAATCACATTTTACCTCTGGTATCTTAAGTTTAAATGTCCATTTCAATAGTTCTTTTGCTATTTCTTGGTATTCTCTGCATTTATCCTTTATATCTTTTAGTTCTGTTTTCCTTATTACTCTATAGAATCCGCCTATTCTACATGAGATTGGATGTACAGGTCTTCCACCTAATTTTTCAATTATGTAGTTTCCGAAGGCTTTTAATCTCATTGCTTTTCTAATTGTTTCAGGTTCTATTTTAGCTAATTCTATAGCATCATTTAATCTTAGGAAGTCTGGAGCGTGAAGTAGAAATGCATGTAGAGTATGACTGCTTATCCATTCTCCAAATAGCATGATCTTCCTCAACTCTCTTATTTCTTTAGGTATTTCAATTTCAAAGATTTTCTCTATTGCTCTGCTGCTACTATAGATGTATGGTATTGGGCATATACCGCATATTCTTGCAACTAAATCTGGAACTTCACTGTATTTTCTACCTATCAAGAATGCTTCGAAGAATCTTGGAGCTTCAAATATATTTAACTCTAATTTCTCTATTTTTCCATTTGTTATTATTAATTCTACTCCTCCTTCTCCTTCAACTCTCGTTAATGGTTTAATTTTTAAATCTATTTTACTCATTTATTTATCACCTCTCTGAACTTTTGATTCCAATTTTCGAATTTCTTTAATAGTAATGATATGTCCATTTTACTTAACCCCTTATTTCTAAAGTGTTCCATTAATCTCTCTACTTCTGGTTTATCTGAGGGTCCATAGCATGCGTAGCATGGTCTTTGGAAGCTTGGGCATAGAGCTCCACATCCAACCATAACTATTGGTCCTAAGCATGGTTCACCTTTAGTTACAAGTACACATGTATACCCCTTTATTTTACATTGTATACATAAACTATGTGTGGGTAGGAATGGTTCTCTACCAAGCATTATTTGGCTTAATACCCATAATAATTGGCGTCTATTTATTGGGCATCCATTTATTTCAAAATCTACTTTTACATGTTCAGATATAGGTGTTGATTTCTCTAACGTTTTAATCCACTCTGGATTTGGATAAACGATCTTTTTATAATCATTGATTTGATTACTCCAATTTCTTAATGCTTGTATTCCACCTGATGTAGCACATGAACCTATTGCTATTACATATTTTGATTCATTCCTTACCCTTTTAATTTCTTCTTCTTGTTCTGGTGTTGATATACTTCCCTCAATTAATGCTATATCATAGGGTCCTTCACTAATTTTCTTTGAAGCTTCTATGAAGTATGCTACTTCAACTTTTTCCGCTATTTTTAAGAGTTCTTCCTCAAGATTTAATAGCTCTAATTGGCATCCACTACAACTTGCAAATTTGAATATTGCCAACTTCATATTTGCTCCACCTCAAAATAACCTTTTATTTTTGAAAATTGGAATACTGGTCCATCCTTACATACGAAGTATGGTCCCACTTGACAATGTCCGCATTGCCCTATTCCGCATCGCATCCTCCTCTCCATTGAAATATATATCCTCTCTTCCGGAATCTTCTTTTTAATTAAGTCTTTTACCGTGAATTTCATCATTATCTCTGGTCCACAAACCATTGCTATTGTATTTTTAGGGTCTACGTCTACTTTTGGTATTAATGTTGTAACAACACCTACAGCTCCAGCCCATTCCTCTTCCCCTCTATCAACGGTTACATGAAATTCAGTATTCCTTATCCTCTTATACCTTTCAAATTCTCTTCTATAAACTAAATCTCTTGGGGTTCTTGCACCATAAAGTATTATCATTCTACCATATCTATCCCTATTTCTCTCTACTTCCATTATTACTGGTCTTAGGGGTGCTATTCCTATTCCACCTGATACTATTAGTATATCAAATCCTTCAGCTTCCTTCACTGGCCATGTATTTCCATAAGGTCCTCTAAAACCAATGATATCATTCTCCTTAATCTTACTGATCATTCTTGTTACTGCACCTACAATTTTTATTGTATGCATTATCTTTCCATCTTCTAATCCACTTATTGAAATTGGTATTTCCCCTCCACCATATACGTATAATATATTGAATTGTCCTGGTGAACCCTTTACTTCACCTTCCATTGGCGTTACATAATACGTGTATACGTCTTGTGTTTCTTGAATAATTTTATTTATCAAACCCTTTTTGAATATGTATTCTTTATAGATCATTTTTCTCCACCGCCTAATACCCTTATTATACTTTCTCTAATGTCTATTCCCATGGGACACCACGTTATACATCTACCACATCCCACACAACCTAATGTATCAAACTGCTTCTCCCAATATGAGAATTTATGTAGTAGCCATTGCCTATATCTAGCCCATAAATCAGGTCTAAAGTTTCCACCAGCTACTTCTGCATATCTATAGGTGAAGCAGCTATCCCAATATCTAATTCTATCAACATATTCATCTAAATGTGATTCATCATATATGTCGAAGCAGAAGCAGGTGGGACATACCATTGTACAATTTCCACATCCAACACATTTTTCAGAGACTTTTCTCCATAAATCTTTATTCATAATTTTCTCTTCCAATTCCTTTGGTAAGTTTTCTATGTTAAATGGAGCTTTCGCCTTCTTTTCAGCTTCCTCCATGGTTTTTATTAAACTAGTGATGTCATCTACTGATGCCTCCCTTAGTTCATTTAAAGATTTCAGTATTTTCCCACCTTTTTCACTTCCAACTTCAAATAATACTTTACCATTTATTTTCGTGTATGCTATATCAAAATTTTCTTTAACTCTAGGTCCAGTACCCATTGTGGCACAAAAGCATGTTTTACCGGGATCTATACAATTTTCCACTATTATTGTGAGTTTTTCTCTTATGGTTTTATAGTATACATCTTCATTCCATGAAAAAGTTTTATCCATGATTTTTATCGCAGCAGAATCACATGGTTTTATTGCAAAAAATGTTATTTCCATATTCTGGTAATCGTATGGTTCTATCCTTAATCCTTTGTATACTCTGATAATTTTAAGTGTTGGTGGAAACAAGTATTTCTTTGGTGAATCAAATCCATGTCTAAAGAATTTCCCCTTAAATAATCTATAGTTTCCTGGTTCTTGCAAATCTTCAACATCCCTTGCTAATTCTTCATAATCATTTAATTCTTCATACACTATTGAATTTCCATCTGCTGATATCCTTGGTCCTATCACCTTTGTCTTTTCCCTTAATATTTTAAAGAGTTTTTCCAGATCGCGCTCTAATCCACTTTTAATTTCTACTATCATAACATCACCGATAAGTCTCCCTCAACTCCTATTGGTATAACTTGCTTTTAAAGTAGTAATTAATTAAATTATTTATTTCTTTTCATCCGGACTTTTTATGATAAATGTTAAATTTAAATGTATGTAATATATGATTTATGATGAATAGTATTGAGTCATTTAAAGAGCAGAGGATACTCTTATTTGATTTTCGTAAATGTTCTGGTTGTTTTATTTGTATGTTGGTATGTTCATATACCCATTATGGTGGTTTTGATTTCAATAAATCTCATATACGTGTTTATGAGAATCCTAAAGCTCCTTTATCATTTATTAGTATGTATTGTACCCATTGTGATCATCCAATTTGTGAAGCTGCATGTCCAGCTAATCCTAAAGCTATAGTGAAATCTTCTGATACCGGTTTTGTTAAGATTGATAGGATGAAATGTATAGGATGTAGATCATGTATATGTGCATGTCCAATATCTATTCCTCATTTTGATGAGGAATATGGTGTATGTTCTAAATGTGATGCTTGTGATGGAAAATTTTTATGTGCAGAATTTTGTAGCACTGGGGCTTTAATGGTTGTTCCGAGAAGTAAAGCTAAGTATTATCTTGAAAATATCATGGGTGTAAAATATGAGTAGTGATGAAAATTTATATCCATGGAGGAAGAGGGAGAATCCTTTAGCTTCATCAATTAGTAGCCCAATCCTTAGGCTTATTAGAATTGGACATATTCATAGACTTCTACCCATCATGGAGAAGGAGAGGGAAAAGATGGGGTTGCAGAAACTTCCTCCATCCGCTTTTTCATCAAAGGATGCTGTATCTGAAGTTAATATTTTACTTCAATACAACTTGAGTGATAAAATTAAAAGGAGGATTAAATTGTAATGTTAAAATATTCTCTCTTTCTTGGCTGTTTTATACCTGCTATGCAACCCTTTGCTGAAGCAGCTTTTAGAAAGATTTCTTCTATTCTCGGTATTGAATTAATTGATATTAAGGGGGCTTCTTGCTGTCCAGTATCTGATGTTTTTGGAATTGTTAGTTATGATGCTTGGGTTAATATTGCTGCTAGAAATATGTCTTTGGCTGAAGAAATTAATGGAGATATCGTTGTTTTATGTAATGGTTGTTGGGATACATTTTCCAGTGTATTGAAGAAGTTAGTTGAAGATGATAATCTTCTAAATAAAGTAAATAATAATTTATCTCTTTTAGGTAGGAAGTTTACTGGTAAATTAAAGGTTAAACATTATTTTGAAGTCTTAGTTGAAGATATTGGTTTAGAGAAGGTTCAGGAGAATGTGAAAATTCCATTAAATTTGAATATTGCTATGCAGTATGGTTGTAAATTGTATAGGGATAATAGATTGTTAAAGTATTTTGATGAATTAATAGAGGTTATTGGTGCTAAAAAGGTTTTTTATGATGCTGAAAGATTATGTTGTGGTTATCCACTATCCCTATATTCACAAGATCTAGCTTTCTCTGAGAGAACTAAGAGGAAGATTGATTCAATAATTAAAGCTGAAGTTGATTGTATTGCTGTTACATGCCCAGCATGTTTCTACTATTTAGAGGAGGGTGAATTGAATTTGATTAAGAGTGGATATAAATGTAATATTCCAATTCTACATTTATCTGAACTCATAGCTTTATCCTTTGGATTTAAACCTAGTGAAATTGGAGGATCCCTACATAAAATTGGATATATGAATATTCTTGGTGGTAGATGATATGATTGAGGTATTAAATTCTCTAAGGGATTTATTAGGAAGTGATCTATTTGATTTTTATCGTGATCGTTATGGTAGATATTATCTTTTAACTAAAGCTGAGAGGATATTGGATGTAGTTGGTTTAATTGTTAAATTTGATGGGAGATTTATAGCTTTATCCGCCAATGATCTTGGAAGTTTAGGTTTTGAATTAATTTATCATTTTGATTTTAGTGGTTTTGGAGAACCTTATGTAGTGTCAATTAAGGTTAGAGTATCTAGAGAGAATCCTGTTATAAAATCTATTGTTAATATTGTGGAAGCTGCTAATTGGGCTGAGAGGGAAATTATGGAATTGATGGGTGTTAAATTTGAGGGGCATCCTGATCCTAGAAGATTATTCTTACCATATGCATGGCCTAAGGAGGAAGTGGCATAATGGGTGAGAATAATTCTAAAGAAACTTCACTTAAAATTGGAGGGTTAAATTCATCTCAATTCATAGTTCCAATAGGACCTTTTCATCCAGCTCTTCTTGAAGGTGAATTCTTTAAGTTAAAGGTTGATGGTGAGAAGATAATTAGTGCAGATATTAAGCTTGGCTATAATTATAGGGGGATTATGAAACTCGCTGAGGAAAGAGATTATTGGAAGAATATTTACTTATTTGAAAGGATTTGTGGTATATGCAATTTTACACATACATTAGCATATGTTATGACGGTTGAAATGATCGGTGGAATAGATATACCTGATAGAGCTAGGTATATAAGAACTTTCTTAGCGGAATTGGAGAGAATTCATAGTCATATGTTATGGGCTGGCATAGCTGTAGAACTTCTTGGATTCAAGACCTTATTCATGTATATTTGGAGGGAGAGGGAGCATGCACTTGACATCTTTGAGATGATTACTGGTAATAGAAGGCATTCAGCTATGAATACTATTGGTGGTGTTAGGAGAGATATAAGTATTGACTTAATTAATAGGATTGAAGGTAAAATTAAGGTTTTGGGGAAGAAGGTTAAAGAAATTGAGAAAATGATATTGGAAGATCCTATACTAAAATCTCGTACTAAAGGTATTGGTGTTCTCGGTAAAGATAATGCTAAGAAGTTGGGTGTTGTTGGACCTGTGGCTAGAGCCAATGGATTGAAAGTTGATATTAGAAAGATGGATCCATATGCTGCCTATAAGGATGTTCCTTTTGATATTATTACCCGTGATGATGGTGATGTATATTCTTTAATTGAAGTTCGAATAGGTGAACTCTATGAATCTATAGGTATATGCTTGTATTGTTTAGATGTACTTAAGAGGATTGGAGGCCCTATAAAGGTTGATGTGAGTGAACTTCCACCTGGTGAAGCTATTGGAAGAACTGAAGCTCCTAGAGGTGAACTTTTCTATTATATTCTTTCTAATGGTACAAATATTCCTGAGAGAGTTAGAATTAGAACTCCATCATATATGAATGATTATGCAATTTTACATATGCTACCAGGTTATACTTTAGCTGATGCTCCAATAATAATAGCTAGTGTTGATCCATGTATGACTTGTACTGATCGTTGTATATATGTTGAAGACGTTAGGATTGGCATGGTGAAAAAGACTACTCTAATGGATTTATCTAGAGAAGTTTGTGGTGGATAAATATGATTGATCCAAGTATAATGATCTTCTTGATATTTTCGTCAGCAGTATTTTCATTGATTCATAGAATTCCAAGAATTATTAGGGATTTCATGTTTGTTTCATCAACTCTTCTCACTCTGATAATCGTTATTATCAACTTATGTAATCCATATACTGGATTTATATTTCTAAATATGTTTAATTTGTCAATTAGAGTTAATGGTTTTACATTATTCCTCTCTTTAATTGTTTCATTTATTAGTTTTATGGTGTCAATATATTCAATTGAGTATATAGAGGATGAAGATAGGGGTATCTATAGTTTTTTAGTGTTAATTATTGTTGGATGTTTAATTGTAATGGCTTTTTCATGGAATCTCATGGTCTTATTCATATTTTCTGAAATATGTATTTTTGCATCATCACTTCTTGTAACCCATTATAAAACTTCTATTTCATATGAAGCTGCTTTAAAATACCTTGCGGTACAATTTATTTCTTCAATTTTAATATTGAGTGGAATTGGAATTTTATATGATGAAATTTTGAAGAAGGGGTTTTATGGGTTTCCAGTTTTTGATCTTGATTTCTTATCTCAATATTTAGAGGGTAATGTTGCTATTAAGATTGGTATAATTTTCATTTTAATTGGTTTTATGGCTAAATTACCATTATTTCCAATGCATATTTGGCTTCCAGATGCTTCAACTGTGTGTCCAGCTCCTATTAGTGTTCTATTGCATACTATGATGATAAAGGTTGCGGGTATTCCCAGCTTCCTTACATTATTTAAGCTTTCAAATATTTTCCATAATCCCATTATTCTCTGGTTTCTTCTATGTTGGTTGGGGATTATAACTATGTTTGTTAATACTGTAATGGCTTTTGCTCAAGATGATGTTAAAAGGCTTCTAGCTTTTGATAGTGTTGGTCAAATGGGTTATGTTGTGCTTGGGCTTGGTATTGGAGGTCTTGGATTTATGAAGTTTAATATTTATGGTGATGTTACTTGGCTTGAAGTTGCTATTATAGGTTTATCTTCTGGTTTATTTCACATGTTTAATCATACATTATTTAAATCAGTTTTATTCTTTTGTTCTGGTAATATAGAGCATGAAACTGGAATTAGGGATATCAATAGACTGGGAGGTTTATTTAATCATATGCCCTTTACAAGTATTTCAATGCTTATAGGTTCCTTAGCTATTTCTGGAATTCCATTTCTCAATGGTTTTGTTAGTAAGTGGATGATTTATAATGCATGTATTGGTGGAGGAGAATTCATTATGGCCTTTATCTCCATTTTTACTTGTGCTTTAACTTTTGCATTATTTATGAAGGTTATTGGATCTATGTGTCTGGGCTTATCCAGCTTTAATAAAGATGTTAAGGAGGCATCAAATATTATGATTTTCCCACCAATCCTATTATCCGTATTCTGTATAATTTTTGGAATATTTCCACATATAGTTTTGAGATATTTATTGTATCCCGCTATTTACTCATTGACATCAATAGTTAGTTTTCCAGTAATTGATCCTTTTGAATCATTAATTAAATTATTATATGGATTTTTTGATGTATATTGGCTTTTTTCTCTGTTTATGTTGATATCTTTACTTATATACCTAATTATTCATAGATTTTCTCAAAAGAAGATTCCTACGGTTTCTAGGGATAAATATCTTCCATTTACTGGTGGAGTTTTTCAAGAACCCTACATGGTGATTAATGAGATTAAAGTTTCATCAACTCCATTTACATGGTTTATACTTAGATTTTTCAATTTATTTAGGATGTATCATGGTGGATTTATAAATTGGTATGTATTGGTGATTTTAACATTTATTGTCGTCATTTTTACGCTTACTATTTTTGGAGGTGTTTAAATGTTTTGGGATAAATTGTTAACATTCTTTGCATCTATATTTTTATCTTTTATTATTGGATGGTTTAATTTCTGGATTTTTAGGAAGTTGAGAGCTAAATTTCAATCTAGGGTTGGTCCTCCATGGTATCAGCCCTTTGCAGATATAATTAAACTTTTTGGAAAGGAATTCTTTATACCATCTCTTTCTCAAAGGTCAATTTATGTATTTTCTCCGATTTTATCTTTATCTTCAATTTTAATTTTAAGTTTCTTAATACCTCCGGGGATCCCCCATTGGATTGGGTCTTTCACTGGAGATTTAATAGTTATAATATATTTCTCAGTTATGTTTTCCTTATCGTTTATTTTAGCTGGTGTTTCTAGTGGGAATGTTTTTAGTTTTGTTGGATCTAGTAGGGAGACTATAATGGTTTTAATTGTAGAATTGCCTTTGGCTATATCATTAATTATTCCTTCAATAATTTTAAATCGTCTCTATGGATTTCCTTCACTTTCTCTCTCTATGATATTAGAATTTCAGTTTTCCACGTGGTTTTCAATATTTCCTAATTGGTTTATATTTCATGCACCATTTTCAGCTTTAGCTTTATTCATTTGTGTTCTTACTAAGTGTTCTTTAAAGCCCTTTGGAGATATACCTGAAGCTGAACAGGAAATAATTGCTGGTCCATTAACTGAATATGGTGGTCCTCTTCTAGGGCTTTTTGAAATTTCTAGATTACTTAGATTCTATGTCTTTCCAGCTTTATTTGTCAATTTATATTTGGGTGGTGGTGATACCTTCATATATCCATATAATATCATAATATTTTTAATAAAGATCTTCATAGTTGATGTAATTTTGGTAATTGTGGATTGTATATATCCAAGATTTAGGATTGATCAAGCTTTTAAATGGTATATGACCTTCTGTCTTGTTTTAACGTTAATTGATTTATTTAGATTTTCCTTGGGGGTTTTGGTATGGTGAAATTAAATATTTTGAGGGAATTATTGAAATCTTTTATGAGACCTTCTACAATAAAGTTTCCTAAAGGGTCTATAACTGAAGTTCCAGAGGGTTTTAGAGGTCTTCCACAATTTGATGAGAAGAAATGTATTGGTTGTAAAGCTTGTTTAAATGTTTGTTCATCTAAAGCCATTTTTGCATATGAGGATGGAGGTCTTATGAAATTAAATATTTTCTATGCTAGATGTATATTTTGTGGTAGATGCGAAGAAGTTTGTCCTGAGGGTGCTATTAAACTTTCACGGAAATTTGATTTAACCAGTTATAGTAGGGATGATTGTATACTTGGTATTCAATTGAGTTTAACTGTTTGTAGGAATTGTGGTAGAATCTTTGCATGTACGAATCAATTGAATAGAGTTAAAGATCGTATTTTAGAGAATATTGATCCCTCAATTAAAAGTATAGTTTTGAAAGATTTAGAGTATTATATTTATCTATGTCCTGATTGTAGGAGGATTTTAAGTTATGAATTTAATTTTCATCCAGTTAAATTCTATGTTGTTTCAGGTGTATAGGTATGATTGAAATCATAATTAACATTATAATGGTTATTTTAGCTATGATTATGATAGAAGTAAGGAAATTACTTTTACTTCCAATTCTACTTGCTGCACAAGGACTTCTATTTACATGCTCTATTCTTCTTGAAGGATTTAGTGAACATGTCTTTCCAATTATTTTCTTTTCAATATTCTTTTCACCATTCATGGTTAATTATATTATTAGGAGGATTCATTTATCTGAATCAAATCCATTGCTTCCCCACATAATTTCGATTGCTTTACTCTTACTCTTAGTCTTTCTATGTATTTCAATTCAGTTCCTTATCTTTGGTATTGTAGATTTGAATTTAATAATCATTATTATTGGTGTTTATGGTATTATTGTGAAAACTGATTTAAGGAAGATTATTGCTTGTCTATCTATGATTTTTATGATATCACATGTATTCCTAGAATATCTCCCACTGGAATTATCTATTATCTTAACATTTCTCTCTATCCTCTTCTTATCCTTCTTCATATTCTTCACTTTAAAGTTTTATTTAGTTAGTGGAAAGATAAGTACAAGAGATTTAAAGGAGTTGAGATTTTAATGAAGATTTTAAAGTGGGCTAGGGAGAGATCTCCTTGGATTGCTTTATTTCATGCTGGTGGATGTAATAATTGTGATATTGAAGTCGTGGATTCTCTTACACCTAGGTTTGATATTGAACGTCTTGGAATACTATTAAAACAGAATCCGAGGCATGCGGATATACTTGTTGTAACTGGTTGTGTAACTAAGCATTCTAAGGTTTTCTTAAAGAGGATATATGATCAAATGCTATATCCAAATGTTGTTGTTGCCGTTGGAACTTGTGCTTGTACTGGAGGTGTCTTTGTGGATGGAGTAGGGGTTGAATTGAAGGAAACTCATGCAGTTATTGGTGGTGTTGATAAAGTTGTTCCAGTTGATGTTTATGTACCTGGATGTCCACCTAAACCTGAAGCAATTATACAAGGAGTAATTAAAGCTATTGGTAAACTTAAAGAGAAATAGGTTTACATGTAGGTATATTTATTATATTGATTTCCCCATATATTTTTGGGCAATGTTCCTTCGCGGTAAATATGGTGGTATATGTAAAATTTGTGGAATTGAAAGTAAGATAGTTTCAAGTGTTATTGGTGTTTGTGTAGATTGTTTAAGGAATAATTGGAGTGAAGCTAAGAAGATTATTTTAAATGTTCATGATAGATCTAGAGCACGTTATGGTTTACCTCAATTTCCACCTAAAAGTATTGGTGGATTAAGATGTGGTATTTGTGATTTAGATTGTATATTAAGTGTTGGTGATAAGGGGTTTTGTGGTTTAGTTGAAAATGTTAATGGTAAACTCGTTAGATATGCTGGTACTCCTATGGCTGGACTTGTTGAATGGTATTATGATCCTATACCAACGAATTGTGTTGGTGCTTGGTTTTGCCCTGCATCAACTGGATTAGGTTATCCAAAATATGCTTTAACAATGAATGGGGAACATGGATATTATAATTTAGCTGTATTTTATGGTGGATGTAATTCTGATTGTCTTTTTTGTCAGAATTGGCAGCATAAGCAACTTGTTGTTAAAGGTAAACCTTTAATGTCTGCTGAAGATTTAGCTTCAAAAGTTAATTTTCGTACAACTTGCATATGCTTTTTCGGTGGAGATCCATCTCCTCATGTTGTTCATGCTCTTGCAGTTTCTGAATATGCTTTAAAGAAAGCTTCATCTGAAGGTCGCATTCTACGGATATGTTGGGAGACCAATGGTCATTTTAGTGAAGCTTTTATGAATAGAATTGTTGATGTTTCTCTTAAGAGTGGTGGAATTATTAAATTTGATTTAAAAGCTTGGTCTCCTGAAGTTTATTATACTTTAACTGGTATTGATATTGGACGTGTATATGAAAATGTTAAGCTTATCCTTAAACATTGGAATGAGAGACCTGAAGTTCCACTTTTCATGGCTAGTACACTTCTCGTTCCAGGGTATGTAGATGTATATGAAGTGGAGGGGATCTCAAGATTTCTAGCTTCTTTTGATCGTAACATACCATATTCATTACTTGCTTTTCACCCAGATTATCTATTAATTGATCTTCCACCAACAAGTAAATCGCATGCTAAAATAGCTTTAGAAACTGCTAGAAATGCTGGTTTAAGGAATGTTAATTTAGGAAATATTTTCCTATTAGGAAACTATTATTGAATCCTAATAATCTTTATTTGTTTTAACATCGTAATAATTAACAACTCTTATATTCCTCATGGTGATGTTTATTGATAGCTGGTGCTGAAATTCTACTATTATTTGTTTTCACAGTTTTTCTAGGTTATTTAAGTGAATTATTTTATGATAAGACTAGAGTTCCAGATATTATTTGGCTAATTTTTTTCGGCATATTTCTAGGTCCAGTTCTACATTTATATGATCCTTCCCCATTTATTAGGGCTTCTCCAATTATGAGTATTATTGCATTGTGTATAATAGTTTTTGATGCTGGTATACATATGGATTTTAATGTTTTTCTAAAATCTTTTCCACGTAGCCTACCTTTAACCTTCCTATACTATTTTCTAACAATAATTATTGTGGGTATTACATCCTACATGTTTATGCATAACTACCTCAGTCTATTGGAATGTATTTTGCTTGGAGCTATGTTTAGTAATAGTGCAGTAACTGTTTCTGCAGTTTTACGTAATCTAGAATCTTCTTCAAATGTTGATTTAAATAACATTAGGAATATTTTGTTATTGGAGTCAATATTATCTGATTCTATAGCTTTTATAACTGTAATAACTATTATTCGATTAATTATAACTCCATATATGTCTATTATTGAAGGTTTTGAGAATGTATTTCTATCTTTCATTTTCTCTCTTAGTTTTGGCTCTCTTAGTGGGATTCTTTGGAGTTTTATTTTAAATAAACTTAGTCATCGAAAATTTAATTATATTCTTACGATGGCTATGGTATTTTTTGTTTATGTTTTTTCAGAGGAACTTGTGGAAGGGTCGGGTGTTTTATCCCTTTTATTTTATGCTTTGCTAATTGTTAATAGTGATACTCTTTTTGAGAAATTTGGTTTAAAGGATCATTTCATAGTGGATTCTAAACATTTACGTGAATTTCATGAAGAAATGACCTTTCTTTTGAAATCATTTTTCTTTGTTTTTGTTGGTTTAATAATGCAATTTTCCTTTGAGCATGTTTTCTTTGGTCTTATAGTTTCGTTGGTAATGTTTGGTTCTAGAGTTTTATGCACCATCATTTATGATTTTATGTTTAAGCTTAATCATATTGAGAAATTTGCGATTATGTATACTTTTACAAATGGTTTATCTACTCTTGTAATGTCTCGTCTCCCCTCGGTATATGATCCAAATAAATTGTTCTTTAAAAATTCTGAAATTTACACTAATATCTGTTTTATCACTGTTTTTGTAACTGTTCTATTAGGGATTTTTATAGCTCCATATATGATCTCAAGAAATATAAAATCTATAAATAAATGTTAATTTTCATTTTACATATCTTCCATGGCTTCATTCATCATTTGATTCACTATTTTTGTAATGTTTATTAGTTTTGATTTTACTGTTTTGAGATTTATGGCTAATTCAACATCATATACCTTTATAAGTTCTCTCAAAGTTTTTATTTCAGTTTTTATTTCTCTAAGATGTCTTATCATCTTATTTTTATCATCTTTATTAAGGTCTTGTAGCATCATGCTTATTTTTTCAGTTCTCTTCATTAATGATCGTTTTAAATCTTCTATAAACACTTTACCACTTCTTGGATATATCAATTTTAATCTAGATGCACTTATAACTTTACCTCCATACATTATTATCTTTTTTATCAATATATTTGGTGAAATAATTCTACTTCCAATATATTCATCGTAGTTTATATAGGGGAATAAATATATCAAGCTTGAAGCTTTAAAACATGGTGCCCTATTAATCAGTCTATATATGGTTCTATTTCCACTTATATCCTTTAAAGGTTCATATGCCACTAGAATTAAGCTTCCAAGATTATATATTCCATTTTCATAATCTATCTTTGCTTTTTCAACATTTCTACTAGTCTTTAATACTATTAAAGGTTCATTTTCACCCAGATTCTCATAGAACTCCTTATTTATCCTATTTGATATAAATAAATTCTTTTTCAATTTAAGCGGCATGGTTTTGGATTCTTCTACTATCCTATTCAAAATTGAATCATCATGTAGAATTATATAGAACGGCATTATTTTCAAAATGAACCTATTATATACCAAAATAAAAGTTTAATGTTAATCATATATGAAAATAATTATAAAAAAATGAGGGAGTATTAAGATTTATTTAAAGGTAATTTACTTCTTCTTCTTTGGTTTCTTCTCCTCAGGTTTCTTCTCGGCCATATTTTTCACCTCCTTCTACAAAAAAGAAAACCCCATATAGGGGTTTTCACCATTCTTCTTCCTCTTCCTCCTCTTCCTCTTCCTCCCACTCTTCCTCTTCCCATTCTTCCTCTTCTTCCCACTCTTCTTCCTCTAACTCTTCCCATTCTTCCTCTTCTTCTTCTTCCTCTTCCTCAACAACTTTTAAATTCCATCTACGACCCTTTTGCTCTATGGATAGTGAGACTCCACAGGATGGGCACTCGATTACATCTCCTACATGTGGCTTTTCCCCTAAGTCAATGGTTTCATCACATATTGGACATCTAGCTTTAGGCATTTCTATAACCATTTTCTATTTGAACTTATTATACTAAAAAGGTTTTTCACACATATACCTCTTCCTTATTTTTCCACATTTAACATTTTCATATATATTTTTACTTTATTTTCCATAATTCGTCCTAATAGTATCTTTTTATTTGTTTTTTGAATTTTATTTTATTTATTTCGCGATTTTTATCCTTATTAGTTTAAAATGTTTCTGTCAATTTTTTATATTCTCATTTATATTTTTAATGTATTCTTAAAAAAAGTATTTAAATTTATTAATTGGTTTATGTTGTAATTCTTACTTTTTCGAATTTTATTGATGGTGCAATTAATGAACCTCTTTGTTTTATGTCATCTCCTTGTTCGGTGTACTTCTCTAATAATTCTTTGAATGTTCCAGCGATCATGCATCCCTTCACCTGCCCTATTATTTCTCCCTTCTTTATTATGTAGGAGGGATTTGCAGTTATTGAGAAGGCTCCTGTCGCTATGTTTGTACTATGTGCACCCATTACCCCCTGAATTATTATACCTTCATTTACTTCTCTTATTAATTCTTCTAGCTTTACTTCTTCACCCTTTATTATTTGGTTCCTGGGTGCAATAGTTATTGGTGTTCTAAATTGTCTAAAGGCGTTACCTGTACTCTCCCTATTTTCTTTATGTGCTGTGTAACTATCATATATGTAGCTTTTCAATATTCCATTTTCTATTATTATGGTTTTTTGTGATGGTACTCCTTCCACATCTGTGGGTGTTGTTCTTAATCCACCTTTTAATGTTCCATCATCTATTATTGTTAATTTTTCTGAAGCTACTAATTCACCTATTTTCCCCGTTAGGTATGATTTTCCCTCTTGAACATTATATGCATCTATAGCTCTTATGAAGGCGAATTCCATTAGGGATTCAAGAGCTTCTGGACTAAATATA
The DNA here is from genome assembly GCA_038727515.1 of Methanomethylicia archaeon. GTDB lineage: Archaea > Thermoproteota > Methanomethylicia > Culexarchaeales > Culexarchaeaceae > JAVYVS01. The sequence continues at coordinate 191,319 of JAVYVS010000001.1, forward strand.
ACAGTTTTTTCTCCAGATTCAATTCTATCTACTTTGAAACCTATTTTCACTTTTTCTATTGCTTCCTCCATGTATTTTCTCAAATTTATCTTATTTAATTCTCTACTAGCTTCCCCCTCCCATCCTAGACTTCTAATACCATTCTTTTCTCCAAGTATTGATACTCCTGCATTTACAATTGTTTCTCTAAAACTTACTTCTACTCCTAAATTATTATGTATGGCTCTTTCAGTTGATGTAAAGCTGATATTTGAACTTATGGTGTTGAAGTTTGGATCTGCATCTAATCCTTCACTTAATATCTTTCTTAATTCTTCAAAGGTTTCTTCTATTGGTGGTGTTAATATCTTTGGATCAAATATCCCCTCAACCTGTGTAGGCGTTTTTGGTGATGGTAGTGTTTTGAATTCTGGATCTGGATCTTTTATCTTTGCTAATTTTATTGCTGTTTTAACGGTTTCCTCAATGCTTTCTTCATCTAGTATCGTTGTGTAAGAATATGCTAAACTCTTTCCAACAATTACTCTTATACTTAATCCCTTTATTTCTTCACTTGATCCACTCCTACTCTTAATACCACTTTTCCTATCGTTAGAGGTTAATATGCTTATTCTATTGGATATTGTAGCATAGGCTTCTGCTTGTGTTGCATTATTCTTTAAAGCTTTTTCTACAGCTATTCTTACTGCTTCTATTAATTCCATTACACCCTCCCCCCAACCATCATATTCTCAATTCTCATATGAGGTCCACCACATGTATTTCTCATTGATTGACCCATTTTACCACAGAAGCTTGGATATATATCGAAATCCTTTGCTACTCCTGTTACATTTTTTAATGTTTCAAGTATAAATCCACTCATACTGAAATCCCTCAATCTATCGGTTATTTCACCATTCTTTATGATATATGCTTCTTGTGCTCCAAATTGGAATATTCCTTCAGCTGGACTTACCTGTCCTCCTCTACCACCTTTAGCATATATTCCATACTTTATATCTTCAATTAATTCTTCAAAATTCATGTCTCCAGGTTGGAAGAATGTATTTGTCATTCTAACTATTGGTTGAAATCTATAATCTTGTGCTCTAGCATTTCCAGTTAATGGTAAACCCATTTTACCTGCAGCTTCTCTATTAGTTAGATACCCCTTTAATATCCCTTTTTGAATTATAACCTTTCTTTGTGCTCTAATCCCTTCATCATCATATACATCTGTTCCAAATCTACCATTTATCGTAGCATCATCTATTAAAGTTACATGTTCAGAACCTATTTTCTCACCTAGTTTTCCACGTAATATGCTTGTCCCCCTTAATACTCCATCTGCTTCTGATGCGTGTCCAATAGCTTCATGAGCTAGTAATCCTGAAAGTACTCCATCTATTACAACTGTGAATTTTCCTCCTGGAGCTGGTTTAGCCTTTAATAATTCCATAGCTTTTTTGGCTGCTTCTCTAGATCTTTCTTCAGCATTCATTTTCTCAGTAACTTCAAATCCACCTAGCATTGCAAATCTATCTCTATATGATTGTATTAATCCAGCTTCTCTAGCATATGCCCACATACCCCAGTAAACCCATGAATTATTAATCTCTAATTGTGTACCATCACTTGTACATATAATCTTGTATTCAGAGTAATCATTGTAATTTGATGTTGTTTTTATATTTGGTGATACTTCCCTTGCAACATTATCTACATTTAATAGAAACTTTATTTTCTCTTCAATAGATACTTCTTCCAATGGTTCTTTCACATAGACTTTTACTTTATCCATTGTTATAGTACTTGGAGCTAATTTTACTGGTTCTGTATCTATACTTGATTGCTTAGCCATTTTTATTGCTGTCGTTAATGCTGATTGTAATGAATCTTTACTTATACTATTTGTTGTAGAGAAACCCCATCCACCCTTAAATAAGACTCTTATTGCAACACCTTGTTCTATTCCAGGTACTGCTGATATAACTTTTCCATCTCTAACCTCTATATCTGTACTATGGAATTTTTGATATCTTGCTTCTACATACTCTAATCCTTCATTCACACCTTTATTTACCAACCATATTAATAAATCCATCATGGCATTTTCAAAATAATATTTTTAAGATTATTTTTTATAATTTTCTAATCCAGAAATCAATCCAATACTCTAATGTTCTCTTTTTCATTTCTAATCTTAATGGTTGATAAAACTCTATTTTGCTTATGATATCCATAATTTCATTTTTACCTAATCCTTTTTCTGAGAGTTCTTTTACTTCCATTTTTACTTTCTCCATAAAGTTTAGGTATTTTTCTACTTCCTCTTTTCCACATATTGGACCATGACCTGGAATTATCTTTTTTATCTTCATTTCTAAAATCATTTTTAATGCTTTTATCCATTTATCTGGATCTGCTGTTGGGTCTCCTCCCCAAGGGAATGAATGGGAGAATATTATATCTCCAGAAAATAGTATTTCTTTATCTTTAATGTATATTATGGATGAATCTTCTGTATGTCCACCAACGTTGATGATTTCCATATCTTCTAAAGTATATTTATCATCAAATACTTCATTTGGAGGTATTATTTCACTTAATCCCTCATATAACCATGCGCTTTCAGGTCTTTCTACTTTTACTCTTTCAATTAAATTCTTTAATTCCTCCTTTCTCCATATGGTTTTCATGTTTTCCTCCATTATTTCTCTAAGTTTTCTATGTGAAATTATCTTACACTCTTTAAATTCTTGACATCCAAAGGTATGATCTGCATGGTAATGTGTTAATATTAGATGTGTTATAGGCTTACTTGTTAATTTCATTATTTCATTTTTAGCTTCTCTTGCAATGGCTGGGAATCCTGCGTCAATAAATATAACTTTATCTTCATAAATTATTGCTCCTATATTCCCTCCCTTTCCAAGTCTAGTATCCGCATATACATTCTCCAATACTTTCTCCAAGGTTTTCACCGTTAAACATAATTCTATTATTTATATATGAAGTATTTTGTTTATGGGTTACTGCAATGTAAAATATATTTATTACCAAAGTTATGTTTTATTGGTTTATATGTTGCTTCCCTGTGAGATTGCTGTTAAATTTGTTTTACCTAGTGTGAGGGCTGCTATTGCAACTAGGCTTATTTCAAATTATGGTTTAAAGCAAATGGATGCAGCTAAACTTTTAGGTATTAGTCAACCTGCTATTAGCTTATATACTAGACGTCTCCGTGGTGGTAAGTTACATCTTGAGGATTATCCAGATTTGACTGAGGCCATTGATAAATTAGCTGGTATGCTGGTTAATGGTTATTCTAATTTTAATTCCTTTGTTGAAGAATTTTGTAGGATATGTAGACTTATTAAGTCTAAAGGTTTATTATGCTCATTTCATAAATTATTGGATTCAAATATTGATACCAGTAGATGTGATATTTGCAAATGTATTTAGGTGAAGCTTAATCTTAAAAATAGATATAAAATAATTGTTTATACTGTTTTTATTTTTACTTCAACATTTTCCTTTAATGTCCATAAAACTGGGCAGTACTTTTCAGATAATTCGACTGCTTTTATAAGTTCTTCTTCTGGTATTCCTTCCGCTTTTATTTCAACTTCTATGGTTTTGTATCTCCTTGGAGTTTCCTCCATGGTTTCCCCTTTAACTACCACTTCAAATTTTTCTACATTCAATTTTTTGGCATTTAGTATTCTTAGGGTTACTGATGATAGGCATCCTCCAAGTGCTGCTAATACTAATTCCATTGCTGAGGGGCCGTATCTCCTGTTTGCCCCTACAGTTTCCTCTGTTCCACCCATGGTTATTGTGAATCCTGTTTCTGTTACGGCTATTAGTCCTATCCCCTTATGTAATGAAACTCTTACTTCAGGCACATGTATCCCCAAATGTTTATTTCAAATTTTTATTTAAGGTTTATTGGTTGATTTGGTAGATACCCTGTTAATTCTATGATTTTTATTATTTCTTCTTCTCTCTTCTTTGTGTATGTTAATTTTCTTTTTACATTGTCTATCCATGTAATATCGCTTCTCTTAGAATATTTTTCATAATATCCTTCTTCTTTGAGTTTTTCTATCATTATTTTTGCTGCTTCTATTAATTCATTGGGATCTGGTTCTCTATATTGGTTTATTGAGAGCATTATTTTTGTTGGTAATCTAGGTCTTATTGGCGGGTTTTCATCTGGATAACCAATGCATATTAGGAATAATGGTAGAACTCCATTTGGCAATTTTAATAGTTCAATTAACCTTTTGTTTGCTAAGGCTGTTCCAACGTAAACTGATGATAATCCAAGTGATTCTGCTGCTATCACTATGTTTTGTGCTGCTAGTGTTGCATCAATTATGGAGAATAATTTTACTTCGTATCCACATTCCATTTTTTGGTTATTGCATTCATCTATTGCATCTACTATTTTGAGTATTTTTCTTACGTCTGCACATACTACTAGTGTTATTGGGGCTTCAAGTATGAATGATTGTTTACCACATGCTTCATATACTTCTTTCCTTATTTTATCGTCTTTTACCCATATTATACTGTATGTTTGTAGTGAGCATGCTGTTGGAGCTCTTTGTCCTGCTTCAATTAATTTATAGACTATTTCTTCTGGTATTGGTGTGTTTTTAAATTTCCTTATTGTCCTTCTATTCATTATTACTTCTAGTGTTTTCATGTTTTTCACCTTTATCTTTTGATTTTAGATATTTATCAAACCATTCCATCATATACTTCAATCTTTTTACTCTGTTTTTAGGTTTTCCAGATCTACTGAATACATGGCTTCCCTCTGTGAAGAGTAATAGTTTTGCTTCTTTTCTAAGATATTTTAGTGCTGTATAGAAGAGTAGTGCCTGGTCTATGTAGCATCTATAGTCTTCCATGCTATGTATTATTAGTATTGGTGTTTGAACTTTATCTGCATGTGTTATTGGTGATTTATTTATCCATTCTTCTCTATTTGTCCACCAGTCTCCACCTATCTGGTCTGGTACAAAGTGGAATCCTATGTCTGTGGTTCCGAATTCTGCTAGCCAACAGCTTATTCCATTTAATGATACTGCTGCTTTAAATTTGTTTGTTTGTGTTATTATCCAGTTTGTCATATATCCTCCATAACTTATTCCTGTGATGCCTATTCTTTCTTCATCTATTGATGGATAGGTTTTTGTAATGTAGTCTACCATTTCCATGAAGTCTTGGTAGTCTCTTTCACCATATTTCCTTCTTATGTCTGCAAATTCTTCACTGTATCCTCCGCTTCCTCTAATGTTTGCGTATACTACTATGTAGCCATTTGATGCGAAGATTTGATGTTCAAACATTAATGAATATCCAAATGTGCTTTTTGGTCCTCCATGTATGAATATTATTGTGGGATATTTCTTCCCCTCCACATAGTTTACTGGTTTTATTAGCCATCCTTCAATTATTTCTCCATCTGATGCTTTAAATTGGAATTTCTCATGTGTTTGTAAGTATACTTCTTTTAGTATTTCATCGTTGAAGTTTGTTAATTTCCTTTCAATCCCATTTTCCATTACGTATATTTCTGCTGGTGTATTTTCTGTTATTTTTGTGTATACGATTTTTCCATTTTTTACTTGGAAGTTGTCTATTATGAAGTTTCCTACAACTACTCCCTCTATATCCTCTGTTTTTAGATTCATTTTGTATATATTGTGTGTTCCACCTTTTGTTAATGTGAAGTATAATTCTTCTCTTTCTATTATTGGTGGTTGTGGTGATTGGTAAGGTCCTCTAACATCATAGTATATACTTAGATTTGTTTGATATCCTGTTTTACCTGTTAAATTCCTTATTTCTCCTGTGCTTATGTTTATCATCCATATTCCTTCATGTGTTGGATAGCCCCTTTTGTAATCATTTCCTTTGAAGTATATTCTTTCATTGCAGGGGCACCATGCCATTGGTCCTATACCCATGTCTGGATGATCTAATCTTATTGTTTCTCCATTTTCTAAGTCTATTATATGTAGTTTTTGTTTTCTTGGTTCAAGATAGTTTGTTGTTGCTGCAAAAGCTATTTTCTTCCCATCATTAGAGTATTTTGCCTCTATTATATTCATTTCTCCATGGGTTAATTGATTTATTTCTCCAGAATTTACTTCTATTTGGAATAGATGTATTTGTATGTGATGTGTAAATCCAATTCCATCAAACCATATTGGTATTCTGTCTATGAGTCTTGCTTCAGAATCTATTTCTCCACTTATCACCGGTGATCTGTATAGTATGTATCTCCCATTTGGACTCCATGATGGTTGTATTATTCCAGTTTTACTTTTAATTATTAGTCTTGGTTCTCCACCCTTTATTGGTAGTAGCCATAATTCATTTCCAGGTTCTCTCTCCTTTATTGTTCTCTTTGATAAGAAGAGTATATATTTTCCATTTGGGCTCCATCTAGGCCATGTATCTGTGAAGCCATTTGTTGATAATTCTATTTCCCCTGTTTCTGAGTTTATAATCCATATTTTTGAGTTGTATGTATTTCCTTCTTGATCTGGTTTTAGTGTTACGAAGGCTATGTATTTTCCATTTGGGGATATTTGTGGGTCGTTTACTGATGTAAATCTATTGTAATCTTCTATTTTTAGTGGTCTCATAATTTTCATTGTTAACTATATCATCTATTTTATTTAATCTATTTGATTTGTTATGATTGTGTTAATTCATCTATTAATTTATTGTATATTTCTATGGCTTCTTCTTCACTTTTTACTCCTTTTATTATCATTCTTCCATTCTTGAATATGCTTACATCCTTTTCATCATATTTTATTGCTATCATAATTTCCGTTGATATTTTTATTTGGTATCGTTTAGATAGTTTTTCTCTAATTTCCTTTATGTTTATCTTCACTGGTTTTATTGGATTTACATTTATCGTGTTTCTTCCACATAGCCATGTTATTTTTGGTTGTGTTATTTCTATTTCGGTTTTTTGTTTGCATACTGGACAATTCTCTCTTTTGCTTATGTTTATTTTGTGGAATTCCATGGTTTTGAAATCACATACTAATAGTTTTCCCTTTAATCCATTTTCTATTCCTGCTATTAGTTTTATTGCTTCCATTGCTTCTATGGATCCAATTATTCCTGGTGTTGCCCCTATTACTCCTCTTGTTTCACATGTGGGTATTAGGTTGTCATCTATTTTTGGGAATATGCATTCTAGGCATGGTGTTTCTGGTGGATGTATTACTGTTATATTTCCTTCTAATCCTATTGCTCCTGCGAATATGTATGGAATATTCTTTTTAACGCTTACTCTATTTATTATATATCTTGTAGTCATATTGTCGAGTCCATCCACTATAACGTCTACACCATCTAAGAGCTCTTCTGCATTTAATTGGTTTAAGTGTTCTGGTATTGGTTCTACTTTTACTTGTGGATTCATTTTTGATAGTTTTCTTGCTGCTACTTCAACTTTTGGTTGACCAATTTCACTTGGATCGTATAGTATTTGTCTATGTAGATTGTGTTCTTCAATTATGTCGTGATCTATTATTCTTATATGTCCGATTCCTGCTAAGGTTAGGTATATTGATGCTATGCTTCCAAGTCCTCCAATTCCTACAATAGCCACTTTTGCTTTCATTAATTTTCTTTGTCCTTCAATTCCAAGTTCTCTTAATGCTATCTGCCTTGAATAATATTCACTTATCATTTCGGGTTAATTCTATATTTTAATTTTGATTTATATGTTTTCTTTCACCATACTTTATTTGTTGTTTTCCAAGTTACGTATGCATATGGTATTGTTAAGGTTAGTATACATAGTGCTGATGCTTTGTAACCAAATATTAATAGGATTATCATTGCGATTAATCCCATTATTGTTGTTATGCTTTCTATAATTCCAGATCTTCTGCTACTGCTTTTCTTTGCAATTTCTCCTTTTGGTGTGATATTCCATTTCTCTCTTTTACCGAATATTATTTTTATGTCTTGTAACAGTATGTGTATAGCTAGTGCTGTGGCTAGTGCTGTGCATCTACCCATTATGGTTATGCTTTTCCATGTTTTTAATCCAAGTTTTTTTGCTGTATGCATGTATGATGCTGCTTCTAATGCTGATAATACTATTGTTATTGGTATTAGGGGTGTTATTTGGGATATGATATCCATTCTTACTATTATTGATGATATTGCAAGTATTGCCATTGCAAAATTTGCTAGTACTGCTTGATATTGTAATAGATATAGTATTACATCTATCTTCCATATTAATGGTATTTTTGCATTAATTATTCTTGTGGCATTTTTCACTAGTGTTTGTACTGCTCCATATATCCATCTTGATTGTTGTTTTTTGAAATCTTCATAGTTTGATGGAACTTCAACTTTTACTTCTGTTTCATCTAGATATCCAATGCGTTTACCTTTTGTTACTAGTTTTACTGATAGATCTAAGTCTTCTGCTAGTGATTCTTCATTCCAACCCCCTAATTCCATTAGTACATCTCTTTTGAATATGCATCCACATCCAGGTATTATTATTGGCTTTCTTGATATTGCTCTTCCCCTAAGTATTATTGATGTTAGGAATTCCATGGAGATTGCTTGTGCTTCCGATATTGGTGAATCATTTATGTTTAATGTAGACCATTTTGTTGCAATTGCATCTAATTTTTCTCCTTCCATGTATGCTATTGCCTTTTCTATTAGATCTTCCTTTGGAATTGCATCTGCATCAAATACTACTATATATTTTCCATTACTTCTTTTTAATGCGTAATTTAATGCTCCTGCTTTAAATCCTCTTCTTTCCTCTCTCCTATAGATTTTTATGTTTAAATTGTATTTAGATGATGCTTTCATAACTTCATTTTCAATGTTCATATACTTTTCCTTTGTATCATCGCTTACTATTATTATCTCCATTTTATCCTTTGGATATGATTGTTTTGATAATGCTTCTATCAATCTTAAAATTATATTTATTGATTCATTTACTGTTGGTATTATTACTGTTATTTCTGGTGCTTTCTCTAAGTCTAGATTGTACTTATTTATTTTGTATTCTCTTTTTCTTCCAATCCAGTAGTATATTGAATGGAATATTATTATTGTCCATACTAATGAATATATTGCAATTACTAGTATTGTTGCATGTATTGGTTGTATTGTTGGTGTCACTATTTGCAGCATTCTCATCAATCCCTAGAGTTTAATGTAACTATGCTTTAATTCTTAAATTACAAGAGTATATTATCTACATTTTAATGTTTTGGTTTTGGATAGGTATATATTGTTGTTTACATGTTGTTATAATGTGTTTTTATGAGGTTGACTGTGGATTTTGTTAAGTATCATGGATGTGGTAATGATTTTATAGTTGTAGATGAATTGGATGGTGAAGTTGTTCCTGAAAAATTTAAAGGTTTATTTTCAATGAAGGTTTGTCGTAGAAGGTTTTCTATTGGTGCTGATGATGTTCTATTTATTGTTCCCTCCACGTGTGGTGCTCATGGTTTTATGAGGGTTCTTGAGCCTGATGGTACTGAAGCTGAAATGTGTGGTAATGGTTTACGTTGTGTAGCCAGTTACTTATCTGAGAAATTTAATTTAAATGAATTGAAAATTGAAACTAAAGCTGGAGTTTTAAATGTGTGGAAGGTTGAAGATGGATGGTTTAAAGTGAATATGGGTGTACTAAGGAAGACTTTTGGGGAATTGAAAAATTATGTTAATCTAAATTTTAGGGATGATGAAGAATTAATTGCTAAACGTTTAAAACTCCCATTACTGGGTGAAATTGAATTATCAATTGTTAATACCGGCGTCCCACATGTTGTAGTCTTTGTAGATGATGTAGATAAAATTGATTTAAACCTATATGCTGAAGCTATTTCAAAAAATAAAACATTATTTCCAGAAGGTATATGTGTGAATGTTGTTGAAGTTTTGAATGATCATTCCATTAAGGTTAGAACTTATGAAAGTGGCGTTTGGGATGAAACTTATGCTTGTGGAACTGGATCTACTGCTTCAGCTGCAGTAGCATATATACTTGGAAAAATTAAAAGTAGAACTGTTGATGTACATGTTCGTGGAGGATTACTAAAAATTATTGTTGATGACCCGTTATATATGATTGGACCTGTAGAAAAAGTTTTTACAGGTAGAATAACTATTGAAATCTAAAAAATAAAAAGAAGTAAATTTATGGTTTATTTGCTTTTCTTCATGTAATCTAATGCTACTGCCACTACTAATGCTATTGCTGCTATTACACATACGTATGGAGCTGGGTATGTGAAGTATAGGAATCTTATTCTCCCAATGAATAATGAAATTCTACTCATAATTGTTAATCCGAAGCTTCCTCCAAACCCTGCTACAAGAGTGTATCTACCAATTTTAGCCACAGTGTTTAATGGTCCTTTAAATTCTGCTGTGAAGTAGAAGTAGAATAATGCTGTTAATACTCCTATTGCCACTAATACTCCATCCAATGGCTTTGGTAGTAGGACTACTGTAGTTGTAGATTCACTTATTGTGGATCTAATTTGTTCAAGGAATTGCGTTTTTATGTATCTTGCCACTATTGTTCCAATGCTTGTTCCTAATACTATGGCTGTTGGATACCTGTATAGGTAGAAGTATTTTCTTGTGAAGAAGAAAATGTATAGTAATCCAATTGGTACTGTTAGCCACCACCACCATTGCCCTTTAGAAACATAATCATAGAGGTATACCCATGCTGTGTCTACACTTATTAGTGTTGTATATGCTGCAGCGGCACCCATGTATGCATGTTCTGCAATTCTGAAAAACCTATTTTCCTTGTAAAGCCAACTGAATAACATTAACGTTATTCCAGCGGCAACTATCGTTACTATAGTATCCATACTTAGGGACATTTACATCCTCCTCCTAGATAGGAAGTATCCTATATTCCCAATTATTATGAAGATTACCGTTACTAGATGTCCTAGGGATTGAGCATCCATTCCTGCTGCACCTTCTCCAGGTCTTTTAACTAGGATCTCGTATTCTGCTGCACCTCTCAATCCATTACAGAATCCAACTATTTTATCTGGGTAGTATGGGTACATTCTTGAGACTAGTACTGCTCCTACAGCTCCACCAACTTTTGTTCCATAGACATCTGTGAGTTGTCTAACAACCCAGTCTACTGAGCTGTTTCCGAAGTATATTGCTATTGCCCAATCTTTTGCTGTTCCTGTGGGTAGGTCTTGGAAGAATGGCATTTTCTTTAAATCATTGCCATATGCATCTTTACCTGTATAGAATACGTCTGCTGCTAATGCTGCTAATCCAACCTCATATTGTGGTATATATCCTAAATTAACATATTTCTTTCCATAGTCTGGATGATCATTTGAAGCTCCTAAAATTGTTTTCATGGTTGATTCTATATATGGTACAGCTTCTGTTCGTGCTGCAAAGAATAAAACCCTTAAACCTTTATTTACACAGTGTTGGAAAATTGCAAGTTCTGAGGGGTAGCATTCTGCTGCTGCAGCTGGGCTTTGATCATCTATAAATACTACTATGCTTCCTGGTGGAAGTTTATCTAGGAAGTTGTATAATCCAAGTGTTTCTGCACTATATTTTCCAAGGGGGATTCCTATTGGCCTCAGTATTGGTACGCTTACTGCTATCCAAACTAATAGGTATATATATCTTACATCTATGTTTTGTATTTTCTCCCATATTGTTTCTGGTTTTTTACTCTCCACGACCCATCCACCCCCTCTCATATCCTAAGAGCATTCGTACATATAGTGCTAAAGTGGCCAGTAATCCTGATATTATTATAACTCTTGCTTCTGCTCTAACCCAAACGTTATTTACCCAATCTTTTAGCGGCACGAATCCAGGCCATATGAGTTCTCCTATTGGTGCATTTCCAAGCATTGCTATTATTCCAGCTAATAATAGTACTGTTGCTTCTACACTTCTAGCTCTAAAGGCTCTGTAGGCTGCTGAAGCTATGAAGAATACTAGTATAGAGTATATTGTCGAATCTCCTGGTGCTACTATTGCATTGAATACTTGAGTTATGCTTGGTTCTACTGATGGTTTTATCCCTTGGAATGCATATCTAGCTAATCCCCATACTAATGGTACCCATAAGCATATGAGTAATACCCAGCTTTCAATTCTTTTAGGTTCTCTTTGGATCCTCCTTGCGTGAATCCTGGTTAATAGTGTTACTGAAATTATTGCTGCAAAAGTTCCAATTATTGCCTGTGCCTTCCTAATATCTGCTGCCAGATTATTTATTGTTGGTTGTAGTACAAGTGTATCCATTGCTGTTATAAATGTTAAGATTACCATAATCATCCATGGTATATATCTTCTAATGACTATTGACATTTCATTCATCCCCCTATATATTTAATAGATCATAAAACCATCTATTTCCAAATGCCCAGAATATTAATCCAATTATTGTTAATGCTAATCCAATTAGCCTTATAATGTCTTGTCCAAATATTGTCCCTATTTGTTCTGGCGTTCCTGCAACATAAGCTCCTGCAGTTATTAATTCTTCACTTATTAATGTGTAGTCGCATGTGGCTATGAAGAATGGTATTTGATAGCTATTTGTTGTTCCAGCTATTTGTATTGCTCCAGCTCTAAATCCTGCTTCAGCTAATATTAGTGATTCCGCTGCGAAGTATCCAAGTAATAGGTTTGCAGCAACTTTTTCTCTAAGTATTAATCCCATGGCTCCACTGGCGTATGCAAATTGCCTATTGGAGAGCCATATAACATTTTCAGGTCTAAATTCATCTGGTTTTCCAGCCATTGTATATGCATTTTTAATTAAGTCTCTGGCAACTGGTTCTACTGTTGGATCTGAAAATGTAAATAGGAATCTAACACCATATTCTGCACATTTTTTAGCTACGTATTGGCATATACTTAATCCTGCAATGACCTGTGTATCTCCAACTCCACCTAAACCAACTGTGTAATGTACTGGTCTACCCATTTCAGTGGCTCTGCCTATCGCTTCATCCAGGGCATCCATCCCTGGAAGTTTCCTAATTTTTGGTTTAATTACACCCTTCTTTGTAAAGTAGACCGCTAGGAATATTATGATTATTGAAGCAATGAACATCACTGTGGAACCAATATAGGTAGACCTAATACTTAAACTCATGTATGACTCTCTCCTTAAAACTTTTTCAAAAATGTAGTTCTCGTATATTTTTCTCAACTAATAGCTATTTATATTTTTCCTAAATTTTTCAAATTTTTTTCAATGAAAAGTTTAAATGAGTAAATTCTAATCCTTCTTTAATTTAGTAATTACATCTGGTTTATTACTTACAATTCCATCTATTCCACGATTCTTTAATTCTAATGCAGTTTCATAATCATCTACAGTCCATGCTGCAATCATAAGTTTCAATTTATGTGCAAATTCTATTGCTTTAGCTGTTGCTAAACGATAATATGGTAATGCAATTTTTGCACCTATCTTTTTAGCACCTAGAATTCCATCCATCGGTTTAATGTATATTAAGCCAACATTAGCTTTACTATTAAATTTTAAAACTTCAATTAAGTGTTCAATATAGAATGATGTGAAGAGAACTGAATCCCATAATTTTCTAGCATTTACCTCCATAATTGCTGGTTTAATAGCTTCATTGGTTTTCAACTCTAAAAATATTATACATTTATCACCAATAAGGTCTAATGCTTCACTTAGTAAGGGCACTTTCTCATCCAATCCAATCTTAAGTTTGCTTACATAATCCCAATCAAGTTCAGCAATCTTACCACTACCATTGGTAGTTCTATCCACAGTTTCATCATGCATAATAACTGCTTTACCATCCCTCGTTACTCTAACATCCATTTCAATGGCATCAACACCAAAATCCAAAGCCAATTTAAAAGCACTCAAAGTATTCTCGGGTTTATAGGCACTTGCACCCCTATGCGCAACAACAAAAAACTTATTACGTAAATCATCAAACACAACCATAAACACAACCTCAAACAATAATCTACACACATACAAATTTCACTTTCGCTACGCAACCCAAAATTTTCGGGGGTTTGCTGGGGTTGGGGTGGCTCCGCAACCCGTCTTCTTCGGGTTGCGTCGCCGTTTATGCTAGGTTTAAATATTCCTCTTTATATTAAGGTTTGGATAAATTGGCTGGGGCTTTTAAGGTTAGGGTTGTTGGGATTGTTCAGGGGGTTGGCTTTAGACCATTCATATATAGGCTTGCCAAGAGGCTTGGTTTAAGGGGGTATGTGGTGAATCTTGGGGGTAGTGAAGTTGAGATTCACGTTGAAGGTGTTGATAGGGTTGGGCTGGAAAGATTTCTGGAGGCTATGGAGAGGGAGAAGCCTCCGAGAACGGTGATAGAGAGGATAATGGTAATAGAGGTAGACTCAGAGGGGTACATGGACTTTAAAATACTGGAGAGTAAGGGGGAGATTGCATCTAGAAGCATGATTCCACCAGACACATCCATATGCGATGACTGTGTAAAGGAGATTCTAGACCCAAACAATAATGGTAGATTCTATGGGTATCACTGGAATAGCTGCGCATGGTGTGGACCTAGATTCTCCATGATGTATAGAACACCCTACGACCGTGAAAACACCTCCATGGGGAAATTCAAGCTTTGCAGTGAATGCGCTAAAAGCTACAGTGACCCCGAGGATCTAAGGAGGTTTCATGGGCAGGGGATAAGCTGCTTGAAATGTGGACCTAAAACCCATGTTTATGGTATGGATGGATTGAGGATTGAGGTTGAGGATCCAGTGGAATTCGCTGTAAAGGTGATTTTGGAGGGTGGATTCATAGCTTTAAAGGGTGTAGGTGGATTCCACATTGCATGTTTAGCTTCAAGGGATGATGTGGTGGCTGAATTGAGGAGGAGGAAGAAGAGGCCTCAGCAGCCCTTTGCATTGATGGCTAGAGATTGGAGTGTGGTTTTAAGGCTTGTGGATCCACCTTTAGAGGCTAGAGGGCTTTTGGAGGGTCCACGGAAGCCTATACTAGTACTCCCCAAAAAATTGGGTGCACCAGTTTCAGAGCTTGTTGCACCTGGACTCTCCACCCTCGGGGTTATGCTCCCCTACACCGGCTTCCAAACCCTACTTTTAAATGGGATTCCAGAAGGCTTCCTAATTATGACTAGTGGGAATAGGAGTGGGAGACCTATGTGTACAAGTCTTGGCGAAGCTCTTGTAGAGCTTCGTGGAATAGTGGATTACATTGTGGATCATGAGAGGGAGATCGTGCATAGAGTGGATGATAGCGTGTTAAGGTTTACTGATGGTAGACCAGTCTTCCTCAGGAGGGGGAGGGGTTATGCTCCTGAATGGGTGGAGGTAGGCTTCAGAATCGTGGAGGCAGCGGCTGTGGGAGGTGAACTTCAAAGTGTGGGTGGAGTTGGATTTGAGGATAAGATTGTTTTAACACAGTTCATTGGGGATGTGGATGAACCAGCCCAGCTATGGAGTTTAGAACGTGAATTAAAATGGCTTATAGAGGTTTATGGGCTTAAACCTAGGATAATAGCCTTAGATATGCATCCACAATACTCCAATAGGCTGGTGGCGGAAAGGCTAGGTGAAACTTATGGTGCTAGGCTAATTGAAGTTCAACATCACCATGCCCATGCAGCCACTGTAATAGGCGAATTAAAGGCTGAATCAAGCGAGAGGTTTATGGCTATAACCATTGATGGAACCGGATATGGTGAGGGAGGGGAAATCTGGGGTGGAGAAATACTATTGGCATCCCTGGAAAGCTATAAGCGTGTGGGAAGCATAAAACCCTTCACACTGCCAGGTGGAGATACAGCTGCAAGACACCCAGCAAAAACATTGGTAAGCCTATTAGCCTCAAATGGATACAGTGAGGAAGAAACCATTGAAATCCTATATAGACATGGAGTCATAGATGGATTCCCCCATGGAATAATAGAGGCGAAACTAACCCATAGATTAGCAGCCTCCAAAAGAGGATTTAAAACCTCAAGTCTAGGCAGGATTCTAGACGCCTTCTCCACACTCCTAGGAGCATGCAAAGAGAGAACCTATGAGGGGGAGCCAGCAATAAAACTTGAAGCCCTCGCAGACAATGTAAACCAGCCACCCATAGACCAAGAACCAAGAATAACCATGGGTGAAAACAGACTCCTAATAGATGTAAAACCCCTATTGGAATGGACACTGGAAAACCTCAACACCATAGAAAAGGGTAGAATAGCCTTAACCATACAATACAACCTCGGAAAAACCCTGGCGAAAACAGTCCTAGAAGCCTTAAAGGGGAGGAGAAACATTAGAAGAGAAGTAATAGTAAGTGGAGGAGCAGCAGTAAACACCCACATAATCAAAGGAATAAAAAGTATACTGAGAAAAGAAGGACTAGAGGTAATCCTACCATCAAAAACACCACCAGGAGACGGAGGAATAGCCCTAGGACAAATACTAGTTGCATCTAGTGTAAACTTCAAATCCCAAATTTAAAATGTCAGAATCAAGATCTAGAGGGCCAATAGCACCAGTATTCTCAGAGCTAAACCGCCCGAAACTTTCAGAACCAGGCTGCCAGAAACAAACACTTTGAAAGAGAAACTCACAATATTCACTTCCACGAGAAACACATTCAACCTCACACCCATACAAACTCTTCCCAAGAAACCTACTAAACCACCCCTCAAGAAAACCTAAAATGAAAGATGACCCCCTAAACCCCTTAAGACCCCTACAAACTCTACACTCAATGGAATCATAAACCCTAACCTGCAGAAAACCAAGCTCAAGATCCACCTTCACAAGCTCAAGAGAACCAAACCCCAACCCACTAAAAAACGTAGACCCCACACTAAAAACAAGGTTGAAACTCCCCTGACCCACAAAACTAAGACAATAATCATGAAACTTACAGCCCATCTCAAAACCTATACTATAGGAGACGGCAGGCGCAGTCACATTAAGAGTCTTAAACAAACCCTCAAACAAACTCTTAAACAAACCTCCAGTAAGAATCACATTCCTACCATCCAAAACCTCCCAATAATAATCTTCAAAATAAACCTTGAAAACACCCTCAAAACTCCTCTTCAACCTATCCCTAACCTCATCAACAAAACCATTCAAATCACCATTAAACCCATCAAAACTAAGCAAAACCCCAACATAACTAGAATCACCCACACGAAAAGAATTTAAACCCAAAACCCTAACACCCTTAGAAGAAAGAAACTGCAAAACACTGGAAACACCATTAAAATCACGAATCAAATCACCTGGAATCATCATCTTAACAATCTTAACACTACCATCAACCTGCATGTAAAACGCTATATAAAAACATTTAAGAAACTTATGAATGAGAAATCTAAAACCATGTTCAGAACAAAAATCTATACCAAAAATTCACAAACAATTTAAAACAAGCATAAAAATACATAAACGACCAACCATGAAAATAGGTAGAAATAAAAGGGGAATGATTGGAATAGAAGCAGCAATAATACTAATAGCCTTCGTAATAGTGGCATCAGCCTTCAGCTACATGGTAATCAGCATGGGGCTCGCATCCACACAAAGAGGAAAAGAAACCATAACCTCAAGCCTACAAGAAGTCTTAAGCCCACTAATCATAGACGGATCCATAACCATAAAAACCGAAAACCAAAAGGTAACCGGCATAATAATCCCACTAAAAGTTTCAGGAGTATCATATGTACCCATGGGAGCCAATAGAACCGTAGTCACACTAAAAATCAAATACGCAGACACATCAAAAGACCCAGTATCATACCCAAACATATATGTAGGAGTAAACACAACCATTGACCCAGCAAAAACAGGTTTCACAGACATCCTTGATGGTCTCAAATTCAAATACAAGGACAATGGTATAAATGCAACCGCCCAACTATTCCTAGAGGAAAACAATAAGGATGACGCCTTCGACTTCTTTGAAAAGGGATACCTAGTAATAAAATTAGATCCCAGCCTAGATTTAACCTCTAGATGCGAAGTATACATTGAAGTTAGACCTGAAAAAGGAGCCCCACTCACAATAAACTTCATAATACCAGCAAACCTACCCACAGGAAACCACTACATAACAGTAGTATAAACCACACCCTAAACCCTACACATTTTTTTAAACCTTAACAAACATTTATTATTTATGGGTGGGGGATGAAAATGGCGGGAAACGAGAAAGAAACCAGAGACAAAGAAATAGAAGAATTAAAGAAAACAGTGGAATCACTAAAGGAAGCCATAATGGACATTAGAACCACATTAAGCGAACTGGAAAACCCCTTCAACCTACTAAAATCCATAACTGATATAGCCCCAAACATAATAAAACAGGGGGAAGAAACAAGCCAACCAAAACCAGAACCAAAAGAGAATGAAATAGAAGAGAAACCTGAAACCAAGAAGATAGAGGAAAAACCAATAGAAAAACCTGCACCACCACAACAGCCCCCAACACCAATGAGCACAACCTTCGGCTTCAACCTACTCAAATGGGCATGGATACTAATGGATGCGGGAATGAGCAAAGAAGACATCATGTCCATAACAAAATACTGTGAACTAGTGGGATACCTACCAAAAAACTCAAGCACACTAATAGAATACGCCCTAGACCCCATGTACAAAGCAAGACTTGGAGGATTAAACTATGATGAATTCACCCTAATAATATATAATGCAGCCAGAGCAGCAGGAGTAAACATTAGAATAGAAAGCCTAGAGGAAATGGCCTTCAACCTACTAAGAAAAATACTCAAGAAGATAGAATATGAAGAGCATAGGTGAAATCCATGGGCTTTTCCACCACATACACTGAACTCATAATACTAATGGCATCCATAATACTAGCCACCACAGCCTCCACATACATCATATACATGTCAAACAACATCCAAACAAGCATAATGCAAATCACACAGGAAACAAGCAAATCACTAAACACGAGAATAGAAATAGTATACGCCACCATCATGAACGGCACAGAACAAGGATACAAAATCTATGCAAAAAACATAGGGCTAATAGCAATACACCAATACGAGGAAATAGACGTATACATAGGACCATATGGACAAGCAAAATACTATCGATACTCAAAAACCCCACAGGAAAACACCTTCACAATAATAGATGCAGATCAAGATGGAACATGGGAAATATGGGAAACCGCAGAAATAAAGGTATACACAACCCCCACAACCAATGGAACAATAGAAGTAAGAATAAAACCATTAAATGGGCCCACAGCCACCTACATATTCACACCCCCATAAGGGGGGAAATAAATGGGGATATCAACACCCATAACCACCATAATACTATCCACCATAATAATCCTCACCATAACCACCACCTATCACACCCTCCTCACACAATCCACCACCATCATACAAAACCAGTTAAACACCAACATAGAAAATAGAAACACAATACTAACAATAGAAAACGTACAAATACAAGAGAGAAGCATAACCCTAAAACTTAGAAACATAGCTGGAAACCCCATAATATTTGGAGGAGAAACATACAAATGGTGCAGCTTCATAATCTCATACAAAAGCCAAAATGAATGGGTAACAACACTAATAGAAAACTACACCATAACGAAAATAGAAATCACAGGAACCAGCATAACCACAACAAACACAACACTAAACCCCGGGCAAGAAGCCACCATCACCATCAACATACCCCCCACCAACCCACCAATACCCCCAAACACCATAGTAAAAATAGTATTCACAACAAACAATGGGGTAAAAACAACCTATGTAGGGGCGAGGTAAATGGCCACCACAAAACTAATCCCCCTCACCATACCAGAACTAAACAAAGCCTTTGGAGGTGGAATACCAATCCCCAGCCTAATATCCATAGAAGGAGACCATGGAAGCGGAAAAACAGTAATCTCACAACACATACTCTACAGCATGGTGAAAAACGGGATAGAAGCCATAGTAATAACAACAGAAACCACAACAAAGGAATATGTAAAAATGATGCAAACAATAAAACTAGATGTAACCAGGGAATACATAAAAGGCAAACTAAAAGTATACTCACTACACATAAGAGAAGGAGCCTGGAGCAAAGAACTAGCACCATACTTCCTACAAGCCCTAACAAGATTCCTAGAATCAAAAAACACATATGACAAATGCATACTAATAGACGACCTAAGCAACCTAGCACTAAACGTAGACAACATAAAACTATTAACCTTCATCACAAGAATAAGAAACCTAATCACCACAGGAAAAACCGTAATACTCACCTTCCACCCAAACTTCATAGACCAAGAAATAACAAGAGTAGTAAAAGCATCCAGCGAAATATACCTAACACTAGAAAGCAAAGTAGTAGGAGGACTCTCCATAAAAACCCTAAAAATAATAAAACTGTGGGGAAGCAAAGGGGAAAGAACACCCATAATAAACCTAGAAATAAACCCCACACTGGGATTAAGAGTCCTACCCATAGGAGAAGTATCCATATGAAGATAACCCAAATCATAAAAACCACAAGAAAAAGAGAACAAGAGAAAAACATAGAAGTAAAAACACCATTAGACACGAAAATACCAGAAAAAATGGAAGACGCCATAAGAGAAAACCCACACCTAGAAGAATACCTAAAAAAACTAGGATCAAAACCAATCTACACACTAAAAATAGACCCCATAAAAACCATGGATAAAGAGATAATAATACCACTACCACAAAGAATATTCATACACATAAACCCAGAGAAAAGAACCTACAAAATAATAGAACCAGAAAAACCATCACCAGAAATCATGGAGAAAATAGAGACAGCACTAGCCAGGATAATAGCGGAAAAAGACATACAAGTAACCACAGAAAACAAGATAAAAATAATAATGGAACTCCTCCCACAAGCCATAAGAAAAGCAAAAATAAAGGTAGACAAGAGAAGAGAAGAAGAACTATTATACCACATGCTAAGAGAAAAAGTTGGATACGGATTCCTAGACCCCTTCCTACTAGACGAAAACCTAGAAGATATAAGCATACCAGGAGCAGGAAACATCTTCGTATACCATAGAGCATATGGATACCTAGAATCAAACATACACGTAGAAAAAAGCGAGATAGATAGAGTACTAAGAAGCATGGCTGAAAGACATGGAAAAATAATAAGCCACGTAAACCCAATACTAGACATACACCTACCAGATGGAAGCCGACTAAACATAGTATTCGGAGAAGACATAAGCCTACATGGAAGCAACTTCACCATAAGAAAATTCGCAAAAGAACCACTATCCATCGCACAACTAGTAAGGGGAAACACACTCACAGCAGAAATGGCAGCATACATGTGGATGCTAATAGAAGTCGGAGTATCCATGTTCATATGCGGAGAAACAGCCTCTGGAAAAACCACAACCCTAAACGCACTACTATCCTTCATACCCTACTACAACAAAGTGGTAAGCATAGAAGAAACACCAGAAGTAAGACTACCACACAAAAACTGGGTTAGAGAAGTAACGAGACTACACACTGGAAGCCCAGTAACCATGTTCGACCTAGTAAAAGCAGCCCTAAGACAGAGACCAGACTACATAATAGTAGGAGAAATAAGAGGAGAAGAAGGGAGAATAGCCTTCCAAGCCATAAACACCGGACACCCCGTAGTCTCCACATTCCACGCAGGAACACTAACACAACTATTCCAAAGATTAACCTCAGACCCAATAAACGTACCAAAATCACAAATAGACGGATTAAACATAACCATATTCCAAGCAAGAATAGAGAGAAATGGGAAATTCATAAGGAGAGTAACCACAGTAAACGAAATACTGGGATACAATGTAAAAACCGGAAACCTCATGTACATCCCCACATACATATACGACCCAGACGCAGACAAGCTAAGCAGCACCGGAATAAGCTACCTACTAGAATCAAAAGTTCTACCAGCAAGAGGATGGAGCAGAGAACAACTACCAAAACTATACGAAGAACTATCAAAAAGAGCAGAAATAATAAGATGGCACAGCCAAAATGCGCCAAGATACCTAGACCTCTGGAAAACTGTAATCGAAGTAAACACCCTAGGCGTAGACCAAGTATATGAGAGAATCATGAGAGGCGAAAAACCATGGAGAGAAGACTAACCACAATCATACTAATAGCATCAATAACCCCAATCATAATACTAATACACTATGGAAACCAGCTACTCACAGTAATCTACACAATCATACCAGCATCTATAGCAACCATAACAATAATAAACAGAATGAGTAAAAACATTGGGAAAATGGATATAAAACTTGCACTAGCCATCACACACATGTACACACTATCACTAGGACAAACAGAACCAAGAACACTAATAGAATGCATATCACAATCAGATGAATACAAGGAGTATAGGAAAATCTTCAACACCATACTAAACCTAGCAATAAACCTAGCACAAGGATTAACAAAAGCCATCTCACAAGTAGCAGAAATGGTGAAACCACCATTAAAGGATATATTGATAAGAATGGTGGAAGCCTTCTCCACCACAAAACCAAGAGACTACCTAGAACTGGAACACTCAACCATCATGGAAGAATACATGAGCTACCTAAACAGGACAATAGAAACCATAAGGCTACTTGGAGGAGTATATGGAACCTTCCAAAGCGTAGCCATCCTAATAATCTTAGTAACCATAACCATGAGCATATTCCTCATAGACCCACAAACCATAATCCTCTCCTACATAGTATCAGCAACATCCACAATAGTAATACTACTAGCAATAAAACTAGTAACGCCAAGGGACATCATGGTATACGCAGGAAAAGACTCCCCACCACACCAAACAGTTAGATATGCAGCCATAATACTAATTCCAACATCAATAATAATATTCATCACAATACAATTAACAATAAAAATATCGGCAATAGCCTTCATATCAAGTGGATTAACCATCGCCATAACCGGATACATAGCTAGAAAACTAGAAAAGAAAGTGGCAAAATACGATGAATACTATCCCACACTAATAAAAACAATAGGGGAAAACCTCTCAACAACACTAAACCCAAAAAGCGCATTAATATACTCAACACACGTACACCTAGGCCCACTAAAGAAACACGTTGAACACACCATAAGCTGGATAAACCTAGGATTAGACATAGAAAAATCCTTTAAACTCATGGCAGAAGAAACAGCCTCCCACACCATAAGAATAATGAATAAAATGCTCATAGACAGCATAAGAGTAGGAGCACCACCAATACAAGTAACAAAAACCATAGCAGACACAACCATAAAAATCCTAGAAACAAGAAAGAGGAGAATAGCGACAGCAAGAGGAATGGAAGCCATAATACTAATGATGCACCCCATAACCATCCTAATACTAGCATCCATAACCAACATACTAGATAAATTCACAAGACTAATCCCACCCACACAATACATAACACTAAACCCAATACCCACAAACATGATCAACCTTGGAAACATCATACTAATCTACACACTATCCATAATCAACGCTGCAACCATGACCATAGTTAGAGGAGGCTACCAATGGAGGATAACCCTAAACATAGCCATACTACTAATAATAAGCGGAATAATGCTCATAGCCTCAGACATAATCACCAACCGCCTACTACCCCCAATAACAATACCAATCTAAAGGTGATGAAAAATGTTAAAAATAAAACTAGACATAAATATTAAAGAACGTTAAAACGAGTTGCCTCCATAAACAACATATGGGGGCATTCAACATGTCCACAGACAGAATAAAAAACTTCATGAAAAGAAGAGACAGAATAACAATATACATAAGCATCCTAGAATCAATAATGGAATGCTCCTCAAAAAACGCAACTGGATACGCAAAATTCACACATGTAATGTATAGATCAAACCTATCCTCACAAAGACTAAAAGAAAGACTACAAGAACTCTCATACCTAGACCTAATAACATGGGACAACCTAGGAATAAAACTAACACACAAAGGAAAAAACTTCCTAGAAGAATACAAAAACCTAATGATAAAAATAGAGAAATACATAAAAATGAGAGATTAAATCAAACAACCACAACCCCCAAATCATATACACAATTAAACACTGAAAAACAAGTTAACCCCACAAAACACACCTAAAATTACACCACAAGAAATATATGTATTGAAAGAGATAGCAAAACCATGAAATACATGAATAAGAAAATAACGGTTCTATCCATATTCATAATAATATTTCTAACGGCGACAACAGCAAACACATGGACAAAACCAAGCGAACAACTATTAGTGATTGAATGGTCCCTGGAAAAAACAGGTCAAACCACGGGCAATAGCATACCCCCAGAAGACAATTCCATGACCAACACAAACTATAAACTATTAAACTTCTACTGGCATACAACACCAATAAAATACTATGTAAACCCCTCAAACAAATATGGCTTCACAGCCAACCAAGTTGTAAACATAATCATAGCAGCAGCCAACACCTGGGACAACCAAACCAGTACAACACTCTTCCAATACATGGGCACAACAACAAAAACTGCTGGGAAGAGGGATGGAATCAACGTAATCTCATGGGGAGCATACAAAACCGGCGTAATAGCAGTCACATACATATGGTATATTGGAGACACCATAATTGAAACAGACACCAAACTAAACACCTACTATAAATGGAGTTTAAACGGTGAACCTGGAAAAATGGATCTACAAAACATAATGACACACGAATTCGGACACTGGTGTGGACTAGACGACCTATACACAGACCAAGACTACTGGTTAACCATGTATGGATACACAGCCCCAGGCGAAACCTATAAACGCAGCCTTGGACTAGGAGACATACTAGGACTACAGGAAAGGTATGGACCTTGAAAAACAAATTTAAATGCCCAATATGCGGAGAAAACTTCAACCAAATAGGGGAACTAGACAAACACCTCCAAGAAAAACATAAAAGAAGGGTTAAACTGAAAAAGATGGAACACCCAGAGAAAACCATGAAAACATAAACCAATATATACCTTAATAAACATAATGTTTTAACGGTGAATGAAAACGACCCTACACTTCATAGATCCAAACAAAATCCACTATAAATGGGATAACAGCCTTAAACCAGCCCTAAAAATAAAACCCGGCGACAGAGTAGTATTCGAACTCAGAGACGTCTCAGACAATCAGATAACACCAAACTCCACAGTAGAAGACCTAATCAAACTAGATTGGAATAGGGTATACCCACTCTCAGGACCCATATACATAGAAGGAGCAGAACCAGGAGACGCACTAATAGTAAACGTTATAGACATTAAATGTAAAGGTTGGGGCTGGAGCGCCATAATCCCAGGATACGGCCTACTAGAAGAATTCGATAAACCATACCTATACATCTGGGATCTAAGCGAAGGAACCTACACCACACTAAACAATAAAGCCTACATACCCCTAAACCCCTTCCCAGGAGTAATGGGAGTAGCACCAGCAAAACCAGGCCAACACCCAATCATGCCACCAGGACCCCACGGAGGAAACATGGACATAAGAAACCTAACCATAGGCTCCACACTAAAACTCCCAGTACAAGTGGAGGGAGCACTATTCTCCTGTGGAGACGGCCACGCAGCACAAGGAGATGGAGAAGTATGCGTAACAGCCATAGAAGCACCACTATACCTAGTCCTAGAATTCAACCTAGAGAAAAACGCTGAACTAGAATACCCCCAAATAACCACATACATAGAACCAGAATTAGAAGCAGGAGAATACCATGTAACCATGGGAATAAGCCCAAACCTAATGGAAGCAGCAAAAACCGCTGTTAGACAAATGATCAAACACCTAACCAGAAAATATGGATTCACAAGAGAAGAAGCCTACATACTAACAAGCATAACATGCCACCTAAAAATAAGTGAAATAGTGGATAAACCAAACTGGATAGTCACATGCCACCTACCACTACAAATACTCATAGAAACATAAATAACAATGGGTAAACATAAACTATAATGGTGAACCCCAATGGAAATATTAAAGGGGGAATTAACAGAGAAAGAAATAAAAATCCTATACCTAGGATACTCAGCAATAATACTTAGAACTAGAAATCACACATTAATCTTCGACCCAGCAAACCTAATTGGGAAAAGAGAAATAGAAGAATTAAAAAATGCAAGAAACCTAATAACACTATACACCCACGACCACTACGACCATTACGATGAAAAAACACTAAAAGAAATATACAATCAAACACAATGCCCAATAATAATTGAACCAGCAATGACCATGAAAACAAGCATGATAATACCAAGAGAAAAAATATATCCAGCACAACCAGGAAAAACCATAGAAATCTACGGAGCAAAAATAAATGGAATTAAAGGTCTACATAGAGGACCAATAACACTATACCACATAGAAGTAGACAACCTAAAAATATTCCATGGAGGAGACTCAGCATACGTAAAACTAGAAGGATACAAAGCAGACATAGCCATAACACCCACAGGAGACCCCTCACCCACAGCAAACCCAAAAGACGCATACAACATGATAAAAGACCTAAAACCAAAAATAGCAATACCCATACATGGATCAACAACACAACACAATGAATTCAAAAAACTAGTGGAAAAGGACATGCCAGAAATAAAAGTGGAATTAATAGAGAAGGGGAAAACATACACCATAAAAACATAATGAAGGGGGATAAACATGCAGAAACCAACAATAACCATAGAAGAATTCAATAAACTAGACATAAGAGTATGTAGAGTAATAGAAGCAGAAAGAATACCTGGAAAACAAAAACTACTAAAACTATTGGTAGACCTAGGACCACTAGGAACAAGAACAATAATAGCTGGAGGAGGAGAACACTACAACCCAGAAGACTACAAGGGAAAACTATTCATAGCCATAATAAATCTACAACCAAAAACCATAGCTGGAATAAAAAGCGAAGGAATGCTACTAGCAGCAGACCAAAATGGAAAACCAATATGGCTAACAACCATAAGTGAAACACCACCAGGAACCATAATAAGATAAACTAAGAGGGAAACCATATGGAGATAAAAACCATTGGAGTAATCGGAGCAGGAACCATGGGAAGAGGAATAGCACAAATCTTCGCAGAAAACAAATTCCAAGTATTAATATACGATGTAAACCCACAAGCATGCATAGAAGCCATAAACACCATTAAAAAACTATTGGATAGAGCAATAGAGAAAAAGGCTAAAACACCAATAGAAGCAGAAGAAACACTGAAGAGAATAAGGATATGCAATGAAATAAGAGAAGTAGCGGAAAACTCAGATCTAATAATAGAAGCAGTATACGAAGACATAAACGTGAAAAAAGAAGTTTTCAGAGAAATAGATAAATACGCAAAACCCAACGCCATAATAGCCTCCAACACATCATCCCTAAGCATAACAGAAATAGCCAACACCACAAAAAACCCAGCCAGAATACTTGGAATACACTTCTTCAACCCACCACAAATAATGAAGCTAGTGGAAATAGTAAAGGGAGAGAAAACATCCAATGAAACCATTGAAAAAGCCAAGAAGATAATTGAAGGCATAGGGAAAATACCAGTAGAAGTAATAGATTCACCAGGATTCATAGTAAACAGACTCCTAATACCATTCATAAATGAAGCAATAGAACTAGTAGCACAAGGAATAGCAACACCCCACAACATAGATACAGCATGCAAACTAGGATTAAACCACCCCATGGGACCACTAGAACTAGCAGACTTCATAGGATTAGACATAGTACTAGCCATAATGGAAACCCTACACAATGAAACCAGAGACCCCAAATACCGACCAAGCCCACTACTAAAAAGAATGGTGAGAGCAGGATTACTCGGCAGAAAAACTGGAAAAGGATTCTATGATTACGGTGAGAAAAAATGAAGACAACCATCACCAAACAAGAGGGAATAACAAGAATAAAACTATCCAATCCACCATTAAACCTAATAGACAATGAAACACTAAATGAACTAGAACAACACATAAAAAAGATTGAAGAAGACAATGAAACAAGAATAGTAATAATCGAGGGAGAAGGAAAAACCTTCTCAGCAGGAGCAGACATAAAAACATTCATGGAAGCAAACCCAGAAAAAGCCTATGAAATCTCCATAAAAGGACAAAGGATAATGGAAGCCATAAGAAAATCAGGAAAAATATACATCGCCAAAGTACATGGATACGCCCTAGGAGGAGGATTAGAACTAGCATTAGCATGCCACATAACCATAACATCAAAAACAGCGAAACTAGGATTACCAGAAACAACACTGGGATTAATACCAGGATGGACGGGAACACAAATCCTACCAAAACTAATAGGAGAGAAAAAAGCCATAGAACTAATATTAACGGGAAACCAAATCACAGGAGAAGAAGCTGAAAAAATCGGATTAATAAACATAGCAGTAGAAGAAGAAAAACTAGAAGAGAAAACCATGGAAATAGCAAAAAGAATAATGGGAAATGCACCCATAGCAATCCAAAAAGCAAAAAAACTAGTAATAGAAGCAGAAGAAAAGAAATTAGAGGAAGGATTAAAAAGAGAAGCAGAAGAATTCAAGAAAATATTTGAAACAGAAGATTTAAGAGAAGGCTTAAAAGCCTTCAAAGAAAAGAGGAAACCAATATACAAAGGAAGATAAAATGGAAAAAGAAGTAATAGTTAAACTAGAAAACATACATAAAGCCTATAAAATTGGAGAAAACCTATACTGGGCATTAAAAGGAATAAACCTAGAAATAAGAAGTGGAGAATTAATATCAATAATGGGACCATCAGGATCAGGGAAAACAACACTACTAAACATGATGGGACTACTAGATAAACCAACCATGGGAAAAATAATACTGGAGGGAAGAGACGTAAGCAAACTAGACGATAAAGAACTAGCAAAAATAAGAAACCGAAAAATAGGATTCATATTTCAACAATTCAACCTAATAAATAGATTAACAGTACAAGAAAACATTGAACTACCCCTAATAGCAAGAGGAACCCCAAAAAACTTAAGAGAGAAAATGGCTATAGAAGCACTATTAAAAGCTGGAGGAGAAGAATCATGGCTAAAGAAGAGGCCAAACCAACTCAGCGGAGGACAACAACAAAGAGTAGCCATAGCAAGAGCACTAGTAACAAACCCAAAAATCATATTAGCAGATGAACCCACAGGAAACCTAGACTCAAACTCAGCGAGAAAAGTAGTGGAAACACTAGTAAAACTAAACGAAATGGGCCAAACAATAATAATAGTAACACACAACATCGAAGTAGCCAACTCCACACAAAAAATCTACCTACTAAGAGATGGAAAAATAATTGGAATAAGAAAACCAGGAGAAACATAAATACAATCTACACTAGGTAAAAAAGATTTAAACATATGTAAATAAAAACATAAAATAGGCTTACCATAGCCAATGACAAGAGCCCCAGCCTTAATAGGAAGAGACCAAGTAAACGCCCTCAGCCCAATAGAAGAAGTCAATGCCAAAGGAGGAATAAGATCACTGGGAGGAGCAAGAATAAGACTCTTCGCAGGTGATGCAAAGGGAGACCCAAAAATGGGAGCAGCAGAAACAGAAAAACTAATAACAGAACTCAAAGTAATATACTAGTAGGCGCATACCAAAGCACTGTAACAGCCACATACAGTGAAACCGCTGAGAGATATGGCATACCCCTCATAAACCCAGACTCCACACCCAAGCCTCACAGAAAGAGGATTCAAATAGTTCTTCAGAGTTACACCACACAATGGAATACTAGTGAAAAACATGGTTGACTTCGTAAAAGACCTACAAACAAAAACTACCCCAAGAACTTAAAAGATATGGAATACTAACAAAATTCATTGAATACTCAATAACCATGATGAAACAAGAAGAAATAAAACTATTAGAAGAAAAGATAGAGAAGAGGAAAAAGGAGTTGGAAACAATAAAAACCCTTGAAGACCTACAAATATTCTAAAACTTAATGTACAAATAAATAAAAACCTAGCCTCACATTTTTCAATTTAGAAAATTATCCTATACTTCTTCAATCCACCGCAAACATGAAATTAATGGAAACACTAGTAAAACTAAATGAAATAGGTCAAACAATAGTAATAGCAACCCAAACAAGATAAATCATACGATTACCGAATATAGATAAATATATATGACGTGAAAACCTTGTATTTATGGAGAATATGAAGAAGACAACCATACTTATCATAGCCCTAATATTTAGCATCCTAATACTAGTATACTGTAAAGCAGAGACTATAAACTTCCAAATACTAAATGTAACTTGGAAAACCACAGCCAACACACCAGCATACCCAGGAAGCAGAAATGTACAGCTAAGAATAGAATTGAAATATAATGGTACAGAAACCATATATGCATGTAACGGTAGAATAGGGGATCTACCAAACGGAGTAACCCCAAGTGCAGGACAGGGATATATAAGCCCAGCAAGAAACCCCAATGGAACAACGGTAACCACCCTATATCCAGGAGACATAATATACTTCACATACCAACTTGACATAGAGAAGACAGTTCAACCTGGAAACTACACCATAACCCTAACAATAAGCTATAGAACTGGAACATGGATAACTGTTGAGGAAAAATACCAAATAAACATAAACATAAACAGTTATCCACCAATAAATATCAGCATTATAGATGCATATTTCACACCATCCCCATACCCAAACACATTAAACACAAATCTGAGGGTAACCCTTAGAAATAATGGCGAATCAAGAATAACAGGTGGAACAGTAAAACTAAATCTCCCAAGCAACTTCAACCCCACAGAAATGAAACTTCAACTTCCAGCCATAGATTTAGGTGGACAAGCAACCATAGAATTCAACAATATAAACATAGCTGAAAACACGCAGCCAAACATTTACACAGCCACTATACAATTCAATGCCACACTACAAACAAGAGACGGCGTTACATACAACGATACCATAACGAGAAATGTAAATGTAAAAGTTGACCCAACGCCAAACCACCTAAAAATACTCATACCAACAACACTACAATGGGGTGAAACGAGACCAACACCCACATATCAAAACACTAGATACACAGCCTTAACCATAACAATAATGAATAATGGTGGATACGATGCACAGGGGATAACAGCCACAGTAGAATCACAATACCTAAAACCAGTAAAACCAGTAGACACATATCAAGGAAGATTAACCACTGGAGGAACATGCACAATAACCCTATACTATGACGTAGACCCATATACACCATTAAAATTCAATATACAAATAACATTATCATACTGGGTAGATCTAGGTGGAGGAACCATGACCAAAATCACATCCACACACACTCAAACAATAAACATAGAGGAAATGCCGAGGGGTGGAGGAACAGAAATAATATCCACCACATGGCAAAACAATATAAACGTATACCCAAACACTGAAAACGCTACACTACAAATAACCATAGCCAATAAACAACCATACACAATAAGAGGTTTAAAAGCCACCCTAAAACTTCCAAATGGTATGAGTGGAAACAATGGGGAATACTCTACAACCTACATTAATGGGCCAATACAATCCTATGCAACCACCACAATACCAATACAAATAAGTATTGGAGAAATAAAACCGGGGAAATACAAGGCAAAATTAACCCTAGAATACATTGCAGAAACAGGAGGACCTGGAACAAAATTCATAGATCAACATGAAATAACAATAAACGTTATAAGCGATATAGAAGCCATAGAAGTAATAAACGTATACTGGATGCAATCAACAGTGGAACCAGGCACATACGGTGCAACACTAAGAATAGACATTAGAAACAACTATATAGACGCCATGAATGGCCCAATAATGGAAATAAAACTTCCAAAGGGATTCATAAACGCCTTCGACAATAAAAGCAACACAATAAAAGTAACACCAGTAACACAACAAGCAATACAACAATTAATACAAACACCAACAAACCTACAAACAATACTCACATTAATGCAAACATCAACACAACAAAAACAGCAATATACAAGAGGAGAAACACTAACATTCATAGCACCCATAAACATACATGTAAACAAAACTGGAATATACCATGCCAATATAACACTATCATACATTGATGGATGGGGATGCAAAAGAACAGTGGAAGAAACCATTGAAATACCAATACTTGGAGCCACAAAATTCATAAATGCTGAAATAAGTGGGAGAATAAACATAAAAAGTAGGTATACCACATTAAACCTAACATTAAATTGCATTGGAAGTTCACCAGCATACAACGTATACATAACCCTAAGATCACTACAAACAAACCCAATACTAATAGCAACACCATCAAACATATACCTAGAAAAACTACATGGAGAAATAAACATACCAATAAAATTCGCATACAACCCCACAGCATCACAAACAGCCCTAGGAGCAACAACAATGATAAACTATGGAGTAATACCCATATCAATACAAATACAATATAGAGATGCCTCTGGAAATCAACACACATATGAAACAACAATAGCAGTAGCCATAGAACCATACATAGACCTAATAATAAAGGAATTAAAAGCTGAATTAACCAATGGAAACCTAAAGATAAGTGGAACAATAATAAACTATGGTTCAGCCACAGCCTACAGAGTAAAAATACAAACAAAAACATTAAAAACAAAAACCATAGGTGAAACATACATAGGAGACATAGAAGCAGGAGGACAAGCAGCCTTCAGAATAGATTTAAAGGGTGTAATGGAAACAGAGGAAAAAGCAGAAATAACAATAATATATCAAAACATATTCAATGAACAATACATGAGAAGCATAGAAACAGAAATAACCAAAATTGAAATCACAACACCAATAGTAAAACAAGAAGAAACACCAATAACAAGCCTACACATAATAACGATAGCAGTAATAATCTTCCTAGCAATCATAGGATTAATATCATATAAAACCTATAGAAACTACATGAGAAAATTAAAACTAATGGAAATCGGTGAAAAATAGTGTACACAATAATACTGGATTCAATAAAACTTGCAATAAAAACATTAAAAGAGAGGAAAATTAGATCAACACTAACAATAATTGGAATAACCATTGGACCAATGATAATAGTAATGATGGGATCAGTAGTCTCAGGATACTCCAATTACATTGTAAACCAAATATCCACACTAGGACAAAACACAGTAATCATATACCCAGAATCGGGATACACCCTTACACAAGACGATTTAAACTATATTAAAAACCTAGAATACATTGAAGATGCAGAACCCTTCTATGCCACCCAAGGAATAATAAAGAGAGGTGGAAGTGAAATACAAGTATACATATACGCCATAAAAACAGAATTAATATTAAAAGCCATTGGAGGACTAGAAATACTCAATGGGAAAAACCCAAGTGAAGGAAGTACAATAGAAGCATTAATAGGATATAAAATAGCATACGACCAAAATGGGGAAAACCATTACAATATTGGAGACGCCATAACAATAACCATAAGAGAAATCCAAGGGGGGAAAATAGCAAAAATAAGAAATATAAATGTGATAGTATCAGGAGTATTAAGTGAATATGGAGGAGCACTACTACTAAGCCCAGATCAAACAATAATACTAAACACTGAAGCAGGAAGAAAACTCCTAGGATTAAAGAATTGGAGTGGAATAATGATAATATTAAAAAACTCAGAATACATAGGTGAATTCACATCCACCATGAGGGAAACATATAATGGGAAAATATCCATAATAGCCTTTGGAGCCATAGCCAACATAGCCACAAGCATAACGAGAGCAATAAACTTCATAAACTATACAACATCAATATCAACATTAGCAGTAGCCATAGCGGGAATAATGGCAACCATGATAACATCAGTAATAGAAAGAACAAGGGAAATAGGGGTAATGAAGGCAGTAGGCTTCACAAATCAACAAGTAATCATACTAATACTCATGGAAGCATTAACCATGAGCATAATAGGGGGAACCATAGGAATAACACTAGGAATAATAGGGGCATATACACTATCAAGCCAGGGACTAAGAATAACCAGTGGAACAACAACCATAATAATAACAGCACAACCAGAAATAACACCACAATTAATAACATCCACCATCATACTAACACTACTAGTGGGATTAATAGGTGGAGCACTACCATCATACATGGCAGCAAAAATACCACCAGCAACAGCATTAAGATACGAATAAAATTATCTTCTAAATCTAATTAACTCAAGTTAAAGAGTACAATACTATTGTGAAGATAAGTGAAGCTAAAACACTAGGAATAAGATACCTATAGGATCTAGATAAATTACTATTAAAATATTGTGCCGTATAAACATAGCATAAATGTATTGGAGAAGCAATATAGAAGAGGTAACTACTAATATAAACTCTACTAATATCCTTAACGCTAACATCTATAAATCCACCTATTATTGGAAGAGATAAAACTATTCCAGTAAGCGGTGAACCAGTAAATAAACCTAAAACCCCTGGAATAAAGTATTCCAATATCATTAATGGTATACCCATACCCCTCAGAAAATTAGAGAGAATACTTGAAGCTCCAGTTAAAGTAAAAGTTTTCTGGAGAAGCATAGTGCTAAAAGCTGTAAAAGCAATATTTCTAACCCTCCTATCAGAAGCAGCCTTCAAAATACTTCTAAAATCAATTCTACAAATGAAGATTATCGTTAAAACCCCTAGAAAAACCCCTAAAGTCATACCGAAATCCCCAAAGAAAATCCTCAAGAAAATAGCTGACACTAAAGAGATAAATAATGGCATTATGGAAAACCATAATGGAGTTTTAGCCTTCTCCAAAACCATATTAGAAGAATGCACACCACCACGACGATGAAAAGTAATTAAATAACCAATTAAAATCATGAATAAAGATGTGGGAAACTGCATAAAAATTAAACTCTCAATTGACGTACCAGTTAAAGCACTAATAGTAACCATTAAACTACTAAGAGGATACACAAGGAATATAGTATGCCTAAACCATACATTAGCATAAACAGCCAATTCACTATTAAACCCTAAAATACCACTTAAAGCCTCAACAATGGGAGCAGACATTAAAGCTCCACCAGCCACAGGAAGCAAACCAATAATTGCAGGAGTAATTACAATAGCAAGTTTAGGACTACGTAAAACCCTAGCAACACTTAAACCCAAATCTCTAATTAGAGTAGTTAACCTATAAAGTTCAGCTAGAAAAGCTATGAGAGATGAAGTTAAAATTAGATACCAAGTGGAATATGAAGATAAAACCTCAAAGAAAACATTAATGAAAACCATAGGTTTAAGAAGGAAAATTAGAAAGAGGGAAGCCATGAAAAGAGTTAAACCAACATCCAAACCCTTCTTAATAAAGACTAATATGAGCATGAAGGAAGCTAAAACCACTATTAAATCCATCACCACAAGACCACCACACATCAACACTATAAAGTGAATTATATTATGAAGTATAAACATATTTTAAATTTTATGCAAACAAAAATTGGGGGATATATAAGTTTATTATATTGGTATACCAGTATCCTCCTTAATACTTTCAAGGGAAACTGAAGTCAAAGTCTTCTCAACACCCACAACCTTCCTAAGCTTATCCACAATAAATTGCCCAAGCTCATTAACATCCCTAACTTTAACCTTTAAAATCATATCCCAATCTCCAGTTATAATATGAACCTCTTGAACCTCTGGAAACTTTGAAATTTCCCTAGCAACCTCCCTTTGATCAAGCTTTCTACCTCCAGCCTCATAAGAAAAGGATACAAGTATAAAGGCAGTAGTGGAAAAACCAAGTTTCTTCTCATCTAAAATAGCAACATAATTCTTAATATAACCATCACGTTCAAGCCTCTTAACCCTAGAGTAAACAGTGGTTACAGGAGAATTAACAATTCTAGCTAAATCTTTAACTGTAGCTTTACCATCCCTCTGCAAAATTCTTAAAATCTCTTTATCTCTATCATCAATCAGAGGAATCCACCCCCAAATAATACTCAATAAATCTATTTACGTAAATAATCCATTTAAAATTTACCAAAAAATCTTTCAATTTAAAACTTTATTCAAAACCTCCATGAAGTTTCCACCAATAATATTCAGAGATAAACGTAGAGTTTCAATATTAAATTCCAAATCAAAATCCAAATCTAAAACACCCTTCAAACCCCTAGAACCTTTAACCCTATATAGATATATGGTGTAAGGCTTATCACTACACCATCTATGTACAATTTCATCAGCTTCCCAATCAGGTATTGGAATAGTATGAGTAACAATTCTAGTTCCAGGTTTACATTCAAATCTAATTTTATCCTTCAACAATGAATATGCTTCACTAGTTAAATACATGTAAATTACATTAGCCCTAGAAATTGGGAAATAAATTAAATCACCACAAACCACTTGAGCTAAATGTTGAAGCCCATACTCCTTAACTCTAACCCAAGCCCTCCTACAAAGTTTACGATTAATCTCAACACCAATAGTAAATGCTTTAAATCTACTTGCAGAAGCTATAAGGACATCGCCATCACCACAACCAAGATCAAAAACAATATCCCCACTATTAACTCCAGCAATACTTAAAGCATCTTCAGCTACATCTAAACCACTACTACAAAATGGGGCGAGAACCCTATTAACACTCATCATACAACCATTAAAGTAACACCTTTAAAAAGATATCTAACTCTGAGAATCAAACTTAAATATAAATTAAACATAAATTTTTAATCTAAATCATACAGTGTAAAAGCCTTTAAATGGATGGTGTAGAAATGCCTAGACGATTAATAGTAGACCTCCTATCCATATATGTACCAGCCTTCTTCATAATGACTGGAATATCCATAGTATCACCAATACTATCAATATATGCAAAAAGCTTCCAAATATCCTATACACTAGCAACATTAATAGTATCCATATATGCAATTGCAAGATTCATAGCAGATATACCAGTGGGGATAATGGGTGATAAATGGGGTAGAAAGAAGGCTCTAGTACTAGGAACAATAATACTCACAGTATCAGCATTCCTCTGTGGAACAGCACAAACCTTCTATGAACTATTAATCTACAGATTTCTACAGGGATTTGGATCATCCATGTGGATGACCATGAGACAAGCAATGCTACAAGACATACTAAAACCAGAGGAGAGGGGGAGGATAATGGGATACTTCCAAGCATTCATGTTAATTGGAAGCACCACAGGTCCAACAATAGGTGGAATACTAGCAGAACATTATGGTTTAAGAGCACCCTTCTATGCATATGGCTTCATGTCACTAATAGGATTCATACTCTCATACATATTCATTGAAGAAACAAAACATTACCAAAAATTTGAAGCCACTGGAAAAGAAAATAACAGCCATTTATCACTTGAAGTAGTTTTAAAAATGCTTAAAAACCAGAGTTACATGGCTGCATGCATAGCTACACTAACAATGTTTCTAACTAGAACAGGACTTAGAAATACTCTAATACCATTATATAGTGATAGTATAGGGATACATCCAGATGAAGTTGGATATGCCATAACCCTATCAAATCTAGCTAATCTAGCAGTAACAATACCAGTAGGTCATGCTCTAGATAAATGGGGTAGAAAGAAGATTGTAGTATTAAGTTTAATGACATCAGCAATATCCACATCCACATTCATATTAGCAAAAGATTTTCAAGCAATATCCATAGCATGCATACTCCTAGGATTAACAACTGGTGCAGGTGGACAAGCACCATTAGCCATGGCTTCAGATGCAAGCATAGATTACCCACATGGATTAGCCATGGGATTATACAGAGTATTTGGAGATATAGGCTTCATAATAGGGCCAATAATGATTGGAATAATAGCTGATAGCATAGGCTTAATATATGGATTCCACTTTACAGCAATCTTCATAGCTTCAGCAGCATTATACGTACAAATCTTCGGTAGAGAAACATTAAACATAAAGAAGAATAAAACTTAAAACCTTAAAAAACTAGATAAATTCAAAGGATAAATTTTGATTGCAACATTAATATCAGTTTACGACAAGAGAAATCTAGAGAAAATCCTAAAACAAATAAGTAGATTGGGTATGGAAATAATAGCAACAAGTGGAACAGCAAAATATATTGGGGAACTAGGTTATAAAGCCATTGAAACCTCAGAATACACGGGATTCAAAGAAGCACCCATGGGATTAATAAAAACATTACATCCAAAGATTTACGCTGGAATACTATTAAACCCAAAAATACCAGAACATAGGGAATACATGGAGAAATATGGAGTGAAATGGATTAAAATGGTGATAGTAAACTTCTACCCCTTCAAAGAAGAATGCATAAAGGGTTTAGAGAAAGCAGTGGAAAACATTGATATAGGGGGAGTAGCAATGGTTAGAGCAGCAGCAAAAGCAGCATTACTATATGGAGAAACAATAGTATTAACAAATCCAGATCAATACGATGAGGTGGTAAGTGAAATTGAAAATTATGGTTGGATTGAGAAAAAGAAGATAATTAAATTGGCTGTAGAAGCCTTCAAAAAAACTTGTGAATATGAAAATGAAATATCAAAATACTTGTTGGAGGCGTTGAAATGAATATTAAAAACATAAAGAGTCTAAGGGAAATATACAGTAGACAATTAGAAAGCGAAAATCTACCGAGAGAATTAAAGATAATCATAGATGGAGTGGAATATAGATATAAGAGGATGGATTTAGAAGATGAAACATTAAAATTGAGGTATGGATTAAATCCACATCAATCATCAGCCATATATAAACCAGAAGATGATATGGGATTCAGTAAAATAAGATTATTAAAAACTGGGAAGGGAGGATTATCATCAAATAATATAAATGATGGATACAATGCCATGAGGATAACATCATACTTCAAAGATAAAAGGGCAGTTTCAATAATAAAACATTTAAATCCAGCTGGAGTAGCCATAGGAGAACTCAACACCAATGGTGGATGGATAGTGGAAGAAGCATGGGGTGTAGATCCAAGAGCATCATATGGATGTGTAATGGGTTTAAACTTCAAAGTAGATTTTGAAACTGCAGAAGCAATAGTAAAACAAGATAAATATGTTGAATGCATATTTGCACCAGAATACAGTGAAGAAGCCCTAGAAATCCTCTCTAAAAAGAGAAGTTTAAGGGTAATTGAAGTACCAATACCAAAAGTTCAAGATCCAATCCAAGAACATAAAATACCATTAAACATACGGGTAATTGGAAATACAATAATCTTAGAAGAACACTTTAAAACAAAATTAACAAGTATAGAAAAGTTAAGGGAATTAGATGAAAAAACAGAAACAGGAGTAGTCACCAATAGAAGACCAACACCAAAAGAAGAAGAATGGATGTTATATGCATGGTGGATATGTGCAGAAAAGAGTAGTAATGGAGTAGTATTATGGAGGGAGAATAAAACCATAGCAGTAGCCTGTGGACAACAAGATAGAATTGGAGCAATAGAAATAGCCATAGAAAAAGCTAAGAGAAACAATCATAAAACCATGGGAAGCGTACTAGCTTCAGATGGTTTTATGCTCCCAGACAACATACCACCACTAGTAGAAGCAGGGGTAACAGCCATAATACAGCCTGGAGGATCAATACATGATGAACAAATAATAGAGGAATGTAATAAACATGATATAGCAATGATATTCACTGGAGAAAGAATATTTAGACACTTCTAATAGTAAATAATATATATAGGTATGTTAAATACATATATAGGTGAAAATAATATGTGTCATTACCCACACCACCATAAACATGAAGAAGAAGAGGAATATCATCATGAAGAAATATGTCATCATAAAGCAATACCAATAAGAGGATTTGCACATCTAGCAGTATTAAAAATATTAAAGGATAAAAGCACTAGCGGAAGTGAAATACAGAAAACATTAAAAGAAAATTATGGATTTGAAGTTCCTAGACCAATAATATATGGATTACTTAGGAGAATGGAGTTCATGGGATTACTCACATCAAGATGGGATACAAGTGAACCTGGACCTGCAAAAAGAATATATACAATAACTGAAGAAGGATTAGAATATCTTAATAGAGGATTGGAAAAAGTAAGTAAGTTAAAGGGTTTAATAGAGAAACTCTTATCTTAAACCCCATTTTTCTAACGTTCTAAAACACTTAAACCCTCAATACATTTTAAAGCAAGATTTATAGAAGCTTTAATATCATCAACATGAGCTATAGCTGAAGAACCATGAATATACCTACATGGAACAGCAATAACACCACTGGGAACACCTCCACGAGTTAAATGTATAGCGGCAGCATCAGTACTACCACTAGGAACACGTTTAAATTGATATGGAATATTATTCCTATCAGCAGTTTCCATAAGCACTTTTAAAACCTTTGGATGAGCAATCATACCAGCATCAGCAATAGTTAAAACAGGACCACGTTTTAGAAATGCTGGAATTTGATGGGATTTAACATCTGGAGTATCAGCGGCAAAAGTACCTTCAATAGCAATAGCATAATCTGGTTCCACAATCCAAGCAGCAGTTCTAGCACCCCTCAAACCAACCTCCTCTTGAACAGTGGCAACGAAAACCACATTAAACCTACTATCCTTAAGTTTCTGAAGAAGTTCCACAAGTATTAAACATCCAATTCTATCATCAAAAGCTTTACCAAAAATATAACCTAAACCTAAATCTCTAAATTCAGTATGGAAAACAGCTGGACAACCAATATCTAAACCTCTAGCTTTAACTTCATCAATACTTGTAGCACCAACATCAATATACATGTCCTCTATAGGTGGAACCTTATCACGACGTTCAGGGGGAGTAATATGTGGAGGAGTACTACCCACAACTCCATATACAAATCCACTTCTACCCTTAATCTTAATGATCTGTCCAGGAATTATTTGAGCTACAACTCCACCTAGAGGATGAAAATATAGAAATCCCTTATCACTAACATTAGTTATTAGAAATCCCACTTCATCCATATGTGCAGCAATCATAATCCTTGGAAGACTACTATCACCATGTAAATAACCAATTAAATTTCCAAGTCTATCCACTTTAACCTCATCAGCAAATTTCTCAAATTCCATCTTCAATAAATCTCTAACTTCATCTTCAAAACCAGGAGGCCCAAAGGCATTAGATAATTTAGCGAGATAATCTAAATTAACCATGAAAATAGTTATTAAAGGGAAATTAAAAAGTTTTACCAACGAAAACTATATACAAATCATAGAACATATATCACCACAGTGAAACATAATGAATGTTGAAGATGCCATTAAAATTAGGAGGAGCATTAGAAAATATAAGCCAATACCAATATCAGAAGAATCATTAATGAAAATCTTAGAGGCAGGTAGATTAGCCCCCTCAGCTGGGAATAGACAGCCATGGCATTTCATAGTTGTAAGAGATAAAAATATTAAAGAAGAAATCGTGAAAGCAGCTAGAAATCAGAAATTCATTGGAGAAGCAGATACAGTAATAGTGATTCTTGGAAACCCTGAAGCTTCACCAAGATGGTATCTACAAGATCCAATGATTGCAGCTCAAAACATGGTTCTACAAGCCACAGAATTAGGTTTAGGAACATGCTACATAGGGGCCTTCGATGAAAATCAAATAAAAAGTATACTCTCAATACCGGAAAACATGAAAGTCATATGTCTACTACCAATAGGAGTTCCAGATGAAACTCCACCACCAAAACCTAGAAAACCATTAACAGAAATAGTTTCACAAGAAAAATATGGAAACCCATTAAAATAGATGTGAAATAATTATGGGAGATCTAGAGATTGCAAAGAAGATCTTAAGGGAGAGAAAATTAACATTAGCCATAGTTAAAAATAAAGAATTAATTTTTGAATCCAATGATCATGGAATAATAGGGTTTATAAATGCAATAGAAGAATTAGGTGGAGAATTAAAGGGAGCTTATATGGCAGATAAAATTGTTGGTAGAGCAATAGCATTACTAGCAATATATTCAGGGATAAAAGGGGTATATGCAGAAATAATAAGTAAACATGGATTTAAAACATTGATTGAGGGAAATATTGAAGAGTTAGAATATGGGGAAATGGTGGATGCAATAATGGATAAAACTGGAAGGGAACTATGCCCCTTTGAAAGAGAAGCACAGGGAATAAATGATCCATCAAAAGCATACGAAAAATTCAAATTAATGATTAAAGCTTTAAAGGGATAGGTGTATGGGATTTGAAATCTAAAATCTTCTGGATATGTATAACGATATCAACAATGGTATTCACATTTGGAATAATTTCAGGATTAAAACAAACTAGTATACCACCATTAGGAGAAGAAATACTAAATCCAATTAGAGAATTAGCAAAACAATACAAGCCATTTACAATATCCACATTTATGTTGATATTCTCAAAGAATCTCATTGCATTATTAACAATGTGGATTTCAGGCTTACTATTATCAATTCCAACCATTGTAAGTTTATGGATGAATGGCTACATAATAG
Organism: Methanomethylicia archaeon; assembly: GCA_038727515.1. Classification (GTDB taxonomy): domain Archaea; phylum Thermoproteota; class Methanomethylicia; order Culexarchaeales; family Culexarchaeaceae; genus JAVYVS01. The sequence continues at coordinate 234,095 of JAVYVS010000001.1, forward strand.
GTTTAGTTGTAAATTTAAGTGGAAATATAACTTTAGCAATTCTTGGAATACTACCCCATGGAGTAATAGAAATTCCAGCTTTAATAATTGCAGGAGCCTCTGGAATTAGAATTGGAATAGAAGTTACACGTAAACTTGCATCAATAATAACCCATAAAAATGCATCAATAAGGAGAGCATTAAAGGAAACTATTAAGCCAATGATGATAAGCATAATACTATTAATTCCAGCAGCATTAATAGAGACATATATAACCCCACTAATAATGATGCTATTTAAATAAATTTAATGTGAAGTTAACCTGTAGAATAGACGCTCATAAAAATCCACAGTCTTATATAGCGATGAAACTTCAAGATACTCATTGGGACCATGAATATTACCGCCCACAGGCCCAAAATCAATACATTTAACACCAATAGGAGCGAAAAACCTAGAATCAGAAGCTCCACAAGCTTCAACAACACCACTCTTAACACCTAAACCATCTAAAACATCCAATGCAAACCTTACAATATCTTCATTTTCATCAGTATATAGATAGCCAATTCCACCACTAAACTCACATTCAGCTCCAGGAACATTCCTCAATAAAGTTTCCCTTAATGGATGGAGAAAACCTAGATCAGTAGTCATAGCTCTAATATCAAAATTCAAATAGTGAACTCCACCACTATACATATAGTAGTTGGGGGTTATGGAAACACCAAAATCACTATATAATTCAGGTTTCAAGGGAGTTCTAACAAGAGGGATAACTGCTCTTAAAAGCTTTGTTAAACCTTCATCAACAATAACCCTTTCTCCATGAACATCTGGATTAACAAGTTCAAGTTCCACCAATCCAGGTATAACATTAGACTTAGAGAAATCACCTTTAATCCCAATAACATATAGATTTGGATTCAACCTAAGATAGTATGAAGCTGCAATTAGAGGGTGAAGATCAACACCAGGCATGAAATATGCTGCATGTCTAGTCTCATAAACTGGAGTTTCAACATTAAATCTCTTACTAAACCTTATCCCATTAATTTCACGTTTAACCTCTTTAACCCTAACCCTAAAACCAAAACCACATCTTCGACGAACAATAACAAGCATACCATTACCATCACCATTAACAAGGTAATCAGGTTTTAAACCAGCCTCTAAAAGTTTATCTCTAATCATACCTGCACCATTCCTACCACCAATCTCTTCATCTCCAGTAAAGGCAAAGATGAGAGTCCCCTTAAATCCCCTAGAAACAATACGTTCAATAGCGCAAATCATAGCAGCAACATTAGATTTATCATCAATAGAACCTCTACCATAAGCAACATCACCAACTAAAGTTAGAGTAAATGGATTATACTTCCACTCAGAAATATTTACTGGAACAGTATCGAAATGAGCCATAAACATTATGATGGGTTTACCTTCACCTAAAACTCCAAAAACACTATAAAACCCATTCTTCTCTAGAATTTCAGCATTAACACCAATACCATGAAGAATCTCACGAATCTTATTTGGAGCTTCAACACTAGGCTTTAAACCTTGCTCAGGACTATTCACAGTATTAATACTAACAAGGTCTAAAAGTATCTTTAAAGGATCTAGAACCATAAGGGGTTCACGATAAACATAACGTTAAAAAAGTATTTATACCTTTCAATACGTAAACGTTAAATCACCATAATCCAACATAAATAGTGATGAATGGAAATACCCATAGAAAACCAAAACTAGAGAAGGAAGAAATCATATATAGGGGGAGAAGAGTAACATTAACAAAAAGATTCTATACCTTTAACAATGAAGAATTCATAAGGGAAATAGTGGTATTCGGTCAATCTGTAGCTATACTACCATTCAAAGATATGGATCAAGTGATATTAATAGAGCAATTCAGACCATCACAAAATAAATGGATACTTGAAGTACCAGCAGGAGTAATAGAGGAAAATGAAAAACCTGAAGAAACAGCTGAAAGAGAACTTATTGAAGAAATAGGATATAAACCTAACAAGCTGGTGAAAATGGCCTCCATATATATGTCACCGGGGTATAGTGATGAAATACTACATATATACATAGCATTAGATTTAACACGCATAGGAGAAAAACCGGAGAAGGGAGAGTTAATAAGAATTGTAACCATGAATTTCAATGAAGCTTTAAAGAAAATATTGAAGGAAGAAATTGTAGATGCAAAAACATTATTAGCCTTCCTCTTAGCAAAAAGATACATTAAAGAGGGCTATAGCTAGAATACCTTCTCCCTAAATAATTCACTTAACATTAAATACTTCTCAAGCAACATAACCCTACTAGAAAGCTTCTCCCTTAAATCTGGAAGTTCATCGCCAGTATAAATCTTATCCACAAGTATTGCTGGTCTAATAGTTAAAGCTTTAACTACACTCTTATAATCTTCTATGGGTTCAACTTCTTCATAAACCTCTGGAAATCCACTTAAAACCTCAATTTTGATTTTACCAGTTAAAGTAGATAGAAAGAAGTCTACTTCAGCTTCTAGAAAATCCATTAAAGCTTCTTCATCTTTAAAACATCTTAAAGCCATTTCCAAAGCCTTCTCTAAATCAATAAATATATCATAGTATAATTGAGCATTCTCCTTCTTAGGATTCCAAATAATCTTAGGCTTCCAATCCAATCCATGATAACATTGATGTAGAAAACATAGGTATTCATGGTATAAAATACCCTTTAACCTCTTTAAATCATAAGTTAATATCTTTGGAGCATATAATTGTATAGTTGGAATTAAAACACCAATGGATTTATCAAGTTTATAAACAAAACCAGAAGAATAAATAAGTTTTAAACCTCCTGAAAACCTTCTAGTCATAAGTGCTTTATGAACTTCTAAATCTGCAATCCAAGGTAGATCAGTTTCAACTTCAAATCCACTGGTAATGTTTGGGAGAATATCCATAACAAGCTTACTTATATCTTCATCATAAATTTTAGTTGCACCTTCATAATCAATAACATTAATCCTCATATAAATCAAAAAGATATATGTTAAACATAGAGATAACCATTTCCAAAAACATAAACAATTAACTATATATATTAAAACGATATATTTCCAATGATGGTTATGGATGTATCTAAGTATGCTAGGAGAGAACTTTTACAATTAGGTGAAAGACCAGCAACTAGAGCTCCTCTACCAAAAATGGAAAACATAATAAATCTAGGTGCTGGAGACCCAGATTTTAATCAACCTAGAATCGTAATGGAGAAAATTGTGGAAGCAATGGAAAAGGGATATACACATTACATGTTTGAAGGACTACCAGAATTCAAAAGAGCAGTTGCAGAATACTATTCAAAATATGGGGTAAAGATAGATCCAGATACCCAGGTTATACCAACATCAGGTGGAGGACCAGCAATATTCCATATACTTGCAGCATTAATAAATCCAGGGGATGAAGTAATAATATTTGATCCAGCATATCAAGGATATCTAAACCCAATAAGATACTTTGGTGGAGTAATAGTTAGAGCAAAAATGAAGAAAGATGAAAAAGGATATTTTAGACCAGACATAGAAAACTTGAAAAACGTAATAACAGAGAAAACAAAGCTTCTAATAATATGTAATCCAGATAATCCCACTGGATGCGTATTCAATGAAGAAGAATTAAATAGAATAGCAGAATTATCCAAGAAACATGACTTCCTAATACTATCAGATGAAATATACAATGAGTTTATATGGGGTGATAGAAATCATATAGCCATAATGGGTTTAGAGGGGATGATGGAGAGAACAATAGTGGCTATGAGCTTCTCAAAAATGTTTGCTTGGACTGGATGTAGATTAGGATATATAATAGCTTCACCGGAAATGGCGAATCTAATATCAAGAGTCCCATTGGGAATATCTCCAGCACCAGTACCATTCCAATATGCGGGAGCATACCTATTAAGGGAGGGATGGGAATTCAATAAGATGATGAGAAGAGAATATGAGAAGAGGATAGATTACTGTGTAAAGAGGTTAAATGAAATCCCTGGAATAAGATGCGTATATCCAGAAGCAACCTTCTACCTATTCCCAGAAATATCAGAAACAAAACTAAATTCAGTAGAATATGCAAAGAGATTAATGGCAGAAGAAGGAGTAAGAGTAGTGGCAGGTTCAACCTTTGGATCTATGGGTGAAGGACATGTAAGATTAGCTCTAGTAGTACCCATGGAGAAACTTGTGGAAGCAATGGATAGAATAGAGAAATTCCATAAGAAGATAATGAAGTAACAAATTAAACTTTAAAGATAAATTTTTACATAAACAATTTCATAAGTAAAGGGGGATTGTTATTTAACAATATGATAATTATGAAATGTATAAATGGAGATAGATGAAAATCTTAAATAAAATTTTTACATTATTGAAGGTATAGAACATTATGAGCAATATGAGTGGAAGAAGCTTCGAAGTAGCGGTGATAGTTAATAGATGTAAGGGATGTAGAATATGTATATCCATGTGTCCAAAGAAGGTTTTAGAGCAATCAAATGATATAAACGATTTTGGATACAATTATGCATACCCAAAGAATATTGATGAATGCATTGGATGTAAATTTTGTGAAATCTACTGTCCAGATTTTGCAATATATGTAAAACCCTCAGATAAACCTAAAGCAACTTTAAATAGAGTTAAAAAGGCTACAAAGGTTGTTGAAGAGTGAAATAATAGCCTGAAGGATAATCCTTTGAAAACTCCAGTAAAACTTTAACTCCAATATCTAAATCACTAATCTTCGCATTCTTTAAAATCCCTGGAAGTCTAATACCACCCTCAAACTCCACTAAAACAACAATATATGAATTAAACTTTTCAAAACCCTTTAATGGAACATGAACTTCAGTATAACTAACAATAACACCAACCCTCCCAATCTCCATCCAAACTAAATCTTTTGAATCACAATATGGACAAAACATTTTTGGAGGTAGGAAAATCCTTCCACAATTATTACATTTAACAGCCATAAACCTATTATTCTCACAAAATCTCTTGAAACTCTCTAAAGTAAATTCTTCAACCATAAAATTCACCCCCCACATATATGTGGACAATGGCAGAGGCCCCTGAACCACCAACATTATGAGTTAAACCAATCTTAGCTTCATCAATCTGCCTTAAACCAGCTTTACCAGTTAATTGAAGAAAGATTTCACAAGCTTGAGCAACACCAGTAGCACCTACAGGGTGACCCTTAGCCTTTAAACCACCACTAGTATTAACTGGGATAGAACCATCCCTGAAAGTCTCACCACGCTCAATAAGTTTACCACCCTCCCCAGGATTACAGAAACCAAGATCTTCATAAGCAATAATTTCAGCAATAGTAAAGCAATCATGGACTTCAGCTACATCTACATCCATAGGAGATATACCAGCCATATCATAAGCTCTTCTAGCAGCAATCTTAGAAGCTTTTAAACTAGTTAAACTCTCCCTATTAATTAGACTTATACTATCATGACCTTGACCAAAACCAATTATGTGTACAACATCATCAGAATACCTATACGCCAATTCAGGTTTCGTAAGAATTAGGCAAGCAGCACCATCAGATATAAGTGAACAATCATAAAGTTTTAAAGGCCAAGCAATAACCCTAGAACTTAAAACCTTATCTATAGTCACATTATCAACACCATACATATGGGCTTTAGGATTCAAATTAGCATTAGCATGATTCTTAACAGAGACTAAAGCCATCTGCTCTTGAGTAGTCCCATACTTCTTCATATGTGCAGTAGCCATTAAAGCGTATAATGCTGGAAAAGTTAATCCATTAATCTGCTCAAAGAAGTAATCTGAGGCTGTAGCTAAAATATCAGTTACATCTGAAGTGGGTAGATGAGTCATCTTTTCAACTCCACCAACTAAAACAAAATCATAGAGACCAGAAGCTATAGCTATAACCCCCAATTTAAGGGCAACACCAGAAGATGCACATGCACATTCAACTCTAAAACCATCAACTCCATTAAGTCCACACCACTCTAAATATATGGGTGCATTATGCTCTTGATGCTCAAACATACCACTCATCTGACCAATAAATGCAGCTTTAATCATATCCACAGAAAATTTTGGGATAGCATCTATACATTCCCTAAAAGCATCATAAAAAATCTCTCTAGCACTTTTACCAATAAGTTTACCAAACTTTGAAATACCAACAGATATAATAGAGGCTAAAGGCTTATTCAAAGATACTCCACCACAAATAATAAGTTATAATTCAACTTATAACCTTATTACACACCCCCTTGAAATCTATGTTTCAATTATAAGATTTATCTAACCCTTAAATTAAATTAGTAAGTAGATGTATATGGGCGTAAATAGAATCTTGAGCATAACCCTAATAATAAGTTTAACCATAAATCTAGCTTTAACATCAATAATAATAGCTTTAAACATTAGGAGCAACCAACTTGAATCAATAATAGAAGAACTATCAATAGAAGTCTCAAAGAGCAATAGTATAATGGGAGAATTACAAGCACAATTAAACTATACAAAACAACAACTGGAATACTATCGTATGCAATTAGAATACTATACAAAACTATACCAAAACAAAACTGGAATTCCACTCATTGGGAAATCAGAGGTAAATATTGTTGCAGTAAGAGTTATACAAGAAGACTTTTTCACAACTTCATATGAAGGGGTAGTAATGAAAGCTGAAGTAGAATTAACACCTGGAGATGGCAAAATACTTGTAAATACAAAACCAAATATTGGAATAGACCTACAAGCAAGTGTTAGAATAGCGGCAGCTGTAGCCGAAAAATATACTGGAGTAAGTCTTGGAAGCACAAATGTAATCATATCAGTAATTGCAAATGAAGAAGTTGAAGTTGTAGATGGACCAAGTGCAGGTGCAGCCATAACAATAGCCATCATCTCAGCAATAACCAAACAATCAGTAAACAACACCATATACATAACTGGAACAATAAATAGTGATGGAAGTATAGGACAAGTTGGGGGAATAATAGAGAAAGCTATAGCTTCAGCAAGAAATGGCTGTAAAATATTCCTAGTTCCAAAAGGTCAAGCACAAACACAAATACTAATACCAGTAGAAAAGGAGATTGGAAGAGGGATTAAGATCATAACATACCAATACAAAACTATAAACGTAGAACAATACCTTAAAAGTATAGGATACCATTTGAAGATTATTGAAGTAAGCAACATAATTGAAGCATTAAATTATACATTGATTAAAGGTACATGGTGATTAAAATGGATTTAAATGAAACATTAATTGAAATAGCCAAGAGAATCCAGATTAAAGCTTCAGAGAAATTGAAGCATAAACCAATAAGTGAAGAGGAAGGAGCGAAAATAGATGTTGAATTAGAAGAGGAAATAATAAGATTCTTGAGGGAAAGATATAGTTATTTCACATTTATAGGTGAAGAAACTGGGAAACATGTTTATGGAAGTGGAAAACCAATATTTATAGTAGACCCCTTAGATGGAAGCTTAAATGCTTATAGGGGATATCCCATATACTCCACATCGATAGCGGTAGCAGAAGAAAACAATTTCAGAAGTATAATTGGTGGAATAGTAATGAATCTAGTTACTGGAGATACATTCATAGGGTTAAAGGGGTTTGGTGTAAAATTAAATGGGAGGAGAGTAACCCCAAGTAAAGTGAAAAATTTAAGTGAAGCATTAATTGCTGTAGACATGAATATTAGGGGGAAATATCTACAACACTTAAAACTTGTAACACCATTAATAAGTGAAGCAAAACATGTAAGATTCATAGGGACAGATGCTCTAGAAACATGTTTTGTAGCAGCTGGAATCTGCGATGCCTTCATAGATTTGAGGGGAGTATTAAGATTAACAGATTTTGCTGCAGCATGCTTCATGGTTAAAGAAGCTGGAGGAATAGTAATCAATGAATATGGATCAACATTAGACTTTGAATTCAATGATAACATTAGATCAAAATATATTGCAGCAGCAAACATGGAATTAGCAAAAGAAATAATTAATAGAATTAAAAGCGTTATTGAATGAGTTCACAAATAGCTCTAGCTAAAGCAGTTCTAGCAGTTAAAATCATAAAGTTTCCACAACTCTTTAAAACATCTCTTTGAGCAAGATTATAACCAATACAATCCATAATTATCATTTTAACGTTATCACCCCTTAATTTCCCACCAATAATTCTAAAATCATTTAAACTTGCAGTATATGGGGATATGGCATAAACCTTTAAATCTTCAAATAATCCACTCCACTTCAATTTTGCATACTCCAATTGTTCCATAGCTGGAATTAAAACCGCCACGGAACCACTATAGGATAAGCCAGAGGCAAACCCCTTCAAAATCTTCTCAGGGTAAACTATGGGTATAGAAGCTTTATAACGTGGAAATTCACCAGAACATAAAATTCCAATAACATCAACATTGGAAGCCTCCAACTTCTTTACACATTCACCCACTAAAGGTAGAATCTTCTCTTTAGAAATCTTAACTTCAAAACCATCCCTCATCCTAGTAACATAAACTGTTTCTCCAGCCTCCGGCTTAAATTTAACTTCAACTTCACTTTTACTTAAACCATCAAGAGCACCTACTTCTAAAACATCTATATTACTTGGTAAAAACTTCAAGATATCACTTGTAACATCAATTCTAGGAGATTGCCCAATAGTTATAAAACCAATCCTAACCATAAATAACACCAATAAAACATTGATAGACAAGAATAAATATCTTGTATAACAGAAATAATTAAGAATACATGAATGATTTGGTGATAAACTAATGGGTAAAGCATGGCATTCAATGGAAATCAATGAAATCCTAAGGGAATTAAACACAAATTTAAATGGATTAACACATGAAGAAGCTAAGAAGAGATTGGAGAAATATGGTTATAATGAAATTAAAACTGTTAAACGTAGAACACCACTACAAATGTTTCTAGATGAATTTAAGGATATATTCATATTATTGTTAATTGCTGCATCCATATTTTCAGCAGTAATCGGATACTGGGAATTAATCCATGGTGGAGAATTCATGGAATCTTTTGCAGATGTTATAACGATAATGGCCATAGTAATGTTATGCGCTATAACAGGATTTATACAGGAATATAGAGCGGAAAAAGCTGTTGAAGCCCTGAGAAAAATGGCAGCTCCAAAAGCAAGAGTAATACGTAATGGAATTGAAGAAGTCATACCTGCAAGAGAACTAGTCCCGGGAGACATAATATTATTGGAAGAAGGTGATAGAATACCGGCAGATGCACGATTAATAGAAGCCATAGAGTTAAGGACAAATGAAGCAATATTAACTGGAGAATCCACATCAGTAATAAAGGAGGTAACAACCCTAAGGGAGGATACACATATAGGTGAAAGGAGAAACATGGTTTTCTCAGCAACACACACAGTACATGGAAGAGGAAAAGCAATAGTTGTAGCCACTGGAATGAACACAGAATTCGGGAAAATAGCGGAAATGGTTCAAACACTAGAGGAAGAAGAAACACCACTACAAAGAAAACTAAACATTTTCGCATCAAAAATAGCGAAAATAGTAATTGCAGTATGTGCATTAATCTTCGTACTTGAAGCCTTTGAAGTATTTATGCAAAAAACCTTTGAAATTGAAGGATTTATACAAGCATTCATGTCTTCAATAGCTTTAGCAATATCAGCAGTACCAGAGGGGCTACCAGCAATAGTAACAATAGCCCTAGCACTAGGAGCAAGAGAACTAGCAAAAAGAAATGCCATCATAAGAAAGCTATCAGCAGCAGAAAGCCTAGGATCAGTAACAGTAATATGCTCAGATAAAACTGGAACTATAACAAAAGGGGAAATGACGGTAAGGAGAATATATGTGGATGGAAGGTTAACAGAGGTAACTGGAGTGGGATATGAACCAAAGGGAGAATTCAAAATTGGGAATGAAACCCTAAATCCAGAGGGAAACTTAAAACTTCTACTTCAAATAGGAGCATTATGCAATAATGCTAAACTAAGAAGAAATGAAAACAATAATTCATGGGAAATCTTTGGAGACCCCACGGAAGGAGCATTAATAGTAGCAGCAGAAAAAGCTGGAATTAAAAGAGAAGAATTAGAGAAAAATTATCCGCGAATAGGAGAAATACCATTCTCCTCAGAGAGAAAACGTATGACAACAATACATAAAACACCTGAAGGAGAAATACATGCATACATGAAGGGAGCTCCAGAAATAGTCTTAGGTAAATGTAGTAAAATAATAGAAAATGGAATAGAAATACCATTAACAGAAGAACATAGAAAGAAAATATTAAAATTGAATGAAGAAATGGCTTCAAATGCTTTAAGAATATTGGCAATGGCATACAGGAAGCTACCACCAACAATAATGGAATACAATGAAAATATAGAATCAGAAATGATCTTCGTAGGATTAGAGGGAATGATAGATCCACCGAGAGAAGAAGCCATAGAAGCAAATAAATTATGTCAAAAAGCAGGAATAAAAACAATAATGATAACTGGAGACCATAAACTCACAGCCATAGCCGTAGCAAAAGAAGTTGGAATATTTAAAGAGGGAGATATAGCGGTAACAGGGGAAGAACTAGACAAAATGAGCGATGAAGAATTTGAGAAAATAGTGGAGAAAATCACGGTCTACGCAAGAGTTTCACCAGCACATAAACTAAGAATAGTAAAAGCATTAAAGAAGAGGGGGCATATAGTGGCTATGACTGGAGATGGAGTAAACGATGCACCAGCAGTAAAAGCTGCAGATGTTGGAATAGCCATGGGAATAACTGGAACAGACGTAACAAAGGAGTCAGCAGACATCATACTAGCAGATGACAATTTTGCAACAATAGTTAGAGCAGTAGAATATGGAAGAGTAATATACGACAACATAAGAAAATATGCAAGATTCCTATTAGCATGCAACTTCGACGAACTACTAGTTATAGGATCCTTCGCAATTCTAGGTGGATTATTCGGTGCAGAATACTTCCCACTACCACTCTTACCAGCAATGATACTATGGATAAACCTAGTAACAGATGGAGCGCCAGCAGTAGCATTAGCCACAGACCCCCCAGACATAGACGTAATGAATAGACCACCAAGAAAACCAGAGGAAGGAATACTACATGGCATGCTAGCATTCATAATAGCATCATTCATACTCCAAGCCACAGGAACAATACTAGTCTTCTGCCTAGAATACTATGTTTGGCCAACATATCCATGGAACTTCCCATGGGGAATAGATGAAGAAGCAAGACAATTAACATATAGAGAAGCAACAACAGCAGCCTTCGTACAAGCTGCATTATTCGAACTCTTCGTAGTCTGGAATTGTAGATCTGAAAAACAAAGTGTATGGAAAATGGGTAGAAAAGCTCTACAAAACAAATTCTTCGTAATATCAGTCATAGCTTCAACAATCATAACATTAGCAATAACATACATACCAATAACACAACAATTATTCCATCTATCCCCACTAAACCTAAAAGACTTAACATATATAATGGCAGTATCAAGCTGGGGTCTATTCGTACTACCGGAAATATTCATGAACAAGAAGATACTAAAATGGCACTAAAAACTAAATTCTTATTTCTAGTTATTAGAACAATTACAATTGTGAACTTTAAACACAAATATAAGAGGCTTTGTGTTTAAATATAATAACTTTTGAATTTTTCATAATCTTTTTTGTTTAAGTTTATTTCCATTCTTTTGTTTTTAGATACTTGGATATTGTTAAGGCGGCTGTTGCTCCTTGTCCTGCTGCTATCACATACTGATTTTCTATTCCTGTTATGTCTCCAGCTGCACATAACCCTCTTATATTTGTTCTCATCCTCTCATCTACCTTTATATATCCTTGTTCTGTGAATTGTAGAGGTAGTTTTTTTACGGGTTCTATGTTTGGAGTTTGTCCTATGGATATGAATACTCCATCAACCTCTAATTCCATTATACTTTTATCTTCAGTGTTTTCTAGTATTACCTTTTCAAGTTTTTTTGTCCCTTTAAATTCTAGTGGTTTGTATGGTGTTAAAGTTTCAACGTTTTCTTTTGATAACGCTAGTTTTTGTAGGTATGGTTCTGCTCTAAATTCCCGTCTTCTATGTATCCAATAGACTTTTTTACATATGTTTGATAGGTATTCTGTGTATGTTGCAGCAGTGTTGCCTCCACCTATTACTGCAACAATCTTATTCCTATAGAAGGGGCCATCACAAGTAGCACAATAACTTACTCCCCTTCCAAGAAATTCATCTTCTCCTGGAACTCCAAGTTTATTATGTGTTGTTCCAGTGGCTATTATTACTGCTTTTGAGATATACGTCTTTCCACTTCCCGTTTTCACAGAGAATCTTTGTTCATTTACCAGATCTATTTCTTTAACTTCTTCAAATATTATTGGTACATTGAATTTCTCCAATTGAATTCTAATTTTCTCTGATAATTCTATTCCACTTATTGTGGGATAACCTGGATAATTCTCTATTAAATGTGTGATTAATAGATTTCCACCAATACCCACTTTATCTATTAAAAGTGTTTTTAATGCTTGTCTAGAGGTATATATTGCAGCCGTACATCCAGCTATTCCTGCACCTACAATTATAACATCATATTCTTCTTCAATTTCCACAGGCTTTTCCGGTTTAAGTATTATTGTTTGCATAAAACATAGTTATCATAACCTATGATATAACGTTTTTTATATGGCATCATAGTATAGTTTAAAACCAGAATCTGTTTTCTCAATTTTAACTATCTTTATCTCGTTTATTTCTCCAGTATTTGATAAGTGAGTTCCAGTGCATGGTATCCCATTGATACCTTCAATAATTACAATCCTATATTTATCTGCTTTTGGAAGTCTATCAAGATTTGGAGCATTAAATGCATATCTACTTAGATCTTTATATTCAACCCAAACGCATCTAACCTTCCTATGCTCTCTTACAATTTTATTTGCCTCATTATAAATAACCCTAATCTTATCTTCACTTGGAATTTCAGCTTTATATTCAATATATGCTTCTGGTGGACTATGATTTGCACTTAAAGTTTCAATTAATCCACCATAAGCTTCCCCAACGGCATAATCTAATACATGCCCTGCAGTATGAAGCTTCATAATTTTAATTCTCTTCTCCCAATCAAGAATACATTTCACCATTAAATCAGTTTTCACTATTTCAGGGGATCCATAAATGAGCTTTATATAATGAAATATTACATCATCAACTTCCAATACCTTTAAAATATTGAATTTAAATCCTTCCCCAATAATTAATCCAGAATCTCCATCTTGTCCACCACCTTTAGGATGAAATATGGTTTTATCAAGGGTTATGTATGCTCGATCCTTCTTCTCCCAATGAACACCCATAATCGTAGATTCAATTTCCCTTATATATGGATCTTCAAGATATACTTTGAAAGTTTTAGGGGTAATTTTAGCTATCTCTCTTATATCCACCATAAATATCGAAATTAAATATTGTCTAACATATGTTTAAATATATCACCTTCTAAAGAATCAATTAATGTAATGAAAATATTTTGCAAAAAAAGAGTAATATTTATATGATATTATACCATATATTTGCAATGAAGAATTATGTATTTTGAACCATTACCAATAGTGATATCAAAAGATAATAGGGTAAGTGTTTTATATGTAATGTTTAGCAAGGAAGCAATACATGAAATAGGAATATTAAAAGATTTAAGTGAGATAATTGCTGAAGAAGGAATACCAATAATAAAGTTTTTCAGTAGTAATTCCAATGTGGCAATTTTCATGGATACCACTGATGAAGCAAAGCTATCTAAAGTTTTAGAGAAATTGAAGAGTAGAGTAAAATACGTGGAAAACTTTGGGATACATATATCAGATATTAAGGGGTTTGCATCAATTTCAAATTCATATCCAAAATTATTTGGTGAAAGAATATTGATACTACGTGAAACAGCATTCAAATCACTAATAGAATGTATACTGGAAAATCTAAAGATAACTCCACAAATAGTGTTATACTTAGTTGGTAGAAGAATGGGTGAAGAATACTACAAAAGCCATCGAGAAATATTTAAAACAGACTTAGAATCCACTGTGAGAATCGCAGAGAAATTATTTACATTAACAGGTTTTGGAAGGTTGGAGGTTGTTAGAAGGAGTTTTGATCCATTAGAGATTGAGTATGATGTTTATGATTGTATTGAGTGTAAGATTAATTTTGAAGCTGGTAGGAAAATTAAATCATCACTAATAAGAGGATTAATAGAAGGATATTACACAAAACTATTGGGAAGAGAAGTAGAATGCATAGAAGAAGAATGCATAACACAAGAAAAAGAAAAATGCAAATTCAAAATAAAACCAATAGAAATAAAAGCATAAATGTTAAATTAATTGGATTATAATCTTTATTAATATGGGTTTAGTTGATGAATTTGAGTGGTTAGAGAATATTGAGGATTCAAAGGTTTTGGATTGGGCTAGGAATTTGAATTTAAAGTTTAAATCTGAATTTAATGTTCTTTCAGATAATATTTATCCTAGGGTTCTTGATGTTTATAGGTTTCCAATAATATTAGTTATGAATTTAACTAGTAGAGGTATATATTTACTTGTTAGAGAATATGATTCTTATAAAATTAGATTATTGAATTTTGATGGAGAATTAAGTGACATTGTTGATTCTAAGGATTTAGGGAGGGATATTGTTATACATAGTTTGTATTCAAATGCTTCTGGAAGTAGGATTGCATATGCATATTCTATTGGTGGTTCTGATGAAAGTAAAATTAAGATTTTAGATGCATTTTCCATGGAGGAGATTGATGAACTTGAAGGTTTTGTACATTCGATAACTTGGATTGATGATGAGAGATATTATTATGTTAGAGCTTTTAGGAGGGGTTTAACTCCCGATGGTGTTAAGCCTCCAGCCACTAGAATATTTTTGAGGGAAAATGGTTCTGAAACCTTTATTGAAAGTATTAAACCTCCATCAATGCACTATATTGATTTGAGGAGTTCAAATCATGGTGATAAAGCTTTATTAACTATTAGTTGTGGTTGGGTTGGAGTTGAATTTTGGTCTGGAGATCTTGATAAACCTGAAGATTGGAGGCATGTATATGGTGATTTGAAATCTATAACTGAACCTATGGATTACATTAATGGAAGGTATATAGTCATATATTATGGTTCAGAGGGTAATGGTGATGTTAGGGTTGTTTGGGATGGAGGATGTGAAATTATAGTGGGGGAGGATGATTTAAATCCAATTTTAGGTGGAATTGTTACTGATAATGGGATTATACTGCATAAATTGTTTAATGCATCTTCAAAATTAGAGTTTTATGATTTTAATGGTGTATTTATAAGGAGATTAGATTTTCCAAAACCTGTAACTATTAGGAATTTACAGTATTGTAATGGTAAAACTACATTTAAAGTTGAATCTTTCTTAATGCCATATCAGATACATCTCCTCCATGATGATAAACATGAAATTCTAGCTTCCATGGAGATTGATTTTGATCATGAGATAATTGAAGATACAGCTGTATCAAGAGATGGAACAAGGATACATTTCTTTATGGTTAAAGGTAGAGGTAAACCTATTGATAAAGTGCTGCTTTATGGTTATGGTGGATTTAGAATATCTTTAACTCCAACATTTACACCTATAGTGAAGATATTATTGGAGGATGGATTGACATATGCTGTTGCAAATATTAGGGGTGGATTGGAGTATGGGGAGAAGTGGCATAAGGCTGGAATGCTACATAATAAGCAGAATGTATTTGAGGATTTCAAAGCTGTTATAAAGAAGCTTAAGAGTTTTGGAGCTAAGGTGGCTATTACCGGTAGGAGTAATGGTGGACTCTTAGTCTCAGCAATAATAACTCAAACCCCTGAAATTGTGGATTGCGCAGTAATTGGATATCCAGTGATTGATATGCTTAAATTTCATAAGCTTCACCCTGGAGTAGCAAAATTATGGATTTTAGAATATGGAGATCCAGAAAACCCCTTTGATAGGGAATATCTATTAAAGTATTCACCATATCACAATTTAAAGTCAAACTTAAAATATCCACCAACAATGATTTACACTGGTTTAAAGGATGATAGAGTTCATCCAGCTCATGCATTAAAATTTGCAGCTAAACTTCTAAGTGTTGGAGCTAATGTTTATCTTAGGCTTGAGGAAATGAGTGGTCACATAGGTGCATCTCCAGAAGTTAGAGCGAGAGAGGAATCTGATATTCTAGCTTTTATATATCATTTCCTTAAGGTTTACCGCTAACTTTAGGTTTAAAGAAATCCGTTAAAGTTTTAGTTTTACCTAAACTCATTATTTGTTCTTCCCTTACTCCAAATACTTCTAGTATTCTTGAAACTGCTGGTAAAACTTGATTTGAAATATAGTATTCTACATCCAATTGATCTTTTGAAGCCAACATGTATGGTATAGCCCTTTCATAAAGTTTCCCAGTACCAATGGAAATTATGTATCCAACTTTATCACCTAGTGAGAGGCTGAAGCCTTTTTCCTTAAGTATCCTTGCAGCTTCAACATGTGGAGCTTTAACTTCATATTCACTTAAATCCTTGGTTAAAGTCTTCCAAATAATATACTCTTTGAATGGTATTTCTCCCTTCCTCATTCTTCCAATGAAACTTCTAATGAAATCTAAAGCTTTATTAACACCTTCACCATGCATAATTATCTCTAAAACCCTTTCTTGAGCAATCTTAGCCACATTAGCCCAATCTCCACGAACCACTTCCAAACCAACAAAATCCAATCTACCATCTTCAAGTAATCCACAATACCTCTTTTTAGCTTCAGTAAACAGTATTCTAACATAAACTTTATCTATCCTAGCTTCAAAACCAAGTTCACTTCTAATTCTACCCAACAATTTCTCCACGAGTTCAGGTTTATATTCTACGAATAAGCTATCAGTATCACCATAAACAACTTTTAAACCTATTTCACTGGAGATTTTAAGAGTATTTGAAATTAGACTTCTACCCCAAGCAGTTACAGCTTCAGCTACAGGTTTAATATACCATCTAGCACCAATCCAACCAGCATAACCATACATGGCATTTGAAATAACTTTTATAGCCTTCTGTCTAGCATCTAAAACCTTATATAATGGATCTTCTGAGCTTAAACTCTTAATTACACTTCTAATGTTATCTCTAACTTCAATTAAAGTTTTCAATACATCCCTATAGAATCCTGGAGGATCCCTTCTAAATCTATGTTTAACTTCAGGTGCAATGTATACTCCACACGGTGGCTCAGGTTCTTCTGGTGGTATATATGTATCTGGGGAAACATTATATGTTAACATTATACTTGGATACATACTTCTAAAATCTATTACTGCAACATTTTCATGTAATCCAGGTTTAGGTTGTAAAACTATTGCTCCAGCATAGGGTTGATATAATACTTCCTTCCTCTTTGGAACAAGTTCACCAAATCTATATGCATTCCTAATCAAGAACCATTCAACTCTAAATCCAACAGCAGCTGTACCAATGAAATCCAATGGTAAACCAACGAGATATGATAATTGAATTGCAAAATCAATTATGGCTCTATAAACACCCATAATCCTCTTAACGTTATCCATGGAATACCTGTATAAATCCCCTCTTCTATTTGGATCACGCCAATAATCTTGAACTTCAAAATCCTCTATTACACCCTCAGCCTTCATAACTCCAAGATACTCAGCAATATTCTCTAAACTCTTAACTTTAACCTCTTGAAATTCATCTGCAAAATCAAATAGATCAAGATTTATCCTACCAGTAATAGATATATGCCCATACAAACTTGTATGTGGTTCACTTCCAACTCTATCAATACATAACTTTAAACCATTCCTTCTAGCTCTCTCCAATAAGTATGGTATAAGTCTAGAATTAGAACCATAACTGACAATTATATCTGGATCATATGAATTCACATAATCAATGAACCTCTTTAAAATATTTAAATCACTTAGATCTTCACCTACAGTAAACATCTTTTCTACGCCATCACCATCAATAGTTGAAATTACAATTATAGGGTCTTTCTCAGGTTTTGGTGAGCCAGATGAACTTAAACAAATAAACCAAAATCCAAGAATCTTAAGTTTTGGAATACTTGGATCTTCAATGGATATAGGTTTATCAAGAGCTAAATAGATGGAATCAACCTTAACATTACCATACCCATCTAAAGGTTCACAATCCACTTCAATCCATCCACAAGGTCTAATTCCATTATCAATTAAATATCTAAGTGTAAATCTAATATCATATTCATAAACATCTAAAATATTTGGTAAACCCTTAACTTTAGAAGCAGTATCATCCACTCTATCTGGATCACTACAATAAATTTTTAAAGCTTTAACATTCTTACCAAAAACCTTTCTTTCACAAACTTCAAAACCAATTACATTACGTGGAAAAAGTCTAAGAATACTATTACCAATATCTTCAGCATTAACATCACCTTTTAAAACAGCATAGAAATATGGTTTAAACCTTCTATCAACAATAAGAATTCTACGTTCATCACTTGTTATACCCCAAAGCCACACCTCTGGAATTCCATTTCTAAATTCATAATTTAAATCCAAAAGCCAAAATTTAATCTTCAAATCTCATCCTAAATCTATATTGGATTAGTTAACCCTAAAATTTTTCCTCTAAACGTGTTAAGTTATAGTGTATGATTGAAGGAGATTACTGTAGATTTAGAATCGCAAGAAATTATGGGGAAATCTATTGTAAATTTTGGTGTAGAGTTATGGTTAAATGTCCATGTCAACATCATCTATATGGTTGGTGGGGTAGGAAATGGTGAAAAAAGAATGTGCAGAACAAGTGGAAATAGCTGTAAAAAGAATTGCACTATTACATATAGCATATGTTAAAGTATTGGTTAAAGAATTTGGTGAGGAGAAGGCTAAAGAACTATCTTTGAAAGCAATAATGGAGTATGGTAAACTCATCGGTGAAAGAATAAAGAGGGGTTTACCAGACTTTCCAAAATATGGAGCTAGTGAAAAGACTGAGGGAAATAGAGTTTATGGATGTAAGATAGCAGAAGTATTCTTGGAATACAATATGGCAAAATTTGGATGCATATATTGCTATGTAGATCCAGCGAAATCAATGATGGTAAACCCAGAAAAGAAGGTTATACATACCTCATGCATACTTACAGGAGACGGCTACTGTACATTTGAAATCTATGATACTACAACCACGGAGAGAGAAGCTTTTAAAAATGGAAGTATAGAGTGGAGTAAAGTTGATAAAAAACTTTATGAAAACATTTTCACCTAAATAAACCTTCAACATACAAACGAAATAAATATAACAACCCTCTTTTTGATTTAAACATTTAGAGTTTGATTAGGGTGATAACATGGTTGAAGAACCACCTAAACCACTGGTAAAATCAGTTTTAAACGTGAATCTACCTCCAAAAATAAGGGTTGGAAGAGGATTTAGCATAGGAGAATTAAAGGAGGTGGGATTAACAGTTAAAGATGCTAGAAAACTTGGATTAAGAGTTGACTTAAATAGGAGGAGTAAACATGAATTCAACATAGAAGCCCTCAAAGGATACTTAGAAAAATTAAAGAAATAAAATTAAATATTATACGACTGAGAGATCATAAAGTTTTTTTTTTTGGAAGAAATTATAGTTATTCTGGGCGGCATTAAGATGGCTGAAGGAGAAGGTGAAACTGAGATTTTCTATCCAAAGGAGATCATGACTTTACAACTACATAAACCTTGTAAAATAGCTACTATACGTGTTGAAATAGACCCAGAAGCATATTATAAGGTTGGTATACTACATGATCTTTCAGAAAACTTCTATGTTCACGGAATAAATATTTTAGGTGTATATTCAACGCAGTATCCAGACCAATATGGATACATAACGTTTTTTGTAGATGTAACTCAAGTTGCGGAAAAGGTTTTAGATGAAGTTTCAAAATCTCTTAGGGGTATTGATGGAGTTGTAGATGTAATGGTTTATGTAAGCCCAGTGGAAGGCGTTGCAGTAGACCCAAAGACTATGCCACTTGCTATGGGTTCCAGAGCTATAATACTCATGAAACATAGCTTTAAGTGTATTGTCGAGGAATTTCATAAGAGGAGGTGGTGGCTTCTATTGAATGCTCTTGGTAAAGAAATTGGAAAGGCAGGTTTTAGGGATCATGAGAGATTTGTGGGAAGAGATATTGATAAACTCTTTAAAATGGCTGAAATTAGGTTTTCAGTGAGTGGATTCGGTTTTTGGGAGACTGTGAAAGCAGATGTGGATTCAGGGGAGTTCATTATAAGGGTTCATCATTCCATTGAATGTGATATTGGACTTGAAATTGAGGGTTATACTGGTTCACACTTTGTTAGAGGTATGATTGAAGGTTGGCTTATGGAGTTAATGGGTAAAAGTGATGTTACAGGGTTTGAAGCGAAATGTCTTGCTAGAGGAGACCCCTACTGTGAATTTCATTTCAAAATTAAGTGAATTTAAAATTGAAAATGAAGTATATACAATTCTACCCATAATATGGTTGAGGCTGTAATAACTTCAATTATTGATAGCATCCCTCCAATCTTCAAGTAATCTCTAAGCCTAATGTTTAAACCTCTACTTCTAACTATTTCAAGCCACATTAAAATTGCCAGTGAACCAAATGGGAAGAAGTGTGGGCCTAAATTGTTTCCTATAATGTTAGAGAATATTAAATTGTAGTATAGTTTTTGTGATGGATTACATTGTGTATATGCTTTTTCAATGGATATTAAGCCTATCATGGTCATAGGCCAATTGTTCATGAAGCTTGCTCCTATAGTAACTATTAAACTTGGAATCACAGTTGATAGTATTGATGGGAATTCTGAACCCCACAATAGTAGATTTGCAAATAATGTTTCAATACCAATATGTCTAAGGCCTTGAACCACTAAGAATATTCCAACCATAAATACAAGTATATCCCAATTAACCTCCAACAATATGTTTACTACACCTTTAGCTTCTTCTGGCATTACATATTTTGACTTTGGTGTTACAAATATAGTTTTACGTGTAACTGCATAATATAATAGTAGTATTATGGCTCCAGAGAAAAGGATTATTGAAACTGGAATTCTATGTAGAGATGTATATACATATCCTAAATCAATCGATACCAATACTGCTATAATAACCTTTAGATCCATTGGATCCATTGGGTAGTGAAGCATTTGATGAACATCCTCCAAAAACTTTTTTGGGATACTCTTCTTAAAAATTGAATAAACTACAAATATGCTAATTATTATTGTTGGTATTGCTATTGGACCCATAAATTTAAGGTGGTCTATAAAGGTATACTTAAAGAAATCTGCAGAAACGATGTTTACTGGATTACTTGTTATAAATGGCATTGCAGCTGTGTCAGCTATTAATCCAGTTGCAAAGATGTATGCAATCCTCCCCTCATAGGGTATTGTTGGCTGTCTAATTATTTCAATAACGATTGGTGTTAAGATTAGTATGGCTGTATCATTGGCAAATAATATGCTTACCAAAGCTGTTAATAAGGTTATGTAAAAATATACTTTAACTCCACTTCCATGGGCTAAATTAATTATCTTCATAGCTGCCCATTTAAAGAATCCCATGGCGTTAAGAGTAGCGGAAAGTATTAGTATACCAATGAAAGCTAAAGCTGCATCCCAAACAATTTCTAAAGCTTCAAAAACATCATTTAAACTTATAACCCCAAATACTAGTGATAGAAGAGCTCCTAAACCAGAGGCTATTCCAAGTTTAATATTCCATGGACGTTTAATCATTAAAATCCAAGTTAAGACAAATATGAGTATTGATGCAGCCTCCACATTAATCATTGAATACACCATTTTAGTAGCATTAAAACAATGTGTATATAAAATTAATTAAGTAATGTATGAGAAATACAATTATCATTGTTTTTGGAGGGTAAAGATTTTATACTTGTTAAATCCAAATATTGTTAAGTGACATATAAGTATTGGAGGTGAAGCATGAATGTCTAAAGCTAAGAAAGAAGCTCAAGTGGCTGGGGAGCCGACAACGCAGAAGTCTGCAGCAGCATCAGAGAGGAGACCTATGTTGAGTAATGTTATACTTGTGGGTAAAAAGCCAATAATGAATTACGTATTGGCATGTATAACGCAGCTTAGTGGTGCAGGAAAAGAAATTGAAATAAAGGCTAGGGGAAGAGCTATAAGTAGAGCTGTGGATATAGTGGAAATATTACGTAATAGATTTATAACGGATCTCAAAGTTAAAAACATTGAGATAGGCACAGAAACTGTGACTGCACAAGACGGCTCCCAAGTCAATGTGAGTGCAATAACCATAAAAATATCAAGATAGAGGGGGTTTCCAGCACAAAATAAATCCCCTCCCTTTATCTTTTGATTTAAATCCCTATTTACAGCAAAGTTTTTCTATTAGTATTGTTTAGTATCCATTGTTTGGCGGTTTAAATGGATGTCAGTGTAGAAGAATATCTTGGAATGATTGAAAACTTTATATCATACCTAGAAGCTGTAAGGAAAGAACTACCTGAAGACGCTCAAATTTGGGTTGAAGAATACTATAAGAAGCTTTCAGAGAGTTATGATAAAGCTAAGGAGACTGGAGATCCAAGGATAATTGCCATGTGTATGTCGATGATTAGAGAAATTATTGGGAAATTAGTTTATGAAACTATTACTGAAACCAGCCCACCAAAAAGATTTGCTGCCAATATCATGAGGAATTTAGGTTATGATGTTAAGTGGGTTAATGAGGAGGATATGGACTTACCTTTTGATTTAATAGCCTTTAAGGATGGTGGATTATACCTTATTAGTGTTAAATATTCTGAAGATGGTGAATCCAAAGGATTCTCAAATACTTGGACTGGAGAAATGAAATATTTCTGTAATAGGTTAAATGCTCAACCACTCGTACTATTGATATGTAGAGATAGTGAAGGTTTTGGAGCTGTATTCATGGTACCATTAATTGAAGATGTAACATTCCATGAAACTAGAGTTTTCGATATGGAGAAATTAAATGATAAAATGGATAGGTTAATGCAATTGTTAAAACCCTAAATACAAACTATTTTTTAATGTAAGTAGCCTATTACTGGGAGATAAAAATTCTTTATATACATTAATAACAATAACTAAATTATTGGTATTAATGAATATTGTTATGGTGGTGCTGAATTATTGAGTGAAGAAGAAATTTCAAATATCTATCAAGTTTTAAGTAACCCCATTAGGAGGAAGATTATTGAGATTTTAGGTGCTCGTGGAAGTGCTGGTTTAAGAGAACTTATGGATAATCTAGGTGTAAGTGCTGGAAGCGTATATTATAATATTGAGCTTCTAGGAGATTTAGTTAGGAGAGAGGGGGATAAAAGATTCATCTTAACTGAGAAGGGTTGGATGGCTTATAGATTGTTAATGGATGGTAAAGAGAAATTTTCTGAAATGAAGTATTATTCTAGGAGATTTATATCCTTAAAAACTAGATCTAGAATTTCAACAATACTATTTCCAAAATGGTTTTTCCTAGCTTTATTTGAAGATAAAATACTTAGAGTGGTAATACCAGTAATAACTTTAGTCTTCGGCTTTATAACTTGTTATAAAACTAATGTTGAACTTATACTATTTTCCACTTCTTACAAGCCTTTACAAGAACAGTGGATTACAGCTATTAAATTTCTAGCTTCTTGGGTAATCATATACTTCTCTTTAGAAGTATTATCATTAATTATTCATGGTAGAAGTGGTGGTAGAGGATTACTATTACTTGGATTAAGTATCTCAACACTTCCACTACTAGCAATACCATACATAATGATAGCCAACATAAACAATATAATCCAAGGAATAATAATACTAATACTACAGCTTGCATCATGCATACTTCTATCTACCGCTATAAGTGCATCGAAAAACATAAACTTAGAAAGAGCTTTTCTAATGGCTGTATTAATAGTTTATTTGAATATTACTTTAAATGTTATCTTTAGATTTTAACTTTTACTAATGAGTTTTAATGCTAATTCAAGTATCATCCTACACTCTAATTCACCTATAACTTCCCCGTCACTTGAGACTATACCAATGACATCCACATTATATCTAACCATTTCCCTCATTGCATCTACTATCGTTGCATCTTCAGGTACAGTTACAAGTTTATCTGCAAAATCCATTGCACGCACCCCTAAAGCCTCCCTAACTTCTACTTCTATTTCACCCATAAGGTCCTTTAATTCCCTTGTTTTGAGAAGTATCCATTTAAATAGTTTATATATGGATATCATCCCAATGGGTTTCCCATCTTTAGCAACAAAGAACGTTTTTCTTCCAGGGGTGTATGATGCTATTTCAATGAGCTTCCATATTGGTGTTTCAGCATCAATAACATCTCTTATAGGCGTCATGTAATCTTTTGCAAATAACCCTTTTAAATCTTCAAGTAATATGGATATAACTCTCATACCCTCATTCATGTAGATAACCATTAATACTTATATTTGACCATGTATATAAAGCCTTATGGATTCAGATGATTGTGGGTAGGCAGAGTAGGGTGAATTCAAAGTTTAGAGCTTTACTCTTCTCTCCAATAATTACATTGACATTTGGTTATATTCTCGGTTTTGATGTGAAACAAATAATTGCTTTATCTGCCTTTGTAATAACTGTTTTAGGCGCATTCCTATATTGGCAGTATAAATTGGTGATAGCATTTGTTAGTGTTGTTATCCTATTTGTAATGGGGGTTATTGATGTTGAAACCTTCATAAAATCTGCTGAATTCAATATAATACTATTTCTTGTGGCTATTAGCATTCTTGTGGCACCACTTAAACGTGTAGGCTTCTTTAGATGGTTTTCAACTATGATTCTAAGTATGTGTAAATTTAATTTTAAGTGGTTTCTTCTCCCAATGTCCTTTGCCGCTATGTTTTTTGCATGTTTAATGGATGAAGTATCTTCAATAATATTCATGTCTACAATAATGCTTGAAGTTGCACAATACTTTGAATTTAACCCTACCCTCTCCCTACTACTAATAATAATGTCTACAAATATTGGTAGTAGTGGTACAGCCCTTGGAAATCCTGTTGGTTTAATAATTGCCTTTGAAGCTGGATTAAAATTCAGTGAATTTTTAAGGTGGAGTATGCCCATAGGAATATTAAGTGTAGCTATACTATACTGGTATTTTACTCGAAAGAGAGTAGACTATATTTCCAGTGTTCAATCATCTATAGATAAAGTTATTAGTGAACGTGGCGTAGTTTTAGATCTTGCTTCACTTATTGGTGATTTTAAAAAGTTTCTCATGGCTACAATAATATTCATATTTACAGTGATTGGTGTTGCTTCACATGGATATTGGGAGCATATTTTAGGTTTAGAGGATGGCACTATGCTTTTAGGCTTCGGCTTCCTTGGAGCTGCTGCTGCACTCATCATGTATCGTGAAGAAGCCAAAGAAATCGTAGAAGGTGAAGTGGATTGGTGGAGCTTACTATTCATAGCTTTCATACTTGGTGAAGCTGGAGCATTAAAATATACTGGTGTAACTGTGAAACTTGCAAGTATGATAATGAATTTAACTGGTGGAAGCGAAATACTACTATTCACATTAGTCTCCCTATTTACTTTCTCACTTTCACCATTCATAGACAATATATCTATAGTGGCAACTTTAACTCCAATAGTCTTATCACTTAAAACTTATATAAACGTCTACCCAGTTTGGTGGATTATGTTGATCTCAGCATGCTATGCCGGTAATATAACACCCTTAGGTGCCGCTGCAAACATTATAGCTTTAGGACAATTAAACTCTATGGGTATGAATGTTGAATTGAAGGAATGGATTAGGGAATGTACAATACCAACCATTATAGTATATGGTACTGGATTCATCCTGCTACTAACCCAATTCTTCCTCCTTTAACTTCCAAATCCTCCTACCATCAACTTCCTCTTCATATACTAAACCCTTATTCCTTAAACAATTTAATGTTGCAACTACTTGAGGTATTTTCCAACCTGTTCTCTCAGCCATTTCACTCACACTAACACCATTCTTTACTTTCTTCAATTCTTTAATGATAATTTCACATCTTATCCTACGAATCCAAGATTTAGATATTTGATACCTCTTCATGGCTATTGATATTTGTTGTGGATTTACAGCATATATAGCCTTTCCACTTCCAGCAATTCTAGATACAACCATTATTTTTCCCGAACTTTTTAGCTTCGATATACACCATCTTATAGTTCTATGTGGATATACACCCTTTAAAGCATCCAAAATTTCTTCTGCTGTTAAAGGAGTATTCCTCAACATATCAAGTATCCTTTCTTCACATTCCGAAACTACTCTTCTCGGAGTTCTACGTTCAGCTACATCCGTCTTAGAATTTAATTCTACACTTACACCTTCACCCATCACTATTTTAGGTATATTCTCCATCCCCCCTTCATCCACTATTACAATCCCATTTAAAGCTGATAATTGAAGGATTTTCAATGGAATTTTAAAGCCTCCAACAACCAGTATACATGTGTAACCATTCTTAACAGTTAAATCTTGACATGCTGCGAATTTCTCCCATAAATCCCCTATTTCCTCACAACATAAGATTACCGTATTATATTCTTGTATATAGAAATCCACATTCCATTCCAACCCCCCTCTCAAAACAACCTTTTCCTTGAAGTTTAAATTATGATTTTTCAGAATCCTTTTAACCCTAGTTCTAACTCTACTCCTTATTTTCACGTATACGTGTATTATGAAATTAGTAAATAACTTTTTCC
The DNA here is from genome assembly GCA_038727515.1 of Methanomethylicia archaeon. Classification (GTDB taxonomy): domain Archaea; phylum Thermoproteota; class Methanomethylicia; order Culexarchaeales; family Culexarchaeaceae; genus JAVYVS01. Next base: position 261,129 of record JAVYVS010000001.1, read on the forward strand.
ATTAAATACAAAAAACTTATGATACATCACAAATAATAAATGATAGTTGTAAACTAGATACATTGTTCAAATCCCATGATAAACACATAACTGTAGAATTCAATGGGTCTTTCCACTGTTTTTCAACAAAAATCAGATTTTTAATTATAAATTAAACTTTAGAAATCCAAATACTCAAATTTGAAATTTTCGTTAAAATTTTATTTAGTACATTAGAAATTAAACTATAAATATCGTAATTTACTCGTTTCTTATTAGAATCCGATTGGATTCATAAATCCTAGTTTAATTCCCAACATAGAATAATTTATCAAATTGAACCAACTCTATTTAAAGATCTTCAAAGAAGTTATTATTTGAAATGTTAATGTTCAAATCTTATTATTCACAAAACTAACCTTTAGTAAAACTATTAACTTATAATTCCCCCTATGAAATTCTTATTGATTGAATACTAAAACGTAAGAATAAAGGGGTTGAAAATTTATGTTCTTAGTATTATTTCTCATGTTGACAGTTGGTAATTAGCGTTTAAGTCTGTAGTTTTGATGTAACATATATTTATTGAAGCGTCTTCTACACAAGCCTCCATGAAATAGCTTTTCTTGAGCATTAAATTGGTGTCTATGGGAACTTTCAATGTTACTAGAAGTTTAGCTTATGGCTGAATGACCCAAATGAAAACCGACAAAAGACCCCTTAAATCAGTATACTGATAAAAGTGTTTGGTAAAGGATATATATCTATGGTTTATAGATGTAAGTGTAGTGGTTTTATGTCTGTGGGTATTGCTTATGTTAGGGTTAGTAGAGTTGAGCTTGATGAAGAGAATCAAATTAACGCTATAAATCATTTTGCAGCTTCTAGAGGGATTAAATTGGTGAAGATATATGTGGATAAGGGGGTTACAGGAGTTAAGAGTTTTAAGAATCGTGAAGCAGCTAATCAACTACTGGAGGAATTACCAGTTACAAAACCAGAGGTTTTATTGGTTTTTGCAATAGACCGTATTGGGAGGGATATGAGGGATACCTTAAACACAATATTGGAATTGGAGGAAATGGGGATAAAGGTGATAAGTGTAAAGGAAGAGTGGCTTCAAACCCTAGATCAAAACATCCGTAAACTTGTGTTGAGCATTTTGAGTTGGGTTGCAGAATTTGAACGTAGAAGGCTTAGGGAGAGGCAGATGGCGGCTTGGGAGGCTGGAAAACAGAAGGGGCGTCCCCAAAAAAACTTACCCTACAAGGAAATTTTGAAGAGGCTTGAGGCTGGATGGAGTAAAAAGGCTGTTTGGAGGTGGCTTATAACTGATAGAAAGATAAATATAAGTTACGACCACTACTTGAGAAAGTTAAAGAAGTACATGGAGGAAAATAAGATAATTGAAAAGAGAATGTTGGTGAAGGAATAGGTAAATGCTATTTCGATAATTGTTTAGTGGATTAATTTGTTCATCTAATAAATATTGAAGTTGTGTGGAAACTGGAATTCAGAGAAATGAATTTAAAAATGTATCTAACTTATAATTCTAAATTATTTGTTTATAGGCTTCATAGTTTTGTTGGCATAAAGTAGTATTTGTGAATTTGTTAACACGTATTTATGAGATAAATTTAAAAATAAATTGTATATAGATGTTGGGTTAGAGGTTGTTGCTTATGGAAAATGCTGAACTTGAGAGGTTTATCATTGAAACCATAGGTTCAACTGGTAGAGTTACTAAGCAATATTATGAACATGAAATAGAAGTTCTTGATCCTATAAACTTTCCATGGTATAGAATTATAGAGATTCTCACTAGCTTAGATTATGAGCTAAGCATCATTAGGAGAAATGATGTAATAGTGGTTAGATTTATAACGAAACCAAAATATTAAATTCATAAATAAATGTTGAATTATGTTTAGATTGTTTATACAAAGTATAGTGCTCTAAGATAAGTTATTGCTGATGCAATTAAAAGAGTTGGTATACTCACTATGCTGCCAACTTTTAACCATTCTTTAAAGGATACTTTATGGGTGCGCTCAACAATGCCTATAGCAATAATGTTTGCTGTACTCCCTATTGGTGTGAGATTTCCCATATATGTACCGGAATAAAGCATAGACCACCAATATGGTAAAACGTTTAAACCAGCTTTTTTAAATCCTTCTACAATAGGTATAAGTGTAGCTACTGCAAGCACATTATCCATAACAGCAGTTAAAAATCCACCAATATATGTGAAAAATAGGTAGAATTCAAAGTTCTTTAAACCAGTTTTCAAAAAGCCTTCTATTAAGATATCTATAATTCCAACATACTTTAAAGTTCCTACAGAAGCAAATAAAGCTATGAAGAATAGGAGTGTCCACCAATCTACACGTTCAACAACAATATTTTTAGCTTTTTCAGTTTCCATCAATAGAATTAATCCAGCCATGAATAGTGAAGTTACAATGAGCATAATACCCTTTTCTAAATGTAGTAGATGCTCTATTGGGCTATGCAATACTAAAATTAGTAGAGTTATTGCGAAAATTGCGAAATTAAGAGTTTGTTTTTCACGACTATTACTTTCACTTAAAGTTTCACTTTCTTCAAATTTTAGAGAGTTTAGGTATTCACGATAGTATCTCGAGCAAATAGCTATCGTCAACAGTAATGAGAGAATAGCTACTGGAGTCGACCAATATAAGAAATCAATGAAGGAGAAGTTTCCCCTCAAAGCTACCATAACGCCTATTGGATTACCCACAACCGTAGCACTACTACCTATATTAGTAGCGAAAACAGTCATTAACATTAATGGTATAGGGCTTAAGTTTGATGCTAACGCTACTCGTAAAACTATTGCTGTAATAAAGAGTATTGATGTTACTTCATCAACAATAGCTGCAAATAAAAACGAAGAAAACATTAATGTAAGATAGATCCTAGTAGGTTTACCTCTACTAAACCTGACCAAAACATTTAAGATATATTCAAAGAATCCATGTTCTTCAAGGTATCCTATTATTATCATCATGCCCACTAGGAAGATTACTACATCAAGTGAAGAAAACTCAATAAAATGCTCTACATCCAAACATCCAGTTGCAAAAAGAATTGCAAGTCCAATGAGGGCAAATGCCACTCTGAACTTCCAAAAAAGTAAAGTAGCAGCTGTCTTAGCTACAAAAATAGTTACAGCTACATTTTGAATAAAGCTTAAATTTATTAGGTAGCAGATTATTGAAAAGGCCAATGTGATAATTATAAATGATAAAGTCTTAAACATTTCAATGTTTTTCACTAATTTCATTGATTACACCCCCAAATCAAGTCCTTTATATTGGCTAAACCCTTTTAGCAATGCCCATATAAATATGTTTCTCAATAGGGTTATGCAACCCTTTAATCAACTATCCATTTCATACTACAATTTTCATTTATTCCTTAACAATTTAAATGCTGAAAGGGGTAAAGTTAAAGTTTGACGGATAGTTTCAAACTCGTTTTAGCTGTTAACACTGATATTATTAATTGATATATGATTAATGTTACCACTATATCAATATGCTCTCCAAAGGTTAGTATTAGAATTGATGGGAAAACCACTGATAACGTTAATAGTAGCGTTAATGCTATGGTTATATGAAATATTTCACGTACGATGTTTTTCACTGTTTTCACACATTCCTTTTGTGATAGAATCCAGTGATAAAATGCCACAATAACTCCTCCTACACAATTACCAATAGTTACTGGAAGGAGATTTGAATTCATGAAGTTTTTCCATTCTTCTACTCCACCACCATTCAATATTATTGAAGCTGGAATTACCCACATATTGGCTATGGAGTGTTCAAATCCTATGGTTACAAAAGCAAATATTGGAAACCATATTCCAAGAATCTTCCCAGAGGTATCTGATGCTCTTGCTGAAAGCCATATGGCTACGTTTACCAGTATATTGCATCCCAACCCTCTAAGTAATGCTTCTTGAAACGTTAAATTGAGTTTTGATTTTGAAATTAGATTTATACACTGCATAACATTTGAATTTGAAATTAATCCAGTGGCATAGGATAATAATTGTACTGCTATTATTGAGCCTAGAAAATTACCATTATAACTCAAAATCCAATTATATATTAACTCCCTAAAACTTATTTTACCAAGTAGTTTTGGATATAAAATCAATTGAACATTTCCAGTCCACAATTCTGCTCCACCTATAACCACCATGATCAACCCTAAGGGGAAAACCGCCCCTAAAACCATTCTAAATATTGAGAAACTAGTATTGGGATTAAAACTTGAAGCACATGTAACCGATAAAAGAAATCCAAGTGATATATAGATTCCAGCCATAATTGAAGCTATGAAAAGAGCTAAAAAATTCATTCTAGCTTTTACAACCCCAGATTCCGCCAAAGACTCCACACTTTTACCAACATTATACGGTGCATTATAAGTTGACTCCACACTCCTCACCACATTAACCAATCAAAACACGTTTAACCTTTACTATTAATATGCATTTCCAATTTAATTGTAAAGTTAATGATCACATTAACAATTGATTTATGGGAAGTGATTGTGAAAATTTAATTTCCACCTTTCACTTCCCTTTGATACTCAAAATACGAGTAGATGGTTGTGTAAATTGCAGTAAATATTACAGGAGCCAGTATTAAGATTAATGCATATTCTTGAATTAAAGCTCCCAACATGGCAATTACCCCAGAAGCCTTAAAAAGTTTTCCACCAAGCCTATGGGTCTTCTCCCAAACTCTATCACTACTCAACGTCCAAGGCGTCCTTATACCAATAAACCAATTCCTCCTACAATTATCACATAAAAACCCAATATACAAGAATAACAATCCAATACCTATCGGAAGAGTAACTGTTAGATTCACCTTCACCCCAATATTCCATAAAATAACTTGCACATAAACCAAGAGGAAAAACAAAGAGAAAAGTAGGACAAACCCATCATAATACCTTTTAAACAATTCAATATTCTTCTTCAAAGGATCTATTCTTGGAATAACTATAAAAAGCAAAACAATACCAGCAAAGATAAGGGGAAAGAGGAACAACCCCCAAAACTTTGAGAGATAACCATCAACCTCACCCTTAACATTCCAGTGAACTGCAACCTTCTCCGGCATAAAAGGATATAGACAAACACCAATACCAAAAGACAATAAAACCAATACAAGAATCAACACTTCACTTCTACTCATCCCACAAACCCCTCAAAACATTCACATAAACCCATATAAACATTTTCAACACCCAGAAAATCAACTACCTCATATGAAAATCACACAAATACTAAATTCTAAATTGATTCAACACTTGATATGTAAGCTTTTTACATATAAGTGTACCATTAAAAAGTGAAAATGTGTTATGTGAACTTTATCTTACTACTTGGCATCATCCACTATCATCAAATCAAAGTTTAAATCCAAACATTAAATCTTCAGTTTAAGGAAACTCTAAACCGAGAATGTTCACGATATTCTTCGTATTAAACACTCTTAAAAATTAGAGAGAACTAATACATCAATCAAGTGGAAATGTAAAAATTGTAAATTCAAAGAAAAATACAAAATTAAATCATAAAGTTATTCTTCCCTATTTAAAAAAGAAGTGAAAACTCAAAAAGTTCAATAAATAAAAATATTTATAAATTATATGGAACAAGTTATAATAGTACATAGCCGAGGATGCAGCATGGTTAGTTTCTTTAGAATACTTGATAGTGAACGACATATAGCTTTTTGTCCCATGAATTTTGTTGCAGATGTGTACATTGGTTGCCCGCATGCTTGTTGGTATTGTTATGCTCCCTCTTTTGCGGTATACGGAAATTACGAAACAAGTTTTCAAAAATTCAGAAATTTTAGGCGACGGTTTAAGGGGGAGTCTGATTTTGAGAAAATAGAATATGCGATAAAGACAGGGAACGTTAAGGGAACATGCTGTCGCAAAGAACAGGAATCTTTTGTCTCTCTTGCCATTAAGCGTAAACATCCACTACGTATTGGTTCTGTTTCTGATCCGTTCGGCCTTCCATTAGAGAGTGAACTAGGTGATACCTACCGAATTTTAGAAATTTTGATAGAAAATGATTACCCGTTTATTGTATGCACTAAAAGCCCTTTTGTAGCAACACCAAAATATCTAAATCTTTTGAAGTCTGCTAATGGAAAAGCTTGTGTGCAAATTTCTTTGATTTCCTTAGATGAAAATTTGCTTAGATTTTTAGAATCTCGACCTGGAGGAGCAACTCCTTCTGCTAAATCACGTTTAGATGCGTTAAGAAAATTGTCTGATGAAGGGATTTTTACTACATGTAGAATTCAGCCCCTCATCCCTCAAGTTACAGAATATGGAATGCAGGAGCTCATTTATGCATTGGCTGAAGTAGGTGTAAAACATGTCATTATTGAGTTTCTATGGCTTCCAATGGCACATGCTAAAGATATGGGTCGAAAGTTAAAAATTGCGTTAGACGAATACTGTAAAAATGGTGGAAAAGTTGGTCCTGAATTAGCGAAGTTCGGTAATGATATCTATATTTACTATAAATCTTTCAGCGATGCTGAGAGAGCTTATGGTAGAATCTTTTATTCTAAAAGAAAGATGGCTGAGCTTATGCCAAAATTCGTAAAAATGATTGAAGAAGCAAATAAAGAATACAATACAAATATGACTTTTGGTTCTGGAAATGAGGAAACATCTTACCTAAACCATACTGATAATTGCTGTGGGGTAGATAGGCTTCCCGCTTTTTCAGAATATCCAAAATGCATTGGTCAAACAGTACTTAAAATTGCAAAGGATAAAGGGAAAGCAAAAATTGATGATATACTACAATTTTATAATCCATACTTAGATAAATTTCGTACCCTGTGGACTAAAAGAGAGAGGAACGGTCGCTTCTTTCTGGAGAACAGAATTTTTAAGCTCAGAGCTTACACCCTCGGAGGAAGTGTTGAATACGTATATGATGATGCTGTTCCAAAACCGTGATGAACGATGATGCCAAGATATATACCCTACATTAAATATGTTATTGCTCCCGGTACAAGATTTGAACGAGATAAGAAAGTACTTTTTGATCCAGATGGAGAGGTTGCTCAAGGTAAACCACTTTTGAACTATGGTTGGGCTCCTACTGGTCTAAAGGAATTTATTGAAGCGTTATATGTAGCAAAAAATGGAAGTTTAGATGGTTTTAATACTTTTTACACTGAAAAAATCCTTAGTACGAATCGAAATATTATTGAAGTATTAAGAGAGAATAATCTTATCGATAAAGAACTTTCAGCATTGTTAGTGATTAAAGTTAAAGAAGATATTGAAGTGCCTGCTTTACTTGTTAACATTGATAGGATGATCTTTAAAAGGTGTCAGTTTTGTAATCAATCATGGAGAAATGTTAAACCGCCACAAGATTTTGTAGATTTTCTAAAGGAATTAGATATAAAAAAGGTTGTTGAAGTTTTTCAATGCTCAAGACAGTTATGCAAATTTCTATGTGAATATTACAGTTATTGTGAGAAAAGCTACACAAGCACAGAAGGATTACAAAAAGTTGAAAATGAGAAGATTGAATGTCTTAAAAATTTGATCATGTTTATGGCTGGAAAAAACTCTCAAATTCAGGGGTATGACTGTATTTTAAGGAAAAAAATTCCATCTAGACTTGGATGTAAAGAATTGAAAACGATGAATAAAGAGATGTCATTAAATTTTAAATCTTTTAAAGAGATTATCAATAGAGCGGAGGAAATAAAATGTACAATATGTATTGAGCGTCCCTTAAGATTTGATTTTACTCCGCTACGTTATTTCTTTTTTGATCATAAAACTTGGGATTATATGAAAAAACAAAGGTATTGTAAAATTCGTGCTCAACGTAACATTGATGCACTTCCCACAAGTTTGTTAATTGAGTTTATCAATTTTTATGACAAATATCGTGATGGAACTCAACTTATTGCACCAGTTAATCGTGAAGGGGTACTTGAAGTATTCCTTAATGTATCAGCAGTTAAATTTGAATTAAAACATTCATTAAAATGTAAATGTAAAGTTTGTGGATTAACTCACGAGATAACTAACATACCAATTAAAGCTATGTTTAGAGACTCGGATGTTTTCATTCATGAAGCTTATTTCGCTAATTTATTATGGAACAAGATTTGGGAAATCTATCCCAAACAATTTTGTAATACTTTCCTTGGAAAAATAAGTATCAAAATTTCAGAAAGTACTGTTATTAAGAGAGAAGTGAAATCTAAGAGTCTTGATCCTACAAGTAGGTTTCCAGCGAGTTCTTATGACTATGTGGTAGATCTACATCCGTTGGGCGTAAATCGCTGCATACTTTTTGATCTTACAACAGGTTTATGGAAAAAAAGTGGTTTTCATGAAATTGGTAAAACAACTGAAGAATATGTGGAAACATGGAAAGAATTGTTATTTAATATTCCTAGAAAGTTGGCTAATGTTTATGCCGTTTGGTACATTGTTATTAACAGTACAGAATATAGATTTTTTGATGAAACAGCCCCCCAAGGTGTCAAAAACATTGATGGTTTGGTTGATTTAATTACTTCAGCTAATAAAGAAATTTCAATAATTATTAGATCCGATGTAGATATAGGAAACTTGAACTTAAACGTACACAAACTTGTTATAGTTCCAATTTTTAATTCAACACCACTCAAAGGTGAAGCCCGCTGGGAAATTAAACGTTTAAAAGAAGAAAAATACAATAGATTACTTATGTGGAAAATATTAGATCACCTCTTTAAGTGATGGTGAAATTTAAATGGACTCTGAAACTACAGTTCAAAGTTTAAAAATTCTTGTTCAAAATTTTGTTGTTAAAAGGGATTGGACAAGGTATCATAATCCAAAAGATTTAGCTGAAGCTATATGTATTGAAGCTGCAGAGCTTTTAGAAATTTTTCAATGGACTACTATTGAAGAAGCTTCTTCCTGGAAAAATGTTCCTTCAAAACTCATAAAAATTAAAGATGAATTAGCAGATGTTTTAATTTATTGTTTAAGTATGGCTAACGTGCTTGATATCGATATTTCAGAGATAATTTCAGAGAAGCTCAGTAAAAATGAGGTTAAGTATCCTGTGGATAAATATTTTGGACGGGCTCGCTTGGAATGATGCATCAGATTAACCATATACGGGTTTGAACATATTAAGATGATTAACCATTAAAGGTCAAAATCTAAAAATATATCAAATGGTTAACTAGTTATTGTTATAGTGTTTTGAGAACTAAAAATTTGTAAAAATAGTAGATGCTTATGTACCTTTAGAGAAATTTGAAAGACACTAAGATTAAATCATACATAATTTTAAAGGTATTTTAAACCAAAGATTTTCACAGCATTCTCCGTGGTTTTTTCAGCTACAACTTCCACACTCATACGCTTCAATTCTGCAACTGCATTCAACGCCTTAATTATATGGGAAGGCTCAGATTTCTCACCAGCATAGATTACTGGTGAATCTGTTTCTAAAACTATATTTTCCAATGGAGTTTCAGCTATGGCTTTCCTATGCTCTTTACTGTAGGCTGCTGCTGGAGTTGCGGAAATATAGTATCCATGGTCGAGAATTTTTCTAAGAACTTCCATTGGACCACTAAACCAGTGGAATACAGCTTTTTTAACGCCAATTTCTATGGTTATATCAACACAATCCATCCATGCACCTCTACTATGGATAGAAACGGATTTACCCCTATCCCTAGCTATAGTAAGCACCCTCCTAAACACTTCCCTCTGTAATCTCTTCAAATCTTCATTCTTCCTAACCTCTTTATACCAGTAATCAAGCCCAATTTCACCGATAGCAACAACTTCATCCACAAATTTCTCAATAAAACTTATAGTCTCAGAAGCCTTCATTGGATCTAAACCCCAAGGGTGAAGTCCAAGTGCTGGATAAATCTTTAAACCCTCCACCTCATACTTTCTACTCTCATTTAAAACCCAAACATTAGAATCATGATCAGAACCCATAGCAATAATAGCTTTAACACCAACTTTAACAGCATTCTCAATAACATCCTTCAAATTTTCAATTTCCTCTAAATGCGCATGTGTATCTATTAATTCCATAATACACCCAACTCCAAATAACTGGTCTTAATAAACTATGATGATACAACTTATAATTGTTATTAGATGAAATCGTGGAGAAGGTTGATGGAATAAGCAAAGATTTGGTTTGAAAGAAGGTTGTGAATTCTTTAAAGTTTACCACCTTTTAGTATAATTCTTTTAGTATGGGGTCTGCTAGGTGATATTCATGGTTTGTTTTGTTTATAATGTTTGAGTTTAGTAATGTGTTTAGAATTTGTGTGAATGTTTTATCATTTATTTTCCTTCCCAATTTTATTTCTGTTGCAAGTTTTATTTCACTCCATTTGTTGAATCTTTTCATGTTTTGGATTATTATTTTGTATATGTCTTTGTCTATTTTGTCTTTTAAGAAGTGTTCTAGTTCTGTTTCCATGATTTTTCTGGCTTCATTTATTGTTTCTATTATGGCTTTGTTAACATCATATTTCCTTATGGTGTGAAAGTTTCCGAAGAGCGTGAGCCAGCCTACTATTCCATTAAATCTTTTGTAAACTTCTTCTATAGTTTCTTCACTTATCTTCATTTTTTGCTCCTCAAATCCCTTTATGAGGAAGTTTTTTGAAGTTTCTTCGTTGAATGGTTTTAAGATTATTTTTGTTGGTTGTCTACCATATAGTGGTGATGTTGATTTTTGTTCGAAAAGTGCTTTTACAACTCCAATGTAGGATCCTGTGAATATGAATGAAATGTTTCTATTAGATGCGAAGGTATTTGCAAGAATGTTTAGTAGTTGTCTAGAGGCTTTGGAGACTTCTTGAAATTCATCTATTCCTATAACTGTCTTTCTATTTAATGATAGGAATAGCTCTAGAAGGTTATTGTATGGTTTATTTCTATGTTTTAACTCTATTCCTAGGGGGCCTATTTGAAGGTTTAATGAAGGTTTTAATGTTTCTAATAAACTCTTCCTCCTATTTATTTCATGGATTAATAGGTTGAGTAAACCTTCCAAGCTTCTAATTCCCCTCAAATTGATGTAAATGGTTGAGTATCCCTTCTTCTCCAATTCATTTAATGAAACCTTTAATAAACTTGTTTTACCAATCATCCTCTGCCCTAAAATAACTACCCAGTTTCCATTAATTATTTGGTCAATAATATAATTAACTTCAAAACTTCTACCAAAGAGTTCATTTATATTTTCCTTTGGATGTAGGTCGAAGAGCAACTTACCATACACCAGTAGCTTACTATAGTAAGTAAATTTAAACTTTTCCCTAATGGAAGATAAAGTAAACCCCCATAACCTCCCACTTTCAATACTAAATCTCTGAAAGCAAGCTTAAGCATTTCTCCAATTTCCCCTCAAACTATATGAGCCAAATCATCCAGCAGAATTCTGTATTGTCGTTTACAAGTTTTAAATTATAGAATACTAAATTATAATTCTTCAATTTAAAAGCTGTTTAAGGATTTCTAAATAGCGTTTTTCATATTTCAAATAAAGACCAAGTATATCTGTAAAATCTTTTTGATGGTACACTTAGATATGGTGTTCACCTTTTTATTGTTTTGAAGTGTATTCTGATAGAAGTTTTTCCACTTTTTCTAGTACTTGTTTTGCGTTTCTTAGTGCTTCTTTGGCGTCTTTTTCATCGTATAGGGTTGATGGTGGTGCTCCACTTTCTTCATCGCCGTACATTGATGGTTCTCTTTCTCTACGTAGTTTTCTTGATATTCTTGCAAGTTCAGGTATGATTTGCTGGAACCATTCTGGGTATTTGTCTTTATGTTGTTTGAGTATTGGTCCAACGTCATGTATTTTTGGAGGTTCTATTCCTATTAGTCTTAGGGATGCTTTTAATGAGAGTTCTACTGCTTCTTGTGATTGTCTGATGACATATGGGTATAGGCCTCTTTTTATTGATCTTCTAGCGTTATAGACTCTTTCTTTTGCTTGGGTTATATAGTCTTTGGCCATTTCAATATTATTCAATTTCTATTACCTCGCCAAATTTGTAATTCTTTTTCAAAATCCAATACCAGCCTTTACCCATTCTAATTCTTTCAGCTCCAAGTTCATTCAATTTGTTTCTCAATCTATTCAATATGTTTACCATGAAGTTTTTATCGTATATTATGATGGCGTCTTCAACCATATCTAAGTATATTGGGATTATTTTAGATGCTTCCATGGGGGTTTTAAGTATTGGTGAGAAATCTATGTAGTAACCTTTACTCCTTAAATCATCTAGTATATGTGTAATTTCATCTTCAATTTTCATAAATATGTCTTGACGTTCAAATCTAGATTTTGGGAGGTCTTTAATTACTAGAAATAAGTCTATGTCACTATCTTTACGGGCTTCTCCACGGGCTACGGAGCCAAAAACAATTATGGAAATTAATTTATCACCGAAGTATTCAAGAAGCTCTTTAAATAATGCATCTACTACTTCACGATAAGGACTATGTAAATGTTCAATTCCAAATTTAAACATATACTCCGTATAATCATCATACTAAATACACATATAAGCTTATAGAGTTAAGATTATCGTTTTTCTTTATCCTTGTGAAATTTTACTTCACAATTTATGCTTGGAAAAACTTTATCTACTTTTAAAACATACTAGTTTTGAAATGTGTTTTTCGAAGAGGTTAATTCCATTAATACTTATACTTTATTTTTTAGCTTTAATTGTTGTAGATTTCCACGTTTTTCAAGTTGTATATGCTTATAATCCAATTATGATTGGCCAGAATTATATGGTTGAAGATTTCAATGTTACTTTAACTGTTTATCATAATAATACGGTTAACGTTGTTGAAGTTATTAGAGTTTATTTTATCAATTTAGCTTTTAAAAGTTTTACTAGGAGCATTTATATTGAGGGTTTCGAGGATTTAAAGATTAATAATGTTTATTCCATTGATTCCAATATAACTAGTGTTAAAATTAATAAAGCTTTGAATTTGAGGGAGATAACTATAGATCATGTTAGAGATGTATTGCAGCGTTATGTTACGTTTGTTATTGAGTATAATGCTTATGGAGTTTTAACATTATATGATTCTGATAGGAATAGGTTTTCATGGCCTGTGGTTAGTTATGCATGGAATACATTTCCATTTGATAGAATACTTGTAACTGTTATTTTGCCTAGAAGTTTTAATCCATCATTGATAGAATGTGATCCAAAAGCTGAATCTACTATTCAAGGTGAAAGTTTCACTAAAATAACATTTTATAAGGAGAATCTTAAAGCTAATGCTGGAGGATTCTATATAAATGTTATCTTCCCAAAGATAACTGAAGTTGTTAGGGAACCATTTATATTTGAAGATCAACCCATAGAATCAGCGCTTTTAATCTCATTTTTTACGACTTTAGTTATGTTTACATTGTATTATTTTAAGGGTAGGATTCCAAGGGTTGAAGCTTCAAGTTATATTTATTCTAGTGGGGTTCCATCCCATCTAAAGCCTATTGAAGTAGCGTATTTAGTTAATAGGAGGTTTGGTGGTGGACCCCTATTATCCACAATTATTGAACTTGCGAAGAGTGGTGATATTGTTTTGAGGTATGATGGTGTATATCTACATTTTATTGAAACTTCTAAGGGTAAGCTTTTCAGTAGATATAAAGTTTCATTGAAGGATTATGAAAAAGAATTGATAGATGTAATTTCTAAAGCTGGAGATTCATATCATCTTCAAACAAGTTTCTGGCCTAATTTGAGGAGGATTGCCCATATGGTTGAAGACTACTTGGTTAAGGAAGGATACTTTAGTTATCCACCATCTAAATTGAGGAGGATATTCTTATCCCTAGGTTTAATAATTTCTGGAGTTGGTTTAATAATGCTTTTAATCATGCCTTTATTTGGAGAATTCTTTTGGAATCTTGCTAAGAGATTTATGGGTTTATTCTTTGGTTTAATCATGTCTAGTGCTCCAATAATATTAATCGGATATTTAAAGTTTACAAGTTATACTCCTAAAGGTGCAATGGAGTTAAATGCTTGGAAAACATATATTGAGGGTATTTTAAATCCACAAGCATTAAAGACAATGTATACTTTAAGTGAAGAAAGATTTGAAGAAGATATGATGTATATAGTGGCTATAATTCCACATAGATTCTATGATTGGGCTATGAATTTCATTGGAAAATTAAGTTATGTTCCAAAATGGATTGAATTCAATGGTGGTATAGGTAAAATAGAATCTTCCACTGAGGGATATGTAAAATTTATAAATATCATGGGAACAATAGTAAAAGATTTCATAGAAGATTTCCCACACATAAGATACTTAAAATTATTCCCATATCCAATTTAAACTTATGTTTAATATCTACAGCTAGAAGTGCTATATTTTCATCTAAAGGTATTATGAAGCTTTTCTCAACAATAAATTTATTTTAGATGTGGGTTTCTCATAATTCCTCAGATACCTAGTTTAATTTCGGTAAGACAAATAGGGGTATATAAGTACTTATAGATTCATCCTTTAATTACAGACATAATTCTTCGAAATTGAATTCTTAGGATGATTCATATAAAAGAATGGGAGAATTCATATTTTCCCATATAGTTTAATTTATTTTTCTCCAGCTACATTTATTTCTGGTATTAGTATTGTTGGTGCAATTGTATTTTGAACTTGTTTAATATTGCTGGAAGCTTCAATTAAGTTTAGGAGTTCTCTTATATTTCCGGTTATTGTAGCATGTTTTATTGGTTTTGTTATTGCTCCATCCTCTATTTTGAATGCTAATGATGCTGTTACTGTAAATCTACCGGAGGCTGGGTCTGCTCCATGTGCTCCTATAACTTCCTCTATTAGTATTCCCCTTTCTATTTGATTTATTAATTCATCTATGCTTTTTGTTCCATGTTTTATTTGTAGACTTCTTGGTTGAGGTTTTGGTGTAGCTTGATATGGTTTTGTAAGTCTAGGCCATGTTGATAATGGTGTTCTAAAACCATTGCCAGTGGAAATTGTATTTTCATTTTCAGCATAGTAGTGGTCGTAGAGTAGGGTTTTAAGTGTACCCTTCTCAATTATACTTTTTAGATTTCTAATTGTTCCTTCATGATCTATTGGGCATGCTCCTGGATTTTCTGGGTTTAATGGATCTTCAATTAAAGTGAAGTTTTCAGATCCCAATTGGATTCCAGGTTTTAGAATTCTTGGATGGAAGCTTGATGTTAAAGCTGGGTATAATGTGTAGCTTAATATGGATACTAGAGCTCTAGGCCCTATTAAAGCTTGATATCTACCTGATTCTATGGGTTCTTTTGGAATGCATTTTTCAACGTATTTCAGTGATTCATAGATTTTATTTAGAGTTATATCTATGTCTATTGGTTTTCTATCGTAGATGAAATCTGAGTATATAGCCATTTGATTATTCTTTAAAGCCATAACTGAAAAATTATTTGAAGCATGGCTTTCTTTAACTTCAAAATTTAAACCTAAACTATTTATTAAACTCCATTTAACTATTCTAATACTACTATTAAAAGACATTATTCTACCTAAACCATTATACTTAGATGCTTTATCAAAAACATTTTTAACATTTTTAAATAGTTCATCTTCAGATATCCCCTCTAGATCTTCATGGTAAATATCTAATTTATGAGGAGATTGACTATGGGTGGGTAGAGATTTCAATTTTCTACCAGCTCTTCTAGCGTTAACGATTGCATTTAAAATGGATTTCTCAATGTAATCTCTAGATGGATTGGATACATAACTAAATCCTTCTACGCCATTAACTATAACTCTAATTCCAACACCCATTGAAGATGTAGAGGATATCCTCATTCTACCTTCAATTGAAATTGATGTGGAAATTATCTTATCTTGATAAATGAATAATTCACATTGATTTGCACCATTAACTTCAGCGAATTTTAAGAGATTTTCTAAATTCATTTTCTCAACCTCCAATAATAACTTTATCAATTTTAATGGTTGGAACATATGCGGTTACAGACATCCTTTGATCTCCCTTGCCGCATAGAGTTATGTAGTATTGAGCTTTATCACATATGGCTTCAATACCCTTTAAAGCTTCAAGTATATTCATAGAAACACCAATACTTCTTAGAGGTGTAGTTAATTCTCCATTTTTAATTATGAATGCTTCACTAGCTTGGAATTGGAAGGGTCCTTTACCAGTGGTTTGACCACCTCTAGCGCCAGCAATGTATATTCCTTCTCTAGTTTCACGTATAAGTTCTTCTTCACTCCAATCTCCAGATTTAACTATGAGGTTACCCATTCTAACTATGGGTTCATACATAAAGCTTTCAGCTCTAGCATGACCTGTGGGGGCTTCATTAAGTCTATATGCTGTTTCTCTTGAATGAATATAACCCTTTAAAACTCCATTTTCAATTAAAATAATTCTTCTTGGTTTTACTCCTTCATCATCAAAGAATATTGAACCCCAAGCATTGGGTATTGTGGGATCTTCATAAACAGTTAAATTTTCAACGGCAATCTTCTGATTCTTTAAACCTTCAAAAGCAGAAGTTCTCCTAATAACTGAATCAGCTTCAAAGGAATGTCCCATTTCATGGAAGAAATCTCCTGCAGCTCTACTTTCAAGGATGGCTTTAATTGGACCTGTTGGTGGTTTTTGAGCTTTAGATTGATTTAAAACTCTTTTAGCCATTCTACTTGAAACATCAATTATAGATTCTTCAAGTTTCTCAAGACCGGAGATAGCACCATACCTCTCAGAATCATAGAATAAGCCATTTTGAGTTTCACCATAAACTCCAAAGCTAAAGTAGAATCTAACACCACTTTGAATTGCATCACCACCATCACTACTTAAAAATTGTGTTTTAAAGAATAAATCAAAATAATTTATTTCAATACTCTTAAGATTTTCCTTAGCTATTTCACGAGCATTTTCCACACCTTTAACTAGAATAGATAATTTATCTTTTAAATCAATATTTCTAGGATCAATCTTAAAATCAAATTGGAATGAACCTTTAGCAATATCTGCTTCAGCTAATTTAACTATTCCCCTTCCACCTTGAACTCTAGATAGTTTAACGGCTCTCCTAATAGTTTCCTCAATTTCATCTTTAGTGGGATTACATGTATATGCAAAACCCCAACATCCATCAATTAAAACTCTAATGGAGACTCCTTCATCAACACCATGAACGAAATCTATGAGATTTTCATCCCTCAAAATTATGGCATCCCTCTCTAGATATTGATATCTAACTTCAACATGATCTACATTGAATTTCTCAGCATACTTTATAATGTTAATATCGAGCATGGAAATCTGTAAATATATTACATTAATATATTTATTTATAGTTTAACTATTTGTTTGATGAATATTCATTTTCCATTTTAATTGATCTATATATGTGCTGTGGGGTTTGAATTTCACTTTTAATTTATTTGGATCTTCACCTATATATGGTATCTTTTGTGGGTTTATTTCCCCATAGCCCCAATTGTTTAAGAAGTAGAGGTATCCAACATCCTTTGGATTGAATCCCATCATATATGTTGTTAGTGCATCGAGGTTTACTGGGTTTGTGGATGCTAAGAATACTCCCCAATTTATTGGTTCACCGTCTACGGGACCGTTTCCCTGCATTCCCTCTAAACCATCTATTATAGCTAGATTTGGCATAACTCTTTCAGCTATTCTTGCTATGTTTAGATTTATGTAGTAGTATCCTTGATGCATTAAAGGTTTTTCTCTTCTTGGTATTACCCCCATAGCCATGTTTTTTATGGTTAAAGTTACTATTACTGTATCATGTGTTTTTGGTCTACATATTGATATTTTAAAGTATTTATTGCTTAAAGCGGTTTTTGCAATATTTATTTTGAATTTCTCTCCATAGCTATTGTATACTTCAATTTGCTCCATTTCATCTTCATCGAAGTATAGGAAATCCAATGGATACTTCCTTTTTAAATCTTTATATTGATAGTTTTCTAAAGCTTCATGTAATGTTCCATCTGATGGTGATTCAGCTATTAGAATTTCATTTATGTTGAAGTTGTTTGTTAGATAGTTTAATAGTGTATCTACACTTTCCAATGGTGTTGCTGATAGTTTAACTCTTACTGATACAAAGTTTGGTTTTACGAGTATTCGACCATTCTTTAAGTTTATTGATTGCGATATTTCATTATGGATTAATTTTAGGACGTTGGTTATACCTTCAATCCTCGTTGAAGCTTTAACTATACTAACAATACCCTTCAATTTCTCCACATGTAAATTATATCCAAGTATTATTTAAGGTTAAAATGTTATAACAATTCTTTTAAATTTTCTAATCTTAATTGTCTATGATGTTTATGGATTTATACCTTGATTTACGTAATAAATTTGTTATGGGTGGTGTCTCCCTCCTTCATCCTATAACCATTGAGCGTGGGGTAAATGCATTACTATATGATGTTGAAGGTAAAGTTTATATTGATTTTACTAGTGGTATTGGTGTTACCAGTCTTGGTCATGCTAATCCAGAACTTATTGAAGCTGCTATGGAGCAGTTGAAGAAGCTTTGGCATATATGTGTAATGATTGCTAATTATAAGCCTTATGTGGAGTTGGCTGAGAAACTTGTGAAAATGGCTCCTGGGAAATCTGAGAAACAAATTCTCTTTATGAATAGTGGTTCTGAAGCTACCGATAATGCTGTTAAAATTGCTAGGCAGGTTACTGGTAGACCATATATTGTTAGTTTTGAAAATTCTTTTCATGGTAGAGGTTCTATGCTTGCTTTAGCTTTAACTGGTAAGTATAAGCCTTATAAAGTTAATCTTGAACCTTTCCCTCCAGGTGTAGAGTTTGTTCCATACCCATATTGTTATAGGTGTATTTTTGGTGGCGTGTATCCAGATTGTGGATTAGCTTGTCTTGATTATATTAGAAAGTATTTTATTTATTCTAGGGTTCCACCTGAGAGGGTTGCAGCATTTATAATTGAAGTGGTTCAAGGTGAAGGTGGATTTGTAGTTGCACCCATGGAGTTCATTAGAGAACTTAAATCCTTCCTTGAAAATAATGGTATAATTTTAATTGATGATGAAGTTCAAGCTGGTTTTGGTAGAACTGGTAGGATGTGGGCTATTGAGCATTCTGGTGTTGAACCTGATATCATGTATACTGCTAAAGCTATTGCTAATGGTTTACCTCTCTCCGCTATTATTGGTAGGAGGGAGGTTATGGAGAAGGTTAATCCTGGAACTTATGGTGGAACTTATGGTGGTAATCCAGTGGCTTGTGCAGTGGCTTTAAAGGTTTTAGAGATTTTTGAGAGAGATAAAATTGTGGAGAGAGCTGTTAAACTTGGTGAAATTGTTAGGAAGAGATTTGAGGAGTTTAGGGATAAATTTAAGATTGTTGGTGATGTTAGAGGATTAGGTTTAATGCAAGCTATAGAATTCGTTAAAGATGGGAGATCAAAAGAACCTGCAATTTCTGAAGTAGCAAAAATTCTTGAAATAGCTAGGTTAAAGGGGCTTCTCCTACTTAGAGCTGGATTATATTTAAATGTGATTAGAGTTCATCCACCTTTAACTATTGAAGAAGAATATTTGATTAGGGGATTAGATATTTTGGAGGAAGCTATTAGGGAAGTTGAAGTTCATGGTGATAGATAATGGTGATTTTAACTCCACCTAGAGATTTCTATGGGAGATTGAAATTATTTATTAATGGTGGATGGGTGGAGTCTAAAAGTAGTGATGGAATTTCAATTTATGATCCTGGGCTTGGTAAGATTATTGGTGAATACCCATATGCTTTGAAATCTGAGGTTGATGAAGCTATTGAATCTGCTTATGAAGCATTTAAAATTTGGAGTTGTAAACCAATTCCAGAGAGACTTCAATACCTATATAAAATTAAATTTGTTCTCGAGGAGAATAGGGAGATTCTTGCTAGAGTTAATACTCAAAATCATGGTAAAACTGTTAGAGAGTCTAGGGGTGATATTCGTAGAACTATTGAGAATGTGGAAGCCGCTATAAGTATGCTTTTAACTCTTGCTAAAGGTGAAATTCAATATAATATTGCTGAGGGAATTGATGAAGAATTAACCTTTGAACCTTTAGGGGTATTTAACGTTATAACTCCATATAATTTTCCAATTATGATACCCTTCTGGTTTATACCGTATGCTATAGCTCTTGGAAATACATTGATAGTTAAAGTTAGCCCGGTTACACCAATACCATTAACTTTCACCATGGAATTAATATCTCAAATACTTCCACCTGGTGTTTTAAATTTAATTCATTTAAGTAATGATATGGTTGATTACTTAGTTACACATCCATTAGTTGAGGGAACTGCATTTGTTGGTACATCTACTGTAGCTTTAAAATTATATGAGTTATCTGCAAAGTATGGTAAGAGGTTTCTTGGTGGTGGAAGTGCATCTAATTATGCTATAGTTATGTCTGATGCAAATCTTGAGAAAACTATAATGAGTTTAAGGGATGCTAAGTATGGTAATACTGGGCAGCGTTGTTTAGCTATACAAAATATTGTAACTGTTGGAAGTGATGAATTCCATGAGAAATTTAAAAATGCCTTTATTAATGCTGCTAGGGGAATTAAAGTTGGTTATGGACTTGATGAAAGTGTGGATATGGGG
This sequence comes from Methanomethylicia archaeon, assembly GCA_038727515.1. GTDB lineage: Archaea > Thermoproteota > Methanomethylicia > Culexarchaeales > Culexarchaeaceae > JAVYVS01. The sequence continues at coordinate 281,912 of JAVYVS010000001.1, forward strand.
CCTATGGCTAGTTTAAGGTATAAGGAGAATGTATTAAAGTGGATTGAAGTGGGGTTAGAGGAAGGGGCGAAAATAGCTTTAGATGGTAGAAATTTAAAAGTTGAAGATTATCCATATGGATTCTATCTAGGTCCAACAGTTATGGTGGATGTTACTCCTGATATGAAGATTGCAAAAGAAGAGATTTTTGGGCCTGTAGCTAATCTTCTTAAAGCTGAAAGTCTTGATCAAGCAATAGAGTGGATTAATGGGAATAAATATCATCATTCAGCAGCCATATTTACTAGTAGTGGAAGATGGGCTAGAGAATTTAAAACTCGTGTTAAAGTTGGGAATGTGGGTATAAATATTGGTATTGCAGCTCCAATGGGCTGGTTCCCCTTTGGTGGTAGAAGTTTATCTGGTCTTGGAGATTTTCATCCACAAATAGATACATGGCAATTCTTCACTGATAAAAAGATAACCATAGTTAGATGGTGGTAGATGGCGCTTCTCATCAAGCAGTGGAAAAGCTATCCCTTGTTAGTTGGATGATTGAAAATCTCTCAGAAAAATGCTGAGAGAACTGTAAAATTGCAGGTGATATTATTGAATTCATCAAAATTTTTGCTAAATTAAGAAAATCTTAGAGTTAAAATTAGAAGATCATTCATCGTTAAATTTGAGAATTCCACTATTAATTTACATAAGTGTTTCCATCTAGCTTCTTTTATTAGTTTGGTTACTACTGGAATTACTAGAATTAGGTATATTATGTGTTCACTTAAACCAATGAATTTAGCACTTTGAAGAACATATGTACCAAAGGTCCATCCGAAATTTTAACTCATAGACTAGAATGTTGCTACTTATGGGGACTTCTTTTAAGTTCCATAAGCCTTTGATGACAATCGCGATTATGATGATTCCCACCCCGAGAAAAGAAAGTGTATCTTCAAGATCCTCATCATCCATTAAGATACCCACTTCGCCATCTCCATCACATTTAGGGCATGAAGTAAGGAAGATGGTGGCTGGATCTCGTCCTATGCCGCCACATCGTGGACAAGTTCGATGCACCAAGAAAACCGAAGGCTAGTTGAACTGAAGATATTGATAGTGCTAGAAAAACTAGGATCATTAACACCAGCTTTTTCCTAAGCACATACTTCCTCATCAACTTTTTCACCATTTTTTAAATTCCAACATTAATCCTAAGATCCATAATATATAAAATTTCCCAATACAACCCAAGAAGGTTAAAAAGAGAATGACTTTCTTCTCTGGTTATATGCTCAGTCACCATAAGCCAAGCACACTTTTTAAGCAAGGAAAAAAGTTATATTGTTTTACTACAACTTTGCATGAGCTCATCATCACATGATTTGGCAATGCTAAAAAGAATTATTGGATATATTTTTAATTATGTAATGTAGTGGTTTATGTTTGTGGTTTCGACCGCAGGGATCTCGTTACATAATAACTCCTTTTTTATAGAGAATAAATGTTGCTATTAGAACAGCAGCTAACACAAGTAGAACAATACCAAGGAATGGGATTGTCAAACTACTTATTTGTTGCATGGTTATGTATACTTGGGACTCTTTGTCTTGCTGAACTGTTGCTATAACTGATGTTGTTTGAAAGCCGCTTTTTAAGAGGGTTATTGTGTATTGTCCTGGCGCTAAATCTGTAAATGTTATTTGTCCGTTGAAGTCTGTGTAACCAGTTCGTGATTCTCGTCCGGAGGCGCTAACATAGACTCCACTAATTGCATTTCCACTAGCATCCTTTACAATGATCCTTAAGGTTCCGGCAATTCTTTCTTGCCATATTAGTTTTTCAGTCCAAGAGTATAAACGGGCTGCGCTTCCTGCAAAACCCGTAACAACTATGTAGAAGTTGTCTGAATATTTAACTTCGAATCGTACGTATCCTTCTTGAGCTGTTTTCGAGATGCGGTAGCTTGTTGGACTTCCAATTTTAATCCAACTTTTCCAGTCGATTTCATTTAGTATGTAAACTGAGACAAATCTATCGGCAGCCCATTCAACATGAATAGTTTTGCCCGCTTGTACAAAGTAGGGACCAGAATAACGGTAACTTAGAAATCCAATATCGAGGTATTTACCAGTATAAAGTATTTGTTCCCTTTCAACGATTTCAGCTGAATAAACACTAAAAAAGTTAATCAATGATGTAACTATAAAAACTAAAAATAGGATGATTAAAAATCTTTTTGACATTTAATCACACCGGTTCTTAATCATTATTACAATGTAAGTTTAAACATATATAGTTTTTATGCTATTAAAAGACAAATTTTACCTTTACTCCGCTTTTGCTTTTTTCTTCCTTACCAATATAATAATCTTAACAATTATAGAAAACAGTAAACTAAAAAAGAAAGTATCAAACAATATAACAATCAGATTCTCTTAGAAATTAGAAGATTGCTGGAGAACCTTTTTAATAGGTCCCTCTACCACCATCTAACCTCCCTTTGTTTTACGACTTTAGACATAATTCTAGCGTTGGGTCTTGTGAGCATCTACAGTCTTCTCTTCTTCTCCCCTGTAAAACACAGGGATATAAGCTAGGTGGATTTCCTTTAACCTTTTTTGGAAGCATCATAAAATTGATGTCTGTCTATTTCTATAGTGGCTATCTTATCTAGTTCCACTATTGGAGTATCTGAGTGAGGTTAGTAAATATGTTGCCACGTTATTAATGATAAACATAACAGCATTTCATAGAATTTACTCTCATATAATCTCAGTTGTCATTAACATTGGAAAAGTTTCTAAATAATATTAAGAACAAGTTTACTCAAACTTTTTAACAAATCTTACAATTAAGACAATTAAAGGCACCAAATAAATCAGCAATTCAAATATGTCAACCAATCCAGAAGTATACATAGCCCATAAGCCCACAAGCCAACCAATACAGTAACCAGTCGCCCAAAACCGCATCGCAAAGACCATTAATATCGTGGAGATTATACCCAAAATATTAAACAGCAATACAAAAGGAGTAGAAAGTAATCCAGCATTAGCGAAAGAGGATAAAATTATTGATGTTGCAAGACCAGTAATTATCTCTGAAATCGCTCTCTTAAGGCCGTGTTCAGATTTAGGCATATCAAATCTTTTCATCCACGCATCTTAATTTAAAGCTTTCTCATTTAGACCCTTAAAGCTACATATATACATGTGGAGGGAAATTCTACAAATTAATAAAATAAAGGAGGAGCCTTAGTATGGACAAAACCATGTTTTTTGGTTTAATTTTTATGTTGCCCCCTTTATTAGTTTGGTTATTACTGGAATTACTAGGATTAGGTATATTATGTGTTCAGTTAAGTCTATGAATTTAGCGCTTTGAAGAGCATATGTTCCAAAGGTCCATCCTAGGGTGTAGCTCATGGATAGGAAGGGTGTTATGAAGGATAGGAAGATTACTGTTAGAGCATTTATTATGTGGATTATCATTATTGTTGTATATGGTTGTTGATGGTGTATGTATAGGAAGAATATTGCTTGTAGAATTGTGGATAGGATAAGTCCCATCATGGTTTCTATAAATGCTCGTTTAAAAGTGTATTCACGTGTTATCATCTAAATAAATATTTATTTATGTAGCTTAACTATTTTCCCCCTTTTCCAATTATTCTTATGTATGTTGAAGTTAATTGTGATGGATAAGATTTGGGATGTTCATGTGGATTTAATTATTGTTGTTGGGTTAATGTAGGGTGATATTTAGTTATATGTTTATCCTCCACCACTCGGTGGGAATATTACTATTTCATCTCCATCTTTAAGTGTTGTTTGTAGTCCTCCAGTGAATTCTATGTGTCTTCCATTTACCAGTATTATGTATCCCCTAGCCATTTCTCCCTTTTCATCAATTAAATATTGTTTTAAATCTTCTGTGTAATCGAGTAATTGTTTGAATGTTGTGTGATCTTCATTGAAATTTACTTCTTTCTTTGACCATCTAAGCTTCTCCCTTAAGGTTAAGAATACTTCTATTGTTACCTTCCCCAATTTAATCCTAGATTTAATTTACCTTAAATTTAATATAAGTTTATTTCCTTTATAGGGGGCAGCTTACTATTCCATGTGAGTAGGGGCATGAAGCGCAGGAGGGTTGGTTACCCCAACAATCATATTCATTTGTTAAAGTTAAGTTGCAATAGTCTTTTAATCTGCATTCATAGCATGAGGGCATTTTGAAGAAGAATGTATTTAATCTAAATCTTATGTATTCTGGTTTTCTCCAGATTTTCATTAATTCTTCTTTAAGTATGTTTCCGAAGACTATTTTCCTTATTGTTCTAGTTACCCCCATAAAGTTTGTCTTCCAATTATGTGCGTATTGTAGACATGGGGTTACTTCACCATCATATCTAATGAATGCTGCATTTACATGTATGAATGGGCATTTCCTATCTGAGATATTTGTGAAATTTGGTAGTATTATTTTACCTCCACTTTCAAAAGCTTTTCTAGCTAGTTTATCTCTTATATCTTCCATTTTCTCCATGTAATCTCTATTTCTATATATGGCTAGTTTCTCCTCCATTTCCCTATTTAATGGTATTATATTGGAGATTGTGACTTGTGAAGCTGCAATCCTCTTCATGTATTCTGGGAGGTTTAAGAGGTCTTCCATGTTTAATGTTGTTAATGTGAATTGTACATGTATTTCTGGTTTAAGTGAATCATTTTTAATTTTTAATTCTTTGATTTTAGTTAATCCTTCATTGATTTTTGATAGATTTCCTCCCACTCTAGTTTGTTGGTAGAGTTCTTCGTATACGCTATCTATGCTTACATGGATTATGTCAACGCCTAGTTTACATAGTTCTTCAGCATATTCAGATATTAAAGATCCATTTGTATTGAGTATGATATTGAATTTATACTTCTTTAATTCTGAGATGAAGTCTATTATTGCTGGATGTGTTAATGGTTCTCCCCATCCCGATAAAGATATTTTAGATATTTTTGCATTATATGCTTGTTTAACTAGATTTTTGAATACTTCAACATCCATGTATCTACCTATTTCTGAATCTAAAATTGCATTTCTAAAACAGTATATACAGTTATAGTTGCATGAAGTTGTTAATTCAATCATTAATTCGCGTGGGAAGCTTTCCACATAGTTTATTATCCATTCACCACTCCTTATGGATAGCATAATATCACTTTAACATTGATTTATAATGTATTAAAAGTTTTGTAGAATATTATTTTATATTTGTCTAAAGTTTATAGTTTGAAAGTTTGTTTTGTTAAGGTTTATATTTTCTCTTGTATAAATTTATTTGAGGTTATTTAAATGTTAGGAGGTTATATTGGTAAAATAGCTAGAGTGGATTTGAGGACTGGTAAAGTTAGGTTTGAATCGCTTCCAGATGATGTTCTTAAAAAGTGGATTGGTGGTAGAGGTTTAGGGGTTTATTTAGCGTTGAAGGAGATTCCTCCAAAGGTTGATCCCTTTTCACCTATGAATAAAGCTTATGTTATGACTGGACCTTTAACTGGTATTGTAGGTATACCTACATCTGGTAGATGGTGTTCTGTAACTAAATCTCCATTGACAAATACTATTCATGATTCTCAGAGTGGCGGTAAATTTGGTCCTGAACTTAAATTTGCTGGTTTTGATGGTATAATTCTTGAAGATGCTTCTGAAGAACCTGTATATCTATGGGTTTGTGATGGTAAAGTGGATGTTAGATGTGCATGTCATCTATGGGGTAAAGATGTTCATGCTACTACGGATATTATTATGGAAGAGCTTAAGGCTGAAGTTGGTGATGAAGCTAAGAAAATTAAAGTTTTAGCTATTGGTCCAGCTGGTGAAAATCTAGTTAGAATTGCAGCTTTACTCAATGATAAATCTAGAGCTGCTGGTAGGGGTGGTCATGGTGCTGTTTGGGGTTCTAAGAAGATTAAAGCTATTGCTGTTCTCGGCCATGGGAAACCTACAATTGCTAAACCTGAATTGTTTAAGGATGTGGTTGTTGAAGCTATGGAGAAGCATAAGAAGAGTCCAGTGACTTCTGAAGCTCTACCAAAATATGGAACTGCAGTTCTAGTTAACATTATAAATAAAGCTGGTGTTTATCCAACAAGGAATTTCCAAACTGGGGTTTTCCCCACTGCAGATAGAACTAGTGGTGAAGTATTGGCTGAGAAATATATGGATTGGGAGAAGTATAGGGAGGAGATATGTTGGGGTTGCCCAATTGGGTGTGCTAGGTATACTAGGGTTGTGAAGTCGCCGTTTAGTGGTGAGGGTGGTGGACCTGAATATGAGACTGTTTGGGCTTTTGGAGCTCAGACTGGGACTGATGATATTGAGGCTATAAGTAAAGCTAATTATTTATGTAATGAGTTGGGTCTTGACACTATATCCATGGGTCACACGATTGGGACTTTTATGGAGCTTGTGGAGAAGGGTAAAATTCCTCTAGAGAAGCTTAGGGGGTTGAATGTTAAGTGGGGTGTTCCAGAGGTTATTGTTGAACTTGTTTGGCGTACTGCTTATAGGTCTGGTGTGGGTGATGATTTGGCTGAGGGATCTTTGAGGTTAGCTACTAAGTATGGTGCTCCAGAATTGGCTATGGTGGTTAGAGGTCAAGAATTACCTGCTTATGATCCTAGGGGTGTTCAAGGTCATGGTTTAGCTTATGCCACTAGTAATAGGGGTGGATGCCACTTAAGAGCCTACTTGATCTCTCCTGAAATTTTAGGTGTTCCTGAACTTGTGGATAGATTTGAAACTAGGGGTAAAGCGAAATTGGTTAAACACTTCCAAGATGTCTTTGCAGTTATAGATTCACTGGTTGTATGTAAGTTTTCATCTTTTGCTGTTTGGGTTGAAGATTATGCTAAATGGTTGACTGCTGTAACTGGTGTGGAATTTACTGGTAGAGATCTTGAGATTATTGGTGAGAGGATATATAATGCTGAAAGAGCTTTCAACGTTTTATCCTTTGGTGATGGGAGAGCTTATGATACGTTGCCTAAGAGGCTACTGGAGGAACCTATGCCTGAAGGGCCCAGTAAAGGTTATGTTGTTAAATTAGGTGAAATGTTAGATGAGTATTATAGTGTTAGAGGGTGGATTGATGGTAGACCTTCTAGAGCTAAACTAGAAGAGTTAGATCTCAAATGGATTGCCTATAGACTTGAAGAGGAAGGTTTACTACCTGGATAAATTTAATTTCCCCCTTTATTTTTTAGGATTCTCTGATGAAGTAATGGAATATTGGATTGCTTTATAAATGGTAGTGGTGTTAACGAAATTTAAATCAATTTATCTTAAAAATATTAGGTGAGAGTTATATTACTTAGTTTTCATTAAGTTAATTCTCCAAATTCTTTGTTTCCAAAAGCTATTTAAAATTGCAAATAATATTTTTTCTATGGTTAAACCTTTTGAGCAAGGTAGATTGAGGGGTTTATTGGAGAAAGATGCTATTCATTTTAGATTGAATGAAGTTCGTAAACTTCTGGATTTTATGGAGATGGATCTTGAAGATTTATTGAGGTTGAGGAGTGATAGGTTGAAGTATGTTCCTGAGAGGTTTTTGGAGGAGTGTAGGGGTATTGCTGAGGGGGCTGGTGTAAGGTTTGAGGAGATTTTATTTTTGGATTTCGGTTTAGTTTTTGAGCAGATTTTTAAGTTTGAGTGTACAGCTTTCGCTATTCCAAGGAGTTATAGTGTTGATGGTTCAATTATGCTTTTGAAGAATAGAGATCTTGGTTTTAGGAGGTTCCACCCACAGGTTTTAGCTTACTCTAATATTGATGGTTATAATAGGTTTTTAGGTGTTGTTTCTGCTGGTAGTGTATGTTGGTATCAGGGGGTTAATGAGAAGGGTTTAATAGCATTTAATACTGCTACTCCCAGTGAAATTATTGATCCAGTTAAGGCTCAAGGTATGGGGGTTGCCATATTGATTAGAAGGATTTTAGAGGAGTGTGATGATGTTGATGAAGCTTTAAAGTTAGTTTTTGATTTTGGAGGTGGTGTATCATCAAATCTCTTTTTAGCTGATTATAATAGGATTGTGGTGGTGGAATTGAAGGCTGGTTTAACGCCGTATGTTTGGGAGATTAAGGAACCTGATTGTCGAGCAAATCATTATTTATTGCATGTTAATCCAGAACCTAAAGAGCCGCTTGAAGTTTTAACTAGAAATTACACTTTATTGAGGTATGCTAGGGGGAAGATGCTTTTGAAGGGTAAAGAGAAGATTGGTGTAGATGACTTGGTTGAGTTTAGTCGGGATCATTTTAATGGTCCTGGCCCTGCATCTATATGTAGACATCCGCCGATGGTTGGAAGTCCATTGGTAAAGTTGTTATCGTCTACAACTTTATCTGCACAGATATTTAAGGTTGGGGAGGGGATAGAGGTTTATACAGCTTTGGGATATCCATGTCAAACAAACTTTATACATACAGTGTTTGGAGGGGATATACCTATTGAAGCTTCTTCTGGAGTTGTATGGTTAACTCAATATAAGAGGAAATGTAAGAGTAATATAGATTAGATTTCTTAAATCACTTATTTGGAGAAGGTTATTTTTATCTTTAAGTATTGTAAATGAGTTTTTGTATGCTTCCACATATTTTTAGGTTGAAGTTTTTTACTCTTATTCTAATTATTTCTGTATGTACTCTTTGGTTTGGATGTTCTAATTATTCTAATCATATTCATCAATTTAATGGTTTTGCTTATGGTCAGATTGCTGATTATAGTGTTGTTTTATTTAATGTTACTTTATATGTTCGTGAAGATAATACTGTTAGGGTTATTGAAGTTTTCAATCTCATATTTGAAAATCTGAATATTAGGAGATTTTCTAGGACTATTTATATTGAGGGTTTTGAGGATGTTGTTTTTGAAGATGTTTCTTCTCCAGATGTTAAAGTGGTTAATTGGAGTGTTTCCACCTTTCTAAATTATAAGAGGTTGGATGTATCTTTTGATAAGAGTCCTTTTCAGAGGACTGCTACAATAATTATAGTCTATACTGTGTATGGTGTTTTAACTGTTGAAGATGGTATGAATAAGCTTGTTTGGCCTGTTATAAAGATGGTTCATGATGCTGTTTTCATTGATGTTTATACTAATGTAATTATACCTAGGGTTTATATTGATCCCACAGTTATATCTTGTGATCCTAATCCCATTAAAATTGAATTTAATGTTAATTTCACTAGGGTCATTTTTTATGTTAGGTTTATAGTGAAATCTGATTATTATGTTATGGTTAAATTTCCAAAGATTACTGAGAGGGTGAGGGATTATTTTATTTTTAGGGATCAACCATGTGAATCTGCAATTTTAATATTCTTATTTACAACTATGATCATGTTAATTCTATATTATTTTAAGGGTAGAATTCCAAGTGTTGAATCATCAGTATTTACATATTATGCTAAGCCTCCTTCAAATCTAACTCCTATGGAAGCATCATATTTAATGTATAGGGAATTGAATGAGTGTCAAATTTTATCTACCTTGATTGATTTAGCCATTAGGAAGTGCTTGATATTGGAGTATAATGGTGTAAACGTGTATTTTTATAGGAGTTTTGAAGCCACTATGTTTCCAAGGGCATATTTAAGGGATTATGAGGTTAAACTTCTTGATATAGTAGATGTAGCTAGGAATCCAATTGATTTATTTATGGAGAAATGGAGTGAAGTGAAGAGGATTGGTGGAATGGTTGAGAATGAATTAATGCGTAAAGGATATTTCCATAGTTCTCCTTCAAATCTTAGGAAGACTTTTCTAATAATTGGTTTAACTCTATTCATAGTTAGCCTTGTGATTCTACTTGTCAATCCAATTTTTGGGAGGAGTTTCTGGGAGTTTGCAAGATACTTTTATGGATTATTTCTTGGTTTAATGTTTTCAAGCATCCCAGTGATATCAATTGGATGCATCCTATTTAAGAGTTATACTATTGATGGAGCTCGAGAACTAAGTTTGTGGAGGAATTATATAGATTTTATTTGTGGGAGGAATCCCATTATAACGGGTTCAAGGGAGGATTTTGAGAGGCAATTAGTATATGTTGTTGCTTTAGCTCCTGAACTTTTTGAGTTTTGGGCTAATAATTGGATTGGAAGGTTGAGGTATATTCCAGATTGGATTAAAATTAAGGTTGAGAATTTTAGTGTTGATGAGAGTGATGAAGGATTTAGAAGATTTATCAATATTTTGAGGATAATTGTAGTTGAATTTAAAGATTTTAGATATAGAATGCTCATTAGGAAGTTGGGATTTTAATAGATTACAAATTTAAACCTTAAATTCACCTTTTAACATATTTAGGTATTGATGTATATGAATAAAGGTTTCCCCGTAATAATTCTAGTAATAGCATTATTATCTATTGCATTGTATAGTCCATGTGTAAATGCGCAGGGTAAAATTAAGATTTTAACTATTAGTCCTTATGGTGGTTGGTCTACGCAGGCAGCTTCACTTTTAAGTGCTATTTCCATGTATGGTGATGTAACTCAAATTGTCCTTGGTACTGGTGAATATACACTTGACTTCTTCCTTCAATTTGATGTTATATATACTGAGAGTTGTAGTGGTTGGAAATCTTATCCTCAGATGCTTGGTAAAATTGGAAGTGCGGTTTATGAGGGGAAGAGTCTTATTGTATGTGTAACTTCACTTTATGATCCTAGTCCAGCTAATGCATGGGTTTCTGTGGCTAGATTTAGTACTCCAAAGGATTGGGTGGAGTATAATATTGTTTCAAGTAATTTAACTATTGGCGTTAAGAGTATTAAGGGTAGTGAGCATTGGCTTTTTCTCTATGGTGGTTATCCACTGGTTTTAACCCCTATGAAGCCTGAATTTCCTGAGGAGCCTGCAGCATTAGCGGTTTATGGTTTTCATGGTGCTGGTAGATATGCTGTTTTTGTTGGTGAACTCTTTAATCCGTCGAGGACTGTTGGTGATGTTGGTAGACTTGTATCTAATGTTATGTATTGGCTTACTGGTAGAGGTATTCCGCCTCCACCATCAGTTATGGAAATTTGGGGGAGGATTGTGGAGCTTGATTCATTGGTTGATGAATTATACGAGAAGGTTTTAGATTTAAATTCCACTTTGAATTCAATTAGATCTCAAATACCTAAATTAGTTGAATTGGATGTTTTACAGGTGAAGGTGAATGATTTATCTATACAATTAAATCAATTAATGCAGAAGGTTAATGATTTATCTAGGGGTATTGATAATCTTTCAAAACAATTCAATGATTTAATGAGGGAGTTTTCAACTTTAAGAACTTTAAGTTACTTGTCGATTATAGCTTTATTCCTAAGTTTGGCATCCATGGCATTACTCCTTGTGGGGAAGATAAAATTACCTGGGCTCTAGTTAATCTACTTAGGTTGAATTGTGGGGGCATCTTAATAAGGGCTTAAATGATGATGGTTACTTAAAAATTTACAATTTTTACAAAATCTTTTATGCCATGAATATCCTAGCATTAAATTGTCCTTATATTGATGAATCTTTATGGGGTGATTAAACATATTTAAATCTTGTTGTTTACATTGTGTGTTAATATGATTTTGCGAAGTATGCTACTTCTTTTGCTTCTTTTCCACAGTATATGCATTTTGAGAATGGTTCTTCTCTTTCGAGGGGGATTAATCTAATTGTAGCTCCAGTTTCCTCTTTAATTTTTTCTTCACATTCTCTATTTCCACACCATGAAGCTTTTATGAATCCTCCTTTTTCACTTAGAATCTTTTTAAATTCTTCATAGTTTTCTACTCTTGTTATTTTTTCCTCTAGGAATTTCTTGGCTCTATTGTATAGGTTTCGCTGTATTTCTTCTAAGAGCTTTTTGATTGCTTCCACCATTTCTTCTTCTTTTACTGTTATTCTCTCGTAGGTGTCTCTTCTTGCAATGGTTATTTGTTCCTTCTTTATTTCCATGGATCCTATTTCTATTCTTAGGGGTATTCCTCTAAGCTCCCAATGATTGTATTTCCATCCTGGGGTGTATTCTAATCTATCGTCTAGGATTGTTGATATTCCAGATGCTGATAGTTTTCCCTGTATGCTCTTGGCTTTTTCAATTATCTTTTCTATTTCCATGTCTTTTGAGGGTATTGGGATTATTACTACTTGTGTTGGTGCTATTCTTGGTGGTAGTATTAAGCCTTTATCGTCTCCATGAACCATGACCATGGCTCCTATGAGGCGTGTGCTGAATCCCCATGAGGTTTGCCAAACGTAGTGTTCTTTTCCATCTCTACCCATAAATTTGATTTCAAAAACTTTGGAGAAGTTTTGTCCGAGGTTGTGGGATGTTGCCATTTGTAGTGCTTTTCCATCGGGCATTATGGCTTCTAGTGTTGTTGTGTATAATGCTCCAGCGAATTTTTCACTTTCACTTTTCCTTCCAGCTAGTACTGGGATAGCTAGGTAATTCTCTATTAAATCTTTGTATTCATTTAGTATTTCCATGACTTCTCTATCAGCTTCTTCTTTTGTTTCATGGGCTGTATGTCCTTCTTGCCATAGGAATTCTCTGGTTCTTATGAAGGGTTTAGTGCCCTTTGTATCCCATCTTACTACGCTACACCATTGATTTAATTTTACTGGGAGATCCCTCCAGCTTTTAATCCATTTGGCATATGTTGCGCAGATTATTGTTTCTGATGTTGGTCTTATAGCTAATTTCTCTTCTAATACTTCATCTCCACCCATGGTTACCCATGCTACTTCTGGTACGAATCCTGAGAAGTGTTCTGCTTCCTTTTTGAGTAGGCTTTCTGGTATGAAGAGTGGGAAATACACGTTTCTATGTCCAGTTCTCTTAATTTTTTCGTTAAATATTTCTTGGATCTTCTCCCATATGGCATATGCAAGTTCTCTAAAGATTATGCATCCCTTTATTGGGGCATAATCTACTAATCCAGATTTCAAAATTACTTGTGTATACCATTCTGAGAAATCCTCTGATTTTTTAACTGTGAGACCTAATTCCGACATTGATTTCACCTCTTACATTTAATAGTGTTATGGTTTATTATGGATTCAAGGTTGATTTTATTATTTTGGTTGAGGGTTTTATGGAATTGATTCACCCATTTCAATACACTTATGTTAAATTTATTTTGCATATTATTTAAAGTTTATTATGATTACATTTTCCTAATGATTTTTGCTATTGCTAATGATGGTATTATGGATATTATTGTGTGGAGTATATTGAATAAGGCTGTGAAAGCCATTATCCAAAATAATTTCTCTAATGGGGTTGCTATGTTTATTCCAGTGGTTAAAGTTATGGATTTTACTGCTATATCTATGAAGAATGGGAATAACCACCATAATATGATGTAATTGAATATGCCCATAACCATTACCCTTAGTGTAGCTCCACCTATGAGCATCAATATACCCCTAGTTTTACTAGTGAAGTATTCTATGGGTGCATTTTTAAATCCAGATGCTATCCATATTCCAATTATAGTTGAGATTATTGCTGCAAATTTCATGGCCGGTCCAATTGGAACCCAGCTTCCAAAGACATTTAGTATAATCCATAAGGTTATTGATGATACTATTCCTGGAAATGTTCCAAAGGTTAAGAAGGCTATCATAACTGGGATTTCTGCTACATCAAATTTTAAATATGGTATTACTGGGAATGGTATACTTAGGGGGAGAGCTGTTAATATTGCTGAAAGAGCTGCAAAGGCTGCTGAAATCGAAATTCTAAAGGTTCTATTCTCTATGAGGCTTGGGTTTTTCATAATCTTCTACTCAATTTTAAGTTTATACTCAATTTTGATATATAAAATTTTCCAATAAATTTAATTCATTATTAATTTTTCATTTATTTTCTAATGTATTTTCTGCCTGTAATCTTCTTTGGTGTTATTATGCATATCCTCACTCTTTTCAATTCTTCTTCTAGATTTCTACTTGTTTTACTCATGTATTGTTCTAGAGGTTCTGGAATTCTATATTTATCTATGAGTTTCTGTAGGTATGGTTTTATTTCTTCAGGGTTTTCTAGTATTTCAATGGTTCCCTGTATTATTACACTTTTATACATGGATATGTCTGATGTGGCTTCATCTACTTCAAAACATACATTCCTATTCCTTTTTATTGCTTCCATCTTCAAACCTTTTTCACATGTATGGAAGGCTATTTTCCCATCAACGTATACGTATCCTAAGGGTATAATGTATGGGTATCCATCTATGCATACTCCAAGTCTACCAACTCTTGCACATGTTAGGAAAAGTTTGATTTCCTCTAAACTCATATCCTCAGACAAATTTAACACTATAATTAATTGTTAAGTAGCGATTTAACCTTTTTGAAATTATTGAAGTTAAATTTACATTATTACCCTCTAAAAGTAGTGTTATTGTAGATTTATTTATTTTTAGATTGGTGGTGGCCATGGTCTATATCTTCTCATCAACCTTCGTAGGAATAATCTAATCATGGCTATAATCATCATAATTATAGTTAAGATTATTAGGTATTCTCCTAGAGGTAATCTAATTCCACTATAGGTTAGAGTGTAGAAGATTATAATTGATATTATGAGGCTTAGGGGCATTGTAAATAAAATCCAAGTATATTGAAGCCAGCTGCGTCTTTTCCCTCTATAACCAGTTTTAAGGTATTGTTCCTGTAATTGTTTAAGTCTATTTTCGTCAAGATAATATTTGCCGTTAACTTCAATAAATATCTTTAATTGGCCAAGTCTTCTATTCATTGCTTGTTTAAACCATGGTGGCAACCCCAATTCATCTATGGTTAAAGCTCTCTCGGGACTAGTAGCATTCTTCTCTCTAAACTTCTCTATTAACATCATAATTCTTTCAATGGTTTTTCTTCTATCCCTCAACATTATGTTTCCACAATCACTTACCCTATGTAATTCTTTATAAAGGTATTGTTGAATTGGGTTGAATATCCTTCAAGTTTTAGGTGGGGGATTTGAGTGTGAGTAATTGTTGGATTATGATTCTCAATTTATTTGGGGATATGCTTATTCATATGTTCACATATATATTGTTTGGTGTTTATTTTGGGTTTTGAGGATGTTTCCACATTGCTTTTAATGGTTCGTGATGAGCTTGTTAAAGTTACTGTGGGTGGTTGGATTGAAGATTCCCGTGAAATTCCTAAACGCTATTTCATTATGAATTGTTTTGATGAGACTGTAGCTTTTCTGGGTTTAATTCTCGGATCTTTTTATGGTGGCTTCTTAATTCCAAAGATCATATTTATTTCACTTTTAAATGCAGGTTTTGCTATGGCTATTTCTTCTTTTACTGTGGCTTTACTTGTGGAAAGTGCTGAGGTTGATAGGCTTTTAGAGTTTGTTTCAAGTAGATTGGGTTCTGGAGGTATGTTTATGATTAGACTTAGAAGTTTTTGTTGGGGTCATGTTTTTAAGAGTGCATTTGCTAATGGTGCTTCAGCTCTCCTCTCTACAGCTCTCATAGGTTTACCATATCTCTTTGCGTTACTAAATGTTTTTTTCAGCTTTTGATGCATTCTATATCTCGCTAATAGTAGTCGTATTTTTACTATTGATTTTAGGTTTTATGCTTGGTAGAATTGCTAAACGGAGGAGTATGGTGTACTGTCTATTAACTATGAGTTCAGGTGTTTTAACGGGGTTTATTAGTATGTTGCTTGGATTACTTGGCGCTTAAATCTTCTATTCATTATGAATTGTATTATTAGGTTTAACTTTGGATTTTGTTTGTTTTTCAAGTTATCTTATGAGTTAAACTTATAAGATAGTGTATGGAGTTTTTGTTGGGTTTTATGTCTATGGGTGTTGTTGTGAAGGTTCATAGGAAGGGTATTATTGTTTTGCCTAAGAGTGTTAGGGATGCTCTTAATATTGTTGAGGGGACTTTATTGGAGTTGAGGGTTGATGGTGATACTATAGTTTTGAGGTCTCTGGATCTTTGGGATAGGGTTTGGGGTGGCTGTAAAGGTTTAGGGGATGTGGAATCTTTTGAGGGGGAATTGGATTTTGAGGAGGAGGAGTTTTGGAGGAGAAGGGCGAAGTTGATTCGGTGATCATTGATACTTATACTCTTCTTGCCATGGCATATGGACAATTGGGTGGAAATGCTGAAAAGATTTTATTGGGGGTTAGGGGTAGGAGGATTCTTGGTTTAATTCCTGTTACAGTGGTTTATGAGTATTGTGTACATTGGTATATGGGTAGGATACCTGTTTTAAAGAGTTTGGATGAGGTTAAAACGTTTCTATCTAGCTATTTTAAAATAGTTGATTTATCTATGGATGATTATATGAATGCTTCTAGAATAAAGGTTGAGGGGGATAGGATTTTGAGGGATCTTAGAGTTATGGGGGATAGGAGTATAAGTCTTGTTGATGCTACAATTATAGCTGTAGCATTTAGATATAAAGCTCCAATAGTTACTGGAGATTTAGATTTAAGTTGTGTTGCTAAGGCTATGGGGTTTAAGGTTATTTGGTAGTTTAACTTATCTATAGCATTTCTTTAATTCTCTTGTCTTTTTTTGTTTTCCTTCTCTCTCTATATTGTTACTAAGAGTTCTAATTTGCTTAAAGCATAAACCAATAATTTACTCTAATTTATAATGCTTTACTAAATTCTTCTCAGCTTTAATACCATTTCAATTTTAGGTTTGTTCCTTAGGAAATCGGTTAAACCCTTTAATCATAAGTAGTAAGTTGGAAGTCTCCTTTAGCAATATTACTGGTTTTCGGGGTTTAACTGTTGGGAGTAAATGTTTCAATTTGTGTGGTAGTAATATTTTTATACTAAGTGTTGGTAGTATTTTTGGTGGTATTTTGGGTAGGTATGTGACGGTTTCAGCTAAAATTGATGTGGAACTTAGGAGGAAGCTTGCTGAATTGGGTATAAAGCCGTCAGAGGTTATTAGGAGGGCCCTTGAAAGGGAGGTTGAGGAGAGAATGAGACGGCAGCTCTATGAGAAGGTTGGGAGGGCAAGTGAAATAATAATGAGGGTTGGAAGGGATTCATGGGTTAAAGCTATAAGAGAGAGTAGGGATCAGAGATGAGTCTCTTCGACTCTTCAGCTATAATAAACCTTTGTGGGGAAGGGGAAATAGATAAATTATTTGGGGGATTTACATTAAACCTTGCATTTTACGAGCTTGGAAACGCTGTTTGGAAGCATGTTCACATTTATAAAACTATTACTATGGATGAAGCCATTATAATATTGGATTCTCTAATAGAGGTTTTTAAAAGGTTGAAGAGGTTGGAGGCGGAAGATGCTTTGGAAATATTGAAAATAGCTGTGAATGAGGGTTTAACTTATTATGATGCCTCCTATATTTATGCAGCAATTAAAAACAGTTTAACACTAGTTACAGATGATCAGCAGCTTTATGATATAAGCAAAAAATATGTTAAGACCGTAACAAGTAAAGAAATTTAACAAAATATTTTTCAGAAACCTTTGTGTTTGCTGCATTATACTCGTTTGTTCCAGCATTGGCTATTAGACTCATGCTTTCTGAAGTGGAAATTGCCATGTTTTTCACGGCTGAGGCAATAGTTTTTACCTTAACGAATGTGATTGTGGGTATATTATCCGATAAGATTGGTAGAAAACCTATTATGATAATAGGTTTAGCATGTAGTTCAATCAACCTTATTGCATTCTTTTTTGCAGTGGATTTCTGGCAGATCCTATTTTTAATGGCTCTTTATGGATTTGGAAGTTCATGCGTCTACATTATGAGTTCAACGATGGCTGTAGATATATTGCCAGAGGAGGATGTTATTTGGGTTTTGATGGATTTGGGTTTGGTTGCTGGCTCTTCCATTTGCTTCTCATTTTTATCGGTCTCTGGATTGCCTGTTAATTATGTTTTCTTGGTGATGGCTGTCCCCTCAATAATGGCTTTGGGCTTCATTTTTGGCTTTAGGTTTTTCATGATGTGTTTGTGGTTTAGGTTATGTATTGTAGTATGTAGTTGGTTGATGTGGTTAGGGTTGTTGTGAGTAGGATTATTCCCAAGATTTTTTCTGGGATGTGTTTTTGGAGTTTTGCTCCTAGGTATGTTCCGAGGATTCCGCCTATTCCTAGTGTTAGGCCAATGTTCCAGTTTGGTGGGTAGCCTGTGATGTGGTAGTTGATTAGTGTGAATGTGGATGTTGTTAGTGTTGTGAGGAGTGTTGCTCCTGCGGTTGTGTGTATGGGTAGATGGAATATGCTTATTAGTATTGGTGATATTATTGCTGCTCCACCTATACCGTAAATTCCCCCTATGACTCCGGTTGATATTGAGATTAGGGTTAGGGGGATTGTTGGGATGGAGTATATGTTCCCCATAAATTCGTATTCCACTCTTCTTAATCCAATTCTCCTTGTTTTTATGGTTGCATCCCCAATTAAACTTGTGTTTTTTGGGTTTCTTGATTTAAGGGTGTAGTAGCCTATTCTGAGGCTGAGGGAGAGTAGTATTAAGCCTACGAGGAATTTGAAGAGTTTAGGGTCTAGGAGGAATCTTGTTCTTATGTATACTCCTATGTAGGCTCCTGGTATGGGGGTTAAAGCTATTATGGTGGCGAGGGGCCAATTCATCCTTTTCTCACGTATATACCTATATACTCCACTTGGAGTGGCAATTAAATTGTAGATGAGATTAGTGGAGTTGGCTACTGGAGATGTTAAACCAAAAACACTTATTTGTAGGGGTAGAAGTAGGAAGGCTCCACTTACACCTATAGGAGATGAAATTAAAGCTATGAGGAAGGATGTGGATAAAGCTGTAATGTAAAGCCACATACACACTAAATAGAAGGCAAAGAAACTTAAACATTTCATTTCAACAAAACCTATAAATAGTTTAAATCTATTTCAGTGTAATTATATGTTTTAACTCACACAAGTTTGTAGTTGTCATTGATATTGGAATAGGTTTCTTTTTAATAAATCTTACAATTAAAGGCACCAAATAAATCAGCAATTCAAATATGTCAACCAATCCAGAAGTATACATAGCCCATAAGCCAACCAATACAGTAACCAGTCGCCCAAAACCGCATCGCAAAACTATGAACACTGTAAAAATGATGTTCAAGGCATGGAACAGTAATACAAAAGAGGAAGAAAGCATTCCGACACTGGCAAAGGATGATAAAATTATTGATATTGCAAAACCAGTATTAGGCATATTAGACTCATTCATTCAAGTAGCTTAACTTAAATTTTTCTAATCTAGACCCTTAAAGCTACACATATATATGTGAACCCTAGTATAGACAAAATCCATGTTTTTGGTTTAATTTTATATTAACTTAGGGAGATAGATATTTCGGTGAACACCTACTTTTTATTTGTCCAAGCTTACTGCAGCTGTGGGATGTAAATGTCAAGTGTTTAGTATCATCAAGTTTTTAAGATAGATTCTCGTAATAGGCTTAGGTAATTCGCCATGGTGTACTTCATTCCACAATATTCACATTCCACTAGCTCTGCTGAAACAATTTTTAATTTTGCTCCACAGTTTGTGCATTGAAGCGGCTGTATGAATTTTACAACTGAACTTTTTATGATAGGCTGCTTTTCACTCGTTGCCATTGATTTCTGTTGTTGTTCTTCAATGATGTTGTTTGCCAACTCTTCTATTTTGTTGTTCAAAAGTTTTTGCAACTCATCTATCTGTTTGAGATAATTTGATATTTTATTGCTTCCCTCATTTTTTCTTAAACTTTTGACTATTCGAAACATGAGGTTGCTTTGTTTTGTTTTCTCTATCATAAACATCTGCTTAATTATAATTAGTTGCCTTAAGGTTTGAGCTATAGATGTCAGAGCCTGTTTTTGAAAGAATGTTAAGTCATCTTCCGAAATTTTGGCACCTAATATTTTGCTGATTTGATCTAACACTTGAGCCTTTGCGTCTTCTAGCCTCAATTTAATCTTCCCTTTCAAATGAATTGTATGATTTGCTGATATAACGCTTTAATCTCAGAGGGGGTTCCTTCAAGTTGTAGAACTGTTTTACCATGAACTTCTAAAATTCCGGTCTTGCCGATTACACCTCGCTCCTTATATTTTACCCCCTGTAATTCATCCAACTTAATTGAAACTAAATCATCACTTTTGAACACCAATCCGCGCCTCGCATAAAGTAGAAGTCGCTTATTGGTCACAAGCAACTCATACATTTTCCCGCCATATTTAATGCTTTGATTGCTGTGAAAACGAATTTCTTCTCCAGGAAGAAGATAATCTTCAAGTGGCATAATATCTCAAAAATTATAGTGAGATTTCAGAACTTAAAAAACTTGTGCTTTTAGATGCAGAAGTTAAATATATGTTTAAGCTTTACACTGCGGATGCAATTTAAAGATTTGCTTAAGAAGATTGTGGAGTGAGTGATGTGTTGATGTGTGGGCGATTAAATGGCGTTTTTCTATTGAAGGTAAGATATTTAAATGTTGTTATCATATAGTGTTATCGAGTGGATATTTATGGAGCTGTTTGAAGCGTTAGTTATATCTTTCATTAACACGGTGATAGTCCTCGCTCTACATGGAATTAAAGTTAAGACGAGGGGGGGCATTGAGGTTTATGGTCCATTTTCATATGAGTTGGATGAGTCTGGTGTTTTGAAGGAAGTTCAAGCTCAGCATGTTCCCATCGAGTTTGCGGATATGCTTCGGGAAAAGATATTAAGCGAAATTAAACAGTCTAAGACAACTATGAGTAGGAAGCTTGCAATCGCCATTTTCGCTTTAACGATCTTCATAATACAACTAGTAATCTTACTCAGTATATAGTTTGCGTGATTCTAGATGGTGGATTGCATCCATTGGCTACTCATCTTCTGATTGTTCCAGTTTGGTTTTCTAACAGTTTTCTCGTTACTTATTGATATCTCTTTATGATTGGCGTTTGATTTTGTTTGTTGTTATGGGGGGCATGTGGGCTTGTTAAAGCTCGTCGAAGGAAGGAGGGGATCTTGGTTTATTTTGCTTATCCTCAATCAGACTGTTTTGGGGTTTTCTTTTAGGCGCTATTTTTGTAATTAGTATTGTTATGTTGTTGAAGGTGGTTAAACTTCGGGTGCGAGAGCTGCAGGGGTAGATCTATCGATTCTGTTGGGGGTATGGAGGGCTATATGCATCTACTTTCTCTTTATGTGAATGCTCATTGGGGTGGTCTTCTGCGCGCGTTAAGGGTTGCTGTTAAGTGCGATTCTAGGCTTGGCGAGTTTATGGGCGGGTTAGGCGTCGGCGTAGCAATACCATTTAGTATTATGGCTGAGCAGTTATGAGGGGCAAGATTACAGAGGGAGGGTGCCAGCATCATGACAATTGAAAAGCTCATCCCACGTTTGATAGGTTAAATTAGGCCTTTGATGGGATGGATCCATGCTTTCTTCCCCCAAATATTTTCCGTTAAGTCTAAGAACTTGTAGATAAGTGGTTTTACTGTTTAGATCTTTCCCCTTTTCTTCTTAGTTTTGTTTATGGTTTTCCATATGGTTTCTGTTAACTGTTTTATTGTGGGTAGATCTTCTATGTCTTCCACGTTTATGTTAATGTTTATGCTTTGCTCAAATTCTTCATCTACAACTTCTATCTCCACTTCTCCAGGTATGTGTAATTCTTCATCTTGAGAGAATGTTTCCTCCAGTTTTTCAGCGATTTCATGTATATTTTTCAGTATCCATTTAACGTTTAGGTTGTCATGGTATTCAGGGTGGAAAAATGCGGTCATATAAGCGCTTCTCCCCTCAATCCAAAGGGCAAATTGATCTATTAAGTTTTCCCTATTCCAACCCGTGCTTTCAAATTGTAGGAAATGTTTGTTTTCAAACATGTTGAACTGTAAATCTTCAATTACAAAATCTCCAGTAGCTTCTAATCTCTCTAGTAAAGCCTTTATATCGCTTAGGAAGACTGTGAATCCACATTTAAAGGTTTGTCTCATTACAGTGGAAAACTGTGAGTTCACATCCATTTCTTTCGGCATTTCACCCATAACGTTAACCATTGATTTTACGAGTGATGAACTTAATTCCACAAGTAAAGCTTTGAGTACGCCTTCAATGGCTTCCTCCACTTTTAAACCTAATTCTCTGGCTATTCGTATGAGATCATCATAATTGGATTCCTCAAGTTATAATTCAAATTTTATAGATGGCATAACATTACATTATGAGGATATTAGTATTAATAGTTTTCCAACCTGTAGAAAAGTGGTGTACCACTAAAAGAACTCTTTCAATTTAAACTTGCCGTTAAGTTTAGGTTGCATAGTTTAATTGAATTTAACGTTTAGGATGTGTAGATCTGCCATTACTTTATGTGGCAAGTGCAGACGTAATTACTAGTATATGTTATTGGATATTAGAGGTTTCTGTTTCAGGGTTTCTTGGAATTCTGATTATTGGAGGAGGCTTATTCCGAAAAAGTTGATAAGCTTCGCTTATTTGGATGTGAATCAACCATTGGAGGGGGCATCTACTGTCTGTACTTTCTTTTAATTTTAATGGGATAATTCTAGGTGTGATAGAGGTTGTGTGAATCAGCTTGCTGAGTTTGAGATTTCATCCAGAGGATTGGGGTTATTGGGGAATTCTATGAGTTTCCCTTTAAAGCTTTAAGATATCTGTTTGATGAGGTATTTATGTGGGGGCAGCAGCGGTGATGGATGTCAGATTATAGATCAATATGATACAACAATAAAGGGGGTGAAGGTATTTATAGGCTTAAGCTGGCAACACGTCTTTCAGCTGGGGATTTAACATAAATTTACCTCTCCATATTTCGAGGAGTTTGGGAAGTGTCATTATGTTAAAGAAGAGTTGAAAAGGTGGTGTCCATCTAAATTTATGCTGGTGTAAATATGTTGAGGAGAGGCGATGCGCCGCCCAAGCCTGTGGGCGGTGCAGAGCCCCCGGCAACTGCACACAAATAGGTTTTGGGCGGCCATAGACTTAATTGCAAGTTGTTGTGGTTGACCTGTTGATTTTGTTGGGGTTTTTGTGTATTGAACGTTGTGGGTTGGGTTTACGGTTTTAAGTTTATATGGCTATATAGGGTGTGTTTAGTTTTGATAAATATTGATGTGATGTGAAAGTTTACTTTATGTTATAGGCGTTACAAATAGGAGAGTCTATTGTAGTGTAAAGTATTTTAAATCTCAGGTTTAGGCTATGAGTTTATTTCTCCTCAATAAATTTACCTCTGTTTTAAAGGGTTTTCATAAACTATTATCGTTGATGTAACGATCCTATTTAAAGGCTCTTATTATTTCTTCATCTTTAGGTTCTCCAATAATTTTCTCTTCTTCGATTTCACTCTCTATAGCATTCCTAATAAATTCACTCTGATTTATCTTAATCTGTTCCATCATCTTTTTGATTTCCCTCGTTTACTCTAATAGTGATTATTGGCATACCTGTATCACAGGGAACATGAGAATAACATGAGAATACAAACCTTACAATTAGTTTTATAATGATGTTTATAAAAATTTTAAAAAATACCTTATATAATCTCTAATACTAATTTTAGTGTGATGTCATGACATTTAATGTGGAAACTATTTTTGCTGGATCAAGGAAAACTTATGGAGTTTGGGAATTGGAATCTAGAGGTAAAGGTATGGTTATAAGATATTGGGGTTGCAATTTGAAATGCCCTTTATGTTTTGCTCAATCATATGCGTATAGGGGGGAAAGAAAAAGTAGATTTCCACTTAAAGTTTCTTTAAATGAAGTATTGAGACAAGTAGGTGCAGAAGAAGCTAGAGACATTTTATGGTGTAGAATTGAGGGAGGTGAACCTCTTCAAAGTTTTCAACACATGATTATGACAGTTAAACTTGCCATAGGTATTTTAAATTTAATGAAGAAATCTATCAGGGTTATTATTCAAACTAATGGTATATGGTTAGGTAAGGATGAAAATAATATTATCGAATTTTGTAGATTATTGAAGGAAGAAATTTCTAAAACTAATTTAAGGATTAATGGGAGAATTGCTGTTGAAATATCTTTTAAGGGACCTAATCTACTTGCAGCCAAAATCTATTCTGGGAAATTTGATGTTGATATTTTAAATCTTCAAATAAAAGCATTTACTAACTTAATTAAAAATGTAAGGGAAGATTTTTGGAATAAAGAGAATTATATTGTTGCTGTATATCCTGTAGCTGGTTTCGGACCGGACCTCGAAAAATTTACATTCATACCATTAGACCCAGAAAATAAAGATTATCCTCTATTTCACCCTAAGACGTGGGATCAAAAGTATAGTGATCACATCATCAATTTCTTTAAAGAGGTGATGAATGAATATTCAGAGGTTTACTATTTATATAAGTCAAGATATGGAAACAGAATAGCAATGTATGGACTTGAGCCGAGGAATTGGCAAAAGACATGGACAACAAAAATAAAAGTGGACAACTATCTTAAACAATTTGTTTTAAATTACATTAGGATCAATGCTGGAGAGAAATTGTTTAACATGTTTAGAAAAGATTTTATAGATATACTTGATGAAATAAACGCTACAGATGAATTAATGGGAAAAGTTTATGAAATATGTAAATTCTATGCATGTCCGGAACCTTTAAAACATTATCCTTATATATGAAAGAACATTTAGAAGTTAAGTTAAATTTAATAATGAGAAACTTCATGATGAATATTTACATAAATTTGAAGTAATTTACCCAAATTATTCTATTGATGGAAAAAAGGATATGGATAAGTGGTTTTATTGTATTATTGCGTTGAATATTGTTTTGAATGTTCCTAGTGTTTGTCCTCTGAATTGTGGTTTGAAGGCGTATAGTATTATTCTACCTTTTCCTTGGCGTGCATCTATGAGTGCTGGTTTTCTGCTTAGGTATTTCTCTCCTATTAACCATCCGCTTTGCATTATGTCTGTTTCTGGGTATGTTATTGGTGTTTGATAATCTTCATTGTTGAATGTGGGAACTAATTCTAGTATCATGCTATTATGATACATTACGTATGCTCTTTTTGGCATTCCATAACATATTGGGTGTGTATTATCTACATCTACTTTTAGTATTGTTGATGGGCAGAAGAATTCTTTGGGGTCAAGTTTCTTTGAGGGGATGTTTATTGGTAGTTTGAAGGTTTCTATGGCTAGTTCGCAGCTTGAGTTGAATGTGAGTAATGTTCCACCATTATTTACAAATTCTTTAACTTTATCTAATCCTTCCTTCTTTATTCCACTCATATATTCTGGTGGTATTGGTGGTAGAACTACTGGTCTTCTATATAATTCGGACAATGCTTTTTCAATAGCTTCTTTACTTTCTCCAAGAATTAATGCTGGTGGATCATCTGCAAATATTAGTAGATCTATTTCCTCTGGTAATTTACCATTTCTCACATGTTCATCTTTTATTATTTTATATGGGAATCCATATTGTTCAAGTATCCATCTAGTCCAACCTTCATCCATACTTCCACCATAATAACGTTGATAAATACCTACACGAAGACGTTTAACTTCACGTAAACCAACCTCTAATTTATTCTTTAAAGCTTTTATTGGAACATGATACTTATTGCTTAGGGATTGTAAAAGTTCTCTAACACCATTAGCATTTGGAATATAGAAGGATCCTATTGGATACGTTTCACCATCAACTTCAACTGATTCATCAATTCTATAAATCGTGAATCCACGATCTAAAAGTCCATTGACTACACCATAAGCAGGATTATACCTAGCAGACAATAAGTATCCAAATTCAGAGTTATCTACATTATACATTGGATAAATAGAACCTTCTACACGTTTAAATACTCCTTCTGGTCTAGTATTAATTAAATCTACTTTAACACCTAGAAAATCTGGAACTGTAAATGTTGCTGTATCATATGGCCTAATAGGAGTTCCATCACGTGCACGAGTCCACTCATTATCTGGATAAATGGTTTTCTCCAATAAATATTTCAGCATACCTCTATATGGTTGAGCAGAAAATACAAAGTATGTTCCATTTGGATAAATTCTTCCATCAGCTTTAGCTTCACCTTCACAAACAAAAACTTCAACACCCCACTTCAAAATGAGATCCACAAGTTTTAAAGCAGCACTTGGATCAGCTTGAGAATCTATTGGGATAACATAAGCATATGGAGGTTCACTTAAACCCCTTTCAATATTCCTTTTAGCTTTTAGATACATGTTGTAGAGAATTGTATCCTTCATTTTTGCAGCTAATTCTAAAGCAGCTAAATTTGAAACAAGTATTTGTTTCACAATATCCTTTAGTCTCCACCATCCTCCCGGCCATGGATTTGGAAAGCTATATTGCTTTTTATCTCCAACCCTACCCCTATGACCTGTTAATTGATGCTTATGTATGTATATGGGCGTAGCTATCTTAACACTTGCAGATTCTGTAAGCATAGCACAAACATTCATTAAACCAGCCATATCGAGAAAACCAGCCAACATTTCAGCAGTATACGGTGGACCTCCTTCAACACCTTGAATTCCAGCTTCTTCAAGTTTTACAGCCATAAAACCTCCAAACCATTGATGCTCACGATAAACCAATGGATCTATCTCAGGACAAATAGGATCATAATATGGAGGAATATAAAATCTAGCACTATAACTACCCATTTGATGATTATCAATGAAAACTTGAGGCTTCCAATACCTATAAATGACATCTGCAAGAAGATTTGATTCCACCTGTGTAAGCATCCAAGCATCCCTATTATTATCATGCCCCACATACTTTTGATAAAGCCATGGAAGAGAAGTCCCCTCATACTCAGTCCCCAAATACTTATAATACCAATCAACAACCATTATCTGACCATCAGGATTAATGGAGGGAAAGAGTAGTAAAATAACATTGTCCAAGATTGTTTTAATAGTTTCATCATCACCAGTAACAAGTTTATACGCTAATTCAATGGACATTTGAGTTCCACCAACTTCAGTAGCATGCAAACTATTAGTTATAACAAAAACAACTTTACCCTCCTTAACCAACCTTTTAACCTCAATTTCACTTAAACCTCTAGGATCAGCAAGCCTATGTGAAATCCACCTATACTTCTCCAAATCCCTCAAATTCTCAGGGGAACTTATATATGCAAGTATAAATGGATTACCCTCAGTACTTTTACCAAGCTCCACAACCTTAATCCTATCAGAATTCTCAGCCAAATGGTAAAAGTATTCAACAATCTTATCCCAACGCGCAAGCTTCCTATCTTCACCAATCTCAAAACCAAAAAACTCCCTTGGACTTAAAACACCCATAAATACACCTAAAAAAGTAGATGAAAACAATTTTTAATGCTTTCTATAACAATAGAAAGGACATTACAACTATAGTTAAAAACTGCCATTATAACTTGATAATTTACTAGAACATCATTTAACTCCATAAAAATTTAGTTAAGTTATTTACCTACATCAAATTCTTATACTACAACCATCATAGTTAAAGTTATTTATTGGTTTTACCAATGCTACCTGGTGTACAAATTGAAGAAGCTATGGATAATCCTCATAGCATCATTAATAATCTTCTTACTATGGATTCCAACAATACCTGGAATAATATCTGAAGAAATACGACAAATATACTTAACCTATTCAAATATCATTAGAGCTTTAACAATAATAATGATTGGCATGATCATAATAGAGACAATAGCATCAGCAATAATGATGAAATTAAGTTATTTAGGTAGAGAAGCATATATTGTTAGGAATATTATAATTGTAGGTGGATACATAATTATTGGATTCATATTGTTAACTATATTTGAAACTACTGGTACAGGTACGATGGCAGGAGCAACAGTTACAGGGCTTGTAGTTGGTTTAGGTCTTCAACCAATAATAGCAAATCTCTTTGCAGGATTAATAATTTTAGGAACAGGATTCATGAAGCCTGGAACAAGAATAAAAATAGCTGGAGGAATACCACTTTCACCAGTAGTCTTCCCAGCATATAAAGTGTTTAGTAAAGATGAACATATACCTACATTAAGAGGAACCATAATTGAAGTAGGATTAATGCATACAAAAATATTATCGGATGATGGAGAACTAGTAAAAATATCAAATAACATGGCATTAAATAGCAGTATAGTTTTTGAAGAGAAAAGTGAACCAAAAACCGTAAGGGTTAGATATGAATTCCCAATAAAATACGATCCAGAAATAGTATTATCAATGCTTAAAGAAGAACTCAACAAAAACTTTAGTGACTGCAAGATATATCTTGAAGAACAAAGCGATAAAACATATTACATTGTTATTGTTATAGCAGAAGCACCACCACACATAAAAGTCAGAGAATTTAGATCAGAAATACTAAAACAAATAATCAAAGTCCATAGAAACCTAGAACAAAGAATAAAGGAATGATACTATTTTGGTATTAGATGTGTTCCATCACAAGTTTCAGAAGTTTGAAGATTTCTAAATCCTTCACGACAAGTTGAAAATGTTAAACCATACTCATCAACAACACCCTTAACCATCCTCATAATTTCAAATCTAAATTTCTCAGGCATATACCTCACACCACCAATTTTAGATCCAGACTTCAAATAAAGATCCTTTAAAAGATCAGCTTTCTCTGGAAAAGATTCTAAAACTCTATTGAAATTATCTGGTTTAGCTTTATAAGTAGATGAAACCACATGTTTAACGCCAATTTCAGCAACCCTAGAAACTATTTCAATAATACCATTAAAATCATCATTAACGCCTGGGATTATCGGGTCAATCCTCACTGAACATGGAATACCAGCTTTACATAAAACCTTTAAAGCATCAATTCTATCAGTTGGTGAAGGAGCATAGGGTTCCAATTTACGGGCTAGAGAATCATTTAAAGTTGTTATTGTAATACTAACAGTAAATTTACCTTTACAAAGAATATCTAAATCCCTAACAACAAGATTAGACTTAGTGATAAGTATAACTTTAGCATTAAAAGACTTTAGAAATTTTAAAGTTTCACGAGTTAAACAAAGTTTACCTTCAGGTGGAGTGTAAGGATCAGAACTATTGGCAATAGATATTGGAATAGAGAGATCAGCTTTAACGAGATCACGCCTAAGGAAAAGGAGAAACTTATCCTTAACCCTAGGTTTAAAACCATCATGAACATAAGAAGTTATATAGCAATAACGACAACCATGACCACAACCAGTATAAGGAGATAAACTATATTTTCCAGGGCAGGTACACAAAGGAAAATTCCAAGGATCAAATCTACTTAAAACATAAGGCATAACAAGAAAATATTAAAGAAAATTAGAAATATAAATTACGCTCAATTACTGCTTAATCTAATTAAATTTAATGCAAATCGCTAAAATGCATTTTCCTAGCCTTCTTATCACACCAAATCACAAGTTTCATCTTTTCATCGATATCCTTAGATTTAAGTTTATGCTCTTCAATTTTATCTACATCATATATATGAATAACTTCATATCCAAGTTCAGCTAGATAATTTGCAATATACCTCCTATGACATCTAAACCATAACCTCTCAGAACAAAGAATAATTGAACATTTATCATCAATAATCTTCAACATATTGTATATGAAAGATTTAAATTCATCAGTTTTAGCAAATTCACCATAACCCTCACGTCTATAACCACCAAGTTCAGGAAAGTGAACATATGAAATTCCAAGTTCTTTTAATTTCAATTCTAAATTCTCCTTATTAAACCAAGGAAATTTACTACTTATTGGAAAACGTCTAACATCTATAACAACCTCAACACCAAACTTAAAAAGAATATCTAAAAATTCATTAAAACTCCTAGTGGAATGTCCAAGAGTATAAATTTTCACAAGTAAAAGTATTAAAATGTTGAATATATAAAAATTTATGAATAAGTAAACAAATAATAAATGAGCAGCCAAGGTGGTGAAAATGGTTGAAAGAGTTAAAACCGGTATACCAGGATTAGATGAAATACTTAAGGGAGGAATCCCCCGTAGAAACGTAGTTTTACTTGCAGGAGGACCTGGAACTGGAAAAACCATAATGGGACAGCAATTTCTATACTATGGATTAAAAACTGGCGAACCGGGAATTTATGTAGCATTAGAAGAACATCCAGTACAAGTGAGGATAAACATGCAGCAATTTGATTGGGATATAAAGGAATATGAAGAACAAGGTAAATTTGCAATTGTAGATGCATTTACAGCAGGTATAGGTGAAGCAGCTAAAAGAGAGAAATATGTAGTTCCAAGCCCAGACGATTTTCCAACATTAACAGACTTAATTAGACAAGCAATAAGGGATATAAATGCTAAAAGGGTTGTGGTGGATAGTGTAACAACACTCTATATAACAAAGCCAGCAGTTGCAAGAAATATTGTACTCCAATTGAAAAAGATACTTTCAGGGCTTGGAACAACATCAATACTAATATCACAGGTAAGTGTAACTGAAAGAGGCTTTGGAGGACCTGGAGTAGAACATGCAGCTGATGGCATCATAAGATTAGATTTAGATGAAGTTCGTGGAAAACTATATAGGAGTATAATAGTTTGGAAAATGCGTGGAACAGCTCATTCAATGCAGAGACACCCCTTCGAAATAACAGATAAAGGAATAACTATATATCCAGATAAAACATTAAGTGTAGAGAGAGGTGAATAAAATGAGTATAACACTCTCACCCATAGGTAGAGAAGACATAAAGAACCTTGAAACAGCACTATTAATAGAAACACTATTTAGAAGAGATGTACTAGAATTACTGAAAGATTCATCACAAAGAGTAACATGGCTAACATCACTTGGAATAGCTGCTGGAGCATTAGCAAGAGAAAAAGCAAAAATGACAGTAAAACAAATAGCAGATGAATTAGGAGTTTCAGAAGCAACCATAAGAAATCATTTAACTGGGAAGACAAAAGCAGGACAATTAATTAGAGAAACATATGAGAAATTCCTAAAGGAAGGCGTTCAATTCAAAGCAATGGAAATACTCCTACAAGAAGGAAAAATAAAGGAGAAAATAGAAGAAATCTCAAAAACAATAGAAGAATTAAACAAAAAATTCGAAGAACTAAAGAAAGTTCTACAATAAACCTAGTTTTTAGGTATTTAAAATCAGAAATAAACGTTTATATATCTTCCCCAATAAGACTTCCAATGTTTGAGATTTCACAGACTACTTCATTGTGAATATCGTTGATATTTGGAATTTTTATTGATGTGTTTAGTATTTGTGTTGAGAGTCTTTTTAGAGTTGATAATGTGAATTTTTGCGATATATCTATATAGAAGTATCTTAATCCATTTTCTTCCATGAAGGTTTTGATTTTATTGCTATATGCTAAGCCTATTACTGGTTTCTCCATCATGAAGGCTATTATGGATGGATGTAAACGCATGCTTACAACGTATAGTGAGTTTTTAATTAGTTTTAGTATATTTTCAAGTGGTGTAGAGCCGTATACAATTATTTTTGTCATATCTTTTTTATGGATGTTATGCATGATTTTTCGGGTTATGTTTATGTCGGATTTAAATCCATGTTGTGCTACTAGGAAGTATATGTGTAAACCTTCGGAGTTAATTAGGTAGTTGCAGAATTCAGATATTGTATTTATAAAGTGGTTTAAATCCATGTTGGTTAGTTTGTTGTGTATGAGGAAATCCTTTAAGACGAATATTACGTATGGATCTCTTTCTAAAGTATCCTCAAATTTTAAGGAGAGTTTGTTTAGATCATTATATAATAGGAATGATAGATCTCTTACTATAAAAATATGTTTTAAGGCGCCTATGGTTTTGAAGAAAGCTTTAGAAATTATATCTCTAACACTAATTACATCGGAAATAGCAGTGAGCAATTTAGTAAGGAATTTATCGAATTTCGAAAAATTGTGTGGAAATTCTACACCTACAGAGAGTAAAGCAATTTTGCATCTAAACAATTTAAATAAGAGTGTATATAGGAAGATGGAGAATATAGTTGCACCAGGTTGAATGATTCCTCCACCACCCATCAACAAAACTTTACCACTAATTAAAGTTTTGAGGAATTTTATGGGATTCCTTAAAGTAATAGCTTCCACACCATAACGTGAACTAATAAAGGATGTATCAGCTTTCAATTGGCTAGAAACAACAACGATCCTAGATTTATCAGTAAACTTACTTAAACGTTTTATAATTGCATACAGTATTATGTCATCACCAAGATTACCAGCTCCATAATACCCAAAAATAACTATTTTCCGCTTAAAAACAGCCATCTACATTCAAATACTATTTATTAGAAGAAGATAAAAGGGAAATTATGAAAAGAAAGTTTCAATAAAAATGAGAAAAGTGGAAAGGGAGTTTCATTAAAGAAAATGAATGTAAATTTAATTTTAAATTAAATTTTACAACAAAGAATTTAATTTCTGAAGTATATCATATAGTACTGTTGAATGTTATGTATACTACGCATGTTGGAAGCTTCCCTCTCGAATATTGTATAGAGAATGTTATTAAAGTGTTTCATGATATGATTGAAATAGGAATTGATTATCCACCATATCCACAATTACGAAATTTCATAGGAATATTCTTAAAACCGTTGATAGAATTAAATATTATAGTAGAGGAGAGAAATAAGTATATATTAAATGCACCAATACGAGAAAGCTTCCCATTGAAGATAAATATAAGAATTGATGAAGCTGAAATAATAGCTGAAGAAGCTGAAAAGGGAAAATCGAAATTTAAGGATGTTAGAGGATGTGTAACAGGTCCATTTACATTATCATCACAAATACAATTAACTCAGAGGGGAACTGGATTATCTTCAACTCTATTAAGTAATAAAGATCTAGTGTTAAAGTACATGGTTAAATTTGTAAGAAGTTATGTTGAATATTTCTATGATAAATTAAAGTTTAAATTTATAGTTGTAGATGAACCAATACTATCATTAATGGTGGGAGCTAGGAAAATACTATTTGAATATAGTATTGAAGAATTAATAGAAGCTTTAAACACGATTCTATATGGAATAGACTTTGCTGGTATACACGTATGTGGGATGATTCCTCCACTACTAAAAGAAGTACTTCTAAATACCAAGACAATAAAGGTTTTAGATCATGAATTCAAAGATACACCAAGAAATATCAATGTATATATAAAAGAAGATTTAGAGAAGTATGATAAGTTCATCTCTTTTGGATGTATTTCATCTAAAAATCCAATTATTGAAAGTGAAGAAGAAATAATGCATCTAGTCAATGAAGGATTAAATAGATTTGGAAGTAGACTATTAATGATAAAACCAGATTGTGGTTTCAGAAGTCTATTAGACATATCAAGAGACCCAAACAAAGCATATGAAATAGCCATAGAAAAACTAAGAAGGATAGTAAATGTCTCAAATATGCTAAAGAGAAAATTATTTGAATAACTTACTTTAATCCTTCAGCAATTACCCAGTCTAGGGTAATTGATATTTGATAAAAATAGTTTACGTAGAGTTTATTGGTATAAGTCAATTGTTGTTTATGAAAATGCTTATATATTTGTAAACAAATCTGTTTACTTAGATTATACATGTCTAGTGTTGTTAGTGTTCGTGTAAAAGAAGAGGTTAAAAGGATTTTAGAAGAGGAGGGTATTGACATAAGTGAAGAAGTTAGGAAGTTTTTAGAGGAGCTTGCAACTAAGGTAAAGCTTAAGAAGTATATTGAAAAATGGTGTAAGCTCTTAGAGGAAGTTATTCCCAGCGAAAAAGGGTTTGCAGCAAGATCCGTGAGGGAAGATCGTGAGAGTCATTGATTCATCATCACTAGTGAAGTTCTTTTCTCGTGAGGAAGGATGGAATAAAGTTAGAGAAGTATTATTAGAAGGTGTTGTAACACTTGATCTAGGTATTAAAGAAGTAGCTAATGCCTTAGGGAAGAAAGTTTTGAAAGATGAAATCAATTACGATGTTGCGCAAACAATTCTTAAAGACCTCGTTGAAGAAAGAGCTATACCCACCATAGATCAGGAGAGATTCCTTACTCAAGCCTTCACTTTAGCAGTTAATGATAATATAACAATATATGATGCTATATTCATTGTAGTAGCAAAAGAACTTAAAACAGAGCTCGTAACAAGTGATAAAAGACAGATGGATATAGCTGTGAAAAATGGTGTTAAAGTTGTATTCATAGATTAGTGCAGAATAAGATATTGTAAAATCTATGAGTGTTAGAATGTTTTAGAAAATCCAGTTTTAAAGATAAATCATTAACTATATAGATTAGACAAGAGAAAAACACTGACTTATTAAAATTGATTTATTGAAATTAAAAAGAGGGAGGATTATAGTTGAAGGGATAAAGTTTATGTGGGTACTGTTAAATAATCCAAGTCTTTCGGGAATTTCGTTAAAACAATGGGTTTATCGCTACCTATTACAACTGTATCTGAATGTCTAAATCCACCAAATCCATATATACAGAGCATAGGTTCAACTGTGGTAACCATATTGGGCTTCATAATCCTGTGATTAAAAGCCATATCATGCCAATATTCATGTCCACCTAAACCAATTCCATGACCAGTTCTATGGAAAACATAATCTCCAAAACCAGCATCCTCTATAACCTTTAAAGCGGCAGCATCAATATCTGAAACCTTATTACCAGCAACACAAGCTTCTACACCCTTAATTTGAGCCCTAGTAACTACATCGAAGAATTTTATATGCTTATCAGTTGGTTTACCAACTACAAAGGTTCTTTCATCTTCAGCCCAATAACAATTCAATCTAACACCAACAACAGCAAGTAAAGTATCACCCTCCTGAATTCTCCTACCATTTGGCATACGCCAGCCATGAGGCATAGCACCCTCCGGACCAGTCCCAGTAAAACCAGCAGAAACTTCTATTGAAACATCTGATGGATATCTCTTTGCAGCTTCCTTCGCAATCTCATAAGCAACTTTATGCCCCACTTCAACATTTGATAAACCAATTTCAATAGTATTCTTCATAACCTCCAAACCGTAATCAGCAAGCTCAGCAGCTTTACGCATCAAGTCAAGTTCATACTCATCTTTAACCAAACGCATTTCCCTAAGAATCCAACCAGCATCATAAACTTTAACCCTAGGTAGATTATGTTTAAAAACACTTTTAACCACGAAGTTATGTGTATCAAAACCGATATCACCTTTGAAAATTCCCCTATCCATCAACATGTTACAGAGAATATATGGAAAATCACTAGTATAATATCGTCTGCCTGTTAATCTTGGATGTTCATCATAGAAAACCACATCTTTAATCCAATGAAAACCCTTCTCTAAACCATACCTATAATGATTTATTGAAAGCTCATTTAAAATCATAAATGGCTCTCCATCCAATGGTATAACTGTAGCTACAGGTCTCTCCCAAGGTTCAACATCAAGGAAAAAGCCAGAAACATAGATAGTATTTAATGAATCAAAGATTACTAGTGCATTTAAATCTCTTTTAGCAAGAAATTCTCTAATACCATTAATACGACGTTTATAAACGTTAAAATAATCCAATTAAATCACCAAAAATAGTTATGAAAATTAAAGGTTTATAAGATTAAAGTTTGGGAAACGTATAAATAACAATGCATTATAGCGTTTATATAGGTGCATAGAGAAGAGATGAGCTATCAACTTCAGATACAGAAAATAGAGAGAGAAGTTGTAAAAAGGAGGAGTTCAATTAAACCAATAAATGAGAGAATAGCTAAACTTAGAGAGGAAAGTGAAAAAGCTATAGTTAAAGTATCATTAGAAAGAGCTAAACTACTAACAGAATTTTACGCTAGCGATCAAGCTATAGGTAAATCTATTCCAGTTCAAAGAGCATTAGCCTTTAAATACTTAATGGAAAACGTTAGTTTACCAATTGAAGATGGACAGTTAATCGTTGGAATAAGGGGTACTGGACCTAAAGAAGTTCCGACATACCCAGAAATATGCTGCCATACACTACAAGACTTAGAAGTATTAAATACAAGGAAGAATATGCCATATAAAGTTGATGATGAAACCTACGATTATTATAGGGATGTTATAATATCATTCTGGAAGGGTAAAAGTATTAGAGATATAATTTTTAAGAGTATGCCTAAAGAATGGATAGAAGCATATGAAGCAGGAATATTCACAGAATTCATGGAGCAAAGAGCTCCTGGACATACAGCTGGAGGAAGTAGAGTATTCAAAATGGGTATAAATGATATAAAAAGGGAGATACAGGAGATTATTAGTAAATTAGATAAAAACGATCCAGAATACTATGATAAAATAGAAGAATTAAAAGCTATGGAGATCGTGGCTGATGCAATATTAAAGTATGCTGAAAGATATGTGGAGAAACTTAAAGAATTAATGGAGAAAGAAAAAGACCCTAAGAGAAAAGAGGAATTGAAGCAGATGATTGAAATATGTAGTTGGGTTCCAGCAAATGCCCCAAGAACATTTTGGGAAGCATTACAACACTACTGGTTTATACATGTTGGAATAACATACGAAACAAATCCATGGGATTCGTTTACACCCGGAAGATTAGATCAACATCTATACCCATTTTACAAAAAGGATATAGAGGAAGGTAGATTAACAAGGGAAAAAGCAAAAGAATTACTACAAGCGTTTTGGCTTAAATTCAATAATCAACCAGCAGTACCAAAAGTTGGAGTAACAGCTGAAGAAAGCTTCACATACAATGATTTCTCAAAGATAAATATTGGAGGATTAAAAGAGGATGGATCTGATGGTGTAAATGAACTCTCATATCTAATACTTGAAGTTCTAAGTGAAATGAGAACTCTACAACCAAATACTGCAGTATTAGTTAGCAATAAGAATCCAGATAGATTTCTAATAAAAGCTCTAGAAGTTGTAGCACCAGGATTTGGAGAACCGCCATTCTTTAATTTTGATGGTATAATAGTAAAAATGCTTAGACAGGGGAAAACTCTTGAAGATGCTAGAACCTCTGGAGTTAGTGGATGCGTTGAAACGGGAGCCTTTGGAAAAGAAGCATACATATTAACTGGATACTTCAATCTACCAAAAATACTTGAAATAACATTAAATAATGGTATTGACCCTAAAACTGGTAAAAAGATTGGATTGGAAACTGGAGATCCAAGGAACTTTAAATCATTTGAAGAATTATGGGAAGCATTCATTAAACAATTAAGATACTTCATAGATATTAAAATGAGGGGGAACGATATTATAGAAGAAATTTATGCAAAAAATCTTCCAGTACCATTCTTATCATTATGGATAGAAGATTGTGTTAGAAATGCAAAAGACTATAATTGTGGAGGGGCAAGATATAATACACAATATATACAAATTGTAGGTTTAGGCACATTAACAGATTCACTTACATCTATAAAATACAATGTATATGAGAAAAAGATATTCACAATGGAGCAAATTCTAGAAGCATTAAAGAGAGACTATGAAGGATATGAATTCATGAGACAAATATTCGTAAATAAAACACCAAAGTATGGCAATGATGACGATTACGTAGATGAAATAGCTAAGAAAATAGTTGATGAAATTGTTAAAATAATTGAAAGTTATCCACCAACACCAATAAGAAGAGCTTCAAGAAGAGTATACTTCCTTCCAACAACTGTACACGTATACTTTGGAAAAATGACTGGAGCAACACCAGACGGTAGAAAAGCTGGAACACCAGTATCTGAAGGAATATCTCCAGTTCAAGGCATGGATAGAAGAGGGATAGCAGCAGTATTTAGATCAATAACAAAAATTGATTGGGATAAAACTGGAGGAGCCTTATTAAATATGAAATTAACACCAGACCTCTTAGAAGGTGAAGAAAATATCAGGAAATTCGCACAATTATTAAGAGTATACTTCAATATGGGTGGACACCACGTACAATTTAATGTTGTAAGCGCAGAATTACTAAGAGAAGCACAAAAAAGACCACAAGACTTCCAAGATCTAATGGTTAGGGTAGCAGGGTACAGTGATTACTTCGTAAATCTACCAAAAGGATTACAAGATGAAATAATAGCTAGAACTGAACATAAAGAGTTTTAATGATGATTAAAATGTTAAAGGGAATGATATTTGATATAAAGAGATTTGAAATTCATGATGGACCTGGAATAAGAACAACAGTATTTCTAAAGGGATGCCCATTAAGATGTTGGTGGTGTCATAATCCAGAGGGAATATCACCAACAAAAGAGGTAATGTATTTTGAATATAAATGCATACATTGTAGAACATGTGAAAAATTATGCCCAAGAAATGCTATAAAAATTGTTGACTTACAACATGTAATAATGAGGGAGAACTGTGATGGATGTGGAATTTGTGCAGAAAATTGTCCTTCAGGAGCATTAAGAACTGTGGGTATGGAAATCACAGCAGAAGAACTAGTTAAAGAAATAGAAAAAGACGTAAAATTATATGACATATCGAATGGTGGAGTAACATTTTCAGGTGGAGAACCACTATATCAACCAGAATTCCTCTTAGAAACATTAAAGAAATGTATGGAAAAAGGAATAAACACAGCTCTAGATACCTCAGGATATGCACAAAAAAAGGTTTTTGAAAAAGTAATTCCATATGTAAACGTCTTTCTATACGATATAAAAATAATAAATGAAGAGGATAGTTATAGGTATATAGGAGCTACAAGTAAACCTATGCTAGAAAACCTAAGATTATTAATTGAAATGAATAGAGGTAAAGATGTAATATTAAGATTCCCAGTAATACCAAACATAACAGATACAAAAGAAAACATCAAAGAAATAATGAAATTAATAGAAACATTAAAGGGTATTGAAGAAATAGATCTACTACCATTCCATGATGTAAAAGAGAAATACATTAGACTTGGAAAAGAATATAAAATGATGAGTTCAGAACCACCATCACCACAAAAACTAAAATTACTAAAGGAAATGTTTGAAGAGAAGGGTTTAAAAGTAAAGATAGGTGGATGAATAAAATTAGTTATCCCAACCTTTAATAATTAAATTATATAAAGTTATTTTGAAAGTTATGGATAAAATTAAAATAGCTATTATAGGTGCTGGTAGTGCAGTATGGTCTTCTAGGATAATAATAGATCTCCTACTCACAGAAGATCTTTCTAAAAGTAAATTGATTTTAATGGATATAAATGAAGAAAGACTTAACTTAATTTATGATTTCTCTAGAAGGTATATTTCAGAATTAAAGGTTCAATATTGTGTGGAGAAAACAGTTGATAGGAGAGAAGCTATAAGAGATGCAGATTTCATTATTAATTCCGCTATGGTTGGTGGACACTTTTATTATGAGAAGATGAGAGAGATAAGTGAAGAACATGGTTATTATAGAGGAATAAATAGCGTTGAATGGAATATGGTTTCAGATTACCATACTATTTGGGGTTATTATCAATTTAAATTGGCAATGAATATTGCTAGAGATATTGAAGAATTAGCTCCAAATGCATGGTTAATACAAATTGCAAATCCAGTTTTCGAATTAACTACATTAATAAGTAGAGAAACAAAGGTTAAAGTTATAGGTTTATGCCATGGACATTTAGGATATATTGAATTAGCTGAAGCATTAGAATTAAATAAAGAACTTGTAGAAGCTGAAGTTATAGGATTTAATCATGTAGTTTGGCTTACAAAATTCAAGTATAACAATGAAGATGCATATCATTTAATTGATGAATGGATAAAATCTAAAGCTGAAAAATACTGGAATAAATGGCGTGTATCACAGGTAAACCCATTTGATATTCAAATGTCTCCAGCAGCCATAGACATGTATAAAACCTATGGATTATTCCCAATTGGAGATACAGTTAGAGGGGGGACATGGAAATATCATTGGAATCTAAAAACTAAACAATATTGGTATGGCCCCCTTGGAGGACCTGATTCTGAAATTGGGTGGATGATGTATATAACGGGATTAACTAAGAGGATGAATGAACTTTCAAAAATCGTCTATAGTCAAAAACCAATAACAAGTTTAATACCACCAATTAAAAGTGGTGAATCTGTTATTCCAATAATAGATTCAATAGTCAATGATAAGAGGAATGTATATCAAGTCAATGTGTTAAATCAATCATCAATACCATCAATACCAGACAATGTAGCTGTAGAAATGCCAGTTATAATAGATGGTAAAGGGATTCATAAAATGAAATTCAATCCACTACCAAAGAAAATAATGAATTACGTTATACAACCTAGAATGATGAGAATGGAATGGGCATTAGAAGCATACTTAGAGGGGGGAAGAGATGCATTATTTCAATGGTTAATAGTGGATCCAAGAACTAAAAATACAAAACAAGTAGAAGAAACTATAGATGCAATACTATCAATACCAGAAAATATTGAAATGGCAAAATACTTCAAATAAACTTAAATTCAATTAGAAACCCATTTATCACACTAAAACAAAATATGTTTTCATGATGAAACCCAGATTATTCATTACACGTGAACTTTTCACAGACATCATAGACAAGCTTTCAGAATATTATGAAATTGAAATTTGGGATAAGTATACTCCACCACCATACCACACTTTACTGGAAAAAGTGAAAGAAATAGATGCATTAGTTTCGCTATTAACAGACAAAATAGATAACAATTTAATAAGTAATGCCAAAAAATTGAGGATAGTAGCGCAATATGCTGTTGGTTATGATAATATTGATATCGAAAATGCAACTAAACATGGAATATATGTAACAAATACACCTGGAGTTTTAACTGAATCAACAGCTGAATTAACCTGGGCATTAATACTTGGAGTTGCAAGAAGAATTGTAGAAGCAGATCACTTTGTTAGATGGGGTGAATGGTGGAGGACTGGTACAGGATGGCATCCAAAGATGATGCTTGGAATAGAATTAATGAATAAAACCCTTGGAATAATAGGTTTAGGTAGAATTGGAAGTAGAGTGGCGGAAATAGGTAGAGCATTCAAAATGAAAGTAATATACTTTGATATAAATAGAAATTTTGAAATAGAAGAGAAACTTGGAATTGAATATAAAGGGCTAGATGAAGTTTTAAAGGAATCAGATGTAATATCTATACATACACCATTAACTAAGGATACATATCATATGATTAATGAAGAAAGATTGAAGCTGATGAAGAAAAACGCAATAATAATAAATACTGCTAGAGGTTCAATAATAGATACTAACGCTTTAGTAAAAGCTTTAAGGGAAGGTTGGATTGCAGGAGCTGGAATAGAAGTTTTTGAAGAAGAACCATTACCACCAAATCATCCATTAACATCATTTAAAAACGTTATATTAACACCACACATTGGAAGCGCAACATATGAAGCAAGACATGCAATGGCTGAAAAAGTAATGGAAAACTTAATAGCATTCATAAATGGAGAGATACCACCAAACTTAGTAAATAAAGAAGTAATAAAAGTTAGAAAACCAGGCTTCAAATAAACAATCACAATCCTCTTAAAACCTTCTTTAACGGATAGTTTCCAGTGGAATTTTAATTAGAGATTATTTATTTTAGCATATTCCTTTGCTGCTTCTATAACTTTTTCAGCTTCTTCAGAATACTTCGGTATTGTGTCTTCAACTATACATAATGCTGGTATCACTTTTTCCTTGGGATTTGGTATAAAGAATTTTTGATGACCAAATTCATGTACACCAGTACTCCCCCTTCCAGGTGATGGATGTGATAAATGATATGTTGTTCTAACATATTTATGGAAGAAATCAATGTAGTTCTTTGGAAAAGGAACATGATAGAATGGTATTAATGGGAATAATGCATCATAATATGCTTCACCAAATATTAAGAAATCCTTACCATATCTTGATTTAAGCTTGTTAACTAATTCCTTTAAACCTTCATACATATCATACCTATAATCATTAACATACAAATGCGGTATATCAAAGAATGCTCCATCAACTTTAAATTCATCTGTAATTTTACAAATGGAATTATACAAGTGATCTTGGAATTTCGGATTCCCAAGATTTAACGGTATCCATGTATCATCGCGTTCTCTATCAGCATCCCAATCAACCCAATTAGGTGGAACTACACTCAATTCATATTTATCTTTGAAAATTGCTTCCTCCAATCCAAGTTTTTTAACCCATCTAAAACCTGCTGCTACAGCACCATACATTGGTACTACATGCATTCCAAGTTCATGTGCACCATCAACAAGCTTCTTAAATCCTTCAACTCCACCCAATTCTGGATCTGGTTCATAAATGGGATAATCATAGTAATATCTCCCATTAAATCCCGGTAGGAATACTAAAACTCTATAACCTTCAATCCTCTCTGAAATCCATTCCAATATTTTAAGCATTTTATCAAATGTATTAAATATATACCCAGTCCAATGTTTACCATGCATATTAACAACTAATGAAACTTTCTTCATCCAATCCGGAACATCACCTCTATCCTCCCAAGATTTAAGCCCCCATTTCTCCTCCATAAAATTCATCCTCATCTTAAAAACATCCCATGGATCACTGCAGAAACCAATTCTCCAAATTGGAACCTCAATAAAATTAGATAGATTCATAGCTTTTTCCTCATGATACAATTCAATAACGCAAACACCATCTAAATCTCTCCTAATGGCAAAACGTTTAGGTCTAAAGATTCCATCCATACTTAAAGCATAGAAATATCTATCTAAATCCTTTACATATGTTAAAAGTATTGGTGTAGGTAGACTACGTGTATAACTAGTCCATACCCTCGGATAATTCAATACTAAACCTTGATCTAAATTCAAATCTTCAAAATTAAATGAACTAGTTAAAACCTTATCAACATGAATACCTTTAATTAAGACGCCAAGGGATTTTATCTTCCATTCTTCAAAAGATAAATCACGATGAAGATTTGCATTACCAAATTCAATTTTAGCTTTACACATAATCTCTATGAAATTGCCTTTATCATTTAAGCAAGCTTCAAAATAACCATCAATCTTTCCCTTACCACCAGCATAAAAGAAACTATTAGAGTATAATTTCAGCGTATTCTCATAATATGAAACTTTAGTCTTTTCAGGATCAACACCATAAATATTGTCAAGTGTAAAAATTCTAAAGGAAAAATCAAAATCTTTAAATCGATGATATTTATCACCAAAATTATAACTTAAATCCATCAAATCAATACACCAATAACATTTAAGAGAACCAAAAAATAAAAAATTTAATTTAAATTTATTTAGACTTCTTCTTTACATCCATGTATATCATTATACAGAGTATCACTATGAATACTGGTATCATGTAGTATGCTGGATAGGATAATAAATATTGCATTCTACCAGTAAATAATGTCATCCTGCTGAGTACTGTTCCACCAAATGCACCACCAAATGTGAACATGAGTACATATCTACCAGCTTTAGCTATATATCCCATAGGTTTACGAATAACACTTATATCTGTGAAGAAGAAGTATAGGAAAGATGATATAAAGCCTAAGACTATAATTAGATTGTCTATTGGAGTGTATGGTCCAGTGGTTAATGAAATTACACTAGCTTTAATCTGTCTAACTATTTGAGCTTCAATAAGTGCTCTCACAGATACACCAGTACCAACACCAACCATCACAGCCATGGAATATCTACTAATCCAAGCTTGCTTAACAGTA
Source organism: Methanomethylicia archaeon (assembly GCA_038727515.1). Taxonomy (GTDB): domain Archaea; phylum Thermoproteota; class Methanomethylicia; order Culexarchaeales; family Culexarchaeaceae; genus JAVYVS01. Next base: position 325,722 of record JAVYVS010000001.1, read on the forward strand.
AATCTTGTGAAAAGCATTATTCCAAGTATTATTGGTATGATAAACCAGTAATTACCTGCAGAAATCCTAGATACACCCTGATCCAAAATATTCTTCACAGCAAAGGCAACACCATAACCAGCATAAAGACCAACAAAAGTATGTTCAGCAATTCTATACAATATATTTTCCCTATAAAGTAGACTGTAAATCATCAATGTTAATGCAGCAGCTATTAAACCTGAAATAAGCGAAGCCAATTCCGCAAACTCCATTATCTCACCCTCCTCCCACCTAACCAATACTGTAAATTACCAATCACAATCAATATGACAACAAATAAATGCGAAAGTGAAAGAGCATCAGAGGAAGCGCAAGCTTCTCCAGGGCTGGCAATTAAAACTTCGTATTCAGCTGCAGCTCTAATACCAGCCACCATACCAACCAATTGACCTGCACTAATATATGGCATATATCCAGGGGCATTCATACCCCAAGTCATAATTGCCACTGGAACACCATATGGAGTATAGAATTGCCTTATGTAAGGTTCACAATAACCGGTAGCAATAACCAATGCTAGATCCTTAGCAGTCTTAACATTCTTCATTAATGGTATTTGCTCTATGGGTGTACCATAAACATCTCTGGGTAGTGCTTTATGAATGTTCTCAGCTATAGCAGCCATAGCAGTTTCATAACCAGTAACATAACCAAAATCAACATAATCAACACCATAAGTCTTCTTTTCCAATAAATGAGCAATAGCAGGCTTAATTCTAGTAGCAAAATTTGTTGGACCTTCAGCTGTATATAGTGAAATAAGGATTATCTTAACATTTTTACTTAGTAGATGCTTTAGAACTGCAATATTTGAGGGGCCATGTTCAGGCCAACTTGCAGCTCCAACACCATACTCAAATAATACAACACTACCCGGAGGTAGCGATTCAATTTTATCATACAATGCCTTTACTGGAGCGGTTATTGGTAATGGTAATCCTAGAGGTCTAAGTAATGGTGCACCGACTACAATGAATAATAGTAGATACATATACCTTGGGTCAATTTCTTTAACCATGTTCTCAACCTCCACCTCCAGCTTTAAGCCAAGCACTCTCTCTACCACTAAATGTCCTAATTGCAAGAGCTAGAGCACCTATAGCTGCGCCAACCATTATAGCCCTTTGACCAGCTGTTATTGGAACACCCATAGCCCATGCACCCAAGGTAACTATTCCAGGATGTATATAGCCACCTATAGGTGCATTATAGAGTATAACAATTATCCCAGCCACTAAGAATATAGTTGTCTCAAGATTTCTAGCTCTAAAAGCTCTATATGATGCAGAAGTTATGAAGAAAGCAAGTATAGAGTAGACTGTTGGATCTAATGCAGCTATTGTCGTCGTATAAAGCCATCTATAACTTGGATGCCCCGTTATTGGTGGAAGTAAACCTAATATTGCCATAAGATACATTAAGAAAAGTGTCCATGCACTTAATGCTCTCCTAACAACATCTTTCTCCCTCATAACAACTCGTCCATGAACAATTGTTAAGTTTATAACACCCATAAACATTGCAAATGCTGAAAGAATGATAATCCAAACTTGAAGATCTGAAACAGCACTATGTAAAACTGGGATATCGAAAAAGTAATCTGCAAATGCCATAATACCTAGAATTGCAGTTAGGAAGAGTGGTAATTCACGTCTACGAAGCCAAGACATGATACACACCCCCTATATACTAAGTAGATCCGTAAACCATTTCCCATACGCCGCTCCTAAAGTTGCTAAGATTGCTCCAATTATAGCTAACAATGATAGAAACATGCGGCCAAAATCCTCACCCACAATGGTTCCAATCTGCTCTGGATCCTTTGATAAATAGGCGCTTGCAGCAAAAATCTCTTCACCAATCAATGCATAATCACATACAGCTACGAAGAATGGTATATTATGATAGTTGGCGGTTCCACCAACTTGTACAGCTCCAGCTTTATATGCATTCTCTAATATCATTAAAGTTTCAGCATAGAATCCTCCAACCATAATAGTTCCAGCAACCTTCTGCCTATGTATTATACCCATGGCTGTAGTAGCCATTGGAAACTGACTATAAACAAATCTAACCATTTCTGGTCTAAATTTATCAGCTTTACCTTCAGCTTGAAAAGCTAATCTCACATTTTCCAAAGCCAATGGATAAACATCTTGAACTGCTATGAGCATAATAGGCTCTACATCATACCTTGCAGCTAAAGTAGTAGCATAATTAGTTACTGTAAGCCCAGCGAGAGTTTGAGCAGTTACACCTTCAATACCTGGAACCATAAGTAATGGTCTACCCATTTCAGCACATCTACCAATAACTTCTTCAATTGCATCAAGTGGAGCAATCTTACGCAACTTAAATATAGGCTTTCTCCTAGAAAGCCAAAGAGAAGTCAACATGAGAAAACACAGCACTAGAAATATCACAAATTGAGATATTCTTCCTTGAATTAACAAGAAAATCACTCTCAATAATACTTAAATATACATAACAGATATATAAAAATAACGAGTGAAAATGGACTTAAAAAATAAATTAATTGAGTTAGACGGAAAAATATTCGATTTTTATGTAAAAAATTTGAAAGAAATGCATGTACCATCCGCAGAAAACATAAACGCAATAATTGAAGAAATAGGAAAATTAAGGAAAGAAGTACTTGAAGTTAAGGAGTATATATGTGAAGATGATGTGGAAAATATTGTTTGGGCACAACATTTAATTGAATTGCTTGATTGCTGGGAGATTGGAATTAAAGAAAATACTAGACATCCAAGTAAATATCTCCGTGGAATAGGATTTAGAATCGCCAAAATACTTGAAGATGAAAAAAAGAGTATAATTGAGAAAGCAGAAAAGATCAATGGATTATCAACGAAAATTTTAGAGATATTATCAGCAGTATATGAATTATGCCTAAAAGTTAGCGATGAAAAAATTATAAGAACGATTAAATGTGCAAATGGATTAAAGAGGGATATAGATAGATACATTAAAATCATTGAAGAAATGATTTTAGAAAAAGAGGAGGAAAGAAAGGCAAAACAACAAATCATTGAAAAATTAAGTATTATGAGAAATTCAGTGGAAGAATTTGAATTAAAGGTTAAAGGGATCATTGGAGAGAAGAGGGAAATAGTTGATGAGATACCATATGAAACTCTAATGGAGAAACATTATAGGATACCAATAAAATGGGTATTAAGTTGGTATAAAGAAGAATTGGAGAATGCAAAGAAAAGATTCCATGAAATGGCAAGTAAATTTGATCCAAATAAAAATCCACTACAAGTATTAAGGGAAAAGATACATATTCCATATGAAAGTCCTGAAGAAATGTTTAAGGATATGGAGAGATTTCTAGAAATAGCTAAAGAAAATGCTAAAAAGTATTTAGATTTCCCAGATGAAGTTACATGTAAAGTTGTAGGTGTTAAAGAATTTGAAAAAGATGTTTATCCAATGGGTCATGCTGGAGGACCAGACCCACTAGAAGGAGGATTAGAAAGCTATGTTGCATTAAACCAATACAATTATAAAGCATTTTCAAAGGGGTGGCTTATGATGATGGCAATACATGAAGCATATTATGGCCATAATATACATTCAATAAAGATAGGTTTAGCAAACATACCAAAAACATTTAAGATAGGTAGTGGAATAGCAACACCAATATCTGAGGGGCTTGCACATAGAGGTGAAGAATTGCTACAACACATATATGGTGATGAAGCATTCCCACTACTAGTAGCTTGGAGGAGGATGCAAACAACATTGAGAATATATATTGATATAGGTTTATTCTGTACGAAAACCATAACTCCGAATGATGCAGTTAAATTGTATATGGATGTAATGGGATTTGATGAACAAACATCCAGAGGTTTAGTGGAATGGCATTTGGAGAATAGAGGGTATAATGTATGCTATTTCACAGGATATAAAATGATAGAAGAACTACGTAAATATACAAGTATGAGTGAGAAAGATTTTAGTAATACATTGTTCTCAGCTGGATTTATATCAATTAGTAATGCAAAAAGACTCCTTAAAATAAAGGATAAAATGCCATGGGAATAAATACATCAACTCCTCCTATACATTAAAATAAGCCAATAAAATACTCCAAACATGAACAATATAGAACAAAAAATGTAGATACTGTATGTTAGCTCTGGATGATATAGTGGATTATATGTTAATGGATAGAATGGTTGTATATCATCATATAATGGAGAATCAAATAAAACATGCAGCAAAGTTCCGAGAATTCCAGAGTAGAGGAAACAGTTTAACGAACACTCCACATCAAACTCCAACCTAAAAGTTTTGTATAAATCATGAAAGCTATTTTCAAGGAAATACATGAAAAACCCTAAAAACAAACCAATAATGAATGCCAATATGAATGTATGCATAATTCCATGAAATGAATACCTTGAAAAAAGTAAAAAGGAGAAAATATGTTCTAAATCTAAAACAATATTCCCAAGAATGAATGTGGGTATATGTAGACGTTTTTTAAACATTAAACCAAGGAATATTCCTGGACCAAGATGAAATGGAGTGAATGGCGTAAAAATCACCATATATATGTCTGGAATAAATAAATTTCTTAAGCTCAAAAATAGATAAAAGTTAAGTATATTTGCCAGATTTCAAGTAAAATGATGAGTTTGATAGTGGAAAATAGAGGGGAGAATGCTAAACTTTAGACATAGCAGCAACAATTATTATCATTAACAAGCAATAATAAATGTTGGGGAAACACATCAAAATATCCCACAATTGATCGGAAGAAAAGCTATATGGATTCACACTAAAACAGGACAAAAGTTTATTGGGAAAATAGAGGTTACAATGTATGTTACTTTACAGAATATAAGATGATAGAAGAACTAAGGAAACATACGGACATAAGTGAAAAAGATTTAAGCAACACACTATTTTCAGTTGGATTCATATAAATAAATAATGTTAAAAACTCTTAAGAATAAAGGATAAAATGGTATGGGAATAAACCTTTAACATCATCACATAGCATCTTTAAAGCGTAAAATTAAAACAAAAATTTAATACTGTAAATCTTATGAATCAATAAGTAGTGTAATGGTGATGACAATGGAGGGTATAGTACTCTCCATTAAACGTGGAAATAACAAGTATAATCCTAGACAAGTGATATTGAAGGTTGGTGAAGATGCTTCAAAAATATTCCATCAATTAATTGGAAGAAAAGTTGTTTGGACGCATCCAAAGACAGGTAAAAAATTTATTGGTAAAATAATTAGATTGCATGGTAAAGGAAAATATGTAATAGCATACTTTAGAAAGCAACCTCCATTTCAATTTATTGGAGAAAGAGTTCAAATAATATAAGGGCGTAAATTAATGAAAACTTAAAGTAAAAGTCCTATTTTTAACATTCATAAATTCTCTACTTAAAAATTCATTTAAAGCTTTAATTATAATTTCACTTCTAGAAGAATATCTCCCTATTCTAACTAGTAAATCTATTTCCTGTACAACATCATTGGGGAGGGTTATACGTATAGTTTTCATAGGATTCACCTGCAAAAAAATGGTATAAGAAACTATATAATTACCCATTTATTGCAAAAATTCAAAATAAATATTGTATTTACAACATATAAGTCTTTTGAATTTTATACTCCCATTAAAAATTTACTTAATTGAAACAAAATACCAGTAGTAAATACATGAATATTTCGATGAATGTTAAATAGTAGTAAATCAATGAATCGATTTATCAGTTTCCAAGACTAAATAAACATATTAAACCATTTAAAAAAAGGTTAAATTATTATCTCCTTAAAAGTTTCTTGAATCTTGGATGTAACTTACCTATAACCAAAAGATCTTCTAAATCTTTCACAACCTCTGGTAGAGTCCTCAATATATCAGTGAAAGTTACTATCCCAACAAGTTTACCCTTATCCATTATGGGAAGCCTCTTTATATTGTGATTAACCATGAATTTAGCTGCATAAACTAGATCCATATCAGGATCACCATATATTAATGGTTTAGACATAACTTTAGAAACTTTAGTAGTTCTAGGATCTAAACATGGAACTATAACTCTCTTAAGAAGATCTCTTTCAGTAATAATACCAGTAGGTTTCCCATCTTTAGTTACCACTAAACATCCAATGTTATATTGAGACATTATATCAGCGGCTTTCATAACAGTTTCTTCTTCCTCTATGGTTTTTACCTCTCTTACCGCTATATCAATTATCCTAAGCATAGACACCTATGAAAATTATTTACATATAAGTTAATAATATTTTAGATGGAATTATGCTCAACAATTTTACAGGATACAATTATAGCTTTAAGAAGAAGAAATTGTTAACACGTTACACTGCTATGGATATATTAGAAGCAGTGAAATCAAGATATGAGAAAGTAAAGATGAGTTTTGATCTAGGATTATCGGAGGAAGAAGTAAATGTTAAAAAGGAAGATTCCTATGTGATTGTAGATGGATGCATATTTGATTTAAAGGTTTTAGAAGAAATTTTAGAGAAAGACTATGTATACATTTTGAATGATGAAAAATCGTTGGAGAAAGTGGCATTTTATGCTGATGGAAAATACTATAAACTTAAATGTGTAGCAAGAAATTCAGCACCAACATTAGAGATAAATGGTATTAATATGCATAGAATTGTTGGAGTAACACCATGGGAAGATGCATTAATGAAGGTTAAAGCAGCAAAAGTTGGTTATGGAATGAGAGTTCTTGATATATGTACTGGACTTGGATATACTGCTATAGCATCGATAAATATGGGTGCAAGTATGGTATTAAGTATTGAAAAAGATTTAAATGTTATTAGAATAGCTGAATTAAATCCTTGGTCTAAAGGTTTAGAAGATCATAGAATTAAGATAATTATTGAGGATGCAAGTAGGATTATACGTGAGATCGAAGAAGAATCCTTTGATAGAATCATACATGATCCACCTAGAATATCATTGGCAGGAGAACTATATAGTAGTGAATTCTATATTGAATTGTACAGAGTTTTGAAGAAAAATGGAATTTTATATCATTATACAGGTCAACCTGGAATAAAACGTAGGAAGGATATTGTTAAGGGGGTTTCAAAGAGGATTATGGAAGCAGGATTTAAAGTAAAAGTTAGGAGAGATCTTTTAGGTATTTTAGCATTTAAAGATTAAAGCTTCTTTGAAGCTCCATCTAAAACAAGTTTTAAATATCTATTTAGCATCGGCGGCAAATCAGGTATTCCAATATCCATGAAACCTCTAATTAGTATTGATATAGCTTCATCTTCATTAAAGCCTCTAGCCATTAGATAATATATTTCATCTTCAGATAATTTGCCGATGGCTGCTTCATGAGATAAAGTTGCATCCATAATCTTAGCCTCCAATTGTGGTATAGCTCGTATAATGGATTTTGTAGATAACAATAACCCTCTACACTCTAAATGACCTCTACACTCACGTCCTTCACCAACAATTAAACCTCTAGAAATAATCTTAGATTCATCCTTAGCAATATTTTTAGATATTATCTCAACCCTACTTCCATCACCCTTCAAATACGCAGCTCCACCAACATCAAAAATACTATTGTTGGAAGCTAAAATAACAGAAATTAAACTTGCCCTAGAATTTACACCATTTAAATAAACAATTGGCATTGTTTGAATACTCTTAGCAGGATTAACATTAACGTATACATTTATAAATGAAGCACCATCCTCTACAACAACACCAGTTCTAGGTCTAACATCAATACCCTCACTCCAAGAATGTATCATAGTATAAGTCAATTTGCCACCTTTCTTAACATAAAATTCAGATACACCAACATGTAAACCTTCATTAATTCTAGGTGAAGCACAACCAGTTAGAACATTTAATTCAGCATTTTCTTCAACAATTATGATGTTATGCACATTTTGCGATAATCCACCAGTCTTAAGATAAAAGCATGCTTGAACTGGAAGTTCAACTTTAACACCACTTTTAACTCTAATAAAAACCCCACCGCCACCCTTAAGTTCAGAAAGAGCAGTAAACTTATCCATATCAACATCTAGAGCCCTCCAATAATAATCTAAAAGCCAATCATATGTTTCAAGAGCTTTAGAAATAGACATAACCTCAACACTTTGATGCAAAGATTCTTCAAAAACTATTGATGAATCTATTTGAAGATAATTCCCAGCTCTACCTTTACCACTTACATCTACACCAATACTAGAAGCTTTCTCCTCTAAATCTCTACTAATAAATTCATGTACTTCAGAAGAAAATTTGAATCTTGAAATATCCAAATCAAGACCTACACTGGGAGGTTTATCAATAGATTTCTTAGCCCTCTCCTTAACATCCTTTATCTTTCCATCTTCTCCTCTATACATTTAGAACACACCTCAAAACCGTGAATCCTAATATTACTTATAATTTCATCAGGTTTACCAGAGCATGCAATAACACCATCAATAATTACATGAGCACGATCAGCACGAATATAATTTAATATATAACCTAAATGTGTGACAATCAATATAGACTTCTTCCTCAAACTAGGTTTAACATTTAAACCAAAAAATTCATTAATCACATTAGCTATTAAAACAAGATTCTCCACATCAACACCAGAATCAGGTTCATCAAATAATGCAAAATCAGGGGACTGTATTAAAATTTGCAAGATTTCACATTTCTTCATTTCACCACCAGAAAAACCAACATTAAGTTCACGATCAAGAAGATTACTCATATTCAATTTATTAACTAATTCATCAATATTCACATTACTCTTAAATCTAAATGAAAGTTCCTTTAAAAAATCCCTAAGTTTTATACCTTTAATCTTTGGAGGAAATTGAAAACCAACACCAATACCCATCTTAACTCTATCATGAATAGGCATATTAGTAATATCAATACCTTTAAAACTAATAGTACCCTGAACAATCTTAAACCTAGGATCACCAATAATAGCATTTATAAGTGTAGTTTTACCAGAACCATTAGGTCCAAGCAAAACATGAACCTCACCTGGATTAATCCTTAAATTAACTCCCTTCAAAACTCTTTTACCAGAAATTTCAACATGTAAATCCTTAACTTCCAACATACAATCACAATTAAGAGTTGCATACTAATAAATTTCTATGTCTAAACATTGATGATCAAAGTTATTCAATAATGCACAAAACATTTACACATCACTCACTTCTCATCAACATAACTATAAACATAATTTATTTTAATATTTAAAAAATGTACAAGTTACTTTTTATCGAATTTTAATGGTGAAACATAATCTCCATATTTTTCTCTAACTTCCTTTAATCTCTCCTTTTCCTCTCTAAGTATTTGGAATAATAGACTTGGTGTATCAGGTACACCTTCATAGATCTTCCATATTCTTTCTATTTTAGCTAAATGTTGTGGTATTCTAACAGTAAACTCCTTTTCATATAATTGTAATGGATACTCTTTATTTAGAACTTTACCAAATAGTTTCACTAAATCTTCATATATTGGTATTCTTCCAGTGGGAAGCTCTATAAATCCAATGTCATCGTGAACTCTTAATTCCATCCATTTCAACCAAACCTTCTTATCTATCTTCTCTGCAAGATACTTACCATTTTCATCCCTAAGGAAATAATTAACTCCAAATACTTTAGGTTTAATCTTAAGTTTTTCTCCAAATTTAAAGTGTAGTTCAGTGAATTTACCAATGGAAATAGATATGAAATCAAGTATTGCATATGGGTTGAATTCTCTTTCACCAGCTCTGCCAAGAACTGCTGTTGTTCTTTCAGATTCTAAAGCAGCACCCTTCATAACTATACCATGCTCCCAACTAAACCCTTCCTCCACTGGGACCCATGTATCTGAATCTCTACCACCAAAAATCATTCCACCAACAGGTACACCATCCGGGTCCTCTATCTTTGGATCTAAATTCTTGAGATATCTTATGTGAGTTGTAAATCTTGCATTAGTGTGTGATGGAGGTATAAGGCTACCGGATTCATCTTTTTTCGTTGGCCACCATACACCAGCATAATTCAATCCACCTTTTGGTTCACCAATTTTACCATTCCACCAAACTTCACCATTACCCATGAGAAGTATATTTGAGAATATTACTTCAGTTTCAGGGGATGTTAAGATTTCATACATTTCAGGATCATCAGTTGGATTAACACCATCAATAATGCCAAACATACCAATTTCAGGATTTATTGCCCTTGGAATACCATTAACCTCTCTTATAATTGCAAGATCATCACCAATAACAGTATCAGACATTAAAGCGGTTGAAGTTTTTCCGCATCCAGCTGGGAAAGCTCCAGTAAGATATGTTATTCTATCGCCTGGACCTTTAACACCAACAATAAACATATGTTCTGAAAGCCAACCCTCTAAGTAACCTCTGTAAACTGTTAATCTTAATGCAAGCTTCTTTAAACCCACAGTATTACCAGCATATTGGGTATTAGCACTATAGACGGTATCATCAATTAAATCAATGAATATCCTCCTCTTATCAATATTTTTACTCCAACCATACTCATTTAATTCACCAGCTGAATGTAGAAAACGCATATACTCTATTTCAGAACCCTTTTCAACAAAAATATCATAACCCAATCTATACAATATATTCTCACTATGCATAACATATGCTGAATCAGTAACTTGAACAGCATAAAGTGAAAGTGGAGATTTCTTTGGACCTAAACAATAAAATCCAATAAACATATCTTTACCTCTCATTATACCCTTCAAAATACTCTTTATTTCATTTAAACCATCACTTCTAACCATGGTATTTAAAAGTGGAATTCCACTTGCATCTTCAATCAATATTCTCGTATTCTTTCTATCTCTAGCAAGATCCTTAATACCATCAAAATGAACTGTATGCATAGCATATTTCGATGGAAGTTCCTCTCCACGTTCAAGAGCTATACGTCTAAAATACTCTATATCCTCGTCACTACCAGTATTCACATATACAGATGAAGGTTCACATAAAACTATTATATCTGCAATCCATCTATGAAGTTCAGAATTATTGATCTTCAAAAAATTATTTAAGTGTCTAGAATCCATTTTAGATTTAAGAACTGAAAGAACGTCATAATCTCCTTCCACTAATCTCTCACGATACTTCATATCTGACAATATGTATAATACGAATAAAAGTTTAACGTGTAAATAGTAGTTATTATTTTTCAGCTATGAATATCCTAGTCCTCAAATCACCATGTAAAACATATCTTTCATGTAGTATGTTAAATCCAGCTGTGAGGAGGGCTTTACGCATAACACCCTCCTTTAAAGTTATTATAACAAGTCTTCCACCATCATTCATACATTTATAAGCTTCAGATGCAAAAAGTGAGTAAAGCTTTTTAACACCAATTTTAGGATCCATCCTAATTCCATATGGAGGATTGGATACAATCCTATCAATACCACGAATAAAATCAGAAAGACGGGTGCAATCACCTTTCATTAGAGTTATAAGATTGGATACTCCAGCAGCTTCAGCATTAGCTTTAGCGCCTTCAATAAACCTCTCATTAATATCTAAACCATAAAGCTTAAGTTTAGAACCCATATGTAGAGCAGCTTCAATCAATATAGTTCCACCACCAACCATAGGATCTACAAACACATTTCCTTCCAATGGATTTGAAAGTCTAACCATACCATAAGCAATGGTAGGTCTTAAAGCAGCTGGATGTTCAAAAACCCTATAACCACGCTTATGCAGAGATTCCCTACTTATAGAAATTTCAACAATACATTTATCATGAACTACATCAACAATAAATTCAACATCAAAACCCTCTAAATCAACCTTATTTCCACATTTATCAACTATAGCTTGACCAGCAACCCTCTGAATATCTATAGAAGTATAATCATGCACACCAATTCTCTCACTAGTAACCCTAAAACTTGCATTGGGAGGTAGGAAATCCCTTAAATCCATAGAGTAAATAGTATTATAAATTTCATTTAAACCATCTTTAGAAGTTGAAACAGTGAAAATAGAAATATGCCTCCTAATATGATGTATAGACCTCAAACTAAAAACATCATTAATATTTGAATCAGGGATATCAGCTAAAACTCTACCTTGAATATTTAAAGGCTTTAAAACAACATCTAAAGAACGAAATTTCTCTTTTAATTCAAGTTCCACAATATCCTCTAAACCAGGTGGACAAGTAAACATCAACTTCATAGAAACCACATAGATCATTTACCAACGAATTTCTCAGATTCCTCTTTAACACGTTTAATCTTCTTTGAAACATCACTTGGTAGAGCAACATCTTCAACTCTTTCACTAACCCTACCAATAATTTCAAGTCCAACATAAGGTTCAATATTAATCTCATGCAGATGTAAAGAATGTTGAGTTTGCCTCATCTTCTCAATGATAAGATACCTCTTAAGTTGACCACCACGTATAAAACGTCTAAATCTAATAATACCATCAGCAACATGCTCTAAACCCCAACCAAAAGCTTCAGAAGTAGTTATAGCATACTGTGAAGTGGCAAAAATAGTGAAATCCCATTTATAGAGAACCTTCTTAACATAATATGAATATCTCCTAGCCATAGCAGGTTTATCAAGCCAAAATGCACTCATAGAATCAATTACAAGTCTAGCTCTCCCATAACCCAAAACCCTTTTAGCCTCTAAAACTTTATTTACAAGTTCATCAATAGTAAGAACATTCAAACTCCATTGATCTTCTTTACCCATTAATGCATCAATAATTATAAGCTTACCATCATCAATATAATTAGAGAATTTAAATCCAAATTGCTCAGCTTGTCTAATAATAGACTCTCTGGATTCCTCAGTGGTAACATAAATACATTTATCACCATCTAAAACTCCACGATTAATAAAATGTATACATAAAATAGTTTTACCAGTACCAGGCTCACCAGTTACAGCTACAAAAAACCCCCTAGGAATACCACCTTCAAGAATTTCATCTAAACCTTTAATTCCAGTGGATAATCTTTCAATCATTAAATATACAATAATAAAATAAACACATAAAACTTCCTAGGTAAACATCTTTTAATGAAAACAGTATTTCATGAGATTCTTTATAAATAAATTTTTCAAATGAAGTTAGAAGGTGAAATAATGGAAATATGGAAAATGGCCTTTAGAAATATTAGTAGAAGAAAGTTGAGGACTACATTAACAGTTTTAGGAATAGTTGTTGGAGTAAGTTTAATGTTAGCATTATTTTCATTGGTTTCAGGAATGGATGTAAGAGTAACACAAATGGTTAGAGCTTTAGGTGGAGCAGACATAACAATATACAATGCCACATTTCCTGGAAGAGGAGGACAACCTTTCGGTGGTTTTGGAACAATAATGCGGGGGACACTACCAATAGAATTATTACAACAAATAAATCAAATACCAGGGGTATACATTGCTTCACCACAATTATCCTTCATGGGCTATCTTGGATCATCAAGGATAACAATTTATGGGATAGATCCTTCAACATATGATGAAGTTACTGGAGGATTAAACATAATTGAGGGGAGGGGATTAAAACAAGAAGATAAAAATAAAATAGTTCTTGGAAAAACAATAGTCGAAGCATTAAATATAACTATTGGAAGTAAAGTTAAAATTGGGATATCAGCAACAGAACAAGAAGATTTTGAAGTTGTAGGAGTATTTGAAACTGGAGTGATGTTTCAAGAAAATGCTGGATATATAACGTTAGAAGATGCACAAAGATTAACAGGTTATATGGGACAAATAAGTCAAATACTTGTGAAATGTGAAGACCCATATATAGTTAGTGAAGTTGCAAACACAATATCAAATCTTATACCTGGAGTCAGAATTACAACACCTACAGCCATGATAACACAAGCCACACAACTACTGAATACATTAACCATGTTCTTTGCAACAATAGGCTTAGTAGCACTATTAGCTGGAAGCTTCGGTGTAATGAATACTATGTTTATGGCTATATCCGAAAGAACACGTGAAATTGGAATATTAAAAGCCATAGGAGCAAGAAATAGAGAAATCTTGAAGATGTTTCTAGCAGAAGCAATAATTATAGGAGCTCTAGGTGGAGGAATAGGGATAATTATAGGTGCAATCATAACATACATATTACCAATGTTTATACCAGGATTCATAGGGATAGCCCCATTCATTGGTGGAACTACCGCTAGAGGTATTAGACAAATTAGAACAACACAAACATTTACACCAACACTAACACCCATAAATATTGCATTATGTTTCTCACTTGGAGTACTTGTAGGATTATTAGCTGGATTATATCCAGCCTGGAGAGCTTCAAAAATGAAACCTGTGGAGGCATTAAGACATGTATAAAGGTAAAAGTATTGTAAAAGTAATCAATCTAGTGAAGATATACAAACGCGGTAAAATAGAAGTACCAGCATTAAGAGGCATAAATTTAGAGATACCTACAGGAAAAATAATTGGGATAGCTGGACCCTCAGGATCTGGGAAAACTACAATGCTAAACATTATAGGAGGATTAGATACCCCTACGAAGGGTAAAGTATACGTAGATGATATAGATATAACCACATTAAATGAAAAAGAATTATCTGAATATAGATTGAAAAAAGTGGGATTTATTTTTCAATTTCACAATTTAATACCGGTATTAACTGCATTAGAAAATGTTGAAGTACCAATGATATTATCAAAGATACCAAAGGAGGAAAGAAAGAGGAGGGCTATGGAATTATTGAAAATGGTTGGACTTGAAGATAGAGTAAACCATAAACCAGATGAAATGAGTGGAGGAGAACAACAGAGGGTAGCTATAGCAAGAGCATTAGCCAATGATCCATCAATAATATTAGCAGATGAACCCACAGGAAACATAGATACTGACACTACAATAAAAATAATGAATCTAATAGTAAACTTGAATAAACATATGAATAAGACATTTATAATAGCAACCCACGATCCAATAGTTATGGAAAAGTGTGAGAAAGTACATAAAATAAGGGATGGAAGAATACTAGAGGAAACTTGAAACCAACAATTTCAACATTATTAATCTTAATCAAAATACCCATACTAAATAAATCACAAAATTTAAAGATTCTATAGGAATAATCAAGTACAATACCCTAGCATTATTGTCATGGTGAATTTACCATGATAATTACAAAGGAAGAAGAAATGATGCTTAATGGAGAAAGAGGTGAAGGTGTTCAAAAAGCTATGGAGATAATTGTAGCTTTAGGTAAAATATATGGTGCTAAAAATCTCATAAAAATTGAGAGTGCACATATATCAGGTGTAAGTTATAAGAATTTAGGGGATGAAGGATTAGAATTCCTAGAGGAGATAGCTAATACTGGGGTTAAAGTAAGTGTGAAAACCACATTAAATCCTGCTGGAATAGATTTAGATTTCTGGGAAACCCTTGGATTTAAAAGAGATTTTGCTGAAAAACAGATTAAGATAATTAAAGCCTATGAGAAAATGGGTGTTAAAACTACATGTACATGTACACCATATCTTACTGAGAATAAACCAAATTTGGGAAAACATGTAGCTTGGGGTGAATCATCAGCAATAATATATGTAAATTCAGTTTTAGGAGCTAGAACTAATAGGGAAAGTGGTATATCAGCATTAGCATCAGCAATAACCGGTAGAACTGCAAATTATGGATTACATTTAGACGAAAATAGATTAGCAGATTATAAGATAAATGTTAAATGTGAAGTAAAGGGGATATCTGATTTTGGAGCTTTAGGATATCTCATTGGTAAAAAAATAGGTAATAAAATTCCATATATTATTGGTGTAAAAAGTGCAAGTTTAGATGAATTGAAAGCTTTGGGAGCAGCTATGGCTGCAAGTGGAGCCATAGGATTATTTCATATAGAAGGGATTACACCTGAAACAAACATGAAGAATATGATTAAAGAAAACATAGAAGAAATAGAAATCACAAGTTTAAAGGAAGCTTATGAAACATTGAATTCCGACGTTAAAGATATAGATCTTGTAAGTATTGGATGTCCACATACATCAATTAATGAAATAACTGAAATAGCTAGATTAATTAGGGGAAGAAAGATTAAAACAGAACTTTGGATAACAACATCTAGATACTTATACAATGAAGCAAAAAAGCAAGGATTAATAGATGTTATAAATGAAGCTGGTGGAAAAGTTATTAGGGATACATGTATAATTGTAGCTCCAATAGAAGATTTAGGCTTTAAAACATTAGCTACAAATAGTGGTAAAATGGCTCTACTCGCACCATTACACTCAAAAGTTAAAGTTAGATTTGGAAATCTAAATCAATGTATAAAAGCAGCTTTAGAGGGGGAGTGGATTGATAATTAAAGGTAGAATTATAAAAGCGGGAAATGTTGAAGGAGAAGCATTAGTTTCCATGGAGCCAATAGCATTCTTTGGAGGAGTAGATCCAGAAACGGGGAAAATAATTGAGAGAAATCATCCATTGGAAGGGGAAATTATAAGTGGGAAAATACTTGTATTCCCACATGGGAAAGGGTCTACTGTTGGAACATATATACTATATAGAATGAAAAAGAAGGGCACAGCACCTAAAGCAATAATAAATGAAGAATGTGAACCAATAATAGCTGTTGGAACAATAATATCAGATATACCATGTATAGATAAAGTGGATATAAAGAAAATTAAAAGTGGAGATAAAATAAGAATTGAAGGAGACACCATATACGTAAATGAATAAATAGTTTAATAGTTTAAGTTAACATTAAAAATTATAGTTTGGATTTAACTACATCCTCAAGATTTTTGAGCATTTCGTATATATCCTTGAATTCAATATACCCCATATTACCTATTCTAAAGGTTTTATCCTTTATCTTTCCATATCCATGTGCTAATTCAAAACCTCTTTCCCTCATGACTTCATACACTTCATCTCCAGTCATACCCTTAGGAGCATTAATACAACTTACAGTTGGACTTTCAAATCCTTTACGTGGAAATAGTGTTAAACCAATTTTCTGAACACCTTCACGTATAATCCTATTTCTCTCACGATAAAGCTCAAAATAATTGTATTTGCCACCCCATTCATCCCTTATAATTTTTAGAATCCTCCTTAAAGCAAGCATTTGAGGTATTGGTGGAGTAGTTGGCGTAGAAAAACGTTCATTATACTTCTTATATAACACAAAATCAAAATACCAACCTTTATTCTTCATATTTGCTGACTTCTTTAATGCCAATTCACTTACACTCGCTATAGCTAATCCAGGAGGTATACCAAAACATTTTTGAGAACTTGTAAAACATACATCTATACCCCACCTATCAACTTTAATATCAGTTCCACCCATTGAACTAACAGCATCTACAAATAGAAGTTTCCCATGGGATTTAACTACTTCAGCAAGTTTCTCCAATGGATTAATCAACCCTACACTAGTCTCATTATGAGTTATTGCAACAGCTTCCACGTCAGGATTCCTTTTTAAAGCATCATCAAGAAGATCTGGTAAAATAGGTTCACCTAAAGGAACCTCTAAAACCACAACTTCCCTACCATTAGCCTTAGCCACCTCCACATACCTCTCACCAAAACTTCCATTCACACATATAAGCATCTTCTTCTCAACACAATTCCTCACGGAAGCCTCCATAAAACCTGTTCCAGAACTTGGAAAGAAGAAGATTTCACCTTCAGTCTCCAAGAAATCCTTCAATAAAGTTAAAAGCTCAGAGTGAAGGTCAATGTAATCTTTACTTCTATGACTAAACATCTGTCGACCCATTTCCTCTAAAACTTGAGGATAACATGCCACCGGACCTACAGTAAACAGTTTCAACTCCAATCAAAACACCAAAAAGAATAGATTAAAATGAGTATAAAATGTTAACTATTCACATAAATCAGAACATAAATGAGTGGGAAAAGCACAACTTAGGTAAATAGGAGATTCCACATCCCTTTAAATTTTAAACCTTTAAATATTTTGTACATGTAGAGATTATAGGGTATGGTTGTATTGGAATCCTTAAAGAAAGAATTTCTTAATCTCCTAGATAGAGACTTGGAATTCCGTTACGCAGTTGCTGGTTACCTTGGATTATCTGAAATACTGAAAAAACTTGATTTGCTGGTTGAAGAACAAGTTAAACTCAGAGAAGAACAAACGAAAATCTTGACTGAAATAACAAGAATATGGACTGAAATAACAAAGATCTGGACTGAAATAGCAAGATTAAGGGAAGACTTTAATAGAGCTTTCAAACAATTAGACTCTAGACTTTCTAGAGTTGAACGAACATTAGAAAAAATCACGCTAGAGATTGAAGATGAGGCTAGAATTATGATTAAATATAGGCTTAAGAATATAGGTTGTGAAATTGATGTTTTTCCAATAATCCTACCAGATTTAGAGATAAATATTTACGGAGCTTCTGACGAATTATGTATTATCGGCGAAGCTTCTGTTAGAGCTTCTTCAAGCATTATTGATGAAATTAATCGTAATATTGATAAAATGAGAAATCTATATCCCAATATGCTTAGGCCGAAGATCATTAAAGTTGTTTACACTAGTTTAGCAATGCCTGATTTAATTGAAAGAGCCGAAAAGGAGGGGATATGGGTTTTAAAGGCCACTGGCGATATCGTTAAGCCTAAGGATTTACCGCTAAATTAATTTTGATACACCATTTCCTGGATTAATTATTTCCAACATGTAAACTTAAAATCATATTGAACTTAGGAAACTGGGTAGCTTATTTTTAGTTTTAAATTAAACGTTTTCACAGAGCTATCTCTTCATTTTCTCCCAATAACTATTGAAGTAAAAATGAGTTTAATTCTACATAGATAATAGATTTAAAATGGTAAATGTTAAGTGTAATTTTAATTTAATTATTTGAGGGTTCTAAATGTCTATCAAAAAGATCGTGTATTTCGATGAACCAGGTCCACAAAATACAGATGAAACTTTGAAATTAGCTAAAGAACGTGCAGATGAACTTGGTATAAAGAAGATAATAGTGGCAAGTACAACCGGTGAAACTGGAGTAAAAGCTTCAGAAGTATTTAAGGGATACGATCTAATCGTTGTTAGTCACGTGGCATGGTTTAGAGGTCCAGATGTAGAAGAATTCTCAAAGGAAAATTATGAGAAGATAATTAGAAATGGTGGAAAAGTTGTTACTGCTACACATGCATTTGGAGGTATTGGAAGAGCTATTAGAAGAAAGTTTAATACTATAGAGGTAGATGAAATCATAGCCAATGTATTAAGGCTTTTCGGTCAAGGGATGAAGGTTGCATGTGAAATAACATGTATGGCTGTAGATGCTGGATATGTAAAGCCCGGGGAAGAAGTTATTAGTATTGCTGGAACTGGTAGAGGAGCGGATACAGCAATAGTAATAAAGGCGGCAAATACACATGAATTCTTTGAAACAAAAATAAAGGAGATAATATGTAAACCATTAAAAACTTGAAAATCATATTTTTAACAATCTTTTTATATTCTCCCCCATTATAAGCCTTCTATAATTTTCATCAATACCAGTAAGTTCAATTGTCTTTAACTCAAATTTTATATGTCCAAATGGCATTTGAGAACTAAATAAAAGTCTATTGGGATCCATAGTTTCAGGTATACGTTTAAGGAACATATCTATTCCTTGATGTCCACCTCGTAATGGATAAGTTTCTAGGAATAGATTTTGTAGGTTTTGTGACATTGGGGATCTTGTGGAGAGTATTGCAGCTATAGAGGATTGCCCAGTAATGAAATTAACATTTTGATTCATATATGCTAAGAATACAACTCCTTCCGCTGAATAAAATTGAGATGATGAACTCTTAATGTATAATGGTACTTCAAGTTTACCAGCTAATTCAATAACAGGTTTAACTATGGGTGAAGTTATAGAGAAAGATTCATTTTGTGGATCTATGTATAATGCTTTAAATCCCCATTCAATAATTGCCTTTTTAGCTTTTTCAAATTCAGAAATTCCAAACCATGGATTTAAACGGTAAACACCAATTAATCTATCACATTTCTTAGTAGCTTCATAAACATAATTATTACCAGAATCATAGTAGGGTCCAGGTGGAGGTGCAACTACTACAGCCATATCAACCATATTTTCATCCATAATCCTCAATAATTCTTCATACGTGAATTTTCCACGTCTAAAATATATGCTTTCACCAATAAATACATGGGCATCTATAACAACCATTATAAACCCCTCCTCTTCTTAATATCATCTAAAATTCTTTTAGCATTCAATCCAAGTATAAGCTCCCTATCTCTATCCGAGAGATCTGCAAGTTTAATTTTTAAAGTTTCAAGTTCAATACAGCCCTGAGGGAAATCTGAAGCATACAAAACCTTTTCTGGACCTGCAAGTTCCACTGCTTTCTCAATAGCACTTATACTATGACATAGAGCTGTATCAACATAAACATTATCAAACCATCTAGCTATTAGAATTGCATCCATATAGAAGGATTTACCAAGATGCCCTAAGATTATTGGAATCTCTGGGAAATGCTCAGCTAAATATCCTACAGCTGTAGGATGTGAATAATCAGCTTCACCAGTATGTAGTAATAGTAATCCACCATACTCCTTAAGTTTATCCATTATTGGAAAAATTAATTCCCTATTATCAGGTGAAACAGCTTCATTCCTTAGATGTATCTTTATACCCCAAAAACCATTTTTCAATGCCCATTCAGCTTCTTCAATAGCTTTAACTCTAAGATGAGGATTAACTCTAGCAACACAATAAAATCTTTCTGGATATTTCCTTTGAACATCCAGTAAAAATAGATTTGCTTCACTATAACTCCTATCCCCAGAAATAGATGAGTATGGTGGTGTTGTAATCATAGCAGTCATACCAATATCATCCATAAGCTTAATACGTTCTTCAGGGGTTACTGGAGGTAAATCTTTACCGGGAGGACCGAAGTGTGTATGTGCATCAATATAAATCAATTCATCCACCCCTCAAAGACTTTAATGCATCTTCTTCAGAAACATTATGTGATTTTACATTAAAAGTTTTGAAAGCTTCAATAAATTTACAGAACCAATCAACAAGTTCATCCACCAATTTCATACCAAGTTCAACATTAACCTTAGAAAAATCTTTAACATCTGGAATTACATTTGGCAATACTTCAGTCATAGAACCAGTATCAGAAACATCAGAAGTCTTAAGTGAAATCCTTATTATACCACCCATAAATCTAGCTGAATTCAAACTTTCAAGTTGAATTTCGTCATGAACTTGCTTTGTGGAGGAAAGTATAGCATAGTTAAGATTTACAGCTTCAGGTTTTAAAGCAAGCATTAAAGCTGTTTCAGCATAACCAGCATGAGTTTGAGCAGGTTGACCTAAAATAGTTTTACCCATACCACTAAGAATATCCCACCATTGACAAACAACACATAAAATACCAAACTTTTCACGAGCATACCTACAGACTTCAAGTAATGAATTTAAATTTCCACCATGACCATTAATAAACAAAACTTTAGAAACACCATGCTTACTTAAAGACTCTAAAATATCCATTAAAACAGCTCTAAAAGTATTTGGAGATAAAGTTATAGTACCCGGGAAATCCATATGATGAACTGCAACACCATAAGGTAATACTGGTAGAACTGGAATATTTGTACGTTCACCTACACGCCTAGAAAGCTCCCAAGCAATAATCCAATCAGTCCCTAAACCAAGATGTAAACCATGCTGCTCAAAAGAACCAACTGGAATAATAACCATTCCAATAGAAGATAAAACCTTACCAGCTTCAATCCAACTCATAGCAGAAAGATCATGAGTCAATTAAATCACCATCAACAATTATAACTATAACATCTATTTAACATTTAAAATCTATAATACAGTTTAAATGTAAACGTAACATAATATTCTATGAATAACATGATGAAAAATATTAATGAAATTCTAGAGGAAGAATACTCAATACAAGAGCTAATGGAATTTCTAACAAAACTAAGTTATTACCATAGAATTCAGGGAAGTGATGGAATAGAAGAAGCTGGAGAATACATAAAAACGGCATTAATAGAGAGGAGTGGAAGAAATATTGAATTAAAAAGATATAGTTATAGTGTACCCTATGGATCATATGATCCAGTTACTGGATGGAAAGTGAAGGATGGAGAATTAAGATTGATAAAACCAAAAGAAGAATTATTACATACATTTAAAAATTCCAGAACCTTAGTGATGGCACATAGCCCAGGTGGAGTAGTAGAAGCAGAAGTTGTACACGTTGGAAATGGAGTAGATCCATCAAATTATGATAAAATTGATGTAAAGGGTAAAATAGTATTGGCATATGGTTATGGTGGCATAGTATATAGGAATGCAGAATTGAAAGGTGCATGTGGATTACTTGTTTATAGGAGAAGTGGAACTGAAGACTCAGTTCCATATATGGGATTATTTCTAACACCTGAAGAAGCAAAGGAAGCTAGAATACCTGCAGTAACAGTTTCAAGAGCTACAGCCAATAGATTAATACAATTAATTGAGAGAGGAGAAAAACCAGTTGTAAGAATATCTGTTGAAGCTGAATATAGAAGTGAAGCTTGGATTCCAGTTGTGACAATGAGCATTGGAGGTGGAAGTGGAGAAATCCATTTAACAGCACATTATTGTCATCCAGCTGGAACGGTAAATGATAATGTTAGTGGTTCAGCAGCATTAATGGAATTAGCTTTAACCTTTAATAGAGCTATAGAGAAAAAATTGATTGAAGAACCAGATAAACATATCATAAAATTCATTTGGATACCTGAATATGCAGGATCACTAGCATATATGTTGAATGAAAAACCAACGGTAGTATTCAATATAAATTTGGATATGATTGGAGAAAAACAGGAATTAACTGGATCAACAATAAACTTTGTTAGATCACCACCAAAAATATACCATCCATATGAAGCTGTAGCATACTATACATTTAGAAGAGCATTATCATTAAGTGAAGAGATAGGATCTCATAGAAGAGCATTATCATATAAATTCGATTTAACACCATATCAAACTGGAAGCGACCATGATGTATACATACAATTGGAGATACCAGCCATAATGATATTACAATGGCCAGATTTATATTACCATAGCGATCAAGATACAGTAGATAAATTTGATCCAAAAATAGCAAAGCGAATAGCAGTAGCAGCTGGAGAAACAGCATATAAAATAGCTAAAAGGGGTTTTGAAGATGAAATAAAAATTTATGCTAAAGCATACTTCCATGAATACATTGCAAATGAAATGATATATACCAATAAAGAGTATCTAGACGAAAGATATAGGTACCTAATTAAGACAATTGGGGAGAAAACACTACAAATAGTTAAAGATGAATATTTAGAAAAACTACTCAGAGAAATCGAATTGGAGGGGGAGGAAATGGTTGAAGGAGAAAAATATGTGTATAAAGGTCCTGTGGGAATACTGTCTACAAGAAGAATATATAGAGCAATTGGATGGAATAAATACATTGAACTAGAAAAGCAATTTGAAAGAATGCCACTACTATCAAGGATTATGGGAACAGTAATCCCATTATATATGAGGAAACCCATGAGCATAAATGAATTGCAAAAAACAATATTAATGGAGTTTGGAGTTAAAATTGAAAAAGAAAATTTGGAAACAATCCTAAAGATACTTGAAGAAGCAAAAATTGTAGAAAAATTAAATAAATAAACTTATTTTTTGATTTTCAAAAGAGATTCATCCACATATACCCCAAGAATCCTACCGAAATACAATGTATGATAATTGCCAGCTGGGTAAATACTTTCTTCAATAGTTTTCTCTAAACTTCCAGGGGTAACTTCAGATTTAAATGAAATCCTACATTCATAATGTATTGGGCATTGAGCAATATATGGAACGGAAATATTATAACTTGGAACAGCACTTAAACCAAGATCCTTAAATTTATCACGATCTCTACCTGAATAAGTCCCACAATACTCCAAAACGTTCTCCATACCATCACTGGGAACATTAACAGTAAATTCCCCACGTTCTTCAAGCAACTTATATGTATACCTAGACTTCCTAACAGCAATTACAAAAAACGGTTCCCTCCACATTCTACCAATAAGACCCCAACCAATAGTCATAACATTTGGAATATTGTTCAAACCCATAGAAACTAATAGAAGTCCACCCTTATTCATTCTACTAATAGTTTCATCAACAAACATATAATAATCCACAGCAACCCTAACCATAAGGGTCAAAAATAATATAAACTTTAAAGATAAAACATTTACGAAAAAAAGTTAATTTAAGTTTAAGATTTTCTACGTTTATAAACGTCAAACACCACTAGCAATACTGCAACTATCAACAATACGTTTTGAGGATATTTTGCCAAAAATGCTGCACGTTCAATGGTGAAAATCTGATTAGCATATAATGTTGCACCAAAAGTAGAGCCAAAAGCTAACATCATACTCCACCTACCAATCCTAGCTAAACCACCAATCCAACCCTTATGTTCAATGGTAAATGTAAAGTAACTCACTGTAGCAATACAAGCAATTGTAGCAATAATATGATTAATCAAATCTATGGTAGACAACCCTGAAAATTTAACACCTAAACCCTCTATTTGCCCTATAATCATAACTGGAATAGCTCTACTCACAGCATAACCAGAACCTGCACCAGCAATAGCAGCCATAGCCCATCTACTCAAAAACAAATACTTCTTTGAGTAAATAGTGTATAGAAGTAAACCTAAGATTGCAGGTATTATAAGCCAAAACTTACCTTGAATTAAAGGTTGTAGCCAAATGCGATTCAAAGTGGATAGAGAAATGTACAATGTATAACCCATGCCAAAACCGACCATAAGAACTTCAGCAATCCTATAAAATACGTTCTCCCTATATAGTAGACTCCAAGCCATCAAAGTTAATGCACCAACAATAAGTGGAGTAACAAATTCACTCATATTCACCTACCCCCCAACTTCTTCTTTAAATAACCATAATTTGCCACAATAGTCAATATAACACCCAAAGAAACTGTTAGAGATGCAGCATCCATAAAAGCTGTGGCTTCACCCTTAATACCCATGAGCTGTTCATATTCAGCAGCACCCCTACTACCCCTAATAAGAGAATACAATTGACCAGTATTTATATAGGGCATAACCTGTGGAACAATATCTGAGGATAAAACGCCAATAATGGTTTCAACTTTTCCGGAAAACTGCCTCATCCATGGATCCACCCAAGTTAGACAAGCGAAAATGTACATCTTAAAATCACTAATCGTATTAAAAGCATTCATTATGGGCATATTAACAGTGGGATTACCGTAGTAATCTCTTTCAAACATTTTAGGATTAGATACAAAAGCAGCCATACCAGTTTCAAAACCTGGAATATAACCTAAAACAACGTAATCAGTACCATAAACAGCACCCTTCAAATCAATTTCTCCAAGAATTCTATGAGCAATAGCAGGACCATTGGGATCGAAAGCTATCATAACAATTCTAGCGCGTTTAATGAATAAATGCTGCATAATATCCCTCATAGCTATTCCAAGCTCAACCCATTCACCTGGAGTAAAATCAAAACTTATCAAGACGAGATCGCCAGGTTTCAAGGATTCAATTGCATAATAAGTCTTATTGGTTAAATAGAATTGTGGCAATGGTATACCTATAGGTCTAAAAGCTGGTAGAAATGTTAAGAATAATACCACAAGGAAAATTATCTGCCTATCATATTTAGACATAAAGGTGTGCCAATCCATCCCATCACCCCGTATACGCCCGTTCATAACCCAATAAAACACGAATAGCAATTGCAATAGTCCCCAATGCAACCCCAATTATAACACCTCTACTAGCACCCATATTTGGAACGTCAAGTATCCAATTAGCCACAGTTATAGTCTGTGGTATAACAACTTCAAATACTGGTGCATACATCATCATTAAGAATACAGCTGCAAATGCAAAGAATGCAGCATCAAGATTCCTAATTCTAAATGCTCGGTATATAGCGGTATAATTGTAGAAGGCTGTAAAACATATTATTGCAATAGAAAGTGGTGTGTAAATTTCATTATACAAATAATCTGCAAAAGACGGTGCTAGATAATATGATAGAAATAACATTAACATTGCAATGAAGAAAATTATGCTTACAAAATATCCCTTACGCCTTTGCATGATAATCTTACCATGATACATACATAATGCTATGAGACCTGTACCCAGAGCAAAGGTAGACATTATTAGAACCCAATTGGAAAGCTCAGTATTTGCTTCAGCTAGGAATGGTATCTTCAAGTAGTATTGTAGTAGAGAAATGAAAAATGTTACTGCAAATATGATTAATGGGATTTCTCTACGTCTAACCCAACTCAACGATTACACCCCCTTATATCCTAAAAATCTTTGAAAGATCAAATCCCAATCCACCAAGTATGAAAGCTAAAATTGAAAGTACAATAACTATGGCTCTAACTATATCTGAAGCTATGACACTACCAAGTTGTGGAAGATCTTTTGAAACATATGCACCAGCAACAAGAAGTTCTTCAGCAATTAAACCATAATCACACAATGAAACAACATATGGTACTTGATACAGCCTTCCGGTTCCACCAACCTGTATTGCACCAGCTCTCGCACCAGCTTCAGCCAAAATGATAGTCTCCCAATATAAAGCACCTAAAAGGAAGTTTGCAGCAGGCTTCTCACGCTCATAAATACCCATAACAGTAGCCATCAAAGCCGTTTGAGTGGGAATATACAAAATCTGCTCAGGTTTATAATTCTCTCTAAAAGCAGCTTTAAACATATCTTCAGCTATGGGAACTATAGCTGGAACTGCCGCTAGATACGTTAATGAAGCTTTATATTCCGCAGCCTTTCTAGCAACATAATTCAATAATGACAAACCAGCCAGTGTTTGAGGCATAACATCACCACTCAAACCACCAACACCAGTAGAATAGAATATTGGCCTACCAGTTTCCACAGCTCTACCAATAGCCTCATCAATTGCATCAAGACCTGGAATACGCCTAATCTTTGGAGGCTTACCACGCTTAACAGTATACCTCATAAAGAAGATGTATAAAGCAAAAGAGGTAATCAATAGAGCAAAACTAAAATATAGTCCCTCTTTAATCATATTATCAACCCTTTAGAAAACCTCATAACAATTTCTAGATAAAATAGTATTTAAAAATTATGATACAATTTTTGTTGCTATAAATGAAAAATGTTTTAAATATAATCATAGATATTGGTATATAGTGTTAAATCATGACAAAATTTAAAATAGCAATAGTTAATGGTAGGATAGTCGATGGTACGGGAAATCCATGGTATAAGGCAAATATAGGTATAGATGATGGGAAAATAACTTTGATAACCAAATCAAAGATAAGTGGAGAATTATTGATAGATGCCAATAATTGTATAGTTTCCCCCGGATTCATAGACATACATTCACATTCAGATATGGGATTTAGAAATCTGATATATAATAAAGCTATGAATAGGGTTATGCAAGGAATAACTACAGAAGCTGTTGGAAATTGTGGATTTTCAGCATATGGATGGACGAGGGAGTATGCGGAAAAATATCAAGAGAGATTAAAGAAGTTTGGAGTTGAGTATGTAATTGATTGGACTAGATTAAGTGAATGGAAGAAGAAGGTGGAGGAGAGGGGATATGCAATAAACATTGCACCATTCGTTGGTTTTGGAACAATAAGAACAAGTGTACTTGGGGAAGAAGGTGAAGGAGGAGAAAGATCTGAAGTAAGTTGTGAAGAATTAAATAGTATGAAGAAGCTGCTTAGAGAAGCTATGGATGATGGAGCTTTCGGATTAACTGCAGGTTTAGAATATAGTGTACAGAGAAATGCTTACACTGAGGAATTAATAGAAATGTGTAAAGTGGTTGCAGAATACAATGGTTTATTCATGGCTCACATAAGATCGGAAGAAGAAATGCTAATAGAAGCTGTAAAGGAATTCATAAGGATATGTGAAGAATCAGGGATCTCTGGATCCATATCACATCATAAAGCATGCCACCCCAATAGTTGGGGGAAACCATTCGAAACTGTAAGATTAATAAGAGAAGCTAGAAGGAGGGGTGTAGACGTCATATGTGATCAATATCCATGGCTTAAAGTTGCAATAAGAAACGTAGGGGAATTCTTCAGAATTGAAGGAGAAGAAGAATTATCATTGGATGAAAGGGAAAAGATAATTGAATATATGAAGGATGAAGAAAAATGGAAAAAGGTTAAGGAGGAAGCTATAAAGAAGGATGAAATGGAGAAAGAGTATATAGAAAAGAAGAAGAAGGAATTCGTTAAAAGAGGTATGCCATTTAGAATGCCTTGGAGCCCAATCACATACTTTGTAGTAGCATACTCAAAAACACACCCAGAATTCGTAAACAAAAACTTCACAGAAATAGCGAAAATAATGGGTTTAGAAGATCCATGGGAAGCCATGAGAAAACTATACATAATGGATAATGGAGAAACCACAGCAGCTGAAGGATACATGAGGGAAGAAGACGTAATAGAAATAATGAAACAACCATTCACAACAATATCAACAGATGGATCAGCCGAAGATGAACCAAAATCATTACACCCGAGAAGCTATGGAACATATCCACAATTCCTAGGATACTATGTTAGAGAGAAAAAGATTGTAGAATTAGAGGAAGCCATTAGAAAAATAACATCATTACCAGCAAGATTTCTAAACCTAAAGGATAGAGGATTAATAAGAGAAGGCTACTGGGCAGACATAGTAATATTCGATGAAAACGAAATAGAAAACTTAGCAACATATGAAAAACCATGCACATATCCAAAAGGAATAAAATACGTCATTGTAAATGGAGAAATAGTAATGGAAAACGGTAAACACACAGGAAAACTACCAGGAAAAGTATTAAAATATAACACCAAAACATAAAACCACTAAAAATAAAATATGTAAATTTGTAGAAAATTTATGGATTAATTGTGATTTGTAAAATGGAAGAACCAGCTTTTTGAGCTAATCCGTGAAAATTGATGTGGAGATTATGATTATCCAGAATTTAAAGAAATCAAACAGTTTTATAAATAATTTTTCGCAGAATAATTTCACACTTTACAATATAATGAACATTTTCAACCATTTTAACGTAAATATTCATAGTGTTTACTGCGTTTTACATACACCAAAACTAAATCGTGATAGATAATTATTTTATACCAAAACAACAAAATGTAATGTGGCGATATATGTGGAAAAAGAAAAGGAGTATGCATTAAATTGGATAGAGAGTAATAGGGATAGGATAATATTGTTAAGTGATACTGTGTGGGAATATGCGGAATTAGGTTTGAAAGAATTTAAGTCTTCTAAGCTTCTTGCTGATGAACTTGAGAAGCATGGGTTTAAGGTTGAAATGGATATTGCAGGTATGCCCACAGCCTTTGTAGCTACATGGGGATCTGGTCAACCTGTTATTGGCGTTATGGGTGAATATGATGCTTTGCCTAATCTTTCACAGAAGAAGGTTTCATGGAAAGAACCAATAGTTGAAGGGGGACCGGGACATGGATGTGGACATAATATTCATGGTGTTAGTGGGCTTGCAGCTGCAATAGCTGTTAGGTATGCCATGGAAAGATTTGGTATTAAAGGGACTATTAGGTTTTACGGTTGCCCAGCTGAAGAGAACTTTAGTGGAAAAGTGTTTATGGTTAGAGATGGTTATTTTAACAATGTAGATGCTGTTATAAGTCATCATCCAAGTACAATGAATGGAGCAACTCTAATGAGCAGTTTAGCGAACAATTCAGTGAAATTCCACTTTTATGGTAAATCTTCACATGCTGGAAGTAATCCAGAAGCTGGTAGGAGTGCTTTGGATGCTGTTGAGCTTATGAATGTTGGTGTTAATTATATGAGGGAGCATGTTATACAGGATGCTAGAATCCACTATATTATTGAGAGAGGTGGAGGCCAACCAAACATTGTCCCTGACTATGCTAGAAGCTGGTATCTAATAAGAGCTCCGGAAAGAGAACAAGTTGATCAAATTTATAATTGGATTTTGGATATAGCTAAAGGAGCAGCATTAATGACACAAACACAATACAAAGTAGAATTCATAAAGGGGGTATACAATAAAATACCAAATAAAGTGATAGCTGAATTAATAGTTAAGAACATGAGGGAAATAGGTTTACCAAAGTATAGTGAGGAAGATTTAAAGTTTGCACAGGAAATAGCTAAAACAATACCATTAGAGGCAAAGATAAACCAATTGAGAAATTCGAAAAGACCTGGGTGGGAGAAGCTTATTGATAAATTGATTGATGATGAGATTCCAGACCCTTGGGGTGAAGGTGAAGTAAGCCATGGCTCTACAGATGTATCAGACGTAAGTTGGCAAGCACCCACTGTAGAGTTTAGTACTGCAGCATGGGTTTTGGGGACTCCTGGGCATTCATGGCAGAATGTTGCTCAAAGTGCAGTTGGTTTAGGACATAAATCATTAATATTTGCAGCAAAAACCATGGCAGCAACAATAATAGACTTAATGATGAAAAATGAAATCTTAGAAAAAGCGAAAAAGGAGCATAAAGATAGACTTAAAGGAAGAATATACAAATCTCCACTACCGCCAGATCATAAACCACCATTAGATGCATGGGAGAAATAATAGAAACTCAACCATAACAATTAAAATTATAAATTTTTATAAACTCACTAAATCATCATCTTTACTATTCCAAAATTTTATAGTCATCCACTTTACATATAATCAACGATCCAATCAAAATAAATTGTTAAAATTATGTTAATAATTGGAGTTTACTAGCTTATGGTAGTCTATTTACTTCAATTTTACCTTCTTTCATGACTAATTTTATGTTTTCGATATTTCTTAAGATTCTTATATCTTCAAGTGGATTACCCTTTACTACAATTATATCTGCTAATTTTCCGGTTTCTATTGTTCCAATTTTATTTAATAAACCACATGCTTCAGCTGAAATTTTTGTGGCTGAAACTATTGCATCCATAGGTTTAAATCCGATTTTATCAACTAATAATTCTAGTTCCATAGCATTTGTTCCAAGTTTCCATAATTCTGGTCCACCGAAATCTGTTCCTACAGCTATTTTAACTCCAGCTTCATAAGCCATTTTCACACTCTTTATGTGGCTTTCAAAAGCTTCTGCTGCCTTCATTAAACCCCACTCCACAATTCCAACTTCTTTTCCACGTGTAACTATTTGGTGAACAATGGATAGTGTTGGTACTAATATAACATCTCTTTCCTTCATCATTCTGATAGCTTCTTCATCAAGGTATATTCCATGATCAATTGTTTTTACACCAGCAGATATAGCAATTTTTATTCCTTGAGTTCCCTGAGCATGAGCAGTCACAAAAGTTCCAACTTTTTGCGCTTCATCAACAATTGCTTTAATTTCTTCATATGAGAATTGAGTGTGTTCTGGTCTATCACGCATGGACATAACGCCTCCAGTGGCACAGATCTTAATGAAATCTGCACCTTCTCTTAAAGCGTATCTAGCAGCTCTACGGCAATCGTCTACACCATCACATATCGTTGGAATCTTTTCTTTAACCCAATTTATCGGTAGGAAGTGTACATCCCCATGACCAAAAGTTTGACTTAGAACATAACCTGAAGCAATCACCCTAGGACCTCTAATACTACCCTCATTAATAGCAAATTTTAGGTATAATCCATTAGTTCCACCACAATCTTTAACTGTTGTAAAACCAGCATCCAGTAGAGCTGAAGCATCACTTACACATCTCAAAAGTTTAACTTGATCTGGAATTGTAAAATTCTCCTCTAACTTATGGGTTCTAGTACCCATGAAATGCATATGTGCATCTATAAGTCCAGGCATAATTGTTAAACCATTTAAATCAATAATTTTAGCATCACTGGGAATTTTAACTTCACCACTAACACCAACAGCCTTAATTATACCACCATCAATAACCACAATAGCTTTATCTAATGGAGGGCTACCAGTACCATCAATTAAAAATCCATTCACTAAAGCCAAAATCATAGATAAATCACCATATGAACATTATGTTTATAAGTGGTAAATAAAGACAATGAAACACAAAAGTTAACATCATTTTAAAATAATATTTGAAATGAGTTTATTCTAATCCTATGGGTAAACCATCTCCACGGATATCTGTATATCCAATTTTCAATTTATCACGAACTTCAACTATTGATGCAACACCAATTCTAGATGGGTAATCAATTATTCTATATTTAAACCCTTTAAGTTCACCACTAATATATCCCTTTTCACATTCAACATTAATTCCTCCGGGTTCCCATCTAAATCTTGGAGTTTCAAGAGCTAATTGTGGATGTAAACCATAATCTAAGATGCAATTTATTATTTGAGCATGTAATAGTGGTCTTAAATGTCCTCCTGAAAGGCCCATGGCCATCCATCTAGATCCATAATTGATTAAAGTTGCTGATAATGTATGTAAAGGTTTCTTCATAGGTTCAAGTTTATTGACGTGGTTATCAGTTAATGTAAAGGATGATCCACGGGAGTTTAATGTGATATTGTATGTGGGTTCAGTAATATATGAACCAAAATTATGGAATATGCTTTGAATACATGAAACTATATAATCTTTATCATCAGCTATAGCGAAATAAGTAGTATCGCTTTGAGAAGGAAGGGTATAACCCCTATCATTAATGTCTTGCTTCCTTAGATTTTCTAGAAATTCCTCAGATAACAATTTATCTACACTAACAGACATAAATCTAGGGTCACTTACATAATGATCTCTAACTTTATAGGCTTTTACAGATGCCTCAAGAATACATTGAACCCTATCCATGGATAACAATGGAATACTGCTAAACATTACATTTTCAATAAGCTTAAGGATGTGTAATGTAGTTATACCTTGAGAATTTGGAGGCATCTCATATATACTCCAACCTTTATAATCAATCTTTATTGGTTGTTGAAATTCACTATGATAATACTTTAAATCATCTAACTCCATTACACCACCAAGAGATTTAATATAATCAACAATTTTTACTGCAATATCCCCTTCATAGAAGTTTCTCGCATCTTCAGCAATCAATCTTAAAGCTTGAGCCAAACCTTTAAAAGATAGTATATCACCTTCATTTGGAAAACCAGCATCTAAACAATAAGTAGTTCTAGAACCAATATCCTTAATTAATTCTCCACCAAAATTACGTAAAGCTCTACAAAAACTCCTATGTGCAGGAAACCCTTCTTCTGCAAGTTTAATTGATGGCGCTAATAAATCACTCCACTCCATTGATCCAAAAGCTCTCCATAAACCATATAATCCATCAACCATTCCAGGTATAGTTATAGAATATACACTATGAATTGGCATTGAAGTAAACCCTAAATTACGCATATAATCCACAGTTAAATTCTTAGGGGAATATCCACTACCATTGATAACATGAACATTACCATTTGGATCACGTATGATAGCAAAGAAATCCCCTCCTAAACCAGATAAATGTGGTAAAACAACTCCAAGGGTAAAACCCACTGCTACAGTAGCATCAATAGCATTACCACCAGATCTAAGAATATTTGCACCAATACTTGAAGCCAATGGACTTTCAGAAGCTACAACACCATGAACAGAATAAAATGGTGCACATAAATACATGGAAGAATATATGTAAAATTTATGTTTTAAACATTACCATGAAATATCTAAATCACCAAAATAAAAGTATCAATCACCATTTAAATGGGAAATCATATATCTACTGAAAACAAATTGAATATAATATGAAAATTGCAATAGTCTATTACAGTAAAACTGGTACCACGAGAAGTATTGTAAATAGGATATGGAAAGAATTGGAAAAAGAAAATGTGAATGTTAGAGTATTTGAATTAAAACATGAAAATGAATATGCAAATACACTACTACATTTAAATCCAAGACTAATATATGAAACACTATCAGATAAAACTATTAAGATAGTGGGAGATGAAGAATTCCATGAAGATGAATTCAACCTTATAATAATAGGTTCACCAATATGGTATGGTAGGGAAACACCAATCATACGAAGATTCATAAAGAAATATGCAAATAAAATAAAGACACCAATAATACTCTTAACAACATCAAAACTGGACATAGACTACTCAAAAAACTTAAAGATGAAGCTTGAAGCTATGGGGTATAACGTTATATCAAATATATCCATAACAACTAAAAATGTGAATTCTTCAATAAGTAAACTTATTGAAGAATTGAAAAACATTTTAAGTAAAATTAGTTAATTAAGGTACAGTGAGATAAATGTACTGGATATTAGAGGAATTAACTTGGGAAGAAGCTAAAGAAGCCATAAAAACAGCTGATTACATAATCCTACCAACTGGAAGTTTAGAGCAGCATGGATTACACCTACCATTAAATGTTGATAATATAAGAGCAGATAACTTAACGAATGAAATACTAAAGAGAGCAGATAAATACAATTTAAAACTAATAAAACTTCCAACATTAACATATGGATGTTCAGAGCATCACATGTATTTCCCTGGAACAGTAACACTTGAATTAGATACTTACATTAAAGTTGTTAGAGATATTGCATATAGCATGTATAGACATGGAGCCAAAAGATTTCTAATACTTAATTATCATGGTGGAAATATTCAACCATTAAATATTGCGATACAAATCATAAGAAAAGAAACTGGTATGAAAACGTATTTAATACATTGGACTCAGTACGCTAGAGATCTAATTGATAAATGGGCTAAACCAGGATGGGGACATGCATGTGAACATGAGACAAGTATGATAATGTACTATAGACCAGAATTGGTTAGGAAAAATAAGATTGTAAAGCCAAAGATAAAAATGACTACACCAATAAGTGAATTCAGATATTTCCATGAAATAACAGATACTGGAGGTATAGGTGATCCAACAATAGCAAAACCAGAATATGCTGAAATGATAATTGGAGAAGTAAGTGAAAGAATACTAAAAATATTAAGTGAAACATTAAAAACTGAATAAAATTTTCATTTACCTTTTTGTAGATATTTCCCGAAATTAATGAATAATACTAACGCGATGAAATATAGTACAATAGCAACTATAAAGATTATTGATAAACCAAGAGAAGTAATCAATATGGATAATATTACTGGCATAATAATACCAATTAAACTCATTGGCACAAACTCTAAACTATAGGCTGTACCTCTATATTCAGGTTTAACTATACATGCAACAATCGAACTTGTAATAGGCATAGTCATACTACTAAAGAAGCCATAGGTAAGATACATTAAAACTATTATGTAAATTGATGGGGAAAATATTATTCCAAAAATGGAGAGGATTAACATAGATATAATAAATGTAAATGAATTTCTAAGACCAAATTTATCTCCAATAAAACCTCCAACTAAATTACTGATTAACCCTAGAAGTGGACTTAAACCAAAAATAATACTTGAAATTGCAGGATCCAGCCCTCTCTCATAGGTAAAATAGCTAGTGATGTATGTAGAAATAGATGTGCCGGCGGCATCTCTAAAAAGCATAATAATTAAGAAGAAGATGAAGACAGAATTTAAAACTTCTTTAAAAGATGATTTAACACTCACCTTAGAATTATCAGATTTACTTTTAATGCCTTCACTAATACCAAAATCAATTTTAACAATAATAGAAACAATGATAGATATTAGTATTGGGATAATCCAAACTAAATATGCATATTTCCAGCCAAATCGATTTAACACTAAGCCAAGGGTTAATGGGCCTATAGCTACACCTAAAGTTCCACTTGCACCATGAAATCCCATACCTCTACTCCTAAAATTTGATGGTAGAATATTTGCAGCAGCACTTAAAGCAGGTGGATGATAAAGTGTTGAAGCTATAGAAGTTAATGAAAAACCAAGGACGATGAACTCTATAGAATTTGTAGATAAAATTATGACTCCAGCTAGAAACTCAAGGAATAAACTTATGGAAATTACCTTTGTAGCACCAAAACGATCAGCAATTAAACCACTTGGAATAGATAAGAGTAGGGAGGAAAGCCTTGGAATGGCTACAATTAAACTAACAATTAAAAAGGGTAATTCATATTCACTTTTTATTATGGGTATTAAAGCTAGAGGAAGTTCCGTATAAACATGAAGTAGAGTATGTGAAAAACATAGGAAGACCAGCTTAAATTTGAAATCCCCCAATAAGCATCACCATTATAATCACATCTAAAATAGACTTTATCAATTATGTTGTAAACAAAATAAATTTATCGCAAAATTAGCATTTAGAACTCTCTACAACTTCAAAGTGTACATGCCTACCATCTTTATCAAAAACAGCAATGCAATCAACACCATTATAAGGGTATGCAATGATAACCATGATTACACCATACATACCACTATAATCCTCCACGGAGGGTTCTAAAATTCCAGAGGGATGGGAGTGTAAACTCCCAATTATAGTTAAATCGATTGGTATCATAGAAGGATTAAAACTAACAAAACCTTTACCAAGAGTAGTTAATGGAGGAAATAAGAATTCATATATTAGAAAGCCATCCCTAAATCTCTTACCCCTCAACAATAGGAATATCTCCCTTGGATGCATATCCCTAGCATATGAAAGGAGAGAGTAGAGTACATTTTCACAAAAATATATTTTCAAAGGCATCACCAACAATGAGAAAAAACCGTAAATATATAGACTCAACCAAATATAAACCTTAAATAATTTAGGTGGAGGTATAAATAAATTATTTTGGTGAATATATGAAAAACTTGAAAGAAAAGACATTAACACTTCTACTAACCTTAATAATGATTTTAACATTAACAAAAGCAAGCTTTATTGAACTAAACGTGAAAGCAGAAACACTCACATATTACGCTGAAAAAATTAAATTCCCCCTTCACAGCCTTCCAGAACCAGTTTTAAATGGTGGAATTTTCAATGTAACGATTAAAATGGATTCCAATGTTAAATGGATTAAAGCAGAAGTATATAATGAAACACATAGATTAAATGCAAATCTATTAAAGGCAAACTACATATCTGAAAAAGGTATTTGGCAATTAAGTTTCAAATTAACAAATGAGTATAGTGAAGGTGTATATAATTTAGATTTAATCTATGAGGGAGGAATATTATCTCAACCTAGATGTCTATGGATACTTCCAGAGTGGCCTGAGAAACTAGACATACTTGCATGTGGAGATGTTAAACCTGAAGGATTACCATACTTTTGGGAGATGATGTATGAAGCCAACCTAATAAACCCAGATTTAATAATATTCTTAGGAGACTTAGTAAATGTACCAACAGTAACACTACAATGGATAAAATTCCTAGAACCATATATGATGTTCAAAGACCCAATGTATGTTACCGCTGGAAACCATGAGTATGAAGATATTGGAAGTGCAAAACTCTATGAAAATATAATTGGACCATTAAATTACAGTATAACCATAGGAAAATTCCTACTCGTGAGTTTAGACACCGATAAAGATGGATGGGTGAGAATGGAGAGATTAAAATGGCTTGAAAACATTTTAAAAGAAAACAAAGAGAAAACGAAAATAATATTCTTCCACTTCCCATTATTTACAGAAAAACTAAAGGAGTGGGGAATAGGATATTTAAATATAACCTCATGGACAGATATAGACTACTATATAGAAAAAGGATATTTGTTCGGAGACCCATCAGACTATCTTTCATGGAAAGGTCATCCAAACGAAGCAAAAGAACTATTTAGATTAATAATAGAATACGATGTCAGACTAATACTATCAGAACACATACATTCAGATTTAAATGTAATAGTATTTAATAACTCAACTGGAAAGAAACATTACTTCATAACTCCAGCAGCATTGGCATACGACATACCAAATTACGATATAAGAGGTTTCAAACTTATAAGGATATATAGCAATGGAACAATAGATGAAAATACACTATACAATCCTGGAACAGGATTATTTAAATATCCAAACTCAATACCCATAGACTCTGGAACAACAACATCCTATAAACCTAAAACACCATATAAACTCGGCTACCTAGAATACTATTATACACCATCAAATAACGGTTCATCACATGTAGTATCAATAGTAATATCTAATGAATTAAATATAACAATAACAAATCCAAGGATAATATTCCAAGTACCAGCAGATATACCAATAACAAAATATAAATGGCATCCCTACCAGCCACAATTCAAATATGTGGAAAAAGATGGGAAATACTATATAATACTAACAAATATAACTATTCCAGCAAAAAGTAGAATGTACTTTACAATTGAAAGCATAGAAGATAAAGATACACCACAAATAAAATTTGTAAATATACCGCAAAATATAGACAAGAATAAATGGGTTAAAATAACTATTGAAGCATTTGATAGTGGATGGGGAGTAAAAGAAGTAGAGGTAGAATATAAAACAAGCGAGGGAAACTGGCAGAAAACAAACATAATTGACTTAGTAAAAGCCGAAAATGGGAGAATAACATATGATGTATGGATACCACCCATACCAATAGATACAATAATGACACTAAAAGCCACAGTTATAGATCTCTCTGGAAAAACTGCGGAGACAACTACAAATGTAATTGTTGGACAACCAAAACCGAAATACACATTAAAAATACTATCATCACCAATAGAAGGATTAACGGTAACTATCAATGGAACAACTGTAACAACACCTTACACAGCAACATTAGAAGAAGCAAAATACATAATAACAATACCACAAGAATTAACCATTGCAGGAAAACAATATAAATTTGAGAAATGGAGTGATGGAAATACTCAAACCACTAGAACAATAGTATTAAATCAAAATCAAACATTAACCATATACTACACATCAATAGAACCAACACAAATACCGTCAATAACCTACATAGCAATACCATTAGTCATCATAATAATAGCACTAGTAATTATCGTAAAGATTAGGAAAACATAGACCATAAAATTGAATTCAATATTTTAAAACATACTCCTTTTTATGTTTTTATGGGAGTATTGTAGTTAAAAATAATTGGCAGGTTTCATAAAATATTTACTGTGAATAAAATAAAAATAATTGTTGCACCAAATTTAAAGCTACCAAATCTTGAAGTATCAAGTCGAATAATTGAAGATTCAGAATATAACACACTATTAGTGAATATTTATGAGGAAATTGAACCTCAAGTAAAAGCTTTATCAGATGGAAAAATAACTTTCAAAGATTTTATAGATAGAATCTCAAAGATTAAATTCATGATTCACCCCATAGGAAGCTGGTTATACCCAATAGAACCAATAATAAGAAGTTTAGAGGGAATTAAAAGAAAAAGGAGAATTGAAGTATATTGTTATAAAAATTTAGAATATGAGAAACGCCTCCACGAAATAACAACGGAAATATCCATATTAATAGCTAAAAGTAAAATTTTTGGAAAAATAAATGTTAAAGAATGGAAGAAGAAATTGATGGATAGAATAATTTTGAAGGATGAAGCTTTGAGGGTTGAAGCAAATAGAATTCATATAAAAGCTGATGGGATAAGCCTATGCATATCAAATCTTTCAGGATATAAACTTGGTGAAATACTTTCTAAGATGGGTGATGAAGTAGAGGTAGAAGAAGTTATGGATGAATATTATCCAACACCATTAGAAGAATTGGAAATGAAGATTAGGGATGGCAGAGTAGGTGATAAGGAGGTGGAGGAAGGTGTAAAGAAACATTTAGAATACATAGAGAAATATGTTTTAACTAGTGAAAATATAGATCAAGCGTATTATCGATGGTTGTATGATAATTATCCACAGATTAGAGGTAAAATAGATTTAAATGAATTAAACCTCTTAAATAAATTCAAAAAGTAAATTAACCATAATATCTACCCACTATAGGTATCTTTTCACCACATTTTGGACAAGTATTATCTGGACCTAGATTATATTCAATAATTGAAAATACATATCTCTTAATTAACAATGTGGAACATTTTGGGCAATAAGTATTTTCCTTATCATGACCTGGAACATTACCAATATAAACATAGTTTAAACCTTCATCATAACCAATTCTCCATGCTTTCTCTAAAATTTCCACTGGAGTTCTAGAGGGATATAAACCATATTCCAATGCCTTATATGCAGGATAATATTGTGTAACATGCCAAGGAGTATCTTCTCCAAGTTCACGTTTAATTCTACCCGCAATACCCCTAAGGCAATCTTCATCATCATTAACTCCAGGTATAATTAATGTGGTTATTTCCACGTGAACACCACGCTTCTTAAATTCAATACAATTCCTCCAAACTTTCTCAACATCAGCACCACAATACTTTAATACAGCTTCATAATCACCCTTAATATCAACATTAACCGCATCCAATCCACTATCACAAAGAAGTTTTAAAGCTTCAAGACTCATATAACCATTAGTTACAAAGGTATTATAATATCCACGATTCTTAGCAAGTTTAAAAACATCAATTGAATATTCAAGGAATAATGTTGGTTCATTAAAGGACATGCTTGTCCCAATACAATCATACCTATCAATCATATCAACAAATCTCTCAGGTGAAATATAATTACTCCACCTTAAATCTGGAGGAAATTT
Organism: Methanomethylicia archaeon; assembly: GCA_038727515.1. Lineage (GTDB taxonomy): Archaea > Thermoproteota > Methanomethylicia > Culexarchaeales > Culexarchaeaceae > JAVYVS01. The sequence continues at coordinate 366,714 of JAVYVS010000001.1, forward strand.
ACTTATCATATAATTTTGACACCATGGACATGTGAAATTACAAGACCAACTACCCATAGTTAAAGCATAACTGCCAGGGTAGAAATGAAATAATGGCTTTTTCTCAATGGGATTTGCACTAATTGAAGATACATCACCATATATTAAGGTATAGAATTTACCATTCAAATTCAATCTAGTTTTACAAAAACCTTTAGAATTATTTTCAACTATACAAAATCTTTCACAGGTTTTACATTTAACATCTCCATTAAGTTTATCATATAATAGTGCTTCTCTAAAACATGGATTTCCCCTAAACATGATGGATCACTAGAGAATCTTACGTAAATTTTCGATTAATATTTCTTCATTATTTGGAGTTTTAATAAATAAAGCAACATTCTTCCTTCTAGTTGCTTTATGTGATATAAAGAGCCATTCACCAGTATCCAATTGTGCGGTTTTATCAAGGATTTCAGGGCTAATCCCCGAAGCATCAGCAATAACATGTCTATCATAACTTCTAGGAAGAGTTCCAGCATAATAACTATGTAATTGCTGTATAGCATTAACATTTAATCTAGCAACCCTCTGAGTACTAATCCAACCGTGAATCCTATACTTCCTACCCTGCCTTAAAAGTCTTTCAACATCAACATTAGATTGAAAAGTTAAATCCTCCTTTCTAACTTCATCTGGAATGAATTCTTGTGCTTCATCTAAAACAATCAAAACCCTAGGACCACCAAAACTCTTCTTCCTCAAGGAGAAGAGAGCACCAATAAACTTAGATGTAAAATCTCTAGCTTGCATTGGATCTGGAACATATGCTACCATAAGCTTACAATTACCCTCCATAACCAATTTAGCAATATCCCAAGGGGAATATCCATAACCAAAATCTTCTCCACCAACATTAATGAGTTTATCTCTAAAGATCTCTAAAATACCATTAAACTTAGTTCTAGATCTACTGGCATCTAATCTAGCTAGAACATCATCAATCATTCTAATAATACTATTTTTAACCTCTCTATACTCATCTTTAACAGCAATCTCATGAAAACTAATATCTTGAGGGAGTTTACTAGTTAATGTAATTAACTTGGAATACATTTCTGAAGCTAGAAGCTTTGTAAGTTGATTTTGATCATTCCTCAAATCATCTATTAACTCAACCATATAACTAAGCTTATCACTTTTACGTTCACCCAAATCTATTTTACAAATCCTATTACTACCAATTAAATTTAGAATCTGGTATTCTAAAGACTCCCTTATACCACTATTCCCAAACAATTTATCTTCTAAACTTTCAGGAATTACTTGTGATGCAAGAAATGATTCTACAGCATCATCGCTTCCAATAAAATCTTCAGTGGAAAATATCATGCCATTCTTAATGATCTCATCAAGAAGATTAATACTATATTCCCCAGCAACATCAATTATAAATATTGAAGTATTCCTAAGATTATTTAAAACCTTCCTGATAATTAGAGAAGTTAAATTAGATTTACCACAACCAGTAAATCCAAAAACACCACCATGAAACTTTATTAAATTCAATAAATCAATCTTCAATGTATGTTGAAAACCAATAAGTTCACCAAGTTCAACGCCACCTTCAACATTAACGAGTCTATCGATAGCCCATGAAGATAATAGATGAGCTCTAGCACCTACAAGAGGCATAATATTGGGATCATATTTAAACTCTACATCCCCATCACGAATACACATAACATAACCAGTATATACACTACCAATATCAATCCAAGTATCTTCAGAATCCCCCCACATAGAGTAAATCTTCAATAGAAAATCATCCCTTAAAGCTTTAGGCATACTAACATCCATTGAAAGCTCTTGTATATGTAAAGGTCTAACACTAAAAGTCTCATATATAAGGTAATCAACTCTATCCTCAGTAGGTCTTTCCACAGCAATAAAAGAAGGTTTAGAAAGTCTATCAAGAACCGCTAAATTAAAGGATGCTTCAAAAATCCCAATAATACTCTTTAAAACAATCTTACCCTCTTCATAAGAGGTCTTTATAGAGGTTTCCCTAAGTCTAGCATTAAATGCACCATTAAGATCATTAAACCAAGGATTATCCAAACTCATTAAATAAACCCAAATAATAATCAATACACAATGAAAAATATTTTTTATGTTTAAAATCATAAATTAATATCTAATTCGAAAATCTTTAAACTCCCCCTTATAATCTTCCCAAATAACTTCCACACGATCTACACGGGCAAGTGGAGGACCTTCATGAGCCCATTCAATAACTCTTTTAACAGCATCTTCAGGACCCTCAAGAACGGCTTCAACTCTACCATCAGAAGTATTCCTAACCCAACCACAAACTCCAAAACGAGAAGCTACAAAACGCATATTAGATCTAAAAAATACACCTTGAACTCTACCAGAAATAAATATGTGAGCTCTAACCATCTTAACAGAAGACAGAAGTACCACCAAAACAAAATGTGAAATTTAATGAAATAAACTTAACCACTAGTAACTAAAAACGAAATCCTATATATTATTAAAGCTAAGATATTGTTGGTGGAAAATTGAATCTAAGTGAAGAAACAAAGCAGTTAAGGAATTCCCTAAATCATTTAGTGAGAATATTTGAAAATAGAATAAGGGATATCAGTAGAATATCGTATTATGGAGAATTCATAAGGGAATATAGAAGTGAAGGAATATATGAAAAGTTTAAGGAATTCTTTGGAGAAGGAGAATTTAAAATTCTGGGGATAGATGGCTCACTCACACAAGAAAGAAGAATTGAAATGTTAATATTCTATGTTTGCGCAGTTGGATTTTATGGTAAACTTACCATTAAAAATTCAGAGGTAAAAATAGATGTTAGTAGAGCAGCTGAAGAAGCAACAGTAAATCTATCAACAAGCATACCATTATGGCTTGAAGATATATCAAATATAGATCCAAACTTTGAATACATCTTAAACGATTTTGAATTAATAAAAACAATAGATAGCATACCATACGCGCTAATGACAATGAGTGAACTAAAATTGGCATATGACCAATTAAATTCAGAAGAAGTCAAAGTAGTAGTATTAGATAGAATGCTATCTGGAACTTATGGTCCAGCTGCAAGAGACTTTAGAAATTTAGTAAAGAGAAATAAATCGGTGATATGTAAAATAGAAACCCCATATGGCAATCCAACAATGCTAGACATAAATTTAGCTGGATACATAGGTCCAGGAGGAATTTACATACCATGTAGAGATCCATACCTACCATATTTTGCAATAAAAAGATTAATTGAAAAAATGCAAAAGGGGGAAGAGAAATTTAAAAAGAGAGATCTACCAAGGATTTTAGATTTAAATGAAAGTTTAACTAAAGAAGCTCTAAAAGACATATTGAAACTAAATGTTAAGTATAATGGTATCCTATTAAATGATGAAGGAGAATATATAACGTTAAATAAAGATGTAATGAATTATTGGAATAGAGTATGGTATGCTACAGAAAAACTATTAAACAAGATATATAACTCTAGAGAGAAGCATCCTCTAACAATAGATGAAGAGGAATGGATGACGACACTAGACTTAAACACAATAAACCTATACATACTATACTCTATAATAGATAAAGCAGTAAAAGATGGAAAACTATTAATTGGAATAGTTAAGGATACCAATTCAACAGATCTCATGAGATCGATGATACCATACATATTAACCAATAAAAATGAGTTAATGCTACCACCAAGATTTAGAAGTGATAAAGCGCTTCTCTCACTTATAAGCGCTATAAATTATAGAAGTATAAAAGTTCCATGGAGAACAATAGAATATGATTCATTCATGGCAACCATAATACAAGAGGAATTAGATGAAGCATTAGAAGCAGCATTTAAAGCTGCAAGAGAAATTATTGGAAGAGAGCAATTCACGTTAAAGGGATACTTCCAATTAAGATCATTAAGAGAAGATCCATCGATAAGAAGCAATATATTTGCATATGATAGACCAATATACCCAAAATATGATTACAAAATGATTAAAAAAGTGGAATGCATACAATTTGGAGAGAAGATATCTGCTGAACCAATAATAGAATTGAAAAATGATGAAAACATTATTGGAGATATAATACTACATATATTATACAATTCTGATAATCCAAATGTACTTGAAGAAATGGGCCATAACCATCTACTATTTCTAGCAGATAAAATGGCTAAGATTATGAGTAGAAATGCTTCAAAAATAATATCTGGATTAACAAGTCTAGATCTTATGACGACAACAAAGAAGTATAAGGCATATTTCATAGCTAGAAGATTTAGAGATATGAGGAGTGAAATAGAACATTTAAGAGAAATGAAAGCAAAACAAATCTAAGAAGAAAATGCTATACATACTACATACCACAGGACAATGTAATTTAAACTGTAAATATTGTGGTGGAAGTTTTCCACAAAGATTAGTTCCATGGAGAATAGAATATGAAATTGAAGATTTACAAAGATTTATGGAGGGAGACCCAAATCCAATAATAGCATTCTATGGCGGAGAACCACTATTAAACAGTAAATTTATAATGGAAGTAATGGATGAAATACCAAATGCAAAATATGTTATACAAACAAATGCCACATTAATAGAGAATTTAAAATACGAATACTGGTTGAAATTTGATGCAATACTACTTTCCATAGATGGAAGAAGAGAAATTACAGATTATTATAGGGGTAAGGGAGTATATGATAAAGTTATTGAAGCAGGGAGGAAACTTAGAGAAATAGGTTATAAAAAGGATTTAATAGCTAGGATGACAGTCACAGAGAAATCGAAAATATATGTAGAAGTAAAACACCTAATATCAACAGGTATTTTTGACCATATACATTGGCAATTAAATGTTATTTGGAGTAGAAAATGGAGGAATTTCAGAGATTGGAGTAAAAACTATGTATATGGAGTGAAAATGTTAATTAAAGAATGGTTGAAAAATGCTGAGGAAGGAAGAATAATAGGCATAGCACCAATACTTGGAATATTAAAAACAGCATTACAAGATTTAAAGATTGAAAGTCCACCCTGCGGTTCAGGTAGAACTTCAATAAGCATATCCAGTAATGGTAAAATATATGCATGCCCAATAGCAGTAGATGCAAAATGGGCTGAAATTGGAGACTTATGGAACAATAATTGGAAAAATGTAAAAAGGATATCCATAGGTGAACCATGCATAAAATGTGAATACTACAATTATTGTGGTGGAAGATGCCTATATGCATACATGGAGAAATTATGGGGTGAAAGGGGATTCAAAGAAATATGCAATATAACAAAGAAAACAATAAAAGAAGTTTTAAAGGTAAAAGAAAAAGTTTTTAAAAATATAAGATATGGAGAGATAAATCTATACGATATAATTTACCCAAAATTTAATAATACAATTGAGATAATACCATAATTTTATATCAAAAATTTAAAAAAAGAATAAATTTAATTAGATGCTGGAATTGTTGCTGGTTTCATAGCAGCCTTTTTCTTCTTATAATCAGTGTATATAATGTATAATAAGCCTAAGCAACATATTGCAGTCATTATTGGAGCGTAAACACCAGATTCAGGGGTACCTATACCACTAGCCTTCCATGGGAAATATCTACTACCAAGCAATAATTGGAACCTTTGTATAAGTAGAGATTCTCTACCCATAACTGTATTAGCGAAGGACGCACCTAAAGCGGCTAAAATTACATATCTACCAGCTTTATTTAAATTCTTTAATGGACCTTTAAGCTCAGTGGTAAATATGAAGAAGAATATTGCTAGTACAGCACCAAAGAATAATACAAATCTATTAAACGTGGTGAAAGGATCGGCAGCAAACAATGATGTACCTATAGCAGCATTTATTTGACCAACGAAATCTGATCTAATAGTACCCCTTAAACCAGTTCCAAGACCATAACCAATACCAATAGCTATAGGTATCCTGTATAACCAGAAATACTTTCTTGAGAAGAAGAAGTAATAGCATAATCCTATAAGAGCCCATGGAAATACGAAATCCCATCTACCACGATAAACAACTGGGTTATATAGGTAATTCTGGAAGAACCATAAGTCGTATGAAACACCATAACCAACACTTATACCAACGTATAAGTGCTCTACAAATCTAAATAGTGGGTTTTCCCTATATAAGTATGATAGACAACCAAAGCTTACGAATACAGCAGTCCATACGAAAATTAGTTCTTGTAATGTCACCATACTTTCACCCACCTCCACGAGACTTTTTAGCAAAATAACTTAGATTGCCAAGTATAATACCTACAACAAGTAGATAATGTACTGCTGATTGAGCATTCATCGCTTGTGGTGCACCAGTTAACCCAAATTCACCAAGTAAAGTTTCATATTCAGCCGCACCCCTAAGACTATTAAGAATACCAATATAACCAATTTCACCCTTCTTACCAGCCTCATAGTATGGTAAATACCCGGGAACTGAAACCCCAGGAAGACATGCGGCGAATACTAATGCAGGTGGAAGTTTCTTGGTAGCCCAATATTGTAGGTATGTTTCAGGTCCAGGGGAACCAGCAGCAAAAGATACAACTAGAGAAGCATACTTTATGCCATCAAACTTTTGTACTAGCTCCAAATTTTCTATGGGATTACCATAATAATCCTTAGTCATAGCTTGGGTAATGGTGTCGAAAATTCTTATTATTAGAGCTGTAGTTGCTAGATAACCTAAGTTCACCCAATGCTTTCCATACTCTTTAGTAATAATGCGAGTTGGATTTTCAGGATCTAAACCAGTATGATCAATACTCTTCCATATTTCATCAGCCATTATCGGACCATCACTCCACATACCCAAAACAATAATATACAAGGGTCTCTTAACCACATGTCTAAATACAGCAATAGCTTGTGGATGTATCTCTGCGTGAGCACCACCATAATCAAATGATAAAACAACTAACGATCCTGCTGGAAGCTTTTCAATATAATTATATAGGCCAAGGGTGTATTCAGTTATACTTAATGGTGATGGAGCAACAATAGCCACGGGTATTGCTATGCATATCGCGGTTAATAGGTATAGCCATCTAGGATCTAAAGCTTCAAGAAATTCATACCAAGGTCTACTCAATCTACTCACCTCCAGCAAGTGTTGGTCTACGCTCATAAGCAAATATGACTCTAACACCATAAGCAATACTGCCAATAGCCGTACATAAAACAACGCCACGCATAGCAGAAGTATTTATGTAATCCATTATCCAAGCTCTAATAGGTTCAAAGAATGGGAATAATGCTGAATTTATTGGTGCATTACCCATTAAGACTAAAAATCCAGTTATTAATAATATTGCTGCATCAATATTCCTAGCTCTAAAAGCTCTATAACCAGCTGAAATTATGAAAAATCCAAGTAATGCAAACATCATACTACTAGCAACACTACTCACACACCAATATAGATAGTTCCAGACGACTGCCGTAGAATCATAAATCCATTTAGGTACCACAGCACCCTTTGGATCTAATGCATATCTACCACCAAGAGTGCTTATAATTGCCATGAATGGTATCATAATTAAGACTATAAGGCTAAATTGCCATGGACCACGTCTACGAGAAACATTCCTATAATGAATCCTAAATACATTTATTGCACCAATACCAATAGCCATCGCACCCATAGCATTAAAGTAATCTAACATTGTAGTTTCAAGATAGCTGGATGTACTGAAAGTTCCAACTCTAATATCAATGTACCACTCAAATACGTAAATTATCCCAAATACAAATGCTAATATTATTGGTATAGACCTTTTATAATCAAGTAATAGTGATTTAAATCCCATCTAGCTCACCTCACTTAGCCAATAAATCTAATATAAACCTACTTCCACTACATATAGCGATAATACCTATCAACAACATAACCAATGCTATATACCTCCCAATATCATGAGCAAATAATACACCAATTATTTTTGGATCTCTAGTTATATATGCTGCAGCTGCATAAAGCTCTTCACCGATTAAAGCATAATCACATGCAGCAACGAAGAATGGCATTTGAACAGTGGCTGTGGTTCCAGCAATCTGTATTGCACCAATATTATAGCCAGCTTCAGCAAGCTCTAAAGATTCAGCATAGAAATAGCCTAAGAAGAAGTTTGCTGCAGGCCTCTCCCTCTGGAATATTCCAAGAACACCTGAAGCAAATGCAAATTGCTCACTGGCAATAAACCTAACCATTTCAGGTTGATACATATCTGCTTTACCTTCAGCTGCATAAGCTTGTTTTACAATACCTTCAGCAGCCATATAAACAGTGTAATACCTATTGGCTACAATTATGGGGATACCATATCTAGCAGTCTTTCTGGCAACATCTCCAAGTATTGATAGAGCAGCTAAAGTGTTTAAATCACCTATACCATGCATACCTGGAGTAAAGAATACTGGTCTACCCATCTCTGTAGCTCTACCAATAGCTTCATCCACAGCTTCAACAGCAGGAATCTTTCTAACCCTAACTTTTTCCGGTCTACGTTTAGAAAATTCTAGTGCAAAAATCGTTAAAGCCCCAAGAATCATCAACATTACGCCTTGTGCCATACGCCCAGATATAACCCTAAACTCTATTTGGGCTAAATCCAGCAGTATCATATTTCTCCTCTCAAAAAAATTTTTAGTTTTAAAAGTATCTTAAAATTAAATTTTTGAATAAATCTATATATATTTTACTATTATAAAATAAAATTTTCAGGAAATTATTCATAATTAGGAAAAATTAATTAAGTTTGTATAGTTTCCAGTATTCTACAACTCTACCGTCGCTTAGAAATTCTGGTCCTCCAACCATTTTAGCTGTGTAACCTAAGCTTTTTAGTGCTGCAAACATGAGTGATGTGGATATATGTGCTGGAACTCTACCAAGTTTAATAAGTTTTTGAGCTCCATCAGCAATAGCTGGATTTAACATAATGTACTTCACAGTATCATTAGAAATTTTTTCAACACTTATATCTTCAACGTATCCTGAATCTTTAAGCCATTTAGCTAATGTAGATAAAACTTTAAATGGATCTTTATCCCTTAATTCTTCAATAAAATTCTTAGCTTCTTCAAAAACTATTTCACCACACTTCCAAACAATACTCCAAGTATTTTCACCAATTAAATCGTATATGGCATAATATACGCCATATATCACTAGATCAAAGAATTTAGGATCTATACGAATTTTTCCAGTCAAATAGACACCGGAAATACGTATATAACTTCTAAATAAAAATTGTACGATAAATGATTAAATAAATTTAAATCATAAACTGAAATATATAGGTTTGATGGAAATACAAAATGAAAATGATGGAATATTGGTGAAGGTGAAATTCGCATCATATCTTAAGGAGTTAATTGGTAAAAGTGTAATAGAATTGAAATTAAGTGAAAATACTAGTGTAGGAGAATTAATAGATATTTTAAAGGAGAAGTGGCCGTTTATAAAAAAGATCGATATAGAAGGGGAGGGCCCAATAATATTACTCTTAAATAATAAACCAACAAGTAGAATTGAAAAACTTAAATATGGAGATGAAATAGAAATAATACCGCCTGCAATTGGAGGATGATTATCAATAGGAAACTATTTAAATTAAATACTAGATTCGTCATAAGGATAATATATGGAGAAAGTGGTGCACTACACAAAAATTGAGAGAGAAGAAGTAAAGAGTGAAGATGCAAAGGGTATACATGTTAGATGGTTAATATCAGACAGAGATGGAGCACCAAACTTTGCTATGAGATTATTTGAGATAAATCCAAAGGGAAATTCACCGAAACATCAACATTCATATGAACATGAAATATTCATTCTTGAAGGGAATGGTAAAGTTGTGATAAATGATAAGGAATATGAGATTTCCCAGGGATACGTTGTATTTATCCCACCAAATGCAAAACATACAATAATAAACACTGGAGACAAACCACTAAAATTCATATGCTTAATACCAATATTAAAATAAACATAAATAAAATTCAATTTTTACATAATATAGATAATTTAATAAATAAAGACATGGCATAGTATTTTTGAATAGTGGTTAAAATGGGAGGAATACTTTTTATTGGAACTGGAAGTGCAGGTGAAAGAATACTCTCAATTGCCTATGCAACATTCAAAAATTTAAGATCAAAAGAAAATTACTTTATAGCAGTAAATACTAGCAAGAAGGATCATGAAAGAGTACAATCATATTTTGATGAAAGAGGGATAAAGGATCACTCAAACTTCCTATTTGAAACCATTGGAGAAGAAACTTTAAGTGGATATGGAGCTGGAAAAGATCCGAAGCTTGGTCAAAGTGCATATGAAGCCGATAAAGAAAAATTGCTAAAGAGATTGAAATCATTACATAAAAAGGAGAATTTCAAAATAGCAATACCGCTCTCAAGTTTAGGGGGTGGATGTGGAACAATGGTTGTAGGGGAATTAGCCAGTGATATAAAAAATGAAATTGGGATAAGGGTTATACCAATATGTACAATACCATTTAGAAGGGAGGGAGATCTACTAATTGGAAATGCTCTACTTGGTTTAAGAAATCTATTGGATAAAGGTCTTAATCCACTGATATTTGATAATGAATTAATGATGAGATTTAGTCAAACAGTGGGTGAAGGTGTAGATAGAGCAAACATTATAATTACATCATTAATATCAAGTTTAGTAGATCTCGTGGAATATGGAGGATTCTCAAATCCACCAATAGACATAATAGATTTAACAAGACTAGTAATACCACAATGCGGATTTTTCACAGTAGCATACTTAGATAATTTAAGGGATTTCAAGAGGAAGTGGAAAGACTTATTTGAATTTAATAAATCACTGGTTTCACAACCAATAACGCAAACAAATTGTTTCATAATGTTTAAAGCGAGAAGTTTTCCACATGAAGTAGTTGAAGATGGGTTATCATATCTTAGAGTAAAGTATAATGCTAAAGAAATTATACCAACAACAATAGAAGATAAAAGTTTTGCAGGTTACACCATAGCAGCAATGATATGGGGAATGTCTATAGAGGGTATAAAACCACCATTAAAAACAAAGAGACCATTGGGAGAGGAAATAAGGAAGATGCTTAAAATATAAACTTAAAATCTTTTTTAGATATACTCAGAAAGTAAACGTTTATCAGAAATTTTAGGAAGTTTCTGAGAAGCATTAACCACTCCAAAATGAGAGTAATCCACATAACCAAGGGAAATCAGCTTTTTCAAAACACCATCAGGATTAGAAATACCCATATCAGATAAATCCTTAAGAAATCTAATTACACCAACACTTCTATACCTATTTAAATACTCTATAGATCTCCTTAAATCTGGATCCTTCATCCAATCAACATCAGACTTCTTTAAATCTTCAACTCTAGATGTAACAATATCACTAGTTGCCTTGTCCTCATGTTTAATTTTTGAAGCCTCCTCAGAATGAGTCATTACTGAAATAATTTTAGGAACAGAAAAACTGCAAAGTAAATCTTCAACTTCAATAAATCCTTGAGGCGCCGAAATCTTCCCATCCTTCAAAAGATCACTTAAAATTACAGTTAAAGTAGCTAAACCTATACCTTCACCTTTAGCCCAATTCCTCAAATCTTCAAAAGAGAGTTCACCAACACACTTAATACGATCATAAACCTTATCCAATAAGATTTTATAATATCCACCAGAAGACAATGGATTTCACCAAAACCAAAGTAATTATTAATCTTCAAAGATATAAATTATTTATTGAGTAATTTATGCCTAGAAGATTAAGTGAAGGTTCTCGTACCACAGGATACATGTATTTCAATGTAAATGAAGTAAAAACAAATATGGATTTAGATGAAATACTGAAGATAATCTTTAGTAGAGCAGAGGAATATAGGAGAATATCAAAAATAATATTGGAGGGAATAAAGGAGATAGCAGTAAAGGATGATAGAGAAACTTTAACAATAAACTCAGAAGAAATGTCAAAATTGATATATGAAAGAATTGGATCTAAAAAGAAGAGTATAGCGTATAGGGTTATATCACAATTCCTAATACCAATGGGATTAATATCATATAGACGTGAAGATGGAACATATACAATCTCACAAAACTTTAGAAATGCATTAGTAAAAATTGGAACAGCATATGTTAGATGGATGAAAAGATGATGAACATCGAAGAGTGTATAAATAGGGTAATTCAAGAGAGAGAGAAATTTAGTGTAATTGCATTACATGACTACTTTATAGATCACTTCGTATACATGAAAGAAGATTTAAACAATTTAATGGAGGAAATGATTGAAACAGCAAAACGTGGTGGAGGAAACATTTTCAAAAATGAGCAAAGTATTATAAGAGGGGGATGTGCAGCAAACTTTTCAGCAGCTATAGCAAAACTTGGTGTAAAAGTTAAGTTAATAACGTATGCGGATAAAATTGGATTAGAAATTTTAAAGAGAGATGCTATTGATGTAGACTTAAGTCATTTAAAGATATGTGAAAAACAAGCTATAACAACAATAATAGAAACAATATACATGGATAGGAAAATTAACATTATGATAAGCTATCCAGGGATACTCTCAAACTTCGGTTTAAATAAACTAGATCCAAAGGATTGGGAGAGCATACTTAACTCAGATTTTGTATGTATGTTTACGTGGAATGTAAATGAAAAGGGTAATGAACTTATAGAAGGAGTTTCAAGAAGAGTAAAGGAAAGTGGAAGAGGAAGAGTGTACATAGATTTAGGAGATCCAAGACGTAAAATAAGTGAATTAAGAGAATTGTTAAATAAAATCATGAAAGAGGAACTTGTGGATGCAATAAGCCTAAATGAAAATGAATTTGATATAGTGAGTAAGATAGTATTTGGGGAAAGGATAAGTTACTTGAAAGATTTAAGAGAAGAACTTATAAAATTATCAAAGGAATTGAATACTAGATTGGATGTACATACACCAGAATATTCAGCTACATCAGTAAATGAAAAATTAACTATTGTCCCATGCTTTAAAGTAAATGTAAAGAGAACCACAGGAGCTGGAGATGCATGGAATGCAGGTAACATATTGGGGTGGGGTTCTAAATTAGATGATTATAGTAGATTATTAATAGCAAATGCAGTAGCAGCAATATACATATCTAAAGATGCCCCGATTCATCCAGATATATGGGAGTTAAAGGAATTCATAATGAAGATGGGAAGATATTATTTTAATATATCATAACCTTATTTTAAAAAAATGTTACATTAAACATAGAAAAATTTAAATTCATCATCAACACATAAGATTATGACAATAAATCAAGGTGAATAAAATGGTTAAATGTAAAAAGTGTGGAACAGAGGTAAGTGCACCATTAAAGACTTGGGTTCTAGCACCGAAAGGTAGAAGACCTGTAACAATGGGCTTATACAAATGCCCTGCATGTGGAGCATACTTTAGAGCTGGAGCAAAATAAAATTCCTTTAAATTTTTTATTTAACAGCAAATTTTATACCCACAAATATAATATAGTTAAACATGAATCCAAAGGATATAGCATTAAATTGGATTGAAGAAAATAAGGGGAGGATAATATCACTAAGCGATACAATATGGGAATATGCGGAACTGGGATTGGAAGAATTTAAGTCTTCTAAGCTTCTTGCTGATGAACTTGAGAAGCATGGGTTTAAGGTTGAAATGGGTATTGCAGGTATGCCCACAGCCTTTGTAGCTACATGGGGATCTGGAAAACCCATTATTGGAATATTAGGAGAATATGATGCATTAGCAGGATTATCACAAAAAAGAGTGCCATGGAAGGAACCAATAGTTGAAGGAGCACCTGGACATGGATGTGGACATAATATTTTTGCTGCAGCAACAGTAGGAGGAGCAATAGCATTAAAGGAAGCTATGGAAAAGGGGAAATTGAATGGGAAAATAAAATACTTTGGATGTCCAGCAGAAGAAACATTAATAGGAAAAGTATTCATGGCTAGAGAGGGAGTATTTAAAGGATTAGATTTTGCAATAAACTATCACCCATCAGCTTTCAACACAATACATCTAGGAACGACAAACGCAATGAATTCAGCTAAGTTTCATTTTTTTGGTAGGGCTTCTCATGCTGGTGGTAGTCCTGAGTTTGGTAGGAGTGCTTTGGATGCTGTTGAGCTTATGAATGTTGGTGTTAATTATTTGAGGGAGCATGTTGTTCAGGATGCTAGGATTCATTATGTTATTGAGAGGGGTGGTGGTCAGCCTAATATTGTTCCTGATTATGCTAGGAGTTGGTATTATGTGAGGGCTCCTGAGAGGGAGCAGGTTGAGGAGATTTATAATTGGATTCTTGATATTGCTAAGGGAGCAGCATTAATGACACAAACACAACATAGAGTAGAATTCATAACTGGATGTTATAATATGATACAAAATAAAACTTTAGCTTTAACTTGCTTAAAGGTAATGCGTGAAATAGGAGCACCAAAATTCGATGATAAAGATTATGAATTTGCTAAGAAGATTCATGAAACAATACCAATAGAACAAAAGAGGAATATGCTTCAAAGGATGAAAATACCAAATTGGGAGAAACTTATGGATGTAGTATTAGATGAAGAAGTTAGAGATCCATGGGATGAAGGGGAAGTAAGTCATGGATCTACAGATGTTGGAGATGTAAGTTGGCATACACCAACATTATCATTTGGAACAACATGTTTCGTATTAGGATCACCTGGACATTCATGGCAAAACGTTGCAACATCAGGAGTAGGCATAGGACATAAAGGTTGTATATATGCTGCGAAGATTATTGCATTAACTTCAATAGAAATAATTTCAAACCAAAAACTCATTGAAGAAGCATGGAAAGAATTTAAAGAGAAAACTAAAGGTAGAGAGTATAAGTCACCAATACCACCGGAAATTAAAGAACCACCAAGACTATTCATGAAATAATTAAACTTAAATACAAATTTTTCATTAGAATTCTACATGTATAGTTTAAGTGAAGAAAGTATACAGTTTCTAAAGGAAATTTTGGAAGAATTTGGACCATCAGGATTTGAAGATAGAGTTTTAAAAAGGATAAGGAATAGGATGGAGAAATATTCAGATCAAGTAATAAAGGATAATTTGAATTCATTGATCTTTGTAAAAAGAGGATCAAGTGAAAGACCAAAAGTTATAGTGGCAGGACATGTAGATGAAGTGGGATTTGTAGTAACCTCTATAACAAAAGATGGATATTTAACATTTACAAATCTCGGTGGATGGTTTGATCAAGTATTATTAGCACAAAAAGTTATAATAATGACAAATAAAGGACCAGTTCTAGGAGTAATAACTTCAAAGCCTCCACATCTATTAACGCCAGAAGAAAGACAAAAAGTCGTTACAATGAGACAAATGTACATAGATGTAGGAGCAACATCAGAAGAAGAAGTAAGGAATATGGGTATAAGAATTGGAGATCCAATAGCACCATATCCAACCTTCCAAATATCAAATACTGGAAAAACAATATTTGCAAAAGCTTTTGATGATAGAATTGGAGCTTTCATAGCCATGGAAGCGTTAAAATACATAAAGGAAAACAATATTGAACATCCAAACACATACTATGCAGCAGCAACAGTACAGGAAGAAGTTGGTTTAAGAGGAGCTGAAACAGTTAGATGGGTTGCAGATCATGATGTAGCAATAGTAACAGAAGTAGATATTGCAGGAGATGTACCTGGAATATCAGCTGGAGAAGCACAATCAAAACTTGGTAAAGGACCAACAATAGTAACCCTAGATAATACAATGATACCAAATCAGAAATTAAAGGAGTTTGTAATAAAAGTTGCAGAAGAAGAAAAGATACCATATCAATTAACGGTGGTTAGAGGAGGAACTGATGCTGGAAGATTACACATGTATAGAGAAGGTAGACCTAGCATAGTTCTTGGAGTACCTACAAGACATATACATAGCCATGTTGGAATAATACATAGAGATGATTTAGAAAATGCAGTAAAACTAGTAATTGCATTAATCAAAAGATTAGATGAGAAAACAGTCAAAAGCTTTAGCGAACTATAAATTAAATTTAAACATCAACTTTTTTAAAAATAACCTTTAACTTCAAACTCTAATAATTTAACTACCCATAATAGATTACTTAATCTTTTAAATGCAATATTCTTTGCAAATTCAGTATTCATTGACTCAGGTATATGGATGAGTTTAGAGAAAACATGATCTAAAGTATAATTAGAATCATCAATACTTCTAAACCTAGGTGTAAATTCAGGTTCAAAATATAATATTCTATCACTAAATTCACCATAAATAATCATTCTAGCAAATCCTATAATACCAAGAGCATCCAATCTATCAGCATCTTGAAGAACCATGGAAATCAAATTATTAGATTTAACCTTAGAACTCCAACTATGCTCTCGTATAGCATTACATATAATCTCAATATCATTAAGATTCAATCCACAATCCAAAAGAAAATATCTAGCATATTCAGCAGATTTATATGCATGATCCTCTTTAACACCATACAATGGTATCGAAATATCATGAAGTAAACATGCTAATGTTAAAAGAAATTTATCATAATCTGAAACTCCAATATTTTCAGCAATGGTTAAAGCATTATTTAAAACACGTTTAACATGGAGAAAATCATGTGAAGAAGGATAATTCCCTCTACAACTATTATAGATATCTAAAACCTTACTTTCAACAACTCTAACAATATCATTAAAATCCATTTAAACCACACTTATAATAACTATAAATCAACATATAATTAATTTCCATCCTATGGGAATAAACCAATCATAAAAGCTAAACCAAACCTTAATAATCGTAATGGGTTATTGACAACATCAATAAAATGTTCATCATAATCCAGATGGGAAAGAAGAGAATTATCAAATTTAAGTCTACAACCACCTTTAATCAAACTCTTAAAAGCAAAATTATTGAATTTCAAAAGAATTCTAACCAATCTAAATGAAAATTTAAATTTATTAGATAAACTCCAAAATAAATTGGAGTATAGAGAGTTAAAGGAATTGAAATTAAGGGAACCCTTAAGATATGAGTTAATTAAAGTGGAAAGAACTCTAGAAAATAGGCATATTGGGTATAATCCACCTCCAGTAAGAGGTTTATTCATTTGAATAGCATCACCAATAGCTAAAATTCTACCAAGACCATAAGATCCTATGGGACCTCTAATAACAATCCCACTGAAAAAACGTTTTATACTTGCATTTGAAATTAAACCTTCATCCATAACATGCTTCAAGAGCAATCGCATTAACGTAATCACATCAACAGAATTTCTAACAGTTAAACCAATAATACACTTATCATCACCAATAGGTATAAACCAAGAAAAGTAATCACTTAAACCATCAATATAAACATGTATATAATTACTATGAACTCTACAATGGACATAAGCTTGAAAACCAAGAAAATCATCACTATAATTTATCAAACCCAAACGCCTAGAGAAAAATCTCTTAGAACCTTCAGCTAAAATTATCAAATTAGATTTAAATCTGCGATCATCATCAACCTTTAATAAACCATTAACATCAATAAAAGAAACAAAACTATCAAGATGGATTGAATGACCCTTACTCAAACACCTATCATAAAAATATTGCTCAATGCCAACACGATCAACCTTTAAAGCTAAAGGTTTACCCAACCAATACAACTTATAACCATTAAAACAAATAACAAAACCATCATATTCAGCTTCAATAAATTTCTTTGAAACACCAAGCATATTAAAGGTTTTAGGACTAATGATACCAGCACAATGCATAGGTAAACCAATATTTGAATGCTCTTCAAAAATATGTACATCACCATCAATCATACTAGATAGATATAAACCTGAAAAACCGCCACCAACAACACAAACATCAACACTCCTCATAAATTCCAACCAATACAAAATAATTTATAGAAACAATCAACTTAATGATTTCCATAACCCAAAAATTAAATAACTTAAATTAAGAAGTTTATTCCATAGATGTAAATGAATAATGAAGAATTATTTCGCAAAATAACCGAATTACTAAGTGAAAGGAAAACTGTAGCTCTATGTACAGTAATAGAGAAAATTGGTTCTGGACCTAGAGATATTGGCGCGAAAATGATAGTATATGATGATGGTAAAACCATGGGTAGTATAGGGGGAGGGCATATTGAGAGAATAATAGTTAAAGAAGCTTTAAAAGCCATTAAAGAAAATAAGAGTAGAGAAATAACACTTTCACTAGGTTCAGGTGAAGGTATAGAAACTGGATTGATATGTGGTGGAAGTATTAGAATTTTCATAGACATAATAAATCCGAAACCAAGATTAATAATAATTGGATCTGGAAATATAGCAAAACCATTAGCTGAAATTGCAAATATAGTTGGATTTGATGTAATAATCGTAGATGATAATATGGAAACCGCAACAAAAGATAGATTTCCAATGGTAAGTAAAATAATAGTGAATCAATTAACAAAGGGAATAGAAGAATTAGATATAAAAAGTGAAGATTTCATAGCAATAGTTCATGGAGATGTGGAAAAGGAATATGAAGTATTAAAAAAGATCTTGAAAACAAAAGTGAGGTATCTTGGTTTACTTGGAAGTAAAAGGAAAAGCTCTGAAATAAAAAGGAGGTTAATTGAGGAGGGATATAATAAGGAAGATGTTGAAAAAATACATTCACCAATAGGTTTAGATATAGGTGCAGAAACACCCGAAGAAATAGCTGTAAGCATAACTGCAGAATTAATAGCAGTATTAAGGGGGTAAAATATGATTGCAGCAATAATACTTGCAGCTGGACACTCAAAAAGATTTGGCAGAAATAAACTACTAGAACCAATAAATGGAAAGCCAATGATAAAATGGACTATAGAAACAGCATTAAAAAGCAATGTAGGAAAAGTGGTAATTGTATTAGGATTTGAAGCAGAAAGAATCTATGAAGTAATAAAGGATCTACCATGTGAAAAAATTGTAAATCCAAAGTATGAATTAGGAATGAGTACATCAGTGAAATGTGGAGTTGAAAAAGTTATGGATAAAAATGAAGCAGTATTAATAATTCCAGGAGACTGCCCCTTCATAGATGAAAATACAATAAAAAACATTATAGATAGATATAGAGAAACTAAAGCACCAATAATTATAGCCACATATCAAGGTAGAAGAGGGCATCCAATATTGATAAGTAAAGAACTATATCAAGAAGTTATGAATATAAGCGAAGAGAAAATGGGATTAAAAGAGGTAGTGAGAAAACATGAGGGAGAAATAGTTCATGTTGAAACAGATAATATGGGGGTAATAATAGATATAGATACACCAGAAGATTTAGAAAAAGCAATAGAGAAGCTTTTAAAATAAAGCTATTAAATTAATTAAGACTATGATATGGTTAAAGGATTTAGATATATACCTCCAGAAAAAGCATTAGAAGAAGTTTTAAAACATATCCAAAGTATAAATGAAGTTGAAGAAATTCCAATACTTAATTCTGTGGGTAGAATATTAGCAGAAGATATAATAGTAAAAGAGGATATACCGCCAAGAGATACATCTCACTTTGATGGATATGCAGCAAATTATGAAGATACATTAAATGCATCATATGAAAACCCAGTAAGATTAAAGATTAAGGGGGATATAGCACCAAATGAAGTACATAACTATGAAATTTCAAAGGGTGAAGTATATAGGATAAGTACAGGAGGCTACCTACCGAAAGGTGCTAATACGATAATACCAGTGGAAGCAGTAAGAGTATTAGATAAAGAGACAATACAAATAACACGTAAATCAAAACCAATGGAGCATGTAATAAAATGTGGAGAAGACTATAAAAGCGGTGAAATAGCGCTGAAGATAGGTAGAATCATAAGACCTGTAGACATAGATTTAATGGCTTATATTAAGATTAAAAGGGTAAAGGTATATAGAAAACCAGTGATAGCAGTATTAGCCGTTGGAGATGAATTAATAATTGAAGAAACTTCACCACACACATACATGATAATGAAATTAATTGAAGAATTTGGTGCAACACCAATAGATATGGGGATAGCTAAAGATGATAACATGGATATAATGTATAAAATTGGAAAATCACTAAAGATATGTGACTTATTAATAACAATTGGAGGATGTTCAGTGGGTGAAATGGATTTAGTTCCAGATGCAGTAATGTCAATGCCAAAATCAAAGATTATTGTTAGGGGAATAATGAGAGTTCCAGGTAGACAAACGAGTTTTGCAATTGTAGATGGAAAACCAATACTAATGCTTCCAGGATTAATACAATCTACAATCATAGGATTCTATACGCTTGGACTTCCACTAATTTTAAAACTAAGCAATAATAATGCTAAACCCATGAAATTAAAGGTTAAATCATTTAGGGAAATAATAATTGAAAATATGCTTCCATTTGAGAGAGCAGTATTTGGTAGAATAATTGAATTAAAGGAAATACCAATAGTTGAAATATTAACTGGAAAATCATTATTGAGGAGAATGATGATAGATTCACATGGATTTATAGTTATTCCCCCATTTAAAAATGCCATAAATAAAGGGGAGAATTTAGAACTTAATCTATTTAAGCCAAATTTATATGATAATTATGGGGATTGAAATTAAAGAGATATCACTGGAACAATTAATTTCAAAATTCAATATAAATTTAAATGAAATCATAGCAGAACTGGAAAAATTGAATGTAGATGTGAAGGATACAAGGATATTTCTAGAGGATTATGTACCAATACGTTTACAAGAAATATTCTCCTATATAAACGGTAAATATAATTTGGATGTTATTGAAACAATGGTTTTAGAAGGTAATTTAGTAATAATATGTGTAAAAAGGAGAGTAAATGGAAGTAAAACAATACTTGGTTTAACAGCTACTCACAATAACCACACCAATCAAGGATCATAGTAGCCATAACCTTGACAGCATTAATAACATTCTTTAAATCAACCCATTCGTTATATGCATGCATTTGCGTTATAGTTCCAGGACCAAAGCATACAGTTGGAATACCCATCTTCATTAAGATCCTCATATCAGTAGCACCTTCATGTCCTTTAACAATAGGCTCAGAATTCAATGATTTCCTATATGCATTCATAAGGGTTGAAACCAATGGATGACTCAATTGTATTTCTACACCCTCACCAGCATAACCCTCTTGTGAAATTTCAGGGGGATTATGTTTAAGCCAAGGATCAGTTTCACAATACTTTAATATGAAATTCCTTAATTCACTTATTGCATCACTTATAGTTTCACCTGGAAGTAAACCCATTCTCCCACGCATTTCAGCTTCATCAGGTATAACGCTGGGATAACTACCAGCATTAAACATCCCAATAAATAATGCCAATGCACCTCTAGGATCTGGATATAATGGATGCTTCTTCTCTAAAACCCTAATATCATAAAATCTTTTAATAGTTTCATAAATTTTATATGCTTGTTCAATAACATTTACACCCTCCCAAATCCTAGACATAGATGCTGTTTTTCCCCTAACTTTAATCTTAAACCACATACTACCAGAAACTGCAGGTTGGATTTCCATATCACTAGCTTCAGCATTTATAGCTCCATCAGCAACATAACCTCTTAGAAGAGCTGCAAGAGTACCATTGCTACTGTACTCTTCATCTATAACGTAATGTAAATATATGTCTCCAAGAGGTTTAACCCCAACATCCAGGAGTAGTTTAACAGCCATAGTATAAGCAGCAACACCACTCTTCATATCTGAAGCTCCTCTACCATAAAGTCTTCCATCCACAATTTCCCCTTTAAAAGGATCATAGCTCCATGAAGACCTTGAACCTGCTGGGATAACATCAATATGACCATTGAAAGCTAGAGATCTTCCTCCACCTTCACCCTTAACTATCCCAACGAGCATAGGTCTATCCTTATAACTTAATTTAATTTTCTCAGCCAGAGGATTCTTGAGAAGTTCTTTTTCATCTATAAACCACATATCATACTTTAAACCCCAATCTCTAAGTTTAGAAGCTATAAACTCTTGTATACCACTCTCTTCACCAGTAACACTTGGAATACTAATTAAATCCCTTAAGAAATTTATTATTTCATCCCTACAATTATCAATATTATTTAAAACTTTCTCTAAAATCGTCTTCTTACCCAAAGATATCACCAAAACCACTTATATATGAAGATGAAAATAATATTTTGCATCAACAATATATGCAACGAAATAAACAAGTATTTTGATGTATAAATGAGAGCAGCCATATTAAATTCCCCAAGGAACTTAACAATATCAGAAGTTCAAACACCATTAAATCCTAGAATGGATGAAGTAATAATAAAGGTTAAATATGCAGCAATATGTGGAACAGATCTCCATTTATACAGAGGAGAGACACCAGCCAAATATCCAGTTATACTTGGACATGAATATGCAGGAGAGGTATTAATGGTGGGATCAGGCATAAGAACATTTAAACCTGGAGATAGAGTTATAGGTTCATATATGGTATCATGTGGAAAATGTAGATTTTGCATTATTGGAAAACCACATTTATGTGAAAGAAGATTAATGTTTGGAATAAATATTGATGGTTCTTTCGCTGAATATATGAGGATTCCATTAGCGGAAAGAGTACTAGTGAAAATTCCAGATGAAATAAACTTAGAAGATGCAGTATTAATTCCAGATACATTTTTAACAGCATTAAACGCTGTAGAAATAGGTTTGAAAGCTGGAGAAACCATATTGATAACTGGACTTGGAAGTATAGGATTATCAGCAGTAATAGCAGCAAAAATTATGGGGGCTGGAAAAATAATTGGAACCGTGAGAAGAGAAAAACCTGCAAAAATAGCAGAAGAATTAGGAGTAAATTATATCATTAATCCTGAAGATGAAAATATACTAAATAAGATAATGAAATTAACAGATAATTATGGTGTAGATATATCAATAGAAACTAGTGGAAGTCCCAAGAATATTAGGTTAGCATTTGAATCTCTAAAACCAGGTGGAAAATTAATTCAAGTAGCAATACCAATAGAACCAGTAACTCTAGACTTAAAATATATGATTGGAATGGAAAAAAGTATTATAGGAGCATTAAATCCTGGAACAATAATACACATAGAAAAAGCATTAAACCTAATTAAAGATAGAATAAGTGACCTTAGGAAAATAGTTACACATAAATATGATTTAGAAGAATTAAATAAGGCTATGGAAATCCTTGAAAAGAGAATTGAAGATCCAGTAAAAGTGATGATAAGGATAGATTGAAATTAAACTGTTATATGTATCTATAAACAATATTAACTGGAGGATGTAAAATGCCAAAGGTATCAATAGTAAGAGTGAAAGAACCAATAAATGAAGATAATGTTTATGAAGCTGTAGAAAAGGCAGTAAACATGATTGGAGGAATAAGTAAATTTGTAAAAAGTGGAGAAAGAGTTTTAATAAAACCAAATTTAGTGAGTCCAAGACCTCCACCAGTAACCACTGACCCAAAAGTTGTGAGAGCAATAGCATTAATGGTAAAAGATTCTGGAGGAAAACCAATAATAGGAGAATCATGTTCAGCCATGACCCATTGGTGGAGGGAGGGTATGAATACAAGGCAAGTAATGGAGGTATTAGGATATATGAAGATGGCAAAAGAAATTGGAGTGGAAATTAAGCCATTTGATGAATATGGAGTATTTAAATCAGTTAAAATGAAGGTCCCAAATGGATTAATACTAAAGGAAATTGAAGTTGCAGAATTAATACAAGAAGTTGACAAGATAATAGGAGTACCGGTATTAAAGACTAGCATGGAAGGTGGAGGTATAACTGGATGTATAAAGTTAATGCATGGAGTAGTGAATACATTCAATGATAGATTGAAATGGCATAGAACAGATTTATGGTATAAATTAATTGATGAAATAAAACCATACAGAGACAAATATGTTCTAGGCGTAATAGATGCAATTAAATGTATGGAGGGTGATGGTCCAATACATGGAAGTCCAGTAGATTTAAACTTGATAATAGCAGGTGAAGACCCGGTTGCAACCGATGCTATTGCAGCAAAAGTAATTGGATATGAATATCCAAATCTAGAAGTTGGACCTATAGCAATAGCTCATACACAAGGATTGGGTATTGGAGATCCAACTCAAATAGAAGTTTTAGGTGAACCAATAGAAAAGGTTAAGAGGAGATTTAAATTTGCAACATGTGAAATAATTGAACCACACTTTCCAAATACAATAGTTATAGATGGAGCTACATGTAGAACATGTAAAGCATGGATAAAATTCACATTGTATATGCTAAAGGATACTGGATTCTTTAATGATATTAAAGCAATGGGGAAGAAATTATACATATATACAGGCTTAAATACTCCAATACCACAAGAATTAGATGAATTAAAGAAGATTTGTGGAGAAGGATTAATAATAGTATTTGGTGAATGTGCAGTGTCAACAACAGCAAGAGAAATCTATTGGATTTTAACTCAAGGTGAAATTAAAGATAAAGTGGTTATGGTATATGGATGTCCTCCCTTTGCAGTATCCCATTATGCATCTGAAATAAGGATGAAAATGGGTTTGGAAGTCGGAGAAAGAGAAAGGGAAGCATTTAAATATGTTCCAACATAGGTATGGTGCATAACATGAGTGAAGCAATAAAACTAATAGAGAAGTGGCTTAAAGCTGAAGAATTCATAATTGTAGGGAAATCCATAGATAGAGTAGATGCAATAGATAAAGCAACTGGAAAAGCAAAATTCATGGAAGATTACACATTACCGGGAATGCTATATGCAAAATTAGTTTTAAGTAGTGAATCACATGCAAAAATAATAGAAGTAAATTCTCAAAATGCATTGAAAGATTCAAGGGTTGTAAGAGTTATAACTGCAAGAGATATACCGGGTGAAAATCAAGTTGGATATGCACTACCAGATCAACCATTATTAGCAGAGGGGAAAGTTAGATATCATGGAGAACCTATAGCAATTGTAGTTGCAGAAGATCCAGAAGCAGCTATAATTGGAGCTTCAGAAGTAAAAGTCAAGTATAGCCGATTGCCAGTATTATTAGATCCTTTAGAAGCAATGAAGAGAACAGATGTATTAATACATGAAAATATTGGAAGCAATATAGCATTTAAAACAAAAGTTAGAAGAGGAGATGTTAAGAGGGGATTTGAAGAATCAGAGGTAATAGTAGAAAATGAATATAGAACTCAACATCAAGAACACTTATATCTAGAAACTGAAGGTGCTTTAGCAATACCGGAGAAAAGTGGGGAATACACAATATTATCATGTGCACAATATCCACATTTAGCACAAGCAATAACAGCTAGAGTTCTAGGGATACCGACAAGTAAGATAAAGATAATACAACCATATATTGGTGGAGGATTTGGTGGAAAAGATGATACAGGACCTCTTGTAGCAGCTCAAGCAGCATTAGCAGCCTATTTAACTGGAAGACCAACACTATTAATATATTCTAGAGAAGAATCTTTTAGAGTACATTGCAAACGTGAACAAAGTATAATAAGATATAAATCTGGAGCAACAATAAATGGAAAATTAACAGCTATAGAAGTTGAAATAATAATGGATGCAGGTGCATACTCTAACAGAGGACCCTTCATACTCTGGAGAGCAACTATGCATGCTTCAGGACCATACTACATTGAAAATGCAAAGATAGATGGATATTGTGTATATACAAACAAGGTTTATCAAGGATCCTTTAGAGGATTTGGAAATCCAGATATACAATTTGCAGCAGAATCTCAAATAGATGAAATAGCCAATAAAATAGGTATTGATCCATTAGAACTTAGACTTAAAAACCTTCTAAAACCAGGGATGCCGACAATAACGGGACAATTACTAGATGAATCTGTTGGAATAAGTGAAGCATTAAAAATTCTCTCTGAAAGAGCTGAATGGAAAATTAAAAGATCAATGTATAAAGCTGATAAGGGAAGATATAAGAGGGGTATAGGAGTAGCATGTGGATGGCATGGAATAAGTACAAGTAGAGGAGTTCCAGATTGGTCTAATGCTATAATAAAAGTAAACAAGGATGGAGGAGTAGAAGTATATACTGGAATAACGGAAATAGGACAAGGAACTCCAACAACATCACACATACAAATAGTAAGTGAAATATTAGGGGTACCACCAGAACAAATAACCATACATTTTGGAACAACAGATGCCCCAGATACAGGTGCAACACATGCCTCTAGAGGGACAAGTATAGGTGCAATAGGAGTTTTGGTTGCAGCTGCAAGAATAAGGGAGAGACTTACAAATTTAGCATCAGAAATACTTCAATGTAAACCAGAAGAATTAAAATTTGAGAATGGAAGAGTATACTCAAGGGAAAAACCAGAAAAGGAGATTGATTGGAAAAGGTTAGTATTAAAAGCATATGAAAGTGGAATAGAATTATCATCAACAGGATACTTCTATCTACCAAAGGGTACCTTTGACCATGAAGTTGGACAAGGATATGCATATCCAGCATATAGCTACATTGTAAATATAGCTGAAGTTGAAGTAGATATGGAAACGGGAATGATAAAAGTATTAAGGGTATGGCCTGCAATAGCTAGTGGAAGAATAATAAATCCAAAGGCTGTAGAGGGACAGATAGAGGGAGCAATAGCTCAAGGAATAGGATTAGCATTAATGGAGAAATTGGAATTTGATGATAAAGGAGTTATAATAAATGCCAATCTAACAGATTATGTAGTTCCAACAGCATTGGATATGCCTAAAATAGAAAAACCAGTATTCATTGAAGATTTATTTAAATATGGACCCTTTGGAGCTAAAGGTGTTGGAGAAATGGCGTTAATACCAACACCAGCAGCAATAGCTAATGCAGTTGCACATGCTATAGGTAAAAGGATATATGAACTACCATTGACTCCAGAAAGAGTATACTTTACCATAAGGAGGAATTAAAATGCCAAAGATAACATTGAAGATAATGTTTGGACCCTTAAGAAGTATGATAGGTTTAGATGAATATACTGTAGAGGTAGAGAGCTTTAAAGAATTATTGGATAAAATATCTGAGAAATATGGTGAACAAATATATGAATTATTCTTCGCAAAAAATGGCAAAGATTACCCCTTCAACCATATAATAATCGATGGGAAAATATATAGAGCTTCAGAAATTATGAACATAAAATTCCATGAGGATAAAATCATATACATATGGCCCGCATTAAATGGAGGTGTATAAATTGGCATTATTCTACTTAGTACCAGAATTAAAATATCATAAACCAAAAACTCTACAGGAAGCATTGGAATTAATGAATGAATTAGAAAATGCAAAACCAATTGCAGGAGGAACAGACTTAATAATAGACTTAAAAACTGGAAGAATCAAATTGAAAAATTTAGTAGATATATCTGAAATAAGAGAACTGAAGAAAATTGAATTATTAGAAGATGAAATAGTTATAGGAGCATCAACAACACTCCAAGAATTAATTGAAAATAAAAGTTTGAAAAATATGGTTCCAGCATTGATTGAAGCTATTGAAAATATGGGGTCTTGGCAAATAAGAAATGTAGCTACTATTGGAGGGAATATATGTAATGCATCACCAGCAGCAGATACAGCACCACCATTAATGATATTAAATTCAAAATTAAAGGTTAAGAGTATTGATGGTGAAAGGATAATACCAATAGAAAAATTCTTTCATGGACCTAGACAAACAGATTTGAAAAGTAATGAGATATTAACAGAAATAATAATACCGAAAAGATCATGTGAAATGGGAATGAAATTCTTAAAGTTAGGTAGGAGGAGGGCACATACACTCTCAATAGTTGCAGTAGCTGTAGCAGTAAAAATGGAAGATGAAATAATTAGAGATATTAGGATATCATTAAATTCAGTGGCACCAACACCAATAAGAGCATATAAAACTGAAAGAGAATTAATTAATTCAAACATCAATGAAATAGAGGATAAGACAAAGATTTTAAATGAAGAAATAAAGCCAATAAGTGATATTAGAGCATCAGCAGAATATCGTAGGGAAATGTCGATAAGATTAACGATAGACGCAATAAAATTAGCATTCGAAAATTGGAGGATGAGAAAATGAAAATATCATTTAAATTAAATGGTGAAGAAAGGATACTAGATATACCAGAAAACATAATGTTACTAGATATGCTTAGAAGATACGCTAATACAACAAGTGTTAAAAGAGGATGTGAAAGAGGGGAATGTGGAGTATGCACAGTTTTAATAGATGGAAAACCAGTATGTTCATGTATTACACCAGCATTAAAAGTAGAGGGGAAAGAAGTAATAACAATTGAATATTTATCAAAGAATGGAAAGCTACATCCAATACAAGAAGCATTTATAAAATCTGGAGCTATACAATGTGGATTTTGTACAACAGCATTCATATTAACAACATATGCTCTACTACAGAGAAATAGAAATCCAGATGAAGAAGAGATTAAAAAGGCATTTGATGGTATAATATGTAGATGTACAGGATATGTAAAGATAATTGAAGCAGTTAAAATGGCTGCAGAAATTCTTAAAGGAAACAATAACTGTTATTAACCTTTAAACTGTAATATTATTCGAGGAAGAACAAAATGGAAAAAGAGATAGATACTCAAAAAATTATTGAAACCCAAAAGAAAACTATGTTTCCATGTATGCCAAGATATAGACAACCAATAGTACTTGTAGAGGGAAGGGGGGCAATAGTAAAAGATCTAGAAGGTAGAGAATATGTGGATTTATTCGCTGGATATGCAGCTGTAAACATTGGGCATTGCCATCCAAAAGTTGTTGAAGCAATATTATATTGGGCTCAGAGGTTGCATCACACATCATACGATTACCATAACATACCATCAGCAGAATTAGCAGAAAAACTTGTAAAAATACTGCCAATAAAAGGTGAGAAAAAGGTATTTTTCTGCACAAGTGGAGCTGAAGCAGTGGAAGGATCAGTAAAACTAATGAGGAAATACATGTTAAAGAAAGTTAATAAAACTGGATTTGAAGTTATAACCCTTAGATATAGCTTCCATGGTAGAACACATTTAACAACAACTTTAACTGGACAAAGCAAATATAAGAAGGGTATGGCAGCAGTAGTCTCTATACCAGGGATAAAGATAGCTCCAGCACCATACTGTTATAGATGCCCATTTAAAAAGAGTTATCCAGAATGCGATTTACTATGCGCTAAATACATTGAAGATGTAATTAAATATGAAACATCAACAGATATAGGTGCATTCATAGCAGAACCAATACTTGGAGAAGGAGGAATAATAGTTCCACCAAAAGAATATTTTAAAGAAGTAGTGAAAATAGTAAGAGACTATGGAGGATTATTTATAGTAGATGAAGTACAAACGGGGTTTGCAAGAACTGGGAAAATATTTGGAATAGAAAACTTCGATGTTGAACCAGATATAGTGGCAATGGCAAAGGGATTAACAAGTGGACTACCATTAGGAGCAATAGGTGCAAAAGCAGAAATAGCAGATGCCTTTGAACCAGGAGACCACTCATCCACATGGGGTCCAAATGTAGTATCATGTGCAGCAGCCAATGCAGTAATAGATGTAATAATAAATGAAAAAACCCATGAAAAAGTAAATGAAATAGGGAAAGTATTAATGGATGGACTAAAAGAACTATATAATAAACATAAGTTAATTGGGGAAGTTAGAGGTTTAGGATTAATGGTGGGAGTAGAGTTAGTTAAAGACAGAAATACAAAAACTCCAGCTGTTGAAGAAGCAATAAAAATTAGAGACTACATGAGGGAAATGGGATTCTTAATAGGTGCAGGAGGAGCTTATGGATCTACACTAAGAATAGAGCCACCCCTAATGATAACAAACCAACAAATAGAATTAGCATTGAGAGCATTGGATCAAGCATTAAGCAAAGTACAATAAAATATGAAAATACATAAAATAAATTATTATTTATTACGTAACAAAGTTTAAGGGATGTTACTTCAATAGTAAATTGGTCTATATTAGACCAGTTTCATTTATAAATTGGTCTAATATAGACTTATATGGTGATTATTTGAGAATTGAAGATTTCAAGTATGTTATTACTGAATGGCTTCAACAAGGGATTCCTGAAGTTAAAAGTAGAGAGATAACTCTACCATTAGACTCAAATCTCATAATTGCTATTACTGGTGGTAGAAGAACTGGTAAAACTTACCTTCTATTCTCAACAATTAGGAAGATTATTGAGAGTGGTAAATCCAATTTAGATGAAATTCTATATGTTGATTTTGAACATGTTAAATTGAAAGGTGTAAATGTATCTGATTTAGATGATATGATTTTAGCATTTTATGAACTTACTGGTAAAAAGCCTAAATATATATTCCTTGATGAAATACAAACTGTAAAAAATTATGGAGGTTGGTTTAGAAAAAGATTGAATGCTAGAATATACATTTCTGGATCTTCATCTTCTTTAACGCCTAGGAAAATAGCTGAAGAATTAAGGGGTAGATGTATTAATTATGAGATTTACCCCTTATCCTTTAGAGAATATCTATCATTCCTAGGATATGATCCAAAACCTGAAATATTATTATATAGTGAAGAGAGAGGGAAGATACTAGCCATACTAAGAGAATACCTCTATAATGGAGCATATCCAGCTGTAGCTCTTGAAAGTGATAAGAAACGTATAATAAAAGCATATTTCGAATCCATACTAGTTAGAGATCTTGGAGGAACACCTCTAGCTGAAGCATTCTCATTATACCTAATATCAAATTACGCACAATTAATAACTATAAATAAGGTATATAATTATCTACGCTCACTTGGATTCTCAATAGGTAAAGAGAAAATTATAGAATTATTTAATAAAGCAAGAGAAACCTATTTTGCATTCACTACTGAAATATTTCAGAAAAGTGAGAGGAAGAGGAAAATAAACCCAAAAAAACTGTATATAATAGATGTAGGATACCCCACATCATTGGGATATGAATTTTCAATCTCGAGAGCAATGGAAAACACAGTATACCTAGAACTATTAAGGAGGGGAAATAGAGAAATATATTACTGGAAGGAGTATGGGAAAAGTAGTGGAGCAGAAGTAGACTTCGTAATAAGTAGAAATTTCGAAGTGGAAGAATTAATACAAGTAACATATGCAGAGGATACACTAAAGGAAAGAGAATTAAAATCATTGAAAAAAGCACAAAGAGAATTAAAACCAAAGAAAGCAACGATAATAACATGGAATTACAAAGGGAAGATAGATGATATAGAAGTCACACCCTTATGGTATTGGCTACTAACCTAAAAATTTACAACATAAACATAGAAAATAAAAATAAAATTCAAATATTCATAATCATATCATAAAGCTTGGTATTCCATTTGGCTTATACGCTATTTTCGGTTTTAAGTTTCTCATTCTTAATATTTCAATTACATGTGGATACAAGATTATGTATTCTTCATCAATTTCTTCTGAAAGTTTTGGATGTATCATTGATAAACGTTCTTTAAATTTTACATAATTTTCATCACTACTAAAACTTAGCATTACAGCTGGATAAACTTGTTCACCTGGATTAAACCCTACATTTATTAGGTTCTCCAATGCTTTAAACTGTAATCTATAGTATTCTGGTTTGGCTAAAGTTAATGTTTGAAATTCTTCTTCACATGTACCTTTAAATGAAACTCTAACTATAAGATTACTAAAATGAGAAAGTTCTTCAGCATAACTTTTATCAAAACCAATCAATATACCATTAGTCTCCAATATAAATCTATACTTAGTGTTTTCAAAATACTTAAGTAATTCAATTAAGTGACGTCTAGATATAGTAGGTTCACCACCACTTAACCTAACAAGTCTATAACCACGTCTATTAGCTATCTCCATAAGTTTTTGATACACGTCCCTAGGGGTACAAAAGAATCCTTTAACCATATTGTGACTTGCATCTCTCCAACTCCAACAAAATCCACATCTCAAATTACATCCAACAACATCACCAGTAGCTATACCACCATACCATCTTCCACCTCTAAACCTATAGTACTTCCTTAATTCAAAACCATCAACATCAACTTTAACTACAAATCTTTTAACAATTTCAGTTAATTCAATAGGATCATAACCAGGTTTAACATTCAAATCCATCATCTCTTAATTATACCAGCTGGATCTACACCTCTACTTAAATATAAACTTCCATATAGATATGTTGCCGTTTGAAGCCAACCAGCCATAACCCCAAATCTCTTCATTAAAAATGCCATTAAACATTTATCATCAATTGGACATAAATTCACATTTAACAAACAATCATATTTCAAGCATAAGCTCTTCTTAGGTGTTGTAAATTCATCAATTAAATTCAAAGACTTAATAATTAAGATTAAATGTCTATCAACTGGTGCAATTGAAGTTAAACCAAAACAGAAAATTCCAAATGCATGAACACTCTTAGAACCAACATAAGGAATATTTAAAAGCTTACGTTTCAAATCAGAATATACATCAATTGAAAATAAAGTGTTTAATCCAAAGATAAAATCATCAAAAATCAAATGTAATTTATCTTTAACTTCAGAAAGCTGTTTAAGTTGATAACTTCCACCATAATTCATGGGATTAATAAATCTTAAACTATATTCATCAATAGCTTTACTCAACATATTACGAAGCCAACGAACAGTATTATTATGATAATCAGTATTCCGTGATAGAAAAATTGAATAGAAAATTGCTCTAACATCCCATGGATCAATAGCTATACCAAGCCCAGGAAAAACCTCAATAAATCTATAGACAATTGAATATTCACATCTACCAAGATTCTTCACATATTCAAATGGATTAAACCATGCACCACTTAAAATTAAAGCCTCCTTTAAACCACAACCACTAAACAAAATCCTTTTACCATCAACTTTAAACTTCAATCCACGATTAAAACCATACAACTTACCATATAAACCAGGTTTAAATTCAATAAATAATGGTAATGAAAAACTAGCTTTAAGTGAAATTTCTAAATTAAATCCATCCCAAACTTCAAGAGTTGAGAAATCCATATTCAACCCTTAATTTTACTCAAAATTTCTGGAAGTTTAACTATACTATTAATAATGTGATCAGCACCAAACTTTAAAAGTCTCCATTCAGGTTCATGACCAGTTAAAACACCAATAGCAGTAATACCAATCTTCTTAGCAGAATACATATCAACCCAATAATCACCAACAAAAATAACATCACTAGGCTCTAATTTAAAATCAGATAATATTCTACGCAGTAAGCCACTTCTATCAAATAAAACATCTTCTTCAGATGGATCTTGATCACATAAACTATAAACGCCATCAATAAAATCAGTAAGAGAGAAATACGTTAGCTCCCTAATGATATCCATCCTAGAACATTCCCTACCAGTACAAACAATTATCTTAACCCCTAAACCCTTAAGCCAATTTAAAACTTCATATACGCCATCAATAGGTTTATCTAATTCATGAATAAAACTGCAATAACTCTTCCTAAAAAGATTCCAGAAAACATTTTTATCGCAATTAGTAGGTATAAGTGTATCCAAAGTATCATTAGAATAATTTCTAATGAAGAGATCCCAAGAAACTGGTGAACCTCCAAAGTAAGTTAAAGTAAGATTAAAAACCTCATGAAACCTATGAATAGTATCAATTAAAGTCTGATCTAAATCAAAAATCACAAGTTTAACCATAAAATCAATAAAAATTATACTAGATAGAAATTTAATGATTACCACTATCGATCATCATAAATAAGCCTTAACTTTCATGGGTGATTTAAGCTTCTCAATCATGCTAAAATTTATACGTTAAACAAAATGATTAAGAGGAATGATTGTATGGAAAGAGTTCGTGAAGGCAAAAGTAGAAGAATCCTCATGCTTTATGGATTTACATCAAGTTTCATAGGAAATACATATTCCCCATTTCTATCTATATTCATATTTGAAATAGCTGGTGGAAGCTTTCTTAGAACTGGCTTAGGAAGTCAACTTCCATCAATTGTATCAATAATTATGGGTTATACCTGGGCTTTCATATCAGATACTACACGTAAAAGAAGGATATTCATTCAAATGGCTTTGTTAAACCAACATTTTTACAACATTATGTTTAAGTTATGTATGGAGCATTGAGCAACTTATAGCAATACAATTAATTGGATCATTAACTGGTAGTGCTGGTGGATCAGTATTTTCAGCATTACTTGCAGAAGTATTAAAGGAGCATAGAGGGGAAAGCCTTGGGAAATACAATGCATTTGTAGTTGTTGGAGGATTTCTTGGAAATATAATTTCGGGTATACTATATAATACTATTGGCTTTAGAAATATGCTTAGACTCATAGCAGCATTAAACTTTATACCATTAACTTTAATATCGATTATACCTAAAGATCCACATGAAAATTGGAATTTAAAAGAATCAAATTGGAGGAATTTTATTCCTAGAATTCCAAGGGAATTCTGGGGTATATATCCAGTAAGATTAATTTTAACATTACCTGGAGCTTTAAGTGGAGGTATTTTAGGAATATATTATTTGAAGTATCTTGGTGGCAGCCCTGAAAGTTGGTCTATTGTAGTTGCTCTCACAACATTACTTGGATTAACAACAATTCCATATGGAAAACTTGCAGATAAACTACCCATTAAAAAAATGTTTATATTTGCAGGTTTAGGATGGACAATACTATATCTTGGATACTATATTTCACCAACACCAATAATATTTGCAATATTCTTCATAATACCAATATGGCCAGCATTTTGGATTACATATAACAAATGTTTAATGGAATTAAGTGATAAAACTGAAAGAGCAAAATTCTATGCTTTTGAGGGAACATTAAGCACGATATACGGTAATATTATAGGAATAATCTCGGGATATCTAGCAGATATCTTCGGACCGAGAGAAATGTTTCTAATATCTTCAGCATCAGCAATCATAGCAACAATATACATAAATTTAAAATTGAAAATTTAGCTTAAAACAATTCAACTTTTCCCCTAAAATATTAATCACAAAATCATTTAGAAGTATATTCTCAGTAACTTTAATAATAATTTAATGGATATTTATTGATATGAAGAAGGTTGATTTAATTTTAAAAGGTAAAATTTTCCTTCCATCAGGTTTAATTGAAGCAAATATTGGAATTGAAGAAGGTAAGATAGTTGCAATATCAAAATTGGATGATTTAATTCATGGAGATAAAAAGATTAAATTAAATGATGAAGAAGTGGTTATTCCAGGTGTAATAGATGCCCACACTCATATTAGGGGGATGGGTAGATCTGATTGGGAAGATTTTTATACTGGTTCAATGGCTGCAGCAGCTGGAGGAGTAACAACAATATTTGAAATGCCAATAACATTACCCTCCACTTCCACTGCAACAGCATTAGAGGAAAAGATAAAGCAGGCATCTAAACAATCAATAGTTAATTTTGCATTTCATGGCGCTGGAGGATTTGAATCAATACCTGAAATACCAAAAATGGCAAGTATTGGAGCTATTTCCTTTAAAATATTTATGCATCCACCTCCCCCTGGGAGAGAAGATGAATTCAAAGGATTATACGTTGAAGATGATTCTCAACTCTTTGAAAGTCTTGCAACAATAAAGGAAACAGGTAAAGTAGCATATATACATGCTGAAAATCATGTATTATCAGAATACTTTAAGAGAAAGCAAATTGAAAGTGGTGGAAGAGATTTAATAGCCTATATGAAGTCTAAGCCAAGTATAACTGAAAGTGAAGCTATAAATCGAGTATCACTTTTAACATCATATATAAATGCAAAAATACACATAGCACATGTATCTTCAAAAGAGAGCATAGAAATTTTAGATTTCCTAAAGAAGAAAGGAATAAAAATTACAGCTGAAACAGCACCACACTACCTCCATTTCACAATTGACCAAATAGAACATTTAGGACCTTATGCTAAGGTTAATCCTCCAATACGATTTAAAGAG
Organism: Methanomethylicia archaeon; assembly: GCA_038727515.1. GTDB lineage: Archaea > Thermoproteota > Methanomethylicia > Culexarchaeales > Culexarchaeaceae > JAVYVS01. The sequence continues at coordinate 402,998 of JAVYVS010000001.1, forward strand.
GATAGATTAGCATTATGGAATGCAATTTCAACTGGTGTTATTGATATTGTAGCTTCTGATCATGCTGCATATCCAAAAGATGTTAAAGAAGTTGGAGAAGCAGATATATGGAAAGCATATATGGGAGTCCCAGGAATTGAATGTTTAGTACCAATAGTCTTAGATGGTGTAAATAAAGATTTAATAACATTTGAAAGAGCTATTGAAGTTTTAAGTACAAATGTAGCTAAAATATTTGGTTTATATCCGAATAAGGGTGTAATCGCCGTAGGTAGCGATGCAGATCTAACTATAATAAAATTAAAGGAAGAAAGGATATTAAGGGCGTCAGAATTCTATACGAAGGCAAGGGAAATAGCACTTTTATACGATAATGTTAAGGTTATAGGCATACCTACAATGACCATTGTTAATGGAGAAATAGTTATGGAAAATGGAGAAGTAATTGGGAAATCAGGTATTGGAAGATTCATAAAAGTATAAATTGACCTTAATGAGGTGATTTATTTGATTGAAATAGATTCAAAATGGATTGAAGATAAACTTAGAATTCTTAAGAATTTTACGGATGAAGGACCTGGAATAACTAGAATCACATATACTAAACCATGGCTTAAAGCTCATGAATATATTAAAAAGTTAATGATTGAAGAAGAATTGGAAGTTAAAGTTGATGGTGTTGGAAATATAATTGGATCTTTTAAACCTAAAGGAAAGTTAAGTAAAAGAGTTTCAACAGGTTCACATATAGATTCAGTAAGAAATGGAGGAAATTACGATGGAATTGTAGGAGTATTATCAGCAATAGAAATTATTAGGGTTATTAAAAGATTGAAAATAGAAATTGATAAACAAATAGATGTAATAGTTTTTGCAGCGGAAGAAGGGGAGAGATTCAATATTGGATGTTTAGGGAGTAAAGCAATAACTGGAAAACTAACAGAAGAACAATTGAATTCAATAAGAGATCGTGAAGGAAAAACATTATTACAAGCAATTCAAGAATGTGGATTTTCAGGGAAAATTGATGAATGTAGAATAGCAAAGGGATATTACAATAATTTTATAGAGTTACATATTGAACAGGGGCCGATACTTGAATCTAAAGGGAAAGATATTGGAGTAGTAACGGGTATAAGTACACCTTCAAGAATAAAAGTAACATTTAAGGGTATGGCGGGACATTCTGGAACTGTTCCAATGGATCATAGACGTGATGCATTAATACCATTAGCAGAAACTATATTGGAAGTTAGGAGAATAATAGAACCAGTAAAAGATTTAGCTGTAGGAACTGTTGGATTCATACAAGTAAAACCTAACGTAGCAACAATAATACCAGAAGAAGCAACAGCTATAATTGAATTTAGAAGTCTAAATAAAGAGGTTAAAGATCAATTAATTGAAACAATCTTAACGAGAATTGGAGAAATAAGCACAAAAAATAAAGTTGATTATGATGCAAAAGTTATAGTCGATGAAAAACCGGTTTACATTCCAACATATATTATAGAACTAATAGAAAAAGTTGCTAATAATCTTGGGTATAAAACCTTGAGAATACCCAGTGGTGCAAGTCATGATGCAGCACATATGATGGAAATATGTGATGTGGGAATGATATTTATACCATGTAAAGGAGGATATAGCCATATGCCAAAAGAAGAAACATCAATTGAAAATATTGTAAAAGGAGTAAAAACACTTGTACATACAATACTATCAATATAGCTTAATAAATATATAATAATGTATAATATATCCACATTTTTACTCTATAAACCCTAATTAACCTTTAAATCTTAAGTGGTAATTCTTCAAACCCCTCACATTCAATTTTGTTTAGATCATCTATAAAATCATTAAAGAATGAGCAATAATAGTATATTGCATCTTCATCCAATATAATTTCCAAATTTTTACATAACCTACATAAAGTATTGGAATTTTTGTCCATTGAGATTAAATACCAGATTAAAGACCACATATGAAATCAACATATACAGTAAGTGGAGACTTATAAATGTATCATGATTGTAAATAATGAGACTTAACCTATGAAATTGAATAATTTAGATTTATTTTTCAATGTATATTGCTGGTCTAGTAGGTATTGCAGAATCTTTCTTTGGTGATACTCCTTCTTCTTCATTTTCAACAATAACTTTTACGCCAAGTTCTTTTGAAAGGAATGATTCAGATTCCTTTAAAATACTATATTCCATGTCAACTGGAATTAATAAATCGAGAATCTCTGGATTTTTAGCTATAATTTGAGATAATTGTGAGCATATTTTTGCATCTAATCGCATTTTCTTAATGGTATTTCTAATGGCATCACCCAATTTAATTCCACTCTTCACATTATTTTTAACTTCAAAGGCAAAATCATACTTCCATTTTGAAGCCACAGTTATCCTAATGGTTTTAGCTTGCTTTAGTAATCTAATAAGTTCTCTACAATCTTCTAAAACTCTTATAACTATTTCTTCAGCTAATTCTATTTCAGGTTTAATTTTTGATTCATCACATTCAGGCCATGGATGTATAGATGCATAACCACTCTTCCCAATAGCTTCCCAAATTTCATCTGCAATATGTGGAATGAAAGGTGCAAGAATTAGAGTTTGAGTTTCAATGAACTTTTTAAGTAGATCTCTATTTGGAGTTTCCGCTCTCCTTAAATACCATCTAAATTTATTCTGTAAGTTATAGTAGCCTTCCAATAGAGCAGATTTATACATAGTTTTATCCATTAACTCCGTAACCCTCTTAATAATCTTATTAAGAACACTTTCAAACCATTCATCAATTTTAAGTTTATCCAATCTGCCACTACCATAATTTTTACATGCAAAATTCATCCATCCAAGAATTTCATTTACAGCTAAATCAGCAATGGAAGGTTCGAAATTTGGATCTTCAAGTGTTGAATCAGCTCCAGCCATAATTTCAGCCCATCTAATGGCGCTAGCACTCCAACTTTTAATAGCATCCCTTAATAGAATGAAATTTCCTTTACTCTTACTCATCTTTTCACCTGCAACCATGATCCAACCATTAATACTTATACCCCTAGGCCAATACTCCCTTGGAAATATTGCTATGTGATGCATTAAGAAGAAAACTAAATGATTATATAATAGATCTTTACCACTAATCCTTAAATCCACTGGATACCAATATGAAAATTCACGTTTAATAGCTTCAATTAAATCCACTGGTATACCAGTAGACTTTGACACACTTAGGGCATCACCAATACCGAGAAGTACGTAATCAAAGAATTCAGGTTTAAGTTGTTCAGGTTTAATACCATAAATTTCAGGATGCTGTAAATATTTTGCTAGGGTATAATATGCCATATATATTGTTGAATCACTTAGACTTTCAATAACCCAATCTTGATCCCATGGTAATCTAGTTCCAAGTTCACCTTTATGTGTAAAAGCCCAATCTCTAAGATTAATTATAGTCTTCTTTAATTCTTCACGAATCTCTTCTGGATATAAATTCATATGATTAAGCCATTCAATTGTAAAATCTTTCCATTCAGGATTACTATACAATAAGAACCATTGATCTTCCACTATCTTAACATGCGTCCTAGTACCACAACGACAATATACTCTTACAGGAAGAGTATAAACCTTAATAGCGTAACCTTTAGATTCAAGCCAATTTATTATTTCATCTTTAACTTCACATACAATTCTACCAGCCCAAACACCAGTATTATCCAATAGTATACCCTTATAATACTCCTTTGAATAAATTTCACTAGTAGCAGCCTCAAGACCACTTTTATCATTTTGATTTTTAACACCTCTAGCTAAAACAGCATCTCTAGCTGGAAATTCACTATAACCTTCAAGTTTAATTAGAGGTATAGGTTTAATTTCAGAAACAAGTTTAGGGTCTATATTATACTTTGAAATGAGATCAAGATCCCCCTTAAGATCTTCTAAAGCTATATAATCATAGGGTGCATGTGCTGGAACACTCATAACAATACCAGAACCAAGTTCTGGATCAACAAACCATGCTGGTAAAATTGGAACCCAAACTTCAGTTACTGGATTATAAGCATTCCTTCCAATAAGCTCTAAACCATTAATAAAACCTTTAACAACGACTTTATGATGTTGATCCATTAATTCTTCAGCCATATATCTACTTAATATCCAAATTTCACCATCAACTTCAGCAATAACATAAGTAGCCTCAGGATGAACCCAAATATTAGTTACACCATAGATAGTTTCAGGTCTAAAGGTTAATGTAGGTATAATTCTACCATCATCAAGCTTAAACTTAATTATAACAGCATCTACAAAACTAATTCCCACATATTCATCAGGTCTATCATGATCACCAACAACCTTAAACTCCTTGGGACACCAAACCACTGGATGAGTCCCTTTACCAATAAATCCCTTCTCCTTCAACTTCAAATACTGCCATTCAATAAACCTACTATAATATGGATTTAGATATGTAGTGAAGAATTCTCTTCTCCAATCAATACTTAAACCATAACTTATCAAATCTCTTTTCCACTTCTCAGCAAAATATTTAACCCAATATTCAGGATTAGAGAATTTTTGAATATCAGCTTCAGGAACACCCATAGACAATAAATCAGAAATAATCTTCTTATCACCCTCTCTAACCCTAAGAGCTGCTGAAACTATTGGACCACCAGTAGCATGCCAACCTTGAGCGAAAAGAACATTAAATCCCCTCATCCTCTTATATCTAGCAGTTACATCAACCCTAAGAATTGTAAATGCACTACCAATATGGGTAAGCCCATTAACATATGGATATGGAAATGTAACAAAGAATTTAGGCTTAAGAGGGTTAGGTTCAGCTTCAAAAAGTTTATCTCTAAACCATCTTTCAATCCACTTCTCTTCTAAAGCTATAAGTTTATCAACAGAAGCTTTATCAACCTTAGGCTTCAGACGATTTTCACCTACAATTCCAACCAAAAACACCGAACCAAAGATATACGGCATAAAACATATAAAGTTTTTCATATGATTAACATCAACCTTCCACAGCAAAATTTTCAGAAATCACATAGAGCATTGGAATAACTATAAAAACTTCTATAATTACTGGAATTATCAAAACAGTACTTGTAAAACCAAAATCCCATAATAAACCTACAATTATAGATGCATACAATCTAGAAAGAGAAGATATTGAACCATCTAAACCATAAAGTTTACCTCTACTCTCAGTACCAACAACCTCCCAAAACATCGTTATGAAGGGAGTAAAAGCTGCACCTCCAATACCACCAATACCAATGCCCAAAATACTTGCTAAAATCAAATATTCAAAGGATGGAGAATAAATTAAAATGATAACACCTAAACAATAAAATAATGTAAAAAGATAATACGCCTTCTTCCTACCAAATCTATCAGCCAATTTACCCACTGGGACTTGTGAAACTAAAGATGTAAATATAGCTATAGTAGTTAAAATCCCAAGTTTAAAAGCATCAACACCCTTAAATTCCACAAGCCACAATGGAAGAAATAAAACTGAGGAATATTGAAATCCATCTCTAAGCAATCTTACTACTATCCATAGAATTAAATCCCGCTTACCTCTAATAAAATCCCTATATCCATAAACGATGCTATTAAGATTTAAAGTGAAATTTCTAATCTCTGAGCTTTTACTTAAATAAATTTCTTCAAAGAATATGTAGATAACAATAAATATGGAAATGAAGATTATAATTGAAATATAATAGAGGGGGCGAATACCATAAACATTAATTCCACCAAAATAGTTAACAATAAATGCAGCTAATAAAGGTGCGGAAACCTGTAATAAACCCCAAAAAATCCGTGAAAAACCCATGATAGTCACTCTTTCTTCAGGTTTAGTAAAAGAAACAAAAATCATATCAGCAATAGGTATCTGCCTAACCACTTGAGTATACATTAAAAATGCAGGTATAAGCATAATCCAATTATTAGCAAAAATGAAAAATAACATGGCAAAAATATCAAAAAACAAACCACAAAGAATTATCTTCTTCAAAGAATAAAACTCCATAATAAAACCCATAAAAATTGAAAATAAACTTGCTAAAAATGCTCCCAAAAAATTAATAAAACCAATATCAAAACCACTAGCACCTAGAAGGGAGAGGAAAAGAACATTATATTGAGATAACATCTGTATTGAAAAATAATAAATCCCCTCTACTAAAATAGTCATTTTAACCCTTTTATCCAACCGCTTAAACATATGAAAACCACTACTAAAACAAGTGAATATTAAAGTCGATAAAAAATTAATGGAAACAAAAAATTAAATTTAGAAAATCTGAATACACTTCAACAAATGTGGAAATTCCTTCAAAAATATACTAAATATCACTATTGAAACACGAAAATTTACATAAGATAGATCTAACAATCTCTAGATAACATTTATATATGTTTTATTGGAAAGTGTTGAAGGGTTTCCATGGATTATAAGGGAGTAGATGTATTCTTCAACCCCAAGGGAGTTGCAATAATAGGAGCTGCGAGAGAATCCTATAAACCTGGACACGTAATATTGAGAAACTTCCTTGAAAACATGATAAACAATGTATTTAAAGGAGAATTATATGCAGTAAATCCAAATGCTGATAAAATTCTAGGATTAAAATGCTATAAATCAGTAAAGAATATTGAGGGAATAGTAGATTTATCAGTTATTGCAATCCCAGCAAAACTTGTACCTCAAGCCATTGAAGAATGTGGTGAAGCAAACGTTAAAGGGACAATAATAATTAGTAGTGGATTTAAAGAAGTAGGTAATTACGAACTTGAAGAAGAAGTAAAGAGAATAGCTAGGAGATATGGTATTAGGATTATAGGTCCCAATTGTGTTGGAGTATATGATGCATATACAGGGGTTGATACAATATTCCTCCAACAAACCAAAACTGTGGGGGGAACACCAATCTTAGCAACTCCAAGACCTAAACCTGGACCCATATCAATAATAACACAAAGTGGAGCTATGGGAGCTGCAATGCTTGATTATATGAGTGGAGTTGAAATGGGAATTAGTAAATTCATAAGTTATGGTAATAAAGCAGATGTTGATGAAGTAGATTTAATAGAGTATCTTAGAAATGATGAAAATACAAGAGTAATAATTCTATATGTTGAATCTATTGATAGAGGAAGGGAATTCATAAAAGTTGCCCGTGAAACATCACTTAAAAAACCAATTGTGGTGTTAAAGGCTGGTAGAAGTGAAGGGGGTATGAGGGCAGCGGCTTCACATACAGGTGCTTTAGCCGGTTCATACAAGATATATGAAGCTGCATTTGAACAATCAGGAGTTATATTAACTAAAACTTTAGAGGAACTTATGGATTGTGCAAAAGCATTAGCCTATCAACCACCAGCACCAGAAGGAAATATAGTTATAGTTACTAATGGTGGAGGAGCTGGAATAATGACTGTAGATACACTTGAAAGTTTAGGTATAAAGGTCAATATACCACCAAAAGAGTTAATAGAGGAATTTGAAATTATGAGGAGTAAGGGAGTTATACCCCCCTTTGCATCAATCAAAAACCCAATAGACCTCACTGGAATATCCACAACCGAAATGTATATTGAAACACTTAAAAAACTTGTAAATAGTGATTGGGTTAATTGCATCTTAATGATTGCTCTACATCACATACCAACACTTGAAGGGGATTTCCAAGATAAACTAATAGAAATATGTAAAGAAGCAAAGAAGCCAATAGTAGTATGCGATATTGGAGAAGCAGAAATGGGTAAACGTGTAAGGATAAGATTTGAAAAAGCAGGAATACCAGCATATTCAACTCCTGAGAGAGCTGCCATAGCCGCATGGAGCCTCATAGAATATGGTAAACTAATAAGGAAAATAAAATCTCAAAACTCACTCTAAATAAATTACTCAAATTTATTTGAATTCAACTATTGGATTTACGAATTCCATTCTTCCAGTATCAGTATTATGCCAAATCAACCCTTTATCTGTAATTTTCAATTCAGGAATAACTGGTAATGCTATAAAAGATAATGTCATAAAAGGCTCTTTAAGTTTACAACCAATATCCATAACTATCTTATTCAATTCTAAAAGTTTATTTGAAACAGAATAAACATCTTCATCACTCATTAAACCAGCTATTGGAAGAGGTAAACAACCTAATAAAGAATTGTCTTTTACAATAGCTATTCCACCACCTAATTCAATAATTTTCCTTACAGCATAAGCCATATCACTAGAATTAACGCCTACAACAATAATATTATGGCTATCATGAGATATACTCGACGCTAAAGATCCACGTTTTAAACCAAATCCTCTAACAAAACCTAAACCAATATTCCCAGTAGCTTTATGACGTTCAATAACTGCAACCTGTAAAACATCATTTTCAACATCAACATTCACAACACCATTGAAAATTGGTAATTCAATAAAACTCTGTTTAGTATACAATGATCCATCTTCAACATCAATAACACGAACAATGGCTCTCCCATAATCTAAATTCACTTTAAATTTAAAATCATCCCCACAAGGAATTCTTTTAACATTAATTGATTTATAGGCTTTAATAGGATAAAACCATCTATCAATTTGTGTAATCAATTTACCATTACTTGCAACCACTCTACCATTAGCAATAGTCATTTTAACATCAACTTTATCTAAATCTCCTAAAACAATGAGATTAGCCTTTAAACCGGGGGCTACAGCTCCAATCTCATGATCTAAACGATAATATGTAGCTGGATTTAAAGTTGCCATTCTAATAGCATCAATGGGATCAAAACCAATTTCAATAGCCATTCTAACAAGTCCATTAATATGATGCTTTAAAACATCAATAGGATTTATATCATCAGTTACAAACATAATTCTATGCGTATCAACATCAACCTTAAATAGAAAACTTAAAATTTCACTTAAATTCTTTGATATAGAACCCTCTCTAACCATAATCCACATTCCAAACCTAAGTTTTTCAAAAGCCTCAATACCACTTATACACTCATGATCTGAACTAATACCCACAGAAATATACCTCTGAAGAGCATCTCCAGTTAATGATGGAGCATGACCATCAACCCGTTTACCTAAGGAATGAGCTAAAAATATCTTCTTCAACAAAATCTCATTTCCATTTAAAACTCCAGGAAAATCCATAACTTCACCTAAACCAACAACATTAGGAAGTTTAAGGAGATCTTCAATATCCTCCACATTCAATTCAGCTCCAGAAGTATCTAAACCTGGAGCTGCAGGAACACAACTTGGAACTGTAAAATAAACATCTAAAGGAATCCTTTTAGATTCTTCAATAAGCATTTTAATACCATCAACACCAAGTACATTAGCAATTTCATGTGGATCAATAATAATAGTAGTTGTTCCATGAGGTAAAACAGCTTTAGCAAATTCACTCAATGTAATCATACTACTTTCAACATGTAAATGTGCATCAATAAAACCAGGACATATATAATTACCATCAATATTAACCTTAATAGTAGAATTACCAATCAAACCATCAACTTTACCTACACCAATAATCCTATTGGATTTTATAGCTATAGAACCACTATAAATATCCCCAGAATAAACATCAACAATATTTGCATTTAAAATAACTAAATCAGCCTTTAAACTTACCATCAAAAATATATAAGCAATTAACAATATAAAATTTAAAATTAAAATTACCTAACCATAATCTTTTATAAAGGAAAAAATCAACCATTGAAAATTCAATCAACTATAATATGCATCAACCATTAAGAAAACGCTCAAAACAATTATAATTAAACATAATACAGTATTATATGATGAAGTTAAAAATAATAATTATCACAATAACAATTTTAATAACACTTATAATACCACATACATATGCAGATAGAGGTATAATCTTCATCAAACCCAATGTCTCAGTATATGAAACTGGACAAAAAGCCATTATAGCATGGAATGGATTTGAAGAAATATTGATACTATCAACAGATGTAATAGGGGAAGAAGAAGGTATGGCAGCAGAGATATTACCATTACCATCAAAACCAATAATTCAAAAAGCCGATTTCAAATCCTTTGAAGAACTACAGAAGATAATTATGAATAGAGCTTTTGAAATTTCAAGGAGTTATGGTAAAGGATTAGGTGATTTAAAGAGTTTAGAAATAGTATTTCACGAGAAAATAGGTTTACATGATATCACCCTTATTAAAGCATTAAGTGCAAAGGAATTAACATATTGGATAGAGGAATATCTAAGAAAAGTTAACATTACACAAAAACTACAATTAGAATCACTTGAATACTTAATTCAAGACTATATTGACAGAGGATTTCAATACTACTCCATAGACTTAGTAACAGTATCAAAAATTGAGAAAAGCATAAACCCAATACTCTATAGGTTTAATACAAGCTTCCTATACTATCCACTAAAAATTTCAAGTATAATTTCAGGTCAAACACAAATAACAATATTCATAATAACAAAGGAGAAAACAATAGTGGAACACCCCCACCTTCAAAAAGCATACTACATTGGATTTGGAATAAAATATCCAATAGAATTCCAAATTTCAAAAATGGAATTAGAGAAAATAGATTCAAGAATAGGTGAATTATTCAATGATTATGCTTGGCTAAAGGTATTAGAATACAGAGGATATCTAAACATGTTAAAATATGATCTAATAATAACAGTAAAACAACCAGAAATACCAATATATAACATAGCAATAATAATCACCACATTAGCAATTACATTAATTGCAATGAAGATAAAAAGAGTGGAATAAACATCTCTAAATTAGTTATTTCAAATGGAGATTCAATAGACATATTTGAAAATATGTTAACCAAAATATTCAACATAATTATAAAATATGTGTCAGAAATTACGGATTTAATCTTACGTATGAAACCATGGTGAATTGAAAAAGAAGATTGAAGAAGTAAATGGGATTAAAAACATACATCTCCCTTTAAAGATTTAGAAAAATATCTCTACACAAGCAGATTTGCTAAAGATCTTATGTATTCTTTGATGAAATCCAATATATTCAAATTCTTTGGAGAAATAGCCTAGGGAAATAGATATAATTCATAGGGGAATACCAATAGAAATAAATTTTTGGAGGAAAAATAAATAGGAAAAACTTAGAAACATAATAAGATCCTAAAGGAAATTCAAAGTAATAAGGCAATAGTAATAACAAGGGATATAGAGATAGAGTTCAAATCAATTATTAAATAAATTCCTATACAATAAATATTCAAGTCTTATGTAAGATTTTATTATTAAGACTTTAGAAAAGATTGCTAAAATGATATTATGACTTTGATTTTAGCTTTTTAGCCAACTCCTTAATCTTTCTCCTATTAACCATACATGAATATGCAACATATATTTCAATGAAAACAAAAATTACGCCAAGAACTATATGTATGTGGAAAGCTAAAATCATAAACCAAAAAAGTATACAAAATAAAAATAGATATGAAATACATTTAAATTTTAAATTTTCCAGTTTTCGTCTTTCCTCCAATGTATTATCATTATTCAATGTAATCAACTGTAACAATTATATTGCCTTCTTCAATTCTAAAAATTTTCTATTAATTACCTAAATTTTAAATTTAAAATTCTAATAGATGATTATATGAATCGAAAAATTTGGATTCAAGAAATGACTTGGAAAGAGGTTGAAGAAGCTTTATCTGAAGGTAGAGATGTAATTATCATACCCATTGGTAGCATTGAGCAACATGGTTACCACTTACCATTAGGATCCGATACATATGTTGCCATAGCTTTAGCTGAAGATGCTGCATTAAAAACTGGAGCTTTAATAACTCCTCCAATATGGTTTGGTTGGAGTCCACATCACATGGCTTTACCTGGAACAATAAATATAAGACCTGAAGTACTAATTGAATTCCTACACGATATTTTAACTTCATTAATAAAACATGGATTTAGAAAATTTGTAATTATAAATGGTCATAGGATAGTTAATATTCCATGGATACAAATAACAGCAGAAAAAGTTCAAAGAGAATATAATGTTAAAATATCTATCTTCGATCCAGCTTACATGAGTAAGGAAATTGCAGATAAACTTGGTTTTGGACCTATTGGTCATGCAGAAGAAATAGAGACATCCCATATATTATTTAAATTTCCAGATTTAACAAGTATGGAAAAAGCTAAAGATTATATTCCAATGGAAAGAAAACTCTACCATATAGATCCGCGATCAAACAAGGATACGCTCTGCTACATTCCAAGTAGGAAGGAGGATATTGAAAGGATAAGGGATATTTCTGGTGGAGCTATTGGTAACCCAACAAAGGCCTCTCAAGAAAAGGGCAAAGTCTACCATGAACACCTACTCTTAAGACTAATAGAAGTCATAGAAACATTAAAAAGTTAGGATGATCTTTCATATGAAATATAAATTAAATTTATAATTTCTTTACTGCAATAGCTAATATTTCATTTGATATTATGTGGTATTCATTTTTCTCCTCAATGAAAACCTGTGGCGGCGGAAGGAACTTTTAGCTGATAAACCTATGAGGTGGAGAGAGTTAAAGATGGCTCTAGAATTTAGTGAAAAAGAGGTTTAGGTTTGGGAAAGGAAGGTTATTATTTGATTTAAAGTTCCTTCAGCCGCCACGCTGTAGCTTCCATCTTAAATGGATATGTCGTATAGTATTATGTGTGTCTTGTGCGGTCATAGCAGTATTCCGTTTCAAAGTTTGTTAGAAAAGTTTTGACACAGTCCTTGCAACGCACTTCTTTGAACATGCTGTCTTTTACTGGCTGGACAGCTTTTAAGGATTCTGCTGCTTCTTGGGCGCAGGGGTAGGGGCGTTTTACTCCGAAATAGTTTCGGTTTGTCATGGCTATAGAGACCCGCTTAAAAAGCCGTATAGTAGTCCAAAGGTTACGCTTCCAGCCCAAGCGATTATCACGTATGTGGCTACAATCTTCCATTTGACTATTCTTGAAACAGCCATAGCGTTGGCAAAATCATAGGGCTGCCCCATAAGCCAACTTAACAAAGCGCCTTTTGACATACCCTTACTCCATAACTCTTGCCCCAATGCAATTTCAACAAGGGTTGGCGTATACAATGGACCGCCGAGAATCGACGCTATCAAAACGCCAGTAACACCTGTTAAGTATGCTTCAACAATCTCCTCCGAGATGAACGCTGAAAGATAGCCCACCACTATAAGCCCTATGATGAAGGATGGAAGAATCTGTTTTGCTAAGTACCCCGCAAATTTAAGCGCTGCCCAAAGCCTCTCGTCTAAAGGAGGCTTAACAATTTCTATCTTCGCCGAAATCACAGCGGAATTGGCTACTTGAAACTCTTTTTCGATGGCTTTGCCCCACGACGTTTGGGAAATGATTAAACCTGCAATTAAGGCTACAGCCGCGGATACTATTATGCGCACTCCAGCCATTTCCCATGAAATCATTTCGCCAGTCATTAGAATTGTTAAGATGTTTGCCGCTGGCGCCATCAGAAGGAATGTAATTGCGGGCCCTATTCCGGCCCCAGCGTATAACACTCCGCTGAAAAGTGGAACCATTGTACATGAACAAACGGTTAGGAAAGGCGCCATTCCAAGAGCTAATCCATATCCGACAGCCTTCCCCCTTCCCATATATTTTGTCATCGTTTCCTTTGGTACAAACTCATAGATTAGTCCAGCGACGCTGAACGCGAAGAGGAGGCATATCCAGGCATGGCTGAAATAGTCGGCGATATATAACGCTGGAATAGCTAAGTACACGAGTGGTGTTTCCCATAAGCCCAACGCGTCCAATTTGTCCTTGAACGTTTCCTTTGTAGGCCTAGCTGTGACTCGACTATAGATTAGTAAGCCTATAACTATGATAAAGAAGGCTAGCAGAATGCTGGTTCTAATAATCCTCTTTGTTTTTTCTTCCATAATATTTTTTTCGCCCCTTTACTTGACTGCTTCCCTTATCAGCTTTTCAACTTCTTCCGAGCTTGGAACCCGCCCTATGATTTTTACTGTGTTGTTTATGGCTATGGCTGGCGAAACTAATACGCCGTATTTTTGAACTATTTCCTTTGACATTATGTTGGCTTTTTCAATACTCACTATAACGCCAGCCTGCCTAAGCTTTTCAGCAGCTTTTTCCACGGCTTTTTTTGCTGCTTGGCACCGCATGCATGACGGTTCCGGTCCGATGACTTCTACTTTGACTTCTTTCATGCCTTTTCATCTCGTAGATTAGTGAGAGTATAGCAATATTTAAATATTGTTATAGAGTTGTTTTAAACGTGCATCCAATAATGAAAAACATTGACAAGTTTAGGGCTAAGGTCTTCAACGCACTTGCTGACCCTGTTAGACTTAAGATTCTCGAGTTCTTACGTGGTGGCGAGCGGTGTGTATGCGAAATCGTTCTCTATGTAGGTGTAGCTCAGCCGCTGGTTTCTAGGCACTTGGCAATCTTAAAGCGATGCGGACTTGTAAAGGACAGAAAAGAGGGAAACAAGCGTTTCTACTCGGTGACTAGTCCGGCTGTTTTCAGATTGATTGATGCTGTTGACGCAGATTTTGTGAATGCACTTGTGAGGCACGTTGTTGAGCAAATAGTTTAGGGAAAAGTGAAACCCGAGATGGTTATGAAGGTTGAACTTTCACGGCTAAACCGCCACGTGCGGGTTGCCTAAAACTGCTGGAATATGCGGATTTAATTACGGTGTTTACCATAATTTAAAAAATACTTTTTCCATATATTGATTTAAAGATATTATTTTCGGTTTGTTTAATATACTCCAACTTATCACCTTTAGTAATGCATATGCACCTTCTAATGTTGTCATTATTGGAATTCCAAGTTCTACAGCCTTCCTCCTTATAACGTATTCATCTTGAAGCATTTCAAAATATTTGTTTAAAGTTAGAGATGATGGTATATTTACGATTAAATCTATTTCATGATTTAATAATGCATCCATAATGTTCGGCTTTCTACTGGGCTCTTTAACTTTATATAGGATTTTAACATCTTTGAATCCTTTCTCCATTAAGAATTCCGCTGTATGTTCTGTAGCATAAATGTTGAAACCTAAATTCTTAAATGCTTTTGCTATTGGTAGAATCTTTTCCTTCAATTCTAAACCACCAACAGTTATCAATATGTTACTCCCATTTCTCGGTATTTTGAAGCCAGCTGAAAGTAAAGCTTTGTAAAGTGCTTCTGGAAGTGATTCACCTAAACATGCAACTTCACCAGTAGATCTCATTTCAACCCCAAGTATTGGATCTGCACCTTCAAGCTGCATAAAGGAGAACTGTGGAACCTTTACTCCAACAATCATAGTGGAAGTTTCATTTGGAATATCCAAAGGTATCTTTTCACCCATAATTGGATATGATGCAATTTTCATTAAGTTTATAGCTTTTACCTTTGATGTAAAAGGCATAGACCTTGATGCTCTAAGATTACATTCTATGACATATACAATTCCATTTTTAACTAAGAATTGAATGTTAAAGGGACCTTTAATCCTAAGATTTTTCGCTATGAGCTTTGTATATTCAATTATTTTCCTAATGGTTTCTTGATCTATGCTTTGTGGAGGTATAACCATCATAGCATCTCCAGAATGTATTCCAGCATGTTCTATGTGCTCTATTACTGCTCCTATAATAGTGTTTTCACCATCAGATACTGCATCAACTTCAACTTCAATTGCTTCTTCAATAAATTTACTTATGACAACGGGATGCTCTGGACTTACATTTGTAGCATTCATGAGGAAATCCCTCAATTGATTTGTAGTCCAAGCAATCCTCATCGCAGCACCACTTAAAACATATGATGGTCTAACTAAAACTGGATAACCTATTTCTCTAGCAAATTTTTCAGCTTCTTCAATAGATTCAAATTTAGCCCATGGAGGTTGAGGTATACCCAGTTCATCTAATAATTTACTAAACTTCTCTCTATCTTCAGCTCTATCCACATCAACCCCCGAAGTGCCTAAAATCCTTATACCAAGTTTTTCAAGTTTTAGTGCAAGATTATTTGGTATCTGACCACCAACACATGTTACAACACCAATGGGATTCTCCTTTAAACATATATCCATAACCCTCTCCACAGTGAGCTCCTCAAAATATAGTTTGTCACTCATATCATAATCTGTAGATACAGTTTCAGGATTACAATTCACCACTATAACTTCATCAACCCCCCTCTCCTTTAAAGACCAAACCATATTCATAGTACACCAATCAAATTCTACAGAACTACCGATCCTATAAGTTCCAGATCCTAAAACCACAACTTTACTAATATTACGTTTAAAATCAATATCATCTTCATCACCACCATAAGTAACATACAAATAATTTGTTTGAGCAGGCCATTCAGCAGCTAAAGTATCTATTTGTTTAACTACTGGAATAATCCCCTTCCTATACCTAAAATTCCTAATATCATCTTCACTTAATCCAAGAAGTGATGCAATTTGCTTATCGGAAAAACCAAGTTTCTTTGCCTCCCTTATAACATTTATACAATCATCTAAAGGTTTACCCCTAAGAGATTTTAAACGATCCTCCATAACCACAATATTCCTAATCTTTTCAATAAACCAAGCATCAATATAAGTTAACTTAGATATTTCATCAACAGTAAAACCAGCTTTTAAGGCTGCAGCTATATCAAAGAATATTTCATCAGTAGGTTCCCTAAGTCTATTTTCAAGGAGACTTCTATCAGTAATATTACTTGAAGTTAAACCATATCTACCAATATCAAGCATTCTAATAGCCTTCTGAAGAACTTCTTCAAAACATCTACCTATAGCCATAACTTCACCAACAGATTTCATTTGAGTACCAAGCCTCCTATCAATACCATCAAACTTCTGGAAATCCCATCTTGGAAACTTCAATACAATATAATCTAATGCAGGTTCAAAACATGCAGTTGTCTTATTAGTGACCTTATTTATAAGTTCATGAAGCCTATAACCAAGAGCTAATTTAGCAGCCATATAAGCAAGTGGATAACCAGTAGCTTTAGAAGCTAATGCTGAACTCCTAGACATTCTAGGATTCATCTCTATAATATAGAAAGCTTCAGATTTTGGATCTAAAGCCAATTGAACATTACATTCACCAATTATTTGAAGTGTATCAGCAGCTTTAATAGATGCAGATCTCAAAATATGGTACTCCCTATTGCTCAATGTTTGTGAAGGTGCAACAACAATATTATCACCAGTATGAACCCTCATACCCAAAATATTCTCCATATTACAAACAGTTACACTATTACCATAGTAATCCCTCATAACTTCATACTCAATTTGCTTCCAAGATGATATACATTCCTCAATTAATACTTGACCAATCATACTGTGTGCAAGACCCCTCCTAACGATCTCCTCAAGTTCATTTCTATTCCTAGCAACACCAGAAGCTTTACCACCAAGGGTATATGCCACTCTAACCATAACTGGAAATCCAATTTCCCTAGCATATTCAATAGCTTCATCAACAGTATAAGCAGCTTTACTATTAGGCATAGGTAAACCAGCAGATTCCATAGCCTTCTTAAATAGAAGTCTATCAGAACACTTCTTTATACTTTCAATAGGAGTTCCAAGAATTTTAACTCCATATTTATCCAGTATACCCATATCATATAATTTAACACCACAATTAAGAGCTGTTTGACCACCAAAACCAAGCATTATACCATCAGGTCTCTCTTCCTCAATAACTTCAGCAACAAACTCTGGTAAAACAGGCAAAAGATAAACTCTACCAGAAAGCTTAGGATCAGTTTGAATAGTAGCAACATTGGGATTAACAAGAATAGTTTCAATACCCTCCTCTCTAATAGCTTTAAGAGCCTGAGAACCACTATAATCAAATTCTCCAGCTTCACCAATCTTAATAGCACCAGAACCAAGAACTAAAACTTTCCTAATATTCTCCTTAATCATACCCTATTCAACTCCATCAATTCAATAAACATATCAAAAACAAAACTAGCATCATAAGGTCCGGGAGAAGCTTCAGGATGAAATTGAACTGAAATCAAAGGCTTCTTAGAATGCTTCAAACCTTCAATAGTTTTATCATCAGCATTCAACCACCAAACAATTAAACCAGAACCATCAAGTGAATCTTCTCTAATAGCAAAACCATGATTTTGACTAGTAACATAACATCTATTAAAATCGAGATTTATACATGGCTTATTCTGACCTCTATGACCATATTTAAGTTTAAATGTTGAAGCTCCAAGAGCAAGACCAATCATTTGATTCCCAAGGCAAATACCAAGTATTGGAATACCAATTTCAATAAGCCCATGAATACATTTAATAGTTTCAACATTAACCTCAGGATTCCCAGGACCATTACTAATAACAACACCCTTAGGATCAAAACTAAGTATTTTATCAACACCATAATCCCTAGGAACTCTAACAACTCTTAAACCCCTATATAATAGACTTCTAATAATACCATATTTAACACCACAATCGATAACCACAACCGTAGGACCATTATTCTCATAAACCACTGGCTTTTCAATTGTAACTTCACCCACGAGATCCAGCATATCATATCTCGGAGCCTTTTCAATTAATGAGAAAAGTGATTCAACATCTATGTCACCCTCTGAAACTTGAAGTACACCAAGCATAACACCCTTGGATCTAAGCTTCTTAGTAAGCATTCTAGTATCAATACCATAAATACCGGGAATACCTTCATTAAAAAGCCATTCATGAAGACTCATACCACAAGACCAATGACTAGGTCTTTCACATAATTCATGAACAATAACTCCAAGTACATGAGGTTTATCAGATTCAAAATTTATAGGAATACCCCAACTATCCTTTAAATCAAATCTTGGAACACCATAATTACCAATTAATGGATAAGTAAAACATAAAATCTGACCACGATAAGATGGATCAGTTATAGATTCAGGGTAACCAACCATACCAGTAGTAAAAACAACTTCACCAACAACAGTCTTAGGAAAACCAAAACCCCTACCATAGAAGATAGAACCATCCTCTAAAACTAGAACAGCATTAAGACTACCCACCATAATACCTACAAAAACCCTTCACACCATTTATGTAAGGGATATATAAGATTTTTGAGAAATATGATATATAAAACCATGAGAAATGTTACAATTAAAACAGACAATCTAAATAGAATGCAAAATATTGATATGGAGAGGTATATAAGTACCATTAAAAATCGAATACGGAAATATAAAGTATCCAATACTAGAATTTAAAATCTCCAACTAAACACGTAAATCCACCCTTTACTCAATACGCTTCCAGATACAAAACATCTTATAACGTAGTGGAATTATTGAAGGAGTTATAGTCCTATAGAAAAGGTAATCTATAGTCTTTATCTCGAAATCCTTGAAGCATCAATTAACCTTCTTATGGTGATAGACGTTAATCTAGTTATGATCTCTACCGTTGGAAGATAGTTTATTATGGTTTCATCAAACATAACATTACTTGATGGAGATACCTCCTCATCTCCACCCCAAACAATCAACACTATTGGAACCCTTGGGAGAGAATATATTTTTATTGAAGCATCACCTAAATCTAATACTTCATGTTTAAAGAATCTCGCTGCTGAAAACAATAAACTCAAATTATAACCGAAGGTTGATTCAAAATTCTTAAGAACCTCCCTCCCAAGCGTAGGGCAGGGTCCAATAATCTTAGATAAATCCATGAATGTTATGAGCCTACCAGATAAACCAATATCATTGGATGTTAAAGAATAATTATGTAAAATAAAGTATAGTGGCAATCGCTCCTTAAACTCCAATTTCCTATTCAAAATCTCATCAAAAACCTCTCCATTTGAAAGGGATAATCTAAAACCTAGAAAATGAAGTTCATCAACATCTTCAAAACCCAATCTTCCACGGAGAGATCTAATACTATCCTTAACCCTATCCCAATTCCACAATTCCTCAGGACCCTTAGTCCAAATAATTATTCACCATAAAACTATATACATAAAAAACACCTATAAACATTATCAGGATAAAGAAGCTGAACAAATCAAATAAATATTTGACAAGAAATTTATACAAAAAAGAGTAAAGTATAATTCATAATATTGGTGTTTAAGTTGGAAGAGTTTTGGCAAGGTAGAGATTGGAAGATGAAAGTTTTATATTCTAAAGCTGGAGTTG
Source organism: Methanomethylicia archaeon (assembly GCA_038727515.1). Lineage (GTDB taxonomy): Archaea > Thermoproteota > Methanomethylicia > Culexarchaeales > Culexarchaeaceae > JAVYVS01. Next base: position 423,342 of record JAVYVS010000001.1, read on the forward strand.
CAACGCAAATACTAGTATCCACAATTAAATATGATTTACTCATAGATGTAGGGGATGGTATTTTAAGAGATTTACTTGAGGAAAACTACGATTTCAATAAATTAGAAGCTATAATCATAACCCATGGACACTACGATCACATGGGAGGCTTATGGACATTACTGGGATTCCTCAGAATGCTTGGAAGGAAGAAGAATCTAAAGATAATTGCACCAAAGAATTGTATTGAAGTTAAAAGTTTAATTGAAAATTTCATAAAAATATATGGGAAAACAATACCATATGAGATTATTTTAATCGAAGTTTCAGATGGAGAAGAGATAATTATTGGAGAAACAGTCATTCAAGCATTCTCAGTTATACATAGAGGATCAATTAGACATTTAGGGGTATTGGAACCCATACCAGCACTTGGATACTCAATAAGGTATGGAGATCAAAGAATAGTTGTGAGTGGCGATACAGGGTTATGTGAAAATCTAATAAAATACGTTGAAAATGCAGATCTCGCATTAATTGAAGCTACAATCAAAGAAAAAAGTTTGGAAACCTCAGAAGTACATCTATCCATAGATGAAGCTATAAGTATTGGAAGCAAAGCTAAAAAGTTCATTCTAATACATAAAAGATGATATAATGAAAATCAACCAGATGAATTCCATCAACCACATAAAAATAAATTCCCAAAATATATGAGTAAACCCTTTTCATTCCATAACATTAAAGTAAGCATATGAATAATATTATCTCCCAACAATACTGCCTCCAACCATATAAAAGAGTAGAAGAACTTTACACTCAAAAATCTTGTAATGATGACATAAAATGCAAATTGAAGTAAAGACTAGTAGGATCATATTTAATATCGATATGAAGAAATCCTCCTTAACATCCATGTTTACTCCATTGAATAAATATTAGCGTATTTTATGATCTAGTTAGAATTTCAATATTGTTTTTCACATACTTTTAAATCCTCTGAAGATAATTTTAATTATATAAATTCACAAATATGTGTTTAGAAAAATAAAGAAGTGGGGATGTAATTAATGGATTACATTGTACTATTGGATAAGGTCTCTAAATATTATAATGGTTTTAAGGCGCTGGATGATGTTTCTTTAAGTATTAAACGTGGTGAGATCTATGTGGTTTTAGGTCCTAATGGTGCTGGCAAAACTACATTATTCAATATAATCGCAGGAGTTTTAAAACCATCTTCTGGATTCATGAAAGTGTTTGGTGTTGATCCATCAGACCCTAAAATCCATCATAAGATTTCATATCTACCATCAACATCAATACTATATCCATGGCTTACGTCAATGGAGAATATTGAATATTATGCTTCAATCTATGGATTAGAGAAAGATGTTTTAAAGGAGAGATCCAATGAGTTATTTGATTATTTTGGTATTAATGATTTAAAGTTTAAATTAGCTTCAAAACTTTCCACTGGTCAGAGCAAATTAATTTCAATTATTATTACTTTGATCGTTAAACCAGAATTAATTATTTTAGATGAACCTACCACTGGACTTGACCCTAATATGAGGAGGAAAATCTTAGATTTAATACGTAAATTATCAATTGAAAACGCCACAGTAATGTTTGCAACACATATAGTAAATGAAGCTGAAGAACTTATGGGTAGAGTAGCAATAATGGATAGAGGTAAGATAATAGTTGAGGGAGGTGTAGAAGAATTAAAGAAATCTTATGCTCCACCCTCAGTTATAACAATAAAAACTTTTGAAGAATATATTGATAAAGCAAGTACCATTTTAAAGCATTATTGTAATGATGTTTTCACTATAAATGATGAATTGAGAATACATAGTAATGACCCAGATATGGATATGCCTAAATACATTTTAAAATTAAGTGAATCAGGAGTGAAAATTTCAAGTGTAAAAATAGATAATCCAACACTTGAAGATGTATTTTTAAAATTGACTGGGAGGGGTTTGAGAGAATGAAATTAAAGACGATAATTGCATTCATTAAATGTGAAATTAAACGATACTATAGGGAGAAGATCTTATTGTTTTGGCTTTTAATTTGGCCATTAATATGGATACTCATGACAGCATACGTATTTGTACCACCAACAACCACTAATCAATTTATAAACTTAAATATTGGAGTAATAAATTACGATAAATCTAATACACCATTTAATGGTACAACATTCATTAAAATTCTAAGAGAAATAGAGTATAATGGTACAAGGATATTCAGTATAAGTGAATATAAAACTGTAGAGGAAGCTGTTCAAAGTCTAAAGAGGGGGATTCTTGATGCATTAATAATAATACCAGAGGATTTTGGATTTGAAATATTTAATGTGATAAGTTCAGTGGAGATAAAGGTGTATGTGGGTGCTAAAACCCCACAAACAAAGCAAATAACTGAAACAATAATTACCAGTGTTATAAGAGGATTTTCAGAGGAAATTTCATCGGAGAGAGTTAAATATATTCTTAGCTATATTCCAGAAGAGTATAGGTATTGGTCTAAGATAGTCTTAAAGAATTTAGTAAACCCAGTTAACATGAGTATAGGATATATTTTACCAGAGGTATTTCAAGAACGTTCAAGGATAATTGGATGGTATACTATTGGAGCTATTGGAATGCTATTCCTATACACTGGATTTTCATCAGGATCCACAATGATAATATCTGAAAAAGAAAGAGGAACCTTAAAGAAGCTTTTATCAACACCTTTAACAGCAAGTGAATTCATAATTGGAAGAATGATATCATTAATGATACCAATGTTAATATCAACAATAATACTCATATTGATAAGTATTTCACCAATAATAGGAGCACATATAACATTCAATCCTACAAATCCAATACATATACTATCAGCAATATTCATAGTGTGTGGTGCGTTAATGAGTATAAGTATAGGAGCAATAATATCCATGATAGCAAAAACAAGAGAAGGAGCATCAAGTATGGGGGTTATTCTAGGACTACTACTCTCATTTACAACTGGAATATGGTTTCCAATAGAATGGATGCCTCAACCCATAAGAATACTAGCAAAAATATTTCCACCAGCATGGAGCATTGAAATAAGTAGGAGAATAATAGTATTTGAACCACCATATGAAACACTACTAATAGACACAATAAAAATCATAACATCAACAATAATACTCTTAACCATAGCCATAACCATATATAAGAAAACAATACAAAAACAAATGGAAATATAATTAACAAATAAATAATAATAAGTTTTAATCGAGAGCATAATTGGAAATTTTTTAAAGTAATGGGGAAGACTATGTTAAGCTTGAAGAAGTAGTTACGAAGCATCGTATAAATTAAATAATCTAAAATTTATTGATAGAAAATCTTTTCAATAGATCGTTCAATGGATTATTTGACGATTATGGTTAATAAGTTGAAGGAGAAATTACTTCGTAATGAAATTGCTTATGGTGTTTGGATTACAATGAATTGTCCTGATATTGTTGAAGCTTTATCTATGTTGGATTTTGATTGGATGCTTATTGATATGGAGCATGCACCATTAACAATTAGTGATGTTCAAAGATTACTGCAAGTAATAGATGAAGAAAAGATTACTCCAATAGTTAGAGTTTGGTGGAATGATTTTGTACAAATAAAACTTGCTTTAGATGTAGGAGCTATGGGCATTATGATTCCATGGATTAATAATGCTAAACAAGCTGAAGAAGCAGTTAAAGCCATAAGATATCCACCAAGGGGTATAAGAGGTTATGGTCCAAGGAGAGCTGCAAAATATGGATTAAAGTTAAAGGAGTATCTTGAAAGAGTTGATGAAGATATAATATTAATATCACAAATAGAAACTTTAGAAGCTGTAAAGAATTTAGATGAGATAATTAGTGTTGAAGGTGTAGATGCACTCTTCATAGGACCTTACGATTTAGCAACATCATTAGGATATCTTGGAAATCCACAACACTCAGAAGTTCAAAAAATAATAAGTGAAATACTCAATAAATGTTTAGAGAAGAATAAACCTATAGGGATATATAGTTCACTGGAAATGGCAGAAAAGCATAGAGATATGGGATTTAAAATGATCGCTATTGGAAGTGAAATAAATGCATTAATATCAACATTTAAAAACAAATTAAATGAATTAAAGGGCTCATCAAAATAATTTTATATAAATTAATTATTTCAATAATTTTTCCATTTACAAACTACGTTTCGGTATTTCATATAGTATTTGATCTTCTGAAAGAATTAGTATACTACCACATTTTAAACATCTATAATACTTATTAACTCCATGCTCACCTTTTTGTTCACCTAGAAATTCAACTTCACCATGACTACACTTAATCTTCTTCTCCATAGAGACCATGATAAAATATGAAAAACAATATTAAAAATATTCATTACTCAAAAGAGAATGTTCAAATTAGGTAAGTAAATATCTCAAAAATAAAAATGTATGTGGAGGAATTATTGAAGATTATTTACAATATTATTAAATAATTTCAAATTCATTTTCGTATATGCTTCCTTAAAACTCTTCCAGGTTTTGCACCTGTATGTTTCCCATTAAATACCACTGGTACACCATTTACTATAACATGAATTATACCTGTTGGTAGTTGATGTGGATCTGTAAATATAGCGTTATCCTTTACAGTTTCTGGATTGAATACCACTATATCTGCATATGCTCCTTCACGTATTATTCCACGATCTCTAAATCCAAGTCTCCATGCTGGTAGATAAGTCATTTTTCTTATAGCTTGCTCTAAACTTATAATTTTACGTTCACGTGAATATACACCTAAAACCCTTGGGAATGTCCCATAATATCTTGGGTGAGGTTTACCTTTACCTAAAACTCCCTCCGGAGCTACTGCACTCCCATCAGATCCAACCATAACCCATGGAAGTTTCATGGCAAATTCAACATCTTCTTCACACATACCAAAGCTTATATGTGAAACTCTACTCTCTTCATCTAATAAAAGCTTTATAACTGTATCCACGGGATTTAAACCAAGTATTCTAGATATTTCACTAATGGTTTTCCCTAGGAATTGTTTATTCTTTTCTAAGTATGATATCATTATCCTATCCCAATAATCAGGTTCTCTCTTAGAATATCCTTCAAGATGAGCTTTGATTTTAATTAGATCTTCAGGGTTTTTCAATCTCTCTAATAATTTTTCAGCTCCACCTTCATGAGCCCAATCTGGAAGTAATGCACTTAAACTTGTGCTTGAAGCGATGTATGGGTATTGATCTGCAGTTACATCTACACCCCTATTTCTAGCTTCTTCAATTAATTTAGCTGCATCTCTAATTTTACCCCAATTTAATTTTCCACTAGCTTTAAAATGACTAATCTCCACTGGGATTCCAGCTTCCTCCCCTATACGTATAGCTTCTTTAACAGCTTCAAGTAGAGTTGCACCTTCACCTCTAATGTGACTTGCATATATACCACCATATTGAGCTACAACTTTAGCTAATTCAATTATCTCCTCAGTTTTAGCATAACAACTTGGAGGATAAATTAAACCTGTACTTAAACCTACAGCTCCATCCATCATAGCTTCAGCTACAAGCCTTTTCATCTCCTCCAATTCATTCCTTGTGGGTTCTCTATTTACAAAACCCATAACATAAGATCTAACCGTAGAATGCCCTACATGGGAAGCCACATTGACAGATATACCACCCTTTTCAAGTTTATTGAAGTATTCACCCATGGTAGACCAATCCAATTTAATTTGCCCTTCAAATTCAGGTAAAACAAATTTCTCCATGTAAACTTTCATTAAATCATTAAGTGGAGCTGCAGAACTACCACAATTACCCACAACCTCCAATGTAACACCTTGATGAATCTTACTAATAGCTCTACCATCAACAAGCAATTCCAAATCAGAATGACTATGCATATCAATAAACCCTGGAGAAACAGCTAAACCTCTAGCATCAATAATAATCTTAGCATCCATACCCTTAGCACTACCAATAAAGGATATCTTATCATTTAAAACTCCAATATCACCATAAAACCATGGATTACCAGTACCATCAAAAATCTTTCCACCAACAATAAGTAAATCAAACTCCATATAATATCAAACCTATATTTAAATGAGAAATATAAAAATGATTCCATAAACAATTAAATCTCAAATATATGAATAGATTAGACCTTTACAATAAACTTCTATAATGGTTTACACATGTATGGACTATCCTTAAGTTTTCTATAACCTAAACGTCTATAATAACTTCTAACACCAATACCAGATAACACTAAAATCTTCTTTGCATCAAATTCCTCCATAGATATTCTTTCAGCTTCAGATAGCAACATTGCTCCAAGACCTTTATGTTGCCATTCAATAGTTGATTTAACACCTACTGGAACTTGAGGTCCATAAACATGTAATTCTCTAACTATTGTTGTTTTAGAATTTATTTGACGTCTATGAGCTAATGGTGATGGATATCTAAGTCTAAGGAAGGCTAGTAATATATCCCTAACACTATCTTCAATAGACAAGAATACTTCAACACCACCACTAGCTTCAAATCTCTCAATAAACAACTTAATATCCTCCAATTTTGGGTATACATTTTCCTTCAACATTTTATGCCCAACTTCTCTACATCTAATACAATTACACTTTAAACCCATACTCTTCAATCTCTCATGTACAACCTCCCTTAAATGCCCTATATTAACTCCTGCTTCCACAACATTTAACGGTATATCCCTTTGAATACGCATAATCCTAACCCACCTTGGAATTCTCGGTAAAACCTTTATTAAAAGTTCAATAGCATCTTCAGTTGTAAATGGCTTATATAAACCCTTAATCCAAAGATCATAAAGTCCAGTTCCCTTAACAACTATAGTTGGATAAATCTTAAGCATATCAGGCATAAAATTTGGATCACTAAAAATAGTTTCAAAAACCTTAAGATCCATATCTAAATCACTACCTGGAAGTCCAGGCATAATATGATAACATACTTTGAATCCACAATCCTTCAATATTCTAGTAGATTCTATTGTATCCTTAACACTATGACCTCTACGAACTTTAACTAGAATATCATCAAAAATGGTTTGTACACCCAATTCAACCCTAGTACCCCCAAGCATTAACATTCTATCAGCATGTACCTCCTTCCCCCAATCAGGTCTAGTTTCAAAAGTCATCCCCACACATCTAATCTTTGCATACTCATTCCTCCTCTGAGCATATTCTAAACTAATCCATTTATCAGATCTAGGATTTGGATACCTATTCATAGCTTCTAAACACATGGTTACAAACCATTCTTGATAATCAAGAGGCATAGCTGGAAATGTTCCACCCATAATTATTAATTCAATTTTAGATGGATTATGACCTAGAGAATAATATTGATTCAATCTAGCCCTAACTTGCTCATATGGATCATAATTAAATTCTTGAGCCCTCATTAAAGCTGGCTCCCTACCATAATAGCTCTGTGGAGTACCATATTCAGGTCCACCTGGACAATAAATACATTTACCATGTGGACATGGATATGGATGAGCCATAACGGCAACTACATTAACACCAGAAATACTCCTAATAGGCTTCTTCAAACCCTTAAAATACTCAATCAAACTATCAAGCATAACAATTAAATAAATGGAATAGTGAGATAAAAGGTTTAAGGCTTAAATAATATAGCCACATGATTCTCAGAAAATCTAGTCTTCCTAAAACTTTTACCATAAAAATATGCTAAATGAAATTTTGAAGATCTACAAAGCCTAAGAAATTCCCTCCTAGAAAATAGATGATGGAAACGTAGATAAACACCACCTCGAGATTTCCATGGAATATATACGTCACCATATTCTTTAACACGCCTTAAAAAACGATTAAACAACATTTTAGGAATCAATTTGAAAAATCTATATTGATATAAAGCCCAAACACTTAAAACTAATATCCCAAACTTCCTTAAAACCCTAAAAATCTCATTTAAAGCATCAACCCTACACTTAAACAATGGAATATGATGGATAGTAGCTAAACATAGAGCATGATCTATAGAACAAGATCTAAATGGTAGAAAGTTAATATCACATACAACTCCATTAATAAACCTATAACTCTCCCTAAACCTAACCTTAGATAAACATAATTTAACCATAACTGGAGAGATATCAACAGCTAAAACTTCACATCCCTCATTAACTAAAGCTATAGAATGTCTACCAGAACCACAACCTAAATCAACAATTAAACCACCAAACCTAGATAAAAGATAAACTTCACTCCAAGGCTTAACCCTAGTAACATCAAATTCATATGCAATACTACTAAAAACATCCATAACACTCCTCTTAACATTAAAAGTATAACCCATAGAATCACTCAACACCCCTTAAAAACCTTCTCTTTAAACTTCATAACAACATAGGGGACCAATCGTTTATCATCAACCTTATACAATACTAAACCCAAGGAAAAAACAATACGCTTACCACAATTAAAACACTGAAAACTTTTAACACCAGCCCTAACAGCCCTAACATCACCACAATAAGGACACTTAACAACTAAATAACTCATACATATAATTAAGAAGTGAACATCATATTTAAAGGAAACGTAAATAAATTAAAAGGTGTATGATGACATTAAGAGAAATAAAAAGACTTTGGCTTAGAAGCCTAGACGTAATAGGAGATATAGCAATAATAGAATTAAAACCAGAATTTAAAGACAGAAAAATTGAAGTAGCAAAGAAAATACTTGAAGAAGTAAAATACATAAAGGTTGTTGTAGAGAAGAAGAGTCCAATAAGTGGAGACTATAGGATTATGGATTTAGAATGGCTTGCAGGAGAAAAAAGATTTACCACAATACATAGAGAATATGGATGCATATTCAAGTTAGATATATCAAAAGTATATTTCACACCAAGACTATCCACAGAGAGAATGAGAATAGCTGAAAAAGTTTTAGCTGGAGAAACTATAGTGAACATGTTTGCTGGAATAGGAACATACTCAATAGTAATAGCTAGAAAAGCCAAAAATAAACCATCAAAGATATATTCTATAGACATAAACCCAGAAGCACATAAATACGCCATAGAAAACATAAAATTAAACAAAGTTGAAGACATAGTAATACCATTACTTGGAGATGCAAAAGAAATTATAATGGAAAAACTAGTTGAAATAGCCGATAGAGTTCTAATGCCATACCCAGAATTAGCATTAAAATACCTACCCTATGCAATAATAGCATTAAAAGAAACTGGAGGAGTAATACATGCCTACGACTTCATAAAATACATGAAAGGAGAAAACCCAAAGGAAAAAATGAAAAGTAGATATGAAGAAGAACTTACTAAACTTGGAGTAGAATATGAAATAATAGATGTTAGAAGAACTGGAGAAGTTGCACCAAGAGAATACAGAATGGCCATAGACATAAAAATAAACAGTAAAACTGGCTTAAGATTTCTTAAGTCATGATTATTTGATTTATAGTTAGATTTAACACTATTTCAGCAATATCACTTGCATATTCCCCAAATCTTCTAATACTTTCTAAAATCATCCTTATATTTGAAATCAATACCTTGTCGGTTTTCCCTCCAACAAGAGTCTTTATTATTTCATTTTCCATTGATGCTATTTTCTTAGTTTCTGATATGGTTTTTTCTGCTAGAAGATAATCCATTTTAAATAGGGATTCCACAGATCTTTCAAATATTGATTTAACAAAGTTGCTCATATCTAAAATTTTTTGCAAAATTGATTCATCTAATTTTTCATCAATTAAAAGAACATTTCTAGATATCTTAACCGTATGATCAGCTGCCCTTTCAACAAATTTTATCACAACTCTATAACCCAAACAATCCTTTGGATTTGAAAGTCCAATTTCTTTTAGAATTTTATTATTTTGTACAGCAAATTTTAATTGTCTAATTATGTAAAAGCTAAAGCGATCAACTTCATCGTCTAGTTCAATTACATTCTTAGCAAGTTCTTTATCTAAATTGACCAATGCTTTAACAGCATCATTAAACATTGAAGATGTAATTAAACAAACACGTCTAAGAGCACTCTCCACAGAAAGCTCTGGATAACTGACTAAAACTTTAATTATGATTTCTTGAGATGAATCAAATATGATCTCTGTACCAACTAACTTTCTCTTTACCAATTCCCTTATAGCATTTCTTTGTGATGGAGTTATATTATTATCATCTACAGTTTTAATTCTAATAGAGCTGTACCCATTGAGGTATATGGATATTATTGCTCTAGCAATTTTCTCCGGAGTATCATCAACAGATATTTTGAGTATAGCTTCAGGGAAACTTATCTTTGGTTTAGCTAAATCCTTTGGAATTAAAATAAGTGATTCTCCTTCCTGAAGTATTACAATAGAACTACCAGCTTTAAGACCCATTTCAGAAACCCATTTTTTCGGTAAAGAGACTGTATACGTTGATCCTCCAGTTAATTGAATCCGCCTTATTTCCTCATTCTCCATAAACACTCAACCTATCTATATAGTTTACTTTCGTATATATATTTTATTTTGATAAAATATATATTTTTCCCAACAGCATAAATGCCATAGGGATTAAAATATGAAGATGATCAATAAAATCGTAATAATGGTTATGATCGCCATAATAGCAACTACAAGCTTCATAGCTTACCAAAAAATCACATTACAACAAGAAAAAGAGATATCCCTTAATGGTGCAGGTGCAACGTTCCCCTTTCCATTAATTGATAAATGGATTGCTGAATATCGTAAAGTTAATTCAAAAGTTCTAATAAATTATCAACCTATTGGTAGTGGTGGTGGGATTAGAGCTCATATGGAAAAAACTGTACACTTTGCAGCTAGCGATGCCCCACTCAGCGATGTCCAATTTAGAAATGCCACTGGAACACTACATATACCAATAACTATAGGAGGAGTTGTTCCAATATATAATTTACCGGGAATATCAATTTATTTAAATTTCACAGGCGAAGTCCTATCTAAGATATTCCTAGGGGAAATAAGAAGATGGAATGACCCAAGCATAAAGGCAATAAATCCTGGAGTAAACCTCCCAGACAAAGAAATAATTGTTGTCCATAGATCTGATGGTAGTGGAACTACATTTGTCTGGACTAGCTATCTTTCAGCTGTTAGCAATAAATGGAGGGAAACTGTTGGCAAAGGAACTTCCGTAAATTGGCCTATTGGAATTGGAGCTAAGGGTAATGAGGGGGTCGCCGCTTTTGTTCAGCAAACACCATATTCCATAGGTTATGTGGAATTTGCTTATGCAAAAAAGAATAACCTACTATATGGCCGTATACAAAATGCTGCTGGAGAATTCATTGAACCAAATATAGAAGCTTTCATGAAAGCTGCAGCAACCTCTGCTATCACTCTACCAAAAGGAGATGAAAACTGGTCAAATGTTTCAATAATAGATAGCATAGTAAATAATAAAGAAGCAAAAGGAGCATATCCAATCACGAGCTTTTCCTATATACTAGTATATAAGGAGCTCAGCATTTTGCCAAACATAAATGAAGATACAGCCAAAGAACTAGTTTATTTCCTCTGGTGGATTATTCATGATGGACAAAATTATGCAACCAGTTTATACTATGTTCCATTACCTAAAGAAATTGTTAAACAAAATGAGGAAACCATTAAGATGATGACCTTTAATGGACGGCAAATTTACAGAGGTTAATTGGTGAGAAAATGAAAAATCTTAAGGAAAAAATTCCTAGTTCTATTTTTTATTACTTAAAATCACGAATATCTTCACTTTTTAAACTTTCATTAAATGGAGATTACATCTTTAAAATTTTTAGTGGTCTTATTGCATCAAGTACCATTTTGATTCTCGGTTTAATCATATACGAGTTGATTCTCGGTTCTAGACTCTCAATGGAAACCTTTGGTTTAAGATTTATAGTTGGCGTAGAATGGGATCCAGCAATAAAACGTAGCTTTGGGGCTCTACCATTAATACTTGGTACATTAACAACTTCTGCAATAGCATTGTTAATAAGTCTTCCAATAAGCCTTGGTGTAGCTCTAGCACTCTCCGAATATATGCCAAAAAAACTTAGCTATTTCTTCTCTTTCCTTGTGGAACTTTTAGCAGCCGTTCCAAGCGTAGTTTATGGAATTTGGGGAGTATATGTTTTAATACCATTTTTGCGCGACCATGTTTATTCAACTTTACAGATCACATTAGGCTTTATTCCATTATTCTCTGGACCTATATATGGCGGTGGAGTTTTGACTGGTGGAATACTACTTGCCATAATGATCATACCAATTATCTCCTCAGTTTTAAGAGATCTATTTTCATTAGTTCCATCATCTATAAAGGAAGCCATTATCTCATTGGGAGCAACGAAATGGGAAACTGTAAAGATGATGATGAGTTATACACGCTCTGGGATTCTAGGTGCAACCATGCTCGGATTAGGAAGAGCTATTGGTGAAACTATGGCTATAACAATGGTTATTGGAAACAAATTTAAGGTTTTTCCATCATCGCTCTTTGATTCTTGGTATACTATGTCAGCAATAATTGCAAACGAATTTCTAGAAGCAACATACGACTTATATATTAGCGCATTGATAAATGTCGGTTTAATACTCTTACTAATAAACTTGACAATAGTAATTTTAGCGAGATTGATTATTTGGCGCTCTCTTAGAATAGTTAGGGGGATAATGAGAGAATGAAAATGACAACCCAAAAAATAAGGAAAATTAAGGATATAGTGATGCACTTCATGATATATTTGACACTTCTAATTGCTATACTCCCACTTTTTAGCGTAATGTTTGAGGTTATTAAAAGAGGATTTATGGCAATTGACTTAGACTTCTTTATTAAAACAACTCCCACAGTAGGAGAAGCTAAAGGTGGAATAGCAAATGCCATACAAGGTACGCTCATAACAATTGGGCTAGCATCTTTGATAGGGGTTCCGATAGGAGTTATTTCAGGTATATTTCTGAGTGAATATGGAGAAAACAAATTTTCAACAATTATAAGATTCTTTAATGAAGTGCTAAATGGAGTTCCATCAATAATTATTGGAATTTTTAGCTATACCCTCATATCCCCCATCACAGGTTTTTCACTTATATCGGCATCTTTTGCTCTTGCCATAATAATGATCCCAATAGTTACAAGGACTACTGAAGAAGCCCTAAAACTCATACCAACAATGATAAGGGAAGCTGCAATAGCACTTGGAATTCCAAGATGGAAAACGATACTACACATAGTGTTGAAAGGAGCTAAGAAATCCATAATTACAGGAATACTACTTGCAATTGCTAGAATCTCCGGGGAGTCAGCGCCAATTCTTGTTACAATGGGTTATTGGAGATGGTGGTTTCACGGACTGAATAGACCAGTAGCTAACCTTGCACTAAATATCTTTCTATTTGCTAATTCACCATTTGAGAATTGGGTAACTTTAGCATGGGGATCAGCTTTGATACTCATCCTCATGATCCTTGGAATAAATATTATTACTAGAATGTTAATGAGGGGGAGTTTTTAGTCATGTCTATCTATAAAATTGAAATTGAAAATTTAAACGCTTGGTTTGGCTCTAAACAAGTTTTAAAGAATATTAACATTAAGATTAAGGATAGAGTTGTAACAGCAATAATTGGACCTTCAGGCTGTGGTAAAACGACACTTTTGCGTTGTATAAATAGGATGCATGAGCTTGTTCCAGGAGCCCGCATTTCTGGAAAAGTATTTTTTAATGGTGTAAATATATATAATAATGGGGTTGACCCGGTTCAAATAAGAAGGAAAATTGGTATGGTTTTCCAGAAGCCCAATCCATTCCCAATGTTATCAATCTATGATAATGTTGCTATAGGCCCAAAATTGAATGGTATAAATGATAAAAGGACTCTTGACTCAATTGTTAAGCGAAGTTTGATACTTGTTGGATTGTGGGATGAAGTGAAAGATGAATTAAACAAACCAGGAACCAGCCTTTCAGGTGGACAACAACAAAGGCTTTGTATAGCTAGGGCATTAGCCATCGAACCGGAGGTTCTGTTGATGGATGAACCAACTTCAGCTTTAGACCCGATATCAGCATCAAAGATAGAAACTTTGATAAGGAAACTTGCGGAGGATTATACAGTAATTATTGTGACACATAACATACAACAAGCAGCAAGAGTATCCGATTATATAGCTTTCCTATATCTTGGTGAATTAGTGGAGTATGGAGCAACAAAAGACATTTTTGAAAAACCAAAGAAGAAGTTAACCGAAGAATATATAACTGGGAAATTTAGTTGAGGTGAAATTTATTATTAGAATAATAGATTTAAAGTTAAGAGAAATTTCAGCAGTAATCCATAAGATGGGTGATTTAGCATATCAAGCAATATCAATAGCTATTAAAGAAAACTTTTACAATGGAAACTCATATCATAAAATCAAGGAAATATCTGATATATTGCTCACATTAAATGATCAAATTGAGGATAAAGCTTTTGAGATTATTGCAAGGTTTCAACCAGTAGCCTCAGATTTACGTACAATAAAATCATACATGAAAATATCATATGATTTTACTCGTCTTGGGAGATATGCTCTAGATATATCCTATGTTAATAAACACTTTGGAGGATTAAAAGGATGCAATGGATGGATATTCTCATATGCTATGGAAATGAGTGAAAAAGTTTTAAACACAATAAAGATAAGCATAGAAGCATTAAAAAAACAGAATATAGAAATTGCTAAAAGCATATCAGAAATAGAGAAAGATATCGATAAAATCTACTTCGAATTCCTAGACAAAATAATTGAAGAAAAGAATGTTGAAAGTAGAATTATTGTTTCAAGCATACTTACAATAAGACATCTTGAAAGAATAGCTGATCATGCAACATACATCTGTGAATCAATAATATACGCATTAACTGGAGTAAAAGAATTTCTAAGATAATAAATAAAATATTTATCATTAATATTAAACATATTTCTTTCAGAATAATTTAAGAATTTCAACCATTGTTATTATTTTAAATATTTTAGAAAATTGCAACTATATAATCCTCCTAAAAGAAGTTTAAACATAAAAAAGGGTTTATGATGTTTTTGAAGCTGGTTTGCCGGCTATACCCCAATTACTCTTCTCAATATCATGTAAAATTACAGTTACAGCTTCTGCTGGCACACCTAAATTTACAAAAACCTCTGTTATCCCTTTAATTATTTTCTCTTTGACTTCAGGGGTTCTACCAGCCCACATGTATACATGGACTACAGGCATCTAAATTCACCTTAAATGATTATCTAATATAAACTATAAAGGGTTTTTGGCTCAGCTCTGGTATCACTCTTCACACTTCAGTTTTACCAGCTATCTTCATCGCCAAATAAATATTTCTGATAACTAAGATAAATATGTTTATGGAAGTTGATGTTCTGGGATGGTAATAGAAATGTGTGTAAATTTTAGGAGATACGTTAGTGGAGATGAGAAGGGTATAGTGGATTTATTGAAGATTTGTTTTAGAAGTTTTAATTCTTGGGGTTTAAGTGTTGAAGATTGGCTTGATTATTGTGAAGATGATGATGGATTTAAACTGGAAAATGCATTGGTGGCAGAGAATGGTGGTAAAATAGTTGGACATATACAATTGATGCATAGAAAGATTAGAATTAACAAGAGTATATTAGATTGTGGAGGGATAGCTAATGTATCTACGCATCCAGATTATAGGAGACAGGGGATAGCTACGAAATTATTATCTATGGCCATTGAAATATGTAGAGGGAATGGATGGCCGATATCATCATTATTCACTGGATATGGTGGTGAAGGATATAGGGTTTATAGAGCTATGGGTTATGCTGATACAACATTTATATGTGAATACATTGGAACTAGGGAGAGGGCTGAAAAGACATTGAAGATTTTACCAGAAGAAGATGTGGAAATTGAAGAAATCAATATGGGTAATTTAGGGTATGTTATGAAGATGTATGAAGAATGTAGTAGAAGGATTAATGGATCTTGTTATAGATCCATGGATTATTGGGTTAAGAAGATTATAGAGAAAACATATCATCAAAGCTTCTTTTATGAAGATAAAACTGCGGGAATTAGGATTATGGTTAAGAAAAATGGGAATATTGTTGGATATGCATTAGCATTTAATGGTTTAAAGGCTTTAAGAAGTAGATGGTTAAATAAGACGGGTTTAATACTTGAGATTATGGCGAAGAATCCCTTGAATAGAATTATGGTTTTTAGGGAGATATTGAGTAGATTATTATCAGAGGATGTAAAACTCTTCGTATTAAGGATTCCGAGAAATTATCTTCCTAAAAATGTATTGAAATATTTTGAGGAAATGAAGGGAGCAATATATATGGATTACATAACTGATCAAAGAAGATTATTTGAAGAATTAAAACCTGAATTGGAAGATAGATTAAAGAATTTCGAAAATGAAATTGAAACCGAAATATGTATTAGAACCCCATATGGAAAAACTAAAATGGAGATTGTGGGTGATGAAATTAATTTTTCTGATGATGAAAACGCTGAAAATCATATTGAATTCACAAGGGATGGAATTACAAAGTTAATCTATGGGATTAAGAGTTTTAAAGAATTGTTAAAAGAGGATTATATCATTGAGTTTAAGATGAATGATTATGTTTTAAGAATGTTTAATGCTATGTTTCCAAAGAAGATGTTTAATATAAGTTCAATTGATGATTGGTAATTATTCGAGGATCACTGGAATATTTCCACCCCAAGTTAAACTCATGGAATCAACCAATAAAAAAGTTTTACAAGCATGAATCTTAACACCAGTTTCATAAGCTTCCAATAAAGACTTTGAGAACCTTTCATCAACAACCCAATTGGGTTTAAAAACTCTAGCTCCAGGATGTGTTATAAGAAAAATTATCATAGCATCATAACCATTCCTTAAAGCATCAATTAAACCGTAAACATGTCTTCTACCTCTAATTGTAGGTGCATCTGGAAACATTGCAACACTATCAACCACAAGTGTACAACCCTTAACCTCCAATAAACACTTTCCACCCATTGAAGATTTCAAAAGGAAATCATACCTACTATCCATAAACTTATACTCCCTCTTAACAATTTCAAAACCATTTAAATCAGGGATAAAACCGGAATTTAAAATCCAAATGAAAATATCATTGTGAAGAGCAGAATCCACTAAAACCCATCCATCCATGGAGTGGACAGCAAAAAGATAGTAATCAGTTTTATTAATGTTTAAATGTGGTCTAACGAGAACTTCAACCCCTGGCTTAAGTAATTCATTAAGTCTCCCAGGATCATGTATATGTGCAGAATAAATCACATCATCAACATTAATTAGACACTTAAATCTATTTAATCTCTTTAAGAATACTGCCCTATAAATAAATGGATAATTCAATTTCATCAAGTAGAATCAACTCTTAATTAGATTAATAGGTTATGAAGCCGGGTTTTTTAGAAACGAATTTCGGGAAATATCCAATCCTCTTCGGATAGCCCATAGACTCACTATCAAGTTTAGATAGAAATTCATTAAGGGAAATCTCATATTGCTCACCAGTCTTCCTATACCTAACATTAACAGTACCCTCAGCTTCTTCTCTATCTCCAACAACCACTATATATGGAATCCATTCTCTCTCAGCATCCACAATCTTCCTAGAAACAGATCTATCAGTATCATCAATGTCAACTCTAAATCCATGCGAATTCAATTCATCACAAACCTTAATAGCATAATTAAGATTCCTCTTATCTACAGGTACTACTCTAACCTGTACTGGAGAAATCCAAAATGGAAGCATAGGTTTCTCCATCTTAAGCGCTGTATCAAAAAGCATGTATATATAACGTTCAATACTCCCAAGTATAGCTGTATGTAAAATTATTGGATTATGCTCTAAACCATCTTCACCCATATACTTTATACCAAATCTCTTAGCATTTCCAATATCTATTTGTACAGTAGCTATCTCCCTAGGCCTCTTAGCAATATCAACAATCATATACTCAACGTTAACAGTCCAATAATAATTCAATCCAGTAGCCGGATAAATACAAACCAAAATAGGTTTACCAACATCTTTAGCCAAATCCAATATCAACCCCTTATTCAAAGCATATTCATCTGGATTAACAACATTAACTAGAATTTCATAAGTTCTACCAACTTTAGATGCTTCTTCCATAATTTTCCTATGAATCTTCATAAACCAATTCATAGCTTCACGAATATCTTTAGTGAAGACATGTAAATCAGGCATGAAAAATCTTCTAAGCCTAAAACATAATTCTACTTCACCACTTTGCTCAAACCTATAGGAATCAGCTATTTCAAGAGCGCCAAATGGAAGATTCCTATATGAAAAATGCCAATCTTTAATCATAGAAAATTGTTGATGACATGCAGCATACCTCAAAACCAATTTACCCTTATCACTCTCCACAATGTAAAGTCTATCACCATAAAGTTTTGCATGCTCAGAAACAGCACTTACATTTAAATCAAAGAATGCAGTACCTCTAACTTCAACTATAGGTAAATCTAAATCTCTTGCGGCTTTACGAGCAGCCTCAGCAACAAGATCAAATATCAAAGTTGCATATGGGCCAAAACGCATATGACCATAATCAGAATTTTCCTCCCATTCAAAACCAAACCTCTTAAGATAACCATGAATTTTAGAAGCTCCTCTACCAACCTCTTCCTTTAAAGCCTCTTTTCTAACTATAACCCTAAAATCTTCATTAAATTCTTTAAGAGAAACTTTAAATGGATCAAGCTCTCTACCATCAGGAGTTAAAATCAAATATTTACGGATGCTCATAAAATCAACCTTAACATAGAAATAAATCATTTAAGTAACCTTTAACTTTTACTATGATAAGTGGTAAATGTGAGGATTATAGTTGGGGTTAGTGCAGCATACGATTGGACTAGAAATACATATAGTATTAGTGAAGCATATATTAAATCCATTGAAATTGCAGGTGGAACACCAATAATAATACCACCAACATATAATATGAGCATTGAAGAGATACTTGATAGAATTGATGCAGTAATATTGAGTGGTGGACCAGACATAGACCCATACCTATATGGAGAAATACCAATACCAAAAATGGGGCAGATAAATCCATTAAGAGATAAATTTGAAATAGAATTAGCAAGGAAAACTGTGGAGAAGGGGAAACCACTACTAGCGATTTGTAGAGGCATCCAAGTTTTAAATGTAGCTTTCAATGGAACATTATATCAAGATATAAATACACAAATACCAAATTCCATTAGACATGCATGGCATACGACCACTGGAACAGAAGTACCACCCAATTATCCAACACATACAGTAAAATTAAAGAGGGATTCAAAAATCTACAGAATATTCAATAAAGAAGTTTTAAGAGTAAATAGTTTTCATCATCAAGCAGTAAAAGATGTTGCTAAAGGTTTTGAAGCTACAGCATGGGCAGATGATGGAGTAATAGAAGCAATAGAATATATTGGAGATAAATTTGTAATTGGAGTGCAATGGCATCCAGAATGGATGTGGGATAGTGAAATGATAAAAATATTTAAAGCATTAATAGAAGCAGCAAAAACTAAATAATCAAACCCTCTTTTTACAAGTTTTTACAAGTGAATTAAAATGTCAAATATATACATATCCATTATAATAGGGGTATTGATAGGATATCTAATTAGTAAAAAAGGCTATTATAAAAGAAAGGAGATTATTGAAAAGAGTACAACAATAACACTGTTAATACTAGTGTTTATAATAGGCGTTGGAATAGGTGTAGAATCAACCTCCATAAAAATTGAAGCAATAACCATAATAATAGTAATAACAATTCTAAACATAATTATCCCAATAATAATTGAAGTAATGAAAAGCATATGGAGAAAATAGTATGAGGGCAATACACATAATACTAACATTAATAAGCGGTATAGTAATTGGAGTATTAAATCAGAGAATTGGCATATTAATACAAGCATTAGATTCAATACTCTTCATATTAATATTGCAAATAGGGATAGAAGTTGGATTAAAGTATAAAGATATAATGCGATCAATTAAGAAATTAAAGAATCAATTACATCTACCAATAATAACAATAATCTCATCAATAATAGCAGGAATAATATCTTCAAAAATACTAAACATAGACACTAGAATTGTATTGGCAATATCACTTGGAATGGGATGGTATAGTTTTACAGGAGCATACCTAACATTAAAATTAAATCCATATTATGGAGCTATAGCATTTGCAAGTAATATGCTTAGAGAGGCAGCAACCATCATAATAACACCAATACTACCAAGAAAATTCAAAAGAGCTGGAGTAATTATAGGTGGCGCTACAACAATGGATACAACACTACCAATAATTGTAAAAGAATTTGGAGAAGAAGAAATGATATTGGCATTATACCATGGTTTAATAATAACATTAATAATACCAATAATTCTATCAACAATAATATAAAATCATTAAAATATTAAGTGATATAATATTATTGGTGATTTCAAATGGTTTTAGTAATAAGTAGGGAAGAAGTAGAGAAGATATTGACAATGGAAGAAACAATAGAAGAAGTGGAAAAAGCCTTCAAAAACTTATCATTAAAGAAAGTGATAATGCCAATTAGAAGCAATATTCCACTTAAAAAATACAATGGAATCATATACTATATGCCAGCATACATAGAAGAAACAGATGCATTAGCAGTCAAAATAGTATCGGTACACTCAGAAAACTATAAATATGGATTACCAACAACACAAGCAACAATACTATTAAATGAAGCAAAAACTGGAAGACTATTAGCAATAATGGATGGAGGATATATAACAGCTATGCGAACTGGAGCAGCAAGTGGAGTAGCCACAAAATATCTAGCAAAGAAAAAGGCTAAAACTGCTGGAATATTTGGTGCAGGAGTACAGGCCAGAACACAATTAATAGCGGTATGCAAAGTTAGACCAATAGAAATAGCATATGTATACGATATAAGAATGGAGGTAGCTAAGAAGTATGCTGATGAAATGTCTAAAATTCTTGGGATAAATGTGAAAGTTGTAGATGATCCAAAGAAGCTCGTGGAAGAAAGTGAAGTAATCTGTGCAGCTACAATATCGAAAACACCAATATTCAATGGAGAATGGTTAAAGAATGGAACACATATAAATGGTATAGGTGCACACACTCCAGATGCTAGAGAATTAGATACTACCACTATAAAGAGGAGTAAGGTAGTTGTAGATTCCTATGAAGCATGCTTAAAAGAGGCTGGAGAAATAATAATACCATTAAATGAGGGGGAAATAACAAAAGAACACATATATGCAGAATTAGGGGAAATAGTGGCTGGAATAAAACCTGGAAGGGAAAGTGATGATGAAATAACATTATTTAAATCAGTGGGATTAGCAATACAAGATGCAGCAACAGCACTAAGAGTATATCAAAAAGCATTAGAAAGCAATATTGGAAGGGAAATAAAGATATAATCATCAATAAATAAACCACTATTTTTATAATTTAATATTAAACCCAAAAAAGATTAAATGAATTATTTAACCAGCATCTCTCTGCAATATGTTGGCAACAGCAGAACCAGCTAGAATTAAAAGTTCAAATAGTTTATATGCGGAAAGCATATCTTCACAAACATACTCTACAGTTAATCCATTAATCCTCTTAACATTTGGAGCTAAAGCTGCAACATCAGCAAAATGACTTGCAAGAAAAGTTACTTCAAATCTCACGGGATGTTTGGGTTTCAAAGGTTTAACTTCACCATTATTAAATTTATCCACAGCCTTCTTAACAGCAGATCTCAATTCCAATTCAATTTTAGACATACTTGGACTTTTAGCTGAAACACGACTTAAGGAATTCTTCAAAACCACAGCTTCAGCCCAAGGTGTAAAAATCTTAACATCATCTTCAATTAATTTAGCTTCACCAGCCACGAGAATTAATGGTATATTAAATTCACCTAAAACATATCCATTCAATAAGAATTCACTAGCTGGAATTCCATTAACTTTAACTTCCCTGATAGTTCCACCACTATATGTATGGTCAAAAGTGGAAAGTGGAGTACCATATTTTGCATGATAACCTAAAAATAATGCTGCATTACAACCTTCAGAACCAGCTATCATACTCAATGGTCTTGGAAATCCTCTAATAATTTCAACATATTCTGGTATAGATTCCACAAGTAGATTAACCATAGGCCCATGACTATCAGCTACAATAATTTCATCAAATCCACATTTATGGAGTTCATCACAAACAATATTTGTCACTTTTGTAGCTATATCTCTAGCTTCCTTATACAATGATCCTCTAATACTTAATTGTGCTGGTGTAACTATGTATGGCATACCCTCTAAATCCACAGAGATAAATGCCTTCAAAATCTTCACCAAAAAATTATATGTATAATGTTGTATTAATGGTTATTTATTTAGGTTCAAACATATTGCAATTATGGCTATCTCTGCCAATCCTCATGAACTTCCATTTTCCATTGAAATTCCCTTTATTACACCTTACAAACAAATTGTTCGGCGATATTTCACTTCTATTTAACTCTGCATACTTACAATTTAAACAAGCAATTTCAGGCATAAAAGCACCTAAACTATAATATTGGATAATAGGATTTATTTAAACTTTCCCATAGAAAGTGATAAATATATTAAAATTTATGTTAAAAATACTATTTCACATAATTTTTTATGAATCCTATACCTTCAATATTAACTTCAACAATATCGCCACTTTTAAGGAATACTGGTGGATTCCTTCTAAAACCAACACCACTAGGTGTACCAGTCAATATAACATCACCAGGCATTAAAGTCATATCCTGCGATAAATGATTAATTAAATCTTCAACTCCAAAAATCATATCATCCACATATGAATCTTGCATAACAACATTATTTAAAATAGTTTTAATCCTAAACTTCCTCCAATCATTGACAAAGTCACCTAGCAATATTCCAGGACCCATTGGGCAAAATGTATCAAGAGATTTACTTCTAAAGAATTGATGAATTGAATCCATAAATTCTATATCTCTAGCTGTAACATCATTTGCAATCGTGTAACCTAAAACATAATTTAAAGCTTCACTTCGAGATACATATTTACATTTCTTACCAATAACTATTACGAGTTCACCTTCAAAATCAATTTGATTAGAGATTTTAGGAAGAATTATATCATCATAAGGACCAATAATTGAAGTTACAGCCTTAGTAAATACAATAGGCGCTTTAGGAATCTTAGATCCTGTTTCCTCTACGTGACGTCTATAATTCAATCCTATACCCATAAGTTTACCTGGATTGGGGACTGGAGCATGAAGTTTAACTTCATTCAAATTATATGTAACACCCTTAACACCAATAAAATTCTTTAAATAATCACGGATTTCATATAGCAATGGCACTATATCTAAACCCCTATTTATAAGAGACATAATGTTTCTAGGCATAATTTTATATGATCTACGTTTAGCCTCAATAGCGCTAAAACCTTTATCTAAGAGAAGCCTCTGATAAGCAGCATTCAAATCTACAATAATATCATCCATTAAAAGTCCTGAAGAAGCCCTATTTAAATCAGGTGTGGAGAAGGATACTATTAACATTTTAACACCAATAAACATAGCATACTAAAATTAATAACCATTACCATTCTAAATCAAAATATAATTAATTACCATACAATTTTGAATACTCAAAGAACATAACGAAGATGATTAATAATGATATGAAAACGAAAATTGATAAACACATATATGAGAAATCTAAACCATAAATATTTGCGAGAAAACTTGTTAAAACTGATGAAGCAGAACCTAAAGAGAAATTTATGCAAAAGAATAATCCATAAACATATCCCCTAGCTTCTAAATCCACAAGTTCACTTTGAAGTTTTGTGGATGGGGGTTGATGCGCATAGAATGAAAAACCATAAAGTAAAACTCCAATTAATGTAAATATATTGTTTACACCACCAAATACTATAAACATTAAACTTATGAAAACCATTATAAAACTTGTTAAAAGAGCTTTAATAGAGTTGGAATAATCAGCAATATAACCTCCAAAAATCTGTCCTAAAACTCCAGCAAGAAGAGATAGAGACATTATTAAAGCAGCATTGGAAGTATCAAAACCTCTAAATATAAGTAGTGAAGGTAGGTATAGTTCTAAACCACGGGAAGATAAACCTAGAAAAATTGAGAAGAGAATTATCCATTTAATTCTACCATAAGGAATATGTATTTTCGATTTAAAATTAACATTTATAGAGCCACCACCATAAAATGCCAATGAAATAATCATGGAAGCAATACCTAAAGTAACGAGAGAAAACCTCCAATTAAGAATATTAGAAATATAAACAGATATGATTGGTATAAAAGCAGAACAAAAACTTCCACCTAAACCATGTAAACCCATAATTTTACCCATATCTTCAGGATAATCTTCAGAAATCAATTTATTAGCTATTGGATGATAAAGACTAGCCCAAAGAGAATTTAAAGCTAGAAATAATGCAAAAAGATAAACATTTAAATTAAATAGTAGAGGTATCATGAAAACCCCAGAAAGAAATAAACTAAGGAAAATTATCTGCCCACTTTTAAACTTCATGGATAGAGGTCCAGCAAATATAGATCCAAAACCATAAAGGAAATAGGATAAAGAAATCACATAACCCATATCATAAATCTCAATTCCAAGTGATTTAGAAATATCATTAAGTAGTACAGGTATAGCTAATAGAAAGCTATGATTAAGTGCATGAGCTAAACCAAGTAATATAATCTTCATCCAAATCATATACATCGCTTAAACAATGATGATTAGATACTAAATATAAAGATTTAAATTTATCTAAAATTGGAAATTATATTCCGATTTTACCAATAAATTTCATAACATCCAATAACTCTTTACTTAAACTCTCATCCCTCTCAGATTTACCAAAAACATTTAAAGAATATGTTTGAACTTTATATGCACTCTTCATAAATAATGGAATAGCACCAGCGAAGGATGGAATTAAACCACCAATAAACCCTAATATGGGCATTGAGAAAATTAAACCAGAAATTAACCCTATAAAACCGCCAGCAAATATTAATCCAATACCAAGGAAAAATGAGAACGTCCTATGGAAAGTTGAAACAATATATTGCCCATATAGAACTTCACCATTAACTGCATCAACAAATCCATTAAAGGAGTAATCCCTATAGCTATATTTAAATTCCCATATTGGATAGTGTACAAGTCCATCACATCTACTATCAATCTTAGCTTCAATACTTCTACCAGAAAGATCAAGCTCCCTAGAAAATCTAAGATAAAGTTTTGATTTAGCAATATTTTCAAGTTCATCCCTAGAGATTGTTGGCGAATAAAATACAGCATCTCTAATTATTTGAGGTTTAAAGTAAACTTTACCTCTAACTGGAAACATATATTCTTGTGGTATTGGTATTGGAGAAATCTTAAATGCAGGTAGAGCTAGATAATCAACTTCTAAAACATCTATTCCACTACCATGAGCTTTACCTTCAACATAAAATACATATAAAGGAATATAATGTAAAACTCTATTAACCAAATTCAATTGTAAACTAAAATCCTTAGGAACACCAAACTGTCTAGATAAAATATATTTTAATCGTTCATAAGCTCTTTGAGCATCATAAATTGCTGGATAAAAATAGTGTTCAACATCAAGCCTTCCAATACCAATATTCACTGTAAAACCACAATATGGACATGTAACTATAGTTACACCTTCAGGAACATTAAAATTTCCCCCACAATTATTACACGTGTAATTCAAAGTTTAACCCCCTCAATTCTAACATCACTAACAAGTTTTTTACCAAAAAACCAACTAACAATGCATCCAGCAATTAACCCAAGAATGCTAAAAATGGGATCTACACCCCAACTGAATAATGAAGTAAATCCAAAAGCAGAAATTAAACATCCAGATAATACTCCAGCGAAATATTGTAGTCTATGATATATCATAACAGGTTCTTGAGCTAAAAGCATATGTTTATCCCAACCAGCATAAGCAACTCTATATATTGAATCACCATAACTATAAATAACATACCAATATGGTAAAAGTATTATTGGTGATTTCTCAAGTATTTTAGTGCTACAAACAAATTTTGTTAATTCATCAACTTTAGAAGAAATTTTACTACGCATAATATCTCCAGCATCATCTCTAGCAATCATAGAAGCTTCATCTACACCAATTTCAGAACGTAGAAAAGTCATCTTAAGATCTCTAAAATTCTTAAAATCACTAATGGGCACAGCCTTAGGATTACTATACTTGTAATGTGAAGCTAATTCATTTAATGAAAAATCTTCTGCACTACGTCTACCTAAAATTGGAACTTTCAAAATTGATGAGAATCTTTCAGAAACCTTTCTCCTCCTAGTTCTAGTTTGAACACTTCTACCACGGGATTCCACAACCCTCTCAGTTTTCCAACCTTCATAAAATCCTTCAACTTTAATGGAGAAGAAATAAAATGGAATATAAAAGCCAGCTACCTCTACAATTTGAATTTTATTTGCAATTCGTTTTAAATCAAAATCTTCAGAAACTCTAGTTAGGAAACTCTTTAAAATCTCATCTCTACTTACTGATGGAACAATCATTATCTCTTCACTAGATTCTACAAACCAATTTGGAGTGCCACAATAACTACATATAGCTACTAAAGTTTCAGGTGTAACATCTAGTTTTCCACCACAATTCTTACATTTAAATTCTATAGCAATATTAGATGACATAATATTTCCCAAGCTTTATCTACTTTAATTCTTCACCACATATTGTACAAAACTTTGCATCTTCAGTGGATATATGAGATTTTGAACACCATTTAACCTTTCTACCACAATATGGACAGAAATTAGCTCCCAATGGAACTTGCTTACCACAATATGGACATACTGCAAATGCTGCTGGAGCAATAGGTGCAGTTGTAGGTGTTGGTTGTGCTGTAGGAACTTGAACTGGCGGTGGAGGCTGCATTAATGGTGGAATAATAACCATTCCAGTTCCAATACCAGCACCAGGACTTTTACCAATTTCCTTAGCAACCTCCTTTACAGTTTCCATTTGTAAAACATAGCCTGTTTGAACTCCACCACGCATCATCCAGAATAATCTATCACGCCAAGGACCTTCAGTATCAATACCCTCAAAAACAATGCTTTCAAGGGAAACACCAATTTCTTTAAAATCTCTACGTAGAATCATGGTTGCACGTTCAGTAACTTCTGTTTGCTTCATATAAACATCTTGAATACTTGTGGAGCTTAGAAAAGCCATTATTTTACTATTAAAGTATCCCCTCAAATAATCATTTAATTCATCAGTTGTAAAAACAGATTGTGGACCAACAACCTTATTTACAAATAAACTTGGATCTTCAATTCTAAAATAGAAGCTTCCATGGAAGAGTAATGGTGCAAGTTCAATAGTTTGAGTTCTACCACCAAATTTACCTTGAAAACGTCTTAATGAAATATATATTATCATGCATCTGAATATGTTTTCACCATATAATCCCTCTACTAATCCACCAAGGAATGGGACATTCTGAGTATCCAATACATGTCTACCAGCACCCAAAACACCATAAAGCTTTCCATCACGATAGAATAATGCATTCTCAAATTCTTTAACAACCACTACACTACCCCAAGGTATAACTTCATCAGGATACTTCCAAACTATCTCAGTATCACCTGGATTAACCCATTCAATCAACTTAGGCTTCAAACCAGAAGCTCTAGCAATCTTACCAACACCCTTACCGAAAATATTCGCCATTAAAACACCTCCTACATACCCCTCAAAATTTTAAACCTCTTATCTAAAACATCATTAACCTTAGCTATATTATCGTTTATCTTACTAATCAATTCAGATTTAATAGTTGAAGTAGAAGCTGAATCTCTAATACTCTTAGATAAATCCAGTATATCATTAACTATAGATACAAGTTCTTCATCACAACTCTTCATCCTCTCTAAATCGGGAATATCAACTTTAACAATATTATAATGTGGAGCATAACCAGATTCTGCAAACTTTAATTTATCACAAATCAACCTAACATTGGAAGCCAAAACATTAATTTTCCTCGCTAAGGTAAAATCAAATTCACTTATAATAGATGCAGCATCCTCCAAATAATTTTTAGCATCAGTAAGAAGCTTAACTAAATAATTTCTTAGAAGTCTATCATCTTCACGTATAAGCTCCCTCTTCTTATAACCACTAAAGCCAGGAACATAAAGCTCCAATTTCTCAAGCCAAGTAAACTTCTTAGACAAAATGTACACCAAAAATAAAATATGTTGTATAAATAAAAATGTTTCATAAATTTGATAAAATCACAGTAATCTCATCTACAATCAAAATAATTTAATCATACTTAAATAATGTCCCTAATAGAAAGAGTAATCCAATTATAGAAATAATTACATTAACATGATTATCCAAAATGCTTTTAATCAAACGATTCTGAACATAAATATCCATTATTGGATAATGCAGTGCATAATGATAACACTCTATCCTCAGAGAATTATAATCGATAGTCAAATCCCAAAAGGATATTTCTTCAGATTCAACATAATATTCATTAACAATAGTTGAAACATCATATCTAATCCCCCCTTTACAGATCAAAGTGTAGGGGGGTGTAATATTCATTTTATTTTCGATCTGCATCAAATCAAAACTTAAATATCTAAATTCTAAATTATCACCGGATGTACTAAGTTCAAGCCTATATACTTCTGCTTCCATGCCATCTTTTATCAAAATAATTTTAAACATGTATGAAAGTGATTCAATATTGATTTCAGATAACTTAACTAAACCTATAGAGTCAGGGTTAATGCTGAAAAGATAACTCACATGTATATACAACTTAACACTGCTCCTATTTAGATGATGAAGTAGAAGGACTGCTGATGGATTACCATAAACTACATTTGAAAAATTTTTAGAAGAATCAATATAACAAGAAATATATGCTCCTCTATCAATATATGGACTAAGACTAACACAAGACGTACGAAATGAGTAAAAATTTTCCTCTATAATTTTGCCATTAATTTCAAGTTCAGGGCGTACCTGTAAACTAAATTTTATGTTATAAGGAAAAAATGATGATGGTATTAAGTAGAAGAAAAGACCACCAAATATCAATGAAAAACTTAATATAAACTTACAATTCCTCTTTTTAACTTTAGAATTCATACTAAAAAGTAAGAAATAGATAAATAATAAACTTTCTCAATTAACCTCCACCTATGATTGGCATTAATGCTACAGTATCATCATCATCTACTATGGAATCCAAACTTCCAGCAACATTATTAATCAATATTATTATTTTATTCTGAATATCAGAGGGTATATTAATGATGTCTTTAAGCTTCTTTGGAGAATCTAATTTGAATTCGATTACACCACCACTTATATATTTCGTTAAAAATCCAATTGCAATCAATTTTATCATATTCTTCACTCTGAAAGTTTTACAATTCCTTCCAACGTTTTTATAGTGAAGTCTAATTTAAGTTCTTTCAAAGTAGACTTCTTTGGTATCCCATTTAGATCCCAGCCACGTTTAGCATAATAAAGATCAAGCATGGAATTCCATTTATCCCAATCCAATTTACTTCCAGCTAGCGGACCCTTAGTTAATGGTTCTTTAAACCATCTTTTTGGTGGAGTATCCATTTTCCTACTCCAATTTAAACCATACTCTCTAATCCAGAAAGCTCTAATTAAAGTGTAAATTCTATCAGCAACTGTGAATATATCATTTAGAGTCATGGAAACTCCGGTGGCAGCTTCAAGAAACTTTGGGTACCAATTAACATCTAATCCAAGTTCAATCCATGGAAATCTACACGTCACAAGACTTTCAAACATTCCACCTCTAATCCTCTGTAATTCAATGAGTTTATCCACTTTACCCTCACTATAATCAAACCTACCAGTTTTAACTTCCCATGAAATAATCCAAGCATCTTTATGATGAGCACCAATAGGTGAAGTTCCATAGGCAAGAGCCATACCAGGAGCTGCATGACAATCATATGCAGAAACCTCTAAACCTTTAATATGCATAGCCCAATCTTCAGATTCAAAGCCAATCTTCATAGACATTCTATAAACACCTTCAGCAATGAAATCTCCTAAACCACGTCTATAAGCAGTATCAGTAATCAAAGATTTTGAAATATCAAAATCACCCCATTCAACCTTCTCCTTTATAAGCTTCTTTTCAGAAGCTTCCATAATAAAGCCTAGAGCATTACCCATAGATATAGTGTCCAATCCAAGTTCATCACACATCCTATTTAATACTCCAACCTTCTGTATATCCCCTAAACCAATATTAGAACTAAGCATTGTAACATTCTCATAATCTAATTCTGATAATTTACCTTCGTAATCTCCAATAACATTTCCACAAGTCATAACGCAATTTGGACAACCACGCCTAAGCTTCTTAAATTTCTCCATAGCATATCCATCAACACTCTTAGCATAATCAAAAACTCCCTCCCTAAAGTTATATGTAGGTAGAGTACTATTCATTTGACACCATTCAACAGTAGCCATAGTCCCCTGCCTAATCCAAAAATCATAACCTTCAGATTTAATTAGGAAATTGGAAGCTTCTCTACCAAGTTCATTCAACTTCTTTTCATCATGAACAGGTATATTACCAGTACCCTTTAAAACCACAGCTTTAAGTTTCTTTGAACCCATAACTGCACCCATACCAGGCCTACCACCAGACCTACCCTCTTGAGAAACTACAGTTGCAAATTTAACCAAATTTTCCCCTGCAGGTCCAATACTTAAAATTCCACATTCATCACCATGAATAGACTTCAACTTTTCTTCAACATCAAAAGTTTTTAAACCCCATAGATCCGTAGCATCATTAAATTCTACACGTCCATCCTCAATGTATAGATATACAGGTTTATCGGCTAAACCCTCAATTACAATAGCATCAATACCACAACGTCTAAGGTGTATAGCAGCTTTAGAGCCGAGATTTCCATCACCATAACCTCCAGTCAATGGACTTTTAGCTGCAACAACAAGTTTCCCAGTACTAACGACAGTAAGACCAGTTAATGGTCCTGCAGCAAAAATCAATTTATTCATTGGTGATAAAGGATCTAAACCTACTGGGAGTTCATCCCAAAGAATTTTTATTGCAAATCCACGTCCACCAAGGAAATTTAATGCTAGATCTACATCATAACTCTCCGTAACAGCTTTACGTTTACTTAAATCAATTCTAAGAATTCGACCATTCCAACCCTTCAAAGGATTCACCAAAATATAATATCGAAATATATTTAAAGAGATTACGCATCTTAAACAACCTATATAAACGATATAATGCATAGATAAATTATGATCTTAATGAGCAATAATAAGATTTTAAGGATAGCGGCAACTGGAGATTCATTCATAGCCACAAGACTCTCATCATATGCAAATCCAAGATTCCTAAAACTAGTGGAAATAATAAGGTCTGCAGATGTTAGATTTACTAATTGTGAAGTATTGATAAATGATTTTAAGGGATATCCAGCAGTACAAAGTGGGGGAACTTATGCTGGAAATGAAAGTTATATTGCAGATGAATTAAAATGGATGGGCTTTAACATGGTTAGTAGAGCAAATAATCATGCCATGGATTATAGAGAAATTGGACTTATAGAGACATCTAAAAATCTTGATAGGGTAGGCATAGTCCATGCAGGTGTAGGTATGAATTTAGGGGAGGCTAGAGAACCAAAATACCTTGAAACACCTAGTGGTAGAGTGGCATTAATCTCGACTGCATCATCATTCCCCATGGAGGCGAGGGCAGGAGAGGCGAGACCCGATATTCAAGGTAGACCTGGATTAAATCCACTAAGATATACTGTAACCATAGAAGTGCCAGAAGATGCCTTTAAAAATCTAATAAACATAGCGAAAGTAATGGGATTGGAGGTAAAAGAAGATTCTGAAGAAATAAGGATCTTAGGGCAGAAATTTAAGAAATCCACAAAATACGAAGTGAAATATGAAATAAACAAATTAGATTTAGAGGGAAATTTAAAGGCAATAAGAGATGCTAGGAGAATGGCTGATTACGTGATATTCTCAATGCATAGTCATGAAAGGGGTAGAACACTAGAAGAACCGGCACCATTCATAGAAGAATTCGCTAGAAAATGTATAGATGAAGGTGTAGATGTTTTCATTGGACATGGACCACATATATTGAGGGGTATAGAGATATACAAGGGTAAACCCATATTCTATAGCTTAGGAAACTTCATATTCCAAAACGATCTAATAAGAAAGCAGCCAGCAGATCTATATGAGAGATATGAGTTAAAGTGGGATGCAACACCAGCAGATCTATATGATGCAAGAGAAAGAGGTACTCCAGAGTCAATGGTTATGGGATTTAAATGGTTTACAGATAAACAAGAATATTGGGAAAGTATATTGGCATACATAACTATAGAAGACACTAGATTAAGAGAGATAAAGATATATCCAGTAGACCTATGTCAATCTATGAATAGAGCTAATAGAGGTAAACCAATACTAGCTACTGGAGAAAAGGCAAAGAAGATATTAACTGACATGGAAAAGCTCTCGCAAAAATATGGAACAAAGATAAAGATTATTGATGAAGTAGGCTATGTAGAACTATGAAATTCGCTCTTTAAATTCCATAATCAATTTCTCCACATTATTTCTCCAATATAAAAATTCACTGGGATTATTTGGATATGATTTATAGAGGTTTTTAATCTTATTCATATAATCAACGACAATCTTCAATCTATATAATAGAGATGGTCTAGAAATCATTCTTAAAGCTCTACCAACCTTATCTAATACACTCAAATTCAATTCACCAGTTCTACCAATAACATCAACGTCAACACCAGAAATAACATTATGTTTAAATGAGAAATTGAGATCCTCATCCGAAAGTTTTTGCAAGAACATTCTAAAAATGTCTAAGGAAGCTTGTTTTAAACCGTAATCAAAAATATATTTAGAACAAAAACTCCATAAAGCTTCCATAGAAGGATTACCTAAAGCTAAAGCATCTAAAACAACTTCAGCAGCATACTTAGCACTTATAAGTGAAGGCCCTATACCACCACCATGAATAGGATTACATGCAGCAAGAGCATCTCCAATAGCTATAACACCATTACCCACGGGGCAATATATAGGTCTCCTAGTTGGAACGATACCTCCACCGGAATCAAGAATTCTAGAACCTTTAAATTCAGGTTTAGAAGCTATGAACTTATAGTAATTTACCCTTGGATTAAGATTTCTATCAATTGGTTGTACACCTAAACCAACATTTACAATATTCCTCTTCTTTGGGAAAGCCCACCAATATCCTCCTGGAGCAATCCTCTTAGATAGATATATATTTGCATATTTCGTATCAAGATCAACATTAACCTCAAGGATTTCACGATAACAAATATTTATATCTTCATTTTTAATGGGTTCATTAATCCACCAATCCATGGGAAGCCTAGACCTAACAATAGATGAAAAACCAGATGCATCTATAACCACACTAGAACTCATTGAAACCTTTTCTCCATTATGATTAATCCCTTCAACTCCAATAACAAAATTATCTTTAACAATTGGATTAGAAACATGGAAAGAATGATATAATTCAACACCAGAATCTAAAGCCATCTTCAAAAGCCTTCTACCAAAAATCTTACGATTAACACCAAAACCTTCGCCGGGAACAATCAATGAAAATTCTTCATTGGGAGAGAAGATTCTAACACCATTAAAAACACAATCTAATTCTTCACCACTAGGATAACTTAAACCTAAATGATCAAAATGATGTTTACCAATAGCATCACCACAAACTTTATAACCAATATCATTAAATCCCTTTCTCTCAAGTAATGCCACCTTCAAACCCTTCTTAGCCAATAAATGAGAAACATAGCAACCAGCAGTACCAGCTCCTACAACAATAACATCATATTTAAACATAGACAACACCAAATAACCCTAAATACAAATTCATAATTCAATTTTTAAACTAAACCCTTTAAAAACAATAGTATATTAACGAGATAAGGCTCTAAAACTATTAGTAATATAAGTCTAATAATGTCAGAGATCATGCCAACTTTAAACATATTCCATAATTTAACATAACCAGAACCATAAACGATAGCCATGGGTGGGGTGGTGCTTGGAAGTGCACTAGAAATGGAGGAGGCTAAGGCAGCAGAAATAACAGCAGCCATTGGATTAACACCAACACTCTTAGCTAAAGAAACAGCTAGAGGACATGCTATAAGTGCAGCAGCAGTATTTGAAGCAGGATAAGTTATTATAAAAGCTAATAATGCACTTAAAGCGGAAATAACCCAAATATTCCCAATCCAATTAGAACTAAAATTGGACATTAACAAAGCAACCCACTCAGAAAATCCACTTCCAATTAAAGCTTTACTCATAGATATCCCACCACCGAAAAGGAAGACAACATTCCAATCTATACCAGTTTCAAAATCATCCCAAGTCAATAAAGGTCTATCATCAACTTTAATGAAGCAAAGGAGGAAAATGGCGAGAACAGCTGGAAAAGCTTCTGGAATCAGATTTTTAAAAGATTCAGCAATAAAACTTAATTGTGGATAAATATTTGATAAAATTATAAATATCCCGGGAAAAAGCCATAAAGATATCGTTATGAAAAACACCATTAAAACAAGTTTCTCACCACGAGACATAGGTTCAAGAGATTTAACTCTTTCCTCTATTAATTTATAATCGAATTTCACTTCCACAGAGGAAACACCAATCAATTTAAAAGCTAAAATCCAACTAACAATTAAACCAATGATGGCATGAATACCACCTACAATAAACCAATCTAGAAATGTTAGAGTAACTCCAGGTATACTATTCTCAATAACTCTCTTAGCAATAAGATTTGGAGGTGTACTAATTAAGAATAACATAGCACCTGCAGTAGAAGCTTGAGCAAGAGATAACATTGTAGCTTCAGCAAAAGAACTTCCTATAACAAATCCCATGGATGAAAGATAAGCCACAACTATCGGATAAACAATAGTTGTAGAAGCAGTAATAGATCCAGTAACAGTTAATAAGAAGGCTGGTAAACAAGCAATGAAAAATGCGGAGAAAATAGGATTTTCACCCTTATAAATCGTAGACGCTTTAAAAGCAATCCTCCTATCTAAACCCCAAACTTGAAAAGCTCTAGCCAAAGCAAAACCACCCATAAAAACCCAAATAATACTATCCATAAAGGATGTGAGAGAATCCTGCCAAGAAACAAACCCTAGTAGTGAAAAGATTAATGGAGAGAGAAGAGAAGCAACACCCAGTGGAACAACTTCAAAAATCCACCAAGAAGCAATCCAAATCATACCGCCAAGAGCAATCTGAGGAGCTTTAAGCATAGACGCACCAACAATTAAACTAGCATCATAAACCATAGGTAAAGGGGGAACTAGAAATAAGAGTAAGAAAACCACAGGCCCAAATAAAAATTTAAATAAATCCCTAAACCTCAAATATGATCCCCAAAATCCAAAGTAAAATCGTGAATAAATAATTTCCCATTATAAAAAGTTGCAAGTAAAATGTTGATAATATAAAAATGATTACTCAAAGTGGATAAATAAGTTGAAAAATATTTTACAAATATAAAATAATATTATGATATATGACAAAATAAAAACGTAAACCCCAAAGGCATAATAGACCTCTATCCACTTTTGGTAAAGCTTATTTACTTTATGATGCATAAAGTATATAATAATTACATTAAGGTGGGAAAAAGGTGGAGGAGGTTATTAATAAAGCTTTAGAAACAGCATTAGCAAATGGAGCTACATATGCTGATGTAAGAATTGTAGAAATAATCACTGAAAACATAGTTACAAGAAATGCAAAAATAAGAAATCTAGTTTTAGGGAGAAGTAAGGGTATAGGTGTTAGAGCTTTAGTAAAAGGTGCTTGGGGATTCCATAGCACCTATGAAGTAACACCTACAGAAGCTGAAAAAGTTGCAAAGGAAGCTGTAAAAATAGCCAGAGCAAGTGCCATGGTAAAGAAGAAGGATGTAAAACTTGCACCAGTAAAACCAGTAAAAGATAGTTACAAAACTCCATATATTAAAGATCCATTTCAAGTACCATTGGAGGAAAAGATAAAACTATTGATTGAAAGTGATAAAAGAGCTATGGCTGTAGGCGGAGAAATAAAGGTTGCATCTTCAACAATGCAAGCTCGAAGAGAGAAAAAGATTTTTGCAAGTAGTGAAGGTGCATATATAACACAAGAAATAACATGGTGTGGAGCATCTCAAACAGCTGTAGCAATAGGCTATGGAGATATGCAAGATAGATCTTTTGATGGAAGAAATTATAATACTGGAGGATATGAAATAATAGAAGCAGTAAATCTACCGGAAAAAGCTGAAGAAAGTGGTAAAGAAGCAATTCAATTGTTAAAGGCAAGGAATTGCCCACAAATGGTAACAAATGTGATAATTGGTGGAAGTCAATTAGCATTACAAATACATGAATCATGTGGGCATCCCACAGAACTTGATAGAGCTTTAGGAGCAGAAGCAGCATATGCTGGAACAAGCTTCCTAACCCCAGATAAACTGGGTAAATTTAGATATGGAAGTGAAATAGTAAATCTAGTTGCAGATGCAACAGCTCCAGGAGGTCTTGGAACCTTTGGATATGATGATGAAGGAGTACCAGCACAAAGAGTTTACTTAGTGAGGGAGGGTATATTTGTAAACTATTTAAGTGATAGAACTTCAGCTGGAGAATTAGGTTTAGAAAGTACTGGAGCTGCAAGAGCATCTGGATGGAATAGGATACCAATAGTTAGAATGACAAATATAAATCTTGAACCAGGAGATTGGGATTTTGAAGAATTAATAAGAGAAACTAAACAAGGAATATACATGGAGACAAATAGAAGCTGGAGCATAGATGATAAGAGGCTGAATTTCCAATTTGGAACACAAATAGCATATTTGATAGAGAATGGAGAAATGAAGGAATTAGTTAAAAACGCTGTTTACACTGGAATAACATATGAATTCTGGAGGAATTGTGATGCCATATGCAATTCCAAATATTGGAGAATGTATGGAACTCCAAATTGTGGTAAAGGTCAACCTGGACAAATGATGTATGTGGGGCATGGAACAGCTCCAGCAAGATTTAAGAATATAAGGGTATTTGGAGGTGTGAGAAGATGATTCTAGGTAAAGAAACATGTTTAGAAATAGCTAACAAAATTGTTAAGGGAGCATTAAATGCTGGGGCTACACAAGTTGAAGTAGCAATTATGAATAATAGAAGCTATCTAACAAGATTTGCTAATTCAGTTATACATCAAAATGTTGGTGAAAGAACGATAAATGTAATGTTGAGAACAGTTTTAGGTAAAAAGATTAGTAGCGTTATGGCTAATGATATAAGTGAAGAAACAATTCAAAATCTTATTCAAACAGGCTTAAAATTAGCAAAAATAGCGGAAGAAAACCCCGATTTTGTAAGTCTACCAGAACCTGAACCCATACCTAGAATAACTGGATTATACGTTAGAGATACAGCTGAATGTACAGCTAAAAGAAGAGCTGAAATGGTTAAGGAAATTATAGATTCAGCACACTCAATATCGAAAAATGTGGATTCAGTCTCTGGAGCATTAACAACATCAACTAGTGAATACTGTATTGTAAACTCTTTAGGAATAAATGCATATACAAAGTTGACAGCTGCAGATGTAAATGTAACAGTAATAGCTAAAGATGGAGATTCAGAGGGATTTGGATATAGTGAGGGTATTTCAAGAAATGTAAAAACTCTAGATCCAAAAGCTCTTGGTATTGAAGCAGCTGAAAGAGCTGTAAAAAGTTTACATCCAGTTTTAATAGAGCCAGGAGAATATGAAGTAATATTAGAGCCATATGCTGTACAAACAGCATTAGCATATACAGCACAGGGATTTAGTGCTGAAGCATATCAAAATGGTATGAGTTTCATGAATGACGTTATGGGTAAAAAAGTTATGAGTGAAAACTTCAATTTATGGGATGATGGAACAGATAAAACTGGAATGGCCGTACCATTTGATGCAGAAGGAGTACCAAAGAAAAAGGTGGTTCTAATAGAGAATGGTGTACCAAAGGGGCTAGTATACGATAGTTTCACAGCACATAAAGAAGGAAAGAAGTCAACTGGTCATTCAGGTAGATTTGCACCCATGCCTTCACACATCTTCATAAAACCTGGAGATGCAACAAAAGATGAAATGATAAGAGAAACAAGGAGGGGAATATTAGTTACATACTTCCACTACGTTAGAACAGTACATGCAAAAACAATAACAATAACTGGAATGACTAGAAATGGAACATGGTATATTGAAAATGGAGAAATAAAGTATCCAGTAAAGAACCTAAGATTTACAGATAGTTTATTAAAGGCTTATGGAACAATAGATATGATAGGCAAGGAATTAAAGGTTCTTGGAGGAATAAGTAATAGTGTAGTAGTTCCACCATTAAAGATAGGCAAATTCCTATTTACTGGGGTAACAGAATTCTAAATTAAATTAAAAATAATTTTCCCCTTTTTTCCCTCTCCCATATGTTTAGAGTAAATCCATATTGTATATAGTAAGTGATATATTGTACATGAATTAAATAATTTTCAACTTTGTAATTATGGAGTACTTTGGGTAAGGTGTCTCGATGACCTTAAAAAGCAATGCAGAAAGTAGAAAGCTAATGTTGTATAGTTTGTTCGGTAGGGGAATAATGAGTATAGGAATGAATTATAGTGGTATTTATGCAGCGGAAATTATAGGTTTAGGTGCTGGAGAATTTGGAATTTCAAGTGCACTATCAACAATAGCAACACAATTGACACAACCATTATGGGGTTACATAAGTGATTTAAAGGGTGTTAGAAAGTATTTTATTGCATTAGGTGAAATTATATTTGGAATTACAACTGCCCTAGTTTTCACATTAAAAACATTTCAACAATACATGTTATCATCAATAATAATATGGGTATTCTGGAGTGGTGCCTTCGTATGTTGGCAGGCATTAATGGGGGATTTAACAACAAAAGATCATAGAGGTAGAACTATTGGAATAATTGAATTTGCTGGTATAGGAGGAGCATTAATTGCAAATATTATAGTTGGACCATTGATAGATGTACATGGCTATGGTATAGCCACTATAACAACAATAATATTTACACTACTAGCAGTAATACCAGTACTAATAATACATGAAGAAGGGGATATATTAGATGAAAATAAAGTTAAATATAGATTCTCATGGAAAATAGATGCAACAAATGAGTATAAGAAATACTTGATTTTAAGCACTTTATGGTGGGGTGTAATGTCTATTTCATGGCCAATATTCTCATTAACACAAGTTAAAATATTTTGTTTAACAAAAACAGAAGTAGCAATACTATCTATAACTGGGAGTATAGGGCAGATGATTATGATGCCATTATGGGGGAATATAGCAGATAAATTTGGAAGGAGAAACTTATTGGTTATATCATGCATGTTAACATCCATATGGCCATTAGCATATGCTATAAGTCAAAACTACATACAATTATTAGTATTAAATACCATTGGAAGTGCACTTGGATCTTCAATAAACATTATTCCAGGAATATATCTATTGGATACAATACCATTAAAAGAGAATAGAGCTACTCTTGTATCAATATATAACACGATTACAGGAGGAGCTCAAGCCATTGGACAGTATATTGGAGGAGAAATAGCATCCAACAATGGTTTAAGGGAGACTATGATGTTAAGTGCAATATTGAGAATTATGTTTGCAATACCAATGTTTACTTTACCAGAAACATTAACTAAAAGTTCAAAGAAAGTTGAGTAATCAACTAATTTTTAAGATAATATCCAAAACATTTTCTAAACTATTAGTTTTAAAGGGATAGTTAATGGATGAATCATTGGTAAACCATATGGCTTTCATACCTAAATTCAATGCTCCAATAATATCAGTATTATAATCATCTCCAACCATAATGGATTTTGAAGGATCTGAAGATAAGGAATTCAATGCACATTTAAATATTTCAGGTCTAGGCTTCCTAAAACCAACTATACATGAAAGAGTTAATGAATCTAGGAAATCATATAAATCATAAATCTTTAAAACTTCAATAACCTCAAGATCAATATAAACATTTGATATTAATCCAATTTTAAATCCATAACTCTTAAGATCCTCAAGAAATTTATTTGCACCTTTAATTGGAGAAGTTAAATTAAAAAGTGGAAGCATATATGCAGTTCTAAGCCTATCCATAAATTCAGGTTCACGATTAAAGATATTCAATAAAGAT
This sequence comes from Methanomethylicia archaeon, assembly GCA_038727515.1. Taxonomy (GTDB): domain Archaea; phylum Thermoproteota; class Methanomethylicia; order Culexarchaeales; family Culexarchaeaceae; genus JAVYVS01. The sequence goes on from JAVYVS010000001.1 coordinate 464,108, forward strand.
AGAAAGATTCTAAGTTCAAGATTTAATGGTATTTCAATGAAGAATGATTCTCTAATATTATCACAAATCCTCCTAGAAGAAGTATGAGCCAATAAAGTCTTATCCATATCAAAAGAATACCCAAAATCACGAAGTACATCATTTAAACATTTAGCTCTAAATCTAAAATACTCTTGTTCATCAACTATTGGAGCTATAAGAGTCTTCCAAAAGTCAACAAACACAACTTTAAACATAAAACAACATAAACAAACTAAAATAAAAAGATAATGTGAATCATTTATAAATTCAGAGTAGAATATAGTAGTATTAGGGGAGAATGGAGTTAAAACCAGTAGAAAAATTAAGGAGAGAATTACGTGGAGAAGAATTAAAGGTGAATTTAACCTTTGAAAAGATAAAATGTGAATCTACAGAAGAAGCTAAACCATTAGAAGGAATAATAGGTCAAGAAAAAGCTGTAAAAGCAATAAGATTTGGTTTAGAAATGAAGGAAAAGGGATTCAACATATATTTATCTGGTAAACCTGGAACTGGGAGAACAACAGCAATAAAAGAATTCCTACAAGAAATCGCAAAAGGAAAACCAACACCAAATGATTGGTGCTACGTATATAACTTTAAAGATCCATACAGACCAATAAGTATAAGATTACCGCCAGGTAAAGGTATAGAATTTAAAAGAGATGTGGAAAATCTAATAGAATATGCAAAGATAAATATTCCAAGAGCATTCCAAAGTGAAGAATATACAAGTAAGAGGGAGGCAATAATTAGGAGGGTTGAAGAAAAACAGCGAAAAATATTGGAGGAACTGGATTTAAAAGCTAGGAGAGAAGGATTTATTATAAGAAGTAGTCCAGCAGGGATAATTTTAACTCCAATAATTGATGGAAAGCCTTTAAGTGATGAAACATTAATGAAAATGAAAGAAGAAGAAAGGAGAAGGATATTAGAGAAACAATCAAAAATATTAGAAGAATTTAGAGAGACAATTAAGCAAGTTAGAATGTTAGAGTTTAAAGTTAATGAAGAATTAAAGGAATTAGATAAAGAGGTAGCGGCATACTCCATTGAACATGTTTATATGGTTTTAAAGGAGAAGTATAAGGGTAATGAAGATGTAGAATCCTATTTAAATGAACTACATAATGACATCATAAAAAATTATACGAGGTTTTTAGGGAAAAAGATGGAGAAAGAAGAGGAGGAATACGAGGAATATACATTCTTAAGAAGATATGAAGTAAACGTTATCGTAGATAATTCTAATTTAAATGGTGCACCAGTAGTTGTTGAATACAATCCAACATATGTTAATTTAATTGGTAAAATAGAGAAGGAAACTAGATATGGATTACTATATACTGATCATACAATGATACGTGCAGGTGCACTACATAAAGCTAATGGTGGATATCTAGTGATTCAAGTGGAAGATGTTTTGAGAAATCCATTTGCATGGGATGGATTAAAACTTGCATTAAGATATGGGTATATATCAATTGAAGAACCATCTGAAGTTTCAGGATTAACGACGGTAAAGGGTTTAAGACCAACTCCAATACCATTGGATATAAAGGTGATATTAATAGGAACACCGTTAATATACGAATTATTAATGCTATATGATCCAGATTTCAAAGAACTATTTAAAGTAAAAGCTGAATTTGATACTGTAATGGAATTAAATGATGAAAACATTGAGAAATATATTTCCTTCATATGTACATTATGTAAAAAGGAGAATCTAAAACACTTAGATGCAAAAGCAGTTAAAAGGTTAATTGAATATAGTTCAAGGCTTGCTGGAAGTCAGGATAAGATATCTACAATATTCTCAGAAATCTCTGATATAATTAGGGAAGCAAGCTTTTATGCAAAAATGGAAAACTCAAAATTCATAATGGAATCACATATTAAAAGAGCATTAGAAGAAAAGGTTTATAGAACAAATTTAATAGAAGAGAAAATACTGGAACTTATAAAACGTGGAATAATACTTATAGATGTCCATGGTAAAGCCATTGGACAAGTAAATGGACTTTCAATAATACAAATAGGAGAACTCACCTTTGGAAAACCAGTAAGGATAACAGCCACAGTAGGATTGGGGAGAGAGGGTATAATAAATATTGAGAGAGAAGCTGAATTAAGTGGGCCAATACATACAAAGGGTGTAATGATAATAAGTGGATATTTAACGGAGAAATATGCATATGATAAACCATTAACTCTCTCAGCAAGATTGGTATTTGAACAAAGTTATGAAGGGGTTGAAGGTGATAGTGCATCAAGTGCAGAGCTATATGCATTGCTATCAGCATTATCAGGAATTCCAATAAAACAATCTATCGCAGTAACGGGATCAGTAAATCAAAAGGGTGAAATTCAAGCCGTTGGAGGAATAAATGAAAAGATTGAAGGATTCTACAAGGTATGTAAAATAAAGGGATTAAATGGAGAACAAGGAGTAATAATACCTGAAAGCAATATTAAAGATTTAAATCTCCATGATGAAGTTATAGAAGCTGTAGAAAAGGGGTTATTCCATATATATCCAATAAAAACCATAGATGAAGGAATAGAAATATTAACTGGAATTAAAGCTGGAGAAAGAAAGCCAGATGGAGGATTTGAAGAAGGTACAATAAACTACCTTGTAGATAAGAAATTGAGGGAATTTGCAGAGAAAACAAAAGAATTTTATAGAGAAGTAATCAGATAGGTTTCTAATAAATTTAAGTTGGAAAATTTATTTTAAATCAATCTTTAATTTGAATGAGACAATAGCTTTAATATCATTGAAGACCTCCTCAATACTTCTCTCACCATCTACAATAAACCAGCCAAATTTTTTAGCAAGAAATTTATATCCCTCTCTAACCCTACTTAGAAAATTTAGATCTGCTTCATATCTATCAACATTACCACGAGACCTCTTAATAGAGGTTTCAGGCGAGATATCAATTACTATAACTAGATTAGGCTCTGGAAGACCTTTCTCAATGCATATCATCCAATCCAATGGTAGATTGTTGGCATAACCATAAGCTAAACCTGATGGTATATATCTATCAGCTATAACAATCTTACCCTTCCTTAACCAATCTTCTATTAAATCCTTTCTCTCCCATCTATTTGCAGCATACAATAATTGTCTAACCTCAGGAGTAAAGTATTTCCCACGATTAAGGAAGGATTTAATTTCCCTACCAATATCAGTTGTATAATCTGGGAAAGATATTATTTCAACATTAAATCCTCTACTCATTAACCAACTTCTTAACATTAATGCTTGTGTAGCTTTACCAGATTTATCTATACCCTCCAAAGCTATTAGCAAGTAAAACACCTTATATTATCAACGCTTCAAATATATATTACAAATTATTTAAAATATTTGGAGAAGAATGAGACATGAGTAAAATGATTGAAATTAGAGATCCAATACATGGATACATATTTGCAAATGAATTAGAGAAAGAGGTAATAGATACAAGAGTTTTCCAAAGACTTAGAAGAATAAATCAGCTTGGAATGGCATATCTCACATATCCAGGTGCAGAACATAAGAGATTTATACATAGTATTGGAGCTATGCATTTAGCGGGTGAAGTTGGAGAACATCTATTTAAAATGGGGGAAATAAATAGAGAAGAAGAACAATACATAAGATTAGCAGCATTACTACATGATCTAGGTCATGGACCATTTTCACATACATTTGAAGATGTAATGGTGAAATACCTTAATAAAACACATGAAGACATTACAATATGGTTGATAAAAAATACGGAAATAAAGGATATAATTGAGAAAAACGGTTATGACCCAGAAGACTTATCACAACTCTCAGTAGGTAGGAGAAAACATAAACTTAAACCATTCATAGATGACATTATATCAAGCCCTTTCGACGTAGATAAAATGGATTTCTTAGTTAGAGATTCACATTTCACGGGAGTTCAATATGGTCTAGTGGATATTAAGAGATTAATATTTTCCATGAATGTTATAGAAGACCATTTAGCAATAGAAGTTCCAGGAGCATTATATGCATTAGAATCATTCATAATGGCACGTTATGAAATGTTTAAAGCAGTATACTATCATAGGACTGTTAGAAGTGCAAATGTAATGATGAGTAGAGCAATGGATTTAGCTGCAGAATACTTAGGGATACCAAACATAAAGAATCCAGAGGACTACATAATAATGGATGATGCATACATAATAATGAGAATAAGAGAATTAAAGAATGAAAAAGATGAAAATATGCGATTAGCATATGAAATGATAGATATGCTTGAGAGAAGACAATTATTAAAATGTGCATATGAAGCAACAATACATACAAGAGACAAGTATGTCTCAAGTATACTATCAAAAGAACATGTTAGAAGAGAACTTGAGAGAGAAATAGCTAGAGAAGCAAATGTACCAGAGGAACGTGTATTCATAGATCTACCAACACTACCATCAATACCATACAGCCCAAAGCAAATAGATCCAATGGAAGTATATACATTTGAAGAAATTGATAATACAAAGGTTTTGAGGAGATTAAGTGAAATATCAAATATAGCAAGTGTATTAAAGGGATATGTAGATGTACTTAGAGTATACACATTCCCAGAATATAGAGAAGAAGTGAAAAAAGCTTCAACAAAAATATTTGGAGAAAGTTCAATAACCATGAGAATATCAGTATAAATTTAAGTGTAGATAATTTGGAATTCTATCCAGTTATCCTCCAATAATCCTTTATTCTATCCTTTTCAACATCTACAATATATAGTCTCAAAGTACCCTCCATATATCCAGAACCTGGATTTACACATAGAGTTTTACCAATTTTCCTAGCAGCAGAAGATTCATGTATGTGACCATGTAAACCAAGTTTTGGTTGATATTTCTCAATAAATGTTCTAACAGCTTTACTTCCCACTGGAATAATACTTAAACCTTTAATTCCATGTTTAGGTCTAAGATCCTTATCCAATTCTGGGGCATTATCTAAACCACTATTATATGGTGGAGCATGGAAATTACATATTAAATGATTCATATCCACAGAAACCTTATCTAATTTACTTTCCAATAATTTTAACAATTCATCTTCAGGTAATTCTCTAGGGGTCTTCCATGGAGTTGGATTAACATATTCACAACTTATCAATTCATGATGATCATCTAAACTAACAACTTTATCCAATGGATATATTACCCTATCACTCTTCTTTATTATTTCATCTACAACAGGTGAATCATCATTACCTGGATTCATAATTATTTTAATATCCTTCGGGACATTTTCATCAGCCATCCTAATCCACCTTTCCAAAGTCTCCCTCATCTGTTCCTCCATAATTCTATCTCTCTCATCATGTGTAAGAGTTTTCCACTCATCATCAGTAGTTATATAAGGATAACCACCACTAAACCTTATGGTATTAAATAAATCGTTAAGCTCCTTTTCACTCTTTATATGGTAATCAACATTAAAATGACAAATATAACTTCCATCACTCTGCTTAAATATTGGCACAAGCATTTTACCAGTTAAATCCCCACCCATTATCAATACATTTATTCCCTTAACATACTTATGAACATTAATAAACTTCCTCCATGTTGTTTCATTACCATGAACATCAGCAGCAAAAGCGATCCTCATAAATTTCACAAGTACAATTTAAATATAATAAATATAAAAAGTTTAAGTTTACAAAATTATGGATTAACATATCATTTCGTAAGTTTATATAAAATTATATATAAAATTATAGCAAATTTTATATATAATAAAATAAAGGTTATGAATTGAGGAGGTAATTAAATGGGAGAAATTATTAGAGAAACAGTATATGTTAGAAGAGCTTCAGGCCTCGTTAGAGAACTTGGAATGTTGGAATCATTATCAGTTGCATTATCTGGAGCTATTGGTGCAGGAATAAATGTACTTGTACTACAAGGAGCAAACTTATATCCAGGGGCAAATGTCCCGTTGGGATATGTTTTAGTTGGTATAATGACGATACCATTAAGCTTTGTAATAGCCCACATAGCTGGAGACCTCCCAAGAAGCTCAGCACTTTACGTATTTGTATCAAGAACTCTACATCCATTATTAGGATTCTTAGGGGCTTGGGGGGTTATAGTAAGTTCAGCATTTGTAATTGGAACGTTAAGTAGAAGTTTTGCTGTAAATCTTGGTCCATTCCTAGTATTAGCTGGTAGAGCAGCTAAATCGGATAGTTTAATAGGTGCTGGGCAATTTCTAATGACAGATGCAGGTATACTGTTAACATCGTTTATAATGATCGTAGCATTCCTACTGATATTTACTTTTGGAGCTAGAGTTTATGGTAAATTCATGGATATAATATTCATAATACCATTAATTGGATTTGCAATTAGTTTAATATTGTTTGCAACAACACCCTCTGGAAGTATAAGAGCATTATATGATGCTACCTGGGGTTCTGGAGCATATGATGAAATCGTTCGTTTAGGAACAAAATATGGATATACTCCAGAAGCATTTGCATTCAGTTGGGGTGCTACATTCTCCATAATGAGCGCAGCTGTATTCGCATATCAAGGTTTTGAGAGAGCAGCATATGTAGCTGGAGAAGTGAAAAGCCCAAAGAAGACAATAATGTACAGCATGTTCGGTGGAACCATACTACTATTCATATTATACTCATTAACTGCAATTTTAAGTTGGGGACTTTATGGAGATTGGATAATAATGTATAATATAGCTATTACAAAGGGTGTTAAGGAATTATTAATAAATCCGCCAGCTAGATCTCCATTTGTAGCACATTTAGCAGCTTCACTAATACCAGCCATACCAGCTCTACAGATATTTCTATATATTGCAGGATTACTATGGTTATTCAATACTCCACCCACAAGATTCCTAGTGGCTTCAAGAACAATGTTTGCAATGTCCTTTGATAGATTCCTACCAGAAAAAGTAGCATATGTACATCCAAAAACTGGCAGCCCACTTGTAGCTGATTTCATAACATTCATTCTTGGAGTTGTAGGTATAATATTTGCCCATTACTTGGGTATTTATGCAGCTGCAATAAGTGCAACGCTCTTTGATCAATTCCTACTATTGCTAGTGATGATAGGAGCCATCGTATATCCATTTGTGAAGGAAGAAGCTTGGAAAGCAGGATATAGATATGAATATAAAGGATTTCCAGTAATAACCATTGTTGGAGTAGTCACAGTCGCCATACAATTTATAATCTACTATCTATGTGTTTCAACAACTGCAAGAGAAGCATTAACCTTCGGAGCAATATGGTATGCTCTAGGAGTAATAGTATTCGTGTATTACTACTGGAAGAATAAACAAAGGGGTATTGATCCAAACTTAATATTTGGAGAAATCCCACCAACATAAACATAAATACATTTTTTATAATGTGAAATCATGATTAGTGTTAAGTATAAGTCTATGTATATAATTTGTTGAGGTAGATAAATTTGGGTTTAACAAAAATTAAATTGCCAACAGAAATACCGCTTGAAATATATCCAAAACCCATGGAATTTGTAGAAGAAGCAAAATCCATAGTTGAAGAAGCAGAGAAAAGAGGTATTATAATGAGGGTTATGGGTGGATTAGCAATATACCTTTTGATAAGTGGAACTATATATGAAGAATTATGGGGTAAAATGGAGAGACTTGGAGAAAGAGTTTTCACAGATATAGATTTAGCAGCATATGGTAGAGATAGAGATAAAATATTGAGATACTTTATGGAGAGGGAGAAAGGGGTATATATTATCTGGCAACCATCATTAGCATTTTACGCTGGTAAGAGGTATATCTTCTATGGTTCACCGGAAAAACAAGAATATAAAGGTAAAATTGTTGGTAGAATACCAATGATAGAAGTATTCTTTGATAAGCTTCAAATGAATCATGAAGTACCATTTAAAGGTAGATTGGAAAAGGGGAAATATACACTTCCACCCACAGAACTCCTATTAACAAAATTACAAATAGTTAAGATAAATGAGAAGGATATTAAAGATAGCATAATACTGTTATCAGCATTCGACGTATTAAACTCAGATAACGAAATAAATGGTGATTATATAGCTAAATTATTGAGTAATGATTGGGGATTCTACTATACATTTACAACAAATCTAAATAAGGTTAAGGAAGCTGTAATGAATAAATACAATGATAGAATTAATGAAGAACTCAGAATTAAAATTACTGAGAGAATTGAAAAATTAATTAAAAGGATAGAAGAAGAACCTAAAAGCATGAGTTGGAAGATGAGAGCAAAAATAGGAACTAGTAAGAAGTGGTATAATGAAGTGGAAGAATGGAGTTAAATTAGCTACGTAAATATTGACTTAGCTAATTCAACTATTTGCATTGGAGTAGAAGCTACAGGAATATTTGCAGAACTTAAAGCTTTAACTTTAGATTCAGCTGAACCCATACCCATCGTTATTATTGCACCTGCATGCCCCATCCTCTTACCTGGAGGAGCAGTTTTACCAGCTATAAAAGCAATAATAGGCTTCTTTAAACCAATAAACTTAATGTATGAAGCCAATCTTTCTTCAGCATCACCACCAATTTCACCTACAACAACCACACCTTTAGTTTCATGATCTTCAAAGAACATTTTTACAACTTCAATAAAATCTAATCCAACTATAGGGTCACCACCAATACCAATAACAGTGCTTTGACCAAAACCAGCATTACTAAGAGCTTCAGAAATTTCATAGGTTAATGTTCCACTTCTAGATACAATACCAATACTCCCAGGTTTAAAGGATCTCTCCGGCATAATTCCAACTTTAACTCTTTCACCTGGAGAAATAACTCCAGGACAATTTGGACCTACAATTATTACATCCTTAAGTTTAGCGTAACGAATCAATTTAAGTTCATCATGAACTGGAATACCCTCAGTTATAATAACTATCTTTCTTATACCAGCATCAATAGCTTCATAAGCAGCATCACAAGCAAAGGGTGCTGGAACAAAGATTATTGAAGCATTAATATTGGGGTGATTATTTAAAGCATCCATAACACTATTATATACTGGGACACCTGAAACTTTCATTCCACCTCTACCTGGAGTAACACCAGCAGCAATATTAGTCCCATATTTAAGCATAGCTTCAGTATGATAGCTACCCTCTCTACCGGTAATCCCTTGAACTAAGAGTACAGTATTTCTATCAAAGATTATTGGCATAATTATACACCTCCATATGCAAGTTTAACAACATATTTAGCAGCTTCATCATCATTTACAAAATAATTTATTCCAGCTTCTTCCAAAATCCTTCTACCCTCCTCCTCCCTATTTCCAACTAACCTAACGGAAATAGGCTTTTTAACACCGGTTTCATTTAAAGCTTCAACAATACCTTTAGCGACATCATCACATCTAGTTATTCCACCATAAACGTTAATAAGAATAGCTTTAATCCTCTCATCAAGAAGTAGTAATTTTAATGCAGCTTTAACCCTCTCAACCCTTGCACCACCACCAATATCTAGGAAATTAGCAGGTTTACCACCGAAAAAGGCAACTAAATCCAATGAAGCCATAGTTAAACCTGCACCATTACCAATAATTCCAATATCCCCATCCAACTTAACATAACTAAAACCATACTCTCTAGCAACAATCTCTTCAGAAGTTAAATCTCTACCACCCATCTTTAAAATTTCAATAAACTGTGGATGTCTATAAAGTGAATTATCATCAATAGTTATCTTAGAATCTAAAGCTACAAAACCTCTATCAGTTAAAGCCAATGGATTTATCTCCACAAGATCAGCATCATATCGAAGCATAATACCATACAAAGCTCTAATTATAGTATCAAGTTGCCTAGATAATTCACCTTCAACACCGAAAGAAGAGATAATAGTTCTAACATGATAATCCCTAAGTCCAATTATTGGATCCACATAAACTTTAATTATTGATTCAGGTTTAGTTGCAGCAATTTCCTCAATATCTACACCACCCTCAGAAGAAGCTAAATATACATAGCTCTTCATAGACCTATCAATAGTTAGAGATAAATAGAATTCTCTAATTATTTTCACAGCTTCCTCCACTAGAATACATTTAACAGGAACGCCTTTAACACCTTCAGAAAACATTTTTAGAGAAAAGCTTTTAACTTCATCCAATGAATTAACAATCTTTATTCCACCAGCTTTACCCCTACCACCAACTAAAACTTGAGCTTTCAAAACACATGGAAATCCAATATCCAAAACCCTTGAAATAATTTCATCAAGATTAAAAGCTGCAAACCCCCTTGGAATTGGAATATTAAACTCTGAGAAGACCCTTTTACCCTCAAACTCATACAACCTCATACAAATTCAAAAACTATAAACTATAAACGTATATATATCACTTACCAAAAATGGTTTAGAGATTGAAATGAAAATGAGAGAGTTAATCAATAAAATTAGAAGTTCAGCTCAATTAGCTTCAATACTTGAAGTCAGTGGTTGGCCTAAACCTGGAAATGTTCATAGAACTAGAAATCAAATAGATGCACGCTATGAACACTTCTTAGCGGGAGCAATAGCATTAGCACCATCAATAGAATTAGCAGCATTAAAGGGGATAATGGCAGCAAAGGGGAAAATTGAATTGCAGGATATAGGGATAGGTAGAATAATAAAAAGGGCGGTTATAGATGTCTCAAAATCACATAGCGATGGAAATACACATTTAGGTATATGCCTACTCTTCATTCCATTATCAATAGCATCATCAAAAAGCTATATAGAAGAAGAATGTTTTACACCATCAAAAATAATGCAGAACATTAAATCAATAATTAAATCAACAAAACCAATAGATACAATTAGAGTTTATGAAGCTATTAAAATGGTTAGTTCAGAAAATGAATTAGGTAGAAAATCAAATGGTAGATCACCAGACATATATGATAAAAACTTTAGAAGGAAAATTCAAAAAGAAAATATCACATTATTTGATGCAATGATGGAATCATCAACATATGATACAGTGGCAAAAGAGCTTACCACTGGAATGGAGATATCCTTTAACATTGGATTTAAAGAATTAATGAAGACATTTGAGGAAACTAGAGATATAAACATATCAATTGTACACACATACCTAACAATACTATCAAAATACCCAGATACATTCATAGCAAGGAAAATTGGGTTAAAAAGGGAAAACGACATAAAAAGAGCTGTTGAAATAGGAATAAAAGAAACTATTTGGATTTCAAAAGAAGCAGAAGAAATCCTAAAACTAGGTGGATTAAAAACTGAAGAGGGAAGGAAAGCCTTATGGGAATTAGATGAAAAATTGTATAGGCTAGGTAAAGAATACAATCCAGGAACAACAGCAGATTTAACAGCATCATCAATAATGATATCATTATTAATGGGATTAAAATTCTAAAATTCAGAGTGGAAATTAATGAAGGCACGTGAAGGAGATTTCATAGAAACAATTGAAGGATTAATATTTGATGTAAAAGGACTTATACACCCAAAAGATAGAGTAATAGCATACCTCAGATATTTTGAAGATCCATTTGGAAATAGAATTAAAAATGGAAAGAAATATTCAAAGGTATACTCTCTAATGGATAGAGATAATATTCTAAAAAGAAAATATCCACAGTACATATATTATGATCAAATATTTGGAGAATGGTTGGAGGGAGTTCCAAAGGATAGAATAATAAAACACTATAAACCACAAGAAAAAATACAAATACTACAGAAAAAGCATAGATTAGATGAAATCGAAGAAAAAGCTTTGGAATTAGTACAAGTAATACATGATTCCACAAAAATACCCATAGAAAAATTTGGTATATCTGGATCAATCTTAATAGACCTTTACACTATCGATTCAGATATAGATGTAATCGTATATGGGAAGAAGAATTGTAAAGCAGTATATGAAGAATTAAAAGCATTATTAAAAAATGATGAAAGACGATTTTCACCATACAAACTTGAGGATTTAAAGAAATTATATGAATTTAGATCAAAAGATACATATATGGACTTTAAAGACTTCTGTAAGATTGAAAGTAGGAAGGTTTCACAAGGGAAATTTATGGGTAAAGATTTCTTCATAAGATTCATATTAGATTGGGATGAAGTAAATGAAGATTATGGTGATTACATCTATAGAGGATTGGGGAGGATTAGGATTAAAGCTATAGTTGAAGATGATGAATATTCAATATTTACACCATGCAAATATGTAATATCAAATGTAGAGATTTTAGAGGGGGAGAGGAGTGTTACTCCACCAATAGAGATAGTATCATTTAGAGGTAGATTCTGTGAACAAGCAAGGAGAGGTGAAGAAATAATAGCTGAAGGAAAAATTGAAAAAGTAATTTCAAAATATGGAGATGAATATAACAGGCTTCTAATAGGCAATAAACCATTAGATTTCATGATAGTAAAAAATTTTATTTAATTTATTTAAGTCAATCTCTTCTTAACAGCTCTATCATAAACAATCCAATTTTCATATGCTTTAACATTATTCTCCTTTAATAACTCAAGAACTCTAGTTCTAAGCTCCTCAGTTTTAACCTCCTCTCTACCAGTAAATTCTCCTTCAATTCTACCAGTCAATTCACGAGCAGTAGTTAAATCAACTCCAGCCTTCAATAATGAAGTAACCAATTTCTCACGAGCAAATTCCTCTATTCTCCCATCTCTTTTAACAACTTTCAAAACCATAAAATCACCAATAAAAAATACAAATTTAAAACATATAAACTTATATGTACATTAAAAAACAAATTTTACAAATTTAAAATAAGAAAATTACAATAATCGAAAATGCTTGAAATAACATTTATTTCCCACAAATAAAATAAATAAATTGAACTCTAATGAAGATTCAAGACATCATTTGGGAGTATTTTAGATGTATATATAATCCATGGCTTTCAGATAATTGGTATAGATTTAGTAAATCATTAAGAGAAGATTTACTAATGTTTAGAGATAAACTCTATGGATGTAAAAGTATGGAAGAATTAAAGGAAACTATATACACATTAACAAGATTATACATGATATCTCCAAATGAAATAAAGGATCAATTCATGGAAATGCTTAGGAAAACTGAAGAATATTATAGGAAAAAGGGTGTAGAAATAGATTTAAATAAACGATTAAAATTACATAAAGTTCAAATAGTAGTTAAAGATGAAGATAGAAGACCATTGAAATCAGTACAAATCACAGTTATGTATGATGGAAGAGAAATATGGAAGGGTACCACACAAGAAAATGGTAGAATAACATTAAATTTAAATGAGGGGAAATACACCATCTTTGCATCAATAAATGAAGAAGAATGGTATGGATTAAACATAGTAGAATTAAATGTACCAATGGAAACAGAAGAGAAAACAATAACTATTAAAAGACATCAAAAATATGAGACTATAAAAGCCACTATTAAAGAGACAGAATCATAAATGAGCAACATTTCCATACATCCATTTTTATATTTATAACTAATGAAATCATTAGGATCAACCTTACATTTTATCAGCTAAATTAAACTCATTATGGGAAGTATAATTATAAAACGGGGAAGACCAGAAGTTCATTAACGAAGACTTAAACCATGATCCAAACAGTACACAATATATTGAAAACAAAATCTATTAAATCCATATTCACAATCTCCCTAAGCGGGTAAGTATATCATTTGAAGATGTTATTTCAACACCATAAATTTCCTTCATATACTTTAAACCCCAATTATGATCTTCCTCATTAAAAGTTGTAACACAATCTGAGGGTATAATAACCTTATAACCACGATAAAATGCATCAGCAACAGTATTCATAACACATATATGCGTATGAATACCAGTTACAATTAACGTATCAATTTTAAGTTCTCTTAATAGATCATCTAAACTAGTACCGTAAAATCCACTATACCTTCTCTTCTCAATAATGAAATCTCTTTCACTAGGTTTTAAATCATCAATAATCATAGCGCCCCAAGAACCTTTAATCGCATGTGAACCCCACTTTTTAAATTCACCATCAATATTAGGTAGATGAGAGTCATTAACATAAATAACTGGAATGCCATGCTCTCTAGCAGTATCAATTAAAATTTTAACTCTAGGAATAATCTTTAAAGCATTATCACATTTAAGAGAACCATAAACAAAATCATTTAACATATCAATAACTAGAATAGCTACATGCAAGGTAAATCCCAAAATAAAATTGTGAAAAAAGAAGATAAAAATTGCTATTAACCATCTGATTTTCGTTTCGGTATAGCTTCAATACCCTTCTCTCTAATCCTCTCAATTAAATCAAAAACCTTCGATTTTATTAAATTTCTGATAACTCTGGCTTCCTCAATACTCATTTTTGCTGGATCCGGTAAACCCCATTCCTCAACCCTATCTACAAATAACAGTGGGCATTCACTACCACTACATACTATCACAGCCATATCAACATCTTCTTGAAGCTCTCTAGTTAAAAGCCTCGGTCTTTTATAACTTATATCTATACCCTCTTCAATCATTAACTTTATGGCATCGGGATGTACATTTTCCGCTGGTTTAACACCAGCACTTAAAGCCTTCCAACCCTCAGGGGCAAATGCATTAAAATATGCTTCAGCTATTTGACTTCTAAAGGTATTTTCTACACATACAAAAAGTATTAAACCCAATTCAACCACCAAGATAATTCAAGACATATTCATAACCATACTTAAATGCCTTAATATTTACTTCAAATGCCCTTCCAGAAAAAGTCTTCTTCAAAATATCTTCAACATCACAAGCATTAATATATTCAGATAAAATATTTGTTGCAAATAATCCACCTAGTAAAACGATATTTTCAGATATACTACTACCAGCTTCAATTGCAAGCTTTAATGCATCCATCAAAATATAATTTAATTTAAGCCTATTTAACTCAGAAATAATTTCACTTCTACTTGGAATCCTCTTAGCTCCAGGCGGCCTAATAATCCTATCATTCAATATAAGTAATGTCTTTGGATTCGCATAATTTAAAGCTCTTAAAGATTCAATCAATTCTAAACCAATAATTGAATCAGCCATTCCAAAACATATCAATGGAGAATCAACATCACCAATACGTACATGAACTACGACGCTTCCACCTCTTTGAGCCATTCCATGGGTTTCAGCAATTAAAGCTTTAACACCCTTAGAAATAGCAGTTAAACCTAGAATTCTACCCATCGTAAGTATACCTTGACCTCCAACACCAGTTAAAAGGATATTTTTAAACCTCATTTCAATCAATCCTCCAAAGATCTTCCCAATTCTTCGATGATTCTATACGTGGTTTAATAGCATTATACGGGCATATCTGCATACATACTGAACATCCAAAGCATAAAATTGATTCAATGTAGGCTTTCTTATCATCCATTGGAATTATTGCTGGGCATCCTATTTGATTATAACATAATCCACATGCTCTACAAAGATTATTATCAATAGTGTATGTGGGTATTGAAATACCTTTACGTATAGCATTTGAAGCAACCATTAATGTACATGCTCTGCGAGAATTAATTAAAGCAACAGTTTTATTATCCAAAACATATTTTATAGCTTTAATAAATTCTTCAATGGAATCTTTAACATTAAAGGGATCTATAGTCTTAACATAACGTACACCAATTCCAGAAGCTATATCTTCAATCTTCACTTCATTAATCCTAATACCCATAGCGGTTCTACCAGTACCAGGATGAGGTTGATGCCCAGTCATAGCGGTAACTCTATTATCTAAAACAAGTACAAGCATTGGAGAATTATTATAAATGGCATTTATCAATGCTGGAATACATGCATGATAAAATGTTGAATCACCCATAATGGCAACAACAAATTGATTTGAGACATGAGATATACCATTAGCAGAACCTATACCTCCACCCATCTCCAAAATAATATCTTGAACATTAAATGGTGGATGACCGCCAAGACTATAACATCCGATATCACCTGCAAAAACAACATCTCTAACACCAGCTTTTGCGAGAGCCCATTTCAACTCTAAAAATGTTGCTCTATGTGGGCAGCCAGAACATAGTATTGGAGGTCTATCGGGAAGTTCAACTTCAAATTTTAAATTACTATTAAAATTCAATTGATACGGTAAACCCATGAATTTAGCTAATCCATTAATAATTCTATCAATACTAAGTTCACCAATTAATGGAATTAGATCTTTACCATGAATAATGCAATTAACATCTTCATCAAAAGCCATAACTTTGATTGTATGCTCTAGAATTGGTTCAAGTTCTTCAACAACTAAAGCTTCATCACAAGAATTCAAAGCTTTTAAGATAAGTCTTCTAGGAGCTGGAACAACAGTTGAAATCTTTAAGAGATTAATTTTATCATTTACCCCCAAAATTTTTAAACAATCTAAAACATAACCATAGCTAGTTCCAGAACACACTATTAACTTCTTAGAACCATTATCAATATAAAAGTTGAAGGGGGAATCCTCAATTTCATCACAAATCCTACGCCACTTCTCTAAGAGTTTAACCCTCAAAACCCTAGCATTTGATGGAAGAAGTGAAAAACGCTTAAAATCTTTAATAAATCTTCCAGAAGCCTTTATTTTAGGGACGTCGCCAAAAGTAACTGGACCTCTACAATGACTTATCCTAGTTGTAGACCTAAATATAACTGGATGCTTAAATTTTTCACTAAAATCAAAGGAATACTTTATGAGTTCCTTAGCTTCCTGAGGGGAATATGGTTCAAATACAGGGATATATGCATGTAAACCATAATATCTATTGTCTTGCTCATTTTGACTACTCCACATACTAGGATCTTCAGCACTAACAATTACAAAACCAGCTTCTACACCAGTATATGCACTACTCATCAATGCATCTGCAGCAACATTTAAACCCACATGTTTCATGGCAGTTAAAGCCCTAACTCCACATATTGAAGCACCATAAGCAGCTTCAAAAGCAACCTTTTCATTAACACTCCACTCCACATAGAAACCATAATCATTAGCAACTTCAGCTAAAGATTCAATAATCTCTGTAGATGGAGTTCCAGGATAAGCACTAGCAAATCCAATACCAGCTTCAATAGCACCTCTAGCAATAGCTTCATTACCCATCAATAAAACAACGCTTTTAGGAGGGTGAAGTAATACATGCAAATTTGACCCCAAATTCGATTCATAATATATCGAAATAGGAATATAACATTAACTAAACAACACTTAAAGTGGATTGAGAAACTTTGGGGATATTATTTAAGATATCTCTTGAAGAAATGTATAGGAAGATTGAAGCTAGAAAATCTAATGGTGGAATAAATATTCCAATTAAATAAATTATAGCAGAAACTAGAAATAGAGAACTACCGAATTCATCTCCAATCTTGAAAAGAGATGCTATAAGTCCAATCTTACCAATAAAAAATAATATAAGTCCAAGGAATACTGAAAGTAAACCAATTATAGGAAGGATTAAAATTAATAGTAAACCTACAATTATAATCGTAGCACCTGCAATATAACCTATTCTAACCATAGATGAATATGTGGAATAACTAGCATTAAATTCAGATAAATTCTTCATGGAATCCATTAAATATAGATATACAGCTGAAAGAAGGAGGATGCATCCTACTGTTATGATGAGGAATACAATTATAGAGAAAAGACCATATGATTGTAAGGGTGTACCTATAAACCTCCTCATCAAAAATCTCATGTAAAACCAAATTAAACCAAATCCTAAAAGTAAATATGCAGAAATACTTAACAAACAATAATTCTTAAGAGCATTAAAAGCTTTAATTAAATAATTCCGTTCAGAATCACTAAGCTTAGTCAAATCCCTAACCACAATACCCACCAAATCAGTTAATATGAGATAGATCATCTATTAAAACTTTTTTAAGTTTAGCTAGAGCTTTTTCATGAGCAACCATAGGTTTAAATCCACTAGATTCTATTTCTCTAGCAAGATCAACATCAATAACTATCTTAAGCTTATCCATTAAACCCAAATCTGAAAAAGCATAATTAATTGCAGTTAAAGTTTCAGCATTAGGTCTAAAATATGCATAAAAAAGCCTATAGTTTAATCCATGTTTAGATAAGTAATTTCTCACACGAATTCTAGTAACCTCAATATACTCCCTCTTAACATCTTCAGTTTCAAGCCATTCAGGCCAATCATAAGATTGAAAGGGATAATAACTTATGAATTCATATGGAATTACACCTGGACTAC
Organism: Methanomethylicia archaeon; assembly: GCA_038727515.1. GTDB lineage: Archaea > Thermoproteota > Methanomethylicia > Culexarchaeales > Culexarchaeaceae > JAVYVS01. The sequence continues at coordinate 482,476 of JAVYVS010000001.1, forward strand.
TAACAGCAATTAAATGTATTCTTGGAAAGAATTCAATTCTAGAAAGAACTTCAAGAATTGCTTTCCAAGTTTTAGATCTAGTATAGGGTTTCCTATAAGCACAAGGAAGAAATAAAGCTATATCCTTATGTTTAGGAGGTTTATAAAATCTAATTATATAATCTTGCCAAACTTCATAATATGGGTGAATTAAACATTCACGGCCAACCCCATAAATAAAAACTTGTTTATCCCTTGGAAACTTGGGAATGAAATTTAAATTGTTAAAATCAAGTTCAACTTTAGGATGATTAACCCATTCACCCACAAAATTATGGAATTGTTCTTCATCAAAAGGCTTCCACACACCTTTAATCCAATCTTCCCATAGATTTGAACCTACATGTGGATAAGCATTAATAACAACAACACTATCAGCAATATCAACAGCCAACCTAATACTATCTTCAAAAATCTTCCTATGAAATTCAGGATTCAAATATAAATATGGATGACCATTAACTAAAATATAAAGTCTAACACCAAAACCAAAACCCCTTAGAATTTTCACAGCCCCAATTATATCCTCAACTACTAACCCCTTATTATAATAATTAAGGAGAACATCATCATTAGCCATCTCTAAACCAATAGCCACAGTAACTTTAACTTTCTCACTAAAAAGTAATTTCAATCTATCTTCAATAATATATTCAGGTCTAGATTCAACTATAAGTTCATTAATACCGAAATTTTCACATAAACGAATAAACCAAACAATAAATTCATCTGGAAACTGTTTAACATCAAGAAAACTACCAGAAGAAAAAACCTTTAATAAATCTATTTTCCCCTCCCTACGTTTAGAACTAAGGAAGTTGAAAACCCTACCCTTCAATTCATCCAATGAACATTTAACACTATGCTTACCCCAACCACAAAAATAACATTTACCCCAACTACAACTACCACTCTCAAGAATTAAATTCACAATACGCTTACCAACACCCACAGTTTAAATGTGGATATAAGCATAAATTATATTTATCGTTTAACTTTCCTTCACAATTTTAACTGCAGTACCATAAACTGAAAATGCCATAGCTGAACCTGCAAGTATATCGGTAGTTTCAAAATCCAAACCAATAATAGCATTAGCACCAAGCTTTCTGGCTCTATCTATAAGTCTAAGAAGAGCTTCAATCCTAGCCTTCTCAAACTCATATACAAAAGCTGTAATTTCACCACCAAAAAGTGATTCTATTGAAGCAGCAAGTTTACCTCCAAGACCTCTAGTTCTAATAGTTAAACCATAAACTGGCCCTATAATTTCAACAATCTTATAACCTGGAATATATGGGGTTGTAACAAGAATCATATCGCTAAGCCTACCCCTATACATCTTCATAAGATCTTCAAGTTCAATTTCCTCAGGACTCTTAGAAGGTTTCGTTATTAAGTTTAAACCTTCATTAATTAATTTATCCCACCAAGAAAGATTTGATGCAGCAATTTTAACAGCTTCATCAAACGATTTACCAGAAGAAATTAATTCTTCAACTTCATCAACTTTAACACCATTATCATATGCAAGCCTAATAAAAGCTTCAACAATTGAAGCCTTCCTTTCACTTTGAATCTTACTTAAATGAAAACGCATTACACCACCAGGATTATGTGGATATTTCGAATCATAAATACTAACTAAAGAATTATACACTTTATCAAAACTTGACATCAAAATAATATATGTATAAGTAAAATAAAAAGTTTAGGAGTGTCGATTACTTTATATGTATAATGGAAAATAAAGAATCTACGTGTACAATATTAGTAAGTTGATATTTTCAATAATATCGGTTACAATTGTGAGTTTGATATCATTAATTGGGGTTTTTGCATTATCATTGAAGGAAGGGAAATTGCATAAAATTCTCTTCATACTATTGGGTTTTAGTGGTGGAGTTATATTGGGATCAGCATTATTAGATTTACTTCCAGAATCCATTGAGATAAGTAGATCATCTATTGAGGAATTGCAGACTTTTATATACATAACTTTTGGATTCATATTATTTTTCATTCTTGAAAGATTTATATATTGGTATCATGGTCATGGGCATCATGAAGAGATAGAAGAAGAATGTAAAAGAATACGTAAAATGGAGTTAAAAGAGTTAATAGCGTTAAATGTGATTGGTGATGCTATACATAATTTCCTTGATGGAATGATAATTTCAGCATCATACTTAACGTCAATTGAACTTGGAATAACAACTACTATTGCAGTAATATTCCATGAATTACCACAAGAAATAGGGGATTTCGGAATATTAATTTATGGTGGATTGAATGTGACAAAGGCATTAATGTTAAATTTGCTTTCAGCATTAACATCCTTTATAGGAGTATTAGTAATTCAAATGGCATATTCAATCATTGAAAATATTAGTTTAATGATAATACCAATGGCTTGTGGAGGATTCATATACTTAGCAGCATCAGAAATTATACCAGAATTACAAAAGGAGAGAAATTTTAGGAGGGCATTTATTCAATTAGTATTCTTTCAATTGGGAATAATTTTAATATGGCTTTTGAATAAATTAATTTAAATTACTACCTTTAATAGAAGCCACATTGTAGAAGGGGGAAATTTTAGGGTATATATTAACTACACTTTAATTTAGTTAAACGTAGAGAGTTTAGCAGTATTAGTAGAGTTAAACCGTCATCACCTATAGCTACAGCAAACCATAGTGGAATTAAACCTAAAAATCCAAGAAAACCGAGGAGCATTTTAACTCCAATGGATATGAAAATGTTTTGTTTAGCTATACTCATGGTTTTCCTACTTAATCTAATTAAATGTTGTATAAGACTTAATTTATTGTTGATTAAGATTACATCAGCAGATTCCAATGCTGCATCAACTCCACTACCCATTGCAATACCAACATTTGAAGCAGCTAATGCAGGAGCATCATTAACACCATCACCAACCATAGCTACAAATCCATACCTACCTTTAGCATCTTCAATTATCTTCAATTTTTCATCTGGAGATAAATCTGCATAAACCTCATTTATTCCAATGGTATTAGCAATACCCATAGCTATATCAAATCTATCACCAGTAATAAGCATAGGTTTAATTCCCAAATCAATTAAACTTTCAATTGTAGATTTAGCTTCCTCCCTTACATCATCGAAGAAACATATGGATGCATTAATAGATCTATTAATTGATACGCATATAGACGTATGATTATCCCCTTCTAGTATTATTGTGGGATCCTCACAATTACAAGAATATTTCAACATCATATCTAAATTTCCAACAAAAACTTCTAAACCATTAACATAACCAATAATCCCCTCACCAGGAAGCTCTTTAACACCTTCAACACGGAGATTTTCAAATGGTAAATTTCTCTTGGAAGCTTCTTCAACAATTGCTTTAGCAATTGGATGATTAGAAAAACGTTCTAAAGCAGCAGCATACATTAAAATTTCATCACTAGCATTATTAATGTGTTTAATATTATGCACCCTTGGAAAACCAAAAGTTAATGTTCCAGTCTTATCGAATAATATAGCTTTAATCTTACTCAAATTCTCTATGTAAATTCCACCTTTAACGAGAATTCCACATTTAGATGCAACAATTATTGCAATGAAAATTGTTGATGGAATAGAAATTATAAATGCACTTGGACAAGAAATAACAATTAATATTAGTGATTTATATATCCATGAATCCATAGATCCACCGAAAAATATTGGACCAATAACAACGATTAATATGGAAGATAAAATTATTATTGGAACATAAAATCTAGAGAATTTATCAACTAATCTCTCTACATTAGCCTTTCTAGATCTAGCTTCTACAACTAGATTTACAATTCTTGAAATAAAGGATTCTTCAACCCTCTTATCAACCTTAATCTTAAGTACACCATCCATATTCATTGTACCAGCATAAACGTTATCACCAGACTTCATCAATACTGGATTTGACTCACCAGTAACTATTGATTGATCCACCATAGATTGACCATCAATAATCACACCATCAAATGGAATTCTCTCTCCAGGTTTAACTAGAATTACATCACCAATAGATACAGAATTTAAATCAACATACTCTTCACCTTCACCAACTAAAACTCTAGCTTTATTTGGAAGTAATTTTGAAAAAGACTCTATATGTCTCCTAACTATATCCTCAATGAATAATTCAAGATACTCTGAAATAGAGAATAATAGGAGAACCATTGTAGCTTCAAAATGTAAATTTAAATATAAAGCTCCAAATGCAGCGATAGACATTAAAATTTCAATGGAAATATTCCTTTCAAAAATTAATTCTCTAAAACCCAATAAACCAATTAAACCTCCAACAAAAATAATTACAAGAGTATACAAAAACTTTGAAAAATAAATTTCACCATCAAAAAAAGGTGGGAAGATTATTGGAAAATCTAAGTAAACAAAAACACTAAGAATACTAGAAACAATAATTGCAAAAGATAAGGTTACAACTAATAAAAACCAAAATTTACCTCTATCATCATCCACAATTCTAAAATCCATTTAAACCTAAATCACATCAATATTAAACAAATATTAAACTTATGCTAAAAATTAAAGTAAAAATATTAATGTAATATTATTTCAATGTTAGAATGTTAATATAGGTGGAAATATGACTGTCGTAAGCATAACAATACCAGATGAATTATTAAGTAGATTTGATGAATTTATTAAAACACGTGGATACTATAGTAGATCAGAAGCATTTAGAGATGCCATTAGAAGTTTACTTGCAGAAGCAGAAATATCAAAATTAAAAGAAGGGAAAATTGCTGCAACCATAATGATAACATACGATTATAATAGTAGAGATATAGATTTAAGATTAAGTGAGATTAGACATGAATTTGATGATGCAATAATCGAGAATATACATAGACATGTAGATCAGAAATACTGTTTAGAAATACTTATTGTTGAAGGAAGTAATGATAGAATAATGAGGTTAATTGGGAGAATAAGAGGTTTAAGAGGGATACAGCAAGTAAAAGCTATATACATGGAACTTTAAACAACTCTAATAAGAGGCTTTAATAAATTCATTTTAGCATTAATCTTAACTTTATCACCAATCTCAAGTATATTTCCAGATTCAATGTAAATTGAAGTTAGAGAGGAAGAGAAAATAGCGGATTCAAGAGGATCACCGCTTAAATCATACATGTATAGAAAAGCCGTTGTACAAATATCTCCAGCACCAGTTTCTTCAATAACTGAATTAACTATTGAGGGTATATGGTAAATGAGGTTATCATAAGCAAGATACATACCTTCACGCCCCATAGTTAACAATACTATCAAGCCATATTTATTGGAGAGATACTTAGCAGATTTAATTGAATCAAGGATTCCAGTACCCACAAATGCTTCAAGGAAATCACAATGTAAAACATCAGTATACTCAAATAATTCATCAATAAAGATTGGTTTAACAAGTTTAATGAATCCTTGAGAATCAAAAAACCTCATAAATCCCTGTAAATCAATTGAGCATAATTTTGAATTTTCATAAACATATTTAACTATATCCATTGACACTTCATTGGCGACAGGTCCTACATGTACAATTATATTTTCATTAATTACATCAAGTACATCGTTAATATGAATATCACTACATCTACCCATAATTCTAATCACTCTATCCCCATCATATTTAAGTAGAAAGGATGTTGAAGGTATATCTTCAAATTTAACTCTAGACATATTTATTCCAAAGGATTCTAAGTTCTTTAAATATTCACGTGGGAAATCGAAGCCAACTTTAGATATTAAACCAACATTCCAACCTAAGATTTTAGCTACCATACTCGAGTAATATGCTGTACCACCCATGCATTTCTTAAAACTCACACCTCTAACAATATTATCTAAAGTTAAATGTCCAATAACATAGAAATCCAATTTAAACACCAAATATAAATGTGAAAGATAAGTTAAAATAGTAATTGCAATTAATTTTAGAAAGCAATTTAAACGATGCATGATATAGATTATTCTATGAATGAATCCATAGAAGAACGTATAAATAAGATATCGAAATTAATAGTAAACAAACTAATATCGGTAAATGAGAATGAAAATGTAATGATAATAATAGATGAAGATTCTGAATTAATAATGGTAAAAGCATTATTTAATGAAGTAATAAATTCTAAAGCTACACCAATAATAGTAACAATCCCAAGTAATTGGAAATCACACACAACACTTCCAAAACCTGTACAAGCAAGTTTAGAATACGTAGATGTAGTTATAGGTATGACTAAAAAGACTGCAGCACCATCATATGATCCAGAAGTAGCTAGATTATTAAAAGATAAAAAGATAAGGTATATGTCTATGGTTCTAAGACCATTAGACAATTACATAAATGGTGCTGCATTAGCAGATTATGAAGAAGTATATAGTGATGCAAAAAGACTTAGTGAACTTATGCGTGGCGATAGAATAAAGGTTACAACTAAACTTGGAACAAATATAGAAGCAATCATTAAAGGCTCTAGGATAATAATTGAAGCTGGATTTGCTACAAAACCAGGGGAATCAGCAGCATTTTCAGATGGAGAAGTATCATATACTCCAATTGAGGGAACAGCCAATGGAATTGTAATTGTAGATGGACCAATAGCATACATTGGAAAACCAAGTGAACCATTAAAATTAATCATTAGAAATGGGAGGGTAATTGATATTAATGGTGGAAGAGAAGCAATGGAATTAATAAATATGATTAAGAAAACTCCAAATCTAGATAATTTAGCTGAATTCGGCATTGGAGTTAATAAAGCAGCTAGATTAAATGGATATTGGCAGGAGGAAAAGAAGGCTTATGGAAATTTACACATAGCCTTAGGAGACAATATATATTATGGTGGAAAAACTAAATGTGATATTCACATGGATTTAGTCATATATAAACCAACAGTTGAAGTTGATGGGAGAATTATAGTTAAAGAAGGTAAATTAATATTTCATGAATAAAGGTTTATGTCTTAAAACTTTACCAGGCTTTAAACCTGTATGAACACCTTTATCTACAACTATTACACCATTAACAATAACATATTCTATCCCCTTAGGGAAAGATTGAGGATTGAAATATGTTGCAGTATCACTAATTAAATCATAATTGAATATAACTATATCAGCCCAAAATCCTTCACGAATTAAACCTCTATCAAAAATACTAAGTCTACTAGCTGGTATAGATGTCATCTTCATAATAGCAGTTTCAAGAGACATTATTTTAGATCCACAATCATAATTTAATTCACTTCTAGATTCACCCTTAACATACTTCCTTATAACCATTGGGAAAGTTCCATAACTCCTAGGATGAGCAGCTTCTTTAAACAATACTCCACGTGGACTTAAAGCATAACCATCAGACCCAACCATAGAAAATGGACTTAAAGCAACATTCCTAATATCATTCTCATCATAATAAAATCCCATAATACTACCACTCAAATTCTCCTCCAATAATATATCAAAATATGCTTCAAAGGGATCTACACCCCTCAATTTAGCAATTTCCTCAAAATTCATACCAATAAGATCCCTATTCCTATTGCATTCACTTAAATAGATCATATTCCATAAACCCCTTTTAATAAGTCCACATGGACCTGGACCTGGAATAGGCTCTAAAATCATATCCTCCTTAATTTTAGTTCTTAAATCTGGATCTCTTAATCTTGAAATAATCTTATTTAATCCACCTTCTTGAGCCCATGCTGGAAGCAATGCACTAAGACTTGTTGAACCTGCAATATATGGATGAAAATCACATGCAACATCTAAACCTCTTTTACGAGCTTCTTCAATAATTCTTAATGTTTCTATAGATTTACCGAAGGCACCAATTTTAGGTGGATGATGAGATATTTGAACTCTAACACCAGATTTCTCAGCTATATAAATGGCTTCATTTAAAGCATCTATAATTGTTTCACGTTCACCTCTAATATGAGTTGCATATAAACCATTATATTCAGAAACAACTTTACATAATTCCACAAGTTCTTCAGTTTTAGCAAATCTACCAGGAGCATAAACTAAACCACTAGACATACCAAAAGCTCCATCTTCAAGAGACTCTTTAAGTATAGCCTTCATTTCCTCTAATTCACTTAAACTTGGGCTGCGAGCTTCAAAATCCATAACACAAGACCTTATTTGACCATGCCCAACAAGCATAGCAACATTAATTGAAACACCATTACTTTCCATAATAGACAAATATTCATCTACACTACTCCATGTGAGATTTAAATTATATTCACTAAGCCTTCTAAGCATACGATTAATAGCAAAATCCCCGATAACTGGAGCTGCAGAACTACCACAATTACCCACAACCTCCAATGTAACGCCCTGCATAACTTTACTTTCAGCAAGTGGATCTACAAGTAATGTAACATCAGAATGACTATGAATATCAATAAAACCAGGTGAAACAATTAAACCATTTGCATCAATGATTCTATCAGCTTTAAAAACTTCATGTTTAGAGATAGCGGAAATAATACCATCTTTAATTGCAATATTAGCTTTAAACCATGGATTACCGCAACCATCAATAACAATACCATTAAGTATTGCAATATCATATAACCCATGAGAATGCATAATGAATATTATGAAAATTAACATTAATAAATATTGATCTACTTAAACTCTACATGTTAGGTAACATTACCTATTTCTTCCAAGGATTCTCATTAGTAGTTATTCCACAATGTTTACACTGCCAATAATATTCTATACCAAGTATCCTACCATTTTTATCAGTAATATACTTTGGATGTCTAATCCATTCATGAACACACTTCTTACTAGATTTTGACACGGCACCTCACCATGAAATTACAATCCTACATGTACTAGGAGACTTAAATATTTTTTGGTTATAAAAATTTTGAAAGTATATTCATTAAAACTTGTAATATTAAGGAGCTAGTCATAATACCAGTAGCTATTATACTACCCTTCTCCTTAAAGAATTCTTTACCAAACCTTCTATCAGTATACCATCTAATTAAACCTCCAATACCCATGGGAACAATATAATGTGGTGGTAGAAGCATACCCATAGCTACACCAAACATAGAAATTGGAGTAAACAATTCTAGGAGAGCTCCAAGTATACCACCACCAATAAAGAGAAATGGATTAATAATTGTACCAATATTACCGCCAACAAGCATTCCAAGATAAGCTCTTATTTGAATAAATGAAATAGCAGGCATTAAGGTATTGCCAAACCCTATATACAACCATAAAATTAAAGTGAAAATTATACTAGAGATAAATGTTGGAATCCAACCAAGCAATTTAGCTTTAATAATATCACTCCAAGAAACATCAAATTTATCCCTATACTTATAGTATGGAAGTACACCATTGGAAATCCATGCACTAGGTCTAAAGAAACTTGAAACCCAATATCCAGGATAACTCCTATAACCAAGACTAAATAATGGCATATCATAAAGCAATATACCAATCATACCCATACCCATGCCCGTTTCACCAGACATTCTAGTAATAATTATACACTCAATAAAACTACCCAATAGAAACATGTATGCAACGAACAATACAGAGATAAATGATGGAAATGGATATAAGGGATTAAGAAACCATGCTAAAATTAGAGTCAATGAAAATATTACTAGGAAAATTAATCCGAAAAATCTATTGGATAAAAGGAATTTTATAAAAATCTTATATAATTGAATATACCCCAACCTATCACTTGATTTTTCATTAGACTTCCTACCCTTAATAAACATTAAAATAGATAGTAAACCTCCCCCAAGAAGCAATATTCCAAGTGATGGAGATATGGAGAAAGCCATAAGTAGAGAATTATATGAAGTCATAGGATCTAGAGAAGGCTTAAATAAACCATATAAGGCAAGTATTGGTGATATAAGTAGATAGGTTATTAAACCAAAAAGTAGCAAACTTAATGATACATCAACATTAATTATATATCCAATAGCTATAAAACCGAGGCTGAAGGATATAGCCATAATCATCCCATAGGGTAGAATTGGAGTTAAATTTAGAATGGTGATATCATAATCCCAAAAAAGTGGTAGGTATTGTATAAATGTTATCAAACCACCTATGAGAGCAGATAATCCAACAAGTCTAGCATGTCCACCACCTTTCAAACATACATCCACTAAAGTTGCTTCAACAGAAGTGTAAGGCCATATCATCCTCCTATCATTAATTAATGCTTCCCTCAAAGAATAAGTGAATATTAAACCTCCAATACATGTAATTAAAGTTCCAATGGAAAAGAATAGTATAGGTGGAATTAGAGAGGAGATGTCAATACATCTATTTAAAATGGAATTCATAGATGGAGACATCCAAAATGGCAAAGAAATACGTTCATTCTCAATCAAATATAATATGAAACCGAAAACATTATAAATAGCCATGGAAGAAGAACTTGCAATTAAAACTACAGATAATTCACGTCTACTAGAACCGCCACTAACCTTATGAAAAAGTGCATATGCAATAGCTATAGCAACAGCACCAAAACCAAAACTCATACCCAAATTAATACTCAAATATCCATTTATGAAACTAAATAAAAGGGCTAAAATAATACTCAAAAAAATAGACCTTAAACTAAATCCGCCGATGATCAACTAAACACCAAAGAAAAACAACGTTTGTATAAAAATATTAAGATTGCTTACGAAAAGTGATCAAAAAATGAGCAAAATATTATCTCTAATATTTCTTCTATTCCATGAAAATTTAAATAATTATAAAGTTAATATGAAAAGAATATATTTAAACCAATTTCTTTAGAATATTCAGTTAACTTGTTTTTCATAAAATTATAATACTTATTATACCCATAAATTAGAATTCTTCTAATAGAATCTCTATGATGTATTGGTAGAAAAGATGTAAGATCATTTATGTATTTAAGTGAATCTCCATGTATATTAAGCCTATCTACAACAACATATTCAACACCTACTTCAACCAATTTATTCATTAAATCATAAACGTATTTTTCATTCAATGGCATTAATGGAGCAATAAAGGCATAAGTTTTAATTCCAGAATCACGTAAAGTCTTGATGGCTTTAATTCTTTCCATTACAGGTGGAGTTTTAGGTTCAAATTTAACTCTTAAATCTTCATTTAAATTTATGAATGAAAAACCAGCGTATATATTATTAAATTTTGACAATATATCTAAATCTCTTAATATCAATGGCGATTTAGTTAAAATATATATTTCAAAATTACTTTTAAGCAGAAGCTCCAAGATTCTACGTGTAATCATAAATTTACTCTCAAGAGGTTGATATGGATCAGTAATACTACTAATCAAAACTCTACCATTAGAATTACGTTTCAATTCCCTAATTAAAACTCTAGGTGCATTAATTTTAGCATAAACATATTCACCCCAAGGCATATCCCTAAATTTATATCCAACATAGAATCTCCCATAACAATACCTACATCCATGTTCACAACCAATATATGGATTAATGGAATAATCAATATCATAAAGCAAACTTTTATTTAAAACAGATTTACAATAAATTTCACCAATCTTCAATTCAACCAATAAATTATTTGAATAGATAGATTTATTTATATGCATATAGTGGGAAAAGGTATTTGGAATGAAGGAAGATCATGAAAAGAGGAAATTTGTGAAGAAGGTTAAGAGGAAGATACCATGGATTGAACAATTAATAGAAAACTATAGAGATGCATTAGACTTAAACACGATAGATGTAGAAATAAGCATTAGAAGTAAAAATATGAATTTATGTATATATTGCAGGGGGGCACATAATCTATGTGGTAAAATTAGATGCCCAATAACTATAAAACTATATTCATACCTTAAAAATAGAGTTAAAATACATGGAATTAATATTGAAGGATCATCACCACCAGGAGTTTTTGTAGGGAGATATGGATATCCCAATGTTCAAATGGGACCATTAATACCACCAGTAATTGGGAATACAGAAATATACGATTATCCAGAGAAATGGCTTGGAATGAGCTTAGAAGATATAGTGGATATAAGGCTGCAGCTAATTAGAAGTAGATTTCAAATAAACGTAAAGAGAATTGAAGATAAAAATAGAAATTTAGAGATAACACAAGAAATATCTCTATCACAAAGACCAGTAGATGCAGAAGTACAATTTTTAAAACCACCTGGAAGTAGGATATTATTGGATGATGAAATACAACCAATTGGACCTTCAGCACCAATAAACAAGATAATAGTATCAAATGTAAGTGTAAATCCAATAATGGAGAAAATTTATTATGATTATGATTTAAAAGCTTCAGAAGCAATCATGGAATTATTCAAATATAACATACCAGTAAGCAATATACAGAGGGTATTAAGTGTTGGAGTACTTGGTGTTAAAAGGGATAGGAGAATAGTTCCAACGAGATGGAGTATAACGGCTGTAGATAGTACGATTTCAAGGAGATTGAGGGATGAAAAGATTAAGAGAAATCCATTGATAAATGAATATCGAGTATATGAATCAGAACTTCTTGGAAATAAATTCTTAGTAATAATGTTTCCAGATGCATGGCAATATGAATTTATGGAGGCATGGTATCCTGGAACAGCATGGAATCCAGATATGAATATGATAGCAATAGGTGGAGATTACGAACCATATGAGGGTAGAACTACCTATGCTCAAATAGGTGGATGCTATTATGCAGCTAGATTAGCAACAACAGAATACCTTGAGAAAGAGGGTAGACAAGCGGCAGTACTAATATTTAGAGAAGCATACCCAGAATACATATTACCATTAGGTGTATGGGTTGTAAGAGAAGGAGTTAGAAAAGCCTATAAAAACAAACCACTGAAATTTAACACTATAGAAGAAGCATTAAAATATGCTTCAACTAGATTAAAGATAGATATGAAATATTGGCTTGAAGAAAGTAAATTGTTAAGAAATGAAATTGGCCAAAAGAAGATTTTAGATTATATTAAGCGCAAACTTTGAAGATTTAAATTTATAGTTAAATCCATTAAGTTCATTAGGAATTTGGTCATTTCACGTTCATTAATTGAAATACCCGTAGAAAATTTATCTTCAATAAAACCATTAAAATAGGCATTCCCAATAAATGTTTTACATAATTTAAGAGCATCAACTATCAACCCCAAATCTCCAATATGATAATAAATGCTAACATCATTTATAATTAGAATGTTACTTGGGTTATCAATGAAGTCTTTGAGTGCACTCTCACATCTAAACCTATTAATCTTAGCATACATTAAAACCTCATCTCTACATTTACCGAGTATCCTAGGAGGATAAGTATCAACATCAACATATCTCTTAACAAGATTTTGATGAAAAGAATACTCAATAAGTTTACCACCAACCCTCCTACCAGAATGATATATGGAGATAGGAGCAAAATCCAATATTGTAATTTCACTTCCAAAACCAAGTTCTATAAATTTATTAACAATATTTAATGTTAATATGGTTTTACCAGAACCAACATCACCAACTAATAGAATCCTCTTACCAAGGAGATCAGAAGCTCTAAACATAAATCATTATATTACAATAGTAATATTTAAAAATTTATCATATATATTTCAATACTTCAGTGAGGTAACTATACATGTACATGGAGCGCTCATATGCTAAAAAGATTATTTTGACATCAATATTCTCAGGGATCTCAATATTGTTAAGCTATTTCAATATACCCATAGGAGTCATGAAGATCCTTCCCTTTCAACATATGGTGAATGCTATTGCAGGGGTGATTATAGGGCCATTTTATGCTGCAATAGCTGCCACCATAACCGGTGTAGTTAGAAATATGCTTGGCACTGGAACTATATTCGCATTTCCAGGGGGGATACCGGGAGCGATCATTGTGGGATTAACATATAGAATTGTTAAACGTGAAGAGGCAGCATTAATAGAGCCTGTGGGAACATTTATTGGTGCATTACTGAGTCCAATAGTGGCTGGAATAGCCTTGGGAAAGACTATTGATGCCATAGTGTTCATAATACCATTCTTAGCAAGTAGTATACCTGGATCAATCTTAGGTTACATAATTTTAAAAGCGTTGAAGAAAAGTGGAGTATTATGAGTATCCCTCAAAATTATACTTTACTTTAATTTGATTTTTGAAGTTTCTTTAGTTTGAATAGTTCCTTTTTAATTGATCTAAAAGGTTATTTTCATATATTTTGTAGGCTTATATCTTCTTTCCTTTATTAACTAACTCATCTGGAGAAATTAAAACCATTGTAGGTTTGAATATTCCTTCATATTTCAACTTTTTTGCTGGGTTATTGATGATTATTAGTTCAGGTTTTTTAGTTGCATTGAAAACGACATATAGCCAATATTGTTCTTTAAACCTTTTGGCCTTAGACCATTCATTGGGGGTTAGGGTTATGGAACCTATATCGGCTCTTGCTTTTACTTCGATGTATCTTATTTCATTTCTACCCTTTGATATTATGTCGAAGCCTAGGTTTTCTTTGGATACATCTTCAGGTTCTCTGCCTTGGCTTTTCTCAAACTCCATGGCTACCTGCATGCCAGCTTTCTCAACTTCTTCTTTTGAAGTCTCTTCCCTTCCTTCAAGCATCTCTTCAGTTTCTTCTCTTTCTTTAAGCATTCTTTCATAACATAATTTTGAAACATTCTCCAAAATATTTATAACTTTATCTGGTTCATTGGTATAAAGCCATAATACAGATCTTCTACCCTTCTTCAACCCAACATAACTATGCTTTAAATTAGTAAAAAATCTATATTCAGGAGTTATATCAAGCCTCCTCCCCTTATTATCTATTACAGCTCTATCCGTAATCTTGTATATGGAGAATGTGGGTATGAAGGGGTATGGTGAAAACCACATAACAACAAATACCACTATCATAGCTAAAACATCGATAAACAAAAATAGTATGAATGCAAGTGTGAAGTAGAAGGATAATAAGCCTATAGCTCTTAAACGTCGATAATTCTTATCATTATTACTAAGTTCAACAGCATTCGTTTCATACAAAACTTTCTCTATTTCTTCAGGTTTTTCTTCATCAGATAATTCCTTAGAAGTCTCAGACTCATTCACCAAAATAAGACACCTAAAGAGATTCTGTAAATTCATATATATAAAATTGTTATAAAATTAATTCACCTTTTAAAACACCTGCTTTAATCCTTTCATCTTCAGAAGCTTTAAATAAATACTTTACCAATTCAACTTCTTCATTGGATAATGTTTTACCCCTCCTAGAATAGACTCTACGCATAGTTTCCAATGCGGATTCAAGTTTAAGTTCATAGGATTTATTGATAAGAGTTTTAGCATATATTGTAAAGGATGGAACATCTTCATATACGTATCCAATTAAATGTGAAAAAACGCCTATACGTTTACCAGCAAAAATACCGCAATTAATTGAAGTTTTAACATGATCCCCTATAAAACTTCCAAGTTTATTAAGTCCAGTATCAACAATATTATTTCCAATTTTAACTCTAATGTTCCCATAAGTATTCTTTAAATCACTTGTAACTGTAAATGCACCTAAATTAACCCATTCACCAACATAGGAATGACCTATAAAACTTGGATGATACATATTTACATATCCATGTAGAATTGAAGCTTCAACTTCCCCTCCAACTCTACAAGTATTACCGATATTACTTCCAGCTCTAATCCTAGCACCAGCTAAGATAATGGTTTCATCACCAATATATGCTGGACCCTCAATTCTACATGGACCAAAGATTTTCACTCCAGAACCAATATATACAGGTCCCCCTCTAACATCAATATTCACATAACCTTCAATTTTCGAATTAGCACCAACATATATGTTTGATTTCGAACCATAAACGACAGTTTTATCATCCAATTCACCAATTAAACCAGAAGATTTAAAATCAGCTTTCAAGAAATCTTCATTTAACGTTATTAGGTCCCATATATTCTCTAAAAGTACATGTTCATTTAATTGAATGAAATCACATTCACCATGAAGACTCCTTAAAATATTTGAATTAATTATCCCATTAATGGAATTAGAAATCACATATTCAAGTAGATAATATTTAAGTTTAGCTGCAACAATTCCACCACTTAAATCAGAAATTATAAAGTAATCTTTCTCAACACTAAGGGATTTTATAAAATTCAATACATCATTTTTGGGTATCAATCTACCATTAATCAGTAGAACATCATGATCATCAATAAAATTCACTTTAAAAGATTTATTCCTTAACTTTACAATGTTACATAAATAATCTCTAGTATAAAGTATTGCTTCTGAAGAGAAGAAATCACAAATATGCTTAAACACTGGATGAAAACCGATTTTTAATTCATAAATTGGTCTAATGATGGTTAAAGGATAGAAATTAATGTAGTTCTCATCTTCAAAAATCACAATTTTCATAACAGTAAAATATCTAAACAAAGGTAGATAAAGATATTTCCAAGTAAAAATCAATACACTTTAAAATCTTGAGATAAATAAATATACTATTGAGAATTTAAAGGTGAATTAAAATTTGAGTGAAAGAATAATATTCATCGGCCATACATCCATAGATAAAGTAAAAAATATTTATGGTGAAAGAGAGCAACCTGGAGGAGCAGCATTATATTCCTCAATAGCTGCAAAAACATTATATGATAATGTTGGATTAATCTCAGCAATAGGTAAAGACTACAAATATAAACATATATTCAATATCTTCAAAAATAAAATAATAAAGGAGGTAAGAGTACCATCAACATATTTTGAAATATATTATGATGAAAAATGGAATGCAAAATATACTAAAGCAAGGATAGGTGCTGGAAGATATGTTAAAGCTGAAATAATACCAACACATTGGATGACTAGGAAAAATGTATTCCACATTTCACCTATGACACCAAGTAAAGTTGAAAGGATAATAGATCGCATTAGAAAATATACACCTAAATCAATGATATCAGTAAATAGTTGGAGCGGTTATATGAAAGATGGAAAACAGAGGAAACATTTAATGAATATAATGAAGAAAGTGGATTTAATGGTTTTAAATGAAACGGAAGCAAAACTACTTGCAAAAACAGATTCATTAACACAAGCAATGAATTTATTAAAATGTAAAATGCTTGTTGTAACCCTAGGATCCCTTGGAGCATTAATTAAAATGAATGATGAAATCATGATGGTACCAGCATTAACAAGTATGGAACTTAAAATAATGGATACAACTGGTGCAGGAGACTCATGGTGTGGAGCATTCTTAGCAGCATACAAATTAACTGGAGAAATAACAAAAGCAATAATAACAGCTTCTCTAATAGCAACAATAAAATGCACTGGGTGGGGATTTGAAGAATTAATAAAATTGAGATTTCAATCTGCAGATGATGTAGTAAAACACATACTAAAGATAAAGGAGAGAGATAAACAGAAAAGATTAACAGAATACTTTAAAAGGGCTATTTAATTAAGATTTAAAGAGTTTATAAATTCTCCAAAGTTCATCTAAAACTGGTTCAGAAATATCAACAACACTTCCATCAACTTTAACCATCTTCCACCCAAACACATGCTCTTTAAATTCACCAATAATAGAAGCTTTAATTCCAGCTTTATTCAAAACTTCAACAATAGAAGGAGCATATTCAGGTTTAGCTGAAATTAAAAGTGAACCAGAACTTATGGTTTTCAATGGATCTACACCAAGAATATCACAGATAATTCTAGTTTCCTCATTAACAATAATACTTCCTTCATATATAACAAAACCTAAAGAAGATGCAGCAGCCATCTCTTGAACACCACCAAGAACCCCGCCTTCAGTGGGATCATGCATTGATGTAACTCCACCAACACTCATAGCCAATTGAGAATCCTTCAAAACACTAAGAAGATTGATATAATTCAAAGCTCGTTTAATGACATCACTTGAAACTTTACCAGTTAAATAATCTGAAAATTCATTAGCAAATATAAAGGTACCTTCAATACAAGCACCTTTAGTTAAGATTATTAAGTCGCCAGGTTTTGCACCACCAGTGGTGACAAACCTATTCTTATCAGCTTCACCAAAAGCTGTGGAGATTAGTATTGGTCTATCAAGACCTGGAGTAACTTCAGTATGACCACAAACAATCATAATGCCAAGCCTTTTAGCTGCTTCATCTATTTCTGCAGTAATATTGTTAAGTAAATCTTCATTAAACCCCTCTGGAAGCAAGATAACCATTGAAACCCATCTAGGAACAGCACCCCTAGTTGCAACATCATTAGTACTAACACAAAGAGCAAGCCAACCAATATTTCTAGAAGCCCCAGTAATAGGATCAGAATGAACTACTAAAACTTTATCGCCAAAATCAATGACAGCAGCATCTTCACCAATACCAGGACCCACTAAAACTCTAGAATCAAATACACCAATTCTACCAAAAATATACTTCTCAAGAATTTTAGGTGGAACCTTACCATAAAAAGGAGCATTAACCACCAATGAAGACACCTCTCTTCTCAATACCAACATAAACTATGGAAGAAACAATTAAACCAATAAGCATTTGCATAAAATTAAATGGAACTTCAATCAATGCAGCCCAACCATAAGATAATACATAGAATTCATATAGGAAATACCCTAAAATCATAGTTAATCCACCAATAATACAAGATAAAGCTGATGCAAAATATCGTACATCAATTCTAACATATACATAGATAAACAGAATAAACACGAAAACAGAAGAAAAAATCCAGAAAATATTTGGAAGACTAAAAATTAAACTACTATAACCAAAATTTGGAATTCCAAAATAAATTTCAGAGGGACCAGAATAATACATTAACCCCATGTACATGAAAGATAGAAATATGAGTATAGTAATTGATGAAAATAAAACTAAACTCTTAAAATCACGCTTAAACCTAAACCTCCTAAATAGGCAATTTAACAAACCTACAATAAACCCCTCCAAACCTTTAATAACTAATGTTCCAGGAGCATACCAAAAATAACCAGTGAAAATATCAGCTAAAGCTGAACCTAATCCTCCAGCAACACCTCCCACAATAGGACCAAAAAGTAATGCTGAAATATAGACTCCAATTTCACCAAAATTGAAATATCCATGAGTTTCATAAATATAAAGTTGAAAAGTCATAGTTAATACACAAACTAATGCTGTCATAAACCCCATAATAGATATACGCCTAGCCAAAGACAAAAAGGTCACCAAACATGAATATAAAACATACATTTATATACATTGTTAACGTATAAATTCCGATAATTAAAGAAATGAAAACACTGTTATAATAAACCTTTTAAATAAATAGCAATATAATGTATGTAATAAAAGTTTAAAGGTGAAAAACATGAGTAAATGTGGAAAGAAGAAGGAAAAGAAGGAAGAGAAAAAATAGAAGTAAATTGAAGCACCCTCCTAAAACTTCTTTCTCCACTTTTTCCCTATAGGATAGAAATCATCTGGAACATTATGATATTCAAGTGTTAATAGATCTGCAGGTCCAAGTCCAGGTGAATCTATGGGATAATCCAATGCTACTACACTATCCCAAAAAGCTCTATGATGAATTCTATCCTTTAAAACAATAATATCCTTATTTCTAGGTTCAATCCCCAAAGCTTTAAATCCTTGATCATCCATTGGAGCTCTAAGCCTCTTAGAAATTATCACATGTCTACCTTCACCCATATTTACCACAGCCACTAAATCCTCATGTACACGTCTACCACGACCCATAGGACCTACAAGTGTATATTCCACTGGACCTATAAACTCTAATACACCAGTAATCTCCACAGGTTCACCTGAAATTGGATGAGCCCATCCTCCAACTTTAATTCTAACAGTTTCACCAATTTTAGCATTATTTTTAAGCCATTCTAAAGCATTAGGATCTGCAATTCCACCAATAACAAAATTCTTAGCTCCTTGAAGGATAAGCTCTCTTAAAACATGAGTGCCATCACCAATTCTATCACTATGTTCAGCAATAAGTATAGGTTTAACACCACTAGCAACTAAACGTAAAACTTCAGCTACACCTTCCTTAGGTTTCGGGATTGGTTTAGTGAATTCATTACGTAAACTCCAAATGAGATCTGAAATATCTTGAGCAGCTCTTTCAGCTAAATTTCTATCACCATTAGTAACCACGAAAACTGATGCACCAATATCAGGTACATCTGCATAAGCATAACCAGCAGCAACAGAAGCACAATAAACACCCTTAGCCTCCCATTCTCTACAACGATCATAAACTATCTTCATTGGTGGATAATCAGTAGCTTGATATATACTTGCAAATACAAGTCCAGGTTTACGGAAGGCCATAACAGGTTTAAATTCACCCTTAATAGTTTTAATCATACATCTAGCTGCAATAATCCCTATGTCTTCAGAATCCACATGTGGATATGTTTTAAGTATGAAAACTGCATCAGCAACTTCAGCTAATTCATGATCTTCATTAGCATGTAAATCCAATGTAACCATTATGGGTATATCACCCACAACCCTTCTTACACGTCTAACAATTTCAGCTTCAGGTTTAGGTATACCTTCCACAGCCATTGCACCATGAAGAGCAAGTAAAACTCCATCAAATGGCCCTTTATCTCTAATACCATCAACAATTTCACCAGTAATCCTTTCAAATGCATCCAATGTAATCCAACCACTATAACCAGTAGCAGTAGTTCTACCAGCCTCCAAAATACCAATAAGTTCAGCACCTTCTTCATCTGCAACCTTCATAAAACCACGTATATAATTTGGATATGTTCTAGCATGCTCAAATATCGCATTACCTCTAATAATGAAATCTTTAAACATATCATATGTTGTTTTAACTGGAACAAAAGTGCATGTTTCATGGGAAAAACTAGCTACAGCTATTCTCAAGGTTATCAAAATATAATTTAACTTAAAACTTAATAAGGCTATTTAATGAAAAGAAAAATCAATTATCATCATTGACATGGAAAGGTTAAAGGTGTTTAAAGTAAATTATTAATGGTGATCCCATGACAAAAATAGTTACAATTGAAAGTACTAGGAGAGTGGAGTTCATTGATATTACAAGGAAAATAGAAGAATTAATCGATGAAAATATTGAAGAAGGATTATGCAACATATACTCTCCACATACCACGGCTGGTTTAACCATAAATGAAAACTATGATCCAAGTGTAGTTAAAGATATAATTGAAACATTAGAAGTAATAGTTCCAGAAAATAGAGAATATAATCATGTAGAGGGAAATGCACCTGCACATATAAAGACATGTATAATTGGAAACTCATTAACAATACCAATAAATAATGGTAAACTTATGTTAGGAAGATGGCAAGGAATATTCCTATGCGAATTCGATGGACCGAGGAAAAGAAACATCTATGTAACAATAATACCAATCAAGAAATAGTTTTAATCAATCCTTTCTTAAAAACCATAAACTCACCAATAGGGTTATGGCCAATACTTCACATATCAAACTGAAAACAACAATTCCAAAGCTATATACAGTAAGTAGTAAAGCCATAATCATAGTTCCAATCATCCATGAAATACCAGAGGCAAAGGAATATATCCCATAGGCGTAAGCCCTATTAGATGGCTCAGTTAAATCTGCTACAGCAGCCCTCATAATAGTTTCATATGCACCCATAAAAACACCCCAAAGAATTGCTGCCAAAACGTATGCCAACAAATGATTGCTAATTATCAGTGATGGTATCAGTAATGCTGATAATGGAGCAACAATAATTACCTTTAGACCATGCTTATCATATGCTAAACCCATTGGAAGAGCGACAATAGCATCAACACCCATAGCCAAAGTATAGAGTAAAGCAATATAGTAATCTGGGATAACACCCACATCCCTAAGATAAAAGGATAAAATACTCCTCCACTGCAGAAAACCAAGCATCATTAGAGATGAAGAAAATGTGTAAATCCAGAAAACCCTGCTTAAACTACCCCTACCACCAACACTTCCAGCAGCAGCTTCAACCCTAGGATAAAGAATAGCAGCAATACTTAAACAAATCAAAGAGAGAATCACTGGAATGGTTAGAATTGAAAATGCATATTGATAATTATTATTGGAGATATATAATGCATATGCAACGCTTAATGGACCAATGAAAGCGCCAGCTTGATCTATAACTTCATGTAAACCAAAACCTTTACCTCTACCCATATCTTCAGTAACCTCAGACAATATTACATCCCTAACTGGACCCCTCAAACCTTTACCAATCCTCTCAACAAATACTAGGAGAAAAACCAGTTCAGGCCTACCAGCCAATGCAAGCAGAGGCATGGAAAAATTAGTTATATAACCAAGGAAAACCAACCCCCAATAAACAATACTAGACCTAGACCTAGAAGCAGCCCAACCACCAATTAAACGAGCAACATAACTAAAGAATTCAGGTAAACCAAGAAGACCAGTAAAAATTGCGGATGCACCTAAAAACTCCATATAAGAGCCAGTAACAGAGCCGCCACCCTCGTAAGCCATATCAGCAAAAAGTGAAACCATACCAAGCATGAGAAAGACAACAATAAACCTTCTATTCATACCCAACACTTATATAGCCATAATATTTGGCTTAAAAATATAAAGATTTCCATAACTCAAAATCACAATCACTTAAAATTGGAATATATTTAATTATGAAATTCAATGAAAGGAGAATATTTATCTGAAAAGAAAAGGAGAAAAATAAAAAGTATAGTTGATGAGCACAGTAAAAAAGTTGTATTAATATCAATACTAACAATCTTGTTATTCTCATACATAAATCTACAAATAGTAAAAGCTGCAGAACCATTCCAAGATGATGAAATAAATAGCTACATAGGAAAAGAAGTAATTATTGAAGAACTCCACCAACTTGTAATATTGATTGAAACAAAATACCCAAAACATAGCTTCTTAATAAAGTTTAAAATAGTTGATGCAGAAATTAAATGGATAGAAGATGCAAAAGGACGTACTAAGATTGAACTTAAACTTAAAAGAGTAATTATCGCAGAAATTCTAGATTATGGTGAAAAAAGTTCCGTTCAACCTCAATGGCAATATCATTACGAAGTAACATTATCACCAGGTTATGCTGCAATGCATGTACGCCATTATATTCAAGGCCTCGCAATCTTCGATAGTCTTACATATTGGAATATTATAAACAATTCTAATGATTATGCCTATATTGGTATAGGATTATGGAACTGGAATGAGTGGAGAGGAATATACGACATTTATAATGAGACACCAGCTTGGGATATTAGTTACACATGGTCTTATCCAGCATATTATAGCCACTACACATGGAATCTATCATGGAGTACCATACATGCAAATGTATACTATGATTGATATTATGAATAAAATTGGAGTTTAACTTGATAAAACGTTAAACTATTTTACCCTTCCAAATTCTTTACGAACTCTTCCACCGATACACCCCAAACCCTTAAATGCTCAGGCCAAAGTTTCTTCCTCGCTTCTTCACTAAGATTCTTAACATATTCACTCCAATAATCCCATGAATAAAGTTTATCATTAACCACCTTGAGTGCAAACAAACCATTTGAATCGTAGGTGTTTGAAAGTAGAAGTATTGGTTTTATTTTCGATGCTGGATCGCGGGAAAGCCTTTCAGTTGTTGGATCATAAATTATTTTACCCATAAATAATAACCATTTTTCACCTGGTTTAAAGAGTGGTAACACATCTAAATGGATAAATCTATCCCATTTTGGATTATAACCACCTATTTGATATAACCATATCTCATCACTTTCTATGGAACCTTTAATAACCTTAACAACCCTAGCCTTATATAAAGTAAATATATGCTCATATTCACGCATATAATAGCTTATAAGTTGTTTATCTATTTCAACAATAGCAATAAGGTCACTCCTATCAAAGAGATTCTTATAACTTTCACTAACAATAAGACGCCAAGCCAGTTCTGTCAAAGCTATATTTATTTTTGATTCATCAACTTCATTAAAATAATGAATTTCAATAGGCGGTTTATATTCACCAATTTCATTAATATTAATAAGTGATGTGGAATACACTAATATTGGTACTAGAGACATAAACGAAGAGGATATTAATAAAATACGTAAATGCTTTAAATACATGATGACCCACCAACCAAAAGGTTCATATGATTTACATTAATTACGATACTATTATTGAAATACATAAATAAAGGAAGCATTTCTACCATAATAAAATTACATTGATCTTATATGTATAGTGCTTAAAAGGAAGTTATTTGTTGATTATTTTGATGTAAGTTTATTGAAAGAATTACTCTTAAAAGCCTTAAAATTCTTCATATTTTGTAATTTTTTAATATCAATTTAATAGTTTTTCATGTAAAAGTGAAAAAGATGATGTTTATACTTTAAAGGATGACATTTATGCCATTTGTTATGTAAAATTAGAAGTGGTTAAACTGAAAATCAAATTCAATTTAAAAGATGAAATGTAGAGATATCTTGAAAAGAAATGGTAATAGAGATTTGATGACTTGTTGAATTGATATACATAGAATACTTGAATAAAATAATTCATAAAGATACTTTAAAAATTATTATGTTAATCCTATGTGTTGAGACTTAGGTAACCTTCAATTATTATTATTGATCCGAGTATGATAAATGTAAGTGAAGATATGATTTTGAGATACTTCTTTGGGATTAAGCTTAAGCATTTACTGCCGAAAATTACGCTTATGCCAGTTATTATGATGAATGCTAACATTACTCCACATAGTACGGTTATGGGATTATTGAATGTAGCTGCCATAAGTATTGAGGTTAGTTGAGTTTTATCACCCAACTCCATCAATGAAATCAAGATAAAAGTATTCATAAAGGAGGCCGTACTATCTTTGAAAAGCATGTTATCATCCTTTTCCCGAAAAGAAAGTACACCAAATACAATGAAAACTAAACCACAAATTATACTAACTATTGAGTGAGGTATAAAGTTTAAGAGGCTCCCACCAACCAAAGCACTTAAACCATCAACCACAAAAAACGCAGAGATAGCACCTAAAAACACTTTAATCACTGGCTTGTTTGAAGACAATATGATTGTACATATCTGTGTTTTATCGCCTAACTCAGCCAAGAAAATAAGCATGAAAGATGTGAAAAGCGGCGTCCAATCAATATTCATAAAACCACTTCTATACTTCTATAAAGTATATTTTACTGAATATTTAACATTAATTATCTGGAGAATTACTTTGTTAATTTCTGTTAAGCCTTTACTTTCCCAGTTAGGCTGGTCACATAAATAGTTTGGATTTTCACTATGAACACCAATTCAGCTAGGATGATGGAAGATGTGAAGAACGGTATTAAGTCTAAATCCATAATTCAAAGCATAGATAGAAAGCTATTAAACTTTATTAACCCTATTAATATTGGTGAATATTATGATTAAAATTCTAGTCTTATACTATTCCAGAACTGGTAACGTTGAAACTTTAGCTCGAGCAGTAGCTGAGGGAGCCAAAAGTGTTGAAAACGTAGTAGTAGATGTAAAACGCGTAGATTATGCAACCATTGAAGACTTAATTTCATGTGATGGAGTTGCTGTGGGTTCCCCAAACTATTTCGGTTACATGGCAGGTATAATGAAAGATTTCTTCGATAAAGCATGGAGTGTTAGAGATAAACTTACTGGAAAACCCTTTATTGCTTTCACCTGTGGAGGAAGTTCAAGAAATACAGCGCTTTTGAGCATTGAACAAGTTTTACAAGCTTTCAAAATGGAGAAAGTTGCTGAGGGAATTGCCTGGGGGCTTAGAGATCATGGAATACCAGCTGAAAAAGATTTATCTGAATTAAGAAAACTTGGAGAGAAATTAGCTATGGAAGTTAAAAGGAGGAAAACTGAGGTTCCAAAAGCCTAACTAATTAACTAACATTTATTGGTGGGAGAGTATTGAATGAGAATATAGTTAGTGAAAAAGATGTTGAAGAGATCTTAAGTGAAATAAAGGAGTTTATAAAAACCAGTAGCATTGTGGGCAGTGAACTTGAAGGTTCAAAATTCATATATGATTTAATGATTAAATGGGGTTTTAAACCAGAAATCCAGTTTGTTGAGAAAGATAGATTTAACGTTATATGTAAAGTTGGTAATGGGAATGGTAATAAGTTATTATTGAATGGACATATAGATACGGTTCCACCAGCTGCCAATTGGAGTAGAAATCCATTTCAACCTGTTATTGAAAATGGAAAGCTGTATGGTTTAGGGGCAATAGACATGAAATCTGGATTAATAACATTATTGTATAGTTTGAGGAGGTTTCTAGAATTATATGAAGACGAATTTAACGGTGAAATAATATATTCAGCAGTTATTGATGAAGAAGGACATTCCAAGGGTGCTAAAAACCTAATTTCATATGTAGTGTATGATTCAGCAATAATAGGAGAACCATATGATGGAATTGAAAATGAAGTAGTTATTGGTGAAACTGGAAAGATATTGTTGGAGTTGGAATGCATAGGTAAAGCTGCTCACGCCTTTAGACCCTGGAAAGGAATAAATGCAATAGAAGAAGCAGCAAAATTAATACTTGAAATTGTTAAAGAAGGAGCTATTGAAGATGAAAGGTTTGGTAGACTGCAACCTACAGTATTGAAAATTGAGGGGGGATATAAGGTATATAATGTTACAGTTCCAGAGAAATGCGTAGTTGAAATCAATTTTCTAACAAAACCAGAACAAACAGATGAATACTTCATGAATTGGATTAAGGAAATTGCAAAGAAAATTTATTTAAAGGGAGAGGTAAATGTGAAGGTTAAAGAGCCTAGATATTATGGTTATATTACGAGTGAAGATAGTGATATAGTTTTAGCTTTTAAAAAAGCTTTTGAAGAAGAATATGGGTTTAAGCCTAAAATTGGTTTTAAAGCAACAATAACTGATGGAAATATAATAGCTATGAGTGGAAGAAAACCATTAATAGTTTATGGTTTGAAGGGAGGAAATGCTCATATGGCAAATGAATACTTAGAAATAAGCTCTATAAGTAAAACATGCAACATATATGTTAAGACTATGAAAAATTATTTCAACATAAATTAATATCGGATACTTGGATGGTGTATTCAATGGTAATAGTGGAATTTAGCATAATACCAATAGGAGTAGGAACAAGTATAAGTGAACATATAAGTAAAGCAATAAAGGTTTTAGAAGCAAGAAAGGTTAAATATCAACTAACTGCTATGGGAACAATATTTGAAGTTGAAAGTTTAAGTGAAGCATTAGAGATAATATTAGAAGCACATGAAGCAGTTATAAAAGCTGGAGCTTTAAGAGTTATAACTAACATAAAGATTGATGATAGGAGAGATAAAAAGACTTCAATGGAAGATAAAGTTAAGTCAGTAATGGAAAAACTAAGGTGAATTATTTGAAAATAAAAGTAGATTTACATATACATTCAAATAATTCCCCAGATAGTAGATTAAGCATTGAAGAAATTTTGGATTACTATTACAGAAATGGTTTCAAAGCTATAGCAATAACAGATCATGAAACAATGAGTGGAGTTGTAAAAGCAAGAAATATGTGTATTGAAAAGGGTATGGAAATGCTAATAATACCTGGAGTTGAAGTGGAAACCCCACATGGGGAGATGGTGATGTTATTACCAGTAGAAGTTAATGATGTACCACGTGAAATTATGGAATTAATGGATTTCTCTAAGGAAATGGGTGGATTCATTTACGTACCACATCCTTTTGCAAACACTCGAAACAGTTTAAAGGAGAAAGTATTTGAAATCAAAGAAATAGATGCCATAGAAGTATTAAATGGTAGGATCAGTTGGGAGTGGAATGAAGAAGCATTTAATGCAGCGAGAATTTTGGGGAAACCGGGAATAGCAAATAGTGATGCACATAGTAAATTAGACCTTGGAGTGGCATACACCATAATAGATGTAAATGAGATAAGCATAGAGGGAGTATTTTCAGCCATAAGAAATAATAAAATTATGAAAATAATTGGAAAGAAGGTTTGGTGAAATGGGGTTAATTGAATGGGCAATTAATGCATTAAAGAATATGGGAGCTTATGGAGTATTTATAGGAGTAGTATTAGAAAATATAGTTACATTAATACCATCAGCATTAGTACCATTAATGGCTGGAGCAACATTAATACCATCAGACTTAAAATATATAGATGCTATAACCACAATACTAGTAAATATAGGATTGGTTGGAGCATTAGCATCAACAATAAGTACAATACCACTATACATTTTAGGTTATATTGGAGGTAAAAATTTCATAAATAAGTATGGAAGGTATATAGGGGTATCATGGAGTGAAATTGAAAAAGCGAAAAATAGAATTGAAGGTAAAAATGATTTCATAATAGTATTACTAAGAATAATACCAATAATACCAATATCCCCAGTCTCCATAGCCTTAGGAATAATTAGGTATGAAAGAAAGAGATTCATAGAAACCACATTTATAGGAACTCTACCAAGATATTTAACCTTAGGATTAATTGGATGGATGATGAAGGAAGCTATATGGACTATTATAAACATAATGGAAACTGCAGAAACAATAATAATCATAGCAACACTGATATTAGTATTTGCATATATAGTCTTAAAAGAATACCTCAAATAAAGAGTTTTGAAGTAAGAATAGAGTAAAAAAATTCTTAAATTTTAAGTGCCCACTTTACTCTCCTAATAAATCTATTAATACGAGTATATTCCAACATCATATATACAATAATAGTTTAAACATTGATTTCATAATTTATCATCTTATCAGAACATATTTAAGTAGTATAATGGAGAATAATGGTATTAGGCGATTGCTTATGGTTGAAATTAAGTTGGAGAATATGAGTTGGATGGAGGTTAAAGAAGCTTTGGAAAATGGTTTTGATACTGTTATAATTCCCATTGGTTCTATAGAGCAGCATGGTCCTCATTTACCACTTGGAACTGATACTTTTATTGGTGAAGTATTGGCTGTTAGAATTGCTGAAAAACTTGGAAAAACACTTGTAGCTCCAGCAATAACCCCTGGATGTTCACAGCATCATATGGGATTCCTTGGAACATTAACATTTAAACCTGAAACTTTAATGCGAATTATAAGGGATATATGTACATGTTTAGCTAAACATGGATTTAAAAAGATAATACTACTTCCAACCCATGGAGGAAATTTTGCTCCAGTTAAAACAGTTATTATGGAACTCGCATTAGAACTCAAAGATGTAAAGATAATTTCACCATTAGAACTTGAAGAATTTATTAGAGTTACCAATTCCATAATGGCTGAATATGGAGTTTCATTTAGAGAAGCTGGTTCTCATGCTGGTGCAACAGAAACATCATTAATGTTAGCTATAAGAAATGAACTTGTTAGAATGGATAAAGTTGTTGAAGGTTATACTGGAGATTATACAACTTCACAATTATATTCCCATGGGATTAAAGCAATAAGTGAAATTGGTATTTTAGGGGATCCTAGGAAAGCTAATGAAGAAGCTGGAAAAAGAATCTTAGAGAAACTTGTAGAATATTATGTGGAAAAGATTAAGAGGGAATTTAAAGATTAAAATCTTAAAATTGTTTTAAATATTTGTTGGTATTTTAGAAATCCTTAATCGAAAACATTATTTAAAATTGAATGTAAATATATTATTTCTGATGAAGTTATGAGTTATATTGGATCATATTTAGTATCTACAAAATATAATGATACAGTTTTCACAATTGGTGTACCACAAGTATTTAAGTTTGGTTTGGGAGTTTCAAAGGAAGCTGGATATGAAGCGAAAAAGCTTGGACTAAAAAGTATTTTGATGGTTGTAGATAAAAGGGTTGCTGAAACAAAAACTTTTGAGGAAGTAAAGGCTTCTGTGGAAGATGAAGGAATAAAAGTTTATGTTACAACACATATACACTATGAACCAACAGATACAGCTATTATAGAAGCATATAAAGAGGTAAAAGAATTACAGATTGATGGCTTCTTAGCTTTAGGTGGAGGATCAACAATAGATACAGCAAAAGCATTAAACCTATTGTATTGCTATCCAGCTGATATAATGGATTATGTTAGTAAACCCATAGGTAAAGGTATGCCCCCACCAGGGCCATTAAAACCTTTAATTGCAATACCCACTACTGCTGGAACTGGTAGTGAAACAACTCCAACAATAGTTTTAGATATTGAAAAATTAAAACTTAAAACTGGAATAAGACATGCATATATAAGACCAACAGTGGCATTAGTAGATCCATTAACAACTATTACTATGCCTCCAATGGTAACAGCATCTTCAGCCCTAGATGTATTAACACATGCAGCAGAATCTCTCACAGCACATCCATATACCGCTAGACCAGCAGTTAAAAACCCTGAGGAGAGACCAGTATATGTTGGTGCAACCCCAATAGGAGATATATTTGCTATAGAAGCAATTAAATGGGTTAATAAATACATTAGGAGAGCATATGCAAATCCATATGATATGGAAGCAAGATATTATCTAGCTTTAGGAGCAAGTATCGCTGGAATAGGATTTGGACATGCAGGAGTACATGTACCACACTCCATGGCATACCCAATAGCGGGAAAAATTAAGAAATGGCATCCACCAGACTATGAATTTGGATATCCAATAGTGCCACATGGAATAGCAGTAACTATACCTGCACCTTACGCTTTCAAATACTTAACACCATACAATTATGAGAAATTCACTATGTTTATGAAGGCGGTTGGACTTGATGTAGAAGGTTTAACTATAAGAGAATTAGGGGAAGTAATATATGAATACTTAATTGAACTACTTGAAGATCTAAAGATACCTACCACATTAAGGGAAATAGGGTTTGGAAAAGAAGATTTAAATGATTTAGTAGAGGGGACAATGGCTCAACAGGGATTACTTGCAAGAGCACCAAAGACGATAACAAAAGAAGATATAGAAAAGATATTCTTAGAAATGATTGAATAATCTTATCTACCCCCTTTTTCCATACAAATTAAAGGCGAAGGATAATGAAATATGGATATCATGGGAGAATATTAAGGGTAAATCTCTCAACAAGAGAAATAAAAGTAGAAGAAGTCCCGGAAGAAATTTTCCGAATGTATCTTGGTGGAAGAGGATTAGGAGCATACATATTATTCAAAGAACTAAAACCGAAAATAGATCCACTTTTACCAGAAAATAAATTGATTTTCGCTGTAAGCATTATAACTGGAGCGCCGATTCCAGGGGTAAATAGGATAAGTGTAGTATCAAAATCACCTCTAACAAATACATATGGAGAAGCTGAAGCTGGAGGCTTCTTTGCTCCAGAATTAAAATTCTCTGGATTTGAAGCTATAGTTATTGAAGGGAAGGCAGAAGAACCAGTATATCTTTGGGTGAAAGATGGAAATGCAGAACTTAGAAATGCAAATCACATTTGGGGTAAAACAGTAAAGGAAACAATAGAAAACATTAAAAGTGAATTAAAGGAGCCTAGAGCAAGAGTAGCATGCATAGGCCCGGCAGGAGAGAAAATTGTGAAATTTGCAAATATAATGTTTGATAATAGGTATGCAGCTGGTAGAAGTGGACTTGGAGCAGTAATGGGATCTAAAAATTTGAAGGCTATAGCAGTAAAGGGAAGTTTAAAGCCGAATTTCTATGATATTAGAAAACTCACAGAAATAATGAAGTGGTTTAATGAAACTTGGAAAACATATCCTGGAAGTGTTTCTAGACATAAATATGGAACTTCAGAAGTAGTTTTACCATTAAATAGAGATGGAACACTTCCAACATTAAACTTTAAAGGAGGATCATTTGAAAAAGCAGAGGATATAAGCGGTGAAAAAATATGCAATACAATATTAATTGGGAGGGAGGGATGTTTTGCATGTCCAATAACATGTAAACTTATTGTTAAAGCAAAAGAACCCTATGAAACAGATCCATCATATGGAGGACCAGAATATGAGACTATAGCGGCATTTGGATCACTATGTGGAATCAGCGATATAAATGCAATAGCATATGCAAATCAAATATGTAATGCATATGGAGTAGACACCATAAGTGCAGGTGTAGTAATAGCATATGCTATGGAGTGTTTTGAAAATGGTTTAATAAATGAGAGAGATACTGATGGATTGAAAATTAAATTTGGAGATTCAGAAGCAATGATAAAATTGTTGATGAAAATAGTGAATAGAGAAGGATTTGGAGATATTCTAGCAGAAGGAGTTAAATTAGCTTCACAAAAAATTAAAGGTTCTGAAAAATTTGCAATACATGTAAAGGGTAAGGAAATACCTATGCATGAACCACGTGGAAAAGTAGGTGTTGGATTAATGTATGCAATATCCCCACATGGTGCAGACCATATGCAATTCGCCCATGACCCAGTTTATGAAAGAGAAAGCAATGCACTAAAATCCATTGGAATCACAAAACCAGTAAGTAGATTAAATCTAGGACCAGAAAAAGTTAGAATAGCATATTACTCCATGCTTTGGTGGGGACTCCAAGATTGTCTAGGAATATGTAAATTCACATTTATACCACATTCCGCAGGAGTTTTAACACCAAATCATTTAGTGGAAATAGTTAATGCAGTAACTGGATGGAATACTAGTCTCTGGGAATTAATGAAGTGTAGTGAAAGAGTATTAAACTTAATTAGATGCTTCAATATTAGAGAAGGATTCACTTCAGAAGAAGATACTCTACCAAAGAGATTCTTTGAAGAAATGGAATTTGGAGGTAGGAAGGGTGCAAAAATAAATGAAGAAGAATTTAGAAATGCAGTGAAACTATTTTATGAGATGGCTGGATGGGATGAAGATGGAAAGCCTAGAAAAGCAAAATTATATGAGCTAGGGATAGAGTGGGCTTTTCAATGAAAAAATTAAAATTAAGGTATTTAACATATTTTAAAGATTTAGTGGGAGTGGAAGAAGAAACAATAATGATAAAAGATGAAATAACTATTGAAAAACTTATAGAAATGATAGCTGAAAGACATGGAGAAGAATTTTATAAACAATTAATAGATGAAGAGAGAAGAGACTTAAAACATGGAGTACTAATTGTAATGGATGGAAGAGTGGTGCAGAAGATAACTGAGAAAATCATGGGGGAAGAAATAATCTTTTCAATTGCTTCCACAGGAGGATAAAAATAAAAATAAAAAGTTTTATTTATTCAAGATATTTTGGAGCTTTTGGATACTTTTCCCAAAGCTTAGGATCATGACTTATCACTAAGTGAGTCCTAGGCTTTCTATTCATCAATTTCAACTTTTTAACACCAATCAAGTATTCTTCTGCATTCCCTAAAAGCCAACCTTTAGATTCCACATTTAATTCTTCAGGTAAATGTAGGAAGTCTCCAGTGAAAATATAGGTATTTCCAGCTTCAGTTTTCACTTCTACTAAGATGCTCCCAGGGGTATGTCCACCAACAAGAATTAGATTTATCCCTGGTAATAACTCCATGAATTGATCTTTAAAGGGATGCCAATTTGCACCCTTAAGATTCTCCATATCTATTGGTTGATATGCTCCAGCTTTACCTAAAAAGTAGAGTAAAGCTGCATAATTAATCTCCCTAAAGTGAGCGATAAAAGGAGTTTTATACTCTTTAAATAAGTATGCTTGCCCCACATGATCTAAATGTAGATGTGTGAAGACAACAAAATTAATATCGCTAGGTTTCAACCCAATAAATTTCAATTGATTCTCCAATTTATTTTCATCTGTAAACTTTGACATTGGAAAAACTTCCCATACACCTCTAACCCAAACTTTCTCTGCTTCAGGATGACTTCCAGCATCTATCAATACATATCCATCCCTATGTTCAATAAGTGCACCAGTAACAGGAATCTCAACCCAAGTAGGTTCCTTTATCTTTCCAGCAAGTTTATCAGACCAAGTTGCAGGATCTGGTATAAACCAGCCCATTTCCCCAGAAAGCCAACCATAATCTAGAAGATATATCTTCTTTACACCAACCATAAATATCCTCAAAAACACATTATATGTATTCAATAGTTTAAATAAGTTTTGTAGGAAACTGCAATTTTACAATCAACTTAAACAAATTATATTCTATGGAATTAAAATTTTAATTGATGCCACCATTTATTAATGGGAAGTATACATCTATCTCATTTCAGATTTAGAATAAATATATATCTCCCAGTATATAAATATATATAGACAGGTATATATTATGAAGATGCGTGGAATTTATGTAAAAGTGAAAGAAGATGTTTTAAAAGAATTTACAAAGGTTGCAAGATCATTAGGTTTATCAAAAAGTGAAGCATTTAGGAAGGCCATGGAGAATTTCATAACTACTAGTAGTGGAGAAACTATGACGGCAAAAATGAGGGGGATTGTAAAAAGTAGATTAACCCTTAAAGAACTTGAGGAAGCATATTTGGTGTCTAAGTTTTGAAGATATTCATAGATTCCTCTATTTTCCTAAAGCTAATGTTAGATGAAGCTGAAGCTACTAAGGCACAGGATATCCTTGAAAATGTTGAGTATAGTAAAGTTCTTGGCTATGTAACACCTCTAATCCTTGAAGAAGTAATTTTCAAATTGATATTTGCTGAAGCAAGTTCAAAACTTAATACAACAAATATTTGGAAGATTAGAAGTGAACTTAAGGAAAATAAAGCATTAAAAATGGAATGCATAAAGGTTGCTAGAAAATTTATGGAGTATATTGACCATTTATCTATGAGGGGTTTACGGATAGAAGGAGTATTTTTCAATGATTGGATTAAAAGCATAGAATATATAGAGAAATATGGGTTACTACCAGCAGATGCACTTCATTTAGCAGTGGCAAAAAGACTTGAGGTAAATGCAATAGCAACTTTTGATGAAGACTTCAAAGTTATTGATGAAATTAAAATAATTCCTTAACCTTCTTCCTCTACACTCCATTATTCACAGAATTAACAATTTTGAGCATTCAAGATTTAAATAACAATAACGTCTTTATTTCAAAGGGTCTTATATCTAATGATATTGAATCAATTCTTTCAGCAATCAACCTTCTACTTTCCTCAATTATATCAGTTTCATATATATTGAATTTCAATGGGAGTTTTAAGTTAATTTTACCTTCTCTACCTTCAATTTCATAAATTCTTAAAATAATGCTTGAATTATCTTCACTTAGTTTTATAGATTCCAGTATACCACCGTAAATTTCAAAGAAACTATTGATTCGTGACATATCTACATTACCATTAAATGTCAATGTTTTTACATTATTCCAAACTTCATAAGCTCGTTTATAGACTTCACCACTACGATAATCTCCATAATGTGGGTAAATGTAATATGTGAATTCATTTAAACCTGTATCAGACCATGGATTAGGCATAATTGAAGATTTAAGGAGACTTAACCCTATTCTAGAACCTTCAACACTATAACCATGCCTACTTTGCGATATAATTGCAAATCCATATTTACCATCTGATAAATCCATCCATCTCAATGCAGGAACTTCAAACATAGCTTTCTCAAAGGAATTGGATTTAATAGTTGATCTTTTCACAACTCCAAAGGGAACTTCAAAATATGCTTCATTAGAATCAATATTTAAATTAAACCAAGCTTTCAATAAATAACCTCTATCAATCCAATCAACAATAGTTCTAAATTCAATTAATCTAGAACCACAATATAACCTAACCTCTTGTTTAATAATAGATCTACCATACCTAAGACTATATCCAACTGAAGCTATTATAGGACCTGAAGCAAGTATCTTTGGGCTTTCAAAAACATTCAATGGTAATCCAGGATCTTTAATTGTAGATTCATCTATATCCCAAGCATCAAAACGTCCAGGTTTACATAAATGAACCTTAATAATATTACTTGGTGAAGCAAGGAATTCCCTATTAAGCTCTTTATCATAAATTGACTTTATACTACAATCAAATCCTATTTTAACCATTAAATATTCATTTTCCAATACTATACCATCTTCAGCTTTAAATGCTTTAACAATATTATCATTAACATTTGAATTAACAATCTCATTACACTCTTCTAAAATAATGTAGCCTAAAGATGGAACTTTAATAAGAGCATAATAACCATCATCAAATTCTTGAGTTAAAATAACTTCACCACTTGGAAGTTTAAAAGATTTCTTTGGAAGTTTTACTAATGCCTTCCAACCCCAATTCAATTTATTGAATACAATAACATTATTGATATTATTATTGATTTGAGAAGTTGTAAATATGGATTTTAAAGCATTGTTTGATAGAAGTTTAAGTTTCTCAATGGTATTTTCAAGTTCATTATAAGCTTCTTCATAAGCTTCATAGTTACATGATCCAGGTAGAACATCATGAAATTGAGCTCTTAAAATTACTTCCCAAGCATTATTCAATTCTTCCCTTGGATAATTAATTTTACCCATTAAATTGGCTAGTGTACATAGAGTTTCAGCCCATAAAACTTCATTTTCAGATTTCCACACTAAATCCTTAATTCTAATGTTAGTTGTAAAAACACCTCTATGAAATTCATTATATATTTCTCCAAACCATTTTGGAAATCTTTTTGATGCATCTTTTAATATCTTTATGTATTCATCTTGTTTTGGAGCTTCTATAAGCTTAGGTATCCATGGAACTTTCTTTAACAATTTAATTCTCTCAAACATTGTGAAGGTTGGTCCACCACCGCCATCACCATAACCATAACTATGAACTGCTGGAGCAAGCTCCTTACCAATATATCTATCCCACAAATCGTGAATCTCATTTGCAGTTAAAATTCCATTGTAAGTTAATGGTAGTATGTGAACAATTATATTTGAACCATCAATACCTTCCCATATAAAGGCGTGATATGGGAATTTATTTGTATCATTCCACATAACCTTATGTGTAACAAAAACTTCTAAACCACTTTTAACCATTAATTGTGGAAGCTGAGCTGAAAAACCAAATGTATCTGGAAGCCATCCAACCCTACATTTAAACCCAAATTTATCCATGAAATATCTTTGACCATAAAGGAATTGCCTAGCAAGAGATTCCCCACACACCAATTGAGTATCGGATTCAACCCACATACCACCAACTGGAAGCCATTTACCATCATTAATAAGCTTCTTAACATCCTCGAAGAGTTTGGAATCGCATTCCTCAAGCCACCTATAATTTTGAGCACCACTCTGAACATAAGTGAAATCATAACCTAAATTTGAAAGACGAGTAATCGTGGAAAACGTTCTAACAATCTTCCTCTTAGTCTCACTGTAAGGCCAGAGCCAAGCAGTATCAATATGAGCATGACCAAACAAGAATACACTCCCAACAACACCAACATTAACATCCAATTTATCTAATATACACTTAATCTCGTTAATAGTATTGCGGACTTCACTTATACTTGGCATGGGGAGATCATTTAAAGTACCATCTAAAACACGATCGCCATAAACTGAGGCAATATATGAGTAATCCCATCTAAGCCTCCTATACTCCCTCAAACCTCCAATCAAATTATAGCCATAAAGGGATCTAGCCATAGCATAAATCTGAAGAATACTTGGAGAAAGCTTAATGCATTCAGCCATACTTGAAAGTAATGGAATAATTTCAGAATTCCTCTGAACATAATTCAATAAATCCATCAATGATAATGCAAAATTAAATTCATCCCATAAAACCCCAGCTAAACTAGATGAGTAAAACGTAAACATAGAGGGATTTTCACCAAAAGATCTACGTGAAGTAACCTCCAACAACACCCTCCTAAAACTATTTCTAATGGGTATTAACTTATGCTCATCATCAACACCATGATAAACACAACCATCCACATAAACCAAACCACAACCAGAAATATCAAATCTAAAAAGCCAAGACAAACCCATAGACTTCTCAAAATCAAAATCACAACTAAACCTCAAAACAGTATCAGGGGAAACCCTACAAGAGAATGGAAGAACAATTTCCCCACCATTAAAACCCCAATAATCAATAGACCTAAAATACATAAAAGTTGAAGCAAGCAAATCAAAAAATCTCCTCTCAACCTCATACAAACTCAACATAAAATCCAAATAGAATATTTAATGGAAACATTTAAAAGATTTAACCTTAAAGGTGGAGCAACAAAAATGGGGGTAAATGGAATTTGTGGTTTATGTTTTTAGTATTATTGCCCATGCTGGCAATTCATAATAGGCATTCACAGTCCTATAAACTTTGATGTAATATATGTTTATTGTAACGCCTTCCACACCGTAAACTCTTACATCAGCACTTATGGAATATGCTTCTTTGATCACTAAATCTATGTCTATTGGAACTCTTAATGTTGCTGGAAGTTTTGAAAATTGGATGCCTAAAATGAAAGTGATTATGGGGATAGCAAACTCTTGACTAACTTGGGAATATAAGTATACGATTGTTGCAACTTCATTCCATCCCTTTCCCACAGTACTCTTCAAAAATATTTGGTTGCCATCAATATCATCCTCTCCTTTTGTTGTTTGTAGGCTGTCTGGATAGTAGTATTGTGCGTAAATTCTATGTTCTAGGTATAGTTCTCCTCCATCTGCAGGTTCCTCATACTCCCAACATTCATAATTGAGAGCTACAAGACATGAAACATATCCAACACTATTCTGATCAACATCAAAAGTAAGAGCCTTCTCAGTTTGTGATGTTACCCAACTTATTTCTGCCCCTATGCTCCATGGTACTTCTATTGAGTCATCAGCTTTTAGGGTTACTGAGAATGTGCATTTGAATGCTACCTCCTTATTATACTCTGCTAAATACCCACAACTTGCTTTTGTGTTTTGGTCTGTTATCACTTTGAAGAATGTCTCCCTCATTGTTTTTTGCTCGGTGTATATTAGTTTTGCCCATGGTGGTGCTTGCTGTTTCACGTTTATTATCGATGTTTTTAGTTTTTGTTCTGTTTTTGATACGTTATGTTTTAAGTTTACTATTGTTGATGTGAATATTGGTCCGGTAGTGGTTAATGGTAGTTTTATTGATCCTGCCCCAAAGTATAATGTGTTGTTATGTTTTCCAAATGCTGTTATGTATAGTCCTGGGTTTATTGTGAAGCTCCTCTTCTCAGCTTTATTCCAATCCATTACTGGTTTTATTATGTCTTTTATTGATAACTCAAATGACGCTACCCCATATTGGTTTGTGGATGCGGTTTTTACAAGTCTAGTACCATTTGGTGCTATTGCGAAAACATATACGTTTGCGCCTGGAATTGTTTCACCATCTTTAACCACGGTGACGTTTAAATGTATGGTGTCAAACTCCATTGCAATAATGTAAACGCCGCCAAACAATGCTATAACAAACAATAATGTAATAATTATAGTTTTTAAGCTAGATTTATTAATAAACATTAAAACCCACTAAAATAAACAAAAACAAAACCAACATATATATATATCGACCATAAATAAAGCTTTAAGAAATGAATCTATGGAGAAGCGTCTGAGAAAATTTCTGTAGGTTATTTCTCATAATAGCTTCATGGAACCTCCTCAATATTTTTCTCTTTTAAGTTCACGATTAATGTGACGTTTGAGCACACTTTCTGAATTATAAGGTAGGAATAGAAACTTAGAATAACGAATATGCAACCATAATAATTGAATTTAATATGCTTGATCTCATAGGTCAGTTCACGTCGGTTTATGATACTTAAACCTATAAATATTCCAAAATGATATAAAAATTGTTAGCTGAAACCATTTAAAAAGTAAGCATTAATGTAATATATGCTGCTATTATGATGTATAGGTTGATTGTAGATGAAGGTTGGTGTAGTTGTTGGTGTGGATTTGGCTGGTGTTGAAACTAGACCTACTGGTATTTGTGTTTTGAAGGGTAATTTTGTTAAAGTATTAACTGTATATGGTGATGAAGAAATCATAGATATAATTGTTGGGGAGAAGCCTAATGTAGTTGCTATTGATGCACCTTTATCACTTCCCAAGGATAAAACTTTGGATTCTAAATACTGTATTAGGGTTTGTGATAGAGAACTTATGAGGATGGGTATAAAGTTTTTCCCATTGAATTTTAAGTGGATGAAAAACCTTACTGAAAGAGGGATTAGACTTAGAAGGATATTAACAGACATGGGGTTTAATGTCATAGAAACTTATCCAGGTGGAGCACAACAAATTTTGGGTTTACCTAGAGTGAAGAAGGGAAAAGAGTATTTAAGATTAAAGCTGAAGGAAATATTTGATTTAAATGGAGATATAAACAATGAGAAATTAACTCCACATGAAATAGATGCTGTCACATGTGCCGTTGTTGGTAGATTATATCTTGAGGGTAATTATATTGCCATAGGGGATCCAGATGAAATGGTCATGATACTCCCAAAACCAAGGTTACTTAATTAACTATTCCAAGCTTTTTATAAATCATTGATTTAACTTCATTTATACTTTCAATAGAACCTCTTAATTTCTCACTATCTATTCTTATTATTTCAAATCCAAAACTTCTCAACCATGAATCTCTACGCATATCTTTTTCCATGGCTTGTTTAAAGAATTTATGCCATATTCCACCGTCGATTTCAACTATTAAATTCCATTTAGGAAGGAAGAAGTCAACCCAAAAATATCTTCCTCTATCACTCTTGAATTTGTAATTGTGATAAAAATCTTCATCCTTCTTTAATCCAGCCTCCAACAGTATATTTTCAAAGACCTTTTCTTCTGGAGTGTATTTTCCAGCTTTAACATATCGCTCCATTACACCTTTAACAAACTTACTAAAGTTTTCAGATCTCTTATCTTTAACCTTACTATTTTTACTAGCTTTCATATATACACTCTACCCAGTTAAAAAGTGTTGAGAAGAATTATTTATTTAATTATGGTTTTTCTTATTACTCGCCCACTCAATGTCCCTATATGTTTTCCATTTTTCACCACGATTTCTCCATTAACAATAACATATTCTATGCCTACCGGTGGAATTCTCGGTTCTATATATGTTCCACGATCACTTATGGTGTCTAAGTTGAATATCGTTATATCAGCCCATGCACCAACCTTTATTACCCCTCTATCTATAATCTTCATTCTTTTTGCTGGTGTATACGTTATTTTTCTAATAGCTTCTTCAAGACTTAGAGTCTTTCTCTCTCTTACAAATCTTTTGATATATCTTGAAAATGCACCATAAGTATTTGGATGAGGTAAATAGTATGGTGGAACTTTAGCTTCCCATTTAAAATCTAATGCAAAAATATCTGCACCAATCATAGAATTTGGATGTTTTATGAATACATCTAAACTTTCTTCACCAGCATATGTATAACTTGGTTCATATAATGTCTCTGGATCTTCAATTATAATATTCATTAACATATCCACTGGATCCATATTCTTATATGTGGAAATTTCACCTAAACTCTTATCAATATAATCATTATTCCTACATTTTCTAATGATTATATTATCCATCCAATATGGATCTATAGTTGGATTAATTGTATACCATTTACCATTATAAATTGCTTCTTTAATATCCCTCCTATAATCTTCACATTTAAGATTCTCAATAAATCGTTCTAAACTACCAGATTCTCTAAGCCATGGTGATAGTAGAGATATTAATTTTGGCATGGAGAATACTCCACCAGTAATATTTGGTATAACGTCAAAGGTTACATCTACACCCCTCTCCAACGCCTTATTTATATATTCTAGAGTCGCTTCAGCCATAGCCTTCCTTAAACTTTCAGGTGGTGGTGGATATACAACATATCCATATGATATATGTGAAATTTGAACTGGAACTCCGGTTTTCTCAGATATTTCAATGGCTTCAATGATACCTTTAATCTTTTCTGGAGGTCTAGTCTCCCTTCTAGCTTCAGTCCTTATACCAGTTCTCCTCCAATGGGTAGCATAAATACCATCATACTCCTTAACAACTTTAACCAATTCAATAAGCTCTTGTATATCAGCGTAATATCCAGGGGCATAATCTAATCCACTAGACATTCCATGAGCTCCAGCATCCATAGCCTCTCTTAAATGAACCTTCATATCATCAATTTCCTTTTGAGATGCCTTCCTCTTATGATCTTCACCCATAACCACAGCTCTTATAGAACCATGACCTACAAGAGGTATGTAATTTATTGATAACCCCTTAGATTCAACTTTATTTAAGAAATCATTGAAGGTTTTCCAATCAATTGTAAACCCAAATTTCTCCTTAAGTTTTTCATTAACTTTCTCTATGGGATGCATTAATGGTGCATAATACTTGTATGGTTTTAATTCATGCCACCAATCCATCTCCCAAAAGGACATAAGCCAGAAATCTCCAACTGGTGCAGGCGAATAACCACAATTTCCACCAACAATAGTTGTTACACCTTGTAGAACATAGTTTTCAGCTTTAGGATATAATAGGATGGTTTCATCACCATGACTATGAATATCAATAAATCCAGGTGAAACTATAAGTTCAGATGCATCTATAACCATTTTAACATCAACCTTAGGTTTTTCACTAGATACATAGACAATTCTACCCTTTTGAATACCTATAAACCCTTTAAATGGACTTGAACCAGTACCATCAACAATTAATCCATTTTCAATGAGAATATCCCATTCAACCAATTGAATACACCAACCAAAATATATAATATTAAGGCGATTTAAGAATATTCATTGAGCTTAAATGAAGAATAAAGTCTTGGTACTTGAACCCATACATAAAGAAGGCATTAATATTTTGAAGAAGTATTGTGATGTCATTGAGCTCAATGGAAAGATTACCATAGAAGAATTAAAGGAAATGGTCTCCGATGTAGACATAATAGTTTCTAGAGGATTTATAAAGATAGGTGAAGAAATACTTAAATCCGCAAAGAAGTTAAAGGCAATAGTTGTACATGGAGTTGGAATAGACCATATAGATTTAAAAGCAGCAGAAAGATATGGTATAAAAATTGTAAATACACCAGAAGCATTAACAGATTCAGTGGCGGAATTCACCATTGGAGCATTAATATCAATGCTTAGAAGAATACCACAAGCAGATAAAGCTGTTAGAATGGGGCAATGGCATAGAAAGTATACAGATCTAATTGGAGTAGAATTAATGGATAAAAATATTGGGATAATTGGTCTTGGAAGAATAGGTTCAGCAGTAGCTAGAAGATTAAAATCATTTAATGTAAAACTATACTACTATGATAAAATTAGGAAGAAAGATCTTGAAGAAGAATTAGGAATAAAATATCTAGATTTAAATGATCTACTACGAATTTCCGATATAATCTTAATACACCTACCATTAACGGAAGAAACATATCATATAATATCCAAAAGGGAATTTGAATTAATGAAAGATGGAGTCTATATAGTTAATATGGGTAGAGGAGCATTAATAGATGAAAAAGAATTAATTAGATACATTGAAAATGGAAAGATTGCTGGAGCAGCTTTAGATGTATTTGAAGTAGAACCACTACCCATGGACAGCCCATTAATAAAATATGAAAACGTTATATTAACACCACATTTAGCTGCAAGTAGTCAAGAAGCTTTAAAGAGATTATCTATAGAAGTAGCAAGAAAAACTCTAGAAGAATTGGAAATAAACTTTAGAGAATAAACAACCTTTTTATCTAAATACTATCCATAACTTTTTACATGTATATAAAACCATTAGAAGGAATAAGAGTATTAGATGTTAGTAGAGTATTAGCTGGACCCTTCTGTACAATGATACTTGGAGATTTAGGAGCAGAAGTAATAAAGGTTGAAGAACCAGTAAAGGGGGATGAAACAAGAAGTTGGGGTCCACCCTTCATAAATGGAGAAAGCGCATATTACCTATCAATAAACAGGAATAAGAAGAGTATAACTGTGAATTTGAAATCTGAGGAAGGTATAGAAATCATATATAGATTAGCTGAAAGAAGTGATGTATTCATAGAGAATTTTAGACCGGGAGTTGCTGAAAGACTTAAAATAGACTATGACTCCATAAAGAAGATAAACCCAAAAATAATATACTGTTCCATAAGTGGTTTTGGTCAAACAGGACCATATAGAGATTATCCAGCCTATGACCTATTAATACAAGCAATGTCAGGGTTTATGAGTATAACTGGTGAAGAAGGCAGACCTCCAGTTAGAATTGGAGTAGCATTATTTGATATAGGTGCAGCTATGTATGCAGCAATAGCCATAATAGCAGCGTTATATAGGAGGGAGAAAAT
Organism: Methanomethylicia archaeon; assembly: GCA_038727515.1. GTDB lineage: Archaea > Thermoproteota > Methanomethylicia > Culexarchaeales > Culexarchaeaceae > JAVYVS01. The sequence continues at coordinate 527,063 of JAVYVS010000001.1, forward strand.
AGGAGTTGGAGAAAGAATAGATATATCACTACTTGATACTGGAGTTTCATGGCTAACATATATGGCAATGAATTATTTTGCCACTGGTGAAAACCCAAAGAAAATGGGGTCTGCACATCCAAGTATAGTTCCATATCAATGTTTCAAAGATAAAAATGGAAAATACTTTGCAGTAGCGGTTGGAAATGATGAACACTGGAGAAAAATGTGTAAATCACTTGGAAAAGAAGAATGGATAAATGATGAAAGGTATATTACAAATCCAAATAGGGTGAAAAATAGGTATGAACTTTTAGCTGAATTAAACAAGATATTTGAAAGTAATACTAGGGAGTATTGGTTAAAGGTTTTAATGGAAAACTCAGTCCCATGCGCACCAGTAAATGAAGTAAGTGAAATATTAAGTGACCCTCAAGTTATACATAGAGAAATGGTGAAAGAAATAAATCATCCAAAATTGGGATTAATAAAACAACTTGGAATACCAATAAAATATGCAAATACTAAACTTGAAATTAAAGATCCACCACCAACATTAGGTCAACATACAGAAGAAGTATTAATGAAAATTCTCGGATATGATAAAGAAAAAATCTTAGATCTAAAAAAGAGGGGAGTTATTTAAATTTATCTAAAGCGTAAAATTATCATGATTATTGCAACAATCACTATTATGCTAATCACTATATAAATCCAAGATGGAATAGAAACCATCTGTGTTGGAGTTTCAGCTTTATAATAAACAGTTAAAGTAAGGTCGGAATTCAATAAAATAGTTCTCGTTGAACCAGTAAATCCATCACTCCACCCACTAAAAACATATTTTACACCACCAACAACAACTTCACTTGGAAAGTTTACTGTATAATTCCCAGAAAGTAGAGAACTAGAGAACTTCGTAGTATAAGAAGACCCAGCCATCGTGAATTGAATACCACTTATTGGAGATGAATCAATGGTTAAAGTATAGTATTTAGGAGTTATATAAGCGAAAGTACCATTAACATAGTTAATATTGCCAATGAAATCTTCAGCTATAATTGAATATGTAATGTTTAGAACATTGCTTGGAATCGACAATTTATATTCATATTTCAATAGATCATATGAGTATAATGTCAAAGTTTTATCTGCAATAATTTTTGGAGGAATATCATCAATATTATACCATACGCTTTTAGAACCATTGGAAAAGGTAAATTGATACTTTAAACCAACACATTTAATGCCAACAGAATCATCAGTAGCATTCACGTAGAATATTAATCCACCATCACCTTTAACAACATTAGCATAAATCTTTGGAGGAATAGTGTCATTAATTGAAGTCAAAGTAATATAGTAGCTTGTTTTAGCTGGAATATTAACCCTAAATTGAACAAGATATCTACCACCTAAATCGAAAACTCTATAATTAGATGGAGGATATGGATAGAAATTATACTTGTTGAATGGTATTGAACCATTAACTATAAATTCTATTAATGGGTTTATACTTGCTTCAAGATTATTATAAATTTTTATTGAAGAAGCTCTTGTTGAACCATCATTTCTAGGAGTATAATAGTATGAAAGCATTCCAATGGGATATGCGGATGGAGAATCTTGTGGAGTTTTCCCACCAATGGTAAGTATATTAACATCACCAGAATCACTAACATTAATTAATCTAAAAGACCAATAAACACCAACTGGAAGAGAACCACCTGCAGGTGAAATAGTCTCAAAAATATGTTTGCCATTGTATATATTAAATTGCTCCCTATGAATATGACCTGCAAGTACTAAACGAACATTATACTGCTCAACAAGTCTAAGAAATTCTGCAGCAATAGGGGTATTACTAGCCCAAGTATAATATAAATAGTTTACCAAAGCATTAATATTCTGCCATGAACCAGTAATTGAAAAACCAGTACCAAATATTGGATGATGAATTAAGAAGATTTTAACATCATCAACATTTATATTCTTTAAAACAGATTCAGCCCATTTAAGTTGATCAATATCGACATAACCTAATTCACGGGTATCCATAGCTATAAAATGAAACTTCCCAAAACTCAAATTATAGTACAATGGACCACAATACTTTTGATAATTTGCAGCATCATCACCAGAATGATCATGATTACCTGGAAGAACTAGTATTGGAATCTTTGAAGAACCATTAAATACAATAGACCAGGCATAATCCCAAGCTGAAGCAATAACACCTATATCAACAAAATCACCAGTTATAACCAATATACTCGGTTTAATCAAATTAAGTTCATATATAGCTCTAGCAATAACATCAGCACCATATGGTAAATGAGTGTCGCTCAAATGAGCGATCAAGAGATTTTTAGGATAATCTTCAAAAACATATACAGAGTTGAGTTGCTTATACGAATAATTAATTCCACCACTAGTATAAGACAATTTAAGTGAATATAAACCTGGAATAACATTTGATGGAACCTTTAAATAAAAGCTCCAGAGTCCACTACTCGAATTATATGAACCCACAAAATACGAGATATCATACTTAAGTCCATAAGTATTTGAATATATTGTAAAAGCCCAATTCGTAGCAGAACTTGGAGCTTTAACCACAACTTTAAAAAGACCATTTAAAACACATAAAGCTGGTAATGATGGTAATGGGTATTTAATGGGATCTGTAGCTATAGTCCTTTGAGATACTGCAAAAAAGCTGAAGAGATTTATGAAGAAAATCGTTGCCACAATGAATATGCAAAATCGATTATTAACCTTAATGGCTGGATTAGACATAATCTTCAATCAAAATATAAATAAAAGTATTAAAAAGCATTATCATATGGTAATATCATAACCCTATCTCTGGGTATAGCAATTTTAATTGGTTTATTAACGTCAATATTAAAATCAGAATCGAAAATTGCCAGTATTTCATTACCATTTACTTTAACTCTAACTTCATTATGTGAACCAAGGAATGAAATATGTTTAATGTAACCAACAAATACATTATCCTTTTCTGATACATGAATCTTAAAGTGTTCTGGTCTAAGTATACATGCTACTTTACTTCCAATTTTAATAGTGAATTCATCGGATACTGGAACACCCCATAACATCATATCATCACATTTAACAGCTAAATAACCATCTTCAACATCCTTAACTTCACCATTAAGAAGTGTACATTTACCAATAAATGAAGCTACATAGAGATTTCTAGGTTTATTATATATTTCAATGGGAGAACCAATCTGAAGTATTCTACCACTATTCATAATGGCAATTCTATCTGAAAGAGTTAAAGCTTCATCTTGATCATGTGTAACATATATAGTGGTTATCTTAAGCCTCTTTTGCAAAGACTTTAATTCACTGCGCATTTCAATTCTCAATTTAGCATCAAGATTACTAAGAGGTTCATCGAGAAGTAGAACTCTAGGTTCTATGACGAGAGCTCTAGCTAAAGCTACACGCTGTTGCTGCCCACCGGAGAGCTGATGTGGATATCTATTCTCTAAACCAGATAATTTAACCAATTCTAAAGCTTCTTTAACCCTCCTATTAATTTCATCTTTACTGATCTTCCTAATTTTTAATCCAAAAGCAACATTATCAAAAACAGTCATATGAGGCCATAGAGCATAATTTTGAAATACCATACCAGTATGACGGAGATATGGGGGTAGATTTGTAACATCAACATCATCAAAAAAGATTCTACCAGAATCCATCTTCTCTAAGCCAGCAATAATACGTAGAAGTGTAGTTTTACCACAACCACTAGGACCTAAAATTGTGAAAAATTCACTTTCAAGAATATCTAGACAAACATTTTCCGCTGCAACAACATTCCCAAACCTCTTATTAACACCATCAAGTTTAACTCTAACCAAACAGCACCCTCCTAAAATCCATATATAGCAACTCTCTGCTTCAAAATATAATTTGATATTGTTATAGCAAGTATTTGAATACTCATTAACAATACACATAAAGATGCTCCAACACTTGCAGAACCAACAAGAATACTTCCATAAACAACTTGATTTATATAGAATGTTATTGGTCCCCTATCCCATCTTAAAGCTCCAAGTGTAACACTAGTACTAGATTCAGACATACAGTAAACAAATGTTAAAATAGCTCCACTAAATAGATTCATCAAAATCAATGGTAGAACAATCTTAAAGAATGATTTAAATCTACTAGCACCAAGATTCATTGCAGCTTCTTCTAAAGCTACATGAACTTGCTGTAAACCAGCAAAAATGCTTCTAGCAGCAAAAGGAAGTCTCCTAAATGAATATGCTAAAATTAATAATGGAGCTGGATCTAAAAGTGGATCTAGAAAAGTCCATCTAAAGAATGTTGTAAAAAACATGAAATATCCAACAGCTAAAACAATACCTGGAATAGCCACTGGGATAGTGGATAGAATATCCAAGATGGATGGTATAATACCTTTAAATCTAGCAACAGAATAAGATGAAGAAGAACCTATGAAGACAGCAATTAAAACAGCAATAGAAGAATATATGAGACTATTCGAGATGGATCTACTAACACTTGGATGAAGTAAACTGTAAAAGTATTCTAATGTGATATTTTTAGGTAAAATTCCACTAATAATCCAATCTGTAATTGCCAAAAGTATAGTGCCAATTTGAGGTAGAGATGCAAAAATAGCTATAGATATCAAAAAAACGTAGACTACAAATAATCTTAAACCATAAATACGTTTAACCCTAGGATTCCATCTACCACCCCTACTTATAGAAGCATAAGTCTTCAATGAAACATAACGTTTAATCATAATAAAACCAAAAATTGAAAATGAAAGCAAAATTAAAGATAAAGCAGCAGTCTCAGGGGTTATAACCCCCCTCATAGCTTCACTAAAGGATTGAAATATATAATAAGACATAACCTTCTTAGCCAGTGGATTACCACTATAACCAATAAAACCTATAGGTGCAGAAAGATCTTCCATACTAAATATAAAGGTTATAATCATACCAGCAGTAAGTCCGGGAAGAGCAAGTGGAAATGTAATACGTCTAAATAATGAAAAGCCCTTAGCACCAAGATTCTCAGCTTGCTCCTCTAAATTTGGATCAATATTTATTAATGAAGCTTGAACATTCAAATAAACTATTGGAAAATAGCTTAATATTTGCGCCAATGATATACCAACAAGTCCATTTAAATCAATCCTATATGGAAATAAATGTAGAAGATCGTAGAAGATGAAATTTATTAAACCACTTGTTGGATGAAACAACTTCCCTAAGACATAAGCATTAACAAATGGTGTAGCAAGCATAGGAACATACAATAAAATTCTAAAAAGATTTTTACCAGGAAAATCATATCTAGCCAAAATAAATGCTGTAACCAATCCCAAAATCGAAGAAAATAACGTTGTCATTAATGCTACAATAATTGTATTCAATATTACACCATAATCTAAACCCCAAATATACATGGTATCTCCATAAACATTAAACATATACCCAGTTCTAGGCTGGAAATTAATGAAGAATGTATCAGTAAAAATCGAAGTAAACCAATACATAGAAATCTTACCACCATAAAAGAATGCTGCTAAAAATAGTGAAGATAAAGGGAGGATAAAGAGAAATGTGAAGAAGACTAATGGTATTAAATATAAGCCTATAATAAATAAATCAATATGCCTACGCCATATCTTCCACATCCAAATCACACAAAATATTATAAAAAGAGGAAGGATATAAGTTAATTTCATCCACCAAGAGCTTTAATTATTTGTTGATATCTAGCTATCGCTGCACTTCTCCATATGCTGCAGATATTAGTTCTAAATTCAAGTTCACTCATACGTGAATTAATCTTTTGAGCATATTCCATTGTAAATGTTGTGGGTTGATTTGTAATTGGATCTATAAATACAAGCTTAGTAGGATTGGTTAGATTATCTAAAAGCTTTATGAATTGTTCTTTAGTTATCTTATTTTCACGTTTTGCTTGAATAAGTTTAATCCAAGCAGATCTCAATTCAGCTTGAGGTTTAACAAGTGTTGAATCAAAGAACCACATTAAAGCTTGCTCATATGATGATGCAAGATCATCACTAAACTCTATTGTTGAAGCTTTTAATGTTAAATTATATTGTAGGTATAAATCTTGCCTCTGCTTACCTTCAGGGGTCTTGAAAACTTCAGCATTTATTGGCATACGATTAACATTTGGGTCTAACCATATCTTCTGACCTTCAGGAGATAAAACCCATTCAATAAACTTCTGAGCTGCTTCTACATTTTTACTAGTGTTAAGTAGAGCTATAGGATCAGCATTAACAATAGTACCATCCTTTGGAAGAACGTAATATGCAATTCCAGGGGCTTGTATCTGAGCTGTATAACCATAAAAGTCTATGGTTAATCCAACGCCAATACGACCAGCAATAACACTTTCTCTAACAGCTTCAGATTGATCATAAATTTCAGAATTAGCTGCAATTAATGTAAGTATCTTCCACCCTTCAATCCAACCATAACGTTGTAGAATGATTTCAAACATACGCGTATTAGAAGTTGATGTTATTGCATTAGCACATCCAACAGATGTCTTTGGTAGAGTAAAACCATAAGTTTCATTGGCAAGATCAATCCATTTTTCAGGTTCTGGAAGATTGTAACTTTGAAGATAATTTCTATTGATGGTGAAACCAAATGAGGAGATGGCGGCACCAACCCAATATATTTTCCCACTAGAATCAATTCTTTTAACTGGAGATCCACTAATTGTATCTGGAAGTTTAGCTACGACATTCAAGACATCACCACTTAAAGGCTTAAGTAAACCTGCAGAATACAATGTATCAAATAATACGGGGCCGCCACCCCAAGCAACATCTATATCACCTCTAGCTTTAATAGTGCTAATCCATAAATGTGCTGCAGGAGTTAACCATTGAATTGCAGTAATATTATACTTTTTAGCTATACTTGAAGAGAGGAAAGCAGTTTCAACTTTACTTAAAATATCAAGACCATGCCTACTAATGACCACCAATGTTATCTGTTTAGGTTGACTAGTGGGAGGGGGACTAGTAGGAGGAGTTGTAGGAGGTGTTTGAAGTGATTGCCATCCAAAGTATCCCCCAATTGCAATAATTATTGCAATTATTATTGGTATAAAATGTTTATATTTAATTGAGCTACTCAATTAATTTCACCATTATCATTTAACTCTCAATAAATAACAAAATATAAATATTTTTCATAACAAAATTCTAATTGATAATATATGAATAAGAATATTGGAATTTTTCTATCAATACTACTTCTATCATTGTTCCTTTTAAGTTTAAGTTCTGTGGAAGCACAGGTGAAAAAGCCGAAGATTGTTGTATGGCTTAAAGGAGCTACTGGAACAGTGAGACAATATGAAGCTGTAAGAAACGATTTAACCCAATATGAATGGGTAAATGAAACTGGAACATTAACTGCAAGTAAACTAGAGGAGGCATTTGCATTAATAGTTGTATTGGTAGATTCAATGCAGCCAATAACCACAGATGAAATCAATGTAATAAAGAATTGGCTTGCTACTGGTAAGAAGCTATTGTGGGTGGCAGGAGATTCAGATTATGGAGATGATAGGTTTAGGCAGGATACAGTAAATAACTTATTAAAGGGCGTGGGAAGCGTTTTAAGGGTAGATTTAGCTGAATGTATAGATGCAACCATGAATGCAGGAGCAGATTACAGGGTCCTTGGATTATCGGATAAATGTGATGAAGAAGTTAAATTCCTAGTTGCAGGAGTCACCAGAGCATTATTCCATGGACCAGCAGCAATAGTTGCTGAAGTTGGTGGTAGATATGTGGCATTAAATAAAGAGAAGGTTACAAATGTCTATAGGATTATGTGGACTTCAGTTAATGGATCAATAGCAGAATTTAATGAACCACCATCAAAAGTCTATCAACAAGGTGTAAAGGATAGATATGTTTTAATGGCTTTAGAAGTAGATCCAGCAAAGAAGAATGTTATAATATTATCAGGAGATGCCCCCTTCGATCACTATGAGGGAATGTATAAACCAGAATTAGGAAATCCAACAAGATATGGAGTACAATATCCACAACAAGGAGCTACACTACTGGCAAATATATTAAGTTGGACATGTGATATGGATAGATTCTTTGCATATCTAGCAATGCCAGGGCAGATAGCCAGTTTGAATCAACAAATATCTAATTTAAATAAACAAATATCAGATTTACAAGGGCAAATAGCATATTTGAATTCAATGATGCCAATATATGCCATAGTGAGTTTAATAGTTGGATTAGCCATAGGATTTGCAATACCAAAATACATCCTTAAAAAGTAAATTAAAATTAAAATATCCTTTTTTCCATTATTTTTGTTATGATGATAATTAATAGAGAAGAACTTGTTTCTGGAAATAGAAGTTATGAAAGGAATATAGTGTTGGATTTATTGGAAGAGGGGGTTAGAGCTTCAGACTCTTATAAAAATGTTAAGAGGATTTTAAAGATTGAGGAGGGGAATATAGTTGTAAATGGAGATTTTAAAGTGCCCCTTGGAGATATTGAAAGGATTATTGTTGTTGGAGCTGGTAAAGCATCTGCAAGAATGGCTTTGGGGATTGAAGAAATCTTAGAAGACAAAATTGAATATGATGGTATTATAATTGCTCCAAAGAATATAAAAACTAAATTGAAAAGGATAAAAATCCTTGAAGGGGATCATCCAACACCAAGTTTGAGAAATGTTGAGAATACTATGGAGATAATAAAACTACTTAAAAGTAGGGGTGACAAAGATCTAGTTATAGTTTTAATTTCCGGTGGAGGATCATCACTATTAACAATACCAGAGGAAGGATTAAAAATAGAGGATATTATTGAAATAACGAATTTACTTTTGAAATGTGGAGCAAATATATATGAAATAAACGCCGTAAGAAAGCATATTTGTGGCGTTAAAGGTGGAAAATTATTTGCCAGATACATATATCCATCAAAAGCAATAACATTGATAATTTCCGATGTTATTGGAGATAATATTGAAGTAATAGCTTCAGGGCCAACAGCACTAAATACAACTACACCAAAACAAGCAAAAGAAGTTTTAAAGAAATATGGATTATGGGATACTGCACCAAATAGGATTAAGAAGTATTTAGATGATTTAATTGTTAAGGGTGGATGGAGGTTTAATGAAGAAATATTCAATAAAGTGAAGAATATAGTAATAGCAAATAATTTACAATCACTAATTGCAATGAAGGAAATAGCGTTAAAAATTGGTTATAATACTATAATAATCTCATCAAAAATACAGGGTGAAGCTAGAGAAGCAGGGAAAATTATTGGTGGAATATTACTTGAAGCTTTAACTTCAGGTCATCCAGTAAAGAGTCCAGCAGTAATAATTGCAGGTGGAGAAACAACAGTTACTGTTAAAGGTAGTGGTAAAGGTGGTCGAAATCAAGAGTTAGCTTTGAGTACCGCTAAGATTATTGATGGTAATAGTAGAATAGTTTTTGCATCTATGGGAAGTGATGGAATAGATGGTAATACTGATGTTGCTGGAGCAATAGTTGATGATGAAACAATGAGTGTAGCTAGAGGAATGGGATTAAATGAAGATGAATATTTAAACAATAATGATACATACAACTTTTTCCGTAAAATTGGAAATAGCCTTATAATAACTGGAGTAACTGAAACAAATGTAAATGATTTTATGATTGGAGTTATTAGGGAAAGAAATCATTGAATTTAATGTTGAGCTTTACCCTTTCTCTCTAAAAGTTCTTTTTTCGCTTCTTCAATCAATTGCTTATTTAAGATTAAATCTAAACCTGTTAAAGCAAGTAGTTTAATCCCTGTTATTAATCCCATATGTCCACTTTCAGATCCAGCTGCTTTAGCAAATTCTATTGAATGACCTGGAGTACCGCGGGGGACAATGGCAACATTAATTTCTAAGGATGGGACTACATGGCTTACATTACCAAAATCTGTTGAACCAACATCTTCAACACTCATAATCTCTTCAAGAGAGGGAGGTTTAATATTGATAAAATTGAAGTTTTCACATGCAACTTTAATTAAAGTTAGGTTTGGTATAAAATTGGCGTATGTATTAGCAGTTTTTGTAAATTTATATTTAGCTCCAGTTTGTAGTGCTGCTCCTTCAGCGCATTTCTTAATTTTCTCAACAACCTCCATTAAGTAATTCATATCTTCAGCTCTAGCATAAAATCTACCACAACTATATTCTGGAATTATATTTGGAGATACACCTCCATGCTCAATTATACCATGAATTAAAGTACCCTTCAATAAATGTTGCCTTAAAGAATTTATTGAAACAAAAGTTAATATTAAAGCTTCAAGAGCATTTATACCTTTATGTGGAGAAGAAGCTGCATGTGCAGCTTTACCATAGAATTCAATTTTAAAAGCTTCTCTTGCAAGTGATTTGTATCTAAGAGAATATCTATCAGAGGGATGTATCATTAATGCTACATCAGATTTAGAAATTTCATTTAACATCAAAACTTTCCCACCAGCATTATCTACAGCACCTTCTTCAGCAGGTGTACCAAAAACAATTATTTCACAATTCAAATTCTCTTCACAAGCAATTTTACTTAATGCTAAACCAGCGCCTAAAGCTGCAGTCCCAATAATATTATGCCCACATGCATGACCAAGACCGGGAAGTGCATCATATTCTGCTAGAAATGCAATTCTTGGACCATCAACACCACAAATACGCCTCGCTTTAAATGAAGTTTCCAGATTAGAAATACCACGTTCAACTTCAAATCCATACTCCTCCAATTTATCTGACAAAAGTTTTGATGCAAAAAATTCTTTATATCCAAGTTCTGGATTCCTATGAATTGCATCACTAATCTTAATCATCTCATCAGATATTTCATCAACAAAATTTACTAAACGTTTTTTAAGTGTATACATTTTAAACACCATTAAATGGGATTAAAAATATGATTTAAACTATTTATAAAGTTTACATTCATGATCTAATAAAGTTCATAAACCATTTTGGGAAATCCGCTACACTATTCAATATGACTTTTGCACCAGCAGATTTCAATTCACTTTCCCCTCTAACACCGGTTTTAACAGCCACTGGAAAAGCATTTAAAGCCACTGCTGGAATTATATCTATAATACTATCTCCAATAACAATTACTTCTTCAGGTTTTAAACCCATTAAGTTAATAGCTTTAGCTAAATGTTCTACATGTGGTTTAAAATTCTTAACTTCATCACGTGTAACAATAACATCAAAAAAGATCCTTAAATTAAATTTATCGAGGATAATTTCAGTAGATCTACGACTATTCAAAGTTATTAAACCACATTTCAAACCCATCTCTTTAACAAAATTTAAAGATTCATAAGCGCCATCAATGACACTTGTCTTTTCAGAAGCTTTAACTTCATAGAATTCTACAATCTTAAATAATGATGATGAAACTTCATTTATAAACGATTTAGGGAGTTTCATACCTTCAAGTAATCTAATTGTTTTACGAACCATAGATATTGGGTAATCAGCCTCTGAATAAACATTAAATGTTATATTATATTCTCTAAGATGCTTCAGAATATCTAAGGTAAGTCTAGCTCTATCTACGGAATACTTTATTAATGTACCATCAAGATCAAAGAGTACCCCACTAAACTTCAAAACAACACCGTAATCAAATTAAAAATGGAAAAGATAAACTTTAATTCTAAATATAAGTTAACAATTTAATTATGAGGTATGGAACTAAAGCAGTATATAATGAACCTGATCAATTTGGTGCTGTAGTACCACCAATATACATGGTTTCAACATATAGACAAACAGATCCAGAGATAAAGGATAAATATGTATACACTAGACTTGGAAATCCAACAATAGAGAGACTTGAAAAGAAGCTTGCAATATTAGAAGAGGGGAAATATGCAATAGCAACATCTTCAGGAATGGCTGCAATAGATACAGTATTCAAATTACTAAAACCTGGAGATGAAATTATAACCATAGAAACATTATATGCAACAACAATAAACCTATTAAAAACAGTTTACAATCAATATGGAGTAAAAGTAAAATTTGTAGATCTAACAAAAATTGAAGAATTAAAAAGAGAGGTAAATAGAAGTACTAAGATGATATACTTTGAAACTCCAACAAATCCATTATTAAAAATAGTGGATATAAAGGAGGTATGTGATGTAAGTAAAGAAATAAATGAAAATGTAATAGTAGTTGTAGATAATACCTTTGCATCACCGTATAATCAAAGACCATTAACACTTGGAGCGGATATAGTAGTCCATAGCACAACCAAATATATAGGTGGACATAGTGATTTAATAGGTGGAGCAATTATAACAAGCAATGAAGAAACCTACCAGAAGCTTCGTTCAAATATTATAAATAGTGGTGGAATACCAAGCCCCTTTGATGCATGGCTAATACTTAGAAGTTTAAGAACATTCCACATAAGAATGGAGAGACACAATTACAATGCTATGAAAATAGCAGAATACCTATCTAAAAATGAAAAGGTGGAAAGAGTATATTATCCAGGGTTAAAAGAACATGAAGGACATGAAATAGCAAAAAAACAAATGAGAACACCATATGGAAATGAAGGTTATGGTGGAATGATATCATTCCAATTAAAGATGGATATGAATTCAATAAAGAAATTCCTAAAAAATCTAAAGATAATAAATTTAGCGGTAAGCCTTGGAGGAGTTGAATCATTAATAGTACATCCAGCAAGTATGCCACCATACAAACCATTAACAAGAGAAGAAAGAGAGAGAATGGGAGTTTGGGATAATTTAATAAGATTTTCAGTGGGAATAGAAGATGTAGAAGATTTAATAGAGGATTTAGAAGAATCATTGAAAAACACATAAACTCCTTAATAATAAATAATTTTTAATGAACCTTTTTATTTGAAAATATGTGATTTAAAATTTCATCGTTTAAATCTTCTAATAGATATTTTTGCAGTTAAAACTTTCTCACTTCTAAAGAATTTAGATGCTACATATAGTATGATTATTGAAAATACGGTCATGTAAATTATCCCTATAACTAGAAAGCCATAGTTTTCAAGCATTGCAGCTTTGGGAGAAGCTAATGTATAGGTATACGGAATGATATATAGGACTATCTGAAGAGGTAGAGGAAGCATACTTAAATCTGTGTATATAGAGACAAACATTGGAATGATCATAACAAAATATAGGTATCCAACGAGAGTTTGTGCACTTCTAACATCTTCAGCGAATGTTGCTACGAGTAAGGCTAATACTAGAGATGAAACCATACTTAGAAATAGAGTTAAGACTATAAGTGCAAGTCCCAATGGAGTTATACTCAATCCAATATCGCTAAGAGATAAATTAATTGTAGGAATACTAAAGGAAGTAGTAATTGAATGGAAGTAATAGGTATATGCAATCATAAATGATGCTGAACCCAAAATTGCAAGTATAACTGAGCATATAAGTTTAGCGAGCAATATAGTGAATCTACTAACGGGTAATGTAAGTAAAGTTTCAAGAGTCTTATATTCCTTTTCTAAAGCTATAGATGTAGATGCAAATTGCATGGCACTAATGAAAATTACCATTATAATTATGGGGATGAATATAGATTGAGACATAACAATGCTGGATATTATTTGAGGTGGAACTTTAACAATATCACCTTTAACTATTGAATAATCAACCTTCTCAATAGGGTTTAAGAGTACATTTGGATCAACATTTGGGATTAAAGTCTTTATACGGTTATAGACTATTTCACTCTTCAAAAATTCAATTATACTTGAAGGTATACTAGAAGCACTACTTTCAGCTAAACTTAGAGTAGACATTATAGTGTAGATTTCTATGGTTCCACGTATACCCATAGAAACATTATATCCAAACCCCTTTGGAATAACCATTATAATGGGGAAACCAAGCTCTAATGCTTTTTGAATAGCATTTTCAATACTTACATCATGTAAAAGCGTAATTCTACTACCAGGTTGAGAATTTAAGGAATCTATTATGACCTTAGACAATAGACTATCATCATAATCTAAAATCAAAACTTTAGGATTCAAAGCATACTCTTTAACTGAAGACATTACAAAATTCATAATTCCACTCATTAAAACCATTACTAAGAATGGAACGATAATCATCCCAATTAATATCTTTGGATCTCTAAGCATCTCTTTAACTTCCTTCTTCAATATATTAATCAAAACGTTATGCATATTTAACCACCCTAGAGAAAACTTCTTCAAGGTTATCTGCAGAAAACTTATTTTTTAAATCTATTGGAGAACCTTCTAATACAATTCTACCTTCATGAATTAGAGAAACTCTATCACATAAATATTCAACTTCAAGCATATTATGACTAGACATGATTACAGTTATATTATGTTTCTTAACGTAATCCCTAATTATATTACGTATATAATGTGAGTGAATAACATCTAATCCAGCTGTAGGTTCATCTAAGATAGCAAGTTTTGGATGAATCATAAGACTCCTAGCAACTAAAAGCCTTCTAAGCATACCCTTACTATAAGTACCAATCCTATCCTTTAACCTTTCACCCAAACCACAAATAACTTCAGCTTCTTCAATCATTTCTTTAATCCTAGTTTTATCATTAGTATATAATGAAGCCATAAAATGTAGATACTCATATCCAGTTAAATACTTGTATGCACCAGCTTCTTCAGGTAAATAACTTATAATACCCTTAATCTTCTCAGCATCATTAACAACATCCATACCAAAAACTTTTATGATACCAGAACTTGGAAGTAGAAGTGTAGATATTATTCGAAGAGTTGTAGTTTTACCAGCACCATTAGGACCTATTAAACCATAAATTTCACCAACATAAACTTTAAAACTAACATCTTTCAATGCATGAAATTTACCATAAAACTTATTTAAACGATCCACTTCTACAGCAAAAATCATGAATTCACCAAAAGACTATCAAAATAATTAAATAAAAAAATTGTGTGTAAAATAATATATTCATCTGAAAATTAAATATGATAAATGATGGAAGAAGAACTAATTGAAGAAGTTAAGAAAATTTTAATGGATGATTACGTCAATAGATTAGTTAATGAAAAAGTAGCAGAATTCATCAATAATAGGTTTAGTGATGAAAAGAAATGGTTTATTGAATTATCATATTGCATATTAACAGCCAATACTAGTGCAAAATCAAGTTTAAAATGTATTGAAGCTCTCACTAAAAGAGATATAATATTCTATGGATCTTTAAATGAAATTGAGAAGATATTACGTGATGTTGGATATAGATATCCTAGGAAGAGAGCAGAATACATAGTTAAAGCTAGAGAAAGAATGAAAGAAGTAAAGAAAGTTGTGGAAAGATATGATGATGACTTGAAAAGGAGAGATTGGCTTAGAAGGAATATAATTGGATTGGGAATGAAAGAATCAAGTCATTTCCTAAGGAATATAGGATTCTTTAATTATGCAATAATAGATAGACATATACTAAATATACTATTAAAGTATAGGATTACAAGCATTGATCAAAGGAAGATTAACGTAAGGAAATACCTAGAGTTGGAAGATATAATTAAAAGATTATCAATGAAGATAGGTTTAAAACCTGGAATATTAGATTTATACATTTGGTATATGGATACTGGAGAAGTGTTGAAGTAAAATAAAAGATAAATTTTACGTAAACATTTTAAGTTAATACATTCGATATGTTTAGGTGAAGTGTTCTTCTGATATAGTTAAATAAGTTTTCATGGTGAGTTATTTGAGTAGATATGAAGATTTAAAGACTAGGTTAATGGTTATTGAAAGACTTAAACTATTAAAGGAGAAATACTCATATAAACAATTGTCAAAATTTACAGGATTGCCAGAAGCAGTATTATGTAGGTATGTTAGAGGTTCAGTACTTCCAGGGGAAGAGACAGCCATAGAATTGTGGAATAAACTAGAGAAAATAGAGAGTTTAAGTTCTGTATTGGAAGATAGGTTGGAATATACATCAGATGGATTGTTAAATTTAACGAAGATAATATATAACCCATATATATTGCAATTAGCAGCACAACATGTATCTATGAAATTCGCTGGTAAGAAAATAAGGAAGATTATTACAGCAGCTATAAATGGTATACCGCTGGCTACAGCTATATCCGTAAAATTAGAGAAAGATTTGATAGTAGCTAAAGAAGCTAAGGAAATTGGAATTAAAGAATTTATTGAAGCATCATATCATTTAGGAGGAACATCAGAATTAAAAACACTATACATACCTAAGGGAAGCATAAAACGTGGAGATGAAGTACTAATTGTAGATGATTTAGTAAGAACAGGTAGAACACTAAATACAATAATAAAACTTGTGGAGAAAAGTAGGGGGAGAGTGGAAGGAATATTTACATTAATAGCTATTGGAGATAAATGGATGGAAAATATAAGAGTGAATTGCCAAATAGAAATTGGATTAAAAATTGATGAAGAAAAATTGATGAGAAAAATAAAGTAAAACTATATATCTGAAATAAAACCTTTAACACAATCTTTAATAGACTTCAGCAACGGATTTTTAATATTTTTACTTGATTCAATAGATCCAAGCCTTAAAACTCTAAAATATGTTGGTGGATGAGGATTCCACCTCAACCAACTCCTAATTCTATAAGCTTTATAACGTTCAATAAACACTGATGGAAAAGCTATTTTAAGAAGAGCATTTATAAGCGGATCACCAGAATCGAAAATCATATGGGAATCTAAATCAGCTCTAGCTTCGAAAAATTTAGCAACAAAGAAAAGTATTGTCAAAGCAAAAAAGAAGTATAATATGTCTAGTGGAAATATAACTAGTGAAAGTAGTATGTAAATCCGTGATATATACTCTATGTTGCTTAGAATGAATAGTGCCAATGGATCTCTCCTTATACAATGACTTAATTCATGCCCTAAGACAGCTTTTAATTCATCATCATTCAATTTATAAAGTAAACCAGAAGTTACAATTAACAATGCACTTCTAATAATAGGACCAGAAACTCCAGCATTGGAAATAATGGTATTTGCTAAAACAATCTTTGGAGTTTTAACATTAAATTTTCCACAAACTTCTGAAACAATTTTATATAGGGATACACGTTTAATCCTAATTTTATCATATCTACAATCGATACCAAAACTATTTAAGATAGATGAAACAATTTCGGGAGTGGGTATAACACCTAAATTAAAGGTTTCATTATATAATTTCTCCTTAATACTTAGGATATCACCCCAACGTTTAGAAGTTAATTCATTAAATAGAGATAAGGGGAAACTACAACTTATAATATATACATCTCCATGCTCCTTACTTATACTCCAATCACCCATAAATGACAGTATTTTTGGAGATAATATGAATAATAACGCTTGAAATGATGCTATACCAATAGGTGCATAAACCCCCATAAAGAGGAAAAAGAATACTCCAATAATTAGAGACAAAGCAAATAATGAAGCTAAACTACCAGTAAAAATCCCATAAAGTATCTTCTTAGATAAACTAAGAGTTCTCGTTGGAATAACAGGTAAACCCGGAACAAAAACTAGAATTAAAGT
The DNA here is from genome assembly GCA_038727515.1 of Methanomethylicia archaeon. Taxonomy (GTDB): domain Archaea; phylum Thermoproteota; class Methanomethylicia; order Culexarchaeales; family Culexarchaeaceae; genus JAVYVS01. The sequence goes on from JAVYVS010000001.1 coordinate 544,773, forward strand.
ACCATCTCTAGCAACGGAATAAAATTCACTAGTAAAATAGTAAATGTTCAAAGCTATATTCAATATATACTCATAGGGAAGTGAAGAATCATAGGATATCTCCAACCTAGGATATACATCACCAAAAAGTTTTGCTTCAACAATAGATTCACCATATTTAACTCTAAAAGTTAATTTATTTTCATCAACCCCTACATAATCTAATGTATACTTATACCATTCCTTAACCTTGGATTCAATAAAAGATAAATAACTAGAAAATTTCTCCATGGGTATTTCAAAACCAAGCTCAAAATTCTTAATCAAATTAAATCCAAACAAATATCAAATACTATTTAGAAATAAATATTTATCTCATGAAAAACAATTTATTTGGGGTTTAAATGAATTTAAAAGTAGATTTAAATTGTGATTTAGGTGAAAGCTTCGGTAGATATAAACTTGGATTTGATGAAGAAATAATGCCACATATAACTTCAGCAAATATAGCATGCGGATTTCATGCAGGAGATCCAAATATCATGAGAAAAACTGTAAAATCAGCTATTAAAAATAATGTTGAAATAGGATCACATCCAGGATTACCAGACCTATTAGGATTTGGAAGGAGATGGATTGAAGTAGAAAGAGAAGATATTGTAAACTACATGTTATATCAAATGGGTGCTTTAGATGCATTCATAAAAGCTGAGGGAGGGAAGATGCTACATGTAAAACCACATGGTGCATTATATAATAAAGCTGCTGTAAGTGAAGAAGTATCGGAAGCAATAGTAGAGGCTATAGAGAAATATAATCCAGAACTAATACTTGTAGGACTTGCAAAATCTAAAATGATCGAAGTATCAGAGAAACATAAAATAAAATATGCCATAGAAGCATTTGCTGATAGAGCATATATGAGTGATGGATCTTTAGCTCCAAGAAGTATGAAAGGTTCTGTAATAACAAATGTAAATGAAATTATTGAAAGAGCTATAAATATGCTGAAATATGGAAAAGTAAAAACAATAGATGGTAAAGAAATAGAAATTGGAAAAGTTACTACAATATGCATACATGGTGATACCCCTGGAGCTGTAGAGATAGCTTCAAATCTAAAGAAAAGGTTGATTGAAAGTGGAATAGAAGTAACTAAAATGGTAAATATTGTTTAAAGATGGAGATAATAGAAGTAGAAGAAGTAGATTCCACACAGAATTTAGCTAGGAGATTACTTGAAATAATAAGTGGAGATTTTATTGTAATAGCTAAAAAACAAACATCGGGATATGGAAGGAAGAAGAGTAAATGGTTTTCACCAGATGGAGGATTATGGTTTACACTAGTAATTAGAAGGGAAGAGTTAAACTTGAATATTCTACCAATAATTGTATCAGTATCAATAGCTAAAGTCTTAGAAAAAAGCATTAATGTAGATGTACAATTAAAATGGCCTAACGACATATATATGAAAAACAAAAAGATTGGAGGAATAATATGTGAAGCAATAATCATTGGTGAAAGAATAAATGCAATATTAATTGGAGTTGGATTAAACGTTAACATTGATGAAATTCCAGAAGAAATTAAAGATAAAGCAACATCAATAAAAATTGAAACAGGAAAAACCTATGACAATAATAAACTACTAAGGGAAATCGTAAATGAAATATATGGGAGTTTAAAGGTAGATATCAAAGAAATAATCAATTATTGGAGAAATAAGGATATAACCATTAATAAAAGGATAAGATCCACGTATAAGGGTAAAATCATTGAAGGTATAGTTTTAGATATTAATGATGATGGTTCATTGAAAATGTTAACTGATAATTACCAGAACATATATCATTGGGAAATAGATAAAATAGAGATATTAAATTAATCTAAGCATATAATTTAAATTGGTGTAAAACTTGGCTTCAAGTGAAATTGGATTTAAGACTCTAATTAAAGTTAATGATGCAATTGAAATGATAAAAAGGAAACTAAAACATAGATTAGTAGAATATGAAGAAGTAAGAATTTTAGAAGCATTAAATAGGATATGCTATGAAAATGTGACATCTCCAATGGATATACCACCATTTGATAGAGCGGCAATGGATGGATATGCAGTAAAAGCAGAAGATACAATTAATGCATCTATAAAAAACCCAATACTACTAGAGGTTACAAACTGCATAGAACCAGGAAATATTAAAGATCTAGAGGTTAAAAGTGGTTGTGCCATAGAGATATCAACAGGATCTCCAATACCAAAAAATGCAGATGCAGTAATACCATATGAAGATACAAAGAGAATTGGAAAGTATATAGAGGTATATTCTCCAGTTCATCCAGGAAAGAACATATCATTTAAAGGAGAAGATATAAAGAAGGGGGATATTATCCTAGAGAAGGGGACTATAATAAGACCATGGGATATAGCTGTATTAGCTTCAACAAATATTAGTAAAGTGAAAGTTCTCAGAAAACCGAAGATAGGAATTCTATCCATTGGATCAGAAATAATTGAACCTGGAAGTCGATGGGAAGAAGGGAAAATATTCAATAGTACAGGAGTGATGTTAAGGGCGTTTGTAATGGAAGATTTAGGGGAACCAATAGATTTAGGAATAGTAGAGGATGAAGAAGATAAAATATGTGAAAGAATAATGAATTCAATAGACAAATGTGATATTATAATAACGACTGGAGGAACAGCTATAGGTAAAACTGATAAAACGATAAACGCTATAAAGAGTATTGGTGGAGAAGTAATATTTCATGGAGTATCCATGAGACCTGGAAAACCAACAGCTATGGCAATATTAAATGGAAAACCAATAGTAATGTTATCAGGATTTCCAGTGGCTGCATTAACTGGATATCAAAATTTCGTAAGGAAGATTATAGAACAAATATGTGAAATAAAATTTCTACCACAACCAAAAATTAAAGCTAAGATAGCTAGAAGAATCGCATCTCAATTAGGCTCTAGAGAACATTTAAGGGTAAAAGTTGTTAAGAGGGGAGATGAATATATAGCAATACCATTAAGGTTAACAGGTTCAGGATTACTCTCATCAATAACGCAAGCAACAGGAATTATTGTAATACCAGAAGAACTTGAAGGTTTAGAAGAGGGAGAGGAAGTAGAAGTAACGTTGATTAGAGGGGTGAATGAAAATTAGAAAGATATTCCATAAACTGTTTTCAATAGATGAAGCTCTTAAATCAATTGAAGAAAACATTGAAATAAAACCTATAGGAATAGAGGAAGTGGATTTAAAAGATGCTGTAGGGAGAATTTTAGCTGAAGATATAATTGCAGATATAGATTTACCACCATTTGATAGAGCGGCAATGGATGGATATGCAGTAAAAGCAGAAGATACTTATAAAGCAAATGAAGAAGAACCTGTAAAACTTAGGGTTATTGGAAAGATTGAATCTGGTGAAGAACCAATATTGGAATTAGAATCGGGACAAGCAATTGAGATATCTACAGGTGCACCAATACCATTTGGAGCTAATGCAGTGGTAATGGTGGAATATACACATAGAGAAAATGATCATGTAATGATTTATAAACCTGTAACTATAGGGGAGAATATTGTACAATCTGGCTCAGATTTAATGATTGGAGAAACAATACTTAGATCTGGAGAAAAGCTTACTAGAAGAGAAATAGGTGTATTAGCAGCACTTGGAATATCTAGAGTTAAAGTTTATAAGAAACCAAGAGTAGCAGTAATATCCACCGGAAATGAACTTATAAAACCTGGAGAGAGAGTTCAACCATATAAAGTGTATGATGTTAATACATATAGTATATCAAGTGCTATTATAGAGAGTGGTGGAGAACCAATAATTATTGGAGTTGTAAGAGATTGTGAAAGAGATATTAAAAGTAAGATTGTAGAAGCATTGGAGAAATCAGATATTGTATTAATTTCTGGGGGGACTTCAGCTGGAGTTGGAGATTTAGTTTATAGAGTTTTAAATGATATAGGTAAACCTGGAATAATAGTACATGGGTTAAAGATTAAACCTGGAAAACCAACGGTAATAGCAATTGCAAATGGTAAATTAATTGTAGGATTACCTGGATGGCCTGTTTCAGCATTAATGATATATGGTTTAATAATTGAACCTATCTTATCTAAAATGATTGGTATAGGGAAGATTAACCATAAAGAGATAAACGTAAAGATTGCTAGAAGAGTTAAATGTGAAAGAGGAAGGGATAATCTAATACCAGTGAGCATAATAATTGACGATGAAGGTAAATTCATTGGATACCCATTGATGGAACATAGTGGAGCAATAGCTACCTTAAAAAGAGCCGATGGATACTTTATAGCGAAAGAAAATAGAGAATTTATAGAAGAAGGAGAGGAGGTTAAAGTTAAACTCTTCTCAGAAATGATTGATATACCAGATGCAACAATAATTGGAAGTCACTGTCCAGCATTAGAAGAAATTACTAAAATATTAGGGAAAATGGGATATAAGATAAAAACAATATCATCAGGATCCATGGATGGTTTAATTTCAATAATAAATGGTGAAGCAGACATAGCTGGAATACATATATTAGATGAAAAAACCATGAAATACAATATTCCAATACTTGAAGAAATGAAATTAAAAAATGCAGTATTAGTAAAGGGGTATAGTAGAATACAAGGGCTAATAATTTCAAAGGGAAATGAAAAGAATATAAAGGGTTTTGAAGATCTATTGAGGAGTGATATAAGGTTTATAAATAGGAATAAGGGTTCTGGGACAAGAATATTCATAGATTATATGTTAAAGAAAGTAGCTAAAGAAAGAGGTTTAGAATTTGAAGAAATTAAGAAGAAGATTAAAGGATATTATATTGAAGCAAAAACGCATTCATCCATAGCTTCAGCAATAAAACTTTCAAAGGCAGATGTAGGTGTAGGAATAAAAACTGTAGCAGTAAGATATGATCTAGGATTTATACCATTAACAATAGAAGAGTACGACTTTATAATTAAAGAGAAAAGCCTGAATAAGAATGTTATAAAAGATTTCATAAAAGTTTTAAAAAGTGAAGACTTTAAAAGAATATTGAAATCACTTGGCATGGAACCCTCAAAGAATACTGGAGAGATAATTTGGGGTGTAAAAAGTGAATGAAATAAAAATAATCGCTATAACCGATGTCCATGGAAGATTAAATCAAACTTTAAAGATAGCTGAAATATCAAAGCATAAAGATGTAGATGCAATAATAGTTTCAGGGGATTTATCAAGATATAAGTCTATTGAAGAAGCTAAAGAAGTGCTTGAAATCCTAAGATCTAGTGGAAGAAGAATTTTCTATATACCGGGAAATATGGATGACCCAAAAATATGTAGTGAAATACTTATAGAAAATGTAGAGTGTGTACATGAAAAGAAAATTGGATTTAAGGGTTATACCATAATTGGAGTTGGTGGAGCTTTAATTGGGCCTTTTAATACCCCATTTGAATTAAGTGAAGAACAGTTTCTAGAAATATTTGGAAAGTTATTGAACGAAAACTTAAAGAATAATGTAATACTCGTAACACACAATCCACCATATAATACAAATGCTGATAAAACAAGTTTCAACGAACATATTGGAAGCAAAAGTATAAGATTAATCATAGAAAAAATGGAACCAATATTAAATGTTTGTGGACATGTGCATGAAGCTAGAAGTATAGATAAAATTGATGGAACAATAATAGTTAACCCAGGACCATTAATGTATGGTTACTATGCGGAAATAATAGTTGGAGAAAATGTTGAAGCTAAACTACTTAAACTTCCCTAGAAAATTTCATGGGAAAATAAATCCACATATGTTTCTCTTCTTCTAGCTAAATAGGTTTTGCCCTCATGGAAAATAACTATGGCAGCTCTAGGTCTACTATTATAATTACTTGACATGGAAAAACCATAAGCACCAGTATTCATTATTGCTAATATATCCCCTGGATTAACCTTATTAAGTTTAACATTAAAACCAAATACATCTGAACTTTCACATATAGGACCAGCAACATTATATTCATATAGTTCTTCATTGGAAGATAAATTGAGTATTGGGTGAGTTGCTCCATAAAGTGCAGGTCTAATTAAATCGTTCATTCCAGCATCCACTAAAACCCATTTAAATCCATAATCCTCTTTAACATAGTTAACCCTAGTTAAAAGTATACCGGAATTACCAACAATAAATCTTCCAGGTTCAAATATTATAAGAGGATTATCAATAAAGAATTCATGTGGTGGATCAATTAATTTACGAATTACTTCACAATATTCATTTAGTGGAAATATTCTTTCATCTTTTGAATATGGTATTCCAAATCCTCCACCAAGATCAATGATTTCCAATTTAATACCAAACATTTCATATAATCTACTACAGAAATTTAGAATTTCATTTACAGCTATTCTATAAGGTTCAATATCGAAGATTTGTGATCCTAGATGTATATGAATACCGGAAACATGAATATTATCTAGTTTTAAGGCAGTTTCATAAGCTTTAAAGGCATTGTAAATACTTAAACCGAATTTATGTATTCTAGCTCCAGTACCTATATGAGCATGAGTTTTAACTGGAATATCAAAATTCACTCTAACACCAATAGAAGTTTTAACATTCAATTCACTGGAAAACTTATTTATCCAATATAGTTCATCGATGTTCTCAATGTTTATCAATAAAATGCGTGAAGAAACAGCATCAAAGATTTCATTTGGAGATTTAGATACACCATCAAAAACGATTTTATTTGATGGTACATTGACGAGTTTAGCTGCATAAAGTTCACCGCTAGAAACAACTTCAGCTCCTGCACCCAATTCATTCAAAAGTTTAAGTAATGCTAGACATGTATTAGCCTTATAAGCATAGCATATCAAATTCCTCTCCCAAATCTTATCTAAAGAATTCTTTAAAGTAATGTAATTGTGTTTAACCATGTCAAGATCAATGAGGTATAATGGAGTTCCATACTCTTCAACTAAAGCTTTAAAATTTAAACCTCTATCCTTTAAATTTTCAATATATCTTTGAAAAACAAAAGGATCATTATACATTGATGATTCATCTCAACAATGTTGAAGCTAGATATATCATAACCCGTAAAACTTTAAAACATTTTAAGTAATCATCTGAAACATATTCAACAGTTGTTGCATCAATCCTCTTAACATCAGGTATCATTGTAGCTAAATCAGCCATACCAGAATTCATAAAGGTTAAATTCAATTTTATGGGAGGTTTAAATTTAAATGGTGAAAACTTTGATAAGTTTTCCAGAGCACTTTTAGCAGCAGATTTTATTAATTCACGAGCTTCACTTGGATGAATACATAAAGCAGAATATCTACCAAAAGCTTCCTTAACCTTAACAGTCATAACATTTCCAAGAAGACTTTTAGCTTCCTCCACAACAGTTGAATCTCCAGTAACTAAAACTACTGGGACATTATAGTATCCAGCTATACCAGCATTAATACCAACTTCACCAACACTTAAACCATTTATCGAAATATTGCGAACTACAGAACCTGAAATTGTATGATCAAGGATTGCATTAATACTACCAAATTTAGCATGATAACCAATGAAGAATGCAGCATCAAAAGTTTCATTTATACCAGCCATCATTGATAAAACCTTTGGAGAACCAGTTATCAATTTAGCCTTTGGATGTAAATCCTCAATAATTATGTTTCTCATAGAACCATGAGAATCATTAACTATAATTTCATCAGCACCACCAATAATTGCACCTTCAATAGCAGCATTAACTTCAGAAGTCATAAGTTTACATGCACGTTCATACTCTCTACTACCAGGATTTGTTTGATCGCTATGAACTACACCACAAATACCTTCCATATCTGCAGAAATGAAAACCTTAAATCCCAAAAAATTCACCAGTAAATAATATTAAAAAACAAAATTTAAAGGTGAAGATAAAGTTTAATGATATTAAAAATCACCATTCAAATAATTCTACGTTAGCTCTTGGAACTATAACTCTCCTACCATCTTGTAATTCTATTTCAACAATTCTCACTGGAGATTCTGTTTCAACAGGTTGAAGCTCCACTGGGAGATTTACAACTTTTGCCAATTGTCCAAAGTATGGAGCTCTAATAACTCTAACCTTAGTTCCAGGCTTCATTCCTCCAACATATATTTCAGATTCCAATGGAAGAGATAATGGATCTACATCACTACGTGGAATAACTATTTCAGGTCTTATAACACCAGCTCTAATTTGTGTTGCACCATCAAAGCAAGCTAATTTACCTTCATTAGCTTTAAACATATTGAAAGTTCTAGAAGCCATAGGTATTTCACCAAATCCCTCTGTTATAATTACCGTCATAGAAATATCTTCCCTACCAGTAATTGCAACTCCTATCTCATAACCTAAGAAATCCTTAATATCCTTAAAATCAATTCCACCAACGACAATTCCAGCAGTACCAACTTCCATAGCTTTCTTAAGAACTTCAGCTGAAGCATATGAACCTCCAACAACTAGTTTACCCTTCCACTTAGGTGAAACCATATCAACAGTCAATTTATCCTTTGGAGAGTCAACAGCAACAAACACTTCTCCATGTCTTTCACCGCCAATACCGAAAATACCCTCAATAAATGTGGATGCACATTCTATAACTACACCTTCCTTTGGAATGATTTCAGTGACAATACCAGGTATGTATGCATCAAGTTCAACTGGTATCGGAGGTTCTCTAACAATTATCTGACCAGTAACTTCTGAGATATGTTCAATATAACCATCTGTTGGAGATTTAACTTCAGATTTCAATAATCCAAAGAAGGCTCTATAACTTGCAATAATGTCACCTTTACTAACTTTATCTCCAATTTTCTTCTTTACATATAATGGTAATTCCTCAGGTTCAATACCTAAAATGGCAGCTGCACTAACAATATGTATGTCTCCAGGAAGACTTGTTCTAGCTACAACATCACTATAATTAACTTTATCACCCTTATTCACAAGAACTTCGCCTGGAAGAGGCAGTCTCCTAACTTTTCTAAATCTAAATAACTCAGAAATTCTAAGACCAGGGGTGTATGCATGTGCAGATTGAGAAACTTTCTCAGAGGACATATTATTTCACCCCCTAAATTTTCTCTTTTTCTAAAATACTCTCTGGATAAGCATTTAAAGCTTTAAACCATTTAATCAATGCATTCCTACGTTGATTGAAATCTTCTGGGAGTTTTAGAGGTCTCCCTCTAGCATCAATAACTATTCCAGCAGCTCCACCCCAAACAGTAGCCTCCCTCTTCTTGCCTGGACCCATACCCACATCAAAATCTCCAGTGGGTTCTATAACTACATTAGCAGTTTCATCATCCTTTAGTGGTATTCTATCTATATCACCATAATTGACCACTTTTTCCACAGTTCTTCCATCAGGCATAGTTGCAGTAACTTTAACAGCTGGACCGGTGGATTTTGAGTGTCCATCAAGAGCTATAACCGTACCAAGTTTAACTATACAATCTCTTTCAAAGATTTCCATAGCAGCCTTTGGATGAACAGTTGAGAGAACTCCTAGATGTGGCATCATGAATATACTATCACACATAAGTCTAGTAACACCTTTAGGTTGGAAGGCATCTATCAATATTAATGCAGCTTGTTGTCTACGTGGAGTATGGGATAGAAGACCTCCAGTACCACCAATTAATTGTATATTCATCATATTAATGTATGTTTCAGTCTCCATAGATTGTTCAAATATATCTGCAATTGTCCTCTTCCTTTGAATTCCTCTTAAACCTCTAGCTAGAAGTTTATGATGTTCAAATCCAAGTCTAATAGCTTCACGTGCTACAGCATGTTCAACCATTAAATCATCTAATGTTTGAGGTAATGTAGTTGGTCTAATCATCTTATTAGCCAACCTATTTCTAACCTCTCTTTCATCAATTTCAAATGGAATCCACCTCATAATATTGGTTACACCAGCTTCCTTCAAAACATTCGTAATACTGTAACTCATACCAAGATTTGCACTAACAGTCCTAACAAATTTACCATCATATACGGAGTAAACATTAGTTGTAGCACCACCTAAACCCACACCCAAAACATTTATCTTCCACATTCTTGCAATAGTCCTAAACATCATACCTTCACCAGCAGGAGTTGGCATAACTGGAACCATAACCCATTCAGTCAATTTATGATAACCAGGGGCATGAGCCATAACATGCTCCATAAACAATCTATGAATAGCATCTCTAGCAGGTTCAACAACTTCAACTTCTAAAACAGGTCTTAAATTCTCTACAATAGTTAGATCAAAAGTTTCCCCTAAAGTCTTTTTAATATGCTCTCTAGCATCCTTATTACCAGCATAAACAATTGGAAGCTTATATCCCAATCCAAATCTAGGTTTAGGTTCAGCAGCCTTTATAAGCTCAGCCATTTCAACAACATGTTTAATGGTTCCACCATCAGTTCCACCAGCTAATAGAATCATATCAGGCCTCAAGAAACGCATACGCTCAATCTTCTTATGTGGAGGTCTACCATCATCAATAGCCATAACATCCATAACTATTGCTCCAGCTCCAAGAGCAGCTCTCTCAGCACTTTCCGCAGTCATAGTTTTAACTACGCCTGCAACCATCATTTGCAATCCACCGCCAGCACTACTTGTTGAAACATACAAATCTACACCAACATTGTTTCCCTGATATGGTATTATGAGCCCAGAGCCATCAGGTTTCAGTAGTTTGTGACCAGTTAATTCTTCAACTTCAGTTATAGCATTGCGTAAACCCATGGTAACATCTTCAAAAGGTTTTTCCACAGTGGTTGGAGCTTCACCAGCAACTATAAATCTCCAAACACCATCAACCTTTTTAAAGAGCCTAGCCTTTGTAGTCGTACTACCCACATCAGTTGCTAAAGCAACTTGCATACGTTCAACATCAAATTGAATAACTTTTTCACTCATCACACACACCTAATTAACTTAAACAACATTATAGTTATCAGCAATTTAAACTTTACCATTTAATCAACGGAATTTAATAAATTATTTGCTTTTAACTTCAGAAGTTGATTCTACAGTTTCACTCTTAGTACTTGAGGTGCTGGAAAAACTTAATCTTATATATGTATTTTGAGCACACTCATTAATATTAGATCTCAACAATAGTATTTTAATAGTCCAAACTACAGCTATACCAGTACTAAGTATTATCAGATTAAACTCTAATAGTGGTAATATGACGATTAATGCAAATAATAATGCAGAAACACTTAATCTATAACCAAATCTTAAAAAGTCAACTTCATCTATAACATATATTTTCGCTTCACCAAAAATATCGCTATATATTAAATCGCAACCCCTCTCCTTAGAGATTTTTGTGTTAAGCCCTCTACGCCTCATTTCTTCAGCAAAACTCTTAAGAAATTCACTTCTCATACCGCCAATTTCTGGAAAAAGTCTTTCATTAATAGATATGCTAACCGACATTTAAATCCAAATAGTTTAAAGAATAAAGGATATAATAACGTTTGTGGTTTAAATTACGTTCTAGAAACTTCAAAATTAATATTTAAACCAGAATCCAAAGCATTCTTTAAATATTTACCAACATCACTGGATAAATTAAAAACAAGTCTAGCTCTCTTATCACATCTATAAGACCCAAAATACTTTCCATCAATATATAAATTCACGTTTAACTTAGCATATTCACGATCAAAATAGAATATTAAACTACGTTTAGTCTCCCTATAAGAATAATCAATCTTAGAAGATTCAGTAAATTCATCCCTCGCTTGAATCTTAATCCTAACATTAAACTTTCTTTCAAGTTCACTTATAATATTACCATTTCTACCAATTATATGTGGAATAACATTCTTCTTAACTTTAACAATAACAAAATTATCAGATAAAACCTCCAATTCAGCATTAGAATCAAATCTTCTAATGAATTTCATTAAATCTTTAAAATCCCTTTCAGATCTTTTAACCTCAAGATCACGTTTAACTGGGAATATGACCGTCTCCTCACCAAAAGTATAGATTTCATATTCAACTTCATTAGTCTCAAAATCCCTAACTTCAACAACAGGTCTAGCTAAATCTTCATCCATCATACCATGAGGAACTTTAACCACCAAATCTAATACGTAAACCTTCTTAATTAAACCATCTTTAATAAATATGACAGTATCAATAACTTGAGGGATGACGCCAAGATCAATTCTACCAATAAATCTATGTATGGCATCTACGGGAGAAGAAGAATGTACAACACCAATCATACCGACACCAGCAAGTCTCATATCAACAAAAACCTGGAAATCTTCAGTTTTCCTCAATTCATCAAAAACAGTGTAATCAGGTCGAACAAGCAATAGTATTTCAGCAGTTTTATAAAACTCTCCTTCCAAAGGAGCGTATTGCGTAATTTCATCTCTAACCTGAAGATCCCTTGGAGCCTCCATAGTCTTCACTATAGCATTCTTACTAGTACGGTAAAATTCAGCTAGAGCAGAGGCAAATGTGGATTTACCAGCACCTGGAGGGCCACAGATAAGTATACCCTCAGCTCTTTCAGCAAGCCTCCTCTTCAATTTATCTGATAAAGCATAATCATCAATAGAAACTTTAACTATAGGTCTAACGGCAGTAATCTCTAAACCATCGGAAAATGGTGGTCTAGCTATAGCAATCCTATATTCACCTAGTTGAATAACCATGGCACCACGTCTAACAATCTCTATGAAGGCATTACCATCAGAGTGGCAACGCTTTAAAATATCTCTAATTATATATTCAAGTTCAGCTCTACTACAAGGTTCTTCTCTAATTTTAACAAGCTCCCATCTACCAGGTTTACCACGTTTAGCATAAGGTGGAACACCCTCCTTCAAATGGATACTCATAGTATCACTAGTAAAAAAGTTTTCAAGTTTAATATGAGCATAACTTTCCTCAGCACCAATAAATCTAACTTTAATCCCCTCAGCTTCAGAAACAAGAGATTGAACATAATCCATAGTATATAGGGTAGCATCATAATCTTTAGCTACATTTCTAATTAGAGCATCAATCCTACCCATCTCAGCCATCTTAATATCATCAACAGAAGCAATTTCACCAACAAACTTTATAATAATATTTCTATCAGTACAAAGCTTCCTCAACCTAATTAGTTCATCTAAACCCTTAAAACCACGTTCACTACCACTAGAAGCTTGTGCTTGCAATTCATCTAAAACAACCCTTGGAACTATAATTTCCAAATCCCTTAAATCTTCATCTAAAATAATTTTCGAAAGTTTACCTTCCACTAGAATACTAGTATCCGGAACTATCCTATTTACCATAACATTCAAGCACCTTAAAGAAGAAGATGATACTATCAAACTAATAAATTTATACCCTTGAAATACTAATCATCCTTATAACATCAGCAGTATCTTCAGCTTTATCAGCAGCAGCCTCAATATTTTCAACAGCTTCTTTAATCATAAGCCATCTACTAATCTTAGGATAAGTTTCACCCCATTCTAATATCAACATTATCAATTCAACTCTACGCTCATCTATTTCCTCCTCTAACCTCTCAACTTCTTCAGCTACATCAATAGCTTTAATTGGATTTTCAATAAGAGTATTAAAGGCATCCCTAAGCTTCAATGTTATATTATACGATAAATCAGCAAGCAGTTTTAAACCATCAACAATCCCTTTAGGAAGCAATACACCTTTAGCCATGGAAAGCTTTCTACCAGCAGATTTAGCATTTGAAGCAATGTCATCAGCAGTTAAAATTAAATTCATAATTTCCTCTTTATCAGAAGGATGAAATGGACCTTTAGAAAGTTCATTGAGAATCTTCTCTTTAACATCATCAGCATCCCTCTCCCTTTGAAAAACAATCTTAAAGACATTGTCAACTTTATTAAAATCATTATCACAAAATGCATAAATAAGATCTCTTAAAGCTGAAACAGTTGATAAAATACATTCTATATGAACTCTAACAATATTTAAAATTTCCAATTCACGCTTCCTACCAAACCATAGAGCAGGATATGTTGGTTTAAAGTCCAAATAATCCACCACTTAAATAAAATACAACTAAATCATAATATAAGGATTTTCATTAAAAACGAAAAATCTTTAAACAATACCTATCGAAATAAATGAGAAATATCAGTGATTAATGAGGCGGGTGTATTGATTGATACAGTAATGATACTATTGACCATTGGATTACTATTATCATTCCTCCTCTCATTAAGTCTCGGTGCAAATGATGCTGCAACACCAACAGATTGCGCTGTAGGAGCAGGAGTAATATCAATTAAAAGGGCTCTATTCTTATTTGCAATATTCACATTTATAGGAGCAGTGACTCAAGGATTCATGGTAATTAAAACTATAGGTAAAGGTATAGTTAATGAAATAGATATTGTAGGTGCAATATCAATATCAATTGCAACATCTATATGGGTATTATACTGCTCATATAAGGGTTTAGATGTTTCAGTAACACATAGCAGTATTGGAAGTGTAACTGGATACGGCTTAATAGCCTATGGATTTTCAGGATTAAATTATGATGTTATCAAAAATGTAGTTATAAGTTGGGTAACATCACCAATATGCGCAATATCACTATCATATACTCTATATAAGTTAACCATGAAAATCCTAATGAATAAACCTTGGACATATAGATTGGAGAAAGTAATATCATACGGATTAATATTCTCATTATGCTTCTCAGCATACTCCTTTGGAGCAAATGATGTTGGAAATGCTACAGGAGCATATGTAACAGTAGCTACGAAAATTGGTAAAATTCCAGATTATAATACAATGTTATTCTTGTCAATTTTAGGAGCTACAGGTATAGCTATTGGAGGATTATTCTGGGGGAGAAGAGTTATAGAGACTGTGGCATTTAAAATAACTAGAATTGATGCAATTATGGGTATGATAGCTGAATTAAGTAATGCATTGGTGGTATATTTATTCACAACAATACCATACATGATATTTG
The DNA here is from genome assembly GCA_038727515.1 of Methanomethylicia archaeon. GTDB lineage: Archaea > Thermoproteota > Methanomethylicia > Culexarchaeales > Culexarchaeaceae > JAVYVS01. The sequence continues at coordinate 559,855 of JAVYVS010000001.1, forward strand.
GATTTGGAATGCCAATATCCACATCAATAGCAAGCAATTCATCAATAATAGGAGTAGGATTAGCAAAAGATTACAAAGCAGTAAATTACAGGACTATTTTAAAATTAGTAATAGGGTGGTTATCAACACTCCCAATGACAATGCTAATAACTGCCATAGTATACATAACTTTAAAAACAATTATTATGGTGCCTCAAATATGAAGAGAATAGTAATTCTTGGACCCCCTGGTTCTGGTAAGGGGACGCAAGCAAAATTAATCTCTGAAAAATATGGAGTACCACATATATCAACTGGAGATGTATTAAGGGAAAACATATCTAAAAAAACAAAAATTGGGGAGATCGTTAGGGAATATATAGAGAGAGGAGAATTAGTTCCAGATGAAATAATAATTAAAATAACGATAGATAAGCTAATTGAAGCAGTAAACGTTAGTGGAGGATACATATTGGATGGATATCCAAGAACTATACCTCAAGCAGAAGCATTAGAGAAATCAATTATAAAACCAGAAATAGTAATAGATATAAAACTTAGTGAAGATGAATGCGTTAGAAGATTAACAAATAGAAGATACTGCCCCAATTGTGGAGAAGTATATAATATGTTACTTAAACCACCAAGAGAAAACGAGAAATGCGATAAATGTAATGTGAAACTTTTACAGAGGGAAGATGATAGAGAAGATGTTATAAGAAGGAGATTTAAAGAATATTACAATAAAACGAAGCCAGTAATGGATTATTATAGAAGTATTGGAAAATTAGTTGAAGTTGATGGTGGTGGAAGTATAGAAGAAATTCATAAAAGAATATTGGAGATATTAAAGTTTACTTAATACTTCATCAATATCAATTGAAACTTCAATTGGTTTTTCAACTACACTTAAAGTTGTTGAAACATCCTTTAAACCAAAACCAGATATTACACATACAATTAAGTCATTGGCATCAATAACATCAAATTCTCTAAGTTTCTTAACTAAAGCTAATGGAGCTGCAGCTGCAGGTTCAGCATATATACCCTCAAATTTAGCAATAGCCTTATATGCCTCTATAATCTCATCATCAGATACAGCTTCAACAATACCATTACACTCCTTCAAAGCTCTATAAAGTAGAGGCCAACCAGCAGGATTTCCAACAGCAATAGCACTAGCAATAGTTTTAGGTTCTTTAACTACTTCAATAACTTCACTATTAGCTTTAAAAGCTTTAACCATAGGTGCACATCCTTCAGCTTGAACACATGCCATTCTAGGCATACCATTAATCCAATCAAAATCAACCATTTCTTTAAATCCCTTAAAAGCACCTATAGCAGCTGTCCCCATACCAACAGATTGAATATACCAATCTGGAGCCTTCCATCCAAGTTGCTCACAAATTTCATATGCAAGAGTCTTTTTACCCTCCTGTCTAATGGGATTAATAACTCCACCATTATATATCCAACCAAGCTTTTCAGCAACAATCCTAGCAATCCTACTAGCATCATCAAAAGTTCCATTCACAAGGAAAACTCTACTACCATAAATCATTATTGAAGCAATCTTCTCCCTAGAAGCATATTTAGGTGCAAAAACTATACTTTCAATATTAGCCAAAGCACAATATGCAGCTTGAGCTACACCAGCATTCCCCGTTGAGAAACCAACCATACCAGGAGCTTTCAATTCAAGCGCTCTACTAACAGCTGCAGAAGAACCCCTATCCTTAAATGATCCAGTGGGATTAAGATACTCAAGCTTTAAAAATAGATTCTTTAAACCAAGAATAGATCCTAAACGCCTACTCCTAATAAGTGGAGTCCAACCTTCACCCATACTAACAATACAAGAATAATTTTCAATAGGAATAAATTCCCTATAACGCCACATATTAAAATCTCTAATGGAAATTTTAGCTTTACTAACAATAGACTTAATATAATCATAATTTAATTGAAATTCAAGTATAGAACCACAATTTAAACAAAAATTAATGTTTAAATAGGGATCAAATTCAGAGCCGCATTTAACGCATTTCAATGATTTAATTTTGCTAACCATAACCACCACTAAAAAATATGCATAGAACTAAATAATAATAGTGGAAAATATATTTAAACAGTTATTTCAAGATCTCCAAAACGTTAAAAAAGTAGTTTTAGAATAATGGTTTATGGGTATAAATGATTGGTGAAGGTTCACGTAAATTATATGAACGCGCAAAAAAGGTTACACCTGCAGGTGTAAGTTACGCAATAAGATACTTTGAACCATACCCAATATATATAAGGGCTGCAAAGGGATGTAGAGTTTATGATGTAGATGGAAATGAATACATAGATTACTGGGTTGGTCATGGAGCACTACTACTTGGACATAACCCACAAATAATGTTAAAAGCGTTAAGGGGGGCCATAGAAATTGGAACGCACTTTGGATTATCACATGAATATGAAGTTGAATATGCAGAACAAGTTGTTAAAATGATTCCAAGTGCAGAAATGGTTAGATTCACAAATAGTGGAACAGAGGCAAATATGTATGCCATAAGATTAGCTAGAGCATACACTAAAAGGGTAAAAATAGGAAAGATGGAAGGGGGATGGCATGGTGGATACGATGCATTACATGTGGCAGTAAATCCACCTTTTGAAAAACCTGAATCAGCAGGATTAACGGAGGAAGCAACAAAAGACACGATACCATTACCCTTCAATGATCTAGAAACCATAAGCAAAATTATGAGGAAAAATGAACTTGCATGTATAATAGTTGAACCAGTACTTGGCGCTGGAGGATGTATACCACCAGAAGAAGGATTCCTCCAAGGTTTAAGAGAACTATGTGACGATTATGATACACTACTAATATTTGATGAAGTTATAACTGGATTTAGATTATCACCTGGAGGCGCACAGCAATATTATGGAGTATACCCAGATATAACAGTTCTAGGAAAAGCTGTGGGTGGTGGAGGATTAAGTATTGGAGCAATATGTGGAAAAAGTGAAATTATGGAGTTAATGGATCATACAAAATACAGGGATAAGAGTGAAAGGGTATTCCATGGAGGAACATACACAGCAAATCCACTCGTAAGTTATGTTGGAACAATAATGTTAAGGGAATATGAGAAAGGATACATATACCCACACATAAATAGCCTTGGAAAGAAGCTTAAAGAAGAATTAGAAGAAGTATTTCAGAGATACAATATAGATGCACATACAACTGGAGAAGGATCTATGGTTGGAATACACTTTACAAAGAAGAAACCAAAAAATGCTAGAGAAGCAAATGAAGGTAAAAATGAAGAAATGGCGAAAGAATATCATAAATTCCTATTGGAAAAGAAGATAATAGTAATAAAACCAACATTACCACATACATTCATAAGTTATGCACATGGAGAAGAAGAAATAAACAAATTAGTAGAAGCAACAGAAGAATTTGCAAAGAAAATTAAAGGTAGATAATTTAATTCAACCCCCAAAAACATATTCACCTAAAATAGATGAACATATAGGACATTTCATGTGAAGCTTAGAACTACAGATATTACAAAAAATATGTTTTTTATTACAAACATAGACATCATCATATACAAAAAGTTTTTTCCCACATCTAATACATCGACCTAGTAACACCATAAAAATCCCTATAACAATATAGATAGTAAAATTTAAACATAACCTAAGAATTGATTACCAAATTATCCTTTAGAAATAAAAGAGCAAAAAAGATATAACAAGATTAAATTAAGCAATAAATGTGAAGAAAGTAAATTTATGGGAAATAAAAAGTTACTCTGGAGTTAGAGGGATATATGGAGTTCAAGTAACACCAGAAGTAATCTATAGAATTGTGAATGCATATGCTTCAATAAAAAATCCTGAAAAAGTAATTATTGGGAGAGATACAAGACCTTCAGGGATCCCACTAAAATATGCAGCTATATCAAGTTTAACAACAGTTGGATGTAAAGTGATAGATGTAGATGTATCTCCAACACCAGCAATACTATACTTCACAAAGGAACTTAAACAAAATGGTGGAATAGTGATATCAGCATCCCACAATCCACCAGAGTACAATGCAATAAAAATTGCAGATAAAAATGGAATTCTAATATGGGATGAAGATCTAGATGAAATAATTAGGAAAGCCGAGAAAGAAGAAATAAATATTTCAAAAAATCCAGGAAAAGTGGAACTGAGAGATATAAACAATGAGTATATAAATAGAATTATAAAGGTCATAGATCTGAGGGAAAGGGTTAAGGAAGGATTGAAAGTTCTCGTAGATCCAGGTGGAGGAGCAGGATCTCTAACTACACCAAAATTACTATCAAAAATTGGATGTAGAGTTATATCAATAAATTCAATACCGGGGAAATTCAATAGACCAATAGAACCAACTGAAGAAGCTTTAAAGGAAACATCAAAAATCGTTAAATTAGTAAATGCAGATATAGGTTTTGCACATGATTGTGATGCAGATAGACTTGTATGTATAGACGAAAAGGGGAAAGTTATTGGTGAAGACTACAGCATGGCAATAGCACTAAAATTTATACTCAAAACCAAGAAAATCAGTAAAATTGTAATTAATATAGCATCATCAAAAGTCATACAAGATATAGCGGAAGAATATGGCGTTAAAGTCTATTGGTCTAAGGTTGGAGAAGCAAATATGATTAAAAAGATCATTGAAACAGATAGCGATATAGGAGTAGAGGGTAGTAGTGGAGGATTAATATTAAAAGAACACCATTTAACGAGGGATGGAGCTATAGCTGCACTATCAATAATAGGCGAAGTATCTGAAACGGGAAAAACACTTTCACAAATAATTGAAGAACTACCTAAATACTATATGTTAAAGAGGAACATACCAAGAAATAATATAAATGTAGAGGATAAGATAGAATCACTAAATGAACTTGGGGAAATAAATACAATAGATGGAGTGAAAATATCATCAGAAGATTATTGGGCTTTAATTAGACCATCAAAAACAGAACCAAAAATAAGGATAATAGTAGAGGCAAAAACAGAGGAAAAAGCTGTAGAAGTAATGAAAAAAATTATACGTAAAATAAGTTGAATATTAAATTGAAGAAAATGAGTGAAAAAAAATACTAGAAATAAAAAGTGGAGATAGAATAATTCAAGTAACAGATAAAAATCTTAGAGTTATTGAAGGACCATTTATAGATAGAACAAATAGGAGAGTTGGAATACCCAGAGAAAGATTCTTTGCAAGAGAAGAATATCAACTATTTTGGGAAATGGAGATACCAGTAAATAAAATTGTAAACATTGATTATGACCGTGGAAAACTTAAAATAACATGGATGAAGAAAGAGAAGGAAAGATATGAAAAACCAGAGGAGAATACCATAAGATTATCAGAATATGAAGCAATACAAATAATAGATGCATTGAATAGACTGAGGAAAGGAGAAGACCCAATATTATTAGCAAAAGAATATTCCCAATCATTCATAGGATATAGAGAAGAAATATCAAATGGAGAATTAATTGTGAGCATAGAGGGGGAAAATATAAAAATTGAAAGTGGAGAGTTGAATAGAATAATAAGCTATAGATACATAATGCCATATGTATCATCATTATTTGGAAGAATATCAGATATATACTCTGAAAGGATACCAATAAAAGATATTTCAAATGTAAAAATTGAAGAAAAAGATAGGGGTATTCGTGGAAAAGAGTATAATGTAAAAATAACACTCAAAAATGGTAAAGTTAAAAACATAAATTTCAGTAATGAAAAGGAGAAAGCTGAAAGATTTACTAATGTATTAAATAAGATGATAGAAACAATAACTAAGAAAAGAGAGAAAATAAAATATGAAATTGTATATAAAATACCAGAAGAAGATTTAACAAAAACAACCATTAAAATAAGCGATTTAAGATCAATACTTGCACCAACATTAGTAATATTTCTAATACTTGCAACCCTAGCTAGAGAATACATAGGAAAAGATATAACAACAACAGTATTAATGCTCATATTATCACTCATTTTAGGAGCAATCTGGAAGAAGATAAGAGAATGAAAAGGTTTTTACATAAATAAGCTAAACTATGCTGTGGTATGCAAATATGAATTATGGTGCACAAAGTGAATATAGTAGATTAAAAAGTGTTTTAATGCATATTCCGGGAGAAGAAATAAATATAATTGATGGAAGTAATAGGGAGGTATACTTATTTAGGGAAGTTCCACATTTAGAGAAATTTAGAGAAGAACACTTAAAATTCATGGAAGCATTAAAAGGGGAAGGAGTAAGAATATACCTAGTTGAAGAATATGTATGTGAAGAAACAAAAAACATAATTAAAATGTGTCCAAATATGCTGTTTACAAGGGATACGGGAACTATAACAATTAAGGGTGCAATAATAGGGAGAATGGCCCATCAAGCTAGACATGTTGAACCAATAATAGTTATGGAAGCTCTGAAAAATATTGGAGTACCAATGTACATGGTTATGAAACCTCCAGAAATATTTGAAGGTGGAGATGCAGTATGGTTAAATGAAGAAACATTGATGGTAGGTTACGGAACGAGGACAAATGAAGAAGCTATATTAAGGATGGTGATGGAAAATATTGGAGTTATATGTGAAAATATAATAGCAGTACCACTACCTAAAAGAAGAGTTCATCTTGATGGAACACTAATGATACTTTCAGAAGATACTGCAGTAACGAGAATAGAGGATATTTCCATGTATCCATCAAAGATATATTCGAAAAATAATGTGAAAATAGTTAATCTAGCTAATTGGCTTAAAGAAAACAAATATGAATTAATAACAGTAACTGATAGAGAAGATAGAATGTTTGGAGCAAATCTCGTTTCAATAGGAAATAAGAAAGTGTTTTCATATATTTGGAATAGAAGGATTATGAAGGAACTTGAGAAAAGAGGTTTTGATGTTATTGGTATAGAGGGATATGAACTTGTTAAAGGTGGAGGAGGACTACACTGTATGATACTACCAATAGAAAGGACACGCTAAAACGATATTTGAAACCAAGTTTTACACATAAATCTAACTGGGCAAATATTATGTTTTGGATTTCTAGCAGAACAAAATTCTCTACCTAAAGCTATAAGCAATAAATGTAAACGTAGATATTCAGATTCTGGATAATTCTTCATCCAAAAACTTTGTATATCCTCATATTTAGCTTTAACATCAACAACACCCAATCTCTTTGAAACTCTAGTTATATGAGTATCAACGGGAAAGATAGCGCATCTACCAGTAAAGAGAAGTAGTACATCCGCAGTCTTAAGTCCAATTCCAGGAAGAGATAAAAGTATTCTTCTAGCTACATCACAAGGAAGATTTAAAATATTGTTGAGATCACTATTATAATTTTCTAAGATAATTTTTGATAGAGCAATGATCCTATTAGCTCTATTAAAGTGTAGACCAGCTGGTTTAATAAGTTCAGCCAATTCAACAGGAGAAATCTTACTTAAGGTTTTAGCATTTATATCATATTTTGATGATAAATTACTATAAGCTTTAATGGCATTCTTATCATTAGTATTTTGAGATAGTATAGTCATTATTAAAAGTTTAAATGGATCTGAAGATCTAGAAGCAATTATAGCAGCATAATCATCATAATTCAATTTAACCCCATTAACAAGCATATTCAAAAAGGCTTGTGGATTAAAATGATAAGACATAAATATAGGTAGTGAGGAGAGAGATATAATCTTTTTCAGAAAATAGAATTATAGAATTCGAGTTTTGAAAAGCTAAATTTTATGAATAGAATGAATACAATCTAATCTGGTGTTATAGTTTGAGGAAGAAGTTTTATGATGGATATAAATCCTTCCAATATTTAGAAGCAGGGAAAGATTATAGAGTTTTTAAATTGGCGAAGGAGATCGATAGAGTTCCATCTAAAGATATTGAATTAAGTAAAAGTGAAGAAGAAAGAGTTTATGAAATATTGGAGAAATACATAGTTATATCACTACATGATCACTCAACAATTTTCCCAGAGAATCCTGAAGAAATACCAGCATATATTAGATGTGGAAGAATGTGGACTGGATTTGAGGGTTTAGTTTTATCGGGTGTAGATGTGATTTTTGAAGGTTTATTCAATGGTATAGGTCCAATAACTTCTAAAGATCCATGGAATTGGGAGAATATAGTGTATCAGATTGGAATGTTTACTTCAGATATTGATCATCAAAATACATTATTCATAGTTAGAAGATTTTCAGATATTGAAAAAGCTTACAGAGAGGGTAAAATAGGTATTGTAATACATATAGAGGGAACACCTAGAATAGGGGATGAAATAGATAGAATAGATGTTCTTTACGGTCTTGGAGTTAGATGTATGGGTATAACATATAGTAGAGGTAATGAATTTGGAAGTGGACTTGCAGATAAAGTAGATAGAGGACTTACAGATCTCGGATATAAATTGGTTGAAAGAATGAATAAAATTGGGATGGCAATAGATTTAGCACATGTAGGAGATAAAACCTCTCTTGATATTATTGAAGCAAGTAAAAAGCCAGTATTCATTACACATGCAGGTGCAAGAACTCTATGGCCAACTAAAAGAATGAAACCTGATGAAGTTATACAAGCACTAGCTGAAAAGGGAGGCGTATTTGGAGTAGAAGCTTCCCCACATACAACATTAACATTGAATGATAGAAAACATACAATAGAAACCGTGATGAGACATTTTCAATACATAGAAAAACTTGTGGGAATAGATTACGTAGCCTTTGGACCAGATACACTATTTGGTGATCATGTAGCATTACATAAAGTATTTTCAAGGGAATTATCATTAACTGAAACTAGACCTAGAGAACTAGAATATACAGAAGTAGAATATGTTGATGGTTTGGAAAATCCATCACAATTTAAGAATATCATTAGATGGCTTGTTAAAAATGGTTATAGTGATGAAGAAATAGGAAAAGTAATTGGTGGGAATGTAATTAGGGTTTTAAGGGAAGTATGGTATTAATTGAGATTTTCTTGAGTCTTCCTAAAACCCTTATACTTTGTTATTCTAGAACTGATAACAGTATTACATGGGAGATATATCAATTTTCCATCATCAGTAGATATTACAACAAATAATGCTGTAATATCTTCAATATAACCATTAACACCAGCAATTTCAACTCTATCACCAATCATAAATGGTCTTGATAATAATATGAATATTCCAGCCATAATTTGACCTAAAGTTTGCTGTGAAGCATATCCAACAATCATACCAATAAATCCACCTAAAGCAACACCAGCAGTTGGATTGGAAATAGCTCCAGCCATAGTTGCAAGCATAGCTCCAATACCAAGAAGTCTAAATAAACTTCTAATAGCAGCTGATGTAGAATGATCATACTTAGATCTAAAAGACCAATAAACTATTTCAGAAAAGTAATATACTATTAGATATCCAAAGAGTAAACCAGCAATTACATCAACATAAATCTTATAACTAGAAACATCAATTTTAAAGGTTTCAACAATAAATGTATACATTACATATTGTATTAAAGCTGATGAGAAAACATATAATAAAATTACAGTTATAAATTTGTATAAAGCCGATTTAAAATTATTAACCACATCCACCACCAAAATCTACTTCTTAATCCATCTATCAAAATCTCTAACGGTATACTTGTTTAAAGTGTATTTTAAAGCATCTTCAAGATTAATCCTATAATAATTTGATATGCATATCAATGCAAAGAATACATCCCCAATTTCTTCTAAAAGAGATTCAAAATTACATTCAGATTTACCGATCTCCATAGAATTTAAAATCCTTGAGAGTTCTCCAACCTCTTCCATTAATGCTGCCAACATGGATAAAGGCTTCCAATATCCACCGCCAAAATTCTTTATCCACTCATCAACCATATTTTGAAGATCTAAAATTCCAACCATAAGAATCACCAAAAGTATTAGGGTAATTCAAGAAACTTTAAACCTCTATCATCAATAAGCCGTTTAAATACTTCGAAATACTTTAAGTTTATCCCAATAAATTCCGGTGGCAATAATCCTTTATCAACTATTATATTGTCGATAACCATTTTAGCAATTGAAGATTGAGTGAAACCAGTAGTCTTTGCCATAGCAGTAATATTGAGATTAAAATCATAACATAAATCCATAATGAACTTCCTATGAATATTGCTATTAGAAAATGCTTCAATATACATTACCACACGGTCTGGAACATTTCTAACCATAATTTTATTGAGAATTTTTGCAGTTAAAATATTCATTTTAATTTTAACACCATCAATATTTAAAGAATCATAACTAAGTAAACCAATCTTTTTAAGCGATCTCATAATCTCCAAATGACCTTTATATCTTAATGTATACTCTATCAATTCACTAGACCCATTAAAGGTTTTCAACATTGTTCTAATACCATCAGAAACAAAGTATTCAAATACCCCAACCCCTAGAATTTCTATTTCTCCAGTATTCGATAATGGATCTAAATTAACTTCAGACCCATTTAATATAGCTCTCGCAGGCCTAATATATTCATCAATTAAATCCTCAACAGACCATGTTAAAACTAAACCTAATGGAACCGTTGAATCTAGAGATATCCCCCCAACATAAATCCTACCAATATTTAATCCACCATACATTGAATGGAAATACCCTAAAAGAATATTGGTTAAACCAGGTGCAAAACCAGCATCAATAATTAAAACAACATTTTTCTCACGAGCAATAGGATCCAATGACCACGGGGACTCTGGAAAATAAGAAACATCAACAACATTAATGCCAAGATTAAGTAGATTATTTAAAACTCTATATGCTATAGCTCCAGGTAATGCTGTAATGGCAACATTAAATCCCTTCAATCTATCAATTAATAGAGGATTTGAAACATCGAGATTTAAAGTTTCCAAACCAAATTCTCTGGAGGCAATCTTCAATTTCTCATTATCAACATCAACAACCAGAGGGTGAATATTAGACTTAACAAGATCGAAGGCTACAGCTCTACCAATATTACCAAACCCGATTAAAACTACATCACTCATATAAATCTAGAGAATATATCTAAAGAGATAAAATTTATAGTTTCCTAACAATAAGATCACTCATATCTAAAACGGGGTTCTTCAAAATACTTTAAAATTAATATAGCATTTATCCATCCAACAATTGAAAGAAGAATGAAAACTAATTGTTTAGATATATTTCCATAAATATACCCTCCCACAATACCTCCAATCATAGAAGCTATGGTGTTAATTAAACTAAAGGACGCCATAATCCTACCACGATATCCACGAGGCATATACTCAGTAAATAATGCAGATGACGCTGGAGCAGAAACGGAAGATAAAAATGTTGCTAATGCAAGCCAAAAGTACACTTCCATCCAACTCCTACTAAATGTAAAGCCAATATTGGTTATTGGTGAAATAAAAGCTGTAGGTATAATAAATTTCAATCTTCCAAATCTTTCAGCAGTATCGGATAATGCAGCGAATGTTGGACTTACAATTAAATTTTCAAATCTCCTAATACTATCAAGAGTACCCCAAGACATTTTACTTAAACCAATCACGTTAACAGCATAATCAACCCAATATGGACTTGCAGCAGAACTAAATATGCCACCCGTGAAATTCATTATTAACCAAACCTTCAAAGGTCTATTCATATGTTTAAATGGGGGAATAAAATTCTTAAGTAATGAAAGGGATAAATGAGATCCACGAGTATCCAATTTAACATTTAAATTTAAAGTTTCTTTAAGATATTTAACTCTAATTGTTGAAGCAGTAAAACCACAAATAAACGTTATAAAATGAAATATTCTCATCATAGGTATTAAACCATAAAAATCAATTAAACCTCCAGCAATTATTGGTGAAATTAAACCAAACATTGGTGGGAGAATTTGCCATGCAGAATAAGCTAAAGCTCTCTTAACAACCGGAGTAGAATCAGCAATTAAAGCACTAAATGCAGGTTCTCTAAGACCTCCAATAAATCCATCATAAATTCTATGGGGTATTGCATATCTCCAATCTGGAATTAATGCTATATATAATTCTGCAGATGCTAAAGCAAAACTTAAATGAGCAACTAAACGTCTCCTACCAATCCTATCAGCAAGATAACCTCCAATAACCAATGAGAATATTCTAGAAAGACTCCAAATAGCAGTTAAATAACCGATATCCGCATATGATGCTCCAAGACCCATATAATATAATGTATCAAATGGAGCTGCAAAAGATGCTCCAAAAGTCCAAATACCACTAGTGATAATCATTACAAGTAGGTTACCATGTAAAACTTCACTTAAAGATCCAAAAATTGCATGACGCTTAACATTTTTAACATCCATGTATATCGCCATCCAAACCCAAACCAATACAATTAGCTTTAAAATTTCTAAGAACTAAAAAGATAAAGTTTTAGTTTACACACTTAACGAAAAGGTAATAAGTAATAAAAATATAGTTTATAATTAAGGATAAAAATGTCTGCAGAAGCATTTGTATTAATAAATACACAAATAGGAGCTGAGGAAGAAGTTCTTAAAATTTTAAGGGAAATTGGAGAAGTAGAAGAAGCATTTATAGTTTATGGTGTTTACGACATAATAGCAAAAGTAAAAGCTGAAAACCTAGATAAACTTAGAGAAATCATAACTTGGAAGATTAGAAAGATAAAGAAGGTTATGTCTACAACAACCATGGTGGTAATGGAAAAAAGTGTTAAACCACACGACTAAACTCAAATTTAATATTTCTACACTTAACTATTAATCGATTAACACCATCCGAATTTCTCTTTATTTCACCCAATCTAAATGTTTCAACACCATAATTTTCACATAATTTTATAATTTCATCTACAACTTCAACATCAACTATCATTACAAATCCAATCCCCATATTAAAAACAGAATACATTTCCCTTAAATCGATTTTACCAATCCTTTGAATTAATTTGAATATTGGTGGAGGATCTGGAAGTGAATTAATGATGTAATCAATGTTAAATCCAACCTTTAAAATCTTAGATAATCCACCACCAGTAATATGAGCCATACCATGTATAAAACAACCATATTTATGTAAAGCTTCAGCAATTATTGGTGTATATATCCTTGTTGGAGAGGATAATGCATCCATAATTGTTGAATCAAGCTCATCTACATACGAATCAAGTTTATAAGGTCCCAAATAACTAAATTTATTCTCATAATCAAAGGTTTCAGGATACTTAGAACCATAATAACTATTGAGTAAAATATGTCTAGCCAATGTTAAACCATTACACATAATACCACTATTAACATTAGATTCATATTTAGCTCTCCCAAAACTACTTAAACCCAAAATTACATCCCCATCAACAATATTTGAACCATCAATAATCATGTTACAATCACATTCACCATAAACAGCTCCAGCAACATCAATAGTCCTTAATTGATCAGGCATATCTGCAGTTTCACCACCAATAAAAATTGGTGAAAAAGCATTAGAGAACATACTTACCTTTGAAAGAAGATCTAAGGTTTTATTAAAACCTAAACCTATAGATTTAATAACGACATCTCTCTCCAATTTAAATGGATTTAATGCAATATAATCCACAAATAACAAAGGTCTAATCCCCACAGTAACAATATCATCTAAATTCATAGCTAAAACATCTTGAGCTAAATCTTCGAAAAATCGAGAATCTCCAAATTCTTTATATGCTAAATATGCAATAATAGGTTTACTTCCAGCACCATCAACATGTAAAGATATACATCTACCATCCTTAAGTTTTAAAACATTAGTAAATGCATATGGAAATGATTTAACAATTAATCCCTCAAAAAATTTAATAGAACTTTTAAAAGCATCAACACCCATAGACTTATAAACATTAGACATCAAAAACAACCAAAAATAAATTTCTGAAACAATTATTAAAACCTATTTACAATGTATGAAGGAAAACATAAAATACTACTACAAACAATAACGATTTGAGAAATATGCCGAAAGTATCCGTAATAATTGGAAGTGAAAGTGATAGAGAAATTGGAGATAAAGTTGTTCAAACTTTAAAGGAGTTTAATGTAGAAGTTGAATACAAAGTTTTATCAGCACATAGAAACCCAGATGAATTATCAAAGTATATTGAGGAAAGCGATTCAGAATTATTTATAGCAATAGCTGGATTATCGGCAGCACTACCTGGATTTATAGCTTCGAAAACAATTAAGCCAGTAATAGGATTACCTAGAGAAGTAAAACTACTTGGATTAGATGCACTACTATCCATAGTACAAATGCCACCTGGAATACCGGTAGCATGCGTTGGCATAGATAATCATAAGAATGCAGCATTACTAGCCATAGAAATACTAGCATTAAAATATGATGAATTAAAGGAAAGACTTAAAGAATATAGATTGAAAATGAGAAGTGTTAAGTAAGTGGGTGATGGAAACGTCATCTGAAATATGTCCATTAGAATGGAGATATGGAAGTAAAGAAATGAGGAAACTCTTCAGTAGAGAAGAAATAATGAGGAGAAGATTAGAAGTAGAAGTTGCATTAACATATGGATTAGCAAAAGCTGGAATAATTGAAGAATGGATTCCAAAGAAGATTGAAGAATCAGCATCAAAAGTCACCATTGAAAGAATTGATGAATTGGAATTGAAACTTGGACATGATATAATGGCATTAGCAACAGCATTATCCGAAGTTTCAGGTGAAGCTGGAAAATATGTTCACTTAGGAGCTACAAGTTACGATATAGTGGATACTGCATGGAGCCTAATAATTAGAGATGCATTAAAAATAATTGAGAGAAAACTAGTAGAAATAATAAAGAAATTAATAAAATATAGTCTTGAATATAAAGATACCCTAATGATTGGGAGAACTCATGGTCAACATGCACTACCAATAACATTAGGATTCAAATTTGCAAATTACGTATATGAATTTTCTAGAAGTTTAGAGAGGATAATTGAAATGAAGAATAGATTAATTAAAGGTAAAATTTCAGGAGCTGTTGGAACAATGGCTTCTTGGAAGGATAAGGGAATAATAGTTGAAGAAGAAACTTTGAGAAGACTTAACCTCAAACCACATGAAATATCAACACAAATAGCTCCAAGAGATGGATTTGCAGAATTAACTTCCAATATGGCTATACTTGGAAGTCAACTTGATAGATTAGCTATTGAAATAAGAGAACTAATGAGACCGGAAATAAGTGAACTTGCTGAAGGGGTAGGTAGAAGAGTTGGAAGTAGTACTATGCCTCAAAAGGCAAATCCAGTAACTTCAGAAAAGATATGTGGATTAGCTAAAGTTCTCAGATCACAAGTAATAATTTCACTTGAAAACATCCCATTATGGCATGAGAGAGATTTAACAAATAGTAGTAGTGAAAGATTCCTAATATCACATACACTACTAACAATAGATGAAATGCTTAATTCAATGATAGAAGTATTAGATAACTTGGTAATAAACAAAGAAAGGATGAGAAGTAATATTGGAATCACTAAAGGAACAGTAATGAGTGAAAATGTAATGATTAAATTAGTGGAAAAGGGATTAGCTAGAACAGAAGCCCATGAAATCTTAAGAGATTTAACTAGAATAACCCAACAAAGTAATTTAAGCTTTAAAGAAGTACTTATCAAAGATGAAAGAATAAGAAAGTATTTGAGTATTGAAGAAATCGAAGAACTTTTAAAACCAGAAAACTACCTTGGTGAAATAAATAAGTTAATTACTAGAACAATAGAATATGCTGAAAAAATTATTGAGAAAATAGTCGATTAAAGAATTTCTTCAACAATATATTCATACATAGATTTAAATATCCAAAAGCCATCACCATAAATATCATTAAATTTTTGTAATGTAAAATTGGGATATTGCCAGAAGTAAGTTGCACGCTCTGGATGAGGCATTAAACCCATAACATTACCATCAACATTAAATATTCCAGCAATATCCATGTAAGAACCATTGGGATTAAATGGATAGAGACCATTAGCTGGAGAACCATTAGGTGTACAATATCTAAATGCTATAAGATTCCTTTCAACCAATAAATTCAATACATCATTAGATGCAATAAATTTACCTTCACTATGAGCCACAGGCATTCTAACAATCATATCCTCACTATAATACCTCATAAAAACATTGTTCTTACCAGATGGCTTAAGGAAAATCCATCTACACTCAAATTTACCAGAATCATTGGGGGCTAAAGCTAATTTCGGCGTGAAACCACTATTAAAACCGGGTAAAAGACCAATTTCAACTAAAACTTGAAATCCATTGCATATACCAAGTATAGGCTTTCCAGATTTACAAAATGAAAGTAAATCATCAATTAATTTTGATCGAATCTTAGAAGCCCATATAGCTCCAGCTCTAACATAATCACCATATGAGAAACCTCCAGGAATTATTAACCCATGAAATGAAGATAAATCTACACATTTATCAATCAACTTCTTAGTGTGAATTATTGAAGCACTCATACCACATTCTTCTACGGCTCTAGCTGTTTCAACATCACAATTAGTTCCAGCAACTCTAATAATTACTATTCTAGGCTTCATAACTTTAAACCACTCCTCCAACAATCCCTCAAAACATTCGTCTTTAAATCAAAAAGAAGATTACCCTTCAAACCATATACAATAACATTAGATGAACTAGTAACTCTACCAATAATATTCCCATCACAACCCCACTCTCTAAGCAATTTAATAAAGTCATCTTCAAAGGATTTATCAACTTCTAATATGAATCTACCATTACTCTCAGAAAAAAGCAGTATATCATCACGATAAACATTACTCCTTGGAACATTATTTAAATAAACTTCAACACCATAATCACTTGATAAAGCCATTTCAGCAATAGCTACACCCAATCCACCATCAGATATATCATGACAAGCTTTAACATAACCCATATCTATAGCATTAATTACAAAATCCATAATCCTCTTAGAATATTTCGCATTAACCTTTGGAACCGATGAACCTATGTAACCCATTAAACGATAATATTGTGAAGCTCCAAGTTCTGGAAACGTTAAACCAACAATAAAAACTGGATCTCCAATACCCTTAAAATCTAATGTTACAGTTTTCCTAATATCTGGAATTATCCCAATAGCAGTTATTAGAAGAGTTTCTAATACAGGTCCCATAGGGGACTCATTATATAAACTATCTTTACCAGATATAAATGGAGTATCAAATTCTACTGCAAAATCATAACAAGCTTTTGCAGCTCTAACTAAACTTCCAAGTCTATCAGGCTTTTCAGGATTTCCCCAAGTGAAATTATCGAGTATAGCAATTCTCCTACCACCAACACAAACATTATTTCTTAAAGCTTCCTCTAAACTTGATGCAGCCATCCAATAGGGGTCAATTCTACTATACCAAGGTTTAATTCCAACAGAAACAACTATACCCCTATAAGATTCAGATATGGGTTTAAGAACTGCGGCATCACTTGGACCACCATAAAATCCATGTAAAGGTTTAATGACAGTTGCTCCTTGAACTTCATGATCGTAAGTTCTAATGACTTCTTCTCTACTACAAATATTTGGTGATGATAAAAGTTTACATAAAACTTCACCATAATTCTCTGGTTCACTTAAAATAGGTTCTTCAAATTTTGGTGGTATCCATGAAGCTATACGTGTAATTTTTGGTGGATGTAATAGGAAGTTGGTTTCAACATGACATAATAAATAACCTTTATAGTAAACATCGATCCAAGGTTCATCAATTAATTCCCCAATGACTGAAGCTTTCAATTCTTCTTCAGAAGCAATTTCAAGGACTTTATCAACAGAATTTTCAGGTACAATTAATAACATCCTTTCTTGAGATTCTGAAATCCAAATCTCCCAGGGTAGTAAATCTTCACGTAAATGTACACTATCCAAGAAAACTCTAGCCCCACCATTAATTCTACCAGCCATCTCAGTAACTGCAACAGCTAAACCTCCACCACCAAGATCGGTTATTCCAGAAGCTAGATTTTCATCTCTAATCCTAATTATAGCTCTTCTCAACTTTTCTTCTTCCACTGGATCTGGAATTTGTACAGCAGATCTAGCAATACGCTCAGAATCCTCCTTCAAATCACTACTAGCAAAAGAAGCGCCATGAATACCATCTCTACCAGTGGAATTACCCATTAAAACTATTTTATCTCTAGGTTTAGCTGAAAATCTATATGTAGAAGTGGGTAGAATACCAATACAACCAGCATAAACAACAACATTACCAACATATCCCTCATCAAAACAGATAGCTCCAGCAACAGTTGGTATACCCATATTATTACCATAAAAACCAATACCCTTAACAACACCTCTAAACAAATATTTAGGATGCTTCAAACCCTTAGGAATAGATTCATATGGATAATTTAAAGGTCCAAAGCATAGAACATCTATACAAGCTATTGGAGATGCCCATACCCCAAGGATATCTCTAATAACACCTCCAATACCAGTTGCAGCACCACCAAAGGGATCTATAGCTGAAGGATGATTATGAGTTTCAACTTTAACAGCTATAGAATATTTATCATCAAATTCAATTATACCAGCATTATCCTTCAAAAAGGATACAATCCACGGCTTATTACACTTCTCAGTAGCTTTAGCAATATAACTCTTCAAAATATCATCAACAATAACATTCCCATTATCATCAACAATAATTCCTCTAAAAACTTTATGTCTACAATGTTCAGACCAAAGTTGAGAAAAAGAGTATAATTCTAAATCAAAAACAGCTCTATTAAGCTTATTAACGAAATAATCTCTTATAGATTTAAGTTCATTAAAATTCAAATTTAATCTTAAATTATTTGATAGGGAATATAGATCATCATCAGTAAAATTGGATAAATAAAATCTATAGATATCTGGTGGTATAGTAATAACATCATACTTCATGATTCAACACACTCACAAAAAACTTATCTTTAACTGGATTAGCTAAAAGTCTTTGACAAATCTCATTAACAACACTTTTAGCTTCATCAATAGAATTAGCATAAACAGTAAAAGAATAAACTTTACCAACCCTAACCCCCATAACATTATAACCTAAATCCCTTAAAGCTTCTTCAACGGTTTTACCTTCAGCATCAACAAGTCCATCCTTCAACCAAACTTCAACTCTAAAATTGAATTTACCCATATAAAACACCCCAATTAAACTTCTTCAGTTATTCTACCTTTAATCTTAACCCCCTTAAGAGCTAATTCTAATGCTAAACGTGAAAGCTCCATAGCATATTTAGTGGGGTAATTCAAAGTTAAACACCCTAAACATAAATTACTTGATGAAATAGCGGAAACAAAATCTTCTATAGTTTGATAATTAATTGTATCAGCACCAATAAACTTACATATCTCTTCATCACTCCTACCAAAGGCAGCCAATTCTTGAAAGGTAGCCATATCAATACCATAGAAGCATGGACCAATAATCTTTGGAAAAGTTACGAAAATATGAATCTCAGAAACATCATGTTCACGTAATTCTGAAACCACAGTTTTAAGGGTGTCACCTCTAACAATACTATCATCAATCAATGCAATATTCTTACCCCTTAATTTATCAAAAAGAATATTATACTTACGATGCAAAATTATTGTTCTATCCTCTGGAGACAATATAAAGGCTCTATGTTTAACATATCTATCCCTAACAATCCATTGCTGCATTGGTTTCCCAGAAACTTCATGAAAACCATAAGCAGCATCTACAGCTGTTTGAGGAATTGGAACAATAACATCCACCCTTCTAGCAATATCATTATACCTAATTGCAAGTTTCCTACCCAACTCTTGCCTAACTTCACAAACATATTTACCATTAAACTTAGAATCAGGTCTAGCAAAATATGCAAATTCAAAGGAGCATAAATTTTCACGAGCACCTTCAAAGATCTTTTTAATAGATAATTTATTATTGGATAATGTGTAGAGAAATCCTGGTTCTACAACTTTAAAATCTCTTATATTATTGGAGTTTAAAGCAGAACTTTCAGATGCCACCATAAACATATTACCATTTTTACTAAAACCATATACCAATGGTCTAATACCACATGGATCTCTAAAGAAGAATAATGTTCCATCACTAAGTAAACCAACAACTGAATAAGCTCCATCAACATCATTCATAATTCTTTTAACAGCATCTTCAATCTTATAACCCTCAATTAAATTATGCAACAAAATTAAAGCTAAAACTTCAGTATCAGAAGTACACTTAAAACTATAACCATAAGATAGTAACTTCTCTCGAAGTAATTTTACATTAGTAATATTCCCATTATAAGCAATACATACCTTTAAATCTTCACCAACAATCAATGGCTGAATATCAGTAGACAATTTGAGTTTAGAAAGTTCACCACTAGTTGCATATCTAACGTGTCCCAAACCAATATTACCAACGAGTTCTTTAAATAGAGAAGACAATTTATCAAGTGAAATATCAGAAATTAAACCAAGATCTTTAAATACATGGAAAGAACCATCATATGTAACCATACCATAAGAGTGATGTCCCCTATGATTTAAAGATACAAGAGACCAATATAAGAAGTCTATAACGTCACCGCCATCAAACCTATAAATAGCAGAAACACCGCAATTATGTGTTAAATTCTCCATAATACCCACTCACAAAAATTCATTTAAACTTTTTAATGGTAAATCATCAACATTACGTTTCAAAGCTAAAACTTCATATGCTCCTCTAACTCTCCATGCAATTTGCTTTATTAAATCCATAGGTAAATCTGGTGGAGTACCATCACCCATAAAACCTTTAGCCATTAAATAAGCTCTTAAAAACTCTTTATCTAAACAATGTCCTTCTTGAGCTACACCAACACGATAATATTTCTTAATCCAAATTCTAGCTGAATCATGTGTAGGAGCTTCATCAATTTGAATTAATTCACCCTTATATCTACCAAATTCAAATTTAACATCTGCAATTATCAATCCAACACTTTCAGCAACCTTACTATAATATGAGTAAAGCTTAAAAGATGCTTCTTCAAGTTCATTCCATTCTTCACGTGAAACCAAATCCATATCTATAGCTTCACGTTTACTAATTTCAATATCATGACCAAAATCAGACTTTGTAGTTGTTGAAAGTATTGGTTGAGGAAGCTTTTCAGCATAACTTAAACCATTAGGTAGTTCAACACCTGAAATTATACGTTTACCACTGGAATAAGCTCTCCAAGCTGAACCATATAGATAACTTCTAACAATCCATTCAATATTAATTCTCTCAGCTCTCACAACTTTAATCGACCTATCATCGACAACTTCAACAAGATGATTTGGAAAAATATTCTTAGTATTCTCAAACCAAAAAGAGGTAAGCTTATTCAAGTAAACACCTTTAAAGGGTATAAGCTCCTTCAAAACCACATCAAATGCAGAAATACGATCACTATGGAATAATATTAGATAATCCCCAAGTTCATATACATCTCTAACTTTACCTCTCTTAAACAATGGGAAATTAAGATTTGAATATCTAATAGTTTCAACAAATCCATTTTTAGAAAATGGATCAGGATATCTTTCAACAATATACAATCACGACACCTCATTAAGTAACCAACATATCTAAAGCCTTCAAATTGATTGCACGCTTAATCTCCAATCCAATACGTTCACCAAGACTTATACGCCTGTTATACCTAACATTGGAATACTGTCCACCTAATCCCATATGAACATTAGTTCCACCACCATGCCTTAAAGCAACATCTTGAGTAACAGGTATATGCATTGGAGCATCCCTAGTAATACTATCATATAAACCAAAACCAACACTTGCAACTTCGACATCAGGTTTTAAAGAAGGTTTAAAATCATATTCACTAGGTTTACCCCAAGTTATAATGGTTTGAAGACACCATGCACCTATAATTCCAGGTGGAACTTCATCCTTTAAACAAAGTAAAAATCTATTTGCACATCTTAAAACATCCTTTATTAAAGATTCTCTTACACTAACCATGACGTGAAGGGTAACTTCAAAAGATGGAAGAATTTTATTGCTTAACTTTTGCTGAACATCTATTGGAAGTCTCTTAAGACCATCTAAAATGGTTTCTCTACGTTCATCAATGGATAAGAATTCATTAGCTAAACAAATTCTAGCTTCATCTAAACTTATATTGTAAATCTTAGAATAATACTCTTCAACACTCCCCCAACACTTAATAGAATTAATTGGTGAAAAGAAGAAATTGAAATTCGCATGTGGACCCAAAATCAATTCTTCAACTCTAGCAGCTTTGATAGAATCCTCATTAACATAACCATCTTCAAAAGCTTTTTCAACTTTAAGTTCAAGATCACTTGAATCAGCAGCAAAAATAAATACCCTCTCAAAAATTCTATTTGGATGATAAGTTTTGAGAATTAAAGGTTTATCATAAGGCTCCTTAAACCTTATACCCCTACTATAAATTTCATATAGAATAGGTTTTGGATGGGGAATACCAGCCTTCTCAAGATACCAATAATAATCTTTATCGATACCTCTATTTTCAATTTTAAGAAGCCTCCTAGAACCAAGAATAGGTATTGAAAAATCATTTTCAATAACACTACAATAATCATCTCCACCAACATAAACGGAAAAAGCTCTATTTGGAATTTGAATAGCTTCTAATTCAATTAGATCATCAACATGTTTCACAATATCAGAATACCTGTCTAAAATGAGGATAGCATACCTCCAATCACCCTTTAAATCGTGTAAATCTTCAACAACTAAAACATCCCTAGAAATAACTTGAGGTAAATCTTCAATAAACTCGTCAACTCTACCTGCAATAGCATTATGCAAATATATAATAGCTCTATCTCTAGTTGTATATATTATGCTTCTTAAATTATTACTCCTAGCACCACTCCAAGCATCCAAAGCTGAATGTGAACCTATAATCAACATACAAGGATTCTTATATCTTCGAGCAATTTCACGCATATCATCAATATCAATCAACAAAAACACCTTTATGAAAAAGATATGTAAACATTTATTTATATTTTGCATTTCACAAAAATGTAAAATTTAAACAACTGATTAAATGAAACAAAAATAACAACTATTAAAAAATGAATCATGTAAAGTATATCTCAGATATTTATGAAGGTAAAGATAATAGCTACACTTGGACCATCAACAAAAGACATTGAAACCATAAGGGAAATGGTAATTAAAGGAGCTTCAGCCTTTAGAATAAACTTTAGCCATGGAAGCGAAGAAGAATGGAGGAAATATGTAAAATATGTAAGAACTATTGAAAGGGAATTAAACGTAATAATAGGGATTGGGGGAGATTTAAAGGGTGGAAGCGTTAGGATAGGGGAATTACGTGAACCAATAAAGTTGAAAATGAACATGGAATTAATGATATTAAATAAACAAAAAGACTATGAAGGTAATATACCATTACCATACATAGAATTCTATGATATCATAGAGCCAGGAGATATAATCTTAATGGACGATGGGAAAATAATGTTGAAAGTAGAAGACGTAAAGGAGGATAAAGTAAAAGTAAGATCATTAACACCTGGTGAAATAACTTCAAGGAAGGGAATAGTTGTAAGGGGGAAAGAATTTAATATACCAGCAATAACTGAAGAAGATTTAAAGAACATAAAATTTGCAGTGGAAAACTCATTGGATTACATAGGCTTAAGTTATGTTAAAAGTGGAGAGGATGTGAAGAAATTAAAGAAGATACTTTATGAAGCTGGATGTGAAGAAACAGCAGTAATGTCAAAAATTGAATGCGTAAGTGCTGTTAAGAATTTGGAGGAAATAGTGAGAGAATCAGATATGATATTAGTGGCAAGAGGAGATTTAGGTATGCAATTTCCATTAGAAAGAATACCAGTATTACAAAGAGAAATAATTGAAAAAACAAGATTAAAGGGTAAACCAGTAATTGTAGCAACACAAGTGTTAGCATCAATGATTGAAAATCCAACACCAACAAGAGCAGAAGTAACAGATGTAGCACATGCAATAATAGAGGGGGTGGATGCAATAATGTTAACTGGAGAAACAGCCATTGGAATATATCCAGTGGAAGCAGTAGAATGGCTTAAAAGTATAATAGAAGCAAATGAAGAAAAGATAAACATAGAGTTAAAACCCATAGATGATGATTTACAAAAAAGATTTGCACATAGTATAGTTGTACTTGCAGAATCTATAAACTCAAAATTAGCAGTATATACACAAAAGGGGAGAATGGCTGCAAGAATTGCTGCATATAGACCTAGAGTGCCAGTATATGCAGCATCAAATAACATTAGAACACTTAGAAAATTATCTATGATTTGGGGTTTAAAAACCATAAAAGTTGATGCAGAAGGGTATATGGAGGGATTAGAGGCCACATATCAAGCATTAATGAGGGAGGGATATGTAAAGGATAATGAGACATTGGTCTTAACATATGGGCTAATAGAAGAAGGAGAACATATAATAAAAATAAAGAGGAAGATTTAGAAACCCGAGGTTAAGTATCTGTATGCTAATGCTGCATAAGCTGCAGAACCATATTTCAATGCAGATTCATCTATATCAAATCTAGGATTATGGTGGGGAGCCACTATACCCTTCTCAACATTTCTAGTTCCAAGTTCTAGAAATGCCCCTGGAATTCTCTCAAGATAATATGAGAAATCTTCACCACCCATACTAGGTTTAACTTCAACAACATTATTTGAACCAACAATTTCACATACAACACTCTTAGCCATCCTAGTAGCTAAAGGATGATTTATGGTTGGTGGAACACCATCAATTGTAGCAACAATACATTCAGCATTAAAAGCTTTAGCAGTATTCTCAGCAATCTCCTTAATACGCTTCTTCAATAAATCTCTAACTTCAAATGTTAAAGCCCTATATGTACCAATTATATTCGCTCTTTCAGGTATTATGTTAAATGCTGTTCCAGCATGTACAGAACATGCACTAACAACCCCAGATTCCAATGGATCGAGATTTCGACTAATAATAGTCTGTAAATTCAATATTATACTTGAAGCAACTACAATTGGATCCACAGCTTTATGAGGGGAAGCACCATGACCACCAACACCTTTAACTTCAATTTCAAATCTACCAGTAGAAGCAAGTATAGGTCCCTCCTTCAATCCAATTTTACCAACATCTAAATCATTCCAAACATGAAAACCAAATATAGCTTCAACATCAGGATCTTTTAAAACACCTTCCTCCACCATCTTCAAAGCTCCACTCTTACCACCACCCATCTCTTCAGCTGGTTGGAAAATTAATTTCACAGAACCATTAAGTTTATCCTTCATTTCAGATAAAATTCTAGCGGCTGTAAGAAGCATGGCGACATGAGCATCATGACCACAAGCATGCATAACCCCTGGAATCTTAGACTTATATGGAACATCATTCTCTTCTTGAATTGGGAGGGCATCCATATCAGCCCTTAAAGCTACAACTCTACCCTCACCACATTTTAAAATACCAACAACACCAGTTTCAGCAACACCGGTTTGAACACTATAACCCCATTTACTAAGCATATCTGCAACAAGTTTTGCAGTTCTCTTCTCTTGAAAACCAAGTTCAGGATACATATGTATTTCACGTCTAAAACCTATGGTTTCATTCTCTAATTCAATAGCTCTACTCAATATCCATCCATACACATTCATATCAAATACCAAAATAAAATGAAGTACCTCAAATAATAAAATTATCGAAAAATATCATAAGTTATGTTTTTAATACTATAGCCCACGTTGGAAAATTGTAGTATGCATTAACAGTCCTTCTAACCTCAATATAGTAAACGTAAACTGTGTACCCTTCTTCGCCGAATATATGTACTGAAGCTCTCACAGCATATCCAGTTTTAATAACTAAAGCGACATCTATGGGGATTTTTAATGGTATTGGAAGATATTGTTGTGGTATGTTAATTACAAAGCCAAATACAGGTATAGCAAAGCTCATACTAACATCACCTTCAAGATTTACACCAGTTGCAGGAGTATTCCATCCTTTTCCAGCAGCACTCTTTAGATATATTTCTGTCCCTTCTATATCATCACCTTTCACAGCCATTAAGGTTTCTGGTAAATGGTATCTTATGTATACTCTATGCTCTCTATAAACTTCTCCACCATTAGCAGGTTCTTCATACTCCCAACACTCATATGTACATGTAACTAAACAAGAAACATAACCAACACTATTTTGACCAACACTAAAAGTAACTTCATTACTCTCAGAATTACTAATAACAGTTATTTCTTTACCTATTTTCCATGGGATTATAATATTATTTGTTGGGTATAGAGTTACGGAAAATGTACATTTAAAACCCACTATCCCATATTTTGTTACCTCATAATAAGCAGTTGCTCTAGTATGTTGATCAGTAACTACTTTAAATAGAGTTTCTCGTTTTGACTCTTCTTTACTATATATTAATCTCGCCCATGGAGGAGCTTGTTGCTCAGTAATTATTGTTCCAAGTTTTTCTTCAACTTTTGTAAGTTTATCAGTTAACTCCACAATTACATTAGCTTTTAATGGACCAATAGCTGTTAATGGCAACTCTGTTGATCCAACTCCAAAATACTTATACCCTTCATATTTACCTATTGCTGTAATATAGAGTACTGGGTGTAGTTTTATACTTCTCTTTTCAGCTTCATTCCAATCAATTAATGGTTTAATCACATCTTTTATTGATAATGTAATTGTGGCTATTCCATGTTCATTTGTTGACGTAGCTTTTATAAATCTAGTTCCATTGGGTGCAGTTGCAAAGATATATATGTTTGCATTTGGAATAGCTTTGTAATCTTTGGTTACGATTATAGCCAGATATACCTTATCCATTTCTTGAGCTACAATACAAACTCCTAGTATGAGAGATGATATGAATAATACTAAGATAAATATTGTTTTTAGATTAAACTTCTTAGAAAACATATAACATCAAATAAAATTTTGTAGAAACATATATATATCGTCAACAACTTTAATTTACAATTTAAGTTTTAGAATGTTAAATTATATTTTTAATCCAGCTTCTTCCACCCCAGAATTTTCCACGTATATTTAAATTGTATTCACATTTAGGACATTTAGATTCATCTTTAAGGTCATAAATGAAAATTTGAAACCCATATCTTTCAATTAGAAGTTTATTGCAGTTTGGGCAATAGGTATTTTCACCTTTAAGTTCTGGTGCATTCCCTAAATATACGTGTTTTAAACCAGTTTTACGAGCTATTTCAGCAGCTGTTTTAAGCATATATGATGGTGTTGAAGGACGATCATACATTTTATAGTCTGGATGAAATCTAAGTATATGGAATGGTATTTCAAAACCTAAATTATTAACGATCCAACTACATAGATTTTCAAGATCTTTCTCCCATCCTTCAAGTCCAGGTATTAGTAAATTTGTGATTTCAATGAATATATTATTTCTCTTCAATTCCAGTAGACATTCAAATATTGGATTAACATCGAAAACACTGGAAAACTTTCTATATGCCTCTGGATTTGCTGAACATTTAAAATCTACAGTTGCTGCATCTAGGTATGGAGCTATAGTTCTAACGGCTTCTGGAGTCATATACCCATTGGTTACAAAGGTATTGAATAAACCTTTACTTTTAGCTATTTTTGAAGTTTCATATGCATATTCGAAAAATATTGTTGGCTCAGTATACGTATAGCTTATACCCTGACAATCATTTTCTAAAGCTAATTCAACTATTCTTTCAGGTGGAATCTCACGACCATAAATTTCCTCTTCTTGACTAATAACCCAATTATCACAGAATAAACATCTAAAATTACAGCCAATGGTAGCTATACTTAGAACTGATGCCCCTGGATTAAAGTGAAATAAAGGTTTTTTCTCGATAGGGTCGCAAGCAATAGAACATGCTTTAGAGTAAACTAATGAGTAAAGTTTTCCACCAATATTTTTACGAACACGGCAAAAACCTGTTTTACCTTCAGCAATTATACATCTACGAGCACATAAATTGCATTTAACATTACCATTACCAATAGATTCATATAACATTGCTTCCTTCAAAATACATCCCAAATATTAATTTGATAACAAGTATAATAACTTATTTCAAGAAAAATTATAGGGGACTAATGTGTTTAGAACTCTAGGTAGAACGGGATTAAAGGTTTTTCCAATAGGATTCGGTGGGATACCAATACAAGTCGTTGAAGATAGAGAAGCAATAAAAGTGATCAGGAGAGCATATGAACTTGGAGTAAACTTTTATGATACTGCAAGAGTATATGGATCAAGTGAAAGAAAAATTGGGGAAGCATTAAATGATGTTAGAGAAGAAGTGATAATTGCAACTAAAACAACAGCTAAGAGTTATGAGAATGCCATTAAAGATTTGGAAACAAGTTTATCTGAATTGAAAACAGATTACATAGACATATGGCAATTACATAATGTAAGTACCCATGAAACTCTAGAGAAAGTATTGTCAAGTAATGGTGCTATAGAAGCATTAAAGGAAGCAAAAAAGAGGGGTAAGGTTAGATGTATTGGGATAACAAGCCATAATTTAAATGTATTAATTAAAGCTATGGAAACAAATATATTTGATACAATACAATTCCCATTCAACTACTTATCAGATGAAGCAAAAATAGATGTTATACCAAAAGCCATTGAAATGAACCTTGGAATTATAGCAATGAAGCCAATAGCTGGAGGAGAAATAAATTACCCAAAAATAGCTTTGAAATACGTATTAAAACATAATGTAACTGTAGCAATACCGGGAATGAAGAGCATAATTGAAGTAGAAGAAAATGTTTCAAGCATAAAGGATGGAATTGAAATAACAAAAGAGGAAGAAGAAATAATTGAATATGAGAGGAGGAATATGGAGAAAATATTTTGTAGAGGATGCATGTACTGTATGCCATGCCCTCAAGGGATACCAATAAGTCAACTACTAAGAATAAAACAATTTGTTAATAGAACTGGAATAAGTAGACAAGTAATAGAAATTTATGAAGAAGCAAAAAATACTGTTCCAAACTGTAAACTATGTCGACAATGTGAAGAAAAATGTCCATACAATCTACCAATAACAACATTGATCCATGAGAAACTGGGATGGATTGAAAATGAATTAAAGAATAGGGGATAATTTGATTAGGTGTTCAAATGCTCATAGACTATATAATATTGATGGTGGCAATATTCAGCGTATCTTGGGCATCAATACTAGTACTATTATCAAATGCTCCAGGAATAGTATGTGCATTCTGGAGGATGACATTATCTTCAATAATAACCCTCTTTCTAACATCCATAAAAAATAAGGAGATAAAAGTTGTATTAAACATTCCAATAATATTCTCCGGTATAAGTTTAGCGATACACTTCTCATTTTGGATGGAATCATTATATAAAATCCCAGTGGCATTAAGTACAACAATAGTAAATTTACATCCAATATTCTCAACCATAATTGGTTCATTAATTAGAGAAAAAATAAAAAGGATACATTTAATTGGAATAATTACAGCCATAATTGGAGCGGCAATAATGGTTAAAGTATGGGAGATAAGTACAGAAATAGAATATCTTGGAATAATATATGCACTTATAGGGGCATTATCATTTTCAACATATCTTTCAATAAATAAAATTTCAAGGAAAAACATGGACACATTAACATTAACAACGGGAGTTTATGGTATTGGAGGATTAACAACTCTAATCTACATAATGATAAATAAAATAAACTTCATAATATACCCGCAATCAACGTGGATCTACATAATATTGATAACAATGATACCAATGTTAATGGGGCATACTCTACTAAACTATCTACTTAGAAATTTGGGATTAGTAATAGTTGCAGTTTCAACTTTGGGAGAACCTATTGGATCAACAGTTTTAGCATATACAATCTTAAAACAAAAAATTGATTTAACACAAATATTTGGAATGATGACAACCTTAGCTGGAATCTTTATCACAACGCTAAGTGAAAGAAAAATTAACCAATAAAATCCAATAAATAATTTGAAAGTTCAGAAATTTTAAAGGGGTTGAAACCAGTGTCATCTATTGTTTCAATACCCCTTAAACTCAACCTATATTTAACCCCCCTAGGAACTTTAACTTTAGATACTACAAACATCTTTTTAGGCTTGTATAACGAAAGGTAAACATCAATAACATCTAATGCTTTAACATTCTCTAAATTACCATTAGTTAAAGTCATTATCCCCTTAGAAAATCTAAATTTCTTCCACCAACCATCAACCTCCTTACATTCGATTATCATAAATGGACGTTTAACCAACATATTTCTTGAATTACTTGAACTTTTACTTGGAAGAATGTTTCTAACCCATCTATGATAAATCATTATATCTGGTCTTGGAGCTGCATTCAATGATAACTTTGAACTACGCCTAACTTTCTTTATACGTTCAATAGGGCGTGGAGCTTCCACAAAGAAACTAAATCTCTCACCATCAATTTCTAAAACATAATTTGGAGATAAGGAATTATTACCTTGAAAACCTTTACGAGACAAAATAATCCACTTATTACGTGGGTATATAATCTTTATTTCATGGGAATGTAAATTATAGGGAATAGATAAAACAACGAAATTCTGAAACATAAGTTTCAAATTGGACTCCAAACACTTCTTGATCGTCAAATTAATTATTGAATTAAAATTCTCTAAATCAAGATCCTTTAATATAAGTTCATATGATTTAGAGACAAATAAATTTATGATATGATTTAGGGGATCTTCTAGAAATGATGAAAGCTGTTTTGAATGTATTATATATGGGGAATTCAATATTGTTTTAATATCTTCACAAAAATCATTGTACACATAAACATGTTTACGAATAATCTCAATTTCATCTCCAAAAACCTCTTTAATATAAGATTTAGCAAATTCCATATATTTATCTTCATCAAAGATTTTAGATGCCCGTAAATCCTCATATATAGATTCCCACATTAAATTCACCTTATCCACACTAAAACATAATCAATACACACCACTAAACTTAAACGATAAATTACGGAATGAATAAGAAGAATAAAGTAAATAAATGTAATTAACCGTAAAATATAAATAATCATTAAGCTTCCAGTAACCTTATATAACCAATACCATATGGAAGCTCATTCAAAAAGGAATTAAACTTAAATATTGAAACTACAGGTAAACCATTATAAATCCCAGAACTTTCATCTAAAAGTGTAACTATCACAGGAATGAAATAGATTTTACCATTAAAATCTAAATTAAATAAACTTCTAAAAACCTTTGAGAAAAGTAATGTTTTATCATTATGAAGTTTAATTGCTCTTTCAATAATTGATGGACGATTGATAGACCAATGCTTACAATCTAAACAAATAACATATGGAATTTTAAAACCAATTAAATCCAATTCAAATCTTTTTGAATCAATTTTAAACCTAACATTTTTATAAACACTATAATCAAAAGCTTTTAAAACTTCAAAACATAGGTTTTCAAATTCCCTCCAATTCAAAAATTTTGAAACCCTCTTAACATCAATACCTAAACCAATAGCGTAATATGCAAGTTTCAATCTATCTTTAACCTTAATGGACAATATACCATCAAAATCAATAAAATCAATAAACCCAAGCTCCATTAAACGCTTTAGACAATCCATTACATGATCAAATGATAAAAATGTGTATTCAATTATTTCATCAATATTGCAAATAGGTTTATTTTCAGTAAGCATAAGAACAGTTAATATAACTTTATCGAGAAAAATTTGCAAAATACTCCCTAAATAAATTCTAGACCTCGAAAATATAATCTTTAAAGTTTACATATATGAAGATATATGCATCAAGACTAAGTAAATACAAGTTGTATTAATCAATTAAATGCAAAAGAAAATACATTTAAAGCATGGAGAAAAGAGAGCATAAACAATCAATTGTAGATTTCAATGTATGTATAAACTACAGCTTATAAAAGAGTTGAAACATAAAGTATTGTGAAACAACGATGTCTAGGGGAAAAGTAAGTGTGAAAGAGAGATGTCACATTTGTGGAAGAAAACTTTCAAGGAATAGCTTAACCATTAGCAGAGGTAATCTAAAACCAATGTATGAATATATCCTTAAAAACGGTGAAAAGAAATTTTTGTGCTCCACATGCTTTAATAAAATCGTGGGATTAGAATTACTAGAGTTCCTTGAGAAAATAAATGAGGAAAGCAGTAGTAAAAAGGTTAAAGTATATAGTGCAACCAATTACTAGATGATGCAAAAAATAGAAAAGGGATTAAGTGTAGAGGAAATTCAAGCAATAGACGTAAATTGTGAATATCTAGGTATAAAAAGATTAATGTTAATGGAAAATGCGGGTGCAGAAGTTTCAAGGATAATTCTTGAAATGATAAAACCGAAAAAATGTATAACTATAGTGGCTGGAAGTGGAAATAAGGGTGGAGATGGATTTGTTGCAGCAAGACATTTGTCTAGATTGGGGATAGAGATTATAGTTATACTTATTGGGAGACCAGAAAGCATAAGAAGTGAAGAAGCAAAAATAAACTGGAAGATAATAAATGAATTAAAATCATCAATAAAAACAATAGTAATTGAAGATACAAGTCAAATAGATTCAATAAAGGAGTTATTGACTAAATCAGAGGTTATAGTTGATGCACTACTTGGAACTGGTATAAGAGGTTTAGTAAAACCACCAGCATCAGAAATAATAAAGATTATTAATCACGCAAGAGAATGTGGAGCAAAGATAGTATCAATAGATGTACCATCAGGTATAGATCCAAATAACGGAACCCCATTGGGAGTAGCTGTAAAAGCTGATTTAACCATTACACATCACAAACCAAAAATTGGGTTAATGACAAAGGATGGAACTGGATATGCTGGTGAAATAATAGTATCAAACATTGGAATCCCACCAGAAGTAGAATTATTCGCAGGACCTGGAGACGTCATAATAAACATTAAAAGGAGAAGGGAAACTTCACATAAAGGTGATTTCGGTAGAATAATCGTTATTGGTGGTAGCATAGAATACACAGGTGCGCCAGCTCTAACAGCTTTAGCCGCTTTAAGAACTGGAGCCGATATATCTATAATCATAACTCCAAGTAAAATTGCAAATGCCATAAGAAGTTTCTCACCAAATTTAATAGTTAAAGAATATGAAGGAGAATACTTAAATACAAAGGGATTAAAGATTATTGAAAAAGAAATTGAAAAAGCAGATGTTGTAGCTATTGGACCTGGATTATCTTCTACACAAGAAGTTTTAGACAATGCAATGGAAGTATTTAAGATGGCAGCTGAAAAAGGTAAAAACCTAGTTATAGATGCAGATGCACTAAAAGCTTATGCTAAAAACCCATCAATAGTTAAAGGAACAAGAACAATAGTAACACCACACACAGGAGAATTCAAAATAGTAACGGGAATAACTCTGCCAAATGAAGAAGGAGAAGGATGGAAAGATAGGATACCAATAGTCATGAATGAAGCAAGAAAACTCGAAGTAACAATACTATTGAAATCACATTATGATATAATTTCAGATGGCATAAAGGTTAAGGTTAATAGAACTGGAAATCCAGGTATGACTGTGGGTGGAACTGGAGATGTACTTACAGGGGTAACATCAACATTCCTAGCTTGGACTAATAATACATTTAGATCTGCAGTAGCAGCAGCATTTATAAATGGTTTAGCAGGAGATATAGCTGTTTCTGAAAAAGGGTATCATATAACTGCAACTGATGTGGTGGAGAAAATTCCCGAAGCATTTAAAATCGTGGAGAAATACGTTTAACAAAAAATTTCAATAGATGGGGTGAATCAAGTATCTTCCTTAAATAATAAGATTTACGTATAATTGGAATAGCTTTACCTTTAACAATACATTCTATAATGTCATCAATATTAGATTTAGCTTCATGGATAAAGGTACATGCAAATCCAATAGTCCAAGGTGTATGAGCATCAGAACCTGCAATCAATGGTATTTTCAATGGGAAAATATCTAAAGATGTTTTAAATGGATATATTTCTAAAGCATCAAAATAATTTTTAAGATTATATATTCTCTCACCAATACCAGAAGAACGAAATATATGTGCAGCAATAATAATACCACCAAGATCTTTAACGAAATCGTAAAATTGATGGAAATCTAATATGCACCTATCTGGAAAATCACATTTAAAACTTGGGAAAATTACAGTTACATGACCAAAATCAAAGGAAAATTCAGCTCCAGGTAAAACTATTAAATCATTAACTTTAGCATCTAAATAAACTTTAAACCGTTTATTAAGTAAACTTAATGAATCAACATTATAGATGTGATCAACAAAAGCTAATCCATCAACTCTCCCAACACTATATTTAACAATTTTACTTGGATTATAAAGTCCATCTGATAATGAAGAATGTACATGAACATCAATATACATAACTAAAATAAATAGTAACAAGTCAATATAAATAACTATTATGTAAAACTAGTAACTATCTACATGATAAATTCACTCTAGTGAAAACATATCCACTAGAAACAACTTTATTAAAATAAAGATACATATAAGAATTGAATAAGAGTGTTAAGTAATAGAGGGTTAAATTATCCATTTACAGCAATAGTAGGTCAAGAGAAAGTGAAGAAGGCATTACTCACAATACTAGTGGACCCAACAATAAGTGGAGTACTAATAATAGGACCAAAAGGTTCTGGAAAAACTATTATCGCACGCTCCATAGTAGACTTATTACCAGAAATAGAAATTGTTGAAGGATGTACTTTCCATTGCAACCCATATAAAGTGGAAGAAATGTGTAATCAATGTAAAGAGAAGATTACCAATGGAGAAAAGATTGAAATTGCAAAAATGAAAATGCCATTTGTAGAATTACCAATAAGTGCTACAGAAGATAGAGTAGTAGGATCAATAGATTGGGAAAAAGCTATAAGAGAAGGTGTGAAAGCTTTTCAACTAGGATTATTAGCGCAAGCAAATAGAGGAATACTATATATTGATCAAGTAAATATACTCCCAGATTCTTTAATAGATGTAATACTTGATGCTTCAGCATCTGGATGGAATGTAGTGGAGAGAGAAGGAATAAAATTGGTGCATCCAGCTAGATTTACATTGATTGGTACAATAAACCCTGAAGAAGGAACTTTAAGACCACAAATACTGGATAGATTTGCATTATGTGTAAAAATGGAAGATATAACAGATGTAGAACGTAGAAATACCATAGCCATTAGAAACATGTTATTTGAAGAGGATCCATTAAAATTCATTGAAGAATGGAAAGAAAAACAGATTGAAGTAAAAAAGAAAATAGAAGAAGCAAGGAAAATTCTCCCAATGGTAAAAGTTCCGAGGGAAGTTGAAGAAAAAACAGTGGAATTATGTATAAAGATGAATGTAGATGGTCATAGGCCAGACATTATTATAACTAAAGTATCAAGAGTATTAGCAGCTTTAGATGGAAGATTAGAAGTATGTATTGATGACATACTTAGTGCAGCTGAATTAGCATTACCACATAGAATTAAAGGTGAAGAATTTAAGCAGATAACTAGTGAAGAATTGAAGCAGACACTAGCATTAGCAACCACAGTTTCAAAAGCAGAAGATAAAGCTGAAGAAACTGAAGAAGAAATAAAACAAGTGAAAGTTGAAATTGGAGAAGGAATGGCTTTACCACAAATATCAAAACCTCCTGAAATTAAGAAGAAGACATGGAATATACCTATGCCAATAGCATTAGTGATAATGATGGTTATGTATTATTTTGTCTTCTATTTTGCATTTGCAGCAGTAACATTAATGTTTGCTGGAACTATGGGTAAGGGATGGGAAGAGGTTAGTGAATTAATGAGTGGAGAATTATATAAATGGGCTGCAATAGCACTTGGAGGATACATGCTTCTTCAAACAATTCTTAATGCATTATCGAGGAGGAGAAAGATAGCTTATGTTAAAGCCGTTAGAGTACAGGAGGAGGAGGCAAAGAGGATAATTACACATAGAATTTTAGTAAAAGAACAGATAGTGGAGGCTCCTCCACCAATACAGAAATTTGGTGCAAGAGCATTTCAATACATATCATTATTAGGTACAAAGATTCTTTCAAGTTATAGGGCAGCTATAGATAAGGGTAGAAAGATCTTTCAAAGTATTTATGATGTAATGGCAACTCCACCACCAATGTTCAAAATAACATTATCCTCAGAATATATGAAGGGGAGGAAGAAGGGAAGAGCAGAAGTTTCCAGAGGAGTATGGATTAGGAGGGGGAAATATGTTAAACATGCATTACCAAAGGAAAAACCATATGATATCGCCATAGCGCCAACAATAAGAAGTGCAGCTCCAAAACAAAAGATTAGAAGTAAAAGACAAGGTGTAGCAATAAACATAGATTATGATGATATAAGGGTTAAAGTCAAAGAAACAAGAATGCCACTAATAACCATGATAGTTTTAGATATAAGTGAATCTATGGTTTCCTCAATAGAAAGCGTAAAAGCTGCAATAAGAGGCTTACAAAAGGGAGCTCATGCTAAGAGGGATAAAATTGGATTAATAGTATTTAAAGGTAAACATGCAGAAGTACTGCAATATCCAACAACAAACGTAAATGCGGTAGTGGAGAAATTAATTAATGTTGGTGTAAGTGATTTCACACCTCTAGCTGCAGGTTTAAAGAAGGCTAGGGAAATACTTATGATGGAGAAATCAAAAATGAAGGAATCTATACCAGTAATGGTTATAATATCAGATGGAATAGCAAACGTACCATTAGAAAATCCATTATCACCAGAGAATAGAAGTAGATTTCTAAATCCAGCTCAAGCAGATGCACTGGATATAGCGAGATTAATAGCTAAAGATGGAATAAAAACAATAGTGATAAATACAGATCATAGATCAGATGAAATATACAAGAGGATATATTATAGAAGGGATATGCAAGTAGTATTTTATACACCAACTGCATTAATGATGGAATTAGCAAAAATAACTAGAGGAAAATACTATGGATTAAGAGCAGATAAACCAATAGCAGAAATAGTTATAGAAGATGTTGTAAGTCAAATGCTAATAATACCGGAGAAAGCTATGGAACCAATAGGATTCTATATGGAGTAGGTATAGGGTTTACAATCCAATTAAAGTTAATGATAAATTTGTTAACCAACCCAAAAATATTGAAAGGATTACTGTAAAAAGCGATATTAATGTAGCTCTCTTCCAACCTTCTTCCCTAACACAAGCGGCTATTGTAGCTACACATGGAATGAAGAACATTACAATAATTGTGAATACAAGCATTTGTTTAAACGTCATAAACATTCGAAGATCACTTGAACCAAAAAGTTCTTCGAGCATAATTAACGCAAGTTCTTTCCTAAGTATACCAAAAATCAATGGGAACCCAGCTATAATAGGCAATCCCAATAAACCGGAAATCAATGGTGACATAATGTATGAAATAGGTTCAACCAAATTTAATTGATAAAATAAACTTAAAATTACACTTCCAACAACTATTAAAGGCGAAGCCTCATAAAGGAAGCTCTCAACTCTACGCCAAGTCTTAATTAAAATAGCTCTTAAAAATGGTTTTCGGTAATCAGGCATCTCCATTATCAAACCCACAGGACATCCAGGTAGAACCTTATTTAAAAGAAGACCAATTAATATCACCACAAATATATTAACCACATAGAGAAGTAATCCATAAATTAAACCAATATATTTGCCTACAATCCCTAATATCACCACAGTCCTAGCACTACATGGTATTAAAACAACTAGAAAACTCAAAAGAAACTTTTCACGATCACTTTCCATAATTCTACATCCTAAACATGCGGGAACATTACAACCATAACCCAACATTAGAGGTAGAAAAGCTTTCCCATGTAAACCGATTCTATGCATAAAAGCATCCATTAAATACGCAGCTCGAGGCATATACCCAGTATCTTCCAAAATTGAGAGAATAAAATAGAATGGTAAAATGTAAGGTAACGATATTGTTAAAACAGCAATAAAACCATTGATTAAACCACCAACAATAATACCATATAAAGGTTCAGGAAGATGATATAACAATAAACTAGAAATTTGAGGCATAAACACATCATCAAATATATAATCCAATAAGCTTTCAAGAAAACTTCCACCAATAAAGATGAAATAGAAAATCCCAAAAAACACCAACACCAATATCAGATATCCAATTATGGGATGAGTAGTCCAATAGTTCAATCTATCTGAAAGAGAAAGGCGTATAGCTTCTTTTTCAATAAATTGAACATTTGCAAGGATATCCCTATTTATTATACCATACCGTTCAGAAGATATTATTGATGTTATGGATTCACCATGAATCTTCTCCAATTCTTCAATAAATTCTTGAACTAACAATAATACAACTTTACCTTCATCTAACTCACTAACCATTCTTAAAACATGATCATCCCTCTCAAGTAGTTTTATGGAAATCCACCTTGAAGGATATTTTGAACATAAATTAGGAAGATATCTCTCCACGATTTTAGCTATAATTGAAACCTTCTCTTCAACTTCTCTACCATACCTAACTTTAAATGGTGATAAACGTATTCTACCCTCAAAAACATCAACAATAGTTTTAACAAGTTTATCAATACCACTACCAGTTACAGCAATCATAGGTATAACAGGAACTCCAAGAATTCTACTCAATTTTTCAACATCTATACGTAAACCTTTACTTTGAGCTACATCCATTAAATTTAATGCAATAATTAATGGAGCGTTTAATTCAAACAATTGTAGTGTTAAATACAAATTTCTTTCCAGTACAGAAGCATCAACAACATTAACTACAATATCGGGCTTAGCTGAAACAATATATTCCCTAGCAATAATTTCCTCTTCAGAATAAGTGGAAAGAGAATATATACCAGGTAAATCTATAACATTTATTTCATAATCACCATAAATCAATTTACCTTCAGCTTTCTCTACAGTTTTACCAGGCCAATTACCAACTATCTGACTGCCACCAACAAGATTATTAAAAATAACACTTTTACCCACATTAGGCTGACCAGCCAATGCAACATTAATCCTCTTTCTAACCATATAAACCATCACTTTAAACGTTTAACGTAAATTCTAGATGCAATACCCCTACCAATAACTATCTCATAACCTCTAACCCTTAGGATAAATGGGCCTCCAAATGGACCTGCAGATAAAACTTCTAACTCTATTCCAGGTGTCAACCCCATATCTGAAAGCCTCCTAAGAATACCGTAACCACCCATAGCATACATAAATACCCCCCTCTCTCCCGGGCGAAGATTCGTTAGTGGTTCAGCTTCTTCAACATTGCCATCAAATTTTGAGAGAAAATCTTTAAGGGAATTGATCTCGTCGTCATCTAAACCATGGCTATACTTTAAATGTTCATGAACAACACCAGAACTTATATTTTCTAAATCACATTTACCATGAATTAATTTGTCATGTATAAAGGTTTGTCTATAATTTAATACGAAGTCTCGTCCTGCTTCTGTTAAACTTAGATTATCACCCGAGATTAAACCTTTATTTAGAGCTAATTTTAAGACTTCATTAACAAATAAGGGAGGAATACTAAGTTTCTTTGATATTAAATCTATAGTGGGTTGAATACCTGAAAGAGTCATAGAATATATTGTTTCTAGAACTTTTGGCATTAATCTTTCCACTAAATCCATATCATAACCCATAATTCTAAACCTCCAAGGGGCATTTACCACCATTCAAACAAATGTTATTACATGGAAGAGGATTACCATGTGGACATTGAGAAGGTATATTTAGAACTTTGCAAATTCTAAAAACACTTTTATCATCAATATAATGTTCAATTGAGCAAATCTCAGATATGACTTTTTCATCGATATTAAACTTTAACAGATAATTATACAAACACTCTAGAATTTCTCTTTTAAGAATGTATTTGAAAGCAAGGTTTTCCCCTTCAATAGTTAATTTCACACCCCTATAAGGAACATAATTGCAAAGTCCAATATTATTAAGCCTTTGAACAGCTTCAGTAGTGGTAGATTTAGAAACCCCTAAAAATTCAGCTAAACTAGAATTATTAACCCAACCATCACTACTAATTTTCATCAAACTATAAATTGCAATGAGATAATCTTCAATTCTCTTATGTTTAAAGATTTCAGACACAGAAAAATGTTATTAAACAGTTTAATAAAAATTTCGGTTATACGAAAAGTGTATACAAAAATCAATATAAAAATATATATTGTTGAAATAATTATATATTGATGAAATAATGTTTAAGTTTACCATTCTCAAGGTTAAAAACTATCCTCTTCAACCATTCATTGGATTCATTTGGATAATCAACTCTGTAATGAGCCCCTCTACTTTCTTCACGAATTAAACTTGAACATGCTACAACTTCTGATACTAAAAGCATATTTTCAAATTCTAGAAACTTTAAAACATCAAGTCTTGAGGATATGGATACATCAGAAACTTTAACCTTTAAATCATTAATAAGTTTTAAAAGCTCCATTAAACTATTACCGCTACGAATAACACCACAATTCCTCCACATACCCCTCTTTAATTCCAATCTTAAATCATCAATTATATAAGAGCCAGAACGGGGAAAATTGATTTTATTGGAAAATGATTTCATAATCTCACTAGAATCAATCTTTTTTAAATCTTTTTGAAGAGCATATTTTGAAGCTTGATATCCAGCTATAGCACCAAAAACAATAGTCTCAGTAAGCGCATTACCTCCAAGTCTATTTGCACCATGAACTCCACCACAAACTTCACCACAAGCATAAAGCCCTCGAATATTAGTACTGCAATTATCATCTATTAATATTCCACCCATAGTAAAATGAGCTGTGGGAGCAACCTTAAACTTACTACCACTCAAACCAAAAATCTTAATAAGATGTACTGATGATTCAGGCATAACTTCCATTGGATCCATATTTCCAATATCCATTATTAAAGCATCATCAATACCAAATCCATTTAATATTTCGGTAAAGAGAGCTCTTGAAAATAAATCTCTATTTTCAATTATGATTCTACCTAAAGGTTTATTGAAACCATATTTTAAAATGACATCTTCACCAACATTATTAATGATCTTTGCATTATAAGCTGGGAAAAGCCATGATGGTTTCCCCTTCTCAGCTAAACCTAGAGGGAAAAATTGAGTAAACTCCATATCCACGAGTTTGGCTCCAGCTCTTAACGCCATAGCACATCCATCACCAGAAACTCTAATAGGATTATCATTTCTCATGAAAACCTGGCTAAACCCTCCCGTTGAAATAATTACCGATTTTGAATATACTGGTATAAGTTTATTTGATGGTAAATGTAATATTAATGCGCCGTAAACTTCATGTTCATCAACTATTAAATCTAAAACCATAGAATTCTCTAGAAATGTTACATTGATCCTCTTGGCATAATCCCTTAAAGGCTTAATTAAACCTAAACCAGCAGTTAAAGGACCATCACCAACACTAGCCCCTCCATCCCTAAACTTTATATCAACATTGAAATTTCTTAATTCCATTAATCTATTTGAAGCTTCATTTACAAGAACTTTAACAAGTTTACGATCATTAATAAATCTACCACCAATAATAGTATCCTCAAAATGTCTTTCTACACTATATGAGCCAAAGGCAGCTCTAAAACCTCCACCAACATATAAACTACATGAAGCAAAACCAATAGGAGCTTTAGAAACTAATATAACATTAACACCCATTCTCTTAGCTTCAATAGAAGCTCTAAGACCAGCAGCTCCACCACCAATCACTAAGACATCAGTTTCCAAAAGATCACCAAAAATAATATGAAATTACAAGATATAAACTAAATCATTTAAAACATAACTTTAGATAGTATAAAATTGTATAAATCGACTCTTCTATCATTTAAAACATTATTCAATGGTGTTATCCATTTATCTCTAGCTATAAGTGGATCTACATCAACTATCCCTACAACTTCTTCAGATTCTCCAGCTGAAAGTAGAACTTCCATATTTGGATTAACAATTTGACTTAAACCAGTATACCTTAATTTTAATCCACCCCTCTCTTCAACACCAACTCTATTAGCAGTAACCGTGTAAACTCTGTTTTCAATAGCCCTAACCCTCATAGCCATTTGAGCATATTGTAAAACCAAATTCGCTGGATGACAAATTATATCAGCACCTTTTAAAGCTAAGATCCTCGCAACCTCAGGAAAACACCAATCAAAACATATCATAATTCCAATTCTAGCTAAACCAATATCATAAACATTAAAATCAGAATTTCCAGCATCAAAAAATAGCTTTTCCCTATTAAATAAATGAGCTTTACGATAAACACCAATAAGACCATTAGGCCCAATCAAAACAGCTGAATTATACAGTTTATCAACATACTTTTCAGCTAAACCAGCAACTATAAATACATGCTTCTTATATGCGAAGTCAATAAGCTTTCTACAAGTATATCCATTAGGTATTTCTTCAGCTAAATCTAAAACTTCACTTCTACTAGTAAATAAATAACCAGTATTAAATAATTCTGGTAAAACTATAAGGTCAAAGGATGATTCTGAAAGCATCATTAATGCCTTTTCAACATTATCTTCAATTTCACCAAATTTTGGATTAAACTGTAGGAATCCTATCTTCAAAACTATCATTAAAAAATAGTAAAGTTGAGTTATTAAAGATTTATTTTAGCATGGTATTGTTAAGCTATCTATATCCCTTGGATAAAATGTTACAATTTCAACTCCATCATCAGTTATTATTACGGTATCTGAATGTCTAAAACCGGCAAATCCAGGTATATATATTCCAGGTTCACATGAGAAAACCATACCTGGCTTTAAAATTGTTTGATCACCATCTTCAATCCATGGAGGTTCATGTCCTTGGAGCCCAATACCATGACCAACCCTATGCAAAATGTATTCTGATGGTACACCTTCTTCTTTGAATACTTTAAAAGCAGCCTTATTTACATCACTACATTTAACTCCTGGTTTAAAAGCATCTAGAGAAGCTTGCTGAGCTTTCAACATTATATTAAAGTATTTGATTTGTTTATCATTTGGTTTTCCAACGATCATAGTTCTTTCAAGTTCAGAATTATACCCCCCAATTCTAGCACCAGCTCCAGTAACAAGGACATCACCTTCACGTATAACAATATTTGAAGCTAACATATGTGGATATGCAGAATAAACCCCTATTTGACCTCTAAAACCAGCTGAAGCTGGAAGCATAGTTCCAGGTTCAAATTCAGGTCCAAGAGCTTTAATCATAGCAAGTGAAGCTTCAAAACTAGCTCTAGCAGCAACTTCAATCTCTAAAGCTCCGGGATAAACATATTCCTGGAGAAGTTTATGAGCTAAATTACCCCACTTAGCACTTTCCCTTATAAGTGAAAGTTCTTCTTCATCCTTAATAATACGCATATCACTTATAATTTTCCCAAGATTTTCAATTTTAACAGTAGGTAATACTTCACCTAATGATGGCCCGACATAACCCATAATACCAGGATATCCAGGGGCATCTACAGCAATCTTTTTATCACCAAGTTTTAATTCTTCTAATCCCCTCGCTAAAACTTTCATTGGATGTTCAACACCAGGATATTCAAAATAGACAATCCTCTTTTTAATATGTGGGACTCTAAATTTTGAATGATCTTCTTCAAGTCTTGGTATAAATAGTATAGGTTCATCATCCACTGGAAGTATTAGTGCAGTAGGCCTCTCAGTTGAAATTATCGTATATCCAACAAGATAGAAAACATTTAAAGGTGTGAATAAGATCATCGCTTTACACTCACGT
This sequence comes from Methanomethylicia archaeon, assembly GCA_038727515.1. GTDB lineage: Archaea > Thermoproteota > Methanomethylicia > Culexarchaeales > Culexarchaeaceae > JAVYVS01. The sequence continues at coordinate 604,083 of JAVYVS010000001.1, forward strand.
TTTTCAAGTTCTTTACGAATATAATTCATCCTTTTCTCATGCGTCTTCCAACTAATAGCATATCTACCCATAAAAACACCAAATAAAACTAGATAAATAGAGTATAAAGCTTTAACTAAATAATAAATAAAACTATAAGATTAATCAAGTTCTTCAGGTGAATAAGACATTTTACGAAGCTTATCTATACTATCTTTAAAACCGCTTACAAGTAAAAGAATTCCTCCAGTAAGAGTAAAATCTTCCGGAGGATCTTTAATCCATCTCTCCCCTGGAGATCTAACAGCCAATACATTAATCCCCATTTCATCAAGTTCAAGCTCAGATAGAGATTTACCATCAATTTCACTTCCTTTACCAACTCTAATTAGAGAAACACCTTCTTCAGTTTCACTGAAAACCATACTTAATATTGGATGAGATTTAAATCCCCTCATAACAACGTCAGCTATTGAGGCAGCAGCATCAGAAATAGATTCCATACATAAACTAAGCCTAATAACACCTAAAATGTTATGAATATCTCCGTCAATATCCTTAGCCTTTAAACATTCCAATTCTAAATCTGTATGTAATCTATCCACTTCTTCCTCCATAGCTAAAACTTCATGGGCAATACTCTGATCATTGTATAAAAGGGAGTAATAAGCTAAATCAATCATAGACCTAGACATATCCATTATCTTAATAAGCTTCTCCTCAATAACATTAAAATTCATTTTTCAAACACCTCCCTCAAATCTTTAATTTCACCAGAAACAACCTTACTAAAATTATTTAATCCATCCATAGAACCCTTAACTATGAGAACATCATTTTCAAGAATAACCTCGGAATCTTCAGGATCAATGATTATTTTAGATCCTCTTCTAATAGCTAAAATATATATTCCAAAATAAACATCTAGATTTAAATCAGCTAATCTTTTCCCAATAAGTATAGAATCTTTATTTGGAATAAATCGTCTATATTGAGGTTCAACTTTACTTAAAGCATTCTTTAAACATGAAGGTATACCAAGCTTAAGTCTAATAACTTGAACTATATCAGCAGCAGCATTAGAAATATTATCAATAGCTATTGCAAGTTTCATAACTCCTGCAAGAGTTTCAGCATCTTCTAAATCTCTAACGGCAATAGATGCACTAGCCCAAAGTTCATACAATAAAGAATCTATATCCCTTTCAAATTCTAAAACTTCTTCAGCTAGATCAGCATCATCAAAAAACACTGAAGCATAAGCTAAATCCACTATTAAACCACATAGATTCTTCATATCAACTAAAACTTCCTTAACAGGACGAGGCCTATGTCTCCAAATATTAGAATGAGTATGCTCACCCATTTAATCAATAAAACCTCCAAGACAACTATATAAATTATAATAGTCATATAAATTAAAATTTTATGGAGATTATGAATGAAGTATTCACGGGTAAATAATTAAGCTTAAAATTATAACTAAAATAGCACCATAAAGATCTGAAATAGATGTTTCAAGAGGTATTACAAAGTTATCAGGATCCCAACCTCTACCATAAGAATAACAACCAACAATATATGAAACAAACATTATCACGGTAGAACCAAAAAACATAACTAAAAAGCATAATAAGAGCATATTAGATAATGTAGGAATTAAACCAGTTAATGAAGCTAAACCATAACCAAGTAAACCATAAACAAACCCCATAAAAGAAGCTGAAAGAAGCATACCAATAAATTCATTAAACATAGTTGAAATAGAAGAAATCTTTGAATCTAAATATCCTAAGGCAAGCCTAGTAGTGGTAACACTACCAAAAGATGAACCTACACCACCAATAGCATTTAATAATACTGGATAAACCATTAGAATCTCAGGATAATGAACAATATCTTCGATAAAGCTAGCTAGTAAGAGACCATTAATAACACCATCAAAACTACAAACAAACCCTACTGGAACCGCCTCTCTAATAATAGTCCTATACATATCAATCCTCCTATCAAACTTATAAAAATACCAAATCAATATAAGTATTGGAAGAAATAAAATTGGATATATAAGTGTCACCATTAAATTTCCACTTAAAATTAATATTACAGAAATGCTATAACAGAGGGAAACAATAAAATCATTAAGAATCCCAACAATGGGATATGCAACAACATCAGGATCCAATCCCTTCCTAAAACTAATAAAGGCAGCAAAAATATTTAAGGGAAGAGCAACGAAAGTTGCGACAACACATGTAAATAGACTTGCAATAATAAAATTGGTGAATTCACCAATGGAAACTTGTTTAAAAATTAAGTTTATGAAAAATGCTAGTAACCCAACTAATATGGAATCTATATATGCCAATAGTATGGAAACCCTAATTAAAGAATAAAAATCTATAGTATTATTTCTCCAAGAAGCTTTAATTCGACCTATATTAAGCATGGTGGTTAAATTCCCAGTAAAAACACCAGCAACATCACCTCTAATAGTTAAAACCACTGGAAATAATGCTACAACCCAGTGATATAAAATCATGAGAGGACTTAAATTAGAAACAACTCTACCAGATAAAAGTCCACCACTACTAAAAGATAAAGCAAATGCACACTGTAGAAAGTTCTTCCAAATAATTCTGCGAGATAATCTAATCAATGTTGCCCCATGATCAGCATAGCCTCCTAAGACATAGTTTAAATCAAAAATAGTGTTATAATTCATTTTAAATATTTTACTATACAATGAAAAGCTTCAATAACAATAAATACAAAATATAAGTATGGTGGAAAATTGATCGAAATAAAAAGGGAATTACTAGAAGAAGCAAAAAGCATACACGCAGAATCCATAATAATAGATGGACATTGCGATACAATATTACATATGTTTCCAAGACCAAACATACCGGGGAGTAAACCTAGAAGTATATTGGCTAAAAATGATACTGGACATGTAGATTTACCAAGATTAATGGAGGCAAACGTAACATGTCAATTCTTCGCTATATACACTGAGCCAATATATAAACCTTTGAAGGCAACAGCAAGAGCTTTAGAGTTGATGGCAAAATTTTATGAGGAAGTAGATAAATCTGAGGGGAAAATAATAGTGGTAAATAATTCAAGAGATATATTAAATGCAAAAGTTGAAGGAAAATTAGCAGCATTGATATCCATGGAAGGTGCGGAACCAATACAACATAATCCAATAATACTTAGAATGTTCCATAAACTTGGGTTAAGAGCAATCTCATTAACATGGAATGAAAGAAACATGCTTGCAGATGGTGTTGGAGAATCAAGAACTCAAAGTAAATTAACAGAATTAGGATTAAACGCTGTGGAAGAGATAAGGAAATTGAAAATGTTATTGGATGTATCACATCTAAGTGATTCATGCTTCTGGGATTTAATTGAAAATTTCAAATTCCCCATAATAGCTTCACATTCAAATGCAAGAGCAATATGTAATCATAGGAGAAATCTAACTGATGAACAATTAAAAGTCTTAGCAGAGAGGGGAGGAGTTACTGGAATAAACTTTTCACCTTCATTCATAGTTAGCGAGGGAAAAGCAACCATAGATGATGTAATAAAACATATAGATCACATAGTGAATGTAGCTGGAATAAATTATGTGGGATTAGGATCTGATTATGATGGAATATCATCAACACCAATAGGATTAGAGGATGTTAGTAAATTACCAAATTTAACAGCAAAATTACTAGAACATGGGTATAGTAAGAACGATGTGAAAAAGATTCTAGGAGAAAACTTTCTAAGAGTGATAAAAGAGGTTATTGGATAATGGAAGTAGACATATTGATATTAAATGGGAGAATTATTGATGGTACAGGAGGACCATGGTATAAAGCAGATATAGCAATTAAAGATGGTAAAATAATAGCCATAGGGAAAATAAGTGGTGTAGATGCAAAGAAAACAATAGATGCAAAAAATCTATTTGTAGCTCCAGGATTCATAGATATGCATAGTCATTCAGATTACACGCTACTTGTAGATGGTAGAGCTATGAGTAAAATAATGCAGGGGGTAACAACAGAGGTTATAGGGAACTGTGGGAGTTCAGCGGCACCGGTAATAGGTGAAATGAGAGAAAATATTGAGAGAAGTAAGGAAATGTATGGTTTAAAAGTGGATTGGACAACTATGGGGGAATATATGAATAAATTGGAGGAAGGAGGAGTATCTTTAAATGTCGTTCCATTAGTGGGATATTCAAACATTAGAATTGCAGTGTTAGGATATGATGCAAAAGAACCTACAGAAAGTGAAATGGATGAAATGAAGGAAATACTCATTAAAAGTTTAGATGATGGTGCATTCGGAATGTCAACTGGATTGAGATATGATCCACAATCATTTGCGAAAACAGAGGAGATCATAGAATTAGCAAAGATAGTTTCAAAATACAATGGAGTATATGCAACACATATTAGAGATGAGGGAGATAGAGGATCAATAATAGAAGCTGTGGAAGAAGCTATTAGAATAGGTAGAGAAGCCGAAGTCCTAGTTGAAATCTCACATTTAAAAATACTTGCAAAACCATTATGGAATAAATGCGATGAAATCCTAAATATGATTGAAACTGCCAGAGAAAAGGGGATTGAAGTAACTGCTGATCAATATCCATATGAAGCTAGTGGTACAAGTTTAATGGCTTGGATACCAAAATGGGCTAATGAGGGTGGAAGAGAAAAGTTATTGGAGAGATTGAGAAATCTCGAATTAAGAGAAAAAATAAAGTTGGAATTGTATAAGGCTATGGAATATCGTGGAGGATCTGAAAATGCAATAATAAGTAGATATGAATTAGATCGATCACTGGAAGGATTATCAATTAAACAAGTTGCAGAAAAATGGAATTTAAAAGACGATGAAACGGCAATAAAACTTGTAGAAAAAGCTTTAGAGGGAAAAACGGGTATTGGAATAATAAACTTTAATCAAAAGAGAGAGAACTTAATAAAGATATTTGTAAAACCGTGGGTTATGGTTGGATCAGATGGATATGCACTTTCACCAGCAGGAGTATTATCTAATGGTATACCGCACCCAAGAAGTTATGGTACTTTTCCAAGAGCTATAGTAAAGTATGTTAAAGAAGAGAAGGTTTTAACATTAGAAGAGTGTATAAGGAAGATGACTTCATTACCAGCTAACGTATTGGGGTTATGGAATAAAGGACTTATAAAAATAGGTTTAGATGCAGACATAGTAATATTCGATTTCGAAAAATTAAAGGATCAAGCAACATACAATGAACCAGCAAAATACCCAATTGGAATAGAATATGTAATAGTGAATGGCGTAGTAACCGTAGAAAAAGGGATTCACACAGGAGAAAAAGCTGGAAGAGTTTTAAGGAGAAAAAGGGAATATAAATTATAATTTTTTATTGCTTGAGATACCTGTCAAACCATTCTACAATTATCTTTAATCTTTCAACCCTATGTTTAGGTTTTCCAGTCCTTGATAGATCATGATTTTCACCAGGTACTAAAACCATTTCTACATTTTTCTCAAAATGTTTTAAAGCAATAAAGAATTGTAAAGCTTCAACATAATGACATCGATAGTCTTCAAGGCTGTGTAATATTAGTATAGGAGTATTAACGTTTTCAGCGTATATTAATGGAGATTTTTCCAAGAACATTTTTACACTTTCAGGGGCCATAGGTTTAGCCGTTAAATCCCCAAGTATATGATCCAATGCAAATCTATAACCTATATCACTAGTTCCATAGAAGCTAATCCAATTTGATATACCACGCATACTTACAGCAGCTTTAAATCTATTTGTATGTGTAACTATCCAATTAGTCATAAACCCACCATAAGATCCACCTGCAACTCCAATTCTAGATGAATCAATAAATGAATAATTGGCTAAAACATAATCTAAAGCTTCCATAATATCCATATAATCTCTTTCACCATAATGTCCACGTATATCAGAGAATTCTTCACTATAACCATCACTACCACGTGGATTTGTATATATCACAACATAACCCTTTGCAGCATAGACTTGAAACTCATGTATAAAGGATGCACCATAAGCAGTTTTCGGTCCACCATGAATATACAATATAGCTGGATATTTCTTATTTGGATCGAAATCTACTGGTTTCATTATCCAACCATCTATCTTTACACCATCACTAGCATTAAACTGGAAATATTCAGGTTTAGATATAGTGTAATTCCTTAAAAACTCAGAATTAAAGTTTGTAATTTTAATTTCTGAATTATTATGGAATAAATATAGTTCTTTAGGTTCAGTATCAGTCATGGATATGAAAACAATTAGATTTTCAGATCCTCTCCTAGCAACATCAAAACTTTCAATACTCCTATAACCATTAATTACAGGCTTAATAGACTTATCTTCAACATTCACTGAATATATACCTGTGGAACCACCATTATGAGCAATAAAGTAGATAGCGTCATCAACCCATTTTGGACCTACATTGACTTCTCCACCTCTAACATCTGAATTCAATGAATTACTAATATTCAAAGTGAATTTCTCAGTTAATTTTTCAATGTTGAGTGTATTTAAATCAATAATATACAATTTATTATGTGATACTGACCCCCTAGGTAGATTGTGGCCTCTAAAAACTATTTTTGAATCATCTGGACTCCAACTTAAATAGTTTATGCTCATATTAGATAAAGTTAAACGTTTACTTTCACCAGTTTTAAGGTCATATATGAAGATATCATTAATGTAGGGTTTTAAATCATTTAAGGTTGCTATATAAGCTATTTTATCTCTTGAATGATTTAAAGCCATAAAGTTTATATCAAAGTCTCCAGAAGTCAACTGTTTAACATCTTCACTAAGTATATCAACAATGAATATATGGTTTCTAAGTGTATGTATAAAGCCTCTACCATTAAACCAAAAGTTTATTCTATCAATAATCTTTATATCCTCCTGAATAGTTCCAAATGATCCTAGGAAGATTAATTTATTATCATTAATCCAATCAACCTTAAATATTGGCAATTTACGTTTTAAAACCATTCTAAATTCTCCACCATCCAATCTACCAATCCAAATTTCGCTTCCAGGCTCTTCCTTCTTCAAGGTTCTTCTAGAGGTAAAAGCAATATATTTACCAGATGGGCTCCATGCAGGTCTACCATCCTTAGGTCCATTGGTAAATGAGTAAACTTCATTGCTCTTTAAATCCGCTATCCACAATCTGGATATATAATCATTTTCATCTAAACTTGGTTTAGACAATGTGAAAACCACTTTAGAAGCATCTGGTGATAGTATTGGTTCTGATGGCATTAAAATCTTTGAAAAATCTTCGAAATCCACCTTTTTCTGCATAATTTATCAAAATAATTATATATTATCCCGATTTATACCTTACACTCCCAAATTTATTTATAGGAGGAGGACCATTCCATAGCGATATGTCTAATGAATTTTGCAACCATCATAGAAAGTTTTTCAGAAGAACTTCCAATACTCTTAACATACAATAGTATTTTACATTCACCATTATCATCAACATAAATTTCAAGAATATTCCTACTAGTATTCTTTGAAGCTGTACCTGAACCAATATCATATGTAAAAGTTAATTTATGTATATCTCTACCGGAAACCTTATCAACCCTTTTATCAACAATTCTAATACTTTCTTCTATTGAAGTTGGATAACTTTTAATCTTATTAAAAACATAACTTAAAAACTCACCGATATATTTAGGATCCAATTTTAATGGAACTTCATATATATCAATTCTACCTTCAGGTGTATATTGAATATTACGCTTTATATTCCAAAGTTTAGAGGGTACAACTATCAATGCAGATCTAAAGACAATTGAAGATCCAATCACTAAAGCGATTAATGAGAGAATTATGGAAAAGAATACCCATAGAAATGAAATCTTTGGGAAAACTGCAATTCTACTGAAAATAGACATAACTTTATATAAGAAGATTCCAAAGGCATATCCAATGGATCCAGCTGAGAAACCCATAATTATAGATTCATTAATGAAAATTCTAAATAATTGTGAGGGGGAAGCTCCAAGAGAAGTGATAACAATAGATTCATACTCTCTTTCACGAAGTGATGCGATGGCAGATATTGTAGCGTTTAGTATTATTAAGATCATTGGTATAAATGCTTCAAACCCACTTGAAGAAAGATACTCAGCTAAAATCATATTTATACATTCATCACCAATTAAAACAGTTGAAAGTATATTTCCACCTCTGAGAGCAATAGTTTTACCAATTGAATAAATATCAGTATTAAGTTTATAATATACGTAAACTCTACTCACACTCAACTCAAAACTACTAATGTCAGACCAATGTATGAAAACAGTTTCACTTGGCTCACAAATTCTAGATTCATAAACATTTGGAACACCATCTTCACCCTTCATACTTAAAATCATCTTATATGGTAAAACATGTCTACCACTCAATTCACGCAAATTGTAAATAGCATTATCATCAAATAAACCACAAATCTTGAAAAATCTAAATGGATTTCCAACGGGAATGGGAATTAAATCTCCAACTTTAAAACCAAGTTTTGAAGCTAGGGATATACTTATTGCAATTTCACCACTTTTACTTGGTAAACCTCCAGTAATAAATGTCGATGAGACAAGTTTCGCTACTGGATCTGAAGAATCGGAGAAACTTACAATGCCCATTATAGGTGTATTTTCACTAAATCTTGTATATGGAGTAACTCTAGCTTTAGATTCAGCTCTAAAAGTTTTATATTCAACTTGACCCAATAATTCAATCATATCAAGAACTGAAGAAGGGAGATTTTGTGCATATGGATTATTCTCAGCTTCACGAGGACTAAAACCAGATACAACATAATGATCTGGAACTCTAATTTCAATACTTAAACCATCAACACCATAATCATTTCTCCTATAATAGGTTAATAGATCTACTTCAAGAGAAAATGATGTTAAGGCTAGAGAACCAGCTGTAAAAACAATTAGAGAAATTAAAATTAAAATTGTACGAAGCTTTCTCCTCTTCAAATTCCTCTTAGAAACAGAAAACAATTCGGCTGAATCAACAATAAATCTAAAACCAATAAATCCACGACTTAAAATCTCTAGTCCAGCTATAAGAATTAAAGGTGAAAATATTTTGGGGAGAAGGTTAATATCAAATTTTGGGAAGAGAGGATAACTAATAGACAAAATATATAATAAAGATGCATATGAAACTATAGAAATAATAATTTTAAATATCAATCGCTCACTAATGAAATACCCGATAGAAACAGAACCAAAAATGAAAAATATCAATAGCAAGTTGATGGATAAAGAAGCTTCCATATACATCCCATCGATGGTAGAAGATAAACTTTTAAGCAAAACGCAGCAAGACCTTAATGTTGCAAATGAAGCTGAAGGATTATCCCTCTCCAAGTAATCTTCAGCTTCATTTATCATTCTATTAATTCTATCAAGTTGAGAGAAAAGACTAGTAGTATAAAAACCATTCATCCTAGCGATATCCAATTTATTTAAAACACTATTATACATAGATTTTACAATTCTAAGGGAATCGCTAAGAGAAACATCATAAATAGTAAAATACATAATATCATTTGAAGATAATACTTCAAAATCATCAAATAATTTAACACTCAAATAAGATTCTCGAATACTTGGAGTTGTGGTATAAGTAGTTCTACCAAAAATTATAGTTGAAGGAATAGACATAGTCTCTTGAAAAACACCAGTAATGATTACATTTATTTTATAACCAGCTGGAACAGGAATAACATTACCTTTTAAACCCAACATAGAATATACATTTGATAAATCTTTAAAATCATATTTCAAAAGACAATTCAAATCTTGAGGCAAATCTTTAACTTCCACTTGATACATAACTCTACTTGCTGGATCACTATAATTAACATGCATAAATCCACCAGAAAAAACTAATACTGCAGCTGGAAGCATTGAAAAATTCAAATTTAAACTTTCAATTGTTGAAAGTGGATTTATAGGTATAGATGTACATACTGGAACTCTATCTGGAAATCCACTATTGTAATCAATATGAAAAACGAATATCTTAATGAAGCCACCAGAAAGGTACTTATTGATGTTTAATTGGTAGAAGCCATTCTCATTTGTTTTCACAGACCCCAAAAAATCACTCCAAGAATAATATTCATGATAAACTATTACAATAGCATCGGAAAGCGCATGCGAATCCTCAAATTTAAAAACATAACCACTAATGGTGAAATTGGGATTTGACGAAAGTGAACAATCTATTTGCGAAAATAGAAATGAAAAAGTTAAAATCACAAATAAAGCTCCTTTAATTATGCATTGAATTTTAAAATTCATATTAAATTCAATAAACTTATATTTAAATACAGTATTGATAAAGATTACCTTTTCAACTTATTGAAAAAAGCATTTCAATTTAATGCTGCATTTAAGAGACATGATTTTTGAATTTTTCAAATATTGTTGGAGCAACTTTTAAAACTTCCCTCAACATTAATTTAGCCATCTCTCTAATTTCCCATTGTGAATCTACATTCAATCTCAAATTGAAGAAGTGAAGGAGTTCTCTAGCATTCATAGTAACAACAATAGATGTACCAACAGCTTGAGGAACTATATACCTCGCATCCTCCCTAGGTATACCAAGTTTCAATAGTTCTTCATAACAATTCATACAACTTTTCAAGGTTTCAGTAAAGATCTTCTTAGCTTCCTCATTACCTTCAATCGACGGTGGAATAATAAAGTTATTTGGATCTATTTTAACAACTCTATGACTTTGTTGACTATATGATGCAATTCTATGTCTAACAAGTTGATGCGATGTCACTCTAGATATACCTTCTATCAAGAATGTAAATGATGCATGTTCAATTGGGCTTAAATGACCCATTTCGATACACTGTCTTATAAGCCTCTTAACATCATCATCACTTAACTCCATAATTAACTTATCAGCACCCACAATGCTTCTACACTGTCTAATAGCAGCTGCAACAACCCTTTCAGGATTTGGAGTATAAGAGAGCAATACAACCCTCATAACAAGCACCAAAACACAAACTTATTATATAGTATTTGGAATCAAAATATAAAAGCAATATCTATTGGAAGAGTGGTTTAAATGAGTTTAATGAAAAGGGCAAAAATAGGGTTAAAAGATGAAATAATTAAAGAAGTAGCTAGAAGAGAATTTATAAGTGAAGAAAAGTTGATTAAATATATTTCTGAGGGAAAGGTAATAATACCAAAAAATGAAGTTAGAAGAGATATTAGAATTGTTGGAATAGGGGAAAACTTAACAACTAAAGTTAATGTAAACATCGGTACATCAAATCTACATGTAGATCCAGAAATGGAGATTAGAAAAGCAAGGATAGCTGTAAAATTTGGTACAGATACAATAATGGATCTAAGTACTGGAGGAGATTTAGATGATATTAGAAGGAGACTTATAAAGGAAGCACCTATACCATTTGGAACAGTACCAATATATCAAGCTTTCATAGAAGCAACTATTAAGAAGGGTGCAGGAATACATATGACCGAAGATGACATATTCAATGTAATAGAAAGACAATTGAAGGATGGAGTAGACTTCATGACTATACATGCCGGTATAACTATGGAGATAGTAGATAAAGCTATGAGAACAAATAGGATAGCTGGAATTGTAAGTAGAGGTGGAGCGATGCTTGCAGCATGGATTATAGAAAATAAAGCTGAAAATCCATTATATAAAAACTTTGAATACCTACTTGAACTATTCTCAAAATATGATGCAGTAATAAGCTTGGGAGATGCATTAAGACCTGGATCAATAATAGATGCACATGACTATCTACAAATGGCAGAAATGCTAACAGTATCGAAACTTGTTGAAGAATCATGGAGGAAAAACGTACAAGTAATGGTTGAGGGACCTGGACACCTACCATTAAATCAAATTGAAGCAAATATACGATTAGAAAAACAATTGTGTAAAGGCGCACCATACTATGTACTTGGACCTTTAACAACGGATATTGGAGCTGGATATGACCATATAGTTTCAGCTATAGGTGCAGCTATAGCAGCTGCGAGTGGAGCAGATATAATATGTTATTTAACACCATCAGAACATCTTGGATTACCAAATGAAGAAGATGTAAAAGAGGGGTTGATAGCTGCAAAACTTGCAGCACATTCTGGAGACATAGTTAAACTTGGAGAAAGAGCTTTAAAAATAGATTTAGAAATGTCTATAGCAAGAGCAAATTTAGATTGGGAGAAAATGTATAAATTATCTCTAGATCCAGAAAGAGCAAGGGGGATTCATGAAAGATATGGATTAAAGAGCAAGGTATGCACTATGTGTGGAGAATATTGTGTATATAAAATATTGAAAACAAAAAAGTTAGGTTAAATCTAATCCAAATAAACTTCAACTTCTACTTCGCTTCCATCCATAAGATTTAAAGCATTTCTAATCTTTATTGGAGCTAGAATTTCAATTACATCATCACCATAATGAGTTCTTTCAACCAAAATTAATGCACAATCAATACTATTAATTTTAGCCTTAAAACATTTAGCACCACCATAACTCCTATAACCATTGGAAAAACCAGTAATAACTATACCACATAAAGTTTTTAAAATCCTTTTAACTTCAATATCGGAGGGGCCCTTCAATCTTAAATTTAAAGTTCCAGGATATGGATCAAAACCAAGTTTCTCAATGAATTGCTTCCTATAATAGGGTATGCTTGTGTAAAATGCACCTTCACCTAAACCACTAAAAACAACACCCTTAATTTTAAATTTCCTCGGAAATTCTCCAAATATCTTACCTAAATTAACATATAATTCCCTTAAAACTGAAAGCCCTTTGTCTGTAACTTTAACTTTTTGACCTTTACCATGAACGATCCGATGAATAAATCCAAGTTTTTCAAGTTCAATAAGCCATCTTGAAACACTTTGCTGAGATACCCCTAAATAATCTTTAATAACTACAGTTTTAACATCTATAAAATCATTTACAGAACCCATAATTGCTAGTTGATAAAGTAGTATTAGTAATCTACCCTTCATAAACACCAAATAAAATATGAAAAAGAGAAAATAAAAGTATAGGTTTCTTATCGATCAATGTAGAATGGCATTGAATAGAAATTTAAATGTTGCTGGAGTTTGACATCTACTATAAACTGGAAATCCAAATAAAACGATCTTTCCATAACCCTTAGGAATACAAGCTACGGCAGCAGCATCATAAAGATATTTTTCACCTAAAATCCAACCACTTAAAAGTGGATTCGTACTCGGATATTTAGCTACCACATACTCTTCTGGACATTTAAAAGCTGGACTATTTATAAACATGATTGCCGAATCAATATCCATACCAAAACCTATTGGATGCTTATTATTCACTATGACCCTCAAAATGGACCCTGGAATATAAAATTCCGTTGGTTTTAGATTCTCAAGTACATTTACAACTGGAATCCACATACGTTTAATGGGAAGCTCACAGCTCTCATCAATTGTTATAAGTTTACCACCATTCAAAACAAATTCATTTAAATTTTCAACACCCACATCACCAATACCACCAGCATATTCTGGAGGAACCTCTTCAACACTCCTACCATTAACAATATTATTGAGATTTTGACCAGCAATTATTATAACATCAAATCTAGAATTTAAATTGCCATTTCTAATTTCATTATTCCCAATACTCATATATGGTATATTAAACATTTCGAATAGAAACCTAGCCCAACCTTCATCAGCATTTGGAATCCAATTCCTATATAAACCGATTCTAGGAATTTTGAGACTTATCATATTTACATTTGTTAAATTATCACAAGCATATAGTACCACTGGAAGACCTTTTAGGAAGCTGGGAAGTTTCTCCTTCAATTTATCATCATTTTCAAATACAAAAGCTCCTGGTGGAAGTTTAACATTAGAAATACTAATTTCATTGGGAATTCTATAAACTTTAAAATTGTTTAATAGAAGATTAATGGCAAGTTTATATGAAGCATTAGACTCTGGTGAAGCCAGTAGATATTTTGCATTTCTATCGCCAATTATAATTCCATCTGGATATTTAATCTCCTTTAACTCAACGCTTTTAACATTAAATTTACCATTAACTGTATAAACTTTAACATTCATCATTAATGGAAGTGTCCAAGCAGTTAAATCATATGGTCTTTTAGGCGGTTGTTCTGGGGATTCTCTTAAATCTGGGTATACTTGTACTTCCAGTAATGTTTTTGCATATCTACCATAAGGTTGAGCAAAATATATTATGAAGGATCCCTTTGGAAATTCTATTCCATCAGCAATGAAAGATTCTTCAGCCACGTTGATTTTAACCAATCCACGATGTAAAATATCTAAAAGCCAGTACAAATTATATAAATCCTTTTGATTTGGAGGGATTATAAAGGCGAATGGCCCCCCTTCAGGTTTTAAAGCACGTTTAAATATTTCTATGGTATTTGCAATCCAAAATCTCCTATACTTAGCAGCATTTCTAAGACATGCAATAACAGCGGCAAGTTCATAATCAATAATGTCTCTTAACCTCCAAATACCACCACGCCATGGATATGGATTATTCCATCTTTGTTTAGATGGATCTAAACCAATAACAGGTCTTAAATCTTGAGGCTTTATTTCAATGGGAGTAGCAATTTTAACGCTTGCAGCTTCAGAAAGTATTCTTATACCACCATGATAATGCTGATAAGCTCTAGCAGGCGTCCAAGCATCGTATATAGCATAGCAAGCTACACCCTTAAATCCTCTACCAATAAGTTCATTAGCCATTGAAGAACCCATAAATACTATTTCTTGTTGAAGTATGGGATCTACATTAGGATCTATTGGGTCAAGATATGGTGGAAGCCAAAGTCTAGGTCCATATGGACCCATCTGATGTAAATCATATACTATTTGTGGATGCCAACGATTATGAACTTTTTCAACGACAAGTCTAGTTTCAATTAGATTCAACATAAACCAATCTCTATTATTATCATGACCAGCATATTTATGGTAAAGCCATGGTGGAGCTGAACCTTCATATTTAGTACCTAAAGTCTTATTATACCAATTTACAACCATTACATGACCATCTGGATTAAGTGATGGAATTAAGAGTAATATTACATTATCGAGGATTTCTTTAAATTCATCAGAATCTTCTGTTGCAAGTTTATAGAGAAGTTCTATACTCATCTGTGATGCAGCAATCTCGGTGGAATGAATACTACAAGTAACAAGTACAATTGTTTTACCTTCATCTATAAGTTTTGAAATTTCATTTTCACTAAGACCTTCAGGATTATGAAGCTTTTCCTGTATACTCCTATAATAATCCAATTTCTTCAAATTTTCAGATGAAGAAATTATAGCTAGAATCATATCATTGCCTTCAGTGGTTTTACCCAAGAATTCCACTATAACTCTATCTGAGCGTTCTCCAACAATTTTAAAATACTCTAAAATTTGATTCCAGTTGGCAAGTTTCCTATCTTCTCCAACTTTAAAACCAAGAAATTCTTCAGGGGATGGAATACCCTTTAAACCCATGAAATTAACTATGTATAGAACATTGTTTAAATTTATTGGTAGCCGGGGGGAGATTCGAACTCCCGTCGACGGGGCCAAAGCCCGCCATGCTTGGCCGCTACACCACCCGGCTTTTCATAGACTAAATATTTTTAATATAAACCCAATAATAAATTTTCACTTTCATCCATTAATATTTAATGGGGGTAATCAACATATATAAATAATTAAGGATTCAATTGAATGTTTTAATATAAAGCGAAATGTTTATATATGAGATTTAAAAACTCATATTTCTGACTCATGGATTGTGATTACATGTGTAATTTAATTTTAAATGGTGATGATAAGATGAATACTAGCAGTACTGTGGATGTTAAAGATCCTAATTCACAGAGCATTGAGAAATGTCCTGAATGTGGAAGCACCCATCTAATAAGAAATTATGAGAGAGGAGAAATTGTATGTGCAGATTGTGGATTGGTAATAACTGAGAAAATAGTGGATAGCGGACCAGAATGGAGAGCATTTACACCTGAAGAAAAACAGAAGAGAAGTAGAGTTGGATCACCTACAACTCTAACAATACATGATAAAGGATTATCAACAGTTATTGATTGGAGAGATAAAGATGCCATGGGTAAGAAGCTTGAACCTAAGAGAAGAATTGAAGTTATTAGATGGAGAAAGTGGCAAATAAGAACTAGGGTTCATAGTTCAATAGATAGAAACTTAGCTCAAGCAATGAGTGAACTTGATAGAATAAGTGCACAATTAGGTCTTCCAAAGAGTGTGAAAGAAGAAGCAGCAATGATATATAGAAGAGCTGTGGAAAAGGGTCTTGTTAGAGGTAGAAGTATAGAAGCGGTTATGGCTGCAAGTATATATGCTGCATGTAGAACTCAAAAAATACCTAGAACTATCGAAGAAATAGCTAAATATACGAGATCTGGAAGAAAGGATGTTGCAAGATGTTATAGATTGCTATTAAAGGAAACCGATGTGAAAATACCATTAGCAGATGCTGAAACATTCATACCTAGAATCTCAAGTGAATTAGGTTTAAGTGGAAGTGTTCAGAGTAAAGCTACCGAAATTGTGAGGATGGCTAAGGAAATGATTTTAACAGCTGGTAAAGATCCATCGGGACTTGCAGCTGCAGCGATATATATAGCTTCATTACTGGAAAATGAGAAGAGAACTCAAAAGGAGATAGCTAAAGCTGCGAGAGTAACTGAAGTAACTGTTAGAAATAGGTATAAAGAATTAATTAAGAAGCTGAAGATTTCCCTGCCAACTCAGTAACTTTCTTCATCTTACTAACAGCAATTCTAGTTGTAACCTTCAAATCTTTAACATCCATCTTCCTAACTTCTAAGAGACCTTTATTTATACATTCTTCAAAAAGCTTCTCACCAAAATCGCTTCTAATTATAACAGTAGTCCAACCCTTAGGGGAATCTAAACCACCTAAAGATATATCTGCTAATCTAGCTGTGAAATCGCTACAATAATCACAAGATTTACGTCCATAATCTTCTATCTCTTTTAAACTAATGGATAATAGGATTTCATCTCCAGATTTAACTGTAAGATTCCCCTCAGAAATATCAGTTTTAGTTATCTTATCTAAATTAATCCCCTTACTAACAAGGAAGTTTTTAAATAATGATGAGTAATAGAATGTTTTTGAACAGAATAATCCTAACGCAAATTTAACTGGTAAACCATATTTTAAAGCTCCATATTCATGGTATTGCATCTTCCTTAAACCAGTAATTTGACATCCTACACCGACAAATCCTACACTTTTAGTTTCAAATTCATCTATAGCGGCAGTTAAAGCTTTCAGATTTGGGCTTGCAGTATACTTAGATCCAGCGCATTCCAATACATCCCTCCTATTAAATGC
Organism: Methanomethylicia archaeon; assembly: GCA_038727515.1. Lineage (GTDB taxonomy): Archaea > Thermoproteota > Methanomethylicia > Culexarchaeales > Culexarchaeaceae > JAVYVS01. The sequence continues at coordinate 621,637 of JAVYVS010000001.1, forward strand.
GACTTTCGGTTTAGGTTTAAATGGTTCTAAAGAATCTAAACCAGATAAAATAGCGCAATCAATAATTCCAGACTCCAATGCATATATAATTATGGTGGATGCTACACCACCATCTTGAGCATACTTCAAAATCTCATTGTCAGTAGATCTAGCTGCATAAACACTCTTCAAATAACCTAGAGATTCATGTTTAAAACTAGATGTAAAAATCTTTGAAGAAACACTTTGAACATCAAATGTTGTGTGTGGACATTGAGCATAACAAAAACCACAACCAATACATCTACCAACAATACTAGGTTTTTCATCTTTTTCATCAATAGCTTTAACGGGACATACACCAATACATGCACCACAAAAAGAACATCTATCAGCTCTAATAACTTCACTAAATAAATGACCCCATATCTTAACTTTAAGTCCCAGAGACCCATCAGGCTTTATCCTAACGCCCAAAATCATCCACCACAAAAATAAGATATCATAAAAACAATTAATAAGGGTTATCATAGATTCAATGGAAAAATAAATATATTAGATTTGAGAGACTTTCACGTTATCTAGATAGTTAAAAGTGGATGTAAAATGATAGAAGACTTCCAAGTGAAAGTTGCAAAATACGTAATGGAATGGGGAGAATGGATAGAGAAATGTGAATTGCTATTACTACTTGATACTGAAAAAGATAAAATTAAGATTTATATGGATAAATTGTTAAGCCTTCAAAATGATGATGGAGGATTTCCACGTAATTGGATTAAAGGATACTCCTCAGGAATAATCGAAACTGCAAAAGTTATAGAATTGGCTTCTAAAATAGGTTTAAAAAATGATGAAAGAATAGAAAGAGCAATAAAATTCTTAATTAAAAATCAGCTTGAGAATGGAGCGTGGATGGAAGAATCATTAGAATATGAAGATAATTCAAATGATGTAATAGTTTCAGCATATGCATTAAAAGCTATAGCGACAGCTGGTATTAAGGGGGAAGTTGTAGATAAATGTGTAAGATACTTATTGGAAAGTCAAAGAGATGATGGATTATGGCCAAAAACAAAGGCAGGAATAAATCCAGATTTGGAAGCTTCTGGAAGAGTTTTAATAGCATTGCATGAAACAAAAAATAAGATTGCTACAAAAGCCATTAAAAATGGATTTGAAAGTTTAATGGAAGTATTTATTGAAAAATCAACGAAAGAATGGGATACACTCTCAGAAGATATACTACCAATAATTGAAGCAATATCAATTATACAACCAAAGAAAAATACAGCTGCCAGGAAAATAATAGATAGCTATATAAAAGGTGAAAAATGGGAATTTCAAGATAGAAGAAGTGAAAATACAAACAACCTATTAAACTTAATTAGGGTAATGGCTTTAACAAACATCATAAATAAAGATAAAGTTAAAGAGGAAATAAACAAATTATTGGAATTAAAATTAAATCTCAAGAGGATTATAGAGAAATTTGAAAATGAAGCCAAAGAGATATTACTATCAAAATTTGAAAATATAGGGATTAAGAGGAATGATCCTCAGAAGAAGATATTGCTTGGATTATTCATATACTCACTATTAGAACAATTTTTCTGGGCTGCAGAATATGAACCGCAAACAGAATTTATTGGTGTAATAGATAGAGTTGGAACACTAGATAAAATTGAGAACTACACAGACTATGAAAAGATTAGAAAAGCATTATTTAGGAGTAAAGCTCTTACTGGAGTTGCAAAAAAGAAGAAGGAGGATGCTGCAAAAAGTATAACGTTATTTGCTAGATTCCTAATACAAAATAATGAAATAAATGTATTTGAAGAATTCGTCAAAAAACTAATTGAATTTACATTATTTGAAATAGCGCCAACACTTTCAGGGGCAACAACAGCAAGAAAGCTTGGTCTACTACTAAGAAACTACACTAAAAATGAAATTGAAATGTACAAATTATTTGAATCATTAAAATTATCACTGGAATGCTTCCCATCAATAGGATCTAAGATATCAACATTATATCCATACTACACTATATGGATATATAACATATGGAATGAAGTGAGAAAATACATAGAAACTCCAATAGACTGGAATACAGTAAAAACATATATAAGTATAGGCTTAAGCAATTTAACATTAAAAGATCTTAGGAAGGATCCGAGAAGAGCATCTAAAGCAATAAATAAGCTATCTGAAGAACTATTTCCAGAGGATAAAGCAAAAATATCATTACTGTGGATAGCTGGAAGAGAATGGTGTACAAAACCATATAAATGCTATGGGCATATGGGCAGAAAATGCTGGTTCTATGATATTTGTATGAGGAGGATGAAAGATGAAGAAAGAAGAAAAAAGAATATGGGATAAGTATCTAACAAAATTTTCTGCAAAAATCGAGGGGGGACTCTTAAAAGATCTAAGAAATGAAATGGATAAGAGAAGTGAAATTGTAAAAACACATTACAAAAGATTGCTAGATAATTTGAACATTACAACAGAAGATACTAGGAATATGCTTATGGATATATTCGTTTACTCAGTATTTGATAAATATAATTGGAAACTAAGAAGTAAAGGTGAAACTCCATCAAAAGAATATAAGAGATTCAAAAGTGTAGTAACGAAATTTGATTATTATCTTGATGAAGATCTATTATACTATGCCATAAAAGATGAATGCAATGAACTTAGCAATATAAATAAAACTGATGTAGAAAGAATAATAAAATCAATGTCATACCTAGCTCAAGGATTAGCTAACATAGAAAACTTCGAATTTATAAATTTTGCAGAATCTCTAAGGAGACATATAATGTTCAATGTTTCAAAGGATCTACCAGAAAAAATATACAAAATAAAATCTTACTATTATGGTTTGCTTACCATGACTAAGATCAAAGACAATTTAACAGCTATAGATTCATTGAAAACATCAATATTATGTCTCCCCATAGGAGAGCAACAAATAACAAACATGTACCTATACCTACTATTAATAGTTTTGAATGTATGGAATGTAAGTGGAAAAACATATGTATACTCACCATTAGACAATGGAGTCTCAGAAGTCCTATTAAGCCTTGGATTAACAGATAAAAGAATAGAAGACATGGAATATGAAAATACGGGATACAAAGCATACAAAATAATAAGTGAAATGTTATTTCCAGAGGAACCATCAAAAATGATGGTTACTAGGGCCGTAGCAGAAAGATGGTGTTACCAAAAGAAGATTAAAATATGTGATGAATGTTGGTTTAACAATGTATGCCCAAAGGAATATTAATTACTCACCAAACTTCTTAGCTTTAGATGAGTAACTTAAAAGTATTGGAAGTAAATCTAAACCTCTAATACGTCCAAGTCCACCCTTTAAACAATCTCTTTCACTAAACTTATTAACATCATCATTAACAATATATGGGCCATAAATAAGTACTGGAACTGGATCTCCGGAATGATCCCTAATAATTATTGGAGAACAGTGATCAGCTGTAATTGATAAATAGACTTCATACTTGTTTAACCCTTCAATAATCCTTCCAACCATTTCATCCACAGCTTCAATAAATCTAATTTTCTCTTTAATCAATCCATCATGACTAGCAGTATCAGCACCTTTAACATGCAAAAATATGAAATCATATTTCTCGGCAGCTTTAACAGCTGCTTCAGCCTTCGCCATCAAATTACTATTTAAACCGCCAGTAGCACCTTCAACATTTAGAACATCTAAACCAACAGCTTTTGCAACACCTTTAATCAATGGAACTCCTGCAATACATACACCCTTAATACCATAACGTTCTTCAAATTTCTTAATATTTGGAAGAGTACCAGCACCTCTACAAAGAATTATATTTGCAGGTTTATGACCTCTGGAAATCCTAGATAAATTAGCTGGGTGAGAAGATAGTACTTTAAAACTTTTAATGGTAAATTCATTTAGTATATTGGCTGTCCTTATAGCTTCAGGTGTATTAGATAAAGGTTTTGAAGTAAGGATTTTAACATTCTCCTTTTCAGGATCAGTATCACTAACATCTTTTGAAAGCCCAGATCCCCTTAAAACTAAAACACCCCTATGCTCTATACCGTGTTTAAATATTATTGAAACATTTGGAGAAGATTCAATTTTAATATCATTAATAGCTTCAGCAAGTAAATCTCCTTCAACAAGATATCTACCAGCCCTTCTATCTAAAACTATTAAATCATCATTTACTGTAGCAAAATTAGCTCTAAAAGCTATATCTCCAGGAAATAAATCTAAACCTAAACCAAGAGCTTCAAAAGCCCCTCTACCAGTATAACATTCATATGGGTCATAACCAAGCAAAGCAAGATTTGCAGGCGCACTACCGGGAGGGATACCTACTCCAATAACATCTATAATACCAGTCAGTCCATTTCTAGTCAATTCATCAATTGTGGGTTTATTTGCAACTTCAAGAGGAGTCTTATAGTTAAGTTCTGGTATTGCTCTATCACCCATACCATCAACAACAATTAATATTATGCGTTTTTCAACCATAGAGATCATTTAAATATCTATTGAATAAATTGAATTTAATATTTATGTTTGTAAATAAAGTTTGAAATACACTCCTTGAGATCAGGCTTTCCAATTTCAGCGAGTTCAAAACTTACCATTGTTGATGGTTTAGCTATTTTGATAAATCTTCTTAAATCAGTGGGTGTAGCTATAACAATGCTATCACAATCAGCATTATTTATTGTAGCTTCAAGTTCTAAAAGTTGATCTCTATTATAACCTAGTGCTGGAATTGAGAGGAGATCGTTTTCCTCAACAACTTTCTTAATTGAACCAATAGCACATGTTTTTGGTGAAATAATTTCAGAAGCCCCAAACTTTTTAGCAGCAATATATCCAGCACCAAATCTTAAATCTCCATGGAGTAATGTAGGTCCATCCTCAATAGTTAATACACGTTTACCCTTAATTACATTGGGATCATCAACATAAACTTCTGAAGCAGCTTTAACTATGATTGAATTTGGATTTATAGACTTAATATTCTTTTCAACGATTTTAACACTTTCATCATCAACAACATTAACTTTATTGATAACAACAATGTCAGCCATTCTAACATTAACTTCACCTGGGAAATATTTAACTTCATGTCCAATTCTCAAAGGATCTACAACTACGATTAATAGATGTGGTTTAAAGAAGGGGAAATCATTGTTTCCACCATCCCAAACTATTATTTCAGCTTCAGCTTCAGCATGTTTCAATATTAATTCATAATCAACACCAGCATAAACAATATAACCTCTACGTATATGAGGTTCATATTCTTCCTTCTCTTCGATTGTACAATTATATCGTTCTAAATCTTCTATTTTCTCAAATCTCTGTATTCTTTGAGCTTTTAAATCACCATAGGGCATTGGATGTCTTACAACAACAAATTTAACATTAAATTCCTTTAGAATATTACAAACACGTCTTGTAACAGTACTTTTACCAGCACCAGTTCTAGCAGCACATATAGCAATAACAGGTTTACTGGATTCAAGCATAGTATCCCTTGGACCTAGAAGTCTAAAAGATGCACCACAACTCATAGCTATAGATGCCATATGCATTACATGTTCATGAGAAACATCGCTATAAGAGAAAACAACTTCATCTACATTAAACTTCTTAATTAAATTTGGAAGTTCAGATTCATGATATATTGGTATACCATTTGGATAGAGTGGCCCAGACAATTCTGGTGGATATAATCTACCTGCGATACCCGGTATTTGAGTAGCTGTAAAAGCTACAACTCTATAATTTGGATTATTCCTAAAGAATACATTGAAATTGTGGAAATCCCTTCCAGCAGCACCCATAATAATAACATTTCTAACCATAGAAACACCAAGAAAACGAGGGAAAACAAAAATATAAATTTAAATATTAGGTTAAATTGGAAAACGTTATAACATTATAGAAACTTAATAGAAATATAGGTATTATGAGTGGGAAAAAGGAGAAAATACCCTTTAGGGTTAAAATGGCTGATGGAAGTATAGAAACAGTATATGCATATTCAGAGAAGCAAGCATTATTCCTAGCATCAAAAAGTGGGAAGAAGGCGTTGGAAGTTGTAGGAATACTTATGAAGACTGAAGAAAAACCTATTGAAAAAGAAAGAGTTAATGAAAAAAAGATTGAATTATTTGAAAAACTTGAAGAAGCTTTAAAGAATAAAAGATACATAGAGGCTATAGAATATAAAATACAAATTCAAAAAATGATATCTAATGGAGAAATAAATTGGAATAATGAATTAGAGAAGAAGTATGGATTATTTGGATTATGGTGTAATAAATGATTAAAAGGATTTACCCATACTTCATCACAATAGTGATCTTAACTCAATTTATCCAATTAACCCCAATCCTTTCACATACTACCATTGAAAAATTAGAATCTATGGATGTTAGAAGTGGAATATACACGTTGTATGAGCTAAGTGATGGAAGAATCTTAAATGTAACATATAATTCATTGAATAAGTACACTAAAACACCATTAATAAATGTAACAATAGATATTTGTGGAAGAACATTATGGGCTATATATAATCTAACCAATAGAATGCGAATTTATGGAGAATTATGGAATTGGGAGGTATACCCTCTATGGATACCAAAAATCATTAAAGAAAACGATAAAATACAGTTGTATGATCACAGGGTATTCAATGTTATAGGAACAAATGAAACTAGTATAATATTATCAAATAATGAAACGAAACTTATCTATGATGGTTTTAGTGGAGTTTTATTGGAGGGAGAGATAGAGATATTCAATGAAACATTAAATGCTAAAATGATAAAAACAAATATGAAGTTTAGAAGAGAATACTTTAACAACGTATATTTCGATTGGAAAACTTTAACAATAAAACTTATGAAATTAGAAAGCAAGTATAAAGATATTCTAAAGATTTATAGTATTGGTAAAAGCCTACTTGGTAGAGAAATATGGGCTTGTGAAATTACTGGAATTGGAAAAGAGGAAGGAGTTATATTAATTGATGGAGGAATGCATGGAAGTGAAGTTATAGGAGTTAGAGTAGCATATAAACTTTTAGAAACAATTTTAGAAGAATACAATGAATTAGTTGGTAAAGGTTTACTTAGAAATCTCAGCATAATAATAATACCAATGTTAAATCCAGATGGTGTAGAAATGTCAAAATATTCACCACCAATACCAATTATACACATAAAGGATGGTAGATGTAATGCTAATGGTGTAGATTTAAATAGGAATTTTGGGTACTCATGGACTCTTGGAGGTTCACCATACTATAATTCAACAACATATAGAGGTGAAGAACCTGAAAGTGAACCAGAGGTAAAAGCTTTAAAAAACATATTATTAAAGCGTAACATATTGTTTTATTTGAATTTACACTCAGGGGTAAAGCAAATACTAATACCAGCATATCAAGAAAATCCATATCTAAATGTGTATATGGAAATAGCCTCAACACTTTCAAATATATATGGGTATGAAATAGCTAGAGGAGGAATATATGGAGGATCTGCAAACTGGTGTCTGATGGGTAGAGATAAACCAGCATTATCAATAATAATAGAACTTTACGGTGGAGGAACAAGAACTCTAGAAGTAGATTGGTTTCTATTTTACAATCCAGTAGACATAAGTGAAATAAGTAAAATTGAAATATTAAGTTATCAAGCTTTCATACAGATACTATTAAACGTGAATAAATGGAGTAGAGGAATCATAAGAGGAGAAATAGAATCATCAAGTCAACAAATACTAATAATAGTAATAATATCAATAGCGATCATACTAACTATAATATCATCATATATAATGTCAAGAAGTAAAATTAAGAAGAAAATTAGAAACTAATAAACACTAATGAAATAATTAATCCAGTTAATCCACCAATTAGTGTAGAAGTAAAATTGACAATATGGTTATTTATAAAGCTAAATCCTTTAACAAGTCTAGCTCTACATCCACAAAGTATATGTATAGGATCCTCTGAGAACATATTACATTTATCACACCAATATCCAGCTTGAAAAATTGCACCGATAAAACTATCAATAGTAGACCCAATAAAACCAGATACAACAGAAATACAGAGGATTTGAACTAATGAAAATTCAGGTGCAACATTAAACATAAAAGCAGCAAACCCCATTAATAAAGATGAGAAGAATATTGCGAATTCACCATATGGAGATATAGCTCCAGAAACACCAGGTTCAACCTTCCTTAAATTTGTTATTAACCTAGGCTTACCAGGATATAGTAAACCAATTTCAGTAGCTAGAGTATCTGAGAAAGCAGTAGAAATAGCGCCTAGGAAAGCTGCAAAAAAGATGCCGCCACCAAAAGTTCCTTCACCCAATGCAAATAATGCTGCTACACCACCATTACCAACAACATTCCTCCAAGATCTAGATCCCCCTCTAGCTTCAGCAAAACCCAAACTCCTTTTAAAATCATATTTATACTTAGTGAATAAACTGGATGCCACATAAAACAGTAGTAATAATGCAAACCACTTAAACCCACCAAAAAGAATAACAATAAAACCAATAATAAAAGCAGAAAAAGTTCCAGATAAATCTAGAAATCGAAATTTTATTGAGATTATCGATAAAAAGAGTAGAATGCATAATCCAAGTAGTAATTCCATACTCAATCTAAATATGATTGGTAAAACAAATTAAAAACGATTTCTACATAAACAATTTAAACAAAATATTAAACCTATAATTTGGTGTAGAATTTGAAAATTTATAAAGCTTTAACAATAGCTGGATCAGATTCCAGTGGAGGTGCTGGAATACAAGCAGATCTAAAGACTTTCTCAGCATTCCAAGTTTATGGTATGACAGTAATAACAGCTTTAACAGCTCAAAATACCATGACCGTTAAAGGAATACATCCAATACCACCAGAATTCATAAAATTACAATTTGAAGCAGTAGTTGAAGATATAGGTGTAGATGCAGCTAAAACTGGAATGTTATATAGTGAAGAAATAATAGATATCGTAGCTGAAGAAATAAGCATTAGAAAGATCCCTTTAATTGTAGATCCAGTTATGATTGCAAAATCAAAAGCAAAACTATTGAAGGATGAAGCTATAAAAGCATTAAAGGAGAAATTAATACCCATAGCAAAAATAGTAACCCCCAATATACCTGAAGCAGAAGAAATGGTAAAACACAAAATAAAGGGTTTAGAAGATATGAAAAGGGCAGCCATAGATATAAAGTCTATGGGAGTTGAAGCAGTAATAATTAAAGGTGGACATCTAGAAGGAGGGAAGGTAATAGACCTACTATATTATGACGATTTATTCTATGAAAATGAGAAAAGGAGGATTGAAACTAAAAATACCCATGGAACTGGATGCGTATTTTCAGCAGCATTAACAGCATTAATAGCTAGAAAAGTAAGTATACCTGAAGCCTTTAGAATTGCAAGTGAATTTATGGATAAATCAATAATTGAAGGCTTAAATATTGGTAGAGGTTATGGTCCAGTAAATCCAATGGCTAAATTATATGAAGAAGCAAATAGGTATAACGCATGGATAAATGTTTTAAAAGCATTAGAGAAAATTGAAGAAACAAAAGAATTAGCAGAATTAATACCTGAAGTTAGAATGAATATCGGTGAAGCAATACCAAACGCAAAAAGCATTAAAGATGTATGTGCAATAGATGGTAGAATAACAGTGGTCAATGGTTTTCCAAGAGCAAATGGACAAGTGAAATTCGGAGCATCAAAACATATAGCAAATGTAATACTATCAGCAATGGAGATTGATCCAAACATGAGAGCAGCTATGAACATAAAGTATAGTGAAGAGATATTGGAAGCTTGTAGAAGAGCAGGATTCAAAATAGCTGAATTCAAAAGAAAGGAAGAACCATTGGAAATAAAGTTAATTGAAGGAGGAACATTGAAATGGGGTGTGAAAAAGGCAATAGAGGATTTAGGAGAAACACCAGATGTAATATATGATTTAGGAGAAATTGGGAAAGAAGCTATGATAAGGATAATTGGCATAAATGCAGAAGATGTTGTAAATAAAGCCACAAAAATAATAAAAAAATTGAGAATTTAAGTTTATGTTGGTATCCTAAGCCATTCAAATAGTAGGAATTGCAATCGCCCAACGAATAAATCAATTCTACTCAGAACGGTATTGGCAAAGGCATATCCGAATGCTAACATCATTAAAGTTTTACCAAGCCTTGGAATAAAGGCTAAAGACCCTGTATGCAATCTTGGAAATGTGAATATGAAGTAGTAAAGTGCTGTTATCAATGAGACCCATAAGAGGACTTTTCCAATAATATCAAAAATAGTTCCAGTACGGAAATCAAGTGAAGCTGTAGCAACAATTTGTGCAATAAAATCAGCTTCAATAGATCTAACAAATGCCGCTGTAACACTTGTACCCACAACTATGGCAATACCATACCTAAAGATCCAATATAATGTACGATGATATCTAAAGTACATCGTTACACCAATAATCAATGGTACGATATACCATGGATCTTTAAGTGTTGGATATAGGTAATCTATACCGTAAGTCTTGATATTTCTAAGCGCTGCAACAAAAGTATAACCTATAGCAGCACCAACATAAGTGTGTTCAGCAAATTTGAAAACCGGATTATCCCTATATGCAATTGAAATACATGCAATTGTAAGAAATGCAGCAACCCATAAGCCAATTTCAGTTATAATATCCACCATAACATTCACCCTCCTTTACGCATACGTTTAGCTAAATGTGCAATATTACCGAGGATTATAAACACTAATATCACCAAATGAGCTCCACTAAATGCATCGGCCTTCTTAATGCCACTACTAGGTTTACCTATTAGAAATTCATATTCACCACCAGGTGCAGAACCCACTAAAGCTGTTATCTGTTTAGCCTCGTAATATGGCCTCATGGTGGGTAACATCATATCTAAAACGCAACACAAGTACTTAACTTCAGGGCGCATGGTAACCCATTGCCTAATCCAACCAATGGATGTCTCACCAGCAGATGTAAAACATATAACCATATAAAAGTCTCTTATGTTGTTTATATTTGCAGCCATTGGAATTTGAGATAATGGTGTACCTTTATAATCAGATGGAACAGCAGCTTTAAAATCATCAGCTAAAGCTTTCATAGCAGTTTCACCACCAGCAATATACCCTATATGGAAGTAATCAACACCATACGTCTTACCGTAAATTTTAGGATCAACTTTAGACATAAGCATATCATAAACTATAAGTCCAGTAGCATCAATGGAGAAGAATACTAATTTAACTGGCTTACTAAACAGATGATGTAAAGTGGCTACTTGCATAGATTCAAAAGCTGGAAATGAACCAAGACTACAATGTGAAACTAGGATATAACTACCTGGAGGTATTGCTTCAATAGCATTATACCACTCCATAACTGGAGCTGAAACTGGTACTGGTAAACCCAATGGACGTAACAATGGAATAATCATAGCTATTAAGACAATAGTATATAAAACTTCTCTAGGAACTTCTTCAAGAATATCTATAAAAGATTTACCAGCCATATTTAATCCCTCCTACCCATATATCCAGTTTCAGTACCAATCAAAGTTCTTATACCAAGAAGAATAGCTCCTAATGCAGCACTCATTTGAATAGCTCTATAAGCACCTATACTTGGATAGTTTGCAAACCATGAAATGAAATCACGAGACCATGGAGCATAAACTTGAAATATTGGTGCAGCAGCCATCAATGATAGGAAGCCTACAATCAACAATAGGGTTGTCTCAAGGTTTCTAGCTCTAAAAACTCTATAGCATCCAGATGCCATATAGAATATTAATGATGCATACATGGTTGCATCCAATGGATTTAAAACATATAATGTAAGCCACTCCCAATTTTTCGCTAAGGGAGTATACCATAAACCTGAGTGGCCAAAGGATCCTACAATTAAGAAAACAACCATAACAAAGAGTAGCCATGCACTGCAAAATCTATCAAAAGCACTTTTAGCCCTCATAATCCTCCTACTGTGAATAATTGTTACGTTTACTAAACCAAAGCCTACTATGAAATTCGCAAGTAAATTAGCCCAATTTGTCAATGTAACACCATAATATTGTATAGCATATTCATGGGGTTGAGTAATCTTCGCTGGAACTAAGAAATATTGTAAAATCATTACTAAACCACATATGAATGTTATTGCTAGAGGTATATGCCTCCTATAAAATATAGACATACAATCACCTCACAATTTAAGAAAATCAATAATACCCTTATAACCAGTAAATGTTAGGGTTAATGCACCAACTATACTCAATGCTAAGGCAAATAGTTTTGCTAGATCTTGTATAAAAATACTTGACATAGCAGATGGCTCCTTACTTAGATATGCACCTGCAGCAAACATTTCATCACCAATAATAACATAATCACAAACCACAGCAAAGAAGGGTATCTGATATACCCTAGCGGTACCAGCAACTTGTATTGAGCCAACCCTATAGAATGTTTCAGCAAACATCATTGATTCAGCCCAGAATGGTCCAACCATAACATTAGCTGCAGGTCTTTCTCTTTCAGCAATGCCTTGAACAGCTGCTGCAAATGCAAATTAACTACCAGATAAATATCTTATATCATGCTCAGGTTTTGCACGATCCAATTTACCCTCACTTGTATAAGCCTGTTTATATAGTTCTGTAGCAACACCAAGAACAGTGGGGTCGCCAACGCTGCATATAATCTCTACATCGTATTTAGCGCATAATCTTGCAAGTTCAGCGAAAACAGCTAAACCTGCAACCACCTGTGGAGAAGTAGCTCCCGTTAAACCAGCATATCCGGGAGTAAAATGCACTGGTTTACCCATTTCAGCAGCTCTACCCACAGCTTCCTCTAAAGCTTCTAATCCAGCAATCTTCCTCCATTTTAAAGTCCATCCACGCTTTAAAGCATTCATAACAAGAATTGCTCCAACCCACATGAGTATAAGCAATGCTAAATCTAGATATCTACCAGCAACTATCTGTTCAACATTTAGAATTGCACCAGCAGAATTCAAAATTTTCCCTCCAAAATTGAGTATTGTAAAATTTTTGGTAACTCAAATAAAATTTTGAAGTTTGTGGTATATAAGGTTATTGGAGTTAAATGGTATGCAATGATAAAATTTATTTTGTCATTCGTTAAAAAGTAGTGTTGATGGGATGATTGAGCTCGAAAGGTATGACCTTAATGGAATGATTAACCCATGCTAAATGACCGTAAAAATTATTTTAATGCATAGAATATAGGTTAAAGGTTGTTTATGGTGATATCTTATGTCCAAGAAGGCTGGTAAGAAGGCTGTAAAAACTGAGGTTAAGAAGATAGTTAGAGAAATGGTTATTGAATCAGAGCTTGTGGAGAAGGTTAAGAAGGATTTGAAAAGCTTTCAATATTTAACCCCACTGGTATTGACTAACAAGTATAATGTTAGTTTAGGAGTTTCTAAAAGGGTTTTAAGAAGTCTTGCAGAAGCAAAATTGATAGAGTTAGTATCCAACAATCCTAGGACACCAGTATACATTGTTAGAGGAGGGAAAAAGTAATTAGTGTGTAATGAATAAAGGGTTTGGTGGTGACCTTCAATTGTGTTCAAAATATATAATACCTTAACATCAAGTAAGGAAGTTTTCAGACCAATTAATAGAAGTATTGTTAGAATGTATGTTTGTGGCCCAACAGTTTATGATAAAACCCATATTGGACATGCAAAAGCATATATATCCTTTGACGTTTTAAGAAGGTATTTAGAGTTTAAAGGATATAATGTTTTAAAAGTTGTTAATATAACTGATATAGATGATAAGATAATTAGAAAAGCTATTGAAATGAATGTTGATTATAGAGATGTTGCAAAAGAGAATTATGAGGATTTTATTAGGGTATGTGAAAAATTGAATATTAGGAAAGCTCATGTATACCCAAAAGCAACAGAACATATTGAAGAAATGATAAAGATCGTAGAGAAACTGATTGAGAAGGGATATGCATATGAAGTTGATGGTAATGTTTACTTTAATGTTAGAAAGTTTAGAGATTATGGTAAATTATCAAAGATAAATATAGAGCAAATGAAAACTCAAGAAGAAGCTCCTGGAAAGATAAATCCACAAGATTTCGCACTTTGGAAGAAAGCTAAAATCATGGAACCATATTGGAATAGTCCATGGGGACCTGGAAGACCTGGATGGCATATAGAATGCTCAGCAATGTCTTCAAAATATCTTGGGAAACAATTTGATATACATGGTGGTGGAGAAGACCTGATTTTCCCACATCATGAAAATGAAATAGCTCAAAGTGAAGCATGTTTTGAAAAGAAGCCATGGGTGAAATATTGGGTTCATGTGGGATTATTAATGATGGGTAAAGATAAAATGTCTAAATCCCTTGGAAACATAATAACTGTTGAAGAAATAACAAAGAAATATTCACCAATGGAGTTTAGATTCTACATAATAAGTGGACATTATAGGAGTCAAACAATATTCCAAGAAGAAAGCCTTGAAGCAATGAGAAATGCATATAAGAGAATTATAAATACCATATCCATATTGAAAAACACAGCTATATTTGGAAAGGAGAAAACAAATGATGATACATTAAAAAATATAATTATTGTTAGTAGAATTAGAAGAAGGATTATTGAAGCAATGGATGATGATTTAAATACACCAAAAGCATTAGCAGAATTACATAAATTAACAAGTTTTGTAAATGATAAAGTAATACCAAGTGAAAATGCTATAACAGCAAGATTAGCTTTGAAAATATATAGTGAAATGAATGAAATTTTAGGGGTTTTTAAAGAGGTATTTGAAGAAAGAATTGAAGAAGATAAGAGACTAAATGAATTGATAAACTTACTTATATCAATTAGACAGATACATAGAGCAAGGAAAGAATGGGAAATTGCAGATTTAATAGCTAAGAATTTAAGAGATATGGGAATAGAGATTTCGGATCAAAAGGATAAAACTATATGGTGGTTTAAGTAGTTTCAATCATACCTAAAGCTTCATATACTGCAGCTAAAAGTATTGGTAATATTATTGTGGCATCACCATAAACAGTAACCTTTTTAGCTTTAGGTTTAACCTTACCCCAGCTCACAGCTTCTCTAATATGAGCACCACTTAAACTACCATCATATTCAAATGCAGTAGTAACATATACAACATAATCCAAACCACCTTTAAATTGATTCCACCATATCGTATGATGTTTTGAAATCCCACCACCAATAATTAATGCACCAGTAATTTCACTATCAAATATTATATCTGAAAGCTCTTTTTGATCCTTTAATAAATCAATATTAAATTTGTGGGATTGTGAATACATGAATAAACTTGTTCCAAAGGATGAATCCACAATTCCAGGAACATATACTGGTATATTCATTAAATATGCTTGTCTTAAAAATGAATTTTGATCTTCCAATACAGCGCCAACTTCACTTAAAATTTCCCTAACCCCCCAAACACATTTAATCTTTGTAAGTTTATCAAGTAAATTCCAAGTAAATTTCTCAATGATCAAACCATAAGAAGACTCTGGAATTAAGATGTTTCCAAGTCTGAAGATTCCATGTTCCTTCAACATAGAATCATCAAGTTGGAAATCTCCATGATAATATTTACCACCCATAGATCTAGCTATATCGTGGTCAATAGATCCACCCGTAGTTATAATGACATCAATTAAACCCTTACCAATAAGTTCAGATATAACCCCCCTTAAACCAGTTGCCAATAAATTTGCTGTAAAGGATAAGAAAACTTTACATGAATTATCATTAAACATATCAATTAAAATTCTGTATGCATCATATACAAATTTAGAGGAAAAACCACCCATTAGACCATATCGTTCAACTAAATCCTTTAAACTCAATTTTTCACAAACTTTAATATCAACAACCATATCATGCAAGAACTGTGACAATATAAGCACCTCAAGTTAATGGGAGCCCTTTACAGTGAACCTTACCAGAAACTCTCCTAATAAAATTTTTACATGTAAAACATATTAGAAATGGAACTTCACCACCACATATAGGACATGAAATCACTTCTTTACGCATATTTGTAAGCATTTTACCTCCAACAACACCCTTAATCTCATCTAAAATTTCTTTGGGGACCTTTTGAACTTTATCCACCTTCTTAATTTCAACTACATACTTAACTTCACTCAAATAATACACCTGAAAGACACTTTAACCATGCATAAGATAAATCTTACGATAAATCAAATTTTAATACCTAAACATAATAAATATGGTAGGAGAGAATTGTGAGTAGTAGAAGTACACCAATAGATTTAGCATCAAAAGATTATCAAGCAGCAAAGAAATATGCAATACAAGTATATTTAGAAGGGGTAGATGTAGCTATAAAAGTTGCACAACAATCAAAGGAGAAATATGGACTTAGTGAAAAGGAATACATAACCATATTGGATAGCATACTAGACAAAACCATAAGCCCACTAAAATATCTAATACAAGAATATGAACATTTACCAGAAGACATAAAAGACTTATTCAGAACAGAAGAAGAAAGAGATATTGAAAGGAGAATTTCAGAATTAGTTTCAAAAAGATTATCAAAGATAATTGAAGAAGCAGAAAAATTTGGAAGACAAAAATGATTATGTAAATTGTTTGAGCTAAGTGAAGAACATTTCAAGTAGGAAATTAATAGTATGTAAATGGAAGAAGATTAGGGGGAGAATAAAAGGTAAAAATGATTGGACAATGGAAATAGCTCCAATATTAGCCATAATAACAATACTACTTCTAAAGAAGAGTTACTTCATTGATATAATCATGAAGAACATTGAAATAATCATACTAGTAGCAATGACCATAACAATTTCAACGATTATCACTGTTAAATTGAAAAACAAAAATAAAGTATTTATTGGGTTAAATGGATTAAGACCAGTCTACCTAGATCTATCTGGAAATAAACATATAGTGATATTTGGAATGACTGGAAGTGGAAAAACAGAAACTGCAAAAAGAATCCTAAAAAGTGTAAATAAAAAGAAGTTAATAATAGATTGGTCTGGTGAATATACCGATTATAAGTCTATTGAACCATCAGAATTAAAAATAGATTTGAAGAAAGAAGATATAATAGATGCCATTATAAGTACATTCCAACTAACAATACCACAACAAACATTACTAATAGAAGCAAGTAAAAGAGGGGGAGGATTAAAGGAAATAATAGAAGAAATAAAAAAGATAAACTATCAAAGCGATTCAGGAAGAGAGGTAAAAGATGCATTAATCAGAAAACTATCCATACTAGAAAAATTAAACTTATTTAATGGAAATAAAAATTTAGCAGAAGTAGAAGCGATAAATTTATCGAAAATAACATTTGAAGCAAAAAAGCTTGTTACAAACATAATATTGAAATCATTTTATAATAATCCAGAACCAAGAATCCTAGTAATAGAAGAAGCACAAAACATCATGCCAAGACAAAATCAAGAAACAATAAATGTAACAGAACTGATAATAAATGAAATTAGGAAATATGGTGTAAACGTAATATTAATAGCTCAAACTCCAAGCCAAATATCAAACGTATATAGAAATGCGGAATATGTTATAATCCATAGATTAAGATTAACACATCATGAAATCCAAGAACTAGGACTAAAAATGGAGGAAGCAGAAAAAATATCAAAATTAAATTTAGGAGAATGTATAATTATAAGTGGAGGGGAGAAGAGAGAAGTCAGGTTAATAGGGGTAAAGGGGATTATTAAAAATATAAGCAAAATTAAATATGAAAATACAGTGAAAGATGAAATAGAGCGCATTAATATAAGAAATTTAGAGGAAGATTATGAGATAATCAAAAGAAAAGTAATAGAACTTGAAGAAAATTATAAACAATTAATTGAAAAATATAGAAGAATAGAGAAGGTAAAAATAGCTGAAAACCCAATAAGCCTCGGGGAATTTATAGATAGAACTGAAGATAAATTGGTAAAGATATCAACATCAATAAGTATTTTAAAAGATAAAATGGAATCAATAGAAGAAAAGACCTCTAAAAACAATTTGGACAAACAAAATTTTGAAAGTATAATTGGAAAAATAGAAAAACAAACCATTACAAATTCAAATAGAATAATAGAATTGGAGCGAAGGGTAGATGACATCTTGGATAAAATGAAGAGATTTGAATATTGGGTTAAGGAGGTAATATCACAAATTGAAGATAGAATACGATAAATACTTTCCCTATCGAGAATACAGAAATGGACAAATAGAATTGATAGAAAAAGTTATGGATACAATATTAAATGGTGAAAACATTATTTTAAGAGCCCCATCAGGATTTGGAAAAACCATAACAGTACTTACAGCCATCATACCCATCTTAGAAAGATTAGAGGATAATAGAGTTATATGGCTTTGTAGAACACATAGGGAAAATAATAGGGTTATAGAAGAAATAAAGAAGATTAAAAATATACCCAATACAATAAATGCTATAACTTTAGAAGCTAGAACAAAGATGTGTATAAAAAGTTTAGATAAAGATTTAAAGAAAGATCATGAAGCATTCTCAATATTGTGTTCAGAATTAAGAAGACAAGGGAAATGTGAATATTATGATAAGAAAAAGATAGAAGGTATAGAGATACCACAGGTATGTGGTGTAAAAGAACTTATAGAAATATGTGAGAAAAATAATGTATGCCCTTATGAAGTTGCAAAAAGAGAAGCATCCATACGTAGAATACTAATAGCAAATTATAATTACATGTTAATACCACAAATAATGAAAACCTTAAATCTAAAATTAAAAAACTCAATACTAATAGTAGATGAAGCACATAATCTACCAGAAATAGCAGTAAATATGGAAATGGAAAAGATAACAATTAGAGGATTAGAAGAAACTATCATAGAAATGGAGAGAGAAGATTTAATTCAAGAAATAGAGATAATTGAACAATTAATGAAAATCATAGTTAAAGAAAGCAATGTGGAAGTAGTAATAGAAAAAGATCGTCTAAAAAGAGCCATTGAAGAAGTATGTGGAAATTTAAGTGATATAGCATTGAAATTAATTACTGAGGGAGATAGGATAAGACATAGACTTGCAAAAGAAGGTAAGAAACCAATTTCACATATACATCACCTAGGAAAATTTTTGAAAAAATTTCAAAGCATAGTGGAAAAAGAAGAATATGCAGTATTTTCTGGAAATAGTGAAATGTGGATAGAATGCTTCGATCCATCAAATATCCTAAGGAAAATATATGGCACATTTAATGCTACAATAAGTATGTCAGGAACCATAGATGAAAAATATGGAGAATTAATAGGAATACAAAAATATAGATATGTAAAAACAACATACACAAATAGCAAAAATATACTACCAATAATTGTTGAAAATGTATCCACAGATTACGAAGAAAGAAGTTTGGAGATGTATCAAAAAATAAATGAGTACATATTCATATTATCGGAGAATACTAAGATGGGTATAGGGGTATTCACAGCATCATATAAAGTTTTAGAGGGGCTAATCGAGGCAGGCATAAAAAAATTAATGAAACCAATATACATTGAAGAACAAAATGAAGATCCAAGAACAAGCGAATGGAAAATAGAAGCATATAAGGAAAAAGCACGAAATGAGGGAGCCATATACCTTGGAGTTTGTGGTGGAAGAGCAAGTGAAGGAGAAGATTTCCCAGGAAGAGAAATGGATATAGTATTACTTGTTGGAATACCATTCCCAGAACCTTCAATAAGAATAGATAAGAAAAATGAATACTATGAAAAAAGATTTGGAGAAAAAGGGAAATTATACAGTTATATTTTACCAGCAATATGGAAGGCATCACAAGCAGCTGGAAGAGCTATAAGAGGACATGAAGATAAAGGGATAGTGGTATACTTAGATAGAAGGTATAAAAGATATATTGACTTACTCCCAGAATGGTTAAAACCGAGAAAAATTATAAAAGAACCTGAACAATTAAAAGAGGAAGTAATATTTTTCTTCACACCATAAAAATTAATAAATTAGACCATGTAAAATAAGTTCAGAGAAATATTGAGCATGGAAGATTATATTTTAGAAATGATCACAGCATCTCAAGAAAAATTTGAAATAAAACTGTTAAGGGCAATAGCCCCATTAACAACATTCGAAATTATAAAGAAATTACCATTAAAAGCAACATTACTAGTTTATAAGGGGAAAATATACATACCAATAGAAATCAATATCAAAGGGGAAAAAACTTTGAATAAAGCTTTAAAAGGGGATGTAACATACTCCAGTATAAATAAAGCAATAATAATACATTTAGAAGAAGAATCCGTAAAATCAGAAACAAAGATTGGAGTAGCTTTAAACATTGAAAATCTAGGTAAGATTAAAAGTGGAACAAGCATATTATTAAGGAGGAAGGAATATTGAGGGTATATGTAGCTGGAATAAGAGATTTAAGTTTAATAGATTATCCAAGACATCCATGTATAGTAATATGGTTTCAAGGATGCAACTTTAGATGCCAATACTGCTATAACTATGAGTTATGGGAAATGAGAAATGAAAATTTGTTAATGATAGATGAAATAGTTAGGAGGATAATTGAAGTAAAAGATATTGTAGAAGCATGTAAGATAACTGGTGGAGAACCATCAATACAATCTGAAGCTCTAATGAGTATTGGAGAAGAATGTAAAAAGATAAAATTAAAATTTGGAATTGATACAAATGGTACGAATCCAAGAATAATAGAAAAGTTAATTGAAGGGGAAATAGTAGATCATATAGCAATAGATTTGAAAGCACCATTAAATGTTAATGATTACACAAAAATAGTTGGAATTAAAATAGAACAAAAAGACCTAGAAAATATAAAGAGAACAATAAAATTAGCTTTTGAAAGCAATTTAGAAAGTGTTGAAATAAGAATCCCAATAATTAGGAGTCTAAATAATAATCCAGATAAAATGTTGAATTTGAAAAATGATCTATTAGAGTTGGGATACGTGAAAGCTATTGAAGATGGAAAAAATGTAAGTATAGAGGTATTAGAGGTTATACATGAATTAGCTGCAAATAAAGAACTTAGATTACAAAAGAATTTAACAATCAATGAAATAGTATATTTAAGTGAAGCTATAGGTTTACCAAAGATATATATTAGACATAGAGATTTAGGTTTAAGGATGAGCTTAAGTCATGCAAAGGAAAACATTAGGAAAATTAAATCTTAATTCTATACCTATCTTTCAACTCCCTCCTCTTAGCCATATTCCATCCACTAACATCTTGATAGTATCCAGTAACTCTACTCCACCATTTCACATTATTAGAACCACAATTTGGACATTTATCATTTAACAATGGAGAAACAGTTGCACAATCACTACATATAGTTAAATCCTTAGTATAACTGAAATATCCTATTTGAGTTTCCGTAGCAATTTTCTTCGTGAGTTTAAATAGAGCTTCAGGATCTGGATATGCTTCACCAAGCCATATATGGAATATGTTTCCACCAGATAATAATGGGAAGAATTTATGTTCAATATCTATTTTTCTAGCTAATGGGATGTTTGCACCAACATATACATGTGTACCATTGCTATAGTATACTGGGACATCCCTTTCATCGCTCTCAAGCATCTTCTTAGCGGTTTCCAAATCCCCTTTAACAACTTTACTAGCTGCATCTCTATATTCATCTGATAATAGATCTGCAACTGCAAGCCTCTGAGCGCAACTTTCAGCTGGAGTTCTAGCTAAAGCAATTTTATAATTAAATTTAGATTCCAATTCATCTCTATATTTACGCATAGCTAAAATTACTTTTACAAGTAATTTCACAGCTTCATTAGATTCATGCAATTGATAACCAGTATGCCATTGAGCCATTTCATTACCGCCAACTAAACCTATAACGAAAACCAAATTATTGAAATCCACTGCAGGAGGACCTCTCTTACCAGTTCTAGGATCTAATGGTCTTTGAGTTGCAAAGGGTAGACGTCCATTCTTAATCATAAGGTTCATCCACTTTAATTTAACTTTAAATACATCTAATGATAAATCCATGAGTCTATATATTTCTTCTAAGAGTTTATCATCATCACCCTTAGCCTTATATGCAACTCTAGGAAGATTTAAACTAACAACTTGCCATGCACCCATGCTAAAATGTTTACCATCAATAAAGTAAACTTTATCATTAAATGAGGAATCACTTTCAGGGGTTTCAGTGAAAGAGTATGCACAACATTGGTAACATGATACACCCTTACCATATCCTCTATATGCTGGAAGAGCATTATCAAAGTATGGAGAACCGAATTTTGAAACAACTTTATGGACGAGCATCCATTCATCATAGTAATCATCTTTAAGAGCTTCAGGAGTTATGTAAGTTTCAAGTTTTGGGAAATTGAATGGTTTACCCCAAAAATCACCTTTAAATGCAACTTCATATATAGCTCTAAAGAATAATCTAGCTTCTTCTTCAAAACTTCCATAGGTATCCTCACTAACAACACCTCTATAAACAACAGGTTTATCACGCCAAATCTCGGGGACTGTTGGTGAAAGTTGAATATTGGAAAAGACTAATTGACCTCCTCTAGCAACATAACATTGAGTTAATTCATAAAACATCATTTGAGCCAATTGTTTGATTTCTTCATATGATAATCCTTCCATAAATGGTGCAAGAAAAACATTATAGTTATAGAAACCCTGTCCACCTGAGAAATTAGTTTGTGCAGCTGCAAGTATCTTAACTGAATGTAAAATAGCTACTTCAGGATGTTTAGCAGGACCAGCAACACTAGTTTTAAATCCAGTTCCATCGGGCATTAAACCATAATATAAGAAGTATCGTAAATCATGATCTTGACAGAATGGTCTAGTTCCAAAATACTCTAAATCATGAATATGAATATCACCCTTCAAATGAGCATCAGCAATATGTATGGGTAGGAGCAAGAGATATTGTTCTTTAGAAAGCTTATCAGCCTTCTTCTTATGGGAAGTTTCAGGATTAGGCTGTAAATTAGCGTTTTCCTTAGCTTCAAAACCTAATCCAATATCGATGAGATAAGCATCATATACAGGTGCTCCAACTCTAGTTAAAACATTCCTATATACTATGTATACAGGCTTATTATTAGACCATTCAAGCAAAATATTATTTACAACTTCTCTAATTAATGGAGCACTCACGAAAAATGCCTTCATACTCTTAATTCTACGTTCAGCTTCTAAAGCTATAGCCTCAGCTTCCTCCCTACTTATAGGAGGAATACCAAAGAATTCTTCTGCCAATTGAGTTTCCTTTAAAAGCTGTTTTACAATTTTAGATCTATCCCAAGGCTCAAAATATCCACTACTAGTTCGAACAAGTATTAATTCATCATCCTTACCCTTAAGATTAACAGTAGATTTATCGATCCAACCATTATATCCATTAAGCCAATCAACCAAGCTCAACTCCTCCCTAAAATCTTCAAAATAAATTCACTTCTCAATTTAGAATCTTCAAAAAGGTCATTTACAAAGAAGTATCTTCCATCAACCTCAAGTATTGGAACTGAAGTTACAAAAACATTATTCATTATGAGTTCAGTCATAACATTAATATTTGATATATCCATCTCTAAATATTTAACTCCAATACTACTTAAAAAGTTCTTTAAAATCATACATAAAGGACAGTTTGGCGATGTAAAAATCTTAACAACAGACATACAAGTTATAATGTATAATTAGGGTGTGTAAAAACTTATCCATTTGATAACATTAATGCCAAAGATAGGTTATGAGGAGAATGAAATTTTTAATAAACATTTAAATGCAATATAAAACCGAATGGGAAATATTGGACCCACAACAAAATATCTACACAAAAACTTCAAAGAAAAACGTAATTTAATTAATAGAAACTTAAACTAAAAAGGAAAACCATGGATTTAATCTAGTTTTAGAAATGGGGGCTTACTCTTTAATCTAATAATTGGAATAGCAATCCAGCCAGGTTGAATACCATTAGAAACTCTAATAATCTCTCCACTCTCCTCACTTCTAACCAAAAAGTATTTACCACATATAGATGTCTTACTCTCATAGTAATAGAATACTGGAATACCATACCACTTATAGTAATCCCTGTATATAGCTATAATACCCACATAACATGATCCATTATGATCAAAACATAATGCATATACAGGTTGACCTAAACCTGCAGCAGAAGCCATAAATCTAGCTAGATCATCTAAACTTTCAACTTGTAATGGTATTGGAGGTAAAACTTCCTCTGAAGCCATAGAGACACCAAATAAATAAGAAAAAGAGTGGTATTTAATGTTTCCCCATTTTATCAGAAATAAACTTTCTAATTAAATTGACACCTAACTTTATCTCATCCATTGAAGTGGCATAAGATATTCTAATATGATTCTCTCCGCCAGAACCAAAAGCATTTCCGGGAATTGTTACAACACCATAATCTAAGAGTTGATTTGAAATACTTATGGAATCTAGGTTAAGTATTGAGAAATCAGGGAAAACATAGAAGGCACCTTTTGGATTTGGACAGCGAATACCTTCAATGGAATTCAATTCTTTAACTAAGAATTTTCTACGAGCATCATACTCTCTAACCATACTTTCAACACAACTTTGATCTCCAAGAAGTGCTGCCACACCTGCATATTGAACAAAAGATGAAGGGCAGGTGGTAGTATTTTGCTGTATCTTATCAATACCATCAATAATGTCTTTATTGGCTATTACAAATCCAAGTCGCCAACCAGTCATAGCATAAGTTTTTGAAAAACCATCAATAACAATTAGTCTATCCCTTAATTTATCAAAACTTAACATAGTATATGGTTTAACATCATCATAAACAAGCATACGATAAATCTCATCTGAAATGACATATAGATCATGGTCTATAGCAATATCTGAGATAACCTTTAATTCATCAATAGTTAATACGCCTCCAGTTGGATTGCTTGGGGAACAAAAGATTATAGCCTTACTTCTACTAGTTATAGCATTCTTTAGAAATTCTTCATTAAGTTTAAAGGAGTCACCACAATTAACTTCTACAACTCTACCTCCAGCTGATTCAACACATTGCCAATATGTAGGCCATGCTGGAGTCAATAATATAGCTTCATCATCGACATCAATAATACATTGTAATGCAGCGTATAATGCAAATTTAGATCCAGGAGTCACTATAACCTCATTATTTGGATTAATATCAACACCAAAATACTTCTTATAATAAGTTGAAATAGCTTGTCTCAATTCAATTATACCCTTAGAAGAAGTATAATGTGTAAACCCTTTATCCAAAGCTTCTATACAAGCATTCTTAATGTGGGTTGGAGTATCAAAATTAGGTTCACCAATACTTAAATCCACAAGTCTCTTACCCTGAGATTTAAGTTTTCTAGCTTTTTCACTAACACTTATAGTGGGGGATGGCTTAATGGATAGAATCCTTGAAGCCAATTTCTTCAAATACCATCACTAACTATTTTCTAATATCAAATTATTATTAAATATTTCCAAGAATAACTTTAAAAAATATGATTTATTATTATAATTTATTTCCTCGTCAAAGTTATTTCTATTGCTGATACAGTTCTCGCTTGATCGCCTTCTCCAACACGCTCAGAACCTATTGAAATATTTTTAACATCCACTTGTCCACTGAGAAATCTAGTTTTAACTATTTGCGCCACATCAACAGCTTTACTTATAGCTTTGCCACGAGCCTTTATGACGACTTCATCTGCACCTTGATTAAATTGAACTAGAGCTGCTAAAACATAGTTCATAACGGTTTTCTTACCCACTAAAATAACATTACTCTGTCGAGAAGCCATAGAATCCCTCCAGAAATCCATTAGAAACTCTTTAAATAGAAGAGAAGAAGCTTATTTAAATTTTACTCAAAAATTGATTTCTCCATATCCCTAATAAATTTCCTAGCTTTCTCAAATAGCATAAATCCCTTATCTGTAACCCTATAATAAGTGGTTTCACCCTCACTAAATTTTTCAATTAATCCTTCTCTAACCATCTTATATATAACTGCGTAAACGGTTATTGTAGAAGGATTAAAATGAAATTTTTCAGAAATAGCCTTCTTAACTGCATATCCATATAATGGTTTTGAACGTAAAACACTAATAACATAAAGCCATAAATTTTCTTTAGTTAATTTCCTAACAAGCCTTTCAAAAGCCAAAAAGACACCTAATGAACTTATAATATTTATAGATAAAAATATTTTATGCAAAACATTTTAGAATTTAAGAGTGTAAAAGATATTTGAAGGTGAAAAATTGAGTGAAGAAGATAGGGAAAAATTAAAGGCTTTGATAAAGGAGAAGATAGACCAATTAAATAAGGAAATAGAAGTACTTAAAATGTGTCTAGAAATCATAAGTGAAAAATCAGTAGCAACACAAAAGAAAGCAATGGAAACAACGATAGAAGCAAAAATTCCACCTCCACAACCACAAAAAATTGAAACCACCGAAAGAAAACTTTTATCAAGTATAAATGAGGGGAAAGAAAACATTGCAAACATATATGTTGAAAAAGAAAAAATAATAATAGTTCCCGGAAGAAATGTAGAAGTAGATATAAATTCAAGAGATTTTAAAGATTTCTTCATTAAAAAGGTTTTATTGGGGTTGAAGAAGGAGAAGGCAGCAGTAACATATGAAGTTAAAGATTCAAATGGAATACTTAAGGAAGTTATAATTAGAAATGTATCTGAGGAGAAGGATATAAGAAGGATAGAGGGAGCAGTAAAATGGACTTTTAGTAGATTTCTAAAAACTAAGCCTTAAACCAATTGAGGGAAATATATGTAATACTATTATCATCTGGGTTTATCATAGCTATAATAAATTTCTTCTTAACACTATGAGACAATCTACCAGCACGAACTATATGTATTGGATCGAGTTTCTCATTAACTGGCAAAACTTCAACTAGAAAAGGCGCATGATCAATTCCTGGACCATGTTTATAAACAGCAAAATCAGCTCCAAATTTCATACCAGGCCTAACTACAAAGCCTTTATTCCTTAAATCACAATAAACTAGATATAATTCATTGAAAAGCTTATGTCTACTCTTAGCAATAGATAAAACTTCATCTCTACTTAAAACTCTACCACCATCAACAACTAAAATAACACCTTTATCCAATAAATATAAAGCTTCTATAGGTGATAAAACCAATGGAGAATTAAAATTTAGATCTTTAGGCTTCCTAGCTTTTATTGGCATACCATAAAATCCATTAGCATACAATTTCCTACTACAATCAAAATCCCAAACTACAAAGTTTCCTCCAACCCATTCAACCATTATTGATTTATCCATATCAACCACAACCAATATTTACCCCTCAACACATTTTAACATTAATTAAGGTAAAAATATTATGTGAGGCATTGAAATGTCATACAAGATAAAGATACGGAAAAGTACAATTATAATTGCAGCATCTTATGGGGTAGGATTAGCAATAATATTTATGTTAATCAATTATATTGGATTGAATAAAGTTTTTGAAAATATAATGAGTAGAATGGTTTACCAATTATTCATAGCAACATTCATACTTGACATTGCTGGATTGTTAATATACGCATTAATATGGTATTTACTTTTAATTGGAGTAGGATCAAAAGTGAAATTCATGACTTCAATAACATCAACTTGGGCTAGCATATTTATAATGTATCTAAGTCCCACAGGTGTAGTACTGGAATTATTGAAACTCGTCTTAACTAATAAGGAGGGGAAAGTACCCATTGGGAGGGGGATTGCAGCATTAACAATGCAAAGAATAATATATTCCATTAGTTTCATATCCATAGCAATATCAAGCTACATAGTGGTTCAATATAGATATATGGTTATAGGGGAAGCCATTGGTAGAATAATAGCGGCTTTAATAATAATAGCCTTAATCACAGCAATAGCCTTAATAATTGTAGGGAGAAGAACGGAGAAATTAGAAATGATAATATTTAGGATATATGAAAAATATCAAAATAGAATTGAGAAAATGATATCAAAATACAATCCAACGGAAGTAATAAACTCAATATCATCAACAATAAATGAATTTAAAAATTCATTTAAGTCATTATGCTCTAAGAAGACTATACTTATAACAACCTTTATATTAACAACGATAAATTGGATGTTAAATGTAATGATATTATACGTTGTTCTACTATCACTTGGATATAAAGTTTCAATATGGATCTTAATGTTAATAATGGTATTATGTGAATTCGTACAAATGACCCCAATAATTATACCTGGAATGCTTGGAATAATAGAAACAGTAATGACAGCAACATTACAAATCTTTGGAATACCACTAGAAATATCAGGTACAGCTTCAATACTAACTAGATTGGCAACCTTCTGGTTCGATATACCAATAACAGCTATTGCAGCATCATATTATGGAATAAAATACCTATTAAAAGGAGTAATTAAAGAAGATTAACTTTTTAACTAGAATCCAATACAATACCACTTAAAGCTCTATCTGAAACAACCCTTACAATCTTAACTTTAGCAATTTTACCCACAAATTTTGAAGCAACCTTTGAATTTTCAATAAATATTACAGGTCCATGAATAAATGGATATCCAATAAAACCTTTACCTCTAAGAGAATTAACTATATATGCATCTAAAACAGCTCCAATCCATTTATCCTTCAATTTAGAATTTATTCTTGAAGCTTTATCAACAATTATCTTACCAACAGCATCAACATGACTTGGGGGAGCTTTAGGAAAATCTGAGAAAGCAGACATCGGAAGTGGAGAAAACCTATATACAGTTATCTTTTCAGCTCCAGCTTTAACAGCTTCATCCATAACCTTTGAAGTTTCAATAGCAATATTAACGTCTTGATTTGGTAGTCCATGAATAAAGTATGCATATGGAATTAAACCATACTTCCTTAAGAGTCTAATAGCTTTAATAGCTTGACTAGGAGTTGAAGGTCTACCAAGGGATATGGCATAAGAATCTACTCCAGTTTCAACACCAATACTAGTTGGAGTACCACGTAAATATCTACCTAAAACTTTTGCTACTTCTTCATCTACAAGTGAAGGTTTAACATTTTCTATGGAGAAGAAAATTTTTAAGCTAAATTCACTCTCTAAGCTTTTAATACTTCCAAGAAGCTTCTCAATTTCATTAAGATTTGGTGGAGGATTTAATGGGTCTGTTAAAGGTTCAGGTTCCACTAGAATATCTCTCCCATAATCTAAGAAATCTGAAGCTCCCAAGATAAATCGTCTACAACCCATTTCAATTAAACCTTTAATTTCATTTACAATAGATTCTACAGATCTACTCCTAGATGGGCCGAAAAGGCTTGGAACAGAACAATATCCACAACCAGGTGGAATATTCATTGGGCAATAGTATCTATCGCTTAAAGAACTACTATAACATTTTCCACAATCATTACATTTACGTCCATCTGGAAGCATAATTTTAGTTCTAAGAAAATTACTACAACCTCTAACAACTTCAACATAAATTCTACAAGCATAATAACTCCAATAATTCCTAACAACTTTAACAGATGGTTTAAATGAATCAAGTTCAAATCTAGACATAAACGGTCTAAGATCATTAACCTTCACATTGGAATCTATACGATAAGCTAACCCCTTAACATCTTTGATAGATTCTATATCTTCAAAATCAAATTTATTGAAAAATTCTACAAGAGATTTTTCAGCTTCACCAATAAATGCAATATCAAAACCAGCTTTAACTAAAGCTTCATAAGGATCAGAAGTCAATGGACCTCCAATAATACTCAATCCACCATTAAACTTATCCCATAACCTCTTAATCCTACGAGCCATGGGAAGATCAACACTCATAGCACTAACCATTAATACATCAAAATCTTTAAAGATAGAAGTATTTGAAAGAACACTATAATATGGTTTTAAATCATAATCAAAACCAAGTTTCTCCAAGACTCCAGCAATAGTTCTCGGCCCACAACCAATAACATCTAACGTCGCATATCTACCAACACTCCCAGAACCAAGAACATCAACAATTAAAATTTTCATGTTTTAAAATTTCACCTTATGGGACGCCTAATTGTAGCTATAGAATTATCGGCAATACCTAAAGAAGCCATTTGAGCAGGATTAGCCCAAACCTCCCTTTCAGGTACATTATCATCAACTAAAACCGTCAATATACATTTACGTTTACCAGCAATTACAACCTCGATTTTATCAGATATCTGGAGTTGTTTAACCATTGCACTATTCATTTTAGCCATACCATTTTCAACACCATCAACACGTCTAATCCTCAACCTCTTTTCAGGAACACCTGACAATAATTTCACCAAATAATAGTGGATAACAGGATTATTATAAATATTAATTCAATTATTTAAAGGGTATTCCAAGTTCATCAAAAGATAACTTGTATTTAAAGTATCCATGAAGTTTATATGGTAATTCATCAACGCTAACTCTAACTTGCCTCCATGAATCTCTATCCCTCAAAGTTACTGTATTATCATTGAGAGATTGATAATCAATAGTTATAGCTATTGGAACACCAATTTCATCAGCTCTAGCATACCTTCTACCAATAGATCCAGATTCATCATAATCTACATCAAATCCTTCATCCAAAAGTAATTGATAAACTTTTAAAGCATATTCTGGTAAACCATCTTTAGAAACTAATGGTAAAACAACAACTTGTATTGGTGAAATATCCCTAGGTAGTGAAAGTATACTTCTACCCTCCTTTTCACCATAAGAATACTCTAAAACTGCATAAACAATTCTATCAGCACCAAAAGATGGTTCAACAACATGTGGTATTATATGTTTACCTTTAACTTCAACAATTTCACTACTAATAATGAAATCATCTCTTTCAAGTCTAAAACCTTCAACTTCCACATACCCCTTAGACTTAAACTCCTCCTCCAAGGAAGAATAATTGATAGAATTGAGAATACGCTTAACATTAGATCCAAACTTAGAATTTAGAGAATCCATATTTGGTATATATTTAACCCTTTTCTCAATTATCGGTTTATCAAATTGCTTATAAACTCTTAAATCCACACCACTAAAAGCCATATGTCTACTAAGGTCATAATCAGTCCTATAAGAATACCCTGCAATTTCAACATATCCCCATCTCTCCAATTTAACAACTTGATCAAAAGTTTGAACGGAATAATGAGCTCTCTCCATGGGTGGTTTATCTATAAACATTTGAGAATTAAAGGGTATGCCAAGTGATTCAGCAAATTTTCTACCTAAAACCATGAAGTAAGCTTGCCATTCATTCAATATTATCCCTTTATCTAAAGCTTCACTAACAGATATAGTTATAGGATCAAAAGTTTTTGAAGAAGCTTGAGATTGAGGAACAATTCTCAAAAGTTCATTTTTAACATCATCTATAAATCTACATTTAGAATCTTCAGGATCAAAGAATAATTCTACCTCCATTATAGTGAACTCTCTAAGCCTTATTGGACCTTGTCTAGGTGAAATCTCATTCCTCAAAACACGTCCAATTTGAGCTATACCAATAGGCAATTTACCTCTACAAGCATCATAAACACGTTTAAACGCTAAAAACATTCCTTGAGCAGCTTCAGGTCTACCATAACCAACATCTTCACTATACGGTCCAATAACAGTTTTAAACAATAAACTAAACTTTCTAACATCACTAAGAGCGCCTCCACATTCAGGACATTTCAATCCCTTTTCATGAATAATATTATTCAAATCATCTTGAGAGAGAGATTCCAATCCACTCATACCAGTTAACTGTTCAATGAGGTGATCAGCCCTATATTTCCTACCACAAGATAAACATTCCACAAGGAAATCAGTAAAATGCTCTAAATGGCCAGATGCTTCCAAAACCTTACTTGGAAGTATAATGGGGGTCTCAATTTCAAAAATGAAATCTCTATGTCTATGAATAAAGAATTGCCTCCATTTATTTTCAATCTTATGTTTTAGCAATGTTCCAAGAGGGCCGAAATCAATAAATCCTCTAACACCACCATAAATCTCCATAGAAGGCCATAGAAAACCTCTTCTCCTTGCAAATTCCATTAAACGCTCAAATCTATCCATAGTAACACCAACATAAACTAAAAGGATAAACAAATACATTAAAATATTTCTAGAGGCAAATGATTTAAAACGTCTAGGGGGATTGATGTTTGAAATGAGCAAGTTAAAATTTCATTTAACTGATGAAAATAAATACTTTAATGGTAGACAATTCAGCATTGAAGAAGCTGAATTCATACTATTTGGAGCGCCATTTGATGCAACATCAACATATAGAACAGGCTCAAGATATGCGCCTCAAGCCATAAGGTGTGCATCAATAAACATAGAGACATATAGCTTTAGAACATTAATGGATGCGTTAGACTTAAAGATACATGATGCTGGAGATCTACCACAAACCTCAAACACGGAGGAAATTATAGAGAGAATAAGTGAAGTTATAAGTGAAATTGTAGAAGATGGGAAAATACCAATAATGATTGGTGGAGAACATACAATAACTTACGGAGCGGTAAAAGCATTGAAAAATATATCAACAATAATATTTGATGCACACATGGATTTAAGAGATGAATATCCAATGGGTGTAAAGATTGGTCATGCAACTGTTTCTAGAAGGATAGGTGAAGTTTTAGGGGTAGAGAAATTATTGATAATGGGTGTAAGAGCAACATGTAAAGAAGAAATAGAGTATGCAAAAAAGATTGGTTTAATCTTTAAAACATCGATGGAAATGATTGAAAAAGAAGTTTGTGAATACATTGGGAAAATTAGTAATGAGAGGTTGTGGATATCAATAGATATGGATGTATTAGATCCATCAATAGCTCCAGGCGTAGCAAACCCAGAGCCTGAAGGAATAAATTTATCGAAATTACTAGACACACTAGAAAAATTAGTTTCAAACAATAGGGTAATTGGTTTCGATATAGTGGAAGTTACACCAGCTTATGATAATGGAATAACATCAATAGTTGCATCAAAAATAATATTTGAATTAGCATGTATGATAAAGAATTCATTAAGGAATAGTGAATACACTACAATCTAATACGTTTAACTATTGGAGATCTAACTTTATAGAAAACTCTATATCCACACATTGGACAACGCATGCCTGGAACAGATTCAAAATCCTTCATATCATTAATTATGTGACCACATCTACCACAACGGTAAGGCATAATTGTCAAAAGTGATAATTATAAACAAAGATATATATTTTGCCTAAAGTGAAAAGATAAATACTTATAAGGTAAATCAAACTTAATATTATTTGATAAGGAGGAATTATGTCTAAGAGTCAGATATGCCCTGTATGTGGTTTACCGAAAGAATTATGCGTATGTCAATCAATAGCTAAAGAACAACAAGTAATAAAAGTTAAGCTTGAAACAAGAAAGTGGGGTAGAGAGGTAACAATAATAAATGGTATAAATGATAAAGAATTAGACTTATATCAAGTGGTAAGTGCATTAAAAAGTAGACTTGCTTGTGGAGGAACAGTAAAAGAGGGTAGAATAGAATTGCAAGGTGATCATAGAAGTAGAGTGAAAGAAATACTTATAGAATTAGGATTTCCAGAGGAGAATATTGAAGTCGAATAAATAAAATACAATAATTGAAATCATAGAAATGAGATAGCGAACCCATAAACTTATTTTAAACTAGAAATAAAACTTAAATTACACATTTTAAAATCAATTTAATGATTATTATAAGGTGGTAAATATGAGTACAGTAGCAAAATTTGCTAGAGTTGGAGCACATAGCCATATAAAGGGTCTTGGATTAAAGGATGGAAAAGCATTAATGAAAGCAGATGGAATGATAGGACAAATAAAAGCTAGAGAAGCCGCTGGAATAATAGTTGAATTAATAAAGCAAGGTAAAATGGCTGGAAGAGCAGTTTTACTAGCAGGACCTCCAGGAACTGGAAAAACGGCTGTAGCAGTAGCTATTGCAAAAGAGCTTGGAGAAGACGTTCCATTCATAGCAATATCAGGTTCAGAAATATACTCTAGTGAATTAAAGAAAACAGAAGTTTTAATGCAAACTATGAGGAAAGCTATAGGTGTTAGAATACATGAAATGAGGAAAGTCTATGAGGGATTGGTAACACAATTGGATATAAAAATGACTAGACATCCATACAATCCATACCAGCAAATCCCAGAAAATGCAAGAATAACATTGAAGACTAAAAGCGAAGAGAGAAGGTTAAGTGTAGGATCAGCAATAGCCATGGAACTTATACAGAAAGGTGTTAGAGAAGGAGATGTTATATGGATAGATTCAGAAACTGGAAAAGTTACAAGGGTTGGTAGAGGAGAAGAGTATACTGGAGAAAAATATGATATAGAAGCAGAAACATATGTTCCAACACCTTCTGGACCAGTATTTAAAGAAAAGGAATTCATATATACTGTAACGCTACATGATTTAGATGTACAAGTACATTCAAGATCTGGAGGTATATTCAGTTTACTATTTGGTGGAAGAGAAGAAAAGGAAATACCGCCAGACGTAAGACAAGAGGTAGATAATTTAGTTAAGAAGTGGGTTGACGATAATAAAGCGGAAATTATACCTGGAGTTATGTTTATAGATGAAGCATCAGCACTTGATATAGAAGCATTTTCATTCTTAACAAGAGCATTGGAAAGTGAACTTGCACCAATAATGATACTTGCAACGAATAGGGGAATCACGAAGATTAGAGGTACAGATATAGAATCACCACATGGAATACCATTAGACCTTCTGGATAGACTACTAATAATAACCACAGAAAAATACAGTAAGGAAGAGATAAGGGAGATATTGAAGATAAGGGCAGAGGAAGAAGATATAGTTATAGATGATGATGCACTAGAACTACTTACGGAGATAGGAGAGAAAACATCATTAAGATATGCAGTTCAAATGCTTACACCAGCATATATAAATGCTAGAAAGAAGGGTAGGAAAAGAGTTACTGTGGAAGATGTGGAAGAAGTGAAGAGATTATTTGCAGATGTTAAAGAATCAATGAGATATCTAAAGGAGCATGAAGAAGAAATGCTAAAGTAGAGAAAATGATGAAACCTAAGATAATAAATGCAGAAACTATAATTGAAGCAATATCAAAGATAGAGGATGAAGGAGATATAGTAATACATGTTAGAGAACCGGAAAAAAGACCATTAGCGTTACAAAAGGAATTGGAAGAGGAAGTTATAAGGAGCTATTATCAAGATATTACAACAAACAATGAACTAAAGGGTAAAATTTCAAGTATTATTAAAGAATTAAAGAGTGATGGAGCTAAAACAGTGATAGAAGAAATTAGAGGGGTAATTGACATAAACCTATTGTATGTTAAGTTATATTTAGATCATGGGAAACTTAACGCTTCAATTATTACCCCAAGAATAGATTCAAAGGAAGCAATACATAAACTCCTAATATATGTGGAAATAATGTTAGAAGATTTATCTTTATCACTAGGATTGGCAAATGGAACTATAACTTTGATGACTATGAAAGTAAACTCAGATAAAAGCTAAAATTATACTACCAAAACTAAACATGGAAAGAAAGACTACTAGGAACCAGCATAAAAACTTCAATAAGCCATAATTAGTTTTTATTGGAAATTTTATTTCACTAAATAATTTCGCCATGAAGAATAATGGTATTGGAAGGGTGAGTGTTGAGAGAGCGGAAGCATATAGAGAAAGCTTAATCACATTAACATTAAACATTATTAGAAAAGCTCCAAGAAGAATTGAAAGAGAACTTAATATAACCTTCCAACCAGATAAAATAGCATACCTAATCTTAGTAATTTCAGCAATATCCGCAATTAGTTCCTCAAGCAATTTAAAACTTGAAATAACAATAACACTACAACTTAAATAAAATGATATCATAATTCCAAAGATAAAAAATATAGCTCCAAAACCCCCCAATTTCGGTATTAGTGTACATAGTATATCGCTAATACTATCTACAATTTCCCCACGAACATACAATTGAGATGCACAAATCAACATTACTGAAACACCCAATACTAGGCTTTCAAAAGCTCCTATAACAATCCCATTATACTTATTGAAAAGATTAGGTAGATTATTAGATTCATCAGATCCCTCATGAACTTCAAATAGAATTAAGTAACCACTAACAACACAACCCAATAAAGCCATAACAGTTAGAAGCCAATCCTTAGAAGGAACCATTGAAATTGTTATAAATCCTCTTATAAACTCATCAAAATTACTATTATACCTAGCTGCTACTGGAATTATAAGTAAAACTAGAAAGCTAACCAAGGATAGAAACATCCTTAGAATTGTAGATGAAGAGAAAATGGCTATAATACATAATGATAATGCCATTAATGGGGCCCAAAACTTACATGAAATATTTGTAAAAAATTCTAAAACTAGAGATGCAGCTGTAACTTCCGCAGTAACTGTTGCCGTATTTACCATGAACATAATTGAAGAACATATCATTGACTGCCTAACCCCATATTTAAGCTTTATATTCTCTATTAACCCTCTACCAGTAAAAGAACCTATTTGAGCTGAAATTTGTAGAATAACTATCATTAAGAGGGAGGCTAAGAGTTTAGTCCATAGTAGACTTAAACCGTATTTTGATGCAGCATAACTATTGGCAACTAAATCACTGAAACTAAATGTTACACCAGCCAATATCTGTATGATCAAAGATTTAATAGCCCCTTTAGAGGTCAAAAGTTTATCCCACCTTTAACTCTTCTTTAATATATCCATTAGACGTTCACGATCAATAATTAGATTTACAGAAATACCATTACTAGTTGTAGAAATAGAATCAATTTTAAATAGGGAATCTCTAACTCCATTACTAAGATCCATCCTACTTAAAACTTTTAAAGCATCATTGCTAACAGTTTGAATATTACTATCAACACTAGATATCAAGTATGGTTTAATCTCATAACATTTTTTAGCAATACGTTTTGCAATAACATAGTTGTATATTATTGGGAGTAATCCAGAGAATGCATATATCGAAAACAAGAGGAATTCCTCAATCATAAAGACACCTGAAAAATAATGTGTATTAAGATGGATAAGTCGCTTATTAATTTACGAATGTAAAATATCCTATAAGAATACTACGAGACTACATTGTGAAATAAATCTTAACCCAGCAATTCCCTTAAGAAATTCATTGTAGCATTCTTAGGATTACTGGATTTAGTTATAGCAGAACCAACAACTATAACTTCAACTCCAGAATCAATTAACCCTTTAACCTTATCCAAGGTTATTCCACCAGCAACGGCAACTGGGATATTGAGGATTTTACAAGCTTTACGGATATAATCAATTAATCCTTCATATGCAGATATCCCCAGATACCTCTGAGTATCAATACCCATGTGGAAGCAAACCATATCTACACCTAAATTTTGCACTTCTAAAGCACGTTCTAAAGGATTTGGAGTGGAAATTAAATCTACAACAATTTTACCATTATACTTCTTACAAGCTTTAATAGCCTCAAGAATAGTTGCATCACTTGCAACACCTAAAACACTCATTAAATCAGCTCCAGAGGAAAATGCAAGTTCAGCTTCTATGAACCCCACATCAATACACTTCATATCTGCAAATATTATGGCTTCTGGAATTATCCTTCTTAAACTCTTAACAGCATTTACACCAA
Source organism: Methanomethylicia archaeon (assembly GCA_038727515.1). Taxonomy (GTDB): domain Archaea; phylum Thermoproteota; class Methanomethylicia; order Culexarchaeales; family Culexarchaeaceae; genus JAVYVS01. Next base: position 659,679 of record JAVYVS010000001.1, read on the forward strand.
CACATTTAATTAAGGGTGTTCCAACTTCAATCCAAATGTGATCATCAATCCAACATTCACGAGCTAAATATTCAGCTAAATTTAAATCAACAACATCAAGCGCCAATTGAAGTGATGGAAAAGATATTTTCCGCATAAATACCAATAACATGTAGGAAAGAGAAATATAAAGGTATTAATATAATTGGAAATGTGAAGCAAAACACAATATTACAAGTAGTATTAGTAATTGTAATATTAGTTGCATCATTTAATTCCAATATTTATGCACAACAAGGAATAGGAACTTATACAATAAAATATAGAATTAAAATATCTAATTTTGGTGAAATAGATTATCCACTTACACAGATGAGGAATATGACTATTATAGCTACAGACGATTACCAAAGATTAAAAGATTTAAAAGTATTTTTAAATGGTAAAAGTGTAGTAATTCGAGAGACAAAGGTTGATGAGTATAGGAATATAATAATTAACGTTCCAGATATACCAGATAAATTACCACCAAAAAATGAGGTTATCATAGAAATAGAGGTTAGTGTAGATCTATATGCTAGAAGTATACCGAAAATAAGTTTAGAAGATTCTGGAAGTATAGATGAAATACCTTCAATATTAAAGGAGAAATATTGTAATCTCACTGGATTATGGAGTAAAAGTTTAATGGCACAAGATATTGCTAAGAAGTTAATTGGAAATAAAACTAACGCCCTAGAGATGCTATTGACATTAATAAAGTGGATTGAAAGCAACATACAAATACCATTAGGTGGAGGTGCTAGAATGCCTCAGTATCCAGATGAAACAATAAAATCAAAAATTGGAGATTGCGATGATCAATCAAATCTATTAGTTGCGATGTGTAGAAGTCTAGGTATACCAGCATATATACAGATGGCATTCATATATATTGAAGGAAGATTATATGAAGATACTCTATTTAATGGAAGATATAAATTAACTGCTAAAAATGCTGGAGGACATGCATGGGCAAGGGTGTATATACCACCATGGGGATGGTTAAACGTTGATATGACCTATTACATACCGTATGAAATTAAGGGTGGATACATGATTAGTATGAATCCATTAGACCATATTACAAATGGAGCGCTATATATAGCTAAAACAATAATAACAGAAAATTATGTATATGGAGATTACATAATGGAATTAAATAAATGGATAAAAGAATTAAATGAATATAATTTAAAGTGGGAAGAAGAATATTCAATAACTCCATATAAAATGGAAAACCAAAACATATTTGCAGACCCAATAGTCTTAGGGTCAATCCTACTATTAATTACACTAATAACTGTAACGATACTAGTATATGTAAGGATAACTAAGAGAAAACGTATAGAAACAATTAATATAAGTTCAAAAATATAAGTAGATGTGATAAGTTATGGAGACAATTATAGATGTAATAAAAAGTAGAAGGAGTATAAGGAGATTTAAAAGAGATGAGAAAATTCCAAGAGAAGATTTAATGAAAATTCTTGAAGCATCGATATATGCACCATCAGCAGGGAATAGACAACCATGGGAGTACATAATAATTGAGAAGGAAGATGTAAAAAGGAAAATAGCGGAAGCAGCTTATAATCAAATGTGGATTACAGAAGCTCCAACAGTAATAGTTGTATGTGCCAATGAGAATAGGAGTGCATTAAGATATGGTGAGCGGGGAAGAACATTATACTGTATACAAGATACAGCTGCAGCAATACAAAACATTCTATTAACAGCACATTCCATGGGATATGGAACTTGTTGGGTTGGAGCTTTTGATGAAGAAGAAGTTAGAAGAATATTAAATATACCCATAGGTGTAAGACCAGTAGCAATAATACCAATAGGCAAACCCAATGAAAAACCATCAATGCCACCTAGAATACCATTAGAAAAATTATTGCATTACGATAAATACTAGGGGAATACAAAAGTATTCTTTAAAGATGTTTTACATATGTAAAATGATACGTAAAATATACTTTAAGAACAAAATATTACATCAATGAATGAAAAAATAGTTAAAGTACATAAGAAAATAGCCGAGAAAATACTAAATTATGGAAGTAGTTACTGGGATGATTGCACAATATATACATCTAAATATGAAGATTCACATATAATACCTGAATTATTAGCAATAAGTATAGCAGAAGAAATTGAGGGAACGGTAATTTTAGATACAAGTAGATTGCAAAAAGAGGTAATATTGGAATTCCTAGAAAATTTTGATAAAAAGCCATCAATATTTGAATTCAATACTAATAGCGTACCAATACCAGATGCATACAAAATTAAAATTGGAATTGAGAATATTAGAGAGAATGCAAAATTGTTCTCAAAAATTATGACTACATATAATGGTAATAGTGAAGTGGAAGAAGAAATAGAAGAAGAAGTCATGTGTCTAGATAATGTAAATGAGCTAAGTAATATAATCATAATGAGCTACATGCCCCCAAAAATACGTGAAAAAATGAAATTGGAATTAAAAGAATATGTAAAGAAGAGGGGAAAAATGGAGCTAATTATGAATATAGCTGGAATAATAGGTGGATTAATGGTGAACCCCATGATGGTAGCCCCAAAAGGAATAGCCATATTACAAGAAACAATAAAGAATATTGGTAGAAAGGATCTTAGCATAAATGAAATAGTCGAATGGGCTAAACCAGAAATATTAAGTGAAATTGTAGAAGAAGGTGAAGGAACATTTAAAGAATTAAAACCAAAAGAGTTTAATATAATATTCTGTGATTTAAAACATAAAATACACAAACCATTCCAACTATTACTAGTATGGAGTTTAATAAATTCCATTGAGGGAAAAATAGTATTAAGCAATGCAAATGAAATAACAAAAATAGAATACCTAAGGGAAATTATCAAAATAAAATCTAAAGAGAAAGGATTGAAAATAGTGTACATATTTCAAGGAGAAGAAGAATTTAATGGATGGCTTGGAGATAAAAACGTAATATTTAATATAAAAACATCAGATTTAATGAAGATAATTAAGAATGAAGATTTAATGCATATTGCACAAATAATACATAACTTCTCAGAAAATAAATGCGTAAACCAATATGATAAAATAAGATTTATAATAAAGTATATGGATGGACCATGGAAATTGATGGAAGTAAATATAAATGATGGATGGAAAGACTTCGTAAAAAATATGTTTATTAAATTAATGGAAATAGCTGCATAAACACATATATTTAAAGGATAAAAATTCATTTTGAATATTGTGGTTTAAATGCCCAAGATCATTATCAATGAAAAGTACTGTAAAGGATGTGAAATATGCGTAGAAATATGCCCGAAACATGTATTTGAAATGTCTAAAGAACTGAGTGAAAGAGGTTATCACATACCAAAACCCATTAGACAAAAAGAATGCATAGTTTGTCATCAATGTGAATTATACTGTCCAGATCAAGCAATAGTAGTATTAGAGGACGATACTCATGAACATGGAAAGTAAAGAACTAGAGAAATTGGCTGAAGCAAAAAAGATATTGACACAAAGACTTGAAGAATTAGAAATAGAAATAAGAATGATAAGAGAATGCATAAAGATATTAGATGAAGAATTGCTGAAAAAGAGTTTCATATCAGCTGAAAAATTAATTGAATCAAGGGAAAAGGAGGTTATTAAAGAGGTTGCATCATATGAAAAGGAATATGCAAAAATAACGTATAGAGATGTTAGTGGAGAAAAAAGTATTGCAAAGATATATATTGATGAAAAGATGAAGAGAATGAAAATAAAAATAGAAGAAGAAATACCGGCAGAAGCATCATTAATAAAAAACTTCTTAATAAGTGGAGTACTGGAGAAGATGAAGCTAGAAGATGAAGAAAGAGTAGATAAAGGAGAAATAAAACCTGATGAAGCTCTAACATACACTTTGAAAACAGATGGAAACAAATTGAAAGAGATAATAATAGATAATATTGATAAAGAAGAGAGAAGGGTTAGAGTGAGAAATGCAGCTAAATGGGCTTTCACAAGATTATATGAAAGTATTAGGAGTGGAGGTTCTGATGAATAAAGAAATATATGAAACAATATTTAACATGCCAAATCTAATGGAGAAGGCATTAATGGAATTAAATTTGAATGGTGATATTAAATATAACATAAATAAAGTTGCGTTTTTTGGAATGGGAGGTTCAGGTATAGCTGGAAGAATAATTTCTGAATGGGTAATTGAAAATGGAAAATTACAGATTTCAGCATATAACGATATGAAAATCCCCAGAAAAATAGATAAGGAGACATTGATAGTTTCAATAAGTTATTCAGGGAATACTGAAGAAACAATAATGGTAGCAGAAAATGCTTTAAGAGAAAATTATCCTTCTGCAATAATATCCAGTAATGGTAAACTAATTGAAATAGCAGAGAAAAACAATATACCATATGTTAAAATACCTCAAATATTTAATCAACCAAGAGAAGCATTACCATACCTTTTCATAGCTGCAATAAAGGTTTTAATGGAAATCAATTTCATAAACTCTAAACATATAAAGCAAATACATGAAACCATAAAAACATTATACAATTTAAGAGAAGAATTATCATTAGATAATGTACCAAGGAAAATTGCAGAGAAAATACATAATAAATTCATCTCAATATATACATATGATCCATTAACAGTATCAGCAATAAGATTTAAACAATCATTAAATGAAAACAGTAAAGCCATAGCAAAAGTTGAAGTAATACCTGAAGCTGGACATAATGCAATAATGGAACTTGAAGAAGACACTAAAATTCTAGGAAAAATGATTATGATATTGATTAGAGAAGAAGATATTGCAAATAGATTAATTGAGAAATCAATAGAAACATTTAAGGAATTAGCTGTAAAACGGGAAATGGAATTAGAAGAAATTGTGGTTAAAGGAGGATCAACATTAAGTAAAATATTTTCAGCAATATATCTTGGAGATTTAACCTCTGTGGAATTGGCAAATATCAAGATGATAGATGCTAGGAAAATTGACTCGATAAAATACTTAAAGAGTAAAATACGTGAATTATATTTACATACATAAATATAGTAACCCTTAAGTATTATGGAAAATAATATTTATCGGTGGAAATATGCCTAAGAAAATAGTAAAAGTTGGTATAAATGGTTATGGAGTAATAGGTAAGAGAGTGGCAGATGCTATAAAACTACAAGATGACATGGAACTTGTGGGGGTTGCAGATATAGCTTATGATTATAGGGTGAAGGTGGCAGCATTAAAGGGGTATAACATTTATGCATCAATACCAGAAAAGAGGAGGGAGATGGAAGCAGCAGGTTTAGATGTTAAAGGGACTTTAGAAGATTTAATGAAGGAAGTAGATATAATAGTTGATTGCACACCAAAAGGTGTAGGTGCAAAAAATAGGTTGATTTATGAACGCCATGGTAAAAAGGCAATATTTCAAGGTGGAGAGAAACATGAAGTTGCAGGAGTAAGTTTTGTGGCACAATGCAATTATAATCAAGCCATAGGAAAACAATTTGTAAGAGTAGTTTCATGTAATACAACTGGTTTATGTAGAACTTTAAATGCAATTAAAAATGAATTTGGAATAAAGAGGGCAAGGGCAGTATTAGTTAGAAGAGGATGTGACCCATGGGAAAGCTCAAGACAAGGACCACTAAACACAGTAGTTCCAGAAGTAAAAATACCATCACATCAAGGTCCAGATGCACAAACAGTTATTCCAGACTTAAATATTGTAACCATGGCTTGTAATGTTCCAGTAACATTATCGCATATGCATTTTGTCATGGTTGAACCTAAGGAGGTTCCAAGTAGAGATGAAGTTATAAAGGTATTTCGCAAGACTCCGAGGGTAAAGCTTTTTAGAGCTAGTGATGGATTTGATGGTTTACAAGCCATAATTGAGTATCATAGGGATATATTGAGACCTAGAGCAGATGTATGGGAAGTCCCCATATGGGAGGAGAGTATAACTGTAAGTGATGGTGAAATATTTTGGATAATGCAGGTACATAATGAAGCTATAGTAATACCTGAAAATATAGATGCTATAAGAGCGATGATGGAAATAGAATTGGATGGTTTAAAGAGTATAGAGAAAACTGATAGATCCCTTGGATTAATTGGTTAAATCTTAAACTAAACATTTAACTTTTTATTTTCATAACATATAATAGTTGAGGATACTATGCTATATAGTGAAATTGTGGATATTTATGAGAAAATAGAAGCAACAACTAAAAGACTTGAAATGACTGATTTACTTGTAAATTTACTAAAGAAGACTCCGAAGGAAGTTATTGATAAAGTTGTATATTTAACTCAAGGTAAATTGTATCCAGATTATTATGGAATTGAATTGGGATTAGCGGAAAAACTTGCTTTAAGAGCATTATCGGAAGCTAGTGGAATGAGTGTAAATGAATTAGAAGATAAATTGAATGAAACTGGAGATATAGGTTTAGTGGCAGAATACTCATTACAAAAGAGGAAGATTAAAACATTAACAGAATTTGTAGCACCAGCAAAAAAGACTCAATTAACGGTTTCAGAAGTATATAATGTATTGGATGAAATTGCAAAGATAACTGGTGAAGGATCTCAAGATAGGAAGATAAGACTTTTAGCTGGAATACTTAAGAAGGCAACTCCAAAGGAAGGCAAATATATTATGAGGACAGTAACAGGTAGACTTAGACTAGGAATAGCTGATATGACAATACTAGATGCACTTGCAATAACCTTTACACAATCTAAAGAAGCTAGAGCAAGAATAGAAAAAGCATATAACATATCAAATGACTTAGGTGAAGTTGCAAGAAAACTTTCTGAAAAAGGAATTAAGGGTATTGAAGAAATAAAGATTTTAATTGGAAGACCAATAAGACCTATGCTAGCTGAAAGATTATCAAAAGCAAAAGAAATAATTGAAAAATTAAATGGAGAATTAGCTGCAGAATATAAGTATGATGGAGAGAGGATACAAGCACATAAAGATGGAGAAAAAGTAATATTGTTTTCAAGGAGAAGTGAAAATATAACACACCACTACCCCGATGTATGTGAACTTATAAAGAATAATATAAAAGCTAAACAAGCAATTGTAGAAGGAGAAGTTGTAGCAGTAAACATACAAACAGGAGAATTCCTACCATTCCAAGAACTTATGCATAGAAGGAGGAAATATGGAATTGAAGAAGCTATGGAGAAATATCCAGTGACATTATTCTTATTTGATGTGTTATACGTGGATAATGAAGAAATGATTGATAAACCATATTTGGAGAGAAGGAAGAAACTTGAAGAAATAGTTTTGGAAAGTGATAGAGTTAAAATTGCAACATGCAAATTGATAAAAGATGCAGAGGAACTTGAAAAGTTTATGATGGAAGCAGTGGAGATGGGATGTGAAGGACTTGTATGTAAATCCATAATGCCAGACTCAATATATCAAGCTGGGGCTAGAGGATGGTTATGGATAAAGTATAAGAGAGATTATAAATCTGAGATGATAGATACCGTGGATTTAGTTGTTGTAGGAGCATTTTGGGGGAAGGGTAAAAGAGCTGGAAGTTATGGAGCATTATTAATGGCAGCATATGATGAAGAAACAGACACCTTTAAAACAACATGTAAAGTTGGAAGTGGATTCACAGATGAAGATTTAGAAAACCTACCAAAACTACTTGAACCATATAAAATTAGCCATCCGCATCCAAGGGTAGATAGTAAATTGGAAGCAGACGTTTGGTTTACACCAGCAATGGTTCTCGAAATATTGGGTGCAGAAATAACTTTAAGTCCAATACATACATGTGCATTAAATAAAATTAGGGAGGGAGCTGGATTAGCCATAAGATTTCCAAGATTTACAGGTAAATATAGAACTGATAAAAGACCTGAAGAAGCAACAACTGTAAATGAAATAATTGAAATGTATAGGATGCAATTAAAAGCTATAGAGGAAAAGTAATGAGTAAGCATATGGAAGATTGGTGGAGGAAGTATAAGGATTATCTAGATAATAGTCCAAACTCTATAACTAAACTTGTAGAAACATTAACTCCAAGAATTCCAATAATCAAAAAACAATATGTAAAAATAAATAGGAGATATAGTTTATGGAGGTTTCAAGAGGAAATATTGAATAGAATATTGAGTTATGATTATGGTTTAATTGTTGGATTACCCACAGGACTTGGAAAAACATATATTGCAGGAGCATATTTAGAGAAGAAATTTAAAGATAAAGGTGTTAGAGCATTATTCCTAGTTCCATCAGTACCATTAGGAGTTCAGCAAACATTATTTGTTAGGGAGAAACTTGGCGTTGAAGAAGCATATTTTATATCAGGAGCAATACCACCAGATAGAAGAGCTGAATTAAAAGTTTGGAATGCAGGATTCGTAATAACAACACCACAAACATTTGCCAATGATCACCTCTATCCATTCAAAGAAGACATAAAAAGTTTAAAATTAGAGGAAACTGGAATTGTAAAGTTAAGAGAACTTTTTAGAATTGCTGAATTTGAATTTCCCTATGATATAGTTATAGCAGATGAATGTCAAAAGTATATTGGAGAAACAGATGGATATTCAATATTAATAGCTGCAAAAGCATGTAACAAGAAGATATTAGCTTTAAGTGCAACACCACAATTACATTCGAAAATTAGATTAAGTGAATTAAAGAAGATATTTGATGTTATAGAGGTATTTTCAACAGAGCATCCAAGTATAAGAGAACATATACCGCCAAGAATATTATATATCGTGAGACTAAATACTCCAAGAAAACTTCTCGAAGTATATCAAGCATTAAGTAAACATGTATATCAATTAGAAGCTGAAATAAGAAAGATGTATGGATCAAAACATTTAGATGAGAAATGTAATGAACATCAAATATGTAAGAAGAGATTAACACTTAAACTTTTAATGTTTAGATTAATTGAAGATGGTGCAAGTAGTGTATTAAGGTATAGAAGTTGGAGAATGTCGGAATTAAAAATTCCATTGGAAGACTTTGAGGGTAAGAGTATTATTGAATTATATAGGGAAGCATTAAAAGAAGATTTTAATCATAAGGTAAATGCAGCAATGAAAATACTTGAATTAGAGAAATATGGTAAAGGGATAGTATTTGCTGAAGCCATAGAAGTTGTGAAGCAAATTGGTAGAAAACTTCAAGAAAACTTAGGTATGGAGAATGTAGCGATAATAGTGGGAAAGGGACAGATGAGTCTTGAACAACAAGCATCAGCTTTACTTCAATTTAGAGAAAGAGCAAAAATACTTGTGGCAACATCAGTTGGAGAAGAGGGATTAGATATACCAACAGCAGATATAGAGATATGGATTGATCCACCAAGCAATCCTCAGAAATGGATTCAGAGATTCGGTAGAATACTAAGGCAAACTGAAGAGAAAATTGCAAGAACATATGCTTTAATATCAATGCAAACACATGAGAAAAATAAACTCTTCAGTATAATGAGGAAATGCGCTGAAATTTATGGATTTACACAAAGAATTGCATATATAGATTTGGAAGATATAACTTCTGGACAAACAACATTAACAGGTTTCATGTATAAGAGATCATAAGTACACTCTAACTCCTACGGGGTCAAATTCACTTACAGTTATATATTCAGCTGGGAAAAAGTCTAGTAAAAGAGAGATAACATCAATTAAATAATCTCTGTAAACTAATGTGTAAATTGTATCTCCAAGAAAACCGAAACCATATGATAGAATATTCAATTTTTGAAGTTCATTGACAATACCCTTCAATCTAGGTGAAAGGGAAGCAAAGAAGCTTTGAAATTTTAAGGATGTTGAAATTAAATCATTAAAATTCTTAATGGAGGTTAAATCATTGGAAATTGATGGTAAACTTATATTGCTTAAAGTATATTTTTGAAATCTATTTGTTGGAGCTCCAACAATTACAATTCTTAAATCATCTGGAAAACTAAACTTAACATATTTAGCCTTACCTGGAACACTTGGAGTTAAGAAGAGGACAATTCCACCAAGAAGTTGACTATATGTACATCCAAAACCAACTTCAAAATATAATTCCATACTATGAGATAGTAAACCAAGATCAATAGGGTTAAATTTCAAATTTAAAGCTTTTTTCAATGCACTTAAACTTGCAATCAAAACAGCTGAAGCTGAAGAAAAATCTAAACCAAAATTAGCTTCAAAATTATAATCGAAAACCCCCTTCAATCCTTCAATACCTTCATGTTTCAATGTAAATTTAATTGCTTCCTCAAGCCATGGCATATGAAGTTGTAAACTACCATAAATAAAATCCAATTTAAAATCCCTATCATAATCAACTTCAGCTATACATGAAACTCCAATAAGAGTATTTGCTAAAGCTCCAATAATACCAGATTCCAATGGGTCATTGGAACGAGTAAAATTGAAGAATAATGGTAATGTAAATGGTGAAAATGATCTACCTATAGGCAATAAATTCATCTCCAATAAAGCTCTTTCTTAATAATTTCACCATATGGTTCAATTTCTTCAAATATTTCAGCTTGAAACCTATATATTTGAACATCACTATCAAGCCAAGCATCTGGCGGTAAACCAGCTTTAATACAACAATTACTTAAAAATTCTTCAGCATCCCAACCCCATTCCACAGCTACTTGTGGTAGAAGTAAACCTGAAAACCATCCTTTTTTAACAATTAATCCATCAAGCCCTATCCTAATCATTTGTGGATACATTGTAGGTGAAGGAACCCTTAAAAGTTCAGGTTCTGTAAGAACACTAACTTCAAAAACAACTTCACGAAGCTCACTTTGTTTTAATGGTCTAAATCTTGGATCAGCTGTAGCAGCACTAATGGCAGCATCTATTAAAGCTTCCACCAATGGATGTGTGGGATATGGATATCCTATACAACCCCTAAGATTCTTACTTCTAAATCCACCTTCAAACTTCAATTTATTGATAGTGACAAAAACTCCACGATTAACCTTAAGCTTCTCAGGAGTATCTGGAGGAGGATTAATCTCTACACCTTTAGTTAAATATTCTTCAACTGCTTTCCTAGCTAATTTAACCAAGAAAATTCCATCTTCAAGTGTGAATTCAACACCCATAGATTCCAACACCGAAAAGATATATGGTTAGGTGAGAGATAAGGATTATCATAAACTAGATTTTAATTTGATTTTAGAAAGTTTATATGTAATATCCCTCCAATGTTTACCAATCCAATAAACTTTACCACAACCATCACAAACCCAAAAATCATTTGAACTATACTTAACCATTTCAGGAATTTTATCTTCAACTTCATTCAATGAAACCCTTCTAAGAATATGATTACAAATTGGACATCTAGAGGAATCCATTGGAATTGATAGGTTTATTCCACAATCATCAACCAATTGTTTAAGTTGATCTTCCAATAAGCCACTTTTAATATATACCGCTTTAACACCATATTTTAAAGCCTTCCTATATAGTTGAAAATCTCTAGTTAGCAAAATTCTAGATGATTTATAAACTAGATTTATAAGTTCATCATCAGATTCATATCCCCTAAAGAATATGGCATCATAACCAAGCATTCTAAGCCATCTACAGAGTCTTCCAAGCATACTATCAACAGCGAATTCCACCAAATACTATTTCACCACCCTTACATAAGATTTCACCATCACAATAAACCATAATCCCATTAACAAATGTTGAATAAACTTTACCCTTAACTTTAAAACCATCAAAAGGTGAAAATTTAGCTTTAGAAAAGAATTTAGAAGAATCAATAACCCAATCATTATGCAAATCTATAATTGTAAAATCGGCATTAAATCCAATATCTATAGAACCCCTACCCTTAAGATTAAATATCTTAGAGGGATTGAAACTCATAAGTTTAACTAAGCATTCAATATCAAGTAATCCATGATTAACTGCAGTCAACATCAATGGAACTGTAGTCTCAAGACCTGGAACTCCAGATTTAATAATCCAAAAATCATCTCCAATCTTTTCTTCAATAGAGTGGGGTGCATGATCATCAGCTATAATATCCACAACCCCATTTGAAACCTTAACCCAAAGAGAAATTACATCAAAAATACTTCTAAGTGGAGGCTCCATCTTACCAATACCACCAAGAAATTTAAGGTAATCCCATGTTAAAAACAAGTGATGTGGAGTAACCTCACATGTAACTAAATCTTTAAAATTAGATATCAAATCAATGATTAAACCACTCGTAACATGAGCTATATGAACTCTACAATTAATATCTCTAACAAAATTTAAAATTCTAGATACAGCTTTAACTTCAGCACTTATTGGATGAGATTTTATAAAACCCATAAATTCCTTTGAAGATTTAAATTCTTCTTCCAAGGAATGTATCATATAATAGTCTTCAGCATGAAATACTACTGGAATCCCAATTTCACTACAAACCTTCAAATACGATCTAATAGTTTCATTATCATTAGGATCAATATAACCAATAGGCCTATTAAGGTAAACTTTAAAACCAACTGGACCTAGAGAAGCTATCTCATAAATTTCACTTAAATTCTTTGGAAAGAGGGAGTAGAAACCAACATTAACATAAATCTTATTAAGAGCTAAATTCACTCTCTCCTTAAATCTTGATGGTGAATCTGTGGGAGGAGAATTATTTGGCATATCAAGTACTGTAGTGAAACCACCAGCGGCTGCAGCCATACTACCAGATTCAAAAGTTTCTTTATATGATAAATCTTGATCCCTTAAATGAACATGGACATCAATTAATCCTGGGAGAATAATTTTATCAATAAACCTATGATATTTATCAGCTTTCGGAAGATTATCTTCTAAACCAATATCAACAATCTTACCATTATCAATAGCTATAGCTCCATCCATTAACCTACCACGCCAAAAAATCTTCCCTGAAACAATAGAATCAACTAGATTCAATTAGGATACACCACAAGCAATTTTAACAAAAGCTTTTAAATCTACAATTCCAAGTACAGATCTATCTTCATTTAAAGCAATAGCACCAAGAGATTTATTTTCCACAATAATCCTTGCAATTACACCCATGGATGGATAACCATAAAAAATGGATTTTGTAAACCTCATAACATCAGAAGCCTTTAAAGATCTAACTCTAGCATCCCTATGTTGTAATGGGAATCTATCATGAATAGCCCTTAAAGCCATAACAACATCCCAATCATTAACTACACCAAGAAACTTTCCATCTTTAACTATAGGTATAAACCTAATATTCTCATTAAGCATTAACGATCTAATGTGGAGAATATTGGAATCAAGATCGACAACTCTAAATCTACGATTTATAAATCCACTAGAATCAATATTGGAATCAAAGAATAATCTTGGAATATCTTCTTCAAAGATCATTCCAATTGGCTTATCATCATATAATATTGGTAAAGCAATAGAATTACATTTTATCATTAGATTGCATGCTTCAATTAAAGTAGTATCCATGGAGATCCTTGGAACATTGGTTTCCATTACACTTGAAACATATAGACTACTTAAATTAACAATTCTAACACGTTCACTCCAAATTCTATCCATAATACCCCTAAGAGTGATAATACCAATAAATTTACCATTATCTACAACTGGAAGTGCACTTAAATCCTTTGAATCCATAATCTCTAAAGCATATGATAATGGTTGATCTTTATCAACATATTGAATTGGAGTTCTAGCAATTACAAAACTCTTCAAAATTAAACCTCCAAATCCCTCATAGCAACAACTTTAACTAAATCAGTCTTAGTTATAATTCCAACGAGGCTTCCAGATCCATCTATTACAGGTAAACCACTAATTCCATTATTCAACATTAATTTAGCAGCTTCCACAGCATCTTCATTAACGCCAATGGTTATAGGATTTGGAGTCATAATATCTGAAGCCACTGGAACCCTCAAAAATTTAATACTCCTCCTAGATTCATCTTCAAACTTTATTTTAGTAGGTTTATGTCCAGAAAGTCTAAAGGTTAAATCAGTCTTAGTTATGACCCCCACAGGTTTAACTCCATCCAATACAATAACTCTACTAATCTTATACTTATCAAACAATTTACCAATCCTATGAATACTATGGAGGGGGTTTACAGTAATCACTGGTGAAGACATAATTTCACCAACTTTACAAACACCAGAATAATGTTCTGCATATGCACGAACAATATCCGTTTTAGTTATTATCCCAATTAAATTACCATTACTCTCAACTACTGGTAAACCACTAAATCCACCTTTAATCATCAACATAGCAGCATTCTTCAAATATGCTCTAGGACCTATGAAAACTATGGGTGAAACCATAACTTCAGATACAAGTATACCATCAATGGGTCTAGGAGAATCCCTAACACTCTCATCCAATAAAGCTTTAGCTATATCAGTTTCAGTGACCATTCCAATGGGCTTAAAATTTTCATCAACAACAACAAGTCTACTAATATCATGATGCAACATAAGATTTCTAGCTCTAGCAAGAGTATCATTGGGATATACTACAACCACCTTTTCACTCATATAATCAGAAACTCTTAGAGGCATTTTACACACCCCTAACTTCACGACAATCTGGACATAGATATTCACCATTAAAATCTATAAGTTCATCAGACCATTCACCACAACCATCACAATACCCAGTAAGACTACCACCACTAGAATAACCATATTCAACTCCAGCATTAACCTTCATAGCTTCCAGCAGTATATCAATGATTTCAGGTGCAACTCTAAGTATATCCTTTTCAGTAACAATACCAATCATTCTATCTCCATCCATAACTATTAAACGTCTAACATTCTTCTTAACCATAATTCTAGCTGCATCTACAATTCTAGTGGAGGGATTAATGGTTATTAGAGGTTTAGACATAACCTTGGAAACACTACTATTAACATCAAGACCTGAAGCTAAAACTTTAACAACAATATCCCTCTCAGTAACTATGCCCACAGGCTTACCATAATCATCTAAAATTACAACACTACCCACATTACGATCCCTCATAATCCTAGCAATGTCAATTATAGTTGAAGAAGAAGACGCAGTAATGGGATTCTTAGACATAACGTCGCTTACAGTTAAATCTTCAGCTCTAGGGGAAACACCATACATTTCAATCCTAAACAATATATGTAAACATAAATATTTTAAGACTACTGAAAAATAAACCTAAATCCTCCACGGGGGAGTAGACGTCTAAAATCATTTATAGATAGATCTTTAACAAAGGCTTTTTGAGATTCATTTAAACCATCAGATAGAAATCTCTTTAATTGATTAAATATATCATCTAGAGATTTCTCTCCAGGAGCTAAAGTTAAAGATTTAAAACACCATTTTGAAATAGCTGAAGGTGGACCTGAAACAAGAATATAAGAATTATCTAAACTCATAATTCCAAGTGAAACCCTCAATGGAATATTATTAATGTAATTCTTTTTACCATAAATCATAAATGCACCTCTAGCTAAATACTCTCCAGAAGGAGGAGATTTAGAAACTTGTCTACCATAAACCCAAAATGCAGATGTAGATTCCAACATAGCTCTCCAAGCATTAGAGAAAGATGAAGCAAATTGTGCAGCTTCATATATTGTAGATTCAGGAATGGGATTGGAATCTGAAATTATTATGACTGAAGGGCCTCCATGAACGTCTGCATGTACATATATTCCATCATCCCTAAGCCACTTTCTAACTAAAGCTTCATTTTGAGATGCATCTCTACCACCAACAACTAGAAATCCATCTGAAGATTTAAACCAATGGAAATTCTCATACCACTTCCGCTTAACTAAACCTACAATTCTAATTGGTTTAATAATCCTCTTGGAAAACTCCTTTTCAACTTCCAATTCCATATTTTCCTCAAGAGATTTCAAAGCTTTTAAAGCTCTAGAAGCTTTAGCTTCAAGATTTTTAGCTTCATCGAAAAATTTAGATGCATTAGATGCAGCAGATTCTAAAACATTTAATGGTAGAATTTCACCCTTAAAATTTATATTTAAAATACGATTTTTAACATCAAAACCATAAATATACTTCGATAATTCTAAATAGTATTTTTCAACTTCAGCTAGAACATTACTCCAACCAACTTTAGAAGCTAAATCCCTAAAAATCCTTAAAATACCATCGAAAAAATCTAAATTCTCCATTAAAGTTTTCCCGAAAAACCTAAGTTTTTCAGCTTTATTCAGCATTTCCCCAATTAATTCATTTTGCTTTGAAATTGTAGCTTTAAATCTACCTTCAACCTCACTTCTAACCTTAGCTTTAAGTTCTTCAAATTCTAAATTCATTAATCTATGAAAGTATTCATCTACAGCACTATTGAAATCATTGAAAAATTCAGCTTCAAGATTTGAGTATATCCCAAAATCCAATGGAACTACTGAAACAATTCTACCACTACTACTAACAATTTGAGGATTAATAGATCCAGATTCAATGGAGGAAGCCATATCCAAGAGAGTATTTAACAATGCTTCTAATTCTTCACGTTTTAATTCAGAAACCTTTAAATTCTTATTTAAACCACATCTAAAACATAGTTCTTCAGCTATTTCCCCAGAAACATTCATAATCTTTGTTAAAGAGACTACGAGACTACCCTTAGACTCCTTAAAGGTTTTATAAAGTTCTTCAAAATCAACTTTAAATGGATTGAAACCTCTAATTCTAGGTGGAATATAACTTTCACCTGGAAAAAGCCGTCTAATACTAGTCTTAATAGGTTTTTGAACTCCAATTATAACGCCATTGGAATCTAAAATTAATAAATTCCCATTATCCATAATTTCAAAGATTATACTTAAACCATTATCCAATTGAAAATTAACAATTCTATCAAAACCCATTTGTGAAACATTTAAAACTTTAGATCTCAAAAGCTTAGATCTAAGGAAACTACAAAATTGACTTGGTATCTTAGGCTTCTCAAAATCAAAACCTGTAATGTTAATTCTCCTACCAAATTCATATATTAAACTACATTTAACACCTCCAAACTTAAATAAGAAAATATTTTCTGAAATTCCATATATGTTGTTTATATAAGCTGTTTTAGATAGAGTGTTTAATTCTCTAACAATAGCCATTAAATCCAAGGCATTCAAAGAACGTTTAAGATAGATAACCATATTAAACCCCTATCAACTTATGTAAATGAGGGAGAAGAATAATTTAAATTTATGGAGTTGATGTCATTGCAACTTGACACAAAAATATACGTATTAAGGGGATTATTTGGACTTTTAACGTCAATCATATGTATAACAATGGATTTAAAAGATAGTATTGGAGTAATGTTTGGAATAGCAGTATACATACTCACAATACCATTAATAAGACGTATATTAAGGATAAAACCTTCAAACTTAAAAGCTCCAGAACAATTATATATAAATGGGCTTGCACCATATCTAGCATTATGGTTAATTCCATGGATCGTAGTATATACATTCCGAGTTCCACATCCAGCACCATAATTACTTCTTTAAACGCTCCTTTGAAATATTGATAAATTCATCTATAATTGCAATCCAAGCATTAATGAAACCAGATTCAAAATTGTTAATGTTATCTCTAGATAAATCCTTCTCTAATTCATTCTTAAAATTCTTTAAATCTCCTAAACTAGCATTTTTACAACGCCAATAAAATGATGAAGGATCACCCTCCCTACCAGCATTGATCATACCCTTAATTGCAAGTATAACGCCAGCACCCCAATCATCATCAATATCAAAATCCTTAAAAGACTCTGTAAAAAGTTTTTCAGCAGCAGCATAATTATCAAAGAAGCAGTATCTAGCAAGAGTTGAAACATGCTTTAGAATTTTACGCTTTTTAGCACTAAGAATTGGCATAAATACCATAATAATTCTGAGCAGTTATAGATATAAAAGTTTAACATATAATAAAGCATTAAAAGACTTCAAGCATATAATCTATATGTATTAGGGTGTTCATTTTGAATTATAAAAGTCTTGAATTATTCTTTAAACCAAAAAGTGTAGCGGTAATAGGAGCTTCAAGAAATCCTGAAAAGATAGGGTATCAACTTTTAAAATCTTTAATAGAAGTTGGATATAATGGTGAGATATATCCAGTAAATCCAAAAGCTGATGAAATTCTTGGATTAAAAGCTTACCCAAATATGAGTAGTATAAAGAAGCCAATAGATTTAGCAATAATAGCAATACCAGCAGGAGGAGTGCCAGAAGTGATAAGGGAAGCTGGAGAAATAGGAGTTAAATGTGCAATAATAATAAGTGGAGGATTTAAAGAAGTTGGAGGAGAAGGAGTTAAATTAGAAGAAGAAGTTAAGAGTATTGCAAAAACTTATGGAATTAGAATTATGGGACCAAATTGTATAGGGGTGTATGATCCACATAACAATATGGATACACTATTCCTACCAAGAGATAGAGCTTTAAGACCTAAAAAGGGTGATATAGCATTTATATCACAAAGTGGAGCTATGGGGGTAGCCTTCCTAGATTGGATGACAATGGAGAATATAGGGTTAAGCTGTTTTGTAAGTTATGGAAATAAAGCAGATGTAGATGAAATAGATTTATTAGAGTATTTAATGCATGATGAAAAGAGTAAAGTTATAGCAATGTATGTGGAAGAAATAACCAATGGAAGAAGATTTATTGAAGTTGCAAGAAAAGTTTCAATTATAAAACCAATAGTAGCAATAAAAGCTGGAAGAACCATGGAAGGGGCAAAGGCAGTTTCATCACATACAGGGGCATTAGCAGGTAGAGAGGATATTGTTGAGGCAGCCTTTAAAAAGGCTGGAATAATAAGAGCATATGATACACATGAATTATTTGATTATGCTAGAGCATTAGCCACTGGAAGAATTGCACAAGGGGATAGAATTGCAATAGTAACTGATGGTGGAGGAGCAGGAGTTATGGCAACAGATAAATTAACAGATGAAAAGAGAGGTGTTGGATTAAAGCTTGCAGAATTAAAGGAAGAAACAAAAAATGAATTAAAAAGATGTATACCACAATTTGCAATACCACATAATCCAATAGATTTAACTGGAAATGCAAATCCAGAAATGTATAAAAATGTATTAGAAATCGTATTGAAAGATGAGAATGTGGATGGAATAGTAGTTATAACATTAATACATCCACCAATG
>JAVYVS010000002.1:0-307698 GCA_038727515.1 Methanomethylicia archaeon
CTTCTTCACTTGTTCTGTCACTCTTTTTGAGGATTTCCTCAATGAAGTCTGCAGGTTTTTTAATGTCTTTAAACCTCAACAAAACCTCTAGTAATGTTGTTCTATTCATGGCGGCGCAAACATATCTCAACATAAATAACATTATAAAGGTTCCAGCTATCCCAATAAGGTGCTCTCGTAATTGGGTAAAGCCGAAGCCAGCCAACAGCACAATAACTGTGAGAAAAATAGCTGGAAATAAAAGATCAAGTGAAATGATGTATCGGGAAAAGATCCACTTAATATCATCTACGAATAGGAGAGTGGATAATGTGAGGGGAATAGCTACTACGGGAATATAAGCATATGCAGAAAACTGAACAAATAAGGCTATAAAGAAAACTCCGGCAAGCAGAAAGAAGATGAAACGCCATTTAAACTCGGACTTAAACCACATTTTTGGCAAGCTAAATAGTGATACGCAAGCCATCGCTAAGGAACAGTAAACATTAAACGTAACCATTAAACAGGTGAAGGATAGAATGACAAAAAATGTAAACGAGAACCAATCCGCGATCTTGCTAATATGATCCTCAATAGAAAATACCCTAATATCCATAAAGCCATAACCATAAACTTAGTGGATTTTAAAGTTATATAAACTTTAACTAATTATTTAAGTATTAATGATGGATGGTCGGAGTGGATAAGTTTAACATCAAAGAATTGAGATTCCTAATAAGCATTCCATTATATGCGAAGACCCACTCCATATTAAAGGCTTCTCGTCGTTTTCACCTCAATTATATCAATATCGCTGACGAATTCCTGAAGCTCATTGTCAATAAACTCATTAAAGGGATCAATGTACGAAGCTTTTACTTCTTCGATGCTTAGCGGTTATCCCTTTTCAAGACCTTCTCAGATAAAGATAGAAGGCTGCCAAGCATGAAACTTAAGGCGTGTCCAGGAACATGGACCCTTTTTCCACTCTGCATAAATGGTTGATAGAGAAAACTAATCATAATGAGGAGGAAGAGCGTGAAAAACACCAATGAAAATGCCAATAGTGATGTCAAGGATACCTTCTTCATTGTTGTTGAGGTTAAGCTTACAGAGTTGGATATCAAATAGATGGAGTAACCAAAAAGACAGTATACCGATATTGAGAAGCCGCAAATAGTGAGGCTTCATAGAATGACGACGATTGTATAAATAGATATAAAAATGGGGCCATGATTAAAATGACAAAATACATGAGTAGAAAGCACTTTCTGCTACCTTCAAGTAGCATTGTTAGAAATGCAAAAAAGAAGATAAAAGATGATATTACCAAGTAAATGATCCAGCTCAAAATGTATGTATTTTGCAGTAAGCAATGGCCATGGTGTAATGTTCTTTGGATGAAGGGCTAAAAGACTCTTGATATCGCTGGGAAGCCGGAAAATACTTAACAGAACCAGAGGAACCACCAACATCATTAGTAAAGAGTCCTTTCTCTTAAAGGACAAGAAATTTTCCTTAGGTCTTTGTAAAATAACATTAAGCTTTGGCGTTTTATCCATAATGCTAGCCATACATTGGAAGTTTCTTATCATTTGCACTCTTCCGCTTTTCGTCAACGAAGTATATTTCTACGTCGTCCAGCCACAGCTCATACTCAGAGCAGCCTAGCTTCTCCCTAAGAAACTCTAGGCTCATTATGTCGCCAACCTTAAGCGCCTTTATAACCTCATCCCTAACTGCCTGGAGCTTGGACGCGCTGAATTATCGGCGTAGACTTCTTGGCGAAGATCTTCTCAGTCCTCTCAAAGGCTTCTGGTATGGCTTGTTCCTTAAGGTTTAGATGGGTCGATCCAGGTGATAATGTAGCCCTCCCTAAAAGGCGACTCGCGTCCCTCACTCCTATAACCCCTAATGTAGACCAGGCCCCTACGCTCAAGTCTTCTAACATTAGACATGACGTCCGGCGGCCTAACCCCCTATCAGCGAGAAGATCCGCAATCTCACGCGCAAAGAAGGCCTTATCACGATCCTCCTCAAGAAACCTGTAAATTATCTGCGCCTTACTCTCAGTCCTACCATTAGCCCGGGAGGCAGTAAACCCAACAAACCTAATACTGTTAACTATAGCTTCGCCACAACCCTTAGGCGCAACAACATACAGAAAATATTTCCTAAGGTTTCTCGACGCCCCAGCCCTACCCTTAAACATCTGCTCAGACTCCATGGACGGCTTCTCAGACCGTAAGACTAGGCTCCCCCTCCAAAGCCTATATAAGCAGCCCTCAAGCCCAAACCAGTAGAGACGACAATATCCCTATAAGACCGCGGAACACCATCAGAGAGAACCCTCAAAACAGCCTCAACAGTCCGACCAACCAAACCCAAACATCAACAATAAAATAGTGTTGGCCAAATATTTAAAAGCGTGGGGTTCAAACCGAAAAGAAAAATAGAAACTCACACAAAAACAAAGCAAGAATTAAGCTCGTTTCTTCCCGAAAACAGCCAAAAAGGTGATCCTGAAATGAGTAAAAGATATGGTGCCGGGGGTGGGATTTGAACCCACGGCGGTCCGGTCTTCAGCCGGATGCTCTCCCAGTCTGAGCTACCCCGGCTAAAATTATTATCGGAGTATTTAATTTATTTACTTTTCTCTCTTACAACTCAACTTATACTATATTGTATTCATGAATGCTTCCCATTTCTAATATCAATAGTTTGATTAAATTTTCTAAGTCGTTTAGACTTATCGTTTCCACGAGGGAATGTGAATACTTCATTGGTACTCCTATAGCTATTAGCTTACTCCCCCTTTCTTGGCATACTGATCCATCATTTCCTCCTCCCGTTACCCCTATTTGTATTGGTATTTTGTTTTCTTGCGCTTTTCCTATAGTATATCTTATGAGATCCATATTTGATATTGAGCTTCTATCTATTGCTCTTATTACAGGTCCATTTCCAATTTGTACGTCACCTGTTAATGTTGAACAACATGGAAAGCTATCTACTGCTATTGTTATTTGTGGGTTTATTTGATTTGCTACTACTTTTGCCCCCTTTAATCCCACTTCCTCTTGAACTGACCATATAAAGTATATTTCATCCTTGAATTCCATGTTTTCATTTATAATATTTTCTAAAGTTTTTATTAATGCTATACATCCAAATCTATCATCTAATGATCTTGCTGAAACTAGATTATTTGCTAATTTTATAAAGTTCTTTTTTGGTACAATTGGATCCAGCACTTTTACACCCATTTTTTCTACTTCTATTTTACTGTTTGCACCTACGTCTATTCTGAGTTGATGCCACGGTATTATTTTCTGCGCTTCTTCTATTGCTAGATGTGGTGGTGTAATACCTATTACTCCATTTATCTCTCCTTTTTCTGTTATTATCTCCCATAAAGTTCCAGGTAGTAAAATATCTTGTATTCCTCCAATCTTAGAAAAGGCTATTTTACCATCTTGTTCTATTTTAGTTACTACTAATCCTATTTCATCCATATGTGCTATTAATGCTATCCTTCTTTCCCCACTTCCCACCTTTACAATTAAGTTTCCAATAGCATCTATAATTACGTTTTTCTCATCTACTATCTCAATAACTTTACTTCTAATATATTCTCTAATTCTACCCTCATAACCAGATACTCCGGGTATCTTTACCATTTCCTCTAATTCCTTTTCTAATTCTAACTTGTTCATGTACACTTTTATTCATGGTTTACTTTTAAGTTTTATTAGTAGCCTTTTTGTTTATGATTTTGGTGTTATTTTTGTGGAATGGCATCCTTGTTGCTTATGGTGAAATAGCTCTTAAATCTGATTTTGTTAGGCGTAGGTACGTTGGAAAGTTAATGAAAAATATTTCCATTGGCTTAAGGAATGAAGGTTTAAATTTTAAGATTAAACATAGGTGGTCTAGGATTCTAGTTGAGATTGATGATATTGATAAAGCTATAAATATTTTATCTAGGATTTTTGGGATATCCTACTTTTCACCATATATCTATGTTAGTTTACCTCAACTTGAAGATTTTATCTTTCAAAATTGTAAAAATTTTCTGAATGGGATCAATACATTTGCTATTAGGGTTAGGAGAAGTGGTCAACATAATTTTACTAGCAAGGATCTTGAAGCTAAACTTGGAGCTATAGTTAAAGAGAAGACTGGTTTAAAGGTTTCATTGGATAATCCTGAGAGAACCATATATATTGAGGTTAGAGATAGTGAATGCTATATCTACTTTGATAAATTTAGCGGTTTGAATGGAGTTCCATTAGGAACTTCTGGTAGAGTTGTTTGTCTTGTCTCTGGTGGTATTGATTCTCCTGTAGCTACTTGGCTTATGATGAAACGTGGATGCCCAGTTTCTATACTTTATGCTGATATGAATGATAATGCTAGATTTAAAAAGGTTATTGATGTTTCTCGAAAAATTTCAAATTGGCATTTAGGTGAAACTATGAATCTATATTCCTATGACCATTTTAAGTGGCTTCAAAACATTATGGGTAGAAGCGGCAAATATACTTGTATTTTATGTAAGATTATGATGTATAAAGTTGCTGCATACTTAGCTAAATCTCTTGGTGCTTGGGCTATTGTAACTGGAGAATCATTAGGTCAAGTTGCATCGCAAACACATGATAATCTAATGGTTTTAAGCTCATTTTCAGAAATACCGTTAATCCGACCTTTAATTAGCTATGATAAGGAAGAGATAATCTCATTATCGAAAAAGCTTGGATTATATGAATATGCCATCTATAAAGATAATTACATTAGTCATAATATTGATTGTTGGGCTAGACCTAAACACGTTACTACTAAAGCTGACCCTGAAACTACTTCAAAACTTCTTTTAGAATTAGATTTTAATAACTTCATTAATGAGTGTATTAAGTCCATCAAGGTCATTAACTTTTAACTTTGTCATCATTAAAATTAGTTTTCTTTATAATGCTTTATGAAGTAAAATTTATATTATTCTGGTACTTTCTATTTTACTTGCCGACTTCATTTTATATGGGTTTTAAACTATTATTTCAGCGATTTTGAAGGTGATTTTCATGAGAGTTTTATTGATAGGTTTAGGATTGGTTGGTGTTAATATTTGTAGAATACTTGCTTCTAGTAGTAGGGTATCAGAGTTGATTTGTTGTGATAAGAGTTTAAGTAAGATTAATTCAATTAAATCATCTTTATTGAAATTAAATCTTTATAATGATTTTCTCTCAAATGTAGAGTTTAAAGAGTTGAATGCTTCAAGAATACGTGAAATTGAAAAATTGGCTAAGAGAGCTGATATTGTTATTAATGCTGCTCTTCCAATTTTCAATATCAAGATTATGAAGGCATGTTTGAATGTTGGTGTAAATTATCTAGATTTAGCTTCTAATGATTATGCTAAAGCTGAACAATTATCTCTACATGAAGATTTTATTAGAGAGGGGTTAACCGCTATTATTAATTCAGGTTTTTCACCTGGATTAACAAATTTAATGGCTAAGTGGTGTTCAGAGGTGCTTACTGAAATTGAAGTTTTGAAGATAAGATTAATAGAAGATCAAATTCCATATTGGCGTATTTGGTCATGGTCTCCATATTTAACAATAGAACATTTTGCTTCTCCACCAATAGTATATGAGAATGGTAGGTTTAAAATTGAAGAACCTTTAGGAGGCGTTGAGGAATATGTATTTCCATCTCCAATTGGTAAGAAGAGAACGTATCTGATTTATGGTGATGAAATTGCAACTATTCCAAACTATATAAAAGTTAGGAAGCTTGATTTAAAGTCTGGTGGATCTGAAATAGAATTTATTAAGGGTCTCTATAACCTTGGTCTATTTAAGAATAATGAAATTAAAATTGGTAAGAAACGTATTGCTCCCCTTAGAATGCTATACGAGTTATCAAAGAAATTTAATGGCTATAATCCAATGGATTACATACATCACTTGGATGATATGGTTATTGCTGTATCATTGGAAGCTATTGGTGTAAAAGGTGGCGAGAAATCTATGGTTAGAATTCATGCATTACCTCCAAGCTTAAGTGAATTGCTTAGTAAAAATGTAATGAGTACTCCTACAGCATTTTCTGCTGCAGCAGTATCATCTATGTTAATAGAATCTTTCCATGAAATAATAAAGAACAAAGGTGTTTATCCATTAGAAGCTTTAGAAATAAGTTTAGTGGAGAAATTGTTATCCAATTTAAGTAGTCATTATAATATTAAAGTCATATATGAACCCATTAAGATAATTAAAGATGTAAGTCGTTAGATTTAGATAATTCTTTTTCATCAATAATGTGTTCTCTAACCTATATACGTCCTTAAAGCTGCCTTTATTGCTCCTATAACATTCTCCATCATTATAGTGGGTCTAGCGAATTTCCTCTTCACATTTTCAATTTTTTCTCCAAGTACATCTATTTTTTCCATATCTATTTCCCCCATACCCATTTTATATGCTTTCCACAGTATTTCAACGGCATAAGGGTTTATCTCCATAATTCTACAGCATACGGCATCTACTGTTACTGGATTTAAACCTGAAACTATTAAGTTAAGATTAACTGGTTTCCCTAAAACTGGTCCTAATCCCTCCATTCCAATTATTCCATCAACAATTATTAGATCTTGTTTAACGATTTTATTTATGTACAGTATGATATCCATTAATTTTTCATGTAAAGCCATCTTCTTTTTATCACTTAATATTCCAAACATATTCTTCATAGATATTGAAATCACTAAATTTTTAACATTACATGTTTTTATCTTTGGTATATTGATGAAGTAATCAGCATTTAAAACTGTTTTTGGTATATGAATCTTAAATCCAGCAACTTCATGTTCTTCACTTTCATCACGGCTTAGATTTATGAATTCAGCATTATTCTTCTCTATAATCTCCATAATCCCACTCTTCTTAACTCTTTTCTCAGCACTTCCAGAATTATTATCAGATTCTACGACAATTATTTTATCCGTGTACTTTCTAACAATTTTTAAAACTGCTTCTAGAATACGGGGATCTGTTATAATCATGCCATCTGTATTCTTCCATAAGCATATATTTGGTTTAATAACTACCTTAGCATTCCTCTGTATATTTAAGCCTCCGAGAAGCTCTATAGATTTTCTAATAGCTCCCTGAATGTCTCCATCAACTTTAACTATAGCTACTTTCTCTCTATGAGAAACTTCTCTTATACCCACCCCTCCCTCAATTGAATTCACAATCATACTTAATGCTTTAACAGTTTTAAAACCATCTTCAATGCTAATTCTCGGTTTCTCATAACCATTAATTAAATTTATGAAGTGCATATGTTCTCTAAAGAATGATGGGTGATTTAGAATTTTAAAGTATTGAGTGAATCTATATCCTACATAGATAGTCTTTTTCTCTTCACCCTTTTTCACCATCAGTTTATATGGAGAATTAAAGATATTCATTGATATGGATCCTAAATCACCCTTTACATTAAATTTAAATGTTGGAATTCCATTTGACCATGCTGATGAAAGGATTCCTCTAACACCATTTTCAAAAGTGACGTCAACTTCAACCTTCTCTATTATGGCTTTATTATTAAATTTTGGTTTTACCGAATTTACTTTTGTTATTAAACCAC
The DNA here is from genome assembly GCA_038727515.1 of Methanomethylicia archaeon. Classification (GTDB taxonomy): domain Archaea; phylum Thermoproteota; class Methanomethylicia; order Culexarchaeales; family Culexarchaeaceae; genus JAVYVS01. Next base: position 7,645 of record JAVYVS010000002.1, read on the forward strand.
ATAGATCTTGAGATAAATATATGGCATGTACAAGTAAATCTTCAATTACACCACTTGTCGTCTGAAAACGAAAATCTGTAGCTGGTTTATATAATAGTAGATTTGTAACCACTTTACCATAAACTTCCCTTACTTCCCCTATTAAACCACTCTTAACATATTCAACAGCTTTTTCAAAGCATGGAGTGAAAATATAGTTGTGTGAAGGCATTATAATTAAATTTTCAAATATAGAATTACGTTTTAAAACTTCATTAATCATTTCAATTTCATCTATACACGTAGCTATTGGTTTTTCACATAAAACATGTTTCCCATGATTTAATGCTTCCACAATCATCTTTGCATGAAATTTAGGTGGTGTTAAAATCCATACAGCATCAATATCAGCATTCTTTAATAAATGACGATAATCAGTATACTCTTCAATGTTAATTAAATTAAATTTATTTATAATCTCCTTAATACGCTTTTCATTAATATCAGCTAAAGCTTTAACTTCTATTTCTGGAATTTTTCGTACTGCTGGTAAATGAAATCTTTTAAGAACACTACCACATCCTATTACACCAACTTTCACTTTTCTCAAATACTAATGCACCATTATAATTAAAATTCCAATTTAAAATTTAAAACTTAAACTATAAAGATCGGTGGTTTACAATCATGGAATATCTGTTATCTTCTTAAACATTAAATTATACAGTAACCCAATAGCGCTAGATATCTATAGTTAAAATTCCATTTAAATAATAATTTCAATTAGCGCCGGGGGCGGGATTTGAACCCGCGAGTCCCCGAAGGGACACAGGCTCTCCAGGCCTGCGCCTTACCGCTAGGCTACCCCGGCTAAATTTATTATTATTTTAGGTAATCTAAATAATTTATTTCCACATCTTTGGATATGTTCCTCTCTCCATGATAACTCTTCTAACTTTTACCATTATTCCTCTTTCTTCATTTAATATTTCTTCACTACTTTTTTGTGAAATTCCAAGAGCCACTAATTCTCCCTTCTTAGTTATTATCGCTACTAAACTTCCACGTTTTATATTACTTTCCAGTGTTAGTATTCCTTGCGCTGCTAAATTTGCACCATGACATATGGCGTCTACAGCACTATCTCTTATGGTTATCTTTGGTATTCCTTCAATAACTTTTTCAACTGGTAATATTATTTTTCTCAATTCATCCTCTTTTCCTTCTTCAATCCATGTATCATATGCATCTTTAAGTCTATGTAGTGTTGTTAATGTTTCATCTTCTTTGAATACTCCACTCTTCGTTCTTCTGAGTTCTTGCATATGCCCACCTGTTCCAAGCACTATTCCAATGTCATGGCATAATTTTCTTATATATGTTCCCGCTTCGCATCCTATTCTCATTAATACATCTCTATTAGAAATTTCAAGTAAATCAATATAATATATGGTTCTAATTCTCACAACTCTCTTTACTGAAGATTTTAATGGAGGTCTTTGATATATTTGTCCTGTAAATTCTTTACATACTTCTCTTATTTCATTTTCACTAACATTTCCATGTAGTCTCATAACGCAAATATATTCTTTTGGTGCTTTTGCCATTGCAATCATAGCTTTTGTAGCATTTTCTAAAGCTATAGGTAATACTCCAGATACCTTTGGGTTTCCCCGCCTAATAAGGCTCTAGGGTCCCGGCATGACCTGCTTTATTTACTTTTAATATTCTCTTTACCCATGCTGTTATTTCATGGCTTGTGGGCCCCGGGGTTTTATCTATGTTTATTACTCCATATTTAATGTGTATTTGCATTGGTCTTTCATACGGGTTTATACCATATTCTGGATTTAATGGTTCCTCATCTTTTACCAATATTTCCCCTTTATGAAATATATTCTCCATATTTATCCCTCAATAAATTTGTTTATTTTAGTTTTTTAATTTGTTATTGATCATGGTAGTTTTATTTTTACACTTTCCTTCATTGCTTCTAATAGATTCATTTCCCGCAATTTTTCTATAATTTCTTCATCTGAAGCTCCAGCTTTTATCTCTATTTTAATTTCTGTTGGTTCTAAATGCTTTATGTTGCTTCTCCTTCTTTTTACTCCATTTAAGCTTTTTGGCCCTGTTACTAATACAAATTTATCATCCATTATATCTACTATTACACATTTCTTACCAGCTTCTCTACCTCTAGTTTTTACACATATCCTCCCCACTTCTATTGCTGGCATACTCATCCCCTCATCAAAAACGCAATTCACCGCCTATTAAAAAGTTTTTTGTTTTCAATATACCTTTGTATGAGGTGTATTAATATGTTCGTAACCTCATCTTCACTCCATTTTTCCGTGTTTATTACTATATCATATATTCTAAGATCATTTATGTCTATACCATAGTAATTCATGTATCTAATGTAATTACTCTTCTCTCTATCAATAATTTCATTTCTTGCGTCATCTAAACTTTTACCATCTCTCTTGGCTATCCTCTTTGCTCTTTCCTCTAATGAAGCTGTTAAATATATTCTTAGATCAGCTTTATCTTTTACAATCCAACCTGTTAAATGTCCATCTATAACCACATTTCCATTTTCTGCTTCCATTAACGTCCTCTTATCTACTTCATAATCATATTTAGGATCTTTTTCAGCAATTTTATGAAGTTCTTTTAAACTTATTTTCATTTGTTCTGCTATTTCCCTAAAGCATTTTCCCGTTGAAAAATACCTTAAATTTAATTTTTCAGCTATTCTTTTTGCTTGTGTACTTTTCCCAGATCCCGGGGGTCCACTAATTGTTATAACTATTTTATTCAATGAACCTCCTCTCTTACAGCTTTCTTTATTAATTTTTCTAGACATTTATGGTCTATGTATCCTCCATATGGTCTATTAGGTCTTTTTGAGCTTTTAGGTATATTCCTCATTTTAACACTTGGTAAATTTGGTACTCCTCTAAGATTGGATTTACATATTGCACATTTAGCTATATTCGGTCTTCTATTTTCGTAATGTACTGCAATCCTTCCACCTGGCGTCTTCCTTATAACAATTCTTTTAGATCTTGATATCATCTTCATTCTCCCACCACCATCATATTAAGTTAGCTTGAATATTTTCTGCAAAATTGGTAATATTAGTATTGAACACAATATATACCATGAACCAAAGCTAAGTTTATATCCAGCGAAGGGTATTGAAAATGGTGATATTACAACATACCCATATTCTGGATTGTTAAATACTGCTGCAAATATTATGAAGAATATCCATAATGGAATCATAAATATCAATGTTGGTTTCATTCTTTGTGCAGTTACTTCAGCTTCTAAACTTTTTATATATGCTTCCTTCTTTTTCAGCTTCATTATCTGTTTTCTATCATTACTAAGCATAGCTTGCCTCATTTGCAATCTCCACTCATTTATCTCAGCTGTATACTTCCTAATCTTCTCTACATCTATTAATAAATAATTTGCTAATATCGTTATTAAACATACAGTTATACTTATCGCTATTACCGTCAACGATGATAATGGGGGATCTCTATATGGACCCAGCAACTTCGTTATTGAGTCAACAATCCAATCTAACAAGGGGGTAATCCTCCAAGAGTGCTTATAGGTATTTTGTGTGTTAAAAATTAAAATTTTTCTCGTTACTTTTCTCCAGCTATCCTTCTAAGTATTGGGTGTAACTCTAACATTTGTTCTTGTGTTATTATACCCCAATATTGATATATTATTCCAACAACTAATAGTATACCCATCCCAGAACCTATAGCCCCTAGTAGATCTGCCAATATAGCTATTAGAGCAACTATTATTCCACTTAATATTGTTAGTGTAGGTATATATCTTTCAAGTATTCCTTCAACTATCTTTGGTGAACTTCTAAATCCCGGTATTTGAAGTCCTGATTTTACAAGTTGTTCAGCTTGATCCTTTGGACTTAATCCTGATGCTTGAACCCATATTATCGCAAAAATTACTGATGAACATATTAAAAGTATTGAGTATACTAGTGCATGTATGGGGTCGTTCATTACTGATGTTAATCCATTGGGTGGTTTAGTATAATACGCTAATCCACCTATAGGTGCATTAGTGGTTTGATTGAAAGTTCCAATTATGTTTAGTATGATATTTGTATTTTCCATGTTAAATTGTCTCCATATTAATAATGATATTATTTGTATATCGACGAATAGCATTGATGTGAATATTATTGGTATATTTGAGACATATAATAGTTTTAATGGTATTTTAGTCTTTATTCCTCTATATTTGGCTATAGCTATGGGGATTTCTATTCTAGTTCCCTCCATGTATACTACGAATAGTAGTATTGCCAATGTCACTATTAATCCAGTTAGATTTGGTAATCCATATGGTCTTGTTAGAGATGCTATTAATCCCTCACCCATGGTTAATGTCTGTATAGTATATAATATCGCTCCAACATATTTCCCATCACTTCCAATTACTGGTGAAAATGTTTCCCAAAACATTTGTTGAGCTATACCTGCAGCTATGAATAAGCTTACGCCGCTTCCAAGACCCCATCCCTTTTGAACCATCTCATCTAATAATATGAGTATGACTGTAGCTATCATCAATTGTATGAATATCAATATTGATGTATACATGTTTAATTGTCCAAATGCACCTCCAAGTATATATGATGTTATTTGTATTGCACTCCATATCATTGCCATTAGTTTTTGAGATGCTGTAAATAATGCTCTGTCTCTTGGATTACTAAAATCAATATCTATAATTCTTGATCCCACTAAGAGCTGCATTATTAATCCTGCTGTAACTATTGGGCCAATACCCAATTCCATTAATGTTCCTCTTTTTGATGCGAAAAGCCATCTCATATACATAAATGGATCATATCCAAGTACACCAATTATACCATATAGTGGTATTTCACTCATTATGAAATATATCGTTAAAACTACTATTGTCCAAATAAGTCTATCTCTAAAAGGTAACTTTTGCTTTGGTTTTTCAACTTCTGGAAGTAATCTTGTTACTGGTTCTAACAGTTCCAGTATTTTCGGCATGTTATTTCATATTCAATTCTATTTTTAAACTTATAATCTTATTTAAGAAAGTTTATATCTTTATAATTTCTCCACCAGCTTCTTTTATCTTTTTAACTGCATTTTCTGAAAACTTCTTAGCTTTTACAATTATTGGTTTTGTAATTTTTCCTTCACCTAAAACTTTACTATATCCAAATTTTGTAATATCAATAACTATTTTCCCACTTTCTTCTTCCATTTTTACACCATTTTTACATAGTTTATCTATGAGTAACTCTAACTCCCATAGATTTATTGGTATATCTTCTTCCTTTTCACTTTTTGGTGGTTTGAAGCCATGTTTTCCAAAGTAATCTCTATCATACTTTAGTACATATGACCATTTATGTTTATGTAATCCCGCTTTTCCTACACCACCCTTTTGTCCGCTTCCTCTATGCTGCCTTACCCCATACCCCATGTATCTACTCCCCCTTAACTTTCTAGTCTTCTTCTCCCTTCTCACAACCATAATCTCACCTTAAATCATCCTACGTATTAACTTATTTATTTCAACTCCTCTATAACCTAGTTCCCCGTTGGATGAGTAATGTGATTTTATCGATTTTTTAAATCCCCCGCTTGGAGGAGTTAATCTAAATACTGGTTTTATATCATTAATTTTATCTATATCAATTTCACCATTAAATATCTTTTCAGCAAGTTCCCTTAATCCATTTATTCCCAATTTCTCTTTCACATATTCTTCAGTTAACTTTTTATTTCCAATAAGTCTACCTCTTCTTCTAAGAACTTCTTCTAAGGTTTCTAAATCTATTTCACCCCAAGTTACATAGTTTTCAACTTTTTTCACCATTCCAAGTATGCTTGGTGTTGGTTTTAAAATTCTCATATGATTAGGCTTATTTAATTTAAGCATTCTTAAGGTATCTTCAAATTCCTTTGGAACTCCAACAGTACCTCTTATCCTAATTACTGCAATTAACTTACTCATTTCACTATACTCCTCCATCTAAATCTATTTGTATTCTTTAGAGCGTCATATGTTGCCATTATGAAGTTTAATGTTGTTCTTGTATATCCTCTTGTAAATGACCATACGTCTTGAATTCCAGCTAACCTAAGTACTACTTTAGCTGGATCTCCTGCAACTAATCCAACACCTCTAGGTGCCGGTTTTAATGTTATCTCTATACTACCACTTTTACCAGCAACTTTAAAGGGTACACTGTGGGGTCTTGTACATGAACATTCCCAGCTTCCACATCCTCTATTTACTGGTACAATCTTCAATTTTGCATCTTCTATTGCTTTATCTATTGCAAATCTAAGTTGTTTTGCTTTTGCAGTTCCAACACCTACTAATCCATCTTCATTCCCAACGACAACTGCAACTTTAAATCTACTTTGTTCTCCTGCATCTGTTTGTTTTTGTACTATACTTACATATACAACTTCATTCTTTAAATCTGGCACTAGTATATCAATTATCTCTGGTTCAAGTATTGGTAGATTTAGACTATATATTTGATATATTGAGTGTATAGTTCCCTCTTTAACCATTTTCCCAACTATAGTCTTCGGAGTCCATTCCATTTCTTTTAACGCTCTCTTTTCCTCCATCCTTCTCCCCCTATTTCCATTACTATCTTCCTTTTAACTTTTTTGAAATCTTCCACAATATCACTTGGATTTACCCTCATCTTCAAGTATCTAGAAAATTGTATATTTTCACCACCAACTTCTGCAAAAACTTTTTCCATAAATTCCTTTATGTGATTTCCCAAAATCCTATTTTCATCTGGAAGTTTTTCTTTAGATACTGGAATATTCAATCCTGCATCTATAGCACCTTTAACCACGGCGAAAACTCTAGAACCTTTTGTTGGTCTTTGCAGTCCTATGTCTAATATAGCTTCATTTAATCCTAATTTCGCTGCTCTATACCCTATAATTAGTCCAAGTAGGTAACATGCTGGTACATTTTTAAGGGAGTATTTCCAGCCGAGTTTTCTAAGTTCACTTGTATGCGCTGAAACTATTGTTTCATCACCCTTAATTTTCGCTTTTATCACTTGTGCTATAACATATCTATTAGTTTTCCTAACAACTAATCTTGGTTTTCCTGATATTACAAGTTTTAATCTTCTTCTGTAATCAGTCAAATATTCTCTTCTCCTTCTAAATGGAACTTTATATTGTGGTCCTCTAGCCATTTATCTCCTCCTCGCTAATCCTTTTTCCTTTATGTATAGCTTTATTTGTGAGATGCTATCAAAGGCATTACCTTTTACCATCTTATATAACCTTCTATATGTAGATCTATCAATAATTCTTCGCATTTTCAATTGTTTTATGAATTTTCTTTGTGCTCTAACTTTCATAATCCATTTAATTTTATCACTTAATCTACTTCCCTTACGACTTCCAGGACCTTTCCTTTTACGCTTTTCTCTTCTACTTGTACCTTTTTCAGGTCTTTTCTTTATTACACCATCTTTTATTAATGTTCTTACATCTTCCCTTGTTATTGCTTCAATTGCTCTATCAATGTTTTCCGGGTCTATCCAAACTCTATTTTCCCCTACTTTAAGTATTTCTGCAGCCATTCTCCTAACACTTCTTAAGGTATTTGGCATATTATCATTCTCCTATTTCAATTCTTGTGGGATTTAATATTTTTAATCCCATATCCATAGCCTTCTTAACTATCTCTATCCTCTTTTTCCTACCTACAGTATGTGCAATTCTTATAGCAAACTTTTTTGGGTCTAATCCCTCTAATTCCTCTGGGTTATGAACAATCTTTTCCATGTATCCTGAAGGATGTAATTCTCTTAACATTTTTGGATTTCCATATCCAATCTTTACTATTGGCTTATATCCAGCCACTTGTAGTCTATGTTTATCATCTAATCCCTTAGGTTTTCTCCAAGCTTCCCCCAATCTCTTTAATCTATAACTCCAAGGTCTTTCGAATTCAATTTTCCTCTTCTTCTTTTTTAAAATTTCCCTTAGATTTTTTGCCTCCATTTTAATCATCCCTTTTCATAAACATATATTCCATCTAGAAATACCCTTGGATCTCTACCTACTATTTTTGTTGCATGTTCAATATTTGATGCTGTAGTACCTACTTCTTCAATATCTATTCCTTCAATAATTATTTCTTCCCCTGAGACTTTCACATTTACATTTCCAACTATTTTTGCCTTTCTAGGATATTTTTCTCCTAAGAAATTCTCTATGTAAACATATTCTCCCTTAACTTTGACCGTGACTGGGAAATGTGCATATACTATCTTCATCTTATATACAAATCCCTTTGTTACCCCCTTAATCATATTTCTTATATGTCCAGCTATTGTTCCAACTAATGCTTTTTCCTCTTTAGATGGGAAATACTTTTCTACCACTATTTTTCCATCTTCAAACCTTATGGTGATATTCTTTGCGTGAGTGAAATCCTTTTCTAATTCACCTTTTGGTCCTATAGCTCTTACCTTTAATCCATTTATTTCAATTTTTACTTCATCTGGAATTTCAACTTCTTTTCTAGCCAAATACTCTTTCACCATTTTATTACACCTCAATATACGTATGCTAATAAGATTCCTCCAAGACCTTTTTCCAATGCTTCTCTACTCGTCATAATCCCCTTTGATGTTGATAATATTAGTATTCCTATATTTCTTGATGGTAAAAACTTCTTTTCCCACATTAATATTTCCTTGTTTTTAACACTAAATCTTGGTCTTATAGCGCCGCATTTATTTACTCTTCCCATCAATTGCACTCTAATTTTCCCAAATCTACCATCATCTATTAATTCTATCTCTCCAATATAACCCTCTTTTTGCATTACTCTTAATACATTTAATATTAGTTTTGATGCTGGTGTAATTATACATTCATTTTTATTTCTTAATTCACTATTCCATATATTTGATAATGCATTTGATAATGGATCTACGAGCGCCATCTTCTCCACCTCACATATACTTTTTAAATCCCATTTTTTCAGCTACTTCCCTAAAACATTGTCTACATAAATTCAATCCATACTTTCTTATTATCGGTCCTTGATGACCACACCTAATACATGGTCTACTTCCTTTTCCAAATTTTCTTTCTTTTGGTGGTTTATACTTCATTTCTCATTCCTCCACTACTTCAACTCCAAAGTTATTTTTAAGGTATTCTATTGATTCTTCAATTTTTACTCTTTGGTTTCTGCCTACTTTACTCCTCTTCCTCTTCCTCCTTGAAACTCTATACCCCGGTTTTTCAAAGACTATTGTTACATCCATTCCAAAAACTCCTAGGTTAGGGTCATATTTGGTTCCAGGTATATCGAGATGTTCCCTTATTCCAAAGGATATGTTACCATTCTTGTCAAAACTACTTTTCTTTATTACATTTCCTTTTGCCATTAATGCTTTCCTCAGAAATTCAATTGCTTTTTCACCTCTCAATGTAACCATACATGCCATATACTCACCCCTCCTTATTCCAAATTCTCTTATAGTTTCCTTAGCCTTCCTTTTACATGGTTTTTGACCAGTTATTTCTTCAAGTACCTTTACAGCTTTTTCAAGTCTTTCTCCCTGTCCAATGCTCATATTTACAACAACTTTTGCTATTTCTATTCTCTGCATTACGTTACTCTTCTCCAATTTTCTTGTCACCACGTTGGAATTGATATTAATGGTTTATCTTCTCCAATTACAAATACGTATTCTACACTTGCTCTAATTAAATTCCCATTGTAGTCTTCCAATAATACTGTTTTATACTCTCTTTGAATAGGGCCTTCAATGCTCTTTATCTTGCCATATAACCCTCTATTTTTGCCTTTAACTATGATTGCTTGATTATCTTCTTTAAACTTTATATGTGCTTGTATCTCTTGATTTGGTATACCTATTTTTAATGTATCTAGTGTATCATATACATCTTCTTCTGGTTTTGTTGGATTTGTAACTTTTATGAGTATATTTCTTCCATCATGTAAATTTAATTGTATGTTTCCACCTTTAACTGTAGTTTTATTTTCTATCCTACACAATTTAAATGTTGCTTCTTCCTTATTTATTGGATGTAATCTTAACCCCTTTATTGGATCCGGCAATACACGATAATTTTCTTCAGTAGCTGGTATTGAGATTACATCCATTATCCCCACTGGAAACTTTTCTTCCCTCCTTACTCTTCCATCAACAAAGATTTCTCCCCTCTTTATTATTTTCTTAGCTTCACTTGCTGTTTCAGCATATTTCAAAATATCTCTAACAATTATTAGTAATGGTATTGATTCATCTATTGGATGTGGACCTGGAACTGGTCTAACAGTAAATGTATAAGCCTTTTTAGGTATAGGCCAGAATGCTGGTGATGCAAATCTCTTTAAATGTTTTGGTGGACCTCTCCTACCCATGTGTCTTCACCTTCCTCTCTAAAGCTTCTTTTCTTGTTTTATCTGATAGATCAAGTTTTGTAATCATGACTTTTGAAGGATGAATAGGTACATAAATTGTAGTCCCATCAGCTTTCTTACGTGTTGCCCCTTCAACTGTTATTCTCATCTTCTTTAAATCTACATCTAAAACTTTCCCTTCAATTCCTGCAAAATCCCCCCTCATTATTAATACATGATCTCCCTTTCTCACAGGGAATGATCTCCTATTATACATTCTTCTCAATTCTGGTGAAAGAGGGGCTGACATTAATTTATGCCTTTTATGTAGTGGAGCTTCAAATATGGCTTTTCTCTGTTTAGATGGTTTTTTAGATTTTGTTTTCCAATACATTTTTTTCACCTCAAATTATTATACTTGCTAAAGCAGCTATTTTCGGCCATCTTTCAGCTGCTTCTTTAGCTATGGGTCCCCTAATATCTGTTCCTTTTGGTTCACCTTCTGGAGTTACTATCACTGCTGCATTATCTTCAAATTGTATCCAGCTTCCATCGAGCCTCCTATATGGCTTTTTCTGTCTAACTATAATAGCCCTCAATACTTGTCTTCGCATTTCTTGGGTTCCCTCTTTTACTGATACTATAACCATATCTCCAACGGAAGCTGATGGCAATCTTCTCAACCTAGATTTTAATTTTGTAACTCCAATTATCTGTACTATTTTTGCACCGCTATTATCTGCACATTTCAGCATAGCCCCTACAGGTAGTCCAGCGCTTACCCCATGTCTATATGATACACCAACAGCTCCCTTCGCTCCCCTCTTAGCCATTTAACCTCCCTCCACTTTTTCTATAACTACAAAGGATATGGTTTTACTTATAGGTCTACATTCCGCAATTTTTACTTTATCCCCCTCTTTTGCATTTATACATGGGGGGTTATGTGCATGTATCTTTGACCTCCTCCTCTCATACCTCTGATATTTTTCTACATACTTTAGATAATCTCTTTGTACAACTACAGATCTCTGCATTTTTGCGCTAACAACTATCCCCTCAAGTATTTTTCCTCTAACACTTAATTTTCCATGGTAGGGGCATAATGGATCATCACATACCCCACTTGGAGGTTTAACATCTGGTATTCCAATATTTCTTACTTTTTCACTCATCTACCACCATCTCCTTTTGGGAATCTTCTTTAATCTATCTTCAGGTCTTGCAAGTATAGTATTACCATCAACCTCAACTATTTCATTAGTTTCGGTTTCAAATACAAATTTCGTACCCATTTTCAGTATTACCTTTATTCTACCATCTCTCCTATCTTTTATTTTTATCGTATTCATAGTTTCATCTACAACTATCCCCTCTATTCCTATATAACTTGAATTTCTACTTTCACTTACCTTAACCTTTAAACCAATTATTTCATGCATAACTATATTTTTTGCATTTATTTTCATTTTTTCATCCCCTCTTTCATCCTCATTTCTCTCTCCACAGTTAATATTCTTGCTATTGCTTTTCTAAGTTCCCTTATCTTCTTTGGATTTTCTAATGGTGCTCCAGAAGCTGCCAATGCTCTTGCTTTTGCAAGCTCAGTTTTTAGCTCTATTAATTTTTCTCTCCTTTTTTCTGGAGTCATTTTCCTTATCTCTTCAATTCTTATTATCGCCACTCTCCTCCACCTCCTCTTTTTCAACTTTAACTTCTTCCTTTATTGTTATTTCATCTGGCATTTTTACTGGAGGCATTATCCTAACCTTTATTCCATACTTTCCAGGTTTTAACAATATTTCCGCTTTTGCTTCATCTACAAGTAGCTCCTTCTTTTCTCCTGCTTTAAGTAGTTCTCCCATTTTAACTTTCTCATAGTTTGCTCTTTCAGATCTTAATTTTCCGCTTATTATTATTTCTGCACCTCTAGCTCCTGCTTCCATTATTTGTCTAAGTGCAACAAATGCAGCTCTCCTAAAGTTTATTCCTTTCTCCATTGCTCTCGCTATTCTTAATGCCATTACCTTTGCATTCAATTCTGGTGTTTGTACTTGTGCTATCGCTATTTGTGGTCTTTCAACTCCAAACTTCTTTTCAAGGGTTTCTGCAAGCTTTTTTATTGTTAATCCTCCTCTACCTATTATTAAACCTGGTCTTTCAGCGTAAATCGTTATTCTCATACCCAATGGTGTTTTAAACATTTCCATTCCTGCATACCCTGCTTTCTCATATTCTTTCATTAAGTATTCATCTATCTGCATTCTCTTGTATCCTTCATGGACAAAATACTTTTTCACACTCATAACTACTCCTCCTCTGCTACGGCAACTTCTATATGTACTAATTGCCTATTATATGGTGATGCTCTTCCAAATGCTCTCTCAATATATCTTTTTAATGTGGGACCCTTCATTGCTGCAATATGTATTATTTTAAGTTTATCAGGGTCTAAACCTTTAAACTCAGCATTAGCTTTAACTTGATTTAAAACTTTAATAATTTCTTTTGATGCTTTTATGGGGTATTTCAAGGCGGTTCTACCTTTAATACCCCTATGATGAGCAATTTTACCCGTATACCTAGTAAATGGTATGTATCTTTCCTTTCTACAAACTTTTTCTAAATATTCTATAGCTTCTTCAAGCTTCATACCTCTAATGAATTTACATATTTCATAAGCAGCCTTATATGAAATATTTAAATCTCTACCACTAGCTTTAGCTGTGGTTTCGGGATCCAGTTCCTTTACCGAATATCCCCAGTTAGGCATATCTTTAATCTCCTACACATCATATTACAGTTTTAAACTAAGCATTTTTCAATAATATACTATAAAAATTTTGCTTTTTTGGTTAATAGTTAAGTTTAAACATAAACATCAGTTTTTATCATGTGTTGCCTATGTGGTTATGAATATAATTGCTAAAATGATAAAATTTATTAGGGCTATATGTATTAACTTTATGAAGTTGACGGTGTGAATAGTATGCCACGTGAATTTACATATAGGGGATATCCACTTTCAAAGTTATTGGAAATGCCAATGGATCAATTTGTAAATCTACTCCCCTCTAGGCAGAGGAGGAGTTTAAAGAGAGGTTTGACCCCTCCACAACGTACACTTTTAGAGAAAATTAGATATGCTAAGAAACTATTAGAAAGTGGTAAAAATGTGAAGATACGTACTCATTGTAGGGATATGATAATATTACCAGAAATGGTTGGTATGACTTTATATGTTCATAATGGTAAAGAATTTGTTCCCGTAGAAATAACTACTGAAATGATTGGTCACTATCTTGGAGAATTCGCTATAACTAATAAGAAGGTAGTTCATGGAGCTCCAGGTTTAAGAGCTACTAGATCAAGCATGTATGTACCATTAAAGTAAAATTATAATTATTAGAGAAAAACTTAAACGTCCGTCTATCTTGTATTCTATAATACATTCTATGGTGAAATGAAGTGGTTAGTTTAATGACTCTTAGTTGGTTATTACATTTATCAACATTAATATTCTTCATGGGGGGAATGATAGTTTCCCCAATAATATCACCCTATGCATTATCATTAGGTGCTGATGCTGTAATTATTGGATTACTTTCATCAATTACTTCAGCTGTAACCATACTACTTAGACCATATGCTGGTTTAATCGTAGATCGAGGTAAAAGATTTGAAACTTTAATCCTTGGAACAATGTTAAGCTGTATCGCTACTCTAATTTACTTTTCATCAAACAATATATGGATGTTTGCAATTGGAAGAATATTTAGTGGTTTAGCTGCAGCATTCTTTATGCCTGCATCTATATCAACAGCCATAGATCTCTCACCACCAGATAGAATTGGTGAAACATTGGGTTGGAGAAGTACTATGTTTGGAGTTAGCCAACTTTTAGGTCCTGGTATTGGTGGTTACCTAGCTGATTTAATAGGTTTGAGAAATACCTTCATAATAAACTTCCTTTTCGCTTTTTCTGCATTAATGTTGATATATGCTGTAAGTAGATTAACTCCTCGAGAGTTTATTAAACGTAATGAAGCTTCCAATGGATTTAAAGATATTAAAAAGCTTCTAAAAATTAATTTTATCGGTGCAATGATAGCTGTAGTTTTTCATGCCATGGCTGTAAGTGCTATTGGAACATTTCTACCAGCATATTATGTTAGCATAGGTTTTGGTACATCCATATATGGTCTTTACTCTAGCATTAATGGTGGAGCCAGTATAATAACTAGAGCTACAAGTGGTAGAATTGCTGATAAGCATGGTTCAATTACCGTATCATCCCTTGGTGCTATTATAATGACTTTTGGATATATTGTCTTGAATATTTCTCCGCTTCCTCCAATAGCATTTTTAGCTGCAATTTTAATTGGTATAGGAACTGGTTTATGGGTTCCAGCAATACAATTACTTGCTTTAGGTGATATACCATCTGAAATAAGGGGATTTGGCTCTGGTATATATTCCATAGCCTTTGACGCTGGCTTCCTTATAGGACCTATAATCTTCGGTTTTATGATTAAATCATTAGGTAGCTATCTAGTAATTCTATGGATTTTACCTATACTAACATTTATTGCATTTTTGACTATCCAAATAATTAATTTGTTTATACGTAAAAACACTTATTCATTTTCTGTTAGTAAATAATAATTAAATTATTTAAAAAATAGTTTAATTTTATTTTAAGTCTTCTAGTATCGTTGTGAATGTATCATGATGATCTTCTTCATCCATTAATATCTCTCTAAATAATTGAGCTGTTACTTCATCCCCCTCATCCAAAGCCTTCTTAATTATAGTTTTATAAAGTTTTATAGCATCTTCTTCATCTTTAACATTTCTTTCAATCATCTCTTTTAATTTTTCACCTACAAATATTTCCTTTGGTTTCGTAGTTGGCTTTCCACCTAAGTAAAATAGTCTTTCAGCTATTCTTTCCGCATGTTTCATTTCCTGTATTGCTATGCTCTTTAACGTATCTTTTACAGCTAAACCCTTTATTCCACTCCATTGTACATGTTGCCACATATATTGTATTGAAACTTGCATTTCAGAAGCTACTGCTTCATTTAATAACTCAAGTAATTCTTTTGAGACCATATTCTCACAGTTAATTTATATCCATTTTACATTTATAGGTTTCTAATCAAATTATTTGCCTTTTATTCGTATCTCAATGCATCTACAGGATTCATTTTTGCAGCCTTCCAAGATGGGTATATTGATGCTATTAACGTCACTATTATTGCTACCATTGCAGCTGTTAACACATTTAATGGAGTTATTATTGGTGTATATGATGATAAGACATTTTGCCCAACTATTCTTGCATCTAAACTGCCACTAAGAATAATGGGGATTAAGTATGCTATTGCTGAACCAAATATCATTCCAACAATACTTCCAATAAATCCCAAAATGAAGCCTTGAAATAAATATAATTTTAATACTCCTCTATCCTTCATTCCAATAGCTTTTAAAGTTCCTATCTCCCTAACTCTCTCTAGTACTGATATAGTCATTATATTGAATGTTCCAAGTCCAGCTGCTATGAATGAAGTTGCTGCTATACCTGTTAATAATAGGTTTATTTGTGATGTTATTGTTTGAACTGTAATTGCAATTTGTTTTACCGACATTAAATTTGCCCTATTTCCAAACATATATCTTATCTGTTCCATTACTTGGTCTATTTCTTCAATACTTCCCGTCTTCACTATTAATGTTGTATACCCACTTGCTCTTAACAACAGTTTTATGTATTCTATTGGCACAAATAATGCATTGTCTGGGTTTACTATCGTTGTAGATCCATATGGATTAAGTATTCCAATGCCAATTAGCATTATACTTCTTGCTCCAATTTGCACTAATATTGGTTGACCTACATTATATCTATTCATACCCGTATCATCTACAGCTATATTATATCCTATAATTGCTTGAGGTGCTGGTACATCATAATATAACCCGCCGCTCTGCAAATTTATTTCTCCAAGTATTATCTGTAGATCTGTTGATGAAATTCCAATTACAGTTATTCTATCTTCAATTCCAGAGGCTCTTGCTGTAGCCATAAAAAGTGGTGAAACACTTACCACTCCACTTATACTCTTCAAATTTACTATATCTAAATCTGTAAACAATGTTGATGTTCTTACATTAACCATTATTGTGTTAGGTCCCAATTTTTCAAGACTTTTTAATATTTCCCCCTTTACTCCTTCTACTTGTGCTGAAAGTGCAATTATACTGGCAACACCTACAGCTATAGCTAGAATTGTAAGTATTGTTCTCAATTTTCTTTCCATTAATTGTTTTAATGCTAAATTTGCAGTATCCACTATTTTCATTTCTTTCTTCGCCTCATAATTATCATGCCAATTACAACTGCCACTATAATTATTGTTGAGATTATTGTGATTGGGTTTGTTATGATCGTTGTTATTGTACCTCTACTTTGAGTTGTTGTAGTTGTAGTTATTGCTGGAGATATATTTATGGTTATGTTAAATATTACATTGCTTATATATCTCAAGTTATCCATATACCTTAGCATAACTGGCAATTTCACTTGACTTTGTGTTGTGTTAAGCAATTGTAAATTTAATGTGAATGTTGTTGGCATATTTACATCTACATTTCCTATATAAACTGATCTTGATCCAAATGGTTGTATTGGTAGATTTTCAAGTATTGGTATTGCATGTGTTGCATATGCAGTTGAAGTTCCTGTATTCGTTATTGTTATTGTTATAGAGAATGGTGATCCTGGTCTTGGTGATGATGGTATTATTGTGACATCCGTTAGTGTAATCTCTATGAAACCCTTTAGTAAAATTGTGAATTGATTAGTTTCGCTACGTGAAATCTGTTTTTCAGTATCGTAGTAACTTACTACTATGGTTAAAGATCCCGTTGCTGATGTTGTTAATGGTACATATATTTCCATTGGTATTTCCATTATTTGCCCCGGTTTTATCCTCTCCACATATGTTGTCGATGTACCAAAAACCTTTAATATTGCATCCGTTGACATCGTTATCTTTACATCTCTTAAGTCTGCATCAATTGTATTGATAATTCTTGCATTTATACTATTTATTTTTCCAATGTATAATTCTCCAGTACTTAATTGTACATTTATTTGCGGCGGGATCTCTTGTGGATTTACAAGTGTTTGAATAGTATATGTCTTCGTATATATGGAGTTTCTAGGTCCATGAAATATTACATCAACATTCACTTGTATAGTCTTACCCTTCATGGTGCTTGGTATATATACATCTAACATTGATGTGAAAGTTTCATTTGGTTTTATACACTCTATATACGTGTTGTTTATAGTGTTTATGGTTATACTACTTGAGTACACTTTTGTTATTTGTAAATTGTATGCTTCTGCGTCACCAATATTCTCTATGTTTAAAGTTATTTTTTGTTTACCTTCAAATACAGTTTCATTTGCAATCCTCATTTGTATATTTGGTCTTCCAGTTATCTCCATTGGTATATGTATAACGTCGATGGTTAATCCATAATTTGGTACGAAATATTCAAGTTCCAATGTTAATAGATATACTCCCTTAGATGCCTGTGGAGTTATGTACACTTGGTATTCAAGTTGTATTATTGTTCCAGGGTTTATCGTTGATTTATAGTATATAACAGCCTTATTATCTGGATTAGATGCCTTAATAGTATTTGGAAGATTAAGTTTTGCCATTAAGTTATTGAAACTCCATTTTCCCTCATACCTCAATAATACCACTATACTTGTATAATCACCACCAGTTACCTCAATTGGACTTGTAGATCCCCAATATGCAGATAGAAGTTTAAAATCTCCACTACTACCTAAACCTAAATTAATTGATGTTGAAAATACTGCTAAAAATACAACTAATATTAAAGCGGCAATGTTCTTTTTCATCCTTTAATCACCTCTTCACCATATATCATACCATCCTTTAACCTTATTATCCTATCACAAAATTTTGTCAACTCCACATTATGTGTGACCATTATTATTGATATACCTCGTTCATCTACAAGTTTCCTAAATATATTCATGATTATCTTAGCATTTTCACTATCTACATTTCCCGTAGGTTCATCTGCAAGTATTAACTCTGGATCATTAATCAAGGCTCTTGCTATAGCTACTCTCTGCCTCTCCCCACCACTAAGCTCATTTGGTTTCTTATATATTTTATCTCCTAATCCAAGTAAATCAAGTATCTCCATAGCCTTCTTCCTTCTATCCTTTGAATTAACCCTTCTTATAGCCATGGGCAAAATAACATTTTCAATAATATTTAAATATCCTATCAAATTGAAAAATTGAAATACAAACCCAATAGTTTTATTTCTATATTCTGCAAGTTCATCACTACTCATAGATTTCAAATTTCTATTATTCACTATGATTTCTCCCTCTGTAGGTCTATCTAATCCACCAATAAGATTCAATAATGTAGACTTACCTGAACCCGAAGGTCCCATAATTGCTGTAAACTCACCTCTATAAAAAGATGTGCTTATATTTCTCAGTGCTGGATACTTAATTTTCCCAATAGTATAAACCTTTGATACATTCTCCAACCTCACTATTTCATCTATTCCCCTCATATACCAAAACCTCACTTTGTTTTACTTAATGTATATTGTTCCTACTATTTAAGATAGGTGTAGAACGTATTTAACTTATATAAATATGGTATTCAACTACATCCTATTAAATTTGCAAGATACATTTATCATAGAAAACTCCTAGAATTAAATGAATAACTACTCTTGATTCTATAATGCTAATTTAAAAATCTTCAAGACTAATCATATGCTTTAATTGATGCCCAATTTCTTTTATAATACCCTATTCCTAGCATCACTGCTTGTTACAATGATATTATTCTGGTATATGAATCTTAATAGCGTTAACAAGTTCTCGAAAAGTAAATACATCCGCAAGCCCCTCTATTGAATATTCAACTACTTTTATTTCTGGAAATTTCCTTCGTAATTTCTTATTGATCCTTTTCGCTATTAGAACAGCTCCTATACACTCTTCTCCAAATTCCTTTCTATAGGCTTTTAGCTGTTGGAAATCCTTTGTGGTAGCCTCACCCCTTTTAACTTCCACTATTATCTTTCTCGATAAGCCAGTAGGTACAGCTTCCTTAATTAAAATATCAACATATCCCTCTGGAAGAGCTTTTTCTCCTAAAACCTCCCATTGAGTTTCTTGAGAAAGAATTATAGATAATCCTGTAAGAAATTGCTCTAATTTTTTCTCATCACTTAAATAATGGCGTAATGCAGCGTGTAAGATCTGCTCTCGGAAGGGGAAAATTTTAGGTAAATCAACTTTAGACTTATTAAATGTGAATTTTAATTCAGATGATGAACTACTATTAATAGAATCTTGTATATCTGCATTGTCAACCACTACGCCAAGTTTTGATGCATATCCTAAATCAATTCTATCAGCTTGAAAGTGGGTTTTCCTATAACCTCCTCGAAGTAGTAAGTTTTCTGCAACATATGAAAACTCTATACGTGTTAACGGTTCATTGAATATTCGTAGAGGCTTTAATCTAAGCCTAAAGGGATAGAAATATCTCCTACGCCTTTTACCTGAGCCAAACTCTAAAGGTTTCCATGGTGGTGGAGCTTTTTCATCATATTCTAGATACTTCTCCATTACAATATACAGATCATACACTCTTGCACCATATAGGAAAGATACTCTGTCTCCCTGTCGAATATCGCAGAATGCCCAAGCTCCCATTATGCTACTTGGAAAACCTGCAAGAGAATATTTCCTACATAACTCAAGGTTTTCACGTGTAGAAACAGCTATTAGAAAATATGAAGTTAAGGGATAGTTCTTCAATTTTTCAACCTATTCCCTTTTTCTAATTTCTCTTTAAGAAATTTTTCCACTTCCCTTTCTATGTATTCATTTATTTGTTTCCATACTTCTGCCGTTACAATGCCCGTGGGAGATAAGCTCATATTAGTGGTTATTTCATCTTCTTCTGTAATGAACTCCAAATAATTTAACTTAGCAGGAAGTCCTGTCTCTTCAAAATGTTTATTTATCTTGTCCTTAAGGTTCTCTATTTCTTGTTTAGATATTTTTATCACATGTTATCTATGATTCTTCAACATTTTAAAGGTTACTCGAAATTATAATAGTAATGTTTTAAAGAGGAGAAACGTCAATATAATTGAGAAGCAATGCCTATCTGTTCTATGTGTGGAATGGAGAGAAAAAATGGGGAAGTGATTACATGGAATAAAGAGAAGCCAAGAGTCTTATGTATTTTCTGCTTGAGGGAAATAATTCAGCGATGGTTAGATGAAGGTTTTGAAACATTAGAAAGAGCTCTAGATAATGAGCTCTTCCCCATATAATAAATCACTTAAATTAATGCAAGTTGAAATTACATTAAAATTATTGGAATCAATTTATCAAGGGGATATAAAGTTGTAAATATTCAAGACATATCAATCTTTGTAAGTTTAGAACAAGCAATATCTCAGCAACCTTTAATGAAAATATCAATTTCAGCTCATTATTAAATTTCAAATATAACGCCGGGGGCGGGATTTGAACCCGCGAGTCCCCCAAGGGGACACAGGCTTTCTAGCCCTTTATTATCCTATGGTCTCGAGGCCTGCGCCTTACCGCTAGGCTACCCCGGCTTTCTATGAATTGAATCTAATAAAATTAAGGTTATTGTTTTGATATACCTGTACATGCTTGATTCTATATTGGGTACTTTAAACTTTTTTGTAATCTTTTTATAGCTAACTTTATATCTTCTCCAGTTACCGTTCTCCTATTTGCATGTTGAGCTAATTCTATCGCTTCTTTTGATATCTCTATTGCCATGTCTTCAAGTATTTCTCTTAAGGCTTCTGCAGCTTCTACACTTACTCTATAAGCTCCTGCTTTCCGTATTAATCTTTCTATTGGTGCTAATGGGAGTTCGGGCATTTTTTGCACCTATAAAATTTTTGTTTTTCCGATATTAATTGTTTTCCTTTTTCTTCTATTATTTCCCACATTCATCATCAATTCTCGATATATTTAAATAATATTGTATTATTCCTTTCTTTAGGGATTTGCTTGGGAAAAGTGCGAACCAAGCTTGTTAAGAATATTGCTTCAAAATTGGTGGAGTCTTATCCAGATGTTTTTACTACTGATTTTGAAAAGAATAAGCGTTTAATTGAGGAATTAACTGATATTAGGTTTAAACATTTAAAGAATAGGGTTGCAGGTTATGTTACTCGTCTCGTAAAACTTAAAATGCAAGCTTCTAAAGAAGTTGAATCAGAAGGTGAAGAGGAAGAAGTTGAAGCCCCCAGTGGCTAAGCTATATCTATTGTCCTTCTAAGTATTATTCTTAGATTGTATTTTAGAATTTCATTCTCCCTTCTTGTAAGTTTTTCTTCCATGAGTATCCTTACATTATTCTCATTTAAGATTATATCTTTAGGTTTCTTGCCTACTATTGTCTTTATAATCTTTTCAACCTCTTCTACACTTGTTTTTGGTATATTTCCTATTGATTTTCTACATAGATTTATGCATGTGGTTCCCGATACATATGCATTTGCACAACAGGATGATTTAAATGCTTTAAGACCTTTTTCTTCAGCCATCTTTACTATGTAACCTTTTATATCTTCCTCCATCTTTACATATATTTGCTTTTTCCCTAAAACTTCTTCATCTACTCCCCTAATTACACCTTTTAGATTTAATCCTGCATTCTTCATTCTTTTAATTATTGTTGATGTTATCCTCATATTTCCAGCAACTATTCCAACGGCTCCAGCTCTTTTTGCTTCATTTATTATTTCTTCAGCTTCTACATCTGTTACTCCCGGTATTATTGGTCTAATGAATACCATTGGTTTTAAACCTTCAGATTTAAGGTTTCTTATAGTTTTTAATCTTAAATCTATTTCTTTTGCATTTGGTTCTAGAATATCCTTCTTTTCTATTGTTACTATTGTTATTAATGGGCTTATGGAAAGCTTTATTTTTGCTATTTTCTTTGCTGTCTCCTCATCTATATATTCTTTTGTAGAAAATTGTACTGGATTTTCAAGTTCTTCTATAGCTCTCAAATATTCAATGGTTTTGTTTACCACTAATTCATGGAATGGCTCTGTTACACTCCCTATGGCTAGGTATGTTCCATACATCGTTGGCATGTAGTATGGATTTGATAATAATGCATATGCTAATTCCAATCCATTCAATCCATATGGTGTTATCCTTTTAAAGTTAAACCCCATATCTTGTATGTAACAGTATATGCATTGATTTGTACATCCAATTGCTGGATGTATTGTTAATCCACATGGTCTCGGTTTTCTCTTGGAATGTTGATCTGATGAAGCTTTAATTATAGATTTCTCTGGAAGTCTATTCTCATATTTCTCTTTTAATATTATTTTCCGCAGTGGTATTGTGGATAACTCCATTTAATCACTATAAATTGATTGATAAATAAGCTATAAATATGTTTAATTTGATTAAACTTCTATTGATGTTATATGAGTTCTTATTGGTGTTTATCCTTCCTAAATTTTAATGTTAAACTCACCTTAGTTTCTCCATATTCTGTGTATGCTCATGAAGAAGTTATTCCCTCCCTCTTAGATAAACTTGTAATGGATATCGAGAGTATAGGCCTTTTTAAAGATCCAATTATCGTTGATGGTAGTTCCAATGTTGTTTTGGATGGTATGCATAGACTTGCAGCCGCTAAGAAGCTTGGTCTTTTCTGGATTCCAGTTTGTTATATTGATTATATGGATGAGAGGGTTAAGGTTTATAGATGGTGGAGATCTATTTTTGGTTCTGATTTAAAGAAAGTTGTAGAACATTCATTTAAAATGGAGTTTAAAGATAATGAAATGCTTAATGATTATCTATCTAAATTTTCTCTGCTTGTTTTTAAAGATGGATTTTACATTTTAAGTTATGACGATGATGTTTTTAGTAAATTTATGTCTGCTAAGAATCTAGAAAGATTTATTTCCAATAGTGGTTTTAGAATTGAATATGATTTTGAAGTTGATGCTATTTCAAAATTGCGCTCAGGTTTATGCTCTGCTATTTTAACTTTACCTGAAATCTCTAAGGTTGATGTAATTTCTATAGCTGTTTCCAATAGGGTTTTGCCGCATAAATCCACTAGACATGTTTTTCCCTATAGACCTATGAATATTAATGTTCCTTTAAAAATTCTATTTACAGATGATTTTGAGAAAGCTTTTTCTATGTTTATTGAAGTCATTAAGGGTAGGAGAGTTAATATTTATCCTCCGGGGCACATTCTTGATAGGAAGTATGATGAATACATATACTTCTTTGAGGGGTGAAGAATTTGAGAATTAAATTCTTAGGGCATTTGAAGAATTATGTGGGTAAAGATATGATCATTTTAAATGATGTTGGAGGCCTGAGCCTATACAATGTTTTATTAAAGATTTATTCTATACTTGGAGATTCTTCTAAAGAGATTTTTGATGGATCACCAGATAAATTGCGTTCAAGTATTATTCTACTTGTTAATGATGTTGTTTATGATGTTTTAGGTGGTTTTGATTATATTGTTAATGAAGATGATGAATTAGTGTTTATACCAGCAGTTCATGGTGGGTAGGTGTAGATTTTGGATTTAAGCTTCTTTTTCTACCCTAATTCCGTTGCCATTATTGGTGCTTCAACGACTCCTGGTAAAGTTGGATATGAACTTGTTAAAAATCTTGTTGAAGGTGGTTTTAAAGGTGAAATTTTACCAGTGAATCCTAGGGGTGGTGAAATTTTTGGTTTAAATATTTATCCTTCTATAACTTCTCTTCCTTCAACTCCTGATATTGCTATTGTAGTTACTCCAGCTGAAACTGTTCCAAAGATAGTTGAAGAATGTGGCTCTATTGGTGTTAAAGGTGTTGTTGTTATTTCTGCTGGTTTTAGTGAAGTGGGTAATAGGGTTTTAGAAGATGAACTTGTTAATTCCGCTAAGAAGTATGGCGTTAGGGTTATAGGTCCAAATAGTGCTGGAATCATTAATACCTTTAATAATTTCCATGCTTGTATGGAGTTTAGGGTTCCTCGAGGTCCTATTTCACTTATTTCTCAAAGTGGAGCTGTCGGTGGTATTCTATTTGCTTATGCTAGGGAGGGTTGTATTGGTTTTAGTAAATTTGTTAGTTGTGGGAATTCTTGTGATGTTACTGAAGTTGATGTTCTTGAATATTTTTTGAAGGATGAGGATACTGGTTCCATAGCTTTATACATTGAGACTGTTCATGATGGTTTTAAATTTGTTGATGTTTGTAGGAGGTTTAAAGGTGTTAAACCCATTATTGCTTTTAAAGCCGGTAGATATCATGCTGGTAGTAGAGCTGCATCTTCACATACAGGTGCTATAGCTTCCCCATACCATATATACTCAAGTTTATTTAAGCAATTTAATATTTTTGAAGCTCCAAGTTTAAGTACTTTCTTTTCATCATCAAAGTTTTCTGGTTTGAATATTAAGGTTAGTGGTTCTAGAATTGTTATTGTAACTAATTCTGGTGGTCCTGGTGTTGTAGCTACTGATTTATGTGAATCCCTCGGCTTTTCTCTACCTGAACCTTCAAATTCTTTGAAAAATAAGCTTAGTTCATTTCTATCGCCAATATGTTCTTTAAGGAATCCAATAGATGTTACAGCTATTGGCGGTTATGAATGGTATTATAGGGTTTTGAAGGAAATTGCTTTATCTGGTGAGTATGATTTAGCTCTAGTTATATGTGTACCTCCAAGTTTTGTAAATCCCATGGAAGTTGCTAAAGCTATATATGATTTCCACAAATTAGGTTTTAATATGCCTATTTTCCCATGTTTTATGTATGGAGATATGGTTAGGGAATGTATTAAATATTTGGAGAGTAGAGGTATTCCATGTGCATTAAGTATCGAAGATGCTGTTTATGCTGCTTACTCAATAGTTTATTTCGGAGGTGTAAGTATTGGATCCCCTACTAGGTGAAGCTGGTTTAAAATTGCTTCTCATGGGTAATGAAGCTATTGCTAGAGGTGCTATTGAAGGTGGTGTACATTTTGTATCTGGATATCCTGGAACTCCCTCTTCTGAAGTTATAATGTCTCTATCTAAAGTTTCAAGTAAACTTGGAATTTTCGTTGAATGGTTTGTTAATGAGAAAGTTGCTTTTGAAGCTGCTTTTTCAGCTTCTTCTGCTGGTTTAAGATCTATGGTGACTATGAAAGCTCCTGGAATTAATGTGGCTTCTGATGCACTTCTATCTGCAGCTTATGCTGGTATTAATGGTGGTATGATAATTTTAGTTGCTGATGATCCTGGTCCACATACCACTCAGACTGAGCAGGATAGTAGATTTTATGCGCTTCTAGCCAATCTACCTATGATTGAACCCTCAACCCCTCAAGAAGCTAAAGATATGGTGGTTTGGGGTTTAAACTTCTCTGAAGAAGTTGGTTTACCAGTCATCCTTAGAACTACAACTAGAGTTAATCATACTTCATCTGATGTGATTTTAGGTGAAATTCATCGTTTCGATCGTAAACCTAAATTTCCCAGGGATCCCCCTAGATATGTTCGTGCTTCTATGAAATGGAATTTAGATAGGCATATTTGGCTTAATAAACGTATGTATTTTGTTGATTCTATAGCTTCCAATTGCCCATTTAATATTTTAGATTTGAAAGGAGATATAGGTATTATTACTAGTGGTGTTAGTTATAATTATGTTTTAGAAGCTTTGGGTAGATTAAAGGTTGATTCATGTTCAATATTGAAGCTTGGCTTAACAAATCCTATACCCACTAAAGTTTTAAGAGATTTTCTTTCACATTGTAGAAAGATTTTGTTTGTGGAAGAACTTGAACCATTCTTAGAGGATAGAATTAGAGCTATATCTACAACGTTTGGTTTTGGAAATGTTTTTTATGGTAAATTTGATGGTCTTCTTCCGAGGGAGGGTGAATTTAATGTTGAAATTGTGGAAAATGCTTTATCACGCTTTCTAGGTTTAAAACATGAAATTAATAGTTCAACTATTAGTTCCTTTGAAGTTCCTCCAAGAAGTCCAATTATGTGTTCTGGGTGTCCTCATAGATCTTCTTATTATGCTCTTTTAAAGGCTATTAGAGATTCTGGTTTTAAACGTGAAGATATTCCAATTTTTGGCGATATTGGATGTTATGCTTTAAGTTTGCAAAAGCCTTTGGAAGCCATATGGACGGAGCATTGTATGGGTGCAAGTATATCTATGGCTTTAGGTTTAAAGCTTTCAGGATACGATAAACCTGTTATAGCCACTATTGGTGATTCAACCTTCTTCCATGCTGGTATTCCAGCCTTAATTGATGCAGTTCATTTTGATGCCAATATTATTGTCATCATTCTTGATAATGGTACTACAGCTATGACTGGTCATCAACCACATCCAGGTGTTGGTTTTAAAGCTGATGGTTCTTCAGCTAAATATGTTGATATAGTGAATGTAGTTAAAGGTATTGGTGTTGAAAAAGTTGAAGTTATAGATCCTTATGATATTCCACAGAGTATTGAAGCTTTTAAAAGAGCCTTAAAGAATGAAAGTAGTGTTTATGTTGTTGTGGCTAGAAGGGAATGTGCTATTCTAGCTAGGAGGATGGGTAAACATTACCATAAGGTTTCAGTAAATTATGATTTATGTAGGAAATGTAAGATCTGTATATCTACCTTTGCTTGTCCAGCTATGTATTGGGATCCTTTAAAAGGGCCTATGTTATTGGAGCAGTATTGTACTGGGTGTGGGTCATGTGCATATGTATGCCCATTTAAAGCTATTGAGGTGAGTTAACTTGTTAGATGAATTTAACATTTTAATTTGTGGTGTTGGTGGTCAGGGGATTTTAACTCTTTCAAGAATTATTGCTTCAGCAGTTGTTAAATGTGGTTATAGTGTACGTGTTGGAGAAACTTTAGGTATGTCTCAGAGGGGTGGTATTGTTCAGAGCTTTATTAGATTTGGATGTAAAGTTTTCAGTCCACTCATACCATTAAATGGTGCTAATGTAATTCTTGCACTAGATTATGTTGAAGCTCTTAGAGTTCTTAAATATGCTTCAAATAAATCCACGATATTGTTAAATTCCAGTTTTATTCCACCTATCTCCGTTGTTCTTGGAGATTATAAAGCGCCTTCTCTTGATGAAGTTAAAAGCTCCTTTAAATCCATTACTGAGAAAGTTTATGTTGTAAATGCTGATGAAATAGCTTTAAAAATTGGTTTACCCGTTGCTGCGAATATGGTTTTTCTTGGTCTTCTATCTAAACTTTTCCCAGATATTTTACCTCCAAATGTATTGAGGGAAGCCATTGTTAAGAATGTTCCAAGTAGATACATAAATGACAATCTTACAGTATTTAATTATGGTTTAAACTTGAATTTAAGTGAATGAAAATGTAATAAGTAAGTTTTATAAACACTTTATTTTGTGGTCGCATTGAAGTTTATTGCCCCCTCTTGGGATGAAATATACTTTAAGATCATTGATTTATCTTTAATGGTTAGAAAGTCTGGTTTTAAATTTGATTGTATAGTTGGTATTGCCAGAGGGGGTTGGATTGTTGCTAGACTTCTATCCGACCTATTGGATATTGCTGATATTGGTAGTTTGAGGATAGAATTCTATAAGGGTGTTGGAGTCCATGATAGAATTCCAGTTATTACACAACCTGTCTCTATAGATGTTCGCGGTAAAAATGTTTTAGCTGTAGATGATGTTTCAGATACTGGTAGTAGTCTGGCTACTGCTGTTCGCCATTTACTGGATATGGGAGCTCATAATGTTATGGTTGCTACCATACATGTTAAACCATGGTCTATATTTGTTCCAGACTTTTATGTTGATGTTACTGATGCTTGGGTCATATATCCATGGGAGCCGTATGAATCTATTAAAAGTTTAACTTTAAAGTGGATTAAGGATGGTTTAAATCTCAGTGATATTAAGTTTAAGCTCATTGATGTAGGTATAAAGAGAGAAATTGTAGATATACTCTTCCCAATAGTTTTAAAGGAGGCTGGATTTTTAGATGGTGAAGATAGAGAATGTTGATGGTGGTTTAATAATAAATTTCTCTAGTGGATTTGAATATGATTATATTGGGATCTTTGCTTTATCTTTTAAAGAACTTATCCATAGAGATACCCTATTTAATTATGTTAAATCTTTAGAAGGACCTTTCAAAATTCAATTTTTAAATGTTAATTCCATAGCTTCTTGGAGGCATGTAGCTTCTGCTGCTATGCGAGCTTTAAGAAGTTTTAAGTATGGTCAAAATATTTCAGATAAAATTGAAATTGAGCTTTTACTATATTGTTCTGGTAAGAGGCAAATTAAAGATGCTTTGAACATTGTGGGTTTAAGCGAATTTATTGATAGTGTTGTACTTGTTATTTTTGGGTCAAGTAATCATTTGATTCATAAAGTTTTAAATGATTTTCTATCAGTATTTAAAGCTGAATTATCTTTTGATCTTCTAATTAATTTATCTATGGATCGTATTGAGAATTTAATGAAGATCTTTAATGTTGATAAAAATGAATTGGATTCCATTATTAAATCTGGTTTAAGTGTGGATAAGGCTTTAGAATATATTTTAATTGAAAGGGGGAGTGCACTCGAAGTTTATAAGTAGTTTATCTAAGTTTCTTCATGAATTCTTCCTTCAATTTCGTTATTGAGAGTATTTGGTCTGGTTTTATTATTGAAATTCCAGTTATATCACCTATAATCTCTATTTGTATTATCTTATCTGGAGCCTCTAAATTCACTCTTCTATCCACAATTTTTGCTACTTCCTCTATAATTTCCCTGCTACTTAATTCCGTAGCTCTTTTATTTACTGTTATTCTAAAGCTTTCATTTTCACCAATTTTCCATAGAAGTTTTCTAACAGCTTCCTTAATTTCTTCTAAGTCTGTTTTCACGGTTACTTCTATTGGTGTTACCTTTAATACATAGTGGAATTCCCATGGCCTTTCTTCAGCCATCTCTTTAAGTCTCTCTACGATTGTTATTGGATCCATACTTGTTTTTGCTATTACTAATCCCGGCAACCCAATTTTCTCATACATCACCTTTTCTTCTCCCACTTCCCTCAATAGATACCATAGTTCAGATATACAATCATTTTCCCTCCCTCTTTGTGTTGATACAAGTAGCGTGAATTTCATGTTTTCCACAATGCCTATTTATTTCGCCAAGCTTAAATCTTTAATGTTCACATTATATTTTGTATGAGTAGTTGTATTATTGATGTTAGAGATCTACACAAATATTACTACATGAAGAATTGGATTGTTAAAGCTCTACAAGGTGTAAATTTAACAGTTAATAGAGGGGAATATCTATCTATAATGGGTCCTTCAGGATCTGGTAAAACCACTTTATTTAATATGATTGGAGGTTTAGATAGACCTACCCGTGGGATTGTTACTGTTGATGGTATTGATCTATCTACTCTAAGCGATATTGAATTAGCTAATTTTAGATGTTTTAAGATTGGATATGTCTTTCAAACCTTCAATTTAATACCATTTCTAACAGCTTTAGATAATGTTATGCTTCCAATGGTTTTTGCAGGTTTACCTCTTGAAAGTAGACGTAAAAAAGCTATTGAACTCTTGAATACCGTAGGTTTAGGTGATAGATTACATCATAAGCCTGATGAACTTTCGGGTGGACAGCAGCAGAGGGTTGCTATTGCTAGAGCTTTAGCTAATGATCCATTAATACTTTTGGCTGATGAACCCACTGGGAATCTTGATCTAGCTACAGGTTTTAAGATTATTACTTTAATGAAGGATTTAAATGTTAAGCGTGGTGTTACTGTTATTTGCGCTACACATGATATGAAGATTTTAGGTGTTAGTGATCGCATTGCTTGGATTAGGGATGGTTTAATTGAGCGTATTGAACCTAGAAGGACTGTTGAAATTACTTTTGAAGAGTTATTTGAGGAGCCTCCAAAATCTTAGCTTCTGAAATTACTTCCTTTATTGCTGCTTCTATTTGTTGTGGTGTAGCTGGTTCCTCTAATCCTCCTCTCCTAGTTCTATGACTTAAAGTTAGTTTTGCACATGTTATTATATGTTCAAGTGTTACTTCTGTATTTCCTTCAAAAGCTGCTAGTGTTTTTGCAGTTTTTAGTATTGTTATGTCTGGTCTATGTCCATCAACCCTTAATTTTATGCATAATCTTGATATCACTTCCAATAATTTATCTGGAACTTTTACTTTTTGAAGTAGCATTCTAGCTTGAATTATTCTCCTTTTAAGTTCTTCTTGCTGTTGTGCATATTTTGATCTAAATGCTTCTGGATTTTCTTCATATTCAAGGTTTCTCTTCATTATTTCTATTCTCAAATCTTTTTCATATATGTTTTCTACTTGTACGTGTAAAGCTAATCTATCTAGTAGTTGTGGTCTTAATTCTCCTTCTTCTGGATTCATGGTTCCTATAAGTATGAATCTTGCTGGATGAGCTACTGATATTCCCTCTCTTTCAACAACATTCCATCCTGATGCTGCTGCATCAAGTATGTCATCTACTATGTGGTCTGGTAGCAGGTTTATTTCGTCTACGTATAGTATGTTTTGATTGGCTTCTGCTAATAATCCTGGTTCTAGTGCTTTTATTCCTTCTTTTATGGCTCTTGCAATATCTAATGTTCCTACAACTCTATCTTCAGTGGCCCCTATAGGTAGAGTTACTATCCTCATCTTTTTCCTTTCTATTTCCAGAGGCTCTCCATTCTCATATTTACTTCTACAAATTTCACACATATTCGTTGGATCCCTTGGGTTACAGTTAAATGGGCATCCCTTTACAACTTCTATTTCCGGTAGTATTTCTGCTAATGCTCTTACAGCTGTACTTTTACCAGTTCCTTTTGCACCTCTTATTAATACTCCACCTATCCTTGGGTTTATTGCATTTAAGAGTAATGCAAGTTTCATATTTTCTTGATCTACTATCGCCGTAAATGGATATGTGGGTATTGACATCACACTAATCTTTGATAGACAACCTTAAATACTTGTTCCCTATTCAAATATCTAAGAATCAATTGTCTTTTAATGGATTATTGGAGGTAATCCTTGTGGAATTCTGTGATAAATGTGGAAATTTGCTGGTTCCTGAGAAACGTAATGGAGAAATTTTTCTAGTTTGTAGAAGTTGTGGTTTTTCTAAGAAGTATACCTCACAATCATATAAAGTTAAGCAGGAGATTAGTGAAGATAAACGTAGGAAGATTACTATTGTTAGTGAATCTGAGGTTAAAGATTCTAAGAGGAGTGAAGAAGAGTTAGAGCTTATGGAAGATTATCATAAGGCAACTTTAGAGTTAATGGAGGAGGAAGAAGAGGAAGGTGAAGGTAGAGGTGAAGGATGCTAAGGGCATCCTCTAATAACATAACCCCCATTTTTATGCTTTAATTTTTGGTGGATTTCATGGTTAGGATAGCTATTTTAGATGATGAGAGATGTAAACCTAAGGATTGTAGTAGAGAATGTTATAGGTTTTGTCCAAGGGTTAGGAGTGGTGATAAAACTATTGAATTTGATTCTAACTCTAATAAGCCTGTTATCGCTGAATCTTTATGTTCTGGTTGCGGTATTTGTGTTCGTAAGTGTCCATTTAAAGCTTTAAGAATCGTCAATTTACCGGATGAATTGGAAGAGGTTTGTGTTCATCGGTATGGTGCTAATAGATTTAAGCTTTATAGACTTCCAATACCTAAACCCAATATGGTTTTAGGTTTACTTGGGCCTAATGCTGTAGGTAAATCTACTGCTATAAGGATTTTGGGAGGTTTTATTAAGCCTAATCTTGGAAGATGGGATTCACCTCCAGATTGGAATGAAATAATAAGTTTTTATCGTGGTTCAGAGCTTCAATCATATTTCGAGAAATTATCTAGTGGTAAACTTAAGGTTGTAATTAAACCTCAATACTTAGATAAAATTCCAAGTGTTGTTAAAGGTTGTGTAAGTGAAGTTTTATCTAGAGTTGATGAGCGTGGCATCCTTAATGAAATTAGGGATTCTCTAGGTCTTAGAGAGATTTGGGATAGACCTATAAATGTTCTCAGTGGTGGAGAACTTCAAAGGGTTGCTATTGCTGCTGCAACACTTAAGGATGCTAATGTATATCTCTTTGATGAACCTTCAAGTTATCTTGATGTTTATGAAAGAATGAGGGTGGCAAAGGTTATAAGGAGTTTGGCTTCTGAAGGTAGGTATGTTGTTGTAGTAGAGCATGATTTAGCTGTTTTAGATTATATTTCTGATCAGATATGTATATTTTATGGTAATCCTGGGGTTTATGGTATTGTTACTCCAGTTTATGGTGTTAGAGTTGGTATAAATGTTTATTTAGATGGTTATATACCTTCTGATAATGTTCTTTTTAGACGTGAACCTGTTAGATTTGATGTTTCACCTCCACAAATGGAATGGTCTTCTGGAAGCGTATTTTTAATGTGGGATTATATGTTTAAGAGGTTAGGAGATTTTGAATTAAAGGTTGAACCTGGAGTTATACATATTGGGGAAGTTATTGGAATTCTTGGTCCTAATGGTATTGGTAAAACTACTTTCATTAAACTTTTAGCGGGAATTTTAAATGTTGATGAAGGTTTTACTCCTACAATTAATGTTAAAGTTAGTTATAAACCTCAATATCTATCCTTCAAAGAGGATTTAACTGTTATGGAGGTTTTAAAAGCTTCTGCTAAAGATAAGTTTGATTCTTCATGGTTTAAAAGTGAGATATTACTACCTTTAGAACTTGTAAATCTTATGGATTTCCATTTATCTGAGCTTAGTGGTGGAGAACTTCAAAGAGTTGCTATAGCTTCATGTCTATCTATGGATGCAGATTTATATTTGATTGATGAACCTAGTGCATATTTAGATGTTGAGCAAAGGATTTCTATGGCTAGAGTTATTAAGAGGATTATTGAGAGTAGGGGTGTAGCAGCTTTTGTTGTTGAGCACGATCTTATTGTTCAAAGTATATTGGCTGATAGTTTAATGGTTTTCTCCGGTCATCCAGGTAGATTTGGAGTTGCACATTCTCCAAAGAGTTTGAGGGAGGGTATGAATAAATTCCTTAGGGATGTTGATGTAACCTTTAGAAGAGATCCACAAACTGGTAGGCCTAGAGTTAATAAACCTGATTCATGGCTTGATAGATATCAGAAGGGTATTGGTGAATACTATTATTTTGAAGCTAAAGGTGAATAAACAATCTTTAAATGTTCATCATTTTATATCCTTTCTTGGGTGATATTTTGAAGATTACAGTAAGTATAATTAAAGCTGATGTTGGTAGTTTAGCTGGGCATCATATTGTCCATAGAAAACAGATTGAAACTGCTAAAGAGAATCTTAAATTAGCTATGGAAACTGGACTTATAATTGATTATTATGTATTTAATTGTGGTGATGATTTAGAGCTTTTAATAACTCATAATAAAGGTGAAGATAATCCTGAAATCCATGAATTAGCTTGGAAAACCTTTAAAATGGTTACTGAAAATGTTTCTAAACCTATGAAGCTTTATGCAGCTGGTCAAGATCTACTTTCAGATGCATTTTCAGGTAATGTTAGAGGTTTAGGTCCTGGCGTTGCTGAATTGGAATTTGAAGAGAGACCTAGTGAACCTATAATTGTGTTTGCAGCTGATAAAACTGAGCCTGGCGCTTTCAATCTACCATTATTCAGAGTTTTTGCAGATCCATTCAATACTGCTGGACTCGTAATAGACCCTAGACTCCATAAAGGTTTTAGCTTTACAGTATTTGATGTGATTGAAGGTTTAAAAGTTACATTAAATTGTCCTGAAGAAATGTATGATCTATTAGCTCTTCTCGGTACTACTGGTAGATATGTTATTCAAAAGGTTTATAGTAGAGAGGGTTTAGCTGCAGCTTCTTGTTCAACCACAAGATTATCTTTGATCGCTGGTAGATATGTGGGTAAAGATGACCCTGTATGCATTGTTAGAACTCAAAGCGGTTTACCAGCTGTTGGAGAAGTTTTAGAAGCATTTGCATTTCCACATCTCGTTGCCGGTTGGATGAGAGGTAGTCATTATGGACCCTTAATGCCAGTTTCACTTGAAGATGCTAAATGCACTAGATTTGATGGGCCGCCAAGACTTGTTGCTCTTGGTTTTCAATTAAATAATGGAAGACTTATTGGACCTGCAGATTTATTTGATGATCCAGCTTTTGATTATACTAGGGCAAGGGCTATGGAGATTGCTGATTATATGCGTAGACATGGACCTTTTATGCCAGCTAGACTTGGACCTGATGAAATGGAATATACAACTCTACCACAAGTTTTAGAGAAATTGAAGGATAGATTTGAAAAGGTGAAATAGCTTCAATGTCTTCATTGAAACCTCCAATAATTGTATTGAATTTTAAATGTTTTTTGGAGGCTACTGGTGATGGAGCTTTAAGACTTTCAAAAATTGCTGAAAAGGTTAGTGAGAAAACTGGTGTTAGTATTATTGTATGTCCACAACATGTAGACTTATATAGAGTTGCTAGTTCAGTTAATATACCTGTTTTTTCACAGCATATAGATCCAATACTTCCAGGGTCATGGACTGGACATATACTTCCAGAAGCTGTTAAAGCTACTGGCGCTTCTGGAACCCTATTAAATCATTCTGAATACAGGTTGAAGTTATCTGATATTGAATTTATATTGAGTAGAGCTGAAGCTTTAGGGTTAAAAACCCTTGTTTGTGCAAATAATGTTAGAGTTGCTTCTGCAATTTCTCAATTTAATCCATGGGGTATAGCTGTGGAACCTCCTGAATTGATAGGTACAGGTATTGCTGTGAGTAAAGTTAAACCTGAAGTTGTTTCAAATGCTGTTTCAGAAGTTAAAAGGGTTTCTAAGGATGTTTTAGTTTTCTGTGGTGCTGGAATATCTACAGCTGAAGATGTATCTATAGCATTTAAACTTGGTGTTGATGGTGTTCTATTGGCTTCAGCATATGTTAAAGCTAAAGATCCTGAATCCTTCCTAACCTCTTTATGTGAAGCTTCACTAGCAAAATAACGCTAAGTTTTTAAATCTCTAAACTCTTCCTTCTATAATGGGATAATCTGTATGATGGGGAAAGTCGTACTCTTATTTGGATTCATGACTGGATTATTAATGTTAGTGGGGTTTGCCATTGGTTCAATTTTAGGCAGCCCATTGACAGCAGTTGAAGTATCCTTGACCATGGCTCTCTTAATGAATATATTCGCATACTTCTATTCA
Organism: Methanomethylicia archaeon; assembly: GCA_038727515.1. GTDB lineage: Archaea > Thermoproteota > Methanomethylicia > Culexarchaeales > Culexarchaeaceae > JAVYVS01. The sequence goes on from JAVYVS010000002.1 coordinate 43,531, forward strand.
GATAAAATAGTATTAAGTATGTCTGGGGCGAGGATAGTTAGTGAAAGTGAATATCCACGTCTTCACCGTATAGTTGAACGTGTTGCAAATGCTGCAAATATACCTAAACCAAGAGTTGCAGTTATTGATAGTAATGCTCCAAATGCTTTTGCAACTGGTAGAGGTCCAAAAAATAGTGTTGTAGCAGTAACTAGAGGTTTACTTTCAATTTTAAATGAAGAGGAAGTTGAAGCTGTTATAGGACATGAAATTGCGCATGTAAAACATAGAGATATATTGATATCAACAATAGCTGCTACACTTGCAGGAGCTATAACTTATCTAGCATATTTAGGTAGATGGGGAGTTTTATTTAGTACTAGCGATCGAAGGAGGAATGAAGGTTCTATTGCTGCTGCATTATTAGCAGCTGTATTAGCACCTATAGCTGCCATGTTAGTTCAACTAGCAATCTCACGTGAGAGAGAATATGATGCTGATGAAGAAGGTGCGAGAATAACTGGTAAGCCTATGGAATTAGCAAATGCTTTAATAAAAATTAGTGGAGCAAAAAAAGTGGGATTAACTGTAAATGTAAATCCATCAACAGCTCATATGTGGATCGTAAACCCCTTAAGAGGAGGAAGCATTGAAGAACTCTTTTCAACTCATCCATCAGTAGAGAAAAGAGTTGAAAGATTAAAGAAAATCGCTAGAGATATGGGAATATATTACCTATAAAATCTAAGTAATCAAGAAGGATAAACCATTATTTTCCATAATAAATATAGAATGAATTGCATAACTCTACAGATAATTTCATAACTCAACGTAAGTGGAAAGTTTATTTTAACCTACATTCAACAAACTTTAAAATGGAGTGCCTCTTAAAAGGGGGATCTTTAAAACGTAGATACATATAATAATCAAAATCTCTATAATTATCAAGAAGAGATAGATGTTTAGATATAAAAGATCAGGGCCCGTAGCTCAGTTTGGATAGAGCGTTGGCCTGCGGAGCCAAAGGTCCTGGGTTCAAATCCCAGCGGGCCCGTTACCTCATAACATTATTTGATGATGTTAGCTAAATGAAGTTATGGGTATTTGAACTTTAACTTAGAGATCCTAAGAAGGAAGAAAAGGATGTTGAAATAATTCTAGTTAATTCTTACCTTTATTTATGAAGAGGAAAGGAATTATGGCAGTTTTAGTCTTGTATGAGAAAGTATGTTTACAACGTTATTTATGCTTATATTAACGCTAAATCTTGTAGGTTTACTCTTTTTATGTTTTAACTCTTTAATCCAAGGAGTTCTCTTGCTTCACTTGGTGTTGCTATATCTATGCCGAGTTCTTTCGCTATCCTAACCACTTTAGCAACCATTTCAGCATTACTTTTAGCCAAAACACCTCGAGAAATGTAAATATTATCTTCCATCCCAGTTCGAACATCTCCACCTAAAATCATACCAAGGGTTAATAATGGGAAATGAGCTCTACCCACCACTATTGTATTCCATCTACAGTTTTTTGGTAGGGCTTTTACCATCCATACTAAATTTTCCGGTGTAGCTGGGATACCCCCTTTAACCCCTAATACTAATCCAAATCTTAATGGCTCTTTAAGTAACCCCTTTTCAAGTAATTGTAGTGCCAAGTTAATATGTCCAACATCATAACATTCAATTTCTGGTTTTATATTTTTCTCAAGCATTATTCTAGCAATTCTTTCTACATCTGCAGGAGGATTAAGAAACACACCATCACCGAATGTCATAGTAGCAACATTTAACGATGCAAATTCTGGATTGAGCTCAAGTGCACATAATCTTTGTTCCATGGAAATTCCATAAGGGCCTCCTCCACCCGTAGTGAGTTGAATAATCATATCACATCTTTCTCTAATTCTTTCTATGACTTCACGGTACAATTTTACATCTGGATATGGACCCTTACTTTTTACATCCCTCACATGTATATGAGCAACAGATGCACCTGCTTCATAAGCTTTAACAGCTTCATTAGCAATTTCTTCTGGAGTGATTGGGACATTAGGATTTTTCTGCCACTGTGGACCTGAGCCTGTTGGAGCAACGGTAATAATCATCTTCATGAAAATAACCTCTCCTTTTGCGTACTAGGTTTTTGCTCATAAATTGGTGTTCCTGTACTTTCTACTTCTTTTTTGAATTCTTCTATGATCCTCATGGTAATTGGACCTACTTCACCATTCCCAATTTTTCTACCATCTACTTCCACAACTGGCTGTATTTCAACGCCAGTACCTGTTAAAAATACTTCATCTGCATTATAAAGGTCATGAATTGTTAGATCACGCTCTAAAACTTCAATTCCAACTCTCTTTGCAATTTCTATAATGGTCTGTCTAGTTATCCCTGGAAGTATGCTGGCATATAATGGAGGAGTCATTAGCATCCCCCTTTTAACTATAAATATATTGGCACCAGTCCCCTCACATACATAGCCCCTCCAATCAAGCATGATAGCTTCATCGGCTCCACAATGTATTGCTTCAATTTTTGCTAATATGTTATTTTGATAATTCAGTACTTTAGCTGAAGCTGGTAAACAAAAGGGAGGTGTTCGTCTTATAGAGGAAACTATTGCTTTAATAGTGCGTTTATGTGCAGCTATTGAGGGGTATTGTTCTATTCGTTGTGGAATTACTATTATTGTTGGTTTTTCACAATGTCTAGGATCAAGACCTAGTTTACCAATACCCCGTGTTACAATAGGTCTAATATAAGCGGTAGTCAATTTATTTCTTCGCAAGGTTTCTAGGATAATTTCTTTGAATTCCTCCTTTGATAATGGAATCTTAATATCGAGTGTTTTAGCAGATTCATAGAGTCGATCAATATGTTCTTCAAGTTTAAATACGCGTCCATTATATGCTCTAATACCCTCAAAAACTCCATCACCATAGAGTAAACCATGGTCAAACACTGAAATTTTAGCTTCACTTTCAGGGTAAAATTCTCCATTAATATAAATTAAAAGTTCTTGTTTTTCTTCACTCATAAAAACCCATTTATCAGATTAAAGATCCTTATTTATTTAAATCTTTAGACAGAAATCTACAGCATATAAGTATGCTATTTTCCTAAATTTTTCTTGTTTTCATTGTATTGAGCGTTTTCCTCCCTATGATGTAAATAATTAATGAATTCATTTAATAGATTCTGCTTTATTTTCCATTGAAAACCTTCTTTATTTTGTTCATGTTTCTATTACTGTTATAAGTCTTTCAATGGTTATTTTTGTAAGTCTTACTAATGCTTCACAATCTGGTAGATAATATGATGCTGTTTTATCAAACATTATGCTACTTGAAGGTGGGAGCTCGTCATCACCCTTCCAGATGGTAAATACGATTGGAATTCTTGGGAGAGCGTATACCTTTATTGATAGATCACCATAATCTAAAATTTCATGTTTAAAAACAATTGCAGCTTTATGTAACATATCTGGATACTTTCCAAAAATATCTTCAAATCTTTTGTATACGCTTCTAAATTCTGGACAGTGGTATAATGCTAGATCCTTAATGGATTTAAATAGTTCAGTGAACGTAGTGTATTCTTTCATTTCTCCAATGTCTTGAGTTGTCTGTGAGTACATGTATAATATGTAGTATATATCGACTTTTTCCTCATTTTTTAAATACCTCTTTGATATTTCATCATAAACTTCTCCATTATCTATGTTGATTTTAAAACCTAGGAAGTGAAGTTCTGAACTTTCCTCAAAGCCTAATCTTCCACTAAGGGTTTTTATGTATTTCCCAGTTTTCTCCCAATTCCACCAATTTATAAATGATTGTTTAGACATATATCATTAACTAAGTTAATCTATTAATCCTATATTCCTTGCTATCATTCTTGCTGCTTTAACAGCATCACTATTTTCTGGTAATTCTAGTAATGGTTTTCCACGTATACTATATTCAAGTATTTTCTCATCTTCTGGAATTACACCAGCTACTTGATATCCCACATCCTCAGACCATTTATACAATCTTTCCTCTATAGATTTTGAAAGTCTATTTCCAACCACATACATGTATTTTGCATCTATTTTTACTTCCTTAACTATTTGTTTAATCTTTTCAGCAGTTTTAAAACTCATTATTGATGGATCTACAACTACTATTAATGTATCCACATATCTATCAGTTCTTCTACTTAAATGCTCAAGTCCAGCTTCCATATCCATTAATATTACACTATAATTTTTACTTAGCTTCCCCAAGATTCTAGTTAATACTGTATTTATATAGCAGTAGCATCCTTCACCCTCCCCCCTCCCCATAGCTAATAGGTCGAATCCTTTACTTTCAACTATTGCTCTATACACCCAATATTCTAATAATGCATCCTTTGAAAATCCTAGAGCAATATCAATTTTATCTACTGTTCGTCTAAATTCTTCAGCTATATCTGATATGCTCTCTTTAACTTCTACTCCTAATACTTCATGTAGATTCATAGCTGGATCCGCATCTACCATCAATATTATATCATCAGTATTTTTTTCAAGTAAAACTTTAAGTAGTAAAGCACTTAATGTTGTTTTTCCACTTCCACCCTTACCAGATATTGATGCTATGAAAGGTCTTTTCATATATTTAACTTCTCCATAACTTTTTATGGTAATTCGATATTTTAAGAATATTTTGCATAATTTATTTTTGCCTAATCTTTCTACTCATTTCCCACCATGTTGGGAATAATTCTCTTTTTCCTGGAAGTATGAATCCTGCTTGATATTCATCCATGAAGTCTGGATCTAACATTAACTCTATACTAGCCGTGATTTTTGCAATTCTTTCAGCTTCATCTCTATGTTTTTTCGATATCATTGATAGATATGCTCCACCTAGTGAACCATTACCTATGAATATTACTTCAGCTTTTGTGAATTCTGGTATCATTCCTATTGCCATAGCATTATTTATATCTAAATATCTACCAAATGCTCCACAAATGTATACTTTATCTACATCATAAACTTTTAACATCATCTTCTTTAATAATATGGATATTGCTGCGCATACTGATGATTTTGCATCTATCAAATTGTATATGTCTTTTTCTGTTATCACTATATCCCTACCAGTTAAAGTTTCATTTGAAGGTGCTATTACATATTCATATCCATCAAGCCCACTTCTAATATTTGGTGATTTTATATCTCTCCTGAATTTCCCAATAGGATCTATGATATTATGTCTAAAAAGTTCTGCTACCACATCTATATATCCAGACCCACAAATGCCAATAGGCTTTACATTGCCTATAACTGTATATTTCGAATTTAAAGTTTGAGGGTCTATTTCTACACTTTCTATAGCACCTTCAATGGCTCTAACCCCACATTTAAGACCCCACCCCTCAAATGCTGGTCCAGCAGGGGCAGTGGTCCCTAAAATCCAATCTTTACATCCAATTACAACCTCTGTATTAGTTCCTATATCTATAAGTAATGTGGGTTTTTCTGAGAAGCTAAGTTCTGACGTAATTATATCTCCAACAACATCTCCACCTAGAAATCTACCCATACATGGAAGTACATATATGGTGGCGTTTTCCCTTAAGTTTAAACCTAAATCTTTTGGGTTAAGTATGTAAGGTTTTCTCTCTACATTTACATGTTCCTTAAATGATCTAATTAATGGGGTTGGATCTAATCCTATGAAGGTATATGTCATCACAGTATTCCCAGCTGCAGTTAATTCGTAAATGTTTTTTGGATCTATCCTTGTCTCACTGCACAAATTGTTTATTAATTCATTTATCGTCTGAACTATTGCTTGTTGTAATTCTTTTAATCCTCCACTTCTTTCAATGGTATATGATATCCTAGATATTAAATCTTCACCATATATCAATTGTCTATTGAATTTCGATTCTGTTGCTAAGATTTTCCCTGTGGATATCTCTATTAGGGATGCCACTATCTTTGTGGTTCCTATATCTACTGCTAATCCATAAATTCCTCCATTTAATTCTTTAAGGCTTAAATCTAATATTTTTGAATTATAAAAGTCTACTATTATGGATAATTCTTCCCCTGGCTCTAATTCATAGATCCTTCTTCTAATTTCATCACTCATTGAATACTTCTTGAATTCTTCTTGAAGTTTACGTATATCTCTTACTTTAATGCATATTCTATTTACATATGGGTTAATTGCTGTTTTTGGTAAATTCACATCTGTTAATAATTTTGCTTTTCCAATTACACTTTCTGGTGGAATAAGGACTTCTACGTCTTCTAAAACTTTTGCTAGACATGCCAATACATATCCTTCTGAAACTTCTTTGGGCGATATTAGCTCTTTATCTTTTACTTCATGTTTAACTTTTCCCTTAATTACTCTAACTTTACATTTTCCACACAGTCCTTTTCCGCCACATATACTTCTAATACCTATACCCACTTTTCTTAATGCTTCCAATATTGTTGAATTTTTATGAATTGTTGTTTTAAGTTTATATTGTGGAAATGATACTTCTACGTTTTCCATTTCTTTAGTCAATATATTAACTCTCCATAATTTCCCTTATCTTTTCTGGAGTCCACATCTTCTTAATAAATGCTGCTATTTCACTTGAATCCATAGGTCCTACTAAAACTTTCCATCCACTTATTTCTTCAAGATCTCCAGAAATCCTAGATGCTTTTCCAGGTATTATTAGTATCTTGTGTTTCACCTTTTCTTCAAAGTTGTTTTTCTTAATTAATTCTACAATCTTCTCCCCCACAAACTTTTTAGCTGCTACAGATACATCTACGGCTAACCCCTCAGTATCTATAACTATTAACCATGCATTTATACCACTCTTCTGGATATCATTAGAAACTATACTATATGTTAAAGCATAATTACTAGTTACAAATACTGGAGAATTCTCATCGGGATTTCCAATAGCTCTAATACCGGGTTCTACAGCTACAGGTTTTCGTGGATCCGTATATAATTGGAATCTCCATATGACTAGTGGTAGTAGACTCCAACCTTCTGTAGAATGCATTATTATTAGATCTGCATATCTTGTTATCAAAATTGCTGCAATAATTGTTTCCCACCATACTTTTTGCGTTAAATCTTGTTCTGGATATGACCATACGGATATTGGAGTTCCAATTAATGGGTATGATGAATATTTATATCCCTCATTTATAGCTTTATACCTTAATTGTGTAAATGCCTTTATCATATGAAAGAGACCGCTAACATCTTTTGGACATCCAGGGTCTAAAGCTACATCCACTATGCCTAAATCTTCTGTTAACGTTTTTACAATGGATACTAGAGTATCTATATTTCCTTGACCTGATACCGCTAGAGCAGCATTAAAATTCTTTGCTAATTCAGCCATTTCCCTCCAATTATCTTTTGTGGCCGCATATATTAGAGGCTTATATTCTTGTGTTAATATTGATAATCCTGCTTCTATTATTTCCGGATTATATGAGCACAATATTATTGGTAATGAGCTATTTTCAACAACTATTTGAACAGTCTTCATATACTGTTTTGGATTATTGGAAGTGGATCTTATGGCTATTAAATCTAATTTAAGTTGGCGTCCAACATAATCATATGTGAAATCTTCTGCAAATCTTAATCTCTTTATTATTGTTTCTTCATTCATAGAGTCATCTACATCTATAGCTATGGCTGTGGGATTCATATACCTAAGTTCATGTCTATAAACCACATATTTCCCACCGATCTTAACACTTCTCTTAGGTGTCTTAAGAATTACCTCTTTAACTGGAGGTGAAACTAAAGCCTTTATTTTCTGATAATTCCCCAAATACTTCTCTTCAAATAATGGTGAACATTCTTCAAGTGATACTTCAAAATTTGAAACTTTAACTGCAAAAGCCATACAATTTACTTCTCCACATTTGCCACAATTGGTTCTTGGCAGTAGATTGTATATCTCTATTGGATTTGGAGGTTTCCAAGGCATTTAGACCACCGGTATTTTTAATGAAACCCAATCAGCTGCTTCTTCAAAGATGCGTTTACCTTTTGAAGATAAGTACTCTCTCATTTCTTTCAACGTCTTCACAGTTGTTGGATGTAAAGTCATAAAGTAATCTGCACCTGCAAGTAGACATATTATACATGTTAAAGTTTCCCATAGTGGACCTCTAATTTCTCTAGGTCCCCAGTATGGATCCATTACAACCCATGCTTCTCTTGCACCCCAAGCATTTGAAGCTCCTACATTAAATGGATGCTGTAGTTCTTCATCTCCAAGTAGAGCTGCAAGTCTAGCTCTTTCCATTGCTGTAAATCCATATTCAGTACCATACCCTATTCCTCCAATATTTAAGTCTAGTAGTATCCTATTCTTCGGAATCCAATCGTAAACCTTTCTATTAATCTCTCTTGCCTTATCTAAATCCATTGGTGAAAAGTCTATTACTACAATATCCTTTTTTGCTATGTGTGTACATATATCTTCAAGTTTCATATCTAAGTTAAGGCTATTTAGAACTATCCTCTCTCCTTCAGCTATATCAGATACCTTTTTAAATACTTCAACATCTTTTACTGGGTGACCACTTCCACCAACAACTATAGGTACTTTGATTTGTTGTAGTAATTCCTCAACTAGTTTAGCTGATTCTGATGGTTTTGTATCTTTTATGCTTGGATCCGTACTTACTAAATGTATGTTTATTGCTTCTGCTCCAAATTTATCAACCCATATTCTAGCCCATTCAACTGGATTATCCAATACATCTCCAAATACTTGTCTAACAGCTCTTGGCAATGATATTCTCATATCAAATACATCTCCACTAAAAACAGGTGGATTTGGAGCTTCATATCCAGCTAAATAGTAATATGGTGGCATTGTATGTCCTCCTAAAGTTATCACTTTATTTCTAGATCCTCCTTCAGCTTTTGTTGCACCAATCTTTACTTCTACAATTTTTCCTGGAAATGATATTTTGGGTTCTTCAAATGTGATTTTACCTAATTCTACAACCTTCTTTTCTAAAATTGGTTTTAAAATGCTCTTCATTATTGGTTGCAGTTTTATCTCTAATTCTTCAGCTTCTATCTCTACATCATGTAATTCAATTATACCTTTACTAATAGCTTCTAATATCATTGTAAGTAAATGGTTAAAGGCTTCATCTTTCTCCTTAGATTTTTCACCCATATATTTCACTTCCTCTCTTCAACTCTTTTAATAATTAGTTTTTCAGCTCTTATCTTCACATTTTTAAGAATTAAGCTGAATCCACCCATGGTGAGAGGTAATTCTGGTAACGTCATTACTGTTTCTACTTGTTGAGTTGTTGGTGTTACAGCTTCAATAGGTTTTTCTTCAAGTTTTGGTGGAGCTTTTGATACTCTCTCCATTATTGGATGACCCTTTTCTATTAAGAACTTTTTAAGTTCTTCAACACTTTTTGCTTCTTTCTCTGTTGCGATTTTATCACGTAATTCTTCTGGTATAGCATCTTTAATCTTCTCCTTCAATTCTGATGACATCCACACTACTCTATTCCATCCTCCATCTGCCTGTATAAACTTCTTTGTCCTCATGTATAGTACTCCAAGACCATAGAATCCAGGTATCTGCTTCCCTCCACCTGCTGAATCAGCGATATCTCCAAATTTTAATCCCACTGGAGTTACACCTGCATATCCTCTTTGTACAATTCCTAATCCATCTACCTCTGGTACGTAGAATGTTACACATTCAAAGCATCCACATGAAGTATGTGGATTATCAAATGCAGAGTATAATGTTACTCTTTGTATAGATCCTCCAGACAGTTTTCTAATAGCTTCATTAGCTCCACTCCACTCTCCCCTTATTGGATCTAGTAATTTGCCCTTTTCCACAGGTCCTATTGGTCCTTTAGGATCTATTTTTGCAGCTATCATGGCATCTATCCACGTTATAGCTCCACAATTGGATGGTCTTTCAGGAGTTATTATGCATACATGTGTTGGTGCAAAAGATTGGCAAAGTCTACATGAGTAGAATAAATCTACTTCTTCATCTTTTAATCCAAAGGTTCTTTCATCTCTTGCGTTATAAATCTTTATTGCCTGTTCAAATAGACTTTCAACTATTTGAGGTTCAGTTATAAATGTTACTTGTAGTTTCTCTATTATTGGAAATGCTGATTTAAATAATCTATAAAGTACTGTGCCTATATACTTAAATGAATTTAATCCTTTATTAAAGGATTTCTTACTAACCCTTAACCATATATCATATCTTTGATTTAAATGCATAAACCCCTGTGTATAATTGCAGAATTCATGAATTCTTCTTTCTATAACACCTTCAGCATCTACACTTAGGTTTCTACCAGCTACTTCAACTATTATGGCTAGAAGATAACTTCCACCTTCTTTAAGTTCATTGATATCTTGTCCTACAATTATTATTTTACCATCATTAATTTCCTCTGGGTTTTTAACCCTTACAATTTCAAATTTGTATTTAAGTTTTGGTCCTCCAAATTCAACATACATATCTTCTCTTCTAATTCTCTGTCCTTCGTATTGGGGTCCTACGTCAACAGGTATATCCGTGAACATCCCCTTTTCAGGTGTAGGTGGCACACTATATATTTTCACAATTTCATCAGGTACTTCCAATGGATTTAGAATGTTTATTATTATCCCCATAATCTCACATCCAATAATACCTATTCTTTAACATATTAAACCTTGTTTATGAAGTTTTTACTTTAAGTTCCTCCTCCAATTGACATAAATTTCTATACCATATGGTAGGTGGTAGGGATGGCATGGTCCATGTTGAATTTGGTTGTGAATATGGATCTATGGATATCGTATTTAGATTTCTATACGCATTATGTTTTAAATGGTTTAGGAGTAACCATTCATAGTAGTAGTGAAATCCTATAAATATCGCTAAGTCATATTTAGGTTTATCTGATGATAATTTTTGAATTATTTCCATGGGGAAAATTATTTCATAATTTTTAAATCCCTTTTCATCAAGTCTCCGTACAAGATTTCCATCAGATACTATTACATCCGCATTTAGAATTAAGCTTAAATTTATGATTCTGTTAAGTATGTCTTCACCCACAAGTTTCTCCAATCTACTTAATTCTGATCCGATAATTAACACTACCTTTTTATGTTGCTTTATTATATGTGCTAATTGTTTCATATTTGCTATTACTGTTGCTTTTATAGGTCCAGGAGGTATATCACCTTTAAGCCAATATTCAACGCTCATTGACTACTCCCCCCATCTTTCTAACAACTTCTTCAAGTAGTGTTGGATTTGATATTACTGGTTTTTCAACCCATCCAGTTTTCCTCAAGATTTTCATAATTTCATCTTTGTATGTGATTGGTATGTCTGCTTCAGTTCTTATAAATAGTGGTATATCTTGTGGAAGTTTATCATCACCATAAAACTTCTTGTATAATGATATGTAGTTTGTTAGTTTTATGGCTCTTCCTTGAGGTGTGTCTGCAGGTCTTATGCAAAGTTTAGCTGCCATGATCATAGCTTCTCCAATATTTTCTGCTGCATAAAATAGGTGTTCTGGTGCTGGCCCCCCGTAAACTTTTTCTCCTGTTCTGGCATCATAAACATGCCAATTACTTTCATCATCTCTATTTCCAAGGAGCATCCTTCTATATTTAATTCCATGTGGGCCTACTATTATTGGTATTCCTAAACGCCAAAATCCTGATGCTATGGCGGCAGCTTTTTGACTCATAGCCCCCCAAGCTATACCTACAGCACCAACTCTATTCAATATGTAATCTGCTATTTCAGCATAATTTGCTCTTAATGGTAGTCTAGCAAATATATTTGCAACTTTTATTGCAGCACCTGCTATATGAGCATTGGAAACGCAAGATCCCACATTCACAATTCCTCCAGCATTAAATTCTCCACTGAATTCTTCATATGGTGTTTTACCTTCTTCACTCTTATACATGGCGATCGCCATAGCTGAACATCCAGAAGCTACAACTATGTATCTTCTTGAAGCAAATTCAACGGCCATTTCTGCAACTTCATGAGCTCCATCGGGCCAATTAGCACATCCGGCAAAAGCTACTACTCCAGGTATTGTTCCTAAAACTATATCCCTACCTACAGCTCTAATCTCCGTATCTTGTATGGGTCCTCTACCAACTCTAACTTTGAAGACCTCGCTTCTCATAATATTTTCTGATGCCTTTAAGATCATATTTAGCGTTGGTATATTTCTTGGACAAGCTTTTTCACATCTTCCACAGGCAAAGCATCTGTGGTATAATGATGCTAATTCTGTTAAATCATTTTTTGCAGCTTTAGCTATAGCTTCTGATATTGGGAGATTTTGAGGGCAGCTTCTTTCACACTCTCTACACTTTACACATTTCTGAGCATATTCTACTAGTTCTTCTTTTGAAATTAGGTTTTTAATTTTCCTCCTCCTTACGGATGCTATTTTCATTGAAGTTTTAACAGCAACTTCAGCCATTACTTCTTCATTTAAGATTAATGCTCCAGGTATTTTCCCATTAATGAGTTCTTCTATTATCTTGTTTGGTTCATCGTTAGTTTTGTCTGGAAGTCCACGGCAAGCTTTATTTGAAGCTGCTATAAGCACAGCACCTATCTTTTCTGCTTCTTCTAATATATCTGTACGTATACATTGTTCATCTATCACTATAACATCTGGTATACCTGTTCTAATGAATCTTAACTGCCATGATATGGGTCCAATGATCTTCGCTCTCCTTTTTTCATATCTGGTTACATCATGTGCAGTACAACATAATCCACATACTTCCACTTCATCTCTAATCCCATTCCTCTCTAAATAGTCTATGATTGATGATGCTGGTATAACATTATGTCCTATGACCAATATTGTTGGTTTTGTTGAATCTACGACTCCTATTCCCAAGTCCACTAAGGGAGATTCTGGATCTGCTTTTGGGAAATCTAACGCTGAAATCTGAATTACATCAGCTACTTCCATAGCAACGTGATCAAGCATTCCTAAATGAAGTACTTTTGATTCATAATCTATCCAGCTACCTTCTTGTCCAGTATGTACACTTGCCAATGTTTGAACTATTTGTCTTTCAGTATAATCTAAAACTATCTCTAGATCTCTTAATGTATTTGGTTTAATTCCAGTTACAAGTCTTGTTATGGGCATTTCAACATGTACCTGTTCTCCAAGGTTTATTGGCATATCCCTTCCATATCTTTCAATGAGTTTCTCTAAAAGTTCTCTAGCATGACTTGTATGTGTGGCTGCTCCTATCGAACACACAAGAGTTACTAATCTAGATTGTTGTTCTGAAAGATCTATCCCACATGCACCTCTTTTATCTCTAGATAAATCACATCTACCATATGTACATAAACAACAGAGATCGCAGTATGGTAAGTATAATGGTTTATACCTATTTAAGAGTATATGATCCCATTTTCTTAAAGTGGTTATAGATGGAAATGGCGTTGGGCCTTGTGGTTCTGCCCATTCCTCTATCACATATCCTATACTAATGTCTAAACCTTTAATTTCGCCAATAGCACTCTTTAACTCATCTAATTTAATTCTAAAATTTTTATATGGTATAGCCATCCATTATACACACTCCAAATTTGTTATTACATAAGTTTGTGAATGTTAAAAACCTTATGTTTAGTGATTTTCTTTTATGATATGTTATATGTACTTGTGTCCAAAAATATTTTCTTTTAATTCAATTATTGCTTTTATAACTTTTGAATTTGGTGCGTAATCTAATAAGGATAAACCCAGTTTATCTGCTTCTACAACATTCTCATCATATGGTATTATGCTAAATGGAGATCCTAGGAGGTTTTCAACTAATTTTACATCATCTTTACATCTAACTTTATTGACTACTATATTGAAGTTTTTCAATTGAAGGTCTTCAGCTAATTTCTTCATTTGTATAGCTACATCAATTGCCTTTACATTTGGTTCCACTATGCATAGAACGAGGTTTACGCCTCTTATAGTTCCTCTACTCATATGTTCTAATCCTGCAACCATATCAAATATCACTACATCCTTCCTTCCCAAGACTAAATGGGAGAATAATGCTCTTAGAAATGAGTATTCTGGGCATAGACATCTGGTTCCTCCACTCTTAATTTCTCCAAATTTAATTAAAGTAACGTTATCCGGACCTTTAACGCCAAATTTTTCTATGATATCATCAACCTTTGGGTTCATTATGTATAGTCCATCTGGTAAAAGTGTTCTAGATTTAATGAATTCTTCTTCATTAAATAGTACTGGAGCTTCTAAGGCGATATTCTTTGGTATTCCTAAAGATGCAGCTAAGTTTAAGCTTGGATCTGCATCAACAGCTATAACCTTATATCCATCTCTTCCAATAATTCTAGCTAAACATGCAGCTATAGTTGTTTTTCCAACACCGCCTTTACCTATTATCGCTATTTTCATTTAACAACCCTTTAACTGAGATTAATTTAAATTCTTCTTAAAACAACCTTATGTGATATAAAATCGATATACTCTATAGTTACATTCTCCAATTCATATACTTTCCCAGTTATATCTACAAATATGAATTTTCCTTCCTTTGGTACTAGTGAGACTACATCTTTTACTAAGAGTTCTTCTTTGCCATCACTCTTTACATAGATATCTGATTCACACATATATGATATACCTCGTATTCGGTTAGTTTGTAGTATTGTGTCTTTTCTTATAAATATTTCTAATTTAATTTAGATGTTTAGATTATGGTCTCCATTTAGATATATTAGAAAAGTTTATTTTCCAAAGATAAAAAGTAGATAATACATGTTATGGAGGTAAATTTATGGGTGAACGTTCTCTTTATGTTTCAATTATTGTTATTCTTGTAATTTGTTTTCTTGTAATTGGTTTCATCGGTTTCTTTTGGTATCCTACAGGTTTTAAACTTGTGGTTTCAAAGACTATTACTGTCACTGATAGTTTAAATAGAATTGTAAGTTTTGAAGCTTTACCTACAAGAATTGTTGTTGCATCTGATACTGGTGGTGTTACCATTATTGAAACCTTGTATATGTTTAAAAGTGCTGTTAATAAGGTTGTAGCCATGGATTCCTGGGGGATAGCAAATAACCCATTGATAAATATTCTTGACCCAAGTTTGAATAGTAAAGTTTTATTTCAAAAAACCCCTACTGTTGAAGAAATTTTGAAGCTTCAACCAGATTTAGTGATTACCAGAAGTTATATGGCTTCTTCCCTTGGCAAACAATTGGAGTCTGCTGGCGTTAAATTGATCTATTTGGATCTAGAAACCCCTGAAGCCTTCTTTAAAAGTGTACATTTGTTAGGTGAAATTTTAGGTGAAGTTGATAGAGCTGTGGAAATTGTTAATTATATGAAGAGTATTGTGTATGGTGTTTCATCTAAAGTTAGCGGCATTCAAAATAAGCTTAGGGTATTATTTGTTTGGTATACTGTAAAGGCTCTCCGTGTACCTGCTTCTGGTTTTATTCAAAATTTATTGATAGAATTAGCAGGAGGTATATCTCTCTCTAGTAATGTTAGTGGCATTGGTTTTCCAAAGGTTAGTCCAGAGCAAATTGTTGCTTGGAATCCAGATATAATATTTGTAACTACATATTCCGATAATCCTACTCCAAGTTCTGCTGTTAAATCAATACTGGGTGATTACAAGTTGAGTATGGTTAAAGCTGTTAGAGAGGGTAAAGTTTATTCAGTTCCTGGATTGGTTATTACATGGGATGCTCCAGGCACTAGATGGCCTTTATTTATTGCATATATGGCTTCCATCATGTATCCCGATGTTTTTGGTGATGTTAATGCTGTTAAGAATCTTGCCGTTAGTTATTACATGAAGATTTATGGGATCTCCCGTGTAATTGCTGAAAGTTTAATTGAATCTGAATTTAGATTTTAGTGAGGGATTTTAAATCTTGAATAGATTTATTGCCTTCACATTACTACTTGTAACAGCTAATATTCTTTTAATATTATTATCACTTTTATTTGTTGGCAGATTGCCAATAGGTTTATCTGATTGGATTACTTGGTCTTGGAAAGCTAGGTTAGTTTTTGAAGTTAGATTGCCAAGGATATTATATGCTTCTTTAGCTGGTGCTGCACTTGGGGTTACTGGCTCTGTTATGCAATCTATATTTAGGAATCCTTTAGCTTCTCCTGATATACTTGGTGTCTCTAGTGGTTCAGCTTTTGGGGCTTCTTTAGGAATTCTCTTCTATACTTCTGCTATCTATGTCGAAGGACTATCCTTCATTATGGGTTTAATATCTTTAATGGCAACAATATCTTTAAGTAGAATTTTCAGGTATGGTGATGAAGTTTTAAGACTTATTTTATCTGGAATTGCTATTTCAGCATTATTTAATGCTGGTGTTGGTTATGTTAAGTATGTGGCTGATCCATATAGTAAGCTTCCTCAAATAACTTTTTGGCTTCTAGGATCCTTTGGAGGTGTTGGTTTTAGTGAATTCTACCTTTTTTCACCCCTCATTCTTTCATCCATTTTAATTCTCTCACTGCTTTCTTGGAGGATAAATGTTTTATCTTTTGGAGATGAGATTGCTAGAAGTCTAGGTATTAACCCGAGGTTTAATAGATTTCTATCCATAATATTCTCCGTTCTATCTGTATCTTCAATTGTATGTGTCACTGGAGTTATCGGTTGGCTGGGGCTCATAACCCCTCATCTTGTTAGACCTATTGTTGGAGCTGATAATAGGAAGGTCATTATTAGTTCAGCTTTACTCGGTTCCATTCTCTCCATTATTAGTGATGATATTTCTAGAAGTTTAATTGAAGCTGAAATTCCATTTAACATAATTGTTTCCTTTATCAGCATCCCTCTATTCATTTTGATATTAAGAGGTGGTGTTAAGAGTGAAAGGTAAACATGTAATTGAAGTTAGAAATTTGAATTTCTCCTATTTTAAGGATAGATTGGTTTTATGTGATGTAAACTTCTTTGTTGATGAAGGTGAAGTTGTAACATTTCTAGGTCCCAATGCTTCTGGTAAAACTACATTGCTTAAGATAATTGCGAAAGCTATAACTGGGTTTTCTGGTTATATTGAAGTTTTAGGTAGAAGTTTGAAGGATTTTAATTATAGAGATTACTCTAAGATTGTTGCATACGTCCCACAGGAGGAGATCGTTGCATTACCATTTAATGTTTACGAATATTTACTTTTGGGTAGAACACCACATATAAACTTAATATTTGTAGATCGTAAAGATTATTTAATTGTTGAAAATGTTATTAATTTGCTTGGCATTGAAAATCTGAGGAATAGACTTGTTCCTGAATTATCTGGTGGAGAGAAGCAATTGATAAAGATAGGTAGAGCTCTAGCTCAAGAACCTCGTATAATGCTTTTAGATGAACCTACATCTCATTTAGATTTAGGTAATAAAGTTAGAATTTTGAAGTTGATGCGTGAAATGGCAGATAAAAATCTAGCTATAATATTTACAACGCATGATCCAAATGAGGCATTAATGATTAGTGATAGAGTTTATTTGCTTAGTGAAGGAAGGATTGTAGCTAATGGAATTCCAGATGAAGTTTTATCGGAGAAATTAATTAAGGAGGTTTATAAGGTTGATGTTACTTATATGAAGAGTAGTAATGCAACTGCAATATTACCAGTAATAAAGGGGTTTCAATCATGATTCCATAATCCTCACTATAACTGCTGGATGATGCTTTACTTTATTCATATCCATCCATTTTACTTCATCAAAATTTTCTTTACCCAATTTCAATAGCATATCTACAATATTTCTCCCAAATCCATACCCCATAATTTTATCAGCAAATTTCGTTATCCTAAGAATTTCTACTAACTTCATTGGAATACCGCTGTATGCTACTGGTGTTGGGTAGTCTATGAATTTATGACTAAATACTTTTCCAATTATATATCCTAGACCCCCTAAATCTATTATACCATGTATACTTGAAGGTCTTGTGGATATAGCTATATAATCTAGATTTTTAGGTTTAAATGTTCTATCAGTATCCACTATTAAAACATTCACTTTCCTATTTAACTTCTTAAATATTTCAATTCTAATCTTTCTTGCTTCTCTCTCTGCATCTTTTAATGGTAATGATACATATCTATATGGTAGATTTGTAGCATCAATTCCATATTCTGAATATGGTTTTAGAAAATGTATTAGTCCCCCATACCTTAATCCAAGTTTTTTATGTGTAGCCACTAGATCTAATGGTGTGTTCTCTATTACACTCATAGCCCCATTTGATGGAAATGTGAATTTTAGTAATTTTCCCCAAACAAACTTATTAACTATTTTTGATGCTATTTTTGTTATTGGATCGATTCTTTTTATTATTCCTTCATCATATATATTCCCCTTTGATACACATAGTGCCTTCTCTGAAATTGCTATTATATCCCCATCCTTAATATGCCTACCATATGCTTCTACTATCTCATTAATGATATTAGTTCCTGGAAACCAATAATTGAAATCCCTCTTTATCCCTCTAAGACTCCTTTTACATTTATCCATGAGCTCCAATACACCGTCTATCATTATTATAAAAAGGTTTATCTAATTTTTCAAGTTTCTAGTTAGTTTTATATAAAGTTCGAATTTAATATATTTGGGTGTTATTTTTGAGTTTAAAAATTAATGATGTTATTATTGAGGATACTTTTGCAGAAGCTTTTCCAATGTATGCTACACGTATAATTGTAACTGCTGTAAATTTTCATTGGGCTCTTACCGCAGCTCGTGCAGCCACTGGATTTGGTAGCTCTGTAATTGCATGTCCAGGAGAAACTGGTATTGAAGCTTTAATATCCCCTAAAATAACCCCTGATCTCCGTCCAGGTGTTGCCATACAAATTTATCATAGCGATCCTGCAACTCTAAAACTTGTAACTCTTACAAGGGTTGGTCAATGTATTCTTACAGCATCTACTGCATCTGCATTTAATGGTCTTCCTAAAGTTAAGAGGAAAATGAGTGTGGGTAAAGCTCTTGCAAAATTTGGTGATGGTTTTGAGAAGGAAGATGTCATTGATGGAAGAAAGGTTTGGAGGATACCGATTATGGAAGGTGAATTCATAGTTGAAGATTCCTTTGGAGTTGTTAAGGGTGTTGCTGGTGGTAATCTATTGATATTAGCTAAAAATCGTGAGGCAGGTTTAAATGCAGCTGAGAAAGCTGTAAAGGCAATACGTAGCTATGTTAAGTATGTTATTACTCCATTTCCAGGGGGTATAGTTCGCTCGGGTTCTAAGGTTGGGTCTTTAAAATATCCTAAACTTAGAGCGACAACAAATCATCCATACTGCCCAACCTTAAAGGGTTTAATCAAAGATTCTAAGCTTCCACCGGATGTGAATTCCGTCTATGAAATTGTTATTAATGGTCTTAGAAAGGATGATGTTTTAAAGGCTATGGGTGTTGCAATTAAAGCTGCTTCAAGTGTTCCTGGTGTTGTAAAAATTGATGCTGGAAATTATGGTGGTAGACTTGGCCCATACCATCTATATTTGAAGGAGGCTTTAGAAACTGTTAAAAGTATTGAAGTAGAGATTTGATGGAGGTGGGATTTTGTCTGGGAAAATTGTTAAAATATGTATATTAAAACTTGGATGTGTAGGGTCATCACCACTTCTAGAATATGTGTTAGATGAGAGAGCTGATAGAGAGGATATTGAAGTTAGAGTTATTAGTGTTGGATCAAAGATGACTGAAACCCATGCCGCAGAACTAGCTGAAAGGGCTTTGAAGGAGGAATGTGATCTATATATTATTCCAAGTCCAAATGCTTCTTTACCGGGTCCAAGTAAAGTTAGAGAGATTTTAAGGGAGAAGGGTAAAAACATCATAGTTTTATCCGATGCTCCAGCTAGAAGGATAACTAAGGAACTTGATGATAAGGGTATAGGATACATTATAGTGTTAGCTGATTCGATGATCGGTGCTCGTAGAGGATTTCTAGATCCAACTGAAATGGTTATGTATAATACCGATGTTATTAAAGTTCTTGCTTCCACTGGTGTTGTTAGACTTCTACAATTGGAATTGGATAATGTTATAAGTGCTTTGAAGCTTGGTGAAAAACCATCATTACCAAGGATTGTCGTAGATAAAGAGGTTGCTATTAAATATGCTGAATTTAGAAATCCATATGCTAAGGCTAAGGCTATGGCTGCATATGAAATTGCAGTTAAAGTTGCTGATCTAACTTCTGAGGGTTGCTTTAAAATTAAGGAGCGAGAAAGGTATATACCCATACTTGCAGCTGCACATGAAATGATGAGGTATGCTTCTCAACTTGTTGATGAAGCCCGTGAAATAGAGAAGTATGGTGATACGTTAATTAGAACTCCACATGCATCTGATGGTTCTATATTGTTCAAAGAGAAGCTAATGGAGGAGGCTCATCCTAGATGAGCCAATCCTTAAATCAATTTTTTCTAGTAACTGGTAGGACTTTGGCTCAAGGAGTATCCATGGAGAGTGAAGGTAAACTTAGTGATAGGTATTCTCAAGCAGTTGCAATTTTAGAAATGAATTCAATTGATATTAGTAAACTTGGAATTATTGATAGAGCTAAAGTTATTGGTGGCGGTGGAAGCGTAGTACTTCCTGTAAAGGTTAATGATAATCTCTCTCCGGGAACAGTTTTTGCTCCTCTAGGTCCATGGATAAACTTCATAATGTCTTCATCAACTGATGGAACTGGTATGCCAAGTTTAAAATCCATTAAAGTTCATATTGAAGCTACAAATGAGGATTTTACAACTTTAAGTGCATTATTAAATTTTCTTGGAGCTAAGGGGTTAGATTATTTTCCATTAGATAAACCGGTTAAAGTTGGGGAAAAGAAAGTTTTTGAAAATGTTCCATGCCCCTTCTGTGGGGATTTATGTGATCATCTTAAAATTGAAGTTGATGGTGATAAGATCGTTAGGAATATTGGTGGATGTGCAATATCAATTGCAAAATTCTTGAATTATGATAGGCATAGGATTATGAAATCGTATATTAGAGATTCTGGTAGACTTATTGAAGTTGATGTGGATAAGGCTATTGATGTAGCTGCAGATATTCTTGTTAAAGCTAAGTATCCATTATTTTATGGGTGGTCTAATACATGTAATGAAGCTGTGGAGTTAGGTGTTGAATTAGCTGAGATCACACGTGGAGTAATTGATAATACGAGTACAATATGTCATGGTCCCACAATTCAAGGTGCTCAAGAAGTTGGCTCCGTTAGAGCAACGTTTGGAACTGTTATACAACTTGCTGATTTAGTAATTTTTTGGGGTTCAAATCCATCTCATGCACATTTAAATCACTTTACTAGATTGATAATTCGTGAAGGTAAGTATGTTAAAGGTCGTAAAAATAGGAGAGTTGTGGTTATAGATGTTAGAAAGACGCCTATAGTTGATGCATCTGATCTCTTCATAAAGATAGAACCTGGAAGAGATTTAGAACTTTTAACTGCTCTTCAAATGGCTTTAAAGAATCTTGATATTGAATCGCCCATTGTTGCTGGTGTTTCAAGAGAGAAGGTTTTGGAGTTGGCTGAATTGATGACTACTGCCAATTATGGTGTTATATTTGCAGGTGTGGGTGTAACTATGAGTGGTGCAAAGCATAGGTTTCTACAGGAGTTAATAAAGTTTTTACAAGAATTGAATGAATGGACTAAATTCGTTATGATACCCATGAGAGGGCATTATAATGTTACTGGTTCAAATGAAACCATACTTTGGCTTACTGGATACCCATATGCAGTTGATTTCTCTAGGGGGTTTCCAAAAATGATACCGGGAGTAACTACAGCTGTTGATCTTCTCTCTAATGGTGATGTTGATGCAGCTCTCATAATTGCAAGTGACCCTGCAGCTCATTTACCGCGTAAAGCTGTTGAACATTTATCTAAGATACCAGTTATAGTTATTGATACTAAATGGTCTCTTACAACCCTTTTCGCTGATGTTATAATCCCAGCTGGGTATGTTGGTATAGAATGTGAGGGTACAGCATATAGGATGGATGGCATCCCGATAAAGATGAAGAAAATTGTTGATCTAAGTCCTAATGTACTATCTGATATTGAAATATTACGTAGGCTTTCAAATAAGGTTAAGGAGAAGATGGGGTGGGTTTCATGAGTCAAATTCTTATAAAGAATGGTATCGTATATGATCCACTAAATGGAATTGAAGGAGAAGAAATGATTATAGGGGTTAAGAATGGGAAGATTGTAGATCCATTGGAGATAAATGTTAATGAAGCTACGATTATTGATGCTAAGGGTAAACTTGTACTTCCAGGTGGTATAGATATACATTCACATATTGCTGGACCAAAAGTTAATATTGGTAGGTTAATTAGGCCGGAAGATCACTATTTAACTAATACTCCACATAAACTTCCTTATAAGAGGTCTGAAACTGGACTTACCGTACCAAATGTATTTAAATTGGGTTATGAATATGCTAGGATGGGTTATACATTAGTTGCTGAACCCGCTACCCCACCAATAAAGACTAGGCATACACATGAGGAATTGAATGCTATTCCAATAATAGATAAAATGGCATTTGTACTTGTTGATTCTAATTGGATCGTATTAGATTTAATTCAAGAATCTTCAAAAGATCTATTAACGGCTTTTCTGGGCTGGCTTTTATATGCTACTAAAACTTATGCTTTAAAGATTGTTGATGCCGGTTCAGATGCTTCTTGGATGATTAAGGGTGTTGGTTTAGATATTGATGATATTATTCCAGGATACAATTTATCTCCTAAAGATATAATAGTGGCTGTTGCCGAATCTGCACAATTACTCAATATACCACATAAGGTTCATATTCATTGTAATAGACTTGGATATCCAGGTAATTATTCCACTACTATTAAAACAATGAATTTAACCAAGGATATTGTGAAGATTTCTGAAGGCAATTTAATGCATATAACACATGTGCAATTTACGGGGTATAAGGGTGATTCTTGGGGTTCATTGGAGAGTGGTGGAGAAGATCTAGCCAAGGAGTTAAATGCTAATCCTTACGTTACATTGGATATGGGTCAAGTGATTCCAGGTAGACCGGCTACAACTATGACTGCAGATGCTCCATTTGAATTTGTTTTATATCATCTTACACGTTGGAAATGGAGTACAACTGATACTGAAGTTGAAACGGCTTCAGGAGTAGTTCCATATAGGTATCGTAAGAAGAGTTATGTTAATACTATACAATGGGCTATTGGACTTGAAGTTGTATTATTAGCTAAGGATTTATGGAGGGTTTTCTTAACAACTGATCATCCTAATGGTGGGCCCTTCATAGATTATCCATTGGTTATTAGTTGGCTTATGAGTAGAAAGGCTAGGGAAGAATTAAT
The DNA here is from genome assembly GCA_038727515.1 of Methanomethylicia archaeon. Lineage (GTDB taxonomy): Archaea > Thermoproteota > Methanomethylicia > Culexarchaeales > Culexarchaeaceae > JAVYVS01. Next base: position 67,009 of record JAVYVS010000002.1, read on the forward strand.
GATGAAAATGAATAAAAAGGCTTTAAAGAAGTGTGTTATACCCGCTTTGGATAGAGAGTTTACACTTAATGAAATAGTCATTATGACTAGAGCATCTCCAGCTAAATTTCTAGGTTTAGAGAAGATTAAGGGTCACTTAGGTTTAGGTGCTGATGCTGATATTGCTATATATGATATTGATCCTAGAAATATTGATTTTAGTAGAGACTATGAAGCTGTGATTAAAGCTTTTAGAAGGGCATATATGACTATTAAGGATGGTGAAATTGTTGTTAAAAATGGTGAAATTGTTAAAACTACTTATGGTAGAACTTTCTATGTGAATCCTGAAATCCCTGAAGATCTTGCTAAATTACTATATGAAAGATTGAAATCTTCATTTAAGAGTTATTACTCTATAGCTTTAGAAAACTTCATAATAGATAAACATGAATTGAAAAATCCATTTGAAATACCAATTAAAACGAATTTGAGGTGATATCATGAGTATCACATATAGATTGAAATTAAAGGATAAATTTATTGTTCCAATAGATGCAAGAAGTATTTCCCCAGATAATTTTGTTGGTAAGAGTTTAGAGGATATTAAGAAGATTAGTATTTTTGAAGGTGGTAGAGAATCTACTATTGAAGATATATTTGATGTTGAAGGACCTAGCTTTTCATCGAAGGAAGCATTGAATAATGTGGAGATAATCATTGAAGGAGCTTCTACGGGTAAATTGAGATATCTAGGTTATAAGATGAGTGGTGGGAAGATTATTGTTAAAGGTGATGCAGGTCATTTCATTGGTTATAGGATGAGTAATGGTGTAATAATTGTTGAAGGTAGAGCAGGCAGTTATGTTGGTTCAAAGATGAAGGGTGGAAGCATAGAGATCTTTAAGGATTGTGGTGATTGTATTGGTGGGAAGCTTCCAGGTGAAAAACCTGGTAAGGGTATGTCTGGTGGATCTATAATTGTACATGGAAACGCAGGTTCACAAGTTGGTGTTGGCATGAAGGGTGGTAGGATATTGATTGATGGTAATTCTGGAATGCTCTGTGGATCGTATATGATGGGTGGAACAATAATCGTAAAAATGAGGTGTGGGCTTTATCCTGGGGCTAGAATGACTGCTGGGAGGATTATAGTTGGTGGAGTTGTTGAAGGTATACTACCAAGCTTTTATGTGGATTCAATAATTCCATCAATTAAAGTTAGGGAGGTAGTATTCAATAAGCCTTTCATGATATTTCTTGGGGATGTTTTAGTTGGTGGGAGAGGAACACTAAATATATCTCTAGAAGATAATAAATTATTGATTGAACCATATAAAGAGCTTTTAGAGGAGGTTTTTGAAATTGAGTAAACCTATGAATAAACTGGCTGTGAATATAGTTGTAGACGCCATTGGAAGGGAGAAAGAACTTCAAATAGCTTCATATAAGGTTGCTGGTGCAACTATCGTTGATATGGGTTTAAAGACTCCAGGTGGATGGGATGCTGGATTAATATTGTCTAAGATCTGCCTTGGCGGATTAGGTGAAGTTAAATTAACGAGTTTTAATATTGATGGTATAATTCTTCCAGCGGTTATGGTTTATACTGATTATCCTGTGGAATCATGTATGGCTTCACAATTAGCTGGTTGGAGGATAAAGGTTGGCGACTTTTTTGCTAATGCTAGTGGTCCTGCTAGAGCTCTTGCTAGGAAACCTAAGAAATTATATGAAGAATTGGGTTATTCAGAGGTTTGTGATGAAGCTGTTTTAGTTCTCGAAACTGAAATGTATCCAAATGAAGATGTAGTTAAATTTGTAAGTGAATCTACAGGTGTAAAACCTGATAACCTCTATTTGGTTATTGCTTCTTCAAGTAGTATTGCTGGATCTATACAGATAAGTGCAAGAATCGTTGAAACTGGTTTACATAAGTTTCATACGTTGGGCTTTAATATAAAGAGTATAAAGTATGGTTTTGGTATATGCCCAATAGCTCCATTACATCCAAATCCAATGGTTATGTTGGGTAAAACTAATGATATGCTATTATATGGAGGTTCAACATTCTATATGGTGGATTTTGATGATGATAATAAGCTTAAGGAATTTGTTGAGAAATCTCCAAGTTCAACTTCAAGGGATTATGGTAAATCTTTCACAGAATTGGTTCTACAAGTTGGAGTAGACTTCCTATATAAACTTGATCCAAGCGTATTTGCACCAGCAGTAGTTGTGGTTAATAATATTAAAACTGGGTCTACATTTAAATCTGGTTTTATAAACTATGAAATTTTAAGGAAAGCTATTGGATTATAATACAACCTCTCATTTTTTTGCTTTTTCAATAACATATTTAGCTATTTCCATGGCTATATCCACATTTGTAACACTTTGTAAACCTCTCCATCCAGGTTGACTATTTACTTCAAGAATGTATGGGGAATTATCTATTACAACTATATCTACACCAGCAATATCACATCCAAGGATTTCAGTTGATTTTAATGCTATTTCTTCAATTTTTGGATCTAGTTTTTCTATTAATTGTGGTGTGGCTCCTTGAGCTATATTAGTTTTCCATGCTTGTGGAGGCCCCCTTCTATACATTGCTGATATTATTTCCCCTCCAATTATAAATGCTCTTATATCCGTTCCTCCATGTGGTAGGAATTCTTGCATATATATTGTATGGCCAGTAAATGTTAGTGATCTTACAATCTCCCAGAGTACATCTCTATCTCTAAGCCTAATTCTAGTGCTTCCATGACCTCTAGATCCAAACATCGGTTTTATAACTATATGTTGACTTCCAAGTAGATCTACATTTTTTAAGGCTATACTAGATTTCTCTGTGACTATGGTTTTTGGAACTGGTATACCATGAATTTTAAGTGTATATAATGCTCTAAATTTATCCACACATTTTTCAATTGTTGATGGTTTATTAAATATTGGAATCCCTAATTCTTGTAATGCATATAATAGATCTATTCTGAATATTGCTTGATCTAAACTAACCCTCCCAAATGGTCTAACTATAATTGCTGATAATTCTTTAACTATATTTACATCCCCAACATGCACCTTGATATCTTCTCTATCCATGTATGCCATCATATCTTTAAATTTAAATGGTAGGGGTTTATGTCCAAGTTTCTCTATAGCTCTTATTATGTTATATGATGACCAACTATTTGGATTTCTAGTTATTATTCCGATAATCATTATTTTCGCCTTTCCCTGAAAATTTATTTATCAAACTTAAATATATACCATTTATAACGATTGCCTATGAATAAGGTTTTAGTAATAAATCGAATTTAAGTTTTGAAGGTGTATATTTATGTATAGAGGGTTTAGAGATAGAGATTTCATAGAATCTGTTGATGGTTTAATTTTCTGCGTTATTGGAAATATTCATCCTAAAAACCGTATTCTAGCGTATTTAAAGTATGTACCACATATGGAATCTAAAATAAGGGTTAAATGGTCTAAGAATGGGGTTTTGTATGGTAGAATACTTCCATATTATAGTGCTATGGGCGTTAAGGAAACTATGAGCTTTCTAAGGGGGAATTATCCTCAATATATTACCTATGATGTTTATAGATCCATAGAGTTAATAGAGGTTCCATATGATAAAGTTAAAGTCCACTATAAACCGGAAGAGAGATTTAGAGAATTGTTTATTTCACCTAAGGATTATATGGAGGAATTAGCTAAAGAAATTGTTGTTAGAATTTCAGATGAATCTAATGTAGATTTAGATTATTTCGGTATAACTGGTTCAATACTTCTAGGTATACATAATCCATTGTATTCAGATGTTGACGTAATAGTTTATGGATATCAGCATGCAATTAGAGTTAGAGAAACTTTAAAGAAGCTTTATTGTGAAGAAGAGGATTTCTCGCTTCCTAAGGGGGAGATTCTTAAAGCTTGGGCAAATGATATTATTAAAATTCACCCTTCATTAAAGTTTGAGGAAGCTTTACTTCTTTATAGCAAGTATAAGTGGAATAGAGCTTTATATAAAGGTAGGCAATTCTCTATACATCCAGTTAAACTTGAATATGAAGTTGAAGATTCTTGGGAGAATAAAATTTGTAAACCCCTCGGTATTGCAAAGATTAAAGCAAAGGTTGTAGATGCAAAAGACTCCATATTTATGCCAGCTACATACATTATTGATAATGTTGAAGTTATTGAAGGATTTATAACTTCTAAACCCATTATAAAGGTTTTAAGTTATGAGGGATTGTATATGGATTTAGCTAGTGTAGGTGATGAAATCATTGTTAAGGGTAAATTAGAAGAAGTTACTGAAGTTGATAGTGGTAAAGAGTATTGCCAAATTGTTATTGGAAGTTTTGAAGCATCCGGGTTAGATTATTTAAAACCAATTAAATGGTTTCATCATCTTCAAAATGTTTCATAATATTTAATGCCTTCATAAGGTCTTCTAAAGTATTTATATTGAAAAATTCTTTTTCAGGATTTGATGATAATCTATATACGTCTACATAATTAACATTTAACATCTTTAAAATCGATTGAACTCTCTTCTCATTTAAAGATAAGACTTTATCTAATGCTTTTAGTAGTGGTTCTTTAAGATATATGGCTGTCAATGGCTCTAAAAACCCATTTGGCCATATAGGTACAACTGCTTCATAACCATCATCTAAATATTTCATCATAATCATATGGATATTTGAATTTATGAATGGTGTGTCTGATGGTAATACGGCTATGGTATTGAAATTGGAATTTAAAACTCCAGTATAAATTGCCGCTAAAGGGCCTTCTGTTAATGGTGAATCAAATACGTATCTAATTTTTCTTGTAATATCAGTATTTAAAATCTTTAAATCCTCCTCTAGTACCTCCTTTTGCCATTTTTCACGTACTACTATTAGTATCTCATTATACTTGTCAATAAATTTCTTAAGGATAATCCTTATAATCGATTCTCCATTTAGTTTGATAAGTGGTTTAAATACCTTTATTCTCTCTCCACTACCACCAGCTAAAATAATTAAGGAGATATTCATGAATCCTTCAAACCTTAAATTAAATGTTTATTTAAGTAGTTTTTCTAAAGTGTGGTATTACTTCTGAGGCAATTAATTCTAATGCCATCTTCCTATCTTTACCTATTGGTGATCCAAATACTATTTGTGTAACTCCCTTTTTAACAAGTTTATCCAGCATTTCAACACATTCTTGTGGTGTTCCAGATATGGAAAATGCATTTATCATATCTTCCGTTACCGCTGCTGCAGCATCTTTAAATTTCCCTTTAGATAAATGATCCCGTATAACATTTACCTTTTCCATTTCAATACCATGTCTCTTTAAAACTTCATCTCCAGCTCCAGCAACTATAAAAGCTACAACTGGTCTCACAGTTTTCTTAGCTACGTTAATATCTTTATCTATTGAAAAACTTGTACAAGCAACAATATCTATCTTACTAAGTCTATCTTTAGCTGAATCTTTAATTATCTTCATAGCATAATCATAGTCTTTTGGATGTGATGCATTTATTAATATTCCATCACCAATTGATGATGCTAAAGCAAGCATCTTTGGACCTTGTGCACCTACATAAATTGGGATATCGTGAACTGGTTTGTATGTTAATGATGCTCCTTTACTCTTAATTATCTCTCCATCAAAATTAACAACTTCCCCCTTTAAAAGACGTCTAATAACTTCTACACTTTCCTTTACAGCTATTAATGGTTTCTTCCATTCAATAGCCATTTTATCTAATGTTGCTTTATCTCCAGCTCCTATTCCCAGCATAGCTCTTCCACCAGAAACTTCATCTATGGAGGCTATAGCTGAAGCGATCCATAAGGGATTTGTTACATATGGGTTGACTACACCAGTTCCAAGCTTAACATTTCTAGTGTTTAAAGCTATTGATGTTAATGTTACATAGATATTCCTATTGTTATAGTGATCTGTAACCCATATTACATCAAAACCAAGATTATCTGCATGTTTCGATAATTCAGTTATATCAGATATTGGAGTTACTGGAAGAAGTTCTAAACCAAATTTTACATAACCCATTTAGACACCAATATAAAATGTTAGGTATTATTGTTTAAAACTTTTATCATCAGTTAATTGACATAGTATATTAATTTTTAATTATATTGGTTTACTTAATAACGATGAAAATGATTTAATAAATTAATTTAATCTTTTACAATTCATCTCACAGATTATTTTGATTACTAATTATATCAAGTATTATTTAGAATGTTACCTATTTTACTATTGTTAATTGCTTTAGTGAACCTAGGAATGTTCCATCTAATAGGTATATTTCCGCTTCATCAATATTTATACTCCCAGACCTTAATACTGGTCCTATAAAATCTTTTAAAGCTTCATCTTTTGCAATTGAAATCTTATTTATTGCTCTACCACCTAGGAAGTTATTGAAAGATGGCATTATAATTAAGTTTTCCACCCTTGGTTCAATTGAGAATTCCCTTATTAAGAAATCCTTTACATTAATGTCATTACTTGCTTTAATTTTATATTTTTTGAGTATTGATCTCGCTAGAATTTCAATATTACATGGAGCTTTAACCCATACTTGACTTGTTATTCTATACCCCATGTGATCTCTAAAGGTTATTGTTGGATGTACATGTCCTATAATCATGGTTCTACAACTTAGAATTCTTATATCTGGCCACGTATGTCCATGAAATAATCCTACATCCCCAATTATAATACCTTGTTGTTTTTCTAGTTTTATCCCATTTGGTATTAGTATGCTTAGATCGCCATCATGATTTCCAGGTACAATTATCACTTCTTCCACTAATCTTTTTACTTCTTCTAGAAATAATGGTATTTCACGCCATTCTTCTAAACTTATTTTTTCCACTGTATGTTTTAGGTCTCCTAGAATTATTAAACTATTTATGTTTTCAAGTGATATTAAATCTTTGAGTTTTTTTAGAAGTTTATTTGTTTGTGATGGTATATGAATTCCATCTTCAGCTAAAGATGCTTCCCATCCTAAATGTACATCTGAAATTACTAGTGATCTCTTATTGTTTACATCTATTATTAGAGCTGCATATGGACTTACAGGTCTAATCAATTCTTACACCGAGAAATCAATGCTTAATATTCAAATTTACGCTTAAACCTTTATTCTTTATCATTCATTATCTTCAATGCGAATACCAATATACCCCTCTGGAATTAAACTTGTAACTAACATAACTTCATTTATATCTCTATGTTCCCTCCAAGTTGAAACTCTCCTATTTGCATCTTTAAGCCAAAATGACTCTATTTTTTCAGCTATTGGAAAATATGATTGTAAAAGCTTTATAATTGAGTGAATTTCCTCATAATAATTTCCTATATTTCCATTTAAGAATCTCCTCATTTTCATGGAAGCTTTTAATCCTATTGATAATCCAAATTCTCTAAAAGCTAATCTCCGATTTGCTGGAAGACTAACTAAACCTTCATGTATATAGATTTCTAAGCTAGTATATGCTGACCTCAATATCTTCATTAATAATTCTAAGTCTACTGTATATCCCAAATTTATGAGTTCAAAGAGCCTATATGCATATGATAAAAGCTCTCCTATACCAAGTGGGTCATCAGTAACCCAATAACCTTCTTCAATCATTATTTTAGCTATATCCTCTATTTCTTCACTTAAATTTGGCCAGTTAATATCTTTTGGCGATAAAGCTTGTAACTCTCTATATGTGATATATCCGTCTAAGGGGTCATGTTGACCCATTGCATTAACTAATGGTCTTGTTAAGTCTATACTCATCTTCCAGTACATACGTCTCCTACCATCAGATGACGTATACGTAAATGCTGAATGCGCCCTTTTTGCTAGTTCTATAGCCCATCTATTGTATTTTACATCTCCAGTAACTATGTAAACTTTATTTAATGCATGCATCCATTTAGTTAAATAATGATAATATTGTCCATCCCTTTCCCACTCTAAGTTCATATCTAGAGGTTCATCAGGTTTTCTTTCAGGAAGCTTTTTACCAATTCTCAATCCACCAATTGTAGGATGTTCTTCAGCTTCATGATCATTAAGTCCACTTATCCATCCAATTCTACCATCATCTCCACGATGTTTACCTAAAACCTTATGAACTTGATCAACTAATTTCAACGCTATATCTAAGAAATTTTTATCTTTAGTAAACTTATATAGGGCTATGAAATTACATACGGCAAAAGCATCCGTCCATAAGTAACGCTTAGGTTTTTCAACCCCAAGAATACCAGTTCTATTAGCAAAGTCCATCATAATCTTACAAGCAATATTTATCCTATCTTCTAAAATCATTATCCATCGTGAATAAATGATTATAGCATACCATTAAAACTTTCTAAACCATAATAAATCAACCAAAAATTTTAGATTTAAATTATAATGGGAATTATTGAAAACGTTATTAACTGTTCTTTCATCAATTAAATATGCGTTTAAAAGCTATAAGGGAGCTTATATATGTGAACTCTGTGAAATTAAATCTGCATATTGCAATTCTAGTAGTTTATCAATTACAATTACTTTATTACCTTTTTCCTGTATTTCCTTTTTAAGTTCTTCAATTCTTCTTTAAACCTTCAATTATATTCAACCCATTCTCTGGATCTGGAGGATAGAAATGATGTGCGGGGTTCTAGCCCATGCTGGAGGCCATGGATGCATTGGGCGCCACCCTCTATACCAATGTTAGCGTCAAGTCAAATCCTCCACCTCTACCTCATTTTATCATCTCATTTTGTGATATATCACGTAATATGAGTGGATGGTGTTGATGTAAATGATATAGGTATGAGATTATTGGTAGGAAGTCATCTCCAATAAAGTATCAACCACCATCAATACTGATAGATTTAGAGAAGTTTTCATTTGGAGAAGCTTGAATTAGAATGAATATATCTAGGAAGACTGTTTGGCGGTTAGTAAAAAACGCTAGGGAGAAGATTATTAAAGCATTAATTGATGGTAAACCAATAATAATACAAAAATAGTAGGTAGGTTTGTATTATATCATTTAAAAGGGTATTGAAAATCTAGATAAGACTTTAATTATATCTTTCAAAATTCTATCTTCATATTCCTTGAAATGTCTAGCTAAATCCCGTGTACTAAACATCCCATATATTATTCCATCTTTTACCACTGGTATTCTACGTAGATCATATTTAACCATAATTTCAACAACTTCATCTAAAGTTGCATCTGGATCTACTGTTATTAGAGGTTTACTCATAATCTCACTAACCTTAACTTTTGACGGTTCTTTCTCTAAAGCCATAACCTTAAATACTAGATCTCTCTCACTAACTATTCCAATAGGTCTTCCTTTCTCTAAAACTATTAAATATCCAATATTTTTATCCAGCATCAATTTTGAAGCTTCTAGAGCTGTAGCTTCAACATCTATAGTAAAGAATTCTCTCCTCATATACTCCTTTACACGATAAGACATATTAACACCTATTTTTTCTATTTTTAATTGCCAATTTAAATAGTTATTTTTGTTTTAATGATTTTGAATAGTATTTTTGTTATAGATTAATTTAGATAGATATATCTAGTTTCAACACCAGTATACTAATCACTAGATATAACAGTTTATATTTTGTTTTATAGAAGTGTTTAATAACTTCTATAAAGAGTTGGAGTGATATGGTTAAACGTGAATATTCTATTGTTTGGATATGGCTTTCAGTAATGCACTTCATAAATGATTTTATAACTTCACTAATTCCAGCAATAATACTTGTTTTAAAGTATGAGTGGAATTTAAGTTATTCTAGTCAAGGCTTGTTGACGACTATACCCACATTTTTCATGGTTTTACCTCAGATTTTTACTGGTCATTTAGCTGATAGAATTCATGTTTCAAAATTGGTATTTACATGTATGTTTATGCTTGGTTTTGGAACTATATTGATGGGTTTCTCATACGACTTTAATCAATTTATTATTTCAGCATGTATTATGAGTTTAGGTGCATCCTTTACCCATCCAACAATATACTCTATAACCAGTAATCAGTATACTGGTGTTGAAACTAGATTTTTGAGTTTCGTTAGTGCAGCTGGAGATTTATCTTTACCAATAGTTTTTGCTCTCACTGGATTTTTATTGAAGTTTCTTGGTTGGAGGATTATATTGTTATGTTATGGATTTATCGTTTTGATTTTAAGTGTAACACTTAAGTATTTTACTTCAACAATTGTGGTAAAATCTCTACCTAAATATGATTTAAAATCTATATCTTCAATTTTTAAGAGGGTTTTTTATCCATTGATTACCTTAGGTATTATGGTGGCATGTTATAGGATAATACTAACTTTTACAACAACTTTCCTAAGTTTCATCGGTTTTATTGGTGAACAAGCGAATTATGTATTTGCACTAATGCTTTTGATTGGTGCTTTTGGACCTATACTCATGGGTTTACTATCAAAACCTGGACATGAGGGTAGAATTGTATTTCTAGGTTTAACTCTCATATCTGCATTCTCCTTTATGATTGTACTTAGTAGGAGTTATTTATCTGCTGGAATACTTTCCCTCTTCCTCTCTATGGTTATCCTTATTATTCTTGGAATATGGCCCTCAATATACTCACTTATATCTAAAAGTTCTTTTAGTGGTTTAATGGGTTTAACTTATGGTTTTTCATTAACATTTACATGGGCCTTTGGATCTACTTGGCCATTTATAGCTGGTTTAGTATCTGACGTTTTTGGAATCGAATTTGCTTATTTGATTATAAGTTTGCTATCTATCATAGCTGGATTAATAGTTTTAAAATTTATTTTGCTGGATAAACATTTACAAACTATTAAATAACCTTTTGATGTTATATAATTTATGGTTTTAATGAAGTCTAAACCCATTATAACTTTACTAACTGATTTTGGTTTGAGGGATTCTTATGTAGCTGAAATGAAAGCTGTTATTTTATCGATATGTCCTGAAGCTCATATTGTTGATATATCCCATGGAATTAGGAAATATGATATTCGTATGGGTGCATACATTCTTTCTAGAGCTTCTCGATATTTCCCTGAAGGTACAATTCATGTCGCTGTTGTAGATCCTGGTGTTGGTGGTATTAGACGTCCAATAATTATAGAAAGTTTTAGAGCTTTCTATGTTGGTCCTGATAATGGTCTTTTAACACCTTCTGCGATTATGGATGGTATTAAACATGTATATTTGATTACAAATGATAAGTATATGCTTAAATGTGTTTCAAGAACTTTTCATGGTAGGGATATATTTTGTCCTGTGGCAGCGTATTTAGCTAAGGGTATTCCTCCCTCTGATTTCGGTCCTGAAATTTTTGATCCAATAATCCCAACTTTTGTAAATCCAAAAGTTTATGGAAATATTGTTGAAGGTGAAGTCATTCATATTGATGATTTTGGAAATATTGTTACAAATATTTCTAGTGAACATTTAAGGTTAATTGGTTTATCTGAAGGTGATTTTTTGAATGTTAAATTTGGGGATAATCTTTTGAAATTGAAGTTTTGTAAAGCTTATAGTGATGTTCCATTGGGTCAACCTCTAATTATAATTGGTAGTGGTGGTTTTATTGAATTATCTATTAATCAAGGTGATGCAGCTAAAACCTTTAATATTAATGTTGGTGATAAAATTGTTTTTCAGAGTAATGAACATTAGATACTTCCTTACTTAAATCTATGATTTCCTTAAATTTATGGTTAAGTTTTTATTCTTAACTTATTTAATCTTTGGTTGTCTTTGGTGGTTTATTTGGAGCGTAGGTTTCTGCTTATAATTTTAGCTGTTGTTGTTATGATGGTTATTAGTATATATCAGTATTCATGGTCTCTATTTGCAGATTCTATAATTTCATGTTTGGGTTGGGATTCTGCAACTGTGGGTTTAGCTTTTACCATATTTACTTATACTGCAACCTTCATTCAACCTTTCTCTGGATTTTTGGCTGATGTTTATGGTGCTAGGAAGATAGCTATTTTAGCTTCAATAATTTGTGGTTTCGGTTTTATTTTATCATCTATAGCTGTTTCTCCAATGGTTTTATACTTTTTCTATGGTTTTGGAGGTTTAGGTGTTGGTATATTGTATGGTATTTCAACAGCTATAGCTGTTAAATGGTTCCCCGAGAAACGTGGTTTTGCTACTGGTATTGTCGTTTTTGGTTTCGGTTCTGGTGCTGCCATTTTCAATCTCTTTATTCAATGGCTTATTTCAAATTATGGTTTGAGTTTTACATTTCAATTTATTGGAGTTTTAATTCTCTTCATAACCCTCTTTGCTTCATCTTTTTATTCTTATCCTAAGTATTCCAGTGATGTTAAGCGTAGTAGTATAAATGTTAATTATAAACCTTTAGATATGGTTTTAACTTGGCAATGGCCTCTAATATACTTTTCATTTATATTTACTGTTGCTATAGTTCTAATTTTTGCTGCTCAATTAAAGATGCTTGCTAAAACCTTTAATATCTCTGGGTGGTATTTGAATATAGCTTTATTCCTATTTCCAATTGGTAATGGATTGAGTAGGATTTTTGCTGGCATCGCTTCTGATTGTATTGGGAGAATTAAGTCAATGTTTATATTCTATTTACTTCTTGGATTGTCTACTCTATCCTTAATATATCTTGGTGGTAATCCAAATCTATTTGTTATTTTGAGTTTTATTGTGGCTTTATTTGGAGGTTCACCCTTCGCATTTTATCCTTCTATTATAGGTGATTATTATGGATCTCTTTATGCTACTGCTAATTATGGTTTAACTTATACTGCTAAAGCTTGGGCTGGCTTAATATCTGGCTGGCTTACTGGATACTTATATTTGATTTTTGGTTCTTATGATCAAATACTTCTCTTTTTAGCTTTTTCATCTATTATTGCTGCTTTCCTCTCTCTTATTCTTAAACCTCCTACTAAATGATTATTTGTTTCCATTGTAACTCTAATTTTATATTGGTCTTATCCCATTTATCATTTGGGAATTTTATGGTTGAATATAACCCCTTTGGTTTATTTAGGTCTGAGTGTGTTAATGCTATTTCTAATGCTTTATCAGAACTTGGATATTCTAGTTTTGAATTTTCTTTGGAGTATCCACCTCCTGGTATTTCAGCTGATTTAGCTTTTCCAACATTTACACTTGCTAAATCTATTGGGATTAATCCAAATAGATTTGCACTTGATATTGCTTCTAGAATTGATAATTCAAAGTTTAATTTGATTGGTAGCATTGAAGTTTCTGGTGGTTACATAAATTTTAGGGTTAATTATCCTAAACTTGCACTTATAACTTTTAATTCTATTGAATCTCTAGATTTAATGTATGGTTCTATTCCGGTGGATAAACCTTTAAGAATTGTTGTTGAGCATACTAGTGCAAACCCTATTCATCCTCTCCATATAGGTGCGGGTAGAAATGCCATTATTGGAGATAGTTTAGCTAGAATTTTGAAGTTTATGGGGCATATGGTTAAAACCCATTTTTATATAGATGATGTTGGTCTTCAGGTTTCAATAGCTGCATATGGTTATATGGGTGTTAAAGATAAGGTTAAGTGTGATTTGAAGTCTGATCATTTTATTGGTTTGATTTATGCTATTACAAACTGTCTCATTGAAATTAAACGTATAAATACTCTCTTATCTACTTTGAAATCCTCCAATGCTAATGTTGATGAAATTTCTAAATTGAATTCTGAACTTTCAGATTGGATCTCTGTAGCCGCTGAATTGAGGGAAAGGAATCCACATCTTTTTGATGTTTTATCTGACTATATTAATTCAGATCCAGATCCTATTGCCTCAATTAATAAGCTTGATTTAGATTATGAAATGGGGTTGAATTATGCTAAGAATATTATTCGTGAGCTTTGTACAATGGTTATTGATGGTTTTAAGAGTACTCTTTCAAATCTTAATATTGAACATGAATTTTGGGATTGGGAGAGTGATGTTGTTTGGAGTGGTGATGTTAATAGGATTCTTGATAGCCTTAGGAGGAGTGGTTATGTTAAATTTGATGGTAATGCTTGGATATTTGATGTGGAATCTGTTTGTAGAGATTTAGGTTTAAAGAAGATTTTAAAGATAGATGAACACCATGAGCTTCCACAACTTACATTGAGGAGGTCTGATGGTAGAACGCTTTATACAACTAGGGATATCGCTTATACGATTAAACAGTTTAAAGATGCTGATATGGTTATTCATGTTATTGGCCATGAGCAATCTTTAGCTCAAACTCAATTAAGGGTTGCTTTGGCTTGTATGGGGCTTATGAATTATGCTTTGAATTTAATGCATTATTCCTATGAATTAGTTCATCTTCCAGGTTTTAAGATGTCTAGTAGACGTGGTAGATATGTGGATCTAGATGGATTATTTAAGGAAGCTGTGGATAGATGTATTATTGAAGTTTCTAAGAGGAATCCTAATTTAAGTGAATCTGAAGTTAAAGCTATTGCTAAAATTATTGCTGCTGGAGCTATAAGGTATGCGATGCTTTCAGTCTCTCCAAATAAAAGGATTGTTTTCGATTGGAATAAGGTTTTAGATTTTAATCAGAATAGTGGTCCCTTTATTCAGTATGCACATGCAAGAGCGTATAACATTTTGGATAAGGTGAATTGGGATTATAGTAATTATGATGTTTATAAACTTAAAGATCCATTGGAGCATAGGCTTATAGTGGATGTTGCTAAGTTTCCAGAGGTTATTTCTGAAACTTATTCTAGACTTAGCTTCGAATCTTTATGTGTATATTTGAATAATCTAGCTATGGATTTCAATTTATTCTATGATAATCTTCCAGTTTTAAAGTGTGAAGATGAGGGGTTGAGGAATGCTAGAGTTATGCTTGTAAAATCCGTTATGAAGACTTTAAGGAATGGTTTAAATATTCTTGGGATAGAAGCTCCAAAGAGAATGTAAATTTATTAGAAAAATTTATTTTTAGCATCATTAACCAAATTAATATTTGGTTGGTGATTCCTATTGGTGGAAAGCTTAGACCTAAGATAGTTGAAAAGCGTTGGGATAGATCTGAAGAGTCTAAGATCATCGATTCTTGGTGGAGTGAGGGTATATATAAGTTCAATTATGATGTTAATGATCCTAGACCTATAATTGTATTTGATACACCTCCACCATATGCTTCAGGTCCTTGGAATGTTGGTAATTTAGCTCATTATATGCAGATTGATATGGTTGGAAGATACTTTAGGATGAGGGGATTTAATGTTTTATTACCTTTCTATGCTGATAGAAATGGTCTTCCAGTGGAAGTTCAAGTGGAGCGTAAACTTGGTTTAAATATTCATGAGATTGCGTCAACCCCTATTGGTAGAGAGAAGTTCATAGAACTATGTAAGGCTGAATTGGATAATGTTGAGAAACTCCTCATTGACGGTTTGATTAAAAGTGGATGTAGCTTTGAATATTGGCGTTCTGGAACTGATAGCCCTGAGTATAGACGTATAACTCAAGCTACATTTATTGAGTTATTTAAGAATAATTTGATTTATGAAGCTGAAAGGCCTGTTAATTGGTGTCCACGTTGTAGAACTACACTTGCAGATGCTGAATTAGAGTATAGATCTAGTTTAGCTAAGCTCTACTATATTAAGTTTGGTATTCATGAGACTGGTGGGGAAATAGTTATTGCCACCACTAGACCTGAGCTCTTGGGAGCATGCGCCATAGTCATATATAATCCAAATGATGATAGATATAAGCATTTAAAGGGGTTGCATGCTATTGTACCAATATATGATAGAGTAGTTCCAATTGTGGAGAGACCTGAAGCTAAACCAGATTTTGGAACTGGGTTAGCAATGATATGTAGTTATGGTGATAGTGTTGATGTAAAGATCTTTAGAGATATGAATCTTGAACCTAGAGTATTAATTGATAGAGATGGAAGAATGAATGATTATTCAGGCTTTCTTAGAGGGTTAAGTATTACTGAAGCTAGAGATAGTATAGTTAATGAACTTAAATCTAGAAATCTAATCGTTAAAATTGAAAATATTGAACATGAACATCCAGTTTGCTGGAGGTGTAAGACTTCAATTGAATTTATACATTCCAAAGAGTACTTTTTGAAACAAGTGGAATTTAAAGAAGATTTAAAGAAGATTATTGATCTTATGATATTTTATCCTGAAGAACATAAGAAGAGACTTATTGATTGGATTACATCTGTATCTACTGATTGGCCTATTAGTAAAGATAGATATTATGCCACTGAAGTTCCAGTTTGGAAATGTAAAGTTTGCAATAATATTCTACTTCCAGAGCCTGGTAGATATTATAGGCCTTGGATTGATAAACCACCTTTCAATTTATGTCCAATTTGTGGTGCAAGTATTGATAATATTTATGGAGAAGTTAAAGTTCTTGATACATGGTTTGATTCATCAATAAGTGTACTATATGTTTCAATGTATGGTGATAAATTATTCGATAAGTTATTTAATAATACCGTTAGACCACAGGGATATGATATTATTAGAACTTGGCTTTATTATTCAATTCTAAGAGTTTATCAATTATTGAAAAAACCTGCATTCAAGTATGTTAGGATTAGCGGTATGGGCTTAGATGAAAAGGGTGAAGCTATGCATAAATCTAAGGGTAACGTTATAGATCCAAAACCATATATAGATAAGTATGGTGTAGATGCATTTAGATTTTGGGCGGCAGCTGCTTCTAAACTTGGTAGTGATTATAGATTTTCAGAACAGTTAATAAAGACTGGAGCTTTATTTGTAACTAAGCTTTGGAATTTAGCTAGATTTATATCTTCATTTCCATTTCCAGAAATTAGTGATGTAGAATTTAGACCATTAGATCTAGCAATGATATCAGCATTAAATAAACTTATTGAAAAATGTATTTCAGCATATGATTCCATGGATGTTTATACACCTGCAAATGAAATATACAATTTCGCTTGGAATGTATTTGCGTCACATTATCTAGAAGCGGTTAAATCTAGAGTATATAATGAACATGGTAAATATAGGGAATCTCAACAGAAAGCTTCATGGTATACTCTCCATACAGTATTTTCAAATATACTTAAATTGTTAGCACCAATAATGCCAATAATAACGGATTCCATATGGAGAATGCTATACTCTAATAGGAGCATACATTTAGAGAGAATAATGGATCCGG
The DNA here is from genome assembly GCA_038727515.1 of Methanomethylicia archaeon. Taxonomy (GTDB): domain Archaea; phylum Thermoproteota; class Methanomethylicia; order Culexarchaeales; family Culexarchaeaceae; genus JAVYVS01. Next base: position 84,256 of record JAVYVS010000002.1, read on the forward strand.
ATCCAAGATGGAATTATCCTACAAAGTCGCTTGAATTATTAATTTCAGCCAATAGCAAAATATGGAGTTATAAGAGGAGTATGGGATTACGTTTAAATGATCCATTGAAGGTTGAAGTTAAATTTGCAATTGAATACAGCGATATTATTGATGAATTAGTAGATTTACATTTATTGATGAACTATAAAATCATTGAATCAACTGGTGAACGCATAGAGTTTCAATCATAATATCATATAGCAATTTCTTCAATCAACTTTTTACATAACATGTGTATGTGCTTAGCTCTATTTAGTGAATCTTCAGCATCCCCTCTTCCTATAACATCATTTGGAGATAATAGTGCTTCTTCCCCACCATAGAAGCTTATCTCCCTTTTCCCCACCAAAATTTTTGATGATTGAGATATAAAATTCAATTCTTTCTTAAACCATTCTGGGAATCTATCTTTTACATCAATTAGAACATCAGATACATCATGAATTTTCGGGTATTCTATTCCCACAGCCTTTAATACTGCTTTTAAAGATAGTTCCACACATTCTTGACTCAACCTTACTGTGTATGGATAATTCTCTTCAATTAATGCATCTTCTGCATCTTTCAATCTAGCTTCTGCCTGTCTCAAATATGATTTTGCTATTTTAATCAATTTCAATTTTCTCACCAAACTTGTAATTTGGTTTTAGATCCCAATACCAAAACTTCTTATTAATGAAAATCCTTTTTGCATTGATTTCTATCAACTTTGATTTAAAATTCAACAATATTCTTTCTAGGAAACTATTTTTATCATACAATACTATTGCTTCCTCAGTTAAATCTAAGAATAATAGTGGTAGTTTTTCAGCTTCAACTTTACGTAATGGGTAGAAACTCAATCCAGTATATATCCCATTCTTCCTAAGCCAATTCAATTCATCCCTTAATTTTTCTTCAATTTTAATTAGGCTATCTATTCTAGAGGCTATTGTACCATGAAAATCATCTGAAATCAATAATATATCCACATCACTAGTGTTAGAGGTAGTACCCCTAGCCACTGAACCATAAATTGCAAAAGATTCTAAACAAATATTCTCCATGATTAATCTTAAACAATCCAATATCAACTTTAAATATGCTTCTTGCTTCACTTTATCAAAATTCTTTACCATACCTGAAGCTATGAAAATCATGTTTTCAGGATCAATCAATCTATAAATTCTAGGCCTACTTTTCTTAAACACCAATATAAGCCTTTTAGAATGAAGCATGCTAAAAACTACTGAAAGCTTATTATCATCAAATAACAACACATTCTTAGCATCATTAAAAGTAAACAAACCTAGTTTAAACTTCATATATAGTTTAGAGTAACATTCACCAAGCCATTTTGGGATCCACAAAGTTATCATGGGAATATTAACCTTAACTATTTATTAATGTTTTTCTCATCTCTAAAGTTTTGTAGAAATCAATCTTAAGCATCATTCTTCACGAGTCTTAAACTTCGCTCTAAGGTTAGATTGTTTTAGAAAACTATTATATTTAATGTAGCCTCTAAATTTATTGTGTCTTCAGAGGATAGATCTTTAGGGTTTGCTCCAATTTTTTGGGGTACTTTAGGATTGTTTATGTTTGTTAATGGTATTCAAAATAATGATATTGTTTCAACTTCTCTGGGTTTATCCCTAATCTTTACATGTATTTTATTAGCCGCATCTAGATATGTCACAAATATTAAATTGAGTAAAATTTTAGAGTATTCTTCTATTATAGGGTCTTTGGGGATAATTCTCCACGGTTATATTATAACTGAAAACATGTTTCTATTATTCATAGCCTTAACAATAATTATCGTAATAATTTGTAGAATAGTGTATTTAAAAATGATAAAGAAAATTGGTGGATAAGTTTGACACTAACTACCAGCGATTATATTTAACTATTTCCTCTAGAGGTTTTCTATCGGTTACTGGATCCTTCTTTTCAGCTGGATATCCCAGTGTTATCATAGTCACAACACGAACATCATCGGGTATTCCTAAAACCTTTTTAATATCATTTTCATCATGGAATACTCCTATCCAACATGTTCCAAGACCCAATTCCCATGCAGCTAAAACTAAGTTCTGTAATGCTATAGATACATCAATCTTCCAGAAATCTGTTCCAGGGAAGCTTTCGCTGGGAACAGCACATCCAACAATAACTATAGGTGCTGTAGCAAGCGGACCTCTATAAGGTCTCCTAGCAGATGGCATCATCCTTTCTTTAATCATTTTTAGTTCCTCTATAATCTTCCTATCATTTACAACGATAAACCTCCAAGGTTGTCTATTACCTGCTGAAGGTGCAAGTCTAGCTGCTTCTAAAACCTTCTTCAATTTCTCTTCTTCAACAGGTTTATCCTCATAAACCCTTATACTACGTCTCGTTCTAATAGCTTCAAAAACATCCATATGAACATCTATGTTAATTAAATTAATAATTATTTTGTTTATTGATGGATTTTAATATATGTGTAGATTCTTTTATCAAAATCGTAGTAATTTTTTACTCGGTAACTTATGGTTTATTCGGTGAATCGAGTAAATGATGAAAGAACGAGTCGGTTCAAAGGGGAAGTTATTTCTTCCAAAGGAAATTAGGAAAGAGCTTGGTCTCAATGCTAATACAAAAGTTATATAAGATTGAAGATATATTGATGTAAAATACATTTGTGGAAGAATCATTGAAGAGTTTTAGAGATTTAGGAGAGAATTGTCTAAGAGGGTTGAAATATTGAGAAGATAAAATTTATCAAGAAATAGTGACACCTATAAATCCTAAATTTAAGATACATCGATTAACAGATTTTATGGTGGTAGATAGCTTTACCTATTTACGAGATTTGTTAATTGAATTTTAAATCCTCATGCTTATATATGATAACAGTTAATAACTATTATTGATGGTATCTGATAATTCTGATTTATCTTTACAAAATTTAATTGTAAAAGCTTTATTAAAGCCTGAAGTCTATAATGAAAAAGTAAAAAAGGTAAAACTTATTCAAACCTATCATTCTTTTGTTTTTCTTGCTGGAGATTTTGCTTATAAGATTAAGAAGGCTGTAAAATTCCCCTATTTTGATTTTTCCACATTAGATAAGAGGAAGGAGGATTTAGAGAAGGAATTGAGATTAAATAAGCGTTTGGCATCAGACCTTTATCTTGGGATAGTTCCTATAACTATGGAAGATGAAGAGATTAAAATTTGTGGTAAGGGTAGAATTATTGAGTATGCTTTAAAGATGAAGCGAATACCTGAAAGATATTTAATGTCAAAACTTTTGGAAGAGAATAAAGTGGGTAATGAAGCTATTGAAAATATTGCTAAAATTATTGCTGATTTCCATTCTAAAGCTGAAAGTAATGAGGAAATAAGTAAATATGGTTCAATTGAAGTTATAAAGTATAATTGGAATGAGAATTTTGAGCAAACTAGAGAATTTATAAACATTACAATTTCTGAAAATCAATTTAACTTCATAAAGAAGATTATTGATGACTTTATATACAAAAATAAAAGTCTTTTTGAGAAGAGGATGAAAGAGGGAATGATTAAAGACTGCCATGGAGACCTATATTCCGAAAGCATCTTTATAACTCCAAATAAAATCTACATTTTCGATTGTTTAGAGTTTATAGATAGATTTAGATTTTCTGATACTGTAAGTGAAGTAGCATTTCTAGCCATGGATTTAGATTTTCATGATAGAAGTGATCTCAGTGATCTTTTTATTGAAAAATATATTGAATTTTCAAAGGATGTAGAACTCCTCAAACTATTGCAATTCTATAAATGTTATAGAGCCTATGTTAGAGGGAAAGTTGAAAGTTTCAAACTAAAAGATCCAAATATTGGTAAAAGGGATAAGAATATCGCTGTAAAAAATGCTAGAAAATACTTCAACCTATCCTTTAATTACGCCAAGCAACTTTAATTTCTCAATTAAAATATCTGCTGCCTCCACAGATCCTCTAGTTGTATCTATAATTATATGATCCTGCATTATAGGTTCAAATTCTCTTTTCAATTTTAAATAAACTTCCCAATCTGCATCCGAAGAAAATCTCTTATCCCCCTTTAATCTTTCTTTAACAACCTCTTCATCACAAATACATTCAATAAAGTATATAGGAACATTATTTCTCTCAGCCAATTCAACAACCTTCCTCCTCCTCTCCTCCTTATTAAAAGTAGCATCAAGAATACATGGAACACCCTGCTTCACCAAATACTCTGCTACAATAAACATTACCCTATAAACCAATTCCCTCTCATCCTCTGAATAAGTTGGTTTCTCAATCAACTTCTTCCTTATTTCATCAGTCCTTAAAACTGGTGCTCTAATTTTCTCTGATAAGATATCTGCTATAGTACTCTTACCAGTTCCAGGCAAACCAGAAATAACTATCAACATACACACTATGTAATAATCCACTATCGAAAATAAATAGGTATAGGATTCTACAACTTCATAACTTGATTTGTAAAATTTTCATTTAGTAGAAATTCGTATTTTCTTTCAGGTTTTGAGGTAAGAATTTTAATTAAGTTATATTTATTTTATTATAATATTTTGAATGATACCCTTAGCATTCGAAGAAATGCTAAGTCCTGAGCTTGAGAAGGAGTTGTTGAAGATATATGTAGGTCAGAACATTAGGATAGATGCTAGGTTTGGTAAAAGACGGGGGATTTTAAGTAAAGATGTAAATCAAATATTGGCTCGTAGACTTCTGCTTATGGGATTTATCAAAGAAGATACTTGGTATCGTCTTACATTATATCAAACGACAACAGAAGGTGAAGCGTACATAAAACCGATTATTAAGCTTATATGCACTACATTTAATGACGCTGTTAATAAAGCGGTTGAACATCATGGTATTCCTCCAAGAATAATTGGATTCGTAGTTCATTATTACCTTTTACCTTCATTAAAATTTCCTGCTATTCAACCATCAGAAACAACGGCTGAATTATATGCATTGGATAGAATACTTAGAGATTATGAAGTTTGGGAATACTGCTCTAAGTTCATGCAGATCTTGGAAGAAATGAACCTATGTGTTAAAGCACATTTCTATGTTTCCTCACATGGAGGTAAAGAAGACGAACCTTACTATGTAATAAGCTTTGAATTACAAGAGTATTTAGAGAATAGCCAGATCCCCCCACCATTTACTGTGGAAGAAGAGAAAGAATTGAAAATATATGAAGTACTAATTCGCACCATTAGGTTATTCTCAGGTCCAGTCAATACATATGTTGGCTACTCGCTTAGAACGTATCTAAAGTTACTTGAAGAGTATAGAATTACAGAGGATGATGTGAAATCAATCATCGATAAAGCTAGTGCAAAAGGGCTTACAAGCAAATATGAAGTGTTACCAAATAGAAATCCCTTTATAATTCATGATATACATAGGTTTAGCTTCTATATTTACAAGGAGTTAATAGAGCCGAAGATAGAATACCTTTTAGAATTTTAACAAATACCGGTATTTAAATGGATAAAAATACATTAAAATTCATCATAAAAGGGATTTTTCAGTATTTATCTATATCTTCTAAAAGTAGCTCATCACACAGTTTTCCCTAATCTTTTCATTTAGTTTTCTATTTTCCTTCTAGTTTCCATGACATTTTTACTCTAAAAAGTTTAATCTCAGCCTTAACCTAGCCATGGACTAGCGAGGTGTGGACATTAACTTATTTAAAGATCTGAATATGGGAGGTAGCGGGCCCGCCGGGATTTGAACCCGGGGCCTCTGGCTCCGGAGGCCAACGCTCTATCCAAACTGAGCTACGGGCCCGATTTTTCCTATCCGAACATTTATATATCTCTTCCTCCCCTTTTTCTTGATGCGTCTTGGAGAAGTTTAGTTATAGACACGCATTTTCTAAAAGAGCTCTGAGGCTTACGCAGAAGTTAGGGCTTGATTTGATGAGCTTAAGGTTTTGAGAAGTGGAAGAACAGCCCACGACTATCTGGATATGCTTGCTGGTTTTGTTGAAAGCTCTGGAAAATCCCCTAAAGATTTAGTTGGGCTATCTTCCAGTGAAGCATATGATGTTTTGAGGAAATGGGATTTATCTGAACTTCGCAAATGTTCCTACACTACTGGAAGACTTTATGTTTTATGGAATGCTGTCAAAAACTTCTTGAAATTTCATGGAATTGAGGTGAAAAATAAACCGCCTTTCAAGAAGACTGTGAAATACTTGGACAAGATTCCAACGAAGGAAGAGTTAAGGCAAATATTAAATGCAGCTTCAAGCCTTTCAACCAAAATTGCCATTGAGCTGATGCGTTATGGAGGATTAAGACCAAAGGACATATGTGATTTAACCTACTCAAGCATAAAAAACGATTTTGAGGGGGGAAGTCCATTTGCAGTGTTTGTTCCACAGGCAAAAAGTGACAGCGTTTACGTCACTTTTATTCCGGAGACAACTGTTGGGCTGATTCGCCAATATTTTAGGTTTAGGGAAAGTAAGGGAGAGAAAATAATTGATAAAAGCCCTATAATAGCAAACCCGAGGTATCCAAGCAAAGGGATTAGGAGAAAAACGTTAACAGCCAAAATAGAAAAGGTGATTGCTAAGAGCGGAATTCAATCGCAGTTAACCTTTGGAAACAAAATTCAGAGAATTAGGCCCTACAGTTTAAGAAAGTATTTTTAGGAGCAATTTAACTGGGCATGCCCCAAACGAGTATATTGAGGCTTGGCCACACCTCCGGCTTAGAGCATGTATACAGCGGGACAAGGGATCTGGACCCTTCCACAATTGAAAGGATGCGTGAGGTTTACAAGAGATGTGAACCTTCCCTTTTAGCCACAGCCCAACCGCTAGATCAAAATTCCTTGGTTACAGAAGCAAAAATAGAAGCCTTGAAAAGCATAGCAAAAAGCCTCCTATGAATAGACCTGCTCGATGTTAAAGTTGCAAAAGAAAGGCAGATTGGAAGAGAGTTAAGCAAGGACGAAGAACTCTAGCTTTACGAGAAAGAGCTGAAAAAACTAAGAGAGGGAAAACATAACCCCCAAAGGATAATACATGAAAGAGAGCTTGAAAAATACATTTCCCAAGAAGACATAAAGAAGGTTAAAGAACTGATTATAAAGGCGATCATGGAGAAATGAGCGAAAATTTTGAGGAACTCTTATTTGCGGACATTCTTGTCAGAAAAATTGAAATTAAGGAGATTTCGCCTTGCACCGCCGACCCGGAAAGGATTAAGTTTTTGGCGCAGGCTGACAAGCTCCTAGAAGATGTTTTGCCGATTCTCTATTTGGCTATTCCAAACGCCAAATACTCCGAAAAGCTCGGCGCATTAAGCTACGTGTACCAGCAACACCTGATAACCATTTTCGCTAATGGCAGAATCAGCATGACCTACGTCAAAGATAGAAACGAGGCAAACCAACTCGTCGAAGAGGCTAGGCAACTAATAAACCGCGCCATCATATACCTGAAAACCCATGGAAAGCCAAGCCCCGAAATGATTCATGCCAAAAAAGAATTAACACCAGTAAAGATTTACGAGTTGTTGCCGAAAACGAACTGCAAAATGTGCGGGGAGCAAAGCTGCTTCGCTTTTGCAGCCAAACTTCTAAACGGAGAAAAAACATTGCAGGACTGTCCACCATTGGAGTCTAAGGAGTACGAAGCCTTCAAGTTTCAAATAGAGAGGATGATGAATCCAATTAGGCTGAAGTAGAAGCTTTTAAGAAACATATTTAAATATTTTAATCTCACTATTTATGCTTGGTAAACAAAATGCTTGAATCTAAAATTGATAAAAGGCTTATGAGGTTGATAAGTTCCGGACGTTGTCCTCATGAAGATCCGCAGAGATACGTTGCTGAGCTAAGACATCTTGCGGATGATGTGGCGAGGGTTGATGAGGCTGAGGAGCGATGCAAATTTTTTAAGGCTTTGGCGGACACGACGAGGCTTAGGATTTTGAAGCTTTTGGGCGTTAGGGAAATGTGTGTTTGCGAGGTTATGATAGCCCTTGATTTAACCCAGCCAACAGCTTCGCATCACTTAAAAATACTGGAAAACGCTGGGCTAGTTAAAGGCAGAAAAAAGGGAAGATGGGTATACTACAGCGTTAAGAATCCAAAGATAATTGAAAGTATGTTTCAGTAAGACTTTGCAAGCCTTAACGGTAACCGTATTTCTCTCGCAATTCTCTAAGCATCTGCTTAAGTTCCTGCCTTGAAGGGAAGCTTATGGCTCCCACTGGGCACCGCGGTCTACATGACTCGCATCCTACTAGACAATTGTAAGGTCTTGCAACAACTACCTTGTCGCCCTGCTTTTCGTAAACATGTTCATGGCAGAATTCCACACAGATTCCGCAACCAATGCAAAGCTCATGATTAATTGTTGGAAACCATTTAATCTCCTTTCGCGGTATCCCTAAATACGTTTTCTCCTCGCCCATCTTACGCGCCAACCACCTTACTTACAGCTTCCTCAACCTTCTTCATGGCCTCTGCCGTCTCCATATTCCTCAAATCCAGAGAAATTACTTGCTTGTCAAAGTCTAAGCCCTTTTCAGCAAAAGCGTCCTTAAACATTTTCCTCTGCATCCTTGGGTCGCATCCACCGATAATGTATATTTTGTCTTTATCCGTTTCCTTCAAGTAATCCCTGAGAAAGTTGTCCCCATCCGTGACGCAAAGCTGAGGATGGATTATAGCGTATTCTACGTCAAGCTCATTTCTAACAAAGTTTATAAACTTCCACAAATCCAACTTTGCAAATCCGGGACATTCACCAGTACAGAAACACATTATAAATCTTGGCAATTTCCTCTCACTCATATTTTTCACCTTGTTAGTTGAAGATTATATTTAAACATTTAAATTTATCGTTTTGAAGTTTCCATTTTAAAGGAAAATTGCGTTAATTTTGACAGCTATTATTAGAAGCCACTCGTGCAGACCTATTTACCACAGACCTGGCCATATATGAAGCCTGTAACAGCCTCTGGAAGCTTTCAACATTATTGAAATCAATATCCATAGAGGATGCCATAGACACCGCCACCACGATAAAAGACTTAGCCACAAGAGGCGTGATAAAAACAATAAAATTCACAAAACTAGACTTTTCCCACACATTTCAAATAGCTTACAAAGAAGGGATAACCTTCTACGACGCCTCATACATAGCAACAGCTAGAAACGCAGAAGTCACCCTAGTAACAGAAGACGAAAAACTAAAGGAAACAGCAAGAAAATTCATAAAAACAATAACATATTCAGACCTCGAAAACAAACTAACTCAAACCTAACAGCCAAAAATGAAAGTGTATCTGAAAACGCGCGAATACCATAGATATAGGTTCGGATAGGATTTTTCCTATCCATGCTGAGCTACGGGCTCAATTTTCATGGATTATTTCACTTTATTTTTAATGAATTCTCAATTTTGTTATATTTTTGTTTAAGTTTATTATATAAGTTTCTTTGCATAATTTATGTTATTGGTGTAAAGTTTGGGTAAAATTGATAGGGGCGTCAATTGTAGTATTGTTGATTGCAATAAATCTGCTATTCGCTCATTATCTTATTCTGAGTTTTCTAAAGTTGCACCTAAAGCTGGGTTAAGTATTGGCTCTAATGCTCCACGTAGAGTTTATCTCTGTGAGGATCATTATAAGGTTTTTAAGAAGTTTTTGAGGAAGGAGAAAATGTATGAGAAATGGAGATATGGTTAGAAGTGAGGAAGAAGAGGTTTTTGAAGAAGAAGAGGAGTTTAGAGAATCTTTTGAGGAAGAGGAATTAGAGGTTGTTCCAATTAGTGTTGAAGAACCTGATAATACTGGTCCATGTATACTTTTAGCTGTGGTTTATGATGGTTCTGCTGGTAAAGCTCTTTGTAAACTTTATGATCCAAATTCAAAGAAGATTTATTATTGGCATGATAAGAGCGGACATATGCCATATTGCCTTACAGATTTAACCCCTAATCAAGTTAAAATGCATAGTGTAGTTACACATAAGGGTTATAGGGGTGTTGTTGAAGTTGAGAAGTATGATCCTATAAGAGATTCTATTGTTAAGTTGTCTAAAATTATTGCTTCAGATCCATTGGCTATTGGTGGTAGGAGGAAGAGTATTAGGGAAATTCTTCCAAAGGCTTGGGAGGATAGGATTCCATACAATAATTGCTATATTTATGATACTGGTTTAATTCCTGGGTTATATTATAGGATTGTTAATGGGTATCTACAGCCTGTACCTCTAGATATTCCTACGGATGTTTCAAAACAAATTATAAAGATTTTTGAAGATGAACCCACTGAAGTTTTAGATTGCGTTAAGGAATGGCTTCCACTATTTCTAGTTCCAGTTCCAGATATACCTAGATTGGCTGTAGATATTGAGGTTTTATCTACTGCTGATAGAATTCCAGAACCTTCAAAAGCTGAAGACCCTGTTATATGTATTTCATGTGCATCTTCTGATGGTTTAAAGAAGGTATTTATGCTTAAGAGGGAAGGTATTGATAGTGGGATTAGACCTGTAAATCTTCCAGAGGATGTTGAATTGGAATTTTATGATGATGAGGCTGAGATGCTTTTAAATGTTTTTAAACTTATAACTTCTTATCCCATAATTCTAACTTTTAATGGTGATGATTTCGATTTAAATTATCTTAGGCATAGAGCTTCAAATATTGGTATTAAACGTGAAAATATTCCATTGGCTATGGGTAGGAATTATGTTGATGTTGTTCCAGGGGTTCATATAGATTTATATAAGTTCTTTAGTAATAGGTCGATTCAAGTTTATGCGTTTGGAAATAAGTATAAGGATGCAACTCTAGATGCTATAGCTAATTCTCTCCTTGGAATTGGAAAGATAAGTTTAGATCGTTTGATTAGTGAATTATCATATTATGATCTTGCTGCGTACTGTTTTAGGGATGCTGAAATAACGCTTAAGCTAACTACATTTAATGATGGAGTTGTTATGAAGCTTATACTATTACTTATGCGAATTAGTAAACTTAGTATGGGTGATGTAGTTCGTAGGGGGGTTTCTGTTTGGATTAGGAATATGCTCTATTATGAACATAGGAAGAGGAATTATTTGATTCCATCTAAAGAGGATATTATTGCTTCTAAGGGTGTTTCTGTTACTAAAGCTTTAATTAAGGGTAAAAAGTATATGGGGGCTATTGTAATTGAACCTAAATCTGGTGTATACTTTGATGTAACAGTTCTAGATTTTGCTTCTCTATATCCTTCTGTACTCTATAGATGGAATTTATCTTATGAAACCATTAATTGCCCACATGAAGAATGTAAGAGTAATAGGGTTCCAGAACTTCCACATTGGGTTTGTGTTAAGAGGAGGGGGTTATCTTCAATAATAATTGGCATGCTTAGAAATATGAGGGTTTATTGGTTTAAACCTAAGGCTAAAGATAAGAGTTTAGATGATGCTGTTAGGACTTGGTATTCAGTTGTTGAGCAGGGTTTAAAAGTGTTTTTAAATGCTAGTTATGGAGTTATGGGTGATGAAAACTTTCCATTATATTGCCCACCGGTTGCTGAAAGTATAACTGCTATTGGTAGATATGTAATTTCTAAAACTATTGGAAAAGCTAGGGAATTGGGTGTTGAAGTATTATATGGCGATACCGATAGCATCTTTCTACATAGACCAACTCAAGAGCAAGTTAAGAAGCTTATTGATTGGTCTATTAAAGAGTTTAAGATCGATTTAGATATAGATAAAGTATATAGATATATAACGTTTTCAGGTCTTAAGAAGAATTATCTAGGGGTTTTTAATGATGGTTCTGTTGATGTTAAAGGTCTTGTTGGTAAGAAGAGGAATACTCCTGAATTCCTTAAGAAATTGTTTATGGATGTTGTAGATATTTTAGGTGATGTTCAGACTTTAAAGGATTTTGATGATGCTAAATCTAAGATTAAATCTGTTGTTAGAGATTATTATGTTAAGTTGAAGAATAGGGAATTGAATCTTGATGATTTAGCCTTTAGAGTTAAATTGTCTAGAGATTTAGATCACTATGTTAAGACTACTCCACAACATGTTAAAGCAGCTAAACTTTTAGAGAAGTTTCAATCTAGAAAACTTGGTGCTGGAGATATAATATCATATGTTAAAGTTAAAGGTGATATCGGGGTTAAACCTATTCAACTTGCTAGGATAGATGAAATAGATGTAGAGAAATATATTGGGCATATGGAAACTACTTTAAGACAGATTCTAGAAGCTATTGGGATAAATCTTGATGAAATTTTTGGTGTTAAGAGTTTAGATAGATTTTTCTTTAGTAAGAGGTAGATGGACTTCTTCTTTCTACTATATAAGCACCTAAAACTCCACCTAATATTTGCACACTAACAATTTCTATTAATAATTGCATTGGCATACCCCTTATTAATGATGTAAATAACATATTCACTAATATTGCTGATACGCCAACTGTTAGTCCAATGGTCATTCTATCTCTATATGCAATTCTACATATCAAATAACTTGAAACTATCGTAGAAATCAAGTATGATACTACTATTAATGCTTCTGCAAATAATATCGTAGTTTCTATGTATTCTGCGATATACGATATCAATGCTATTACAAGCCATCCAGGGGCATTTGATAATAATGCTCCAGCAATGTATTCTTCCAATTTAGGCATTCTGTAAGTCATGTTTTCACCTAACACTTATTTACATGTTTGATAATATTTTATATGAGTGTTTTGGTGACTTTATGAACGATATTTTGAGGTCTTTCCTTGAAGATAAACGTATTCTTGATAGAGTTAAATTTGAAGATTTTCTCTCAGTTTACTTTGATATTAGACCTGCATCATTCTTTACGATGATTGCAGAACTTCCCAATGCTAAGGAGATTGGTGAAAAGATAGATTCTGAATGTAAAAGTGATTTAATGACGATAATGTCTGCTAGAGATATTCAATTGAGGGGTGAATTAATAATGGAGTTGAGAAGTAAAATTGATAAATTGTTTAAGAAGTATGTTTTGGATTCAGATGTTTTTAAAGCTCATGAATATTGGGCTAAGAAGCTTGGTTTAAGGATGGAGATGGATAAAATTAGACCAAGTATATGTGAAGTTTATTTGTTTAAAGATAAGAATATAGGTAGAAAACTTAAAGATTTATTCTACATTAGAAGGGAGATTAGGAGAGCTATATATCAAATGCAAAATATAAGTTTACCACCATCATTATTGGCATATCCTGAAGAATTATCTTCAAAATTTGTTAGTGAACTTGGCTTAATCCTTGGATATCCTGAATGCTGTGTTAAAAAGTATGCTGAAGAAAGAGCTTCTGGAGTATATGTTGAAGGTAGAATATCTAATCAAATTAAAGAATTAAAGAAGTCTGATGATAAACCAAATGTTTTCTCATTCTTCTCAAGTAATTTCATACCTCATGATCCAAAGTGTGAAAAGGCTGCTGAGATTGGATTAAAACTCTATGAAACTTTAAGAGAGAGAATTCCAGGAGCTCATGAAATCTATTATAAGCTTTTATTGGAAAACGTTAATACTGCTGAAAACTTTCCAGAAATAATTAAATCTTATAGGCAATATGCTGATTCTAGAATGAGAGATCTACTTATGCACCTATAACAGAAAAATTTAATTACGTATCATTTCCAATTAAATATTTGGTGTTTTATTTGGCTTATGTTAATTTGGATTTAACTCCTGAAAGGAGGAAGGAACTCATAGATAGAATTGCAACTGAAATTGTTAAAAGGGGTCTTGAAACCCCTGCTATAATGCTTCTTGAAACATTTAAACCATTAAGTTTTATTGGAGCTGAAATGGCTATATTCTACCTATTCCCATATATTAAAGCTATAACTACAAATCCAGTTGTAGATGAGATTACAGCTATATTTCATGATAGATCTGCTGTTGAAGAATTGATTAAAAGGATTGAAGAACTTGTAGAGATTGAAAAGGAAAAGGAGAGAGCTGCTAAAGAAGCTAAAAAGAGAGCTAAACAATTAATGTCTGGAAATGAAAAGAAGAAGAGATTTTGGATTTTTGGAAGTTAACCTTCCTCCTCATCCTCTTTTACTGTTGTTAATGTTATCTCTCTGCTCCATTCCAGTAGCTCATTTTTTGCTTCTTCTCTTAATGGTGATCCTATTGTAACTATGAATACTCTATTGTCTTTATATCCATCATCAAACCATTCATTATCAAATGATATCACATAAACTGGTAATTCTATTATCACAGTCTTTTGAGCGGTTCTTTGCATACTAAATTTAGAATATACATCGTATTCTTCACTTGTCAGTGGTAGTTTTAATTCCATTGGATAGTTGTCTCTTATTATTATGAAATCTGATTTACTTGCATTCCACAATTCCATGGCTTCTTTAGCAACTTCTTTAACTGCTTCTTCTAATTCAATATTCAATTCCTTATGTATTTTCGCATTTCCATTTTCAGATAATATCACAATACTCTTCAATTTAATTCACCCATAGCTCTAAGAATTATTTCTTTTGCCTCCTTTATATTTGGCCCACCTTTATCATCTAATGGAACTCTAGACATAACATACTTTATTTCATCCTTCTCATTTTGTATGAATACTTGAGGTATATCTATCCCTCCATACTCATTTTTTACTCCATACTTATCTAGGAAATCATAATCTTCTTCTTTAAATTCAACTTCAAACCCTTTTTCCTTAGCCAACTCTGTTACCGCTTTTCTAACATATTTCGAAGCTTCCTCCCAAGATGCTAATACAACAATGATCTTCTTAACAGTCATTTAATATACACCTTACCTAAAGCTTAAACATCAAGACAAATATTTATCTTTTTGGTTTATTTACTATTAGAATTTATGAATATTTATTCATTATTGAAATTCTCTTAGGAGAAGATTTCTTCACTCCTTCGCTTATCCATTAAATTGATTATAATTTGAAATTTTATTTAATGCGAAAATATTATTTATAGCTTTGTAATTTCATTTTATGATTTTTATGAGTGAATCTGAAGTTGTGGATATTTCAAAGATACCTGAAGATTTGAAGCATAGGATAGTTTATGAATGGGTTCATTATAATTATACTTTTGATGAATTAGCAAGTAAATATGGTTTAACTTGGGATCAAATTTTTGAGATTATAAAGAATTCTCCAACTATGTATGCTTGGATTAAGCCCAAGGAATTTACTCCAAAATAATTGCGCAACTCATTTTAAGCGGCTTCATCACAATTACTCAGAGCTTTGACCCTATATCATTGTTGCGCAGGCTCCGACGGTCTAACGTCATCACATATCAGAACCCGAGTTCATCTTCACAGCCATTTACTTATTTATTTAAGTTACAAATTAATTTTTGGTGTTCACTTTTTGCTTGAATCTCTTAAAAATCTTAATGGTGGAACATATACTCTTATAATTGCTTCTCCATATGATCGTAGGATTAAAATTGGATGTATTGGTTTAATAGACTTTCATAGTGGCATATACACTTATACTGGTTCAGCACTTAAGAAGAAGTTTGCATTGTATAATCGGATATCTAGGCATTTATCTCAAAATAAAAGGTTATGGTGGCATATAGATTACCTACTTAATACCTCTGGAATTGAAGTTAAAGCTATATGTGCATCACATAGTGATTTAAGATTTGAATGCATCATTGCCAATGATATACTTAATACTCTCAATGGTTCTCCAGTAATTGGATTTGGAAGTTCTGATTGTAAATGTATAAGTCACTTACACTTTTTCGGTAATATTGACTACTTAAAAGTTTTAGATATGATTTACAACTTATATTTAAAATTCAATTTAAAACCAATAAAAATAATTTTTAACCATCAATAACCCATCGATAACTTAACTATACACTTAAATATTATATCCCCATATGTTAACGTCAGTATTAATCCTATAAGCATGAAAACTATTAGTGGCATAGCCGGCGTAACCCATATATATCCCTCTCCTATTAAACCTTCTTCATAAAGTTTAATTATGTTATTAAGCTTATCTTCACCAATGGATATTCCAACCCTTATATTCAATCTCCTTTTAATTGTATTCCCTTCAAAATTTAATTCCTCTATTGGATATACAAACTTTTTCTCCTTTAACTTTTTCAATTCAATTCTGTAACCAGTTGCCATGGCCAACAATTTTTTAAATATACTTTCTTCTTCTAAACCTTGAAATATATTTTCACCTATGATAATCCTATATACGTTTTTCATGAGTAAATATACTGCAGGCATTATTGAGATTAACATGGAGTTATTGAATGTTGAAACTGGTATTATATTATGAGTTCCTAATTTTATTGCAATTTCTTCCGGCATTATTGGCATTAATATGCTTAATGCTATTATAGCCTTTGAGTCGGCTCCTCCAAAGAAATCTAATTTGTAAGTTAATAATCCAATGGCTATTGAGAATAATATTGATATCACCATTAAGTTCATCCAGATAGTCATCCATTTGATTGCTGCTTCATATATGAGTAATGGTATTCCCATGGCGACCATTATTATCCATATCCAATCGCATATTTCTCTACTTTTTAAATCTTGTAATGAAGCTAATGAAAAACATATTATAGCCACTATATACCTTATATAGTAGACTTCATTTAACATTGATTTCAACCCTAAATACCTTAACCCACTTAAAGTATATTAATGATATCGTTTATATGAAAATCTTTATCTCTTTGTTTTAACGTCATGTCTTATTGGTGTAAATACTTGAAGTTTAAGTCTGGTGGCTCCAAGATACTTATTTGCCCAAAATGTGGATATAGATTTGATTTAACATATTCAAGGACTTTCTCATGTGGTGGATGTCAATACTCTGTTTTTGGATCCTGTGGTTATGCTAAGTGTCCGAAATGTGGGCATGAATTTCCACTTTAAATCATTTAAATACATTCTTATCTAGTTTAAATAGTGGTTTAAATTAAGAGTGTTGAATACTCTTTAAACTTGCTTTTATCAGTAATCTTTTCATTAACTTTAGTTTTAACCTTTGGATTTGTAACTTATGGTAGTATTAATCAAATTTCATTTGATGAAAATCGCTTTATATGTACTTACATATTTTCCGTAATCAATGAAGCTTTAAGCTTAAGGGATTTTAATGGTTTAGAACATGTCACTATTAAACTTAGTTTTCCATATAGGCTTTCTACTTTACCATACGTTATAAAGTTTATAAATATCGATGGATCTGGGAAGATTATTGTTGGTGAAGGTGATTCTGCCTATTCTATTACACTTCCACATGGGGTTATTACTTCAGAATATTCACTGAAATTTTATGGGGGTTTCATAATTATTAACATGTTTTTTCATGAATCATTTATTGAAATAAGTATTTCAAGTGGTTAATATGTCTATTTCCATTGAGTTTTCTCTCTCTATCTTTATAATAACATTAACGATCATTTTCCTATTTCACAATATCTCTATCATCGGGTCCTTTGTATGTTCTAATTTAGAAGATTCAAGTAGGATTATTATGGCTAAAAGTATCGCTATAGGAATGTTTACATCTAAATATAAGAGCAATGATTTCTTTCATATATTCAATGAGTGTCGAAATCAATGTGATATTGATATTCAAAATTTAAATTGTAAGCTTAAGTGTATAATTTTAGAGTTTAATACAACTAATTTTGAAAATCCTCCTAACCTCTATTTTAGTTTCTTTATTGAATTTAATGGTAAACTATATGTTGTTAGAGTTTTGAGGTGTGAAGCTAGTGGTTAGAGGTATATATTCTATTGAAGCTGTACTATTTATGTTGATACTTACATCATCCATGGTTTTCATATATAGTATGCTCCCAAAATTTTATTTCTTCAATTTTTTTAGAGACTCAGATGAATATGTTAAGTTTATTTCTCTCTTAATTTCTATAGATGAAATTGGACTTCTTGATGAAATTTGTATTTCTAGAGATTATATGAAGCTTTACTCACTTTTAAAATCATGTTTTAATGGTGATCTTAAGATTATAATTTTTGATGCATTTAGTGGGTTTACAATATACCAATACCCTGAAGACATTAATTTCCCCATTAAATTATGCTATTACTTTTATTCCTCTATTAGTAATAGGCTTTTTATAATTGTTTTAGGGTGGAAGTATTGAGGGGGGAGACTTTCCTATTCTCTTCATTAATAATTGCATTGATTATACTCTTTTTTGGAATTAATGTTTTCATGATGTCTCCAATATCATTGAAATCTTTTGATGCTGAAGTTTTGTATTGTAGGTCTTTAAACATACTTATTGATAAATACTTTTATATGGTTTTAAGGCATTATCCATTGAGCCGTGATTACATTGATAAATCTATGAACAACTTTGTTTATCATATCTTAAGGTATAAGTCTCTTGGTGGTCTTAATGTCAATCATATTAGTGTTTCCACATTATTTTCATGTAGATATAATCATACCTTTTCATATATTTATTGTTCTTCCACTTTTAATATTTCTATAGGTGATCTTTCTTTTAAGCGTAGTTTAAAGTATAATTTATCTCTTTCAATTTTAAATTATAATCTTAATGGTTCAATTCTCTCCTTAAATTACTCTTTCATTGAGAATGAATTACCAATTCATCCAGTTAATGCTACTATTTGGTTTTATTATAATGGGTCTTGGGTTAAGATTAAACATGGTTTTAAAGTTTTCGATAACCATATTGTAATATGTTTAGATAGAGTTTCCCCATCAAAATTATTTTTAGATTTTATTGGATTTATAGGTGTTAGAATTACTGCAATTGTGGATTTCTAATTTATTCTAATAGCTTCAATCTTTTCACTATGAATTCTTCATTTAAACTTAAAATGAAGGGTGCTAATCTAGGTCCGCTATCCCTCCCCAATATTACCTTATAGAGTATTTGAAATGCTCTTTTAATATCAATACCCATTCTCCTAGCGTTTTCCACTATTTCTGCTTCAAATTCTTTTGGTGTTGGTTTTCTATTTTCAATCTTTTCTGCTAAGGTTTTTAAGAACTCCCTTTCACTCATACTTATTGAACTTATTACTTCTACTGGCACTTTATCAACTATCTTTATCTTCATGTTTTCTGGAGCATAATTTTCTATGTAATATTCCGCTCTATCCATTATCATCTTTATCTTTTCAATTTCCTCTTCACAGGGTTTAGATTTTAGATGTCCAGTTTTCATTAATCTTAATACAACTTCATCCATCCATCTCTCCCCCTTTGGAACTATTTGTACTAGTACCATGGCAAATGTATATGGTATTTGTAATGGCATTTCTTTACTTGGATTTTCATTATGTGTTAATTCATAACTTCTTTTAATCATCATTTCAATCTTCTTATCCTTTATTGATTCCACACCATAATATATTCTTTCGGCTTTTTCATATTCTTCACATATTTGCGGTATTTTCTCCACTGAAAACTCTAGGTGCGTCATTGGTTTTGATATATAATACCAGTATTTTAATGCATATGGATCTGCAACTTTATCCCATTCTGCAAAATCAAATGATATACCTCCTGAACTTGACATAGCTTCTCCATTTAGGTATACCCATTCATATGGAAATCCTTCTGGAGGTTCTATTCCTAATATCTCCTTTGCAAGTGCAGTACATGTTTCTCTACTTCCACCTGCAGCCGCATGATCCTTTCCATAGGGTTCAAAGGTTACTTTAAGTACTTTCCATAAAGCTGCCCACTCCAATCTCCATTCCAATTTTCCCTCATTCATTTTTACAATACCCTTACTCCCACATTTTGGACATTCATATTCAACTTCTTCTCTATCTAAGTCTACTGAAATCGCTTTTGTTGTAGATATGTTTTTACATTTTGGGCATAAGGGTTTAAATGGTATCCAATCTTTACCATATTTTTGCCCTCTATACCTATTTAGTATTTCTCTAACTTCATCTCTTTTCCTTATATACGTTTTTATTGTTTCAATCATATCCCTTGTTTCATATAATTTTGAGGTTTCAATGAATTCAATATCTCCCAATCCATATTTTCCATAGGATTTATAGAATGGAGTCATCCAATGTTCAACCCAATTCTTACAACATCCTTCTGGGCATGGTACATCCAGTATTCTAGTACCTTTCCATATTTCTTCGAATTCCTTTGTTATTAATGGTGGTTTTGCTTTTAATGGATCTTGCGTGTATACTACTAGTAGATGTTTAACATTTTCACCCATTTTCCTAAGTCTATTGGCTACTGCTGCTTGTAGGAATATTTCTCCACGGGTTTTTCCTATATGTATCCTCCCAGAGGCTGCCATTCCACCATTTATCACATGTTCTTCAAGTTTTTTGGATGCCAATTTTTCCGCTAATACATCTATCCAATGTTTTACCTCAACTTCATGCATTTCTACACACCATTTCATCCTTTTGCCTTATATATTATATATTGGGTTTCTTATATTTTGTATTGTTATTGGTATTGGTGTGTAAAGTTGATGGATAAATTGAGAAAGTGGGTTGAAGGTCTTCTTAATCCTATAGCTATTTTCCTCCTTAAGATTAGAATTTCTCCAAATATCCTCACAATTATGGGTTTCTTCTTTGCTTTCCTCTCATCCATCTACATATATTTTGGAAATACATTTTTAGGTGGTATATTAATTTTGGTTTCAGGTTTCTTTGATGTTATGGATGGATTTTTGGCTAGGGTTGGTGGTTTATCTTCAAAATTGGGTGGATTTCTAGATTCAGTTTTCGATCGTTTTTCTGATGCATTAATCTTTTCTTCAATAATTTATTCTGGTATGTGTGATTTATTGATTGGTTTATATGTTCTTGTAGGTAGTTTTTTGATTAGTTATATTAGGTGTAAAGGTGAATGTCTTAATGTTTATTTGGCTGGAGTTGGTTTAGCTGAACGTTCTGAGAGGCTTTTAATTGTTTCCATTGGATTACTATTGAATGAAGTTCAAATATCACTTTATATATTATCTATACTTGTGACTTTTACTATCATTGAGAGGTTTTATAGGGTTGTTAAATCTATTGGTGATTGATTTTGAGGAGGATTTTCCTAGTTAAATCCTCCACTGCTTTTACAGCTCCAAAATTTAATCTTAGGTGTATTGCTGGATCTAGTGGTAGACTTGATGTTATTTGTAGATGTATTTTAAATGCATTTTTCATTGATGAATCTAATTTTAGACGTAATGTTGTTTTCTATGGTGTTCTTGAAGGTCCTCCAGACCCTCCTAAAACTTTGTGTATTGATGGATTTGAAGTTGAACATATGGTTTTGGATGAAGTTTGGATTGCAAATATGATTTTAGATTTGTTTTCTGGGAAGATTTTTAAAGGATTTAAAATTTCTAAGATGAGTTTTAGAAGTGTTGTTGAATTTCTTAGAAATTCTGGTGTTAATATTGTTTATATGCATGAAGATGGTATTCCCATTGAAAATTATAGTTTTAAATCTGATTTTGATTATTGTTTTATTATTGGTGATCAAATAGGTTTAGATCATCATTCTGAGAAATTTTTAGATTCCATTGGTGTTATTAGGATTAGTCTTGGAAAAATTCCCTATTTATCAAGTCAATGTATATGGTTGATAAATGCTTTTCTTGATGGATTAAATTTAAATGATTAAGTTTTTCCTTTAGCTTTTGTAAGTTTTCTTTCTTCTTCTGCTCTTACCTTTACTAAACCTCTATATACTGCACATGATATGCAATATGTCTTTGTAACTGGGTATTTTGCTATTATCGTACCCTTTTTCTCTAATTCTTTAGCTAATTGTGGATCTACTGGTGAAACATATGTGGTTATTCTTTTTGCTTTACTTCTCGGTACCCATGCTCCACAGGAATCGCATTGAACTCTTGATTCTTTACCCTTTTGCCCTTTACCTCTCCCCCTAGACTTCCTCTTCTTAGGCAAATTTCACACCGTCCCTTTCCGTCCATACATATGGTTTTACATCTTAATATGTTTTTGCTAATTTATTAATTAATAATTTCTTGTATTTTGAATAAACCTTAAAACTTATAAATTATTACAATTATATGCGTTTATTGAGTGTGTGGTGGCTCTTTTGTGGTCTGAACTATTATATTCTCCAGTAATAGTTTTCATATTGATACTGATTTTAATGTATATTTCCTTTATATATTTGAAGAGGATTGGTATTAAGCCTAGGGGTAGTGAATTAAGTTTAGAACCTTATGCATGTGGTGAAGGTACTGATAGATTCCCCCCTGAAAAAGTTCAACTTAATGTTCAGTTATATAGATATGCTCTGTATTTTACAATATTTGATGTTGCAGCTTTCATTTTGCTATTATCTTTCAATGCAAATATTGTTTATGTTTTAGTTTATGTAGGGATCATATTATCTGCAATATTTTTCCTCCCTAAGAGGTGATTTTATGGTTTCAATTGTAACTTGGTCTAGGGTTAGGAGTCCATGGATATTGTATATGTGTACTGGTGCATGTAATGCATGTGATATTGAAGTTTTAGCTGCTTTAGCTCCTAAGTATGATGTTGAACGTTTTGGAATTCTACTTAAGGGTAGTCCTAGACATGCTGATGTTCTAGTGGTTACTGGTGCAGTTACTAGGCAAGTTGCCCCTAGACTTAAAAGGATATATGAGCAAATGCCTGATCCAAAATTTGTTATTGCTGCTGGTACATGTGCAACTTCAGGTGGAGTTTATTGGGGTTGTTATAATGTTCTTGGTGGTGTTGATAAGGTTATTCCTGTGAGTATGTATATTCCAGGTTGTCCCGTCAGACCTGAAGCTGTTATTGATGGTGTTGCAAAACTCATATCTAAACTTTTATCTGGTTAATGGAGGTTAAGTATCATGTCGAGTTTTGATGTAAATTTTATTCTTAAAGATATTTCAAATGCATTTCCAAATAGGATTTTAGATTATAGATTTGATGGTCCTAGGAGTGTATTTATGAGTGTTGATCCAAGTGCTTTACATGATGTTATTAAGTATTTAAAGGATAAATATGATTTAAGGCATATTGTAACTATAACTGGGACTGATCTTGGTGATTCCATTGAATTAATCTATCATCTATCTCCTTTAAATCGTAGAATTCTTGTTAATATTAAAGTTAAGATTCCTAGGGATAATCCACATTTCCCATCTATCGTTTCAATACTTCCTGGAGCCATTTTATATGAGAGAGAGGTTCATGATCTTTTGGGGGTTGTTTTTGATGGCCATCCATCTCTTGAAAGACTTATCCTACCTGATGATTGGCCTGATGGTGTTTATCCCCTTAGGAAAGATTGGAAGGTGGAGGTGAAGTAGTTTGAGTTATTATACTATTCCAATAGGACCTCAGCATCCAGCTATTAAAGAAGCTTTTCAATTCAACTTTGTTTTAGATGGTGAAGTTATTGTTGATGTTAAACCTAGATTTGGATTTGTTCATAGAGGTATTGAGAAGGCTATGGAGCTTAGAACTTGGGTTCAAGGTATATTCTTGGCTGAACGTATATGTGGTATATGTAATGTTCCACATACAACATGCTATTGTCTTGCTGTGGAAAAGGTTTATGGTATAGATGTTCCTGAACGTGCTAAGTATCTTAGGATCATAATTAATGAGTTAAATAGGATTCATAGCCATCTATTGTGGATTGGGGTTTTAGGTATGGAGTTAGGTTTCCATACTGTGTTTATGTATGTTTGGAGGGATAGGGAGAGAGTTATGGATCTCGTTGAAATGATTAGTGGTAATAGAGTTACTCCATCTATGAATTGTATTGGTGGAGTTGTTTATGATATTACCCCTGAAATGGAGCCAATTATTAAGAGGAATCTAGATTATCTTGAGGAGAGAACTAAGTATTATAAGAAGGTGCTCATGGAAGATCCTAGTTTAAAGGCTAGAACTGAAGGTGTAGGTGTTTTAAGTAAGGATAAAGCTTTAGATCTATGTGCAGTAGGTCCTACTGCTAGAGCTTCTGATGTTAAGAGTGATGTTAGATTTGATGATCCATATACATTGTATGATGAAATAGATTTCAATATGGTGACTTATTCAACATGTGATGTTTGGGGTAGAGCTATGGTTAGGGTTGATGAAACTATTGAATCTATAAAAGCTATTAGGCATGCACTTGAGAAGATGCGTCCAGGGCCAATAAATGTTAAGGTTAAACGTATTCCACCTATTGGTGAAGCTACTGCTAGAGTTGAAGCTCCTAGAGGTGAACTTCTACACTATGTTAAATCTGATGGCAAAGAGGTTCCATATAGAGCTAAAATGAGGACTCCAACATTAGCCAATATACCAGCATTATGTGAAATGTTAAAGGGGCATTATATTGCTGATATACCTGCTATTGTTGCTAGTATTGATCCATGTTATTGTTGTACTGAGAGGTTAATGTTCACAGATATTGGGAATGGTAAAAGTTGGATCTGGAGTTATGATGAACTTAGAAGGTATAGTCTTAAATATTATGGTTTGGGGGTGTAATGATGGATCCATTAATATTTATTCTTAGAATCTTAATATTTCCTGGTATACTCTTCCTACTATTTCTAGCATTTATATTTGAGTGGGTTGATAGAAAGGCTTATGCTAGATTTCAAAATAGGATTGGCCCCCTATATGCTGGCCCTAGTGGAATCCTTCAACCATTAGCTGATTTCATTAAGCTTATGGCTAAAGAGGATATAACCCCAAAATATGTTGATTCCATCTTCTTCAATAACATTCCAATACTTGCAGTTGTTATACCATTATTTGCATCTCTATATATACCATTAGATGGTTCTCCAATTTTAATTCCCTTTGAAGGTGATATCGTCCTACTACTAACTTTAATGACTATTTACACTATTTTTGTATTCATTGCTGGTTGGGCATCAACCAATAGGTTTAGTATTGTTGGTGCCACTAGAGCTATTCTACAATTTTTAGCTTATGAAATTCCAATGTTTATTTCAGCAGCTTCCGTTGTTATGTATGTTGGATCTACTTCTGTAACAATTATATCTCAAAATCAATTGATACCTTTAGCTTTACTTCAACCAATAGGATTCATAGTCTTTATTACAGCTCTTCAAGCAGAACTTGAACGTATACCCTTCGATATCCCTGAAGCTGAAAGTGAAATTGTTGCTGGATGGCTTACTGAGTATTGTGGTCCAAAACTTGCTTTCCTAAGACTTGCTGAAGATTTAAAGCTAGTCTTTGGATCTGCTTTAGCTACCGCATTATTTCTAGGTGGTGGAAGCGGCCCTATACTTCCACCTATCGTCTGGTTTATTTTAAAGATGCTCTTCATAGTATTACTAAGCTCTTATATTAGATCTTTATTTGCTAGGTTGAGGATTGATCAAATGGTTTCAGGTTGTTGGAGGATTTTAATTCCATTATCAATTCTACAATTTGTTTTAAGTAGGTTTTTGGGGGTTGGTTTTAGATGGCTATGATACGTGAAGTATTTAAACACCTATTTAAACGACCAGTTACAGTTAAATATCCATTTGAGAGAACTCCTACTGCTGAGAGGTATAGGGGGAAGCATATATTCTATATTGATAGATGTGTTGGTTGTGGATTATGCGCCCGTGAATGTCCAGCTATGGCTATTGAACTAATTTCCTCAGATAAGACCATTAATGGTAGAAGACCAATATTCTATTTGGATAGATGTATATTTTGTATGCAGTGTGAAAGGATATGTCCCAGGGCAGCTATACATTTAACACAATTCTATGAATTGGCTTCCCATGATCGTAAGTTGCTTGTACATAGTGAAGAAAAGGTTAGTTCTTGAAAATCAACGTTTTTTATCTTCCAATTATTTGTGTTTTAATAATTTGAGGCAATAAATTTAAGCTTCTAAGAATAGATGATAGTTAGCTGAGTAAAATGAAGGTTTATGCAGATTTACATTTACATTCAAAGTATAGTGGTGGTTCTAGTGTTCAAATGAATATTCCAACATTGGTTTCATATGCTTTAATTAAAGGTTTAAATCTTCTTGGTACTGGTGATTGTCTACATCCAAGTTGGCTTAGAGAATTGAAAAACGATCTTGTACATGCTGGTGGAGGATTCTATCATTATAGGCTTAATTCCAACGTTTTCTTTATTGTTAATTGTGAAGTTGGTACGGTTTTCGAATTTGGAGGTAAATCTAGAAGGGTTCATCATGTTATTTTAATGCCTAGTTTAGAGGTTGCTGAACAACTTTCCGATGTTTTATCACGTTATGGTGATGTAATTTCCAATGGGCGTCCAATATTTAATATGCATCCATCAGAACTTGTCGATATAGTTTTTAGTATTGAATCCTCTTGTTTCATATTTCCAGCTCATATATGGACTCCTTGGTGGAGTATGTTTGGATCTTTTAGTGGTGTTGATAATGTTAAGGATTGTTATGGTGATAGAATTGATAAGATTTATGCTATTGAAACTGGTTTGAGTAGTGATCCAGAGATGAATTGGCGTGTAAGTCAATTGGATAGATTTTCAATTCTTAGCTTCTCAGATTCTCATTCACCATATCCATTTAGACTTGGTAGAGAAGCTTGTTTATTCGATCTTAATGATATGAATTATAGAGAACTTATAGAAGCTATTAAATTTAGGGAGAAGGGTAAGTTCTTAATGACTATAGAAGTTGATCCAGCTTATGGTAAATATCATTGGTCTGGTCATAGGAATTGTAATGTTGGGCCTATCCCTCCTGAAGAAGCTAGAAAAATGAATTATAAATGCCCAGTTTGTGGGAAAAAACTTACTAAGGGTGTTGATGATAGAGTTGAAGAACTTGCTGATAGAAGTAGAGGATTTAGACCTAAAAGTTATATACCCTTCATAAAGGTTTTACCATTACAAACTATAATAGCTTTCAGTATGGGTGTTAGTGAAGATGATTTTTCTAAATTTAATAGTGGTAGAATTTGGGATATATATTCCAATCTAGTTTCTAAATTTGGTTCTGAATTTAATGTTTTATTGAATGCTCCAATAAATGAGATTGCAAAAATATCTTCTCAAACAATTGCATCTTACATTAAATGTATGAGGGAAGGTAAATATTCAATTACACCTGGTTTTGATGGTGTTTATGGCAAGATAAGTACATTTGGTTTGAAAATGGATTTAAGAAACTTTATAACCTAAATCAACCTTTACCCTTCTCTATCAACAATTCCTTCCATCTACCTTTAATTATCATTATTATAAGCCCCCTCGGGCCTTCTCTATCAAGTATATCTGCAACCTTTATCCAATCTATTTTCAATATGCTTAATGTTGTTATTGTTAGTATTATCAATGAAATCAATATTCCATATATATTTTCTTCACCGAAAACTATGTTTAAGTATTCCGTAAAGTATTTTCCAGTTAATGCTACTACTGTACTTAATATGATCTTTCCTAGCGTTGTAGCTATGAAGAATTTTATGAAGCTATATTTTATGAGTCCTAGTGGTATTATCACTACATCATCTGGTGATGGCGTTACTGTTACGAAGAATACTGCTATCGCTCCATACTTACCCAATAATTCTTTAAATTTCTCTATTTGCTTTCTCTTTTCTTCACTTGTAATTAATTTACTTCCTTCAAATCCCAACATATATACTACGCTTTTTCCAATTGCTCCACCAAAGCCACTCACAATTCCAAGTATTATTGGGTCTACTTGTAGGTATCCTGCCATATAATATATTGCCAATAAGTAGGGTATTGGTAGAAATGGTATAAAATTTCCAAGTATAGATACAATTAAAGCTCCAATATATCCATAGTTTAAGGCTATCTTCATCATTAAGTCAGAGATCCATTCAAACAATCCTCTTCACTTACCTTTTATTTCTACATGTTAATAATGTTTGTTTTTTGGAAAGCTTTAAAACTTATTAATTATAAATTGCATAATAGTTTGTTGTTGTGAGGTGAAGTTGTTGAGCTTTAATTTTGTTAGTTTGATTTTAGGTGTTTCCATAGTGGCTTTAGCAGTTTTAAGTTTGGAATTTAAGAAGATTATGCATTCAATCATAACTTTATGTGGTTTTAGTATTGTTTTGGCTATTGCATTCTTCTATTTATCTGCACCATTGGTTGGAGTATTTCAATTGGCTGTTTTAGCTGGTGCAGTTACAGTATTGTTTCTAGTTGCTTTAATGTTGACTGGTAAAGTGGAGGTGGATTAACTTGAAGTTTAGTGAATTGATTGGAACTATGTTGGGTTTAGCTTTAGCCTTTATACTCACGCAACTCTTAGTTTATGGTGTTTCTAATGTTGGTTTATTTGCTTATGATAATGCTCCATTAACTATTCTAAAGCCTGATTACTCCTTCCATAATCTGGGTGTTTATATAAGTGAACTTTTATGGGTTGATTGCAGTTTTGATGTAATAGCTCAAGCCATACTCATATTTGCTTCAGCCATAGGTGTTATTGCACTTTTACGTGAGGAGGTGAAGCATTAATGTCCACTGAACCATACACATTCATAGCTGTTTCAGGAGTTTTATTTTGTATTGGCATGTACGGCCTTATGACTAAACGTAATATGATTAAAATGGTTATTTCACTTGAGATAATGTTTAGTTCAGCTATATTGAATTTAGTGAATTTTTCATATTTTAGAATTTTTGGATTTATAGACCCAATGGCTCACGTTGTAGCTATAATTGCTATTTCTGTTGAAGCCTGTTTAATAGGTGTTGCTTTAGCATTTGTTATAAATGCTTATAAACATTATAAGACATTGGACATTAGAGAGTTGAGGAGGTTGAGGTGGTAGGTTTTATGGAAATATTATATCCAATGCTAATATTAGCATTCTTCGGTGTAACAACGCCAATTATTGGTTGGATTTGTGAGAGGTATGGTTTACGTAATCTTGTTAGCGGTTGGGCTTTATTTGGTTTTCTAACTTCCCTAATGGCTTGCCTTAAACTAGTAGGTTTACTCTATGAAAAGCCAATTATAAGGTATAGTATATACCAAGCTGTTGATGGTTTTAAAATTGGCTTTACAGTTTTAGATTGGCTTAGCTTCACATTTACCCTTGGCTTCATCCTTTTAGGTTTAATATCCACTTTGCATTCAATTGATTACATGTCTCATGACACAGGTTTACCAGCTTACTACTCCCTACTATTGCTAATGGTTTGCGGTATGATTGGAGTTATTATGGCAGGTGACTTCCTAACGCTATATGTATTCTGGGAGTTGATGAGCATATCCTCATATTGTTTGGTTGGATTTAGAAAGCATCTCTGGGAGCCTGTGGAAGCAGGCTTCAAATATCTATTGATGAGCGCTGTAGGTTCAGCCTTCATATTATTCTCAATGTCATATCTATATGGTTTAACTGGATCCTTAAGCTTCGCTCAAATAACTCTCTCCCTAATGAATGCTAAATCTTCTCCACTACTATACCTACTATTCATATTATTGATCGTAGGCTTCGGCGTTAAAGCTGCTATTGTACCATTTCATTCATGGCTTCCAGATGCACATCCAGCTGCCCCCAGCCCTATAAGTGCTATGCTTTCAGGTGTAGTAATAAAAACTGGCGTTTATGCAATAATAAGAACTTCATATCTAATCTTTGATGTTTCAATTGTGGATTATAGATTGATGTTAGCTTTCCTATCAGTATTGACCATGAGTGTTGGAAACATTCTAGCTTTAGTTCAAAAGGATATTAAACGTTTACTTGCATATTCAAGTATAGCTCAAATTGGATATTTACTATTGGCTTTATCCTTAGGAACGGAATTTGGTTTAATGGCTGGTATTGTACACTTCTTTAATCATGCCTTAATGAAGGGACTTGCATTTCTCTGCGCTGGATCAATCATACATGAACTTAATACGAGGAATCTTGATGAAATTATTGGTGTTGGTAGAAGAATGCCTATAACTGGTGTGTCACTATCTATAGCACTTCTCTCACTAGCTGGAATGCCATTTCTCAATGGTTTTATAAGTAAGTATTTAATATTTGCAGCAGCCATAGATGCTCAAGCATATTTATTGACAGCCATAGGATTACTAAATAGTGCTATTGGAGTAGTATACTATATCCGTGTAATACAGACAATATTTAGGAAGCCTATTGAAAGTGTTATGAAGGCAAGTGAATCTTCACCATTTATACTGTCTTCCTTAATAATCCTATCAGTACTTTGCATAGTCTTAGGCGTATGGCCTCAACCATTATCTTCAATGGCTGAAACAGCAGCACACTTCACAATGCAAAAACTCCTTTACATAAGGTCGATAATACCATTATAAACGGTATACAATAAAAAATTTAATAATCACATATCTACATAATCTTTATCGAAAATTTCCTCCTCTTCTGCGGAGTTGTGCGATATGTCAAGTATAATTAAGTCAGCTGAAATGTGCAAAGTTCAACTAGTGTTGCCAAAGCACTATTACTATGATGTCAAATTGGCTTTAATCAATTTAAAGGTTTTTCATCCAGATGAATGGTGGGTTAATGAAGAATTTGTAGAGTTTATTAAAGAATTGAAAGCTGAAGAAAATATAGATTTAAAATCGTTAAGTAAACCTCATGAGGAAAGTGCTAAGTTTAAATCTTTATTGGATAAGGTGAATCGATTAATTAATACCCTTGGGTTGGAAGCATCAACTATTACATTTAAGCTAAAGCATGTAGATAGGAGTTATTTAAATGATCTTGAGAATAAGCTAAACTTCATTGAATCAAAAATCAATGAGTTTTCACAATCCCCTGAAAACGTCGAACTTAAAGTTAAGTTAAATGAAGTATGCCAGAATTATGAAAATATTATTTTAGAAGCAAAACAAGTTTTTGAAAGTGTTTTAGATAGGGATGAAAATACCTTCCATAGTGATTACTTTTCATATATGTTTGGATGGGTTCCAAAGGATAGGGTTAACGAAATTATTGAAACCATTGAGAAAACTACAAATAAATCAGTAGTAATCTCAGTTTCACAACCTGGCAAACATGATAATCCCCCATTTCTATCTAAATCTCCAAAACCTCTAAAACCATTTGAATCTCTAATAAAAACTTATGATATTCCATCAACCCATGAAATTAATCCAACATTAATCGTTAGTATAACCTTCCCATTACTATTTGGATTAGCTTTCGCGGATGTTGGCCATGGACTCTTACTAGCACTATTTGGAATTGCAACTTACATACTTAAACGTAAAGGGTTCTCTGGCGGTGAAATGATCAATTTAGTTCTCTCTGGAGCTGAATTATATATTTTATGTGGTATTGCAGCTATATTTGGCGGTTTAATGTTCGGTGAATTCTTCGGTTTTCACATACATCATCCACCTCTAGAATTCATACTTGAAGCTATACCGGGAATTGGTCATGCTTTTAGTCCATTGGAAGAACCTATGAAAATGTTTAAACTCTCACTAATGGTTGGAATTATGCATATAAGTTTAGGATTAACATTAAGTGTAATCAACGCTGTACTTGAGGGAGAATATAAAAAGGCTTTCTTTGGACATATATGCTGGTTATGGTTCTATTTAGGTGCAATGTACTTAGGTTTATTCGTATATAAATTTGATATTAGTAAATGGATGTCTGGCAGTTTAACCATACCATTAGTGGTAGCACCATTAGTCTTAATGCTTGTAGGAATGATGTTAACTGAAAATCCAATAGATGGCTTCGCTCATACATTTGAAGCAGCAATAAGCTCACTTTCACATACAGTATCATATGGACGTATACTTGCATTATCACTTTCCCATGGAATGTTAAGTCAATTATTATCTTCAGCAATCCCAGCACTTGGAGCTGCAGGCTATATAGTCCTAGCTATAGGAACAATAACCCTAGTAATGGCTCTTGAAGGACTTGTATCATTCACACATGTACTAAGGCTTACATGGGTTGAATTTGGCTTTAAATACTTCCGTGGTGGTGGAGAAGAATATAAACCTCTAGGTGTTAAATAAATGCATAAATCAATAACGTTTATAAATAAATCAACATTATTGTAGTAATAGTTGTTGGAGGAAGAAATATGGATGAAACGATAATCGGTCTTATAGGCGTTCTACTTTCAAGTTGCATACCAATATCAGGTGCAGCCTACGGAATTGTAACCGCAGGTATATCTATGGCTGGAGCTGGAACTGAACGCCCTGAAATAGTTACAAAGCTACTTTTAGCAGTTGTATTAGCTGAAGCTATAGGAATCTATGGATTACTTACCTCAATAATGCTCATAGGAAAACTCTCCATAATCCTTGCTTCATATGAAGCAGCCATGAAAGCTTTATCAGCAGGTTTAGTAATGGCTGTATGTGGTTTATTAGCTTCAATAGCAATTGCATATACTGGATCAGCTATGGCTGGAGCTGGAGTTGAAAAACCTGAAATAGTTACAAAGACTCTTCTAGCAGTTGTATTAGCTGAAGCTTTAGCAATCTATGGATTACTAATATCCATAATGTTAATAGGCACTATATAAGTGGAGTGCCTAAATGATGAATAGTAAAAGCAACGAACTAGAGAAACTAAATGAACAATTAAAGTATACTAGGAGAAAGTATAAAAAGACCATTATAAATTCAAAGATAAAACTTTTGAAAACAAAAATTGCATCCAAAAATTGTATAACCAAAATTGAAGCTTATAAAGGGAATTGCATCAATAGAGTTGTAAATACTAAAGATATGACTATTAAACTTGTAGAAAATTCCATCAAAAATAATGTTAATATGATAAGCAGTGAGGGTTTCGTTCCTGATGAAAGTCTAGTTAAACTTTACTCTTTAATTGATAAAACAACATACATTCTAAAGTCCAAACCATCAAAGATACCAAGTTTTAGACAATACATTTCTAAAGTTTTTTCTGCGATTTCCAATAGCTTATCTACTCTACGTATATACTTTGCTAGAAAGCTTGCTTTTCCACCAATACTTTATTCTAAATCTTTCACTATGTCTATAATTGAAGTTAAATCATGGCATAGTAACTTATATTTAAGATTGACTACTGGATTTAAAGATTTTAGAAAAACTTTATTGAATTATAAATCTAAGCTTGACAAATATGATTCAATTTTACTTTCATCAAAGGCTAGGTGTAATAATGCCATCCAAGTATCTATATCCAAGGGTAAAACTATTACTCGAAGATTTCTATAATAAATATTATAAATATTTAAATTATTATTTCCTCCATAATTTTTCGTTTTGGTATTTCAAGTGATTTCCCATATATTATCACTTTTAAATTTCTTATTTCAGTCCATTTCTTAGTTAAGTATGCCAGTGTTGGTGATATATCGTATTGAAATCCCTTTTTCCAAACTTTTTGATAACCCTTATATATTTCTTTATTAAATAGTTTCTCTAATTCTTCTATTCCTCCCTTATTTATTGCTTCTATACTTTGCTTTAATAACGGTTTATATTCTTTTTCCATTAATTCGGTTAACACTTCCTTTTGATCTTCTTTTTCAAAAGCTCTTCTTATCTTTTGCATATTTATTTTGTATGTTGGGGTTATGATGTTTTCTTCTAGTTCATTCCAATCTATTTTAAGTTTCTTTGCTCTTAGGGTGTTTTTTATATTTGTTAAATCTATTTCTATTCCCAGCATTTCTCTAACACTTTTTGAGCTTTTACCATCAAGTCTTTTTGCTTCATTTATTATAGCTTCATATACTATTTTATCTATTTTTGCTTCAACAATTTTTGCATCTTCTTCTTTAAATTCTTTTTCAAATATTTTATGTATTGGTATCGGCACTCCTATTTCAACTAGTTTTTCCAATAATTCCCTTAGGTTTTTTGATTCTTCATATACTTTAACGTATTCTTCAATTTTGAGTCCTAGTGGGATGGGTGTTAAATGTTGTTTTAATCTTTCTACTGAAGCTCCTAATGTTTTTAATCTTATTGCAGCCTTTATGTTTTCAGCTTCATATTTCATCATATATAATGCTATTACTCTCATTGCTTGTTTCGGAAGCCATTTTAATACTTTTAGATATGATCTCGTCAATGATTTTATCAATATTTTCTCCATTTCTATTGGTGTTGGTGTTTCTTGAAGACCTCTTACTTCTTCTCTATATGGAGTTTCCATTAATACCTTTACAATTTCTTTATAGGGTGCTTCTATGATTTTATTGTAATCCTCTTTTCTCAGGTATTCCCTTTTTAATCCCCTAATTTTTGTGTTTATGAATCCATATCTAATTATTCCAAGCAAAGTTATCAGCCTACACTTTATTCTTTAATACGCTAAATACCAATATTGTTATTCACTATTTATACTTAATTGGTTTTAAGATTATGTATGTTGTTATTATCAATAACCATATTACTACTCCAATAACTACTCCAATTCCAGCATAAAACTCACTTATCCTACTTCCAATAGTATATCCCATTAATATTAATGGTATCATTAAAGATAGTAATGCTATACTCCTACTTATCATGAATCTAAATAATCTCTTACCTTCATCTTCAATTCTTTCATCTACAACTTTCTCCTTCACCTCTTTGACTTTCTCTTTTACTTTAATACTTTCTTTCTCCTCTAATCCCCCTCTTCTTGAGATAACGGTTGCCTTTTCAATTACTTCAGATAATGTATTGTATGGTTTATTATGCCTTAAGTTTATTCTACATGTTTCATATAATATTTTCATTGGTATCCATTCTTCTCCATTAATCCATTTTTCTAATTCTTCTTCCTTTATCTTTAATCTTTTTAGATATTCATCTCTTCCTAATGTTTCAATAGCTGTTTTTAAAGCTTTCAAAACTTTTTCTGTAGGTTCAATATATATTTCTTCTGTCATTTCATCCATACCATATCTTTATATGCGTATCAAAATTATTTAAATCGTTAGTTTTTTATATAGTTGTTATTTGAATTCTTTTTAGATTTTTAATTTTATTCGTATGGACTTTAGAGGTGGATGATTTGCTTAATTATTCACCTTGGCTTGTTTGGATTATTCCAATTATAGGTGCACTTTTAACACCTTTAATTGCACGTTTAGGTGATAGAATTCGAGATATCTCTGCTGTCTTCTTCTCTTTTCTAGCTGCTTTAATGGCTACAGTAAACTTTTCATATGTTATGTCTGGAGGTATGTATATTCCAGGGGTTGGATATGTTAAGGTTCCCATTGATTGGCGTTTTAAATGGTTTATTGTTCCTGGGTTCCATTTAGATGTTGGAGTTTTACTGGATCCTCTTAGTGCTTTAATGGGTGTTATTGTTGCTTGGATTTCATTTTTAATTATGATTTATAGCTTGGGTTATATGCATGGTGAAGAAGGTTTAACTAGATACTGGTTTTTCATGAATTTCTTTATTGGGAATATGCTTCTACTCGTCATGTCCGATAATATTCTACAGATGTTATTTGGGTGGGAGGGTGTTGGACTATGTAGTTATCAATTGATTGGCTTCTATTATAGTGATGAAAGGAAGCGTTGGATTGGCAATGTTCCTCCATCACATGCTGGTATGAAAGCCTTCATAACCACTAAAATTGGAGATATATCCCTCATGATAGCTTCCTTCATAATATTCACTATATCTGGAACTTTTAATTTCCTAGATCTTCAAGCAAATTATGAATGGATAATTGAACTTGCTAAGATGGGGTTGATAATTCCAGTTGTATTATTATTCTTTGGTGGACCTATTGGGAAATCTGCTCAATTTCCATTGCATGAATGGCTTCCAGAGGCTATGGCAGGCCCTACTTCAGTTTCAGCATTAATACATGCTGCTACTATGGTTAAAGCTGGAGTTTACCTTGTTGCTAGAATGGTTCCAATATTTTATGGAAGTTTTACCCATGCGATTGCACATGTTCATGGATTAGCCATTGAAAACTTAATTTTACAAGCTAGAAACAGCTTCTTCTTAACTGTTGCATGGATTGGTGCATTTACAGCTTTTCTAGCTGCTACTCAAGCCATGGTTAGTAGAGAATTGAAGAAAGTTCTTGCGTATTCTACGATTTCTCAAATTGGTTATATGATGTTAGGTTTAGGTGCTGGAGGTTTAATGGAAAATGTAGCTATAGGTTTTGTTGCTGGAGTATTTCATTTAGCTAGTCATGCGATCTTTAAAGCTTTGCTATTTATGGCTGCTGGTGCAGTTATTCATGCATGTGAGAGTACTGATATGTTTAATATGGGTGGTATTAGACGTGATATGCCTATAACTTTTGTTTGTATGCTTATTGGAGCTTTATCTCTTTCAGGTATACCTCCACTTAGTGGTTTTTGGAGTAAAGAAGCTGTTTTCACAGCTTGTTTAGTTTCTGGTCAGTATATACTATTGGCTTTTGCAGCTGTAACTGCCGCTATAACATTCTTCTATAGTTTAAGAATGATTGCAATAACATTTCTTGGAGAGAAGAGTGAGCATTTAGAGGAATTGGAACATGAAGGTCATCATGTTCATGAAGTTTCAAAGGTTATGTGGATTCCATATGCAATATTAGCTATCTCAACTATTGCCATAGGTTTGATAGGTCCATTTTTCGAAGAGTACTTACATGAATTCCTAGAGCCTTCTATTCATATGATTCATCATGAAATTGCAATTTCAAGTGTTGTTTATGGTGCTGAAGTTGAAGTTTCTGGTTTTCCAACGAAATTAACAACTATGCTAATAACTTTATGCATGCTTATCTTAGGAGGTTATCCAGCATATTTAATGTATATTTCACGTAAAGTTGATCCTGAATCCTTTGTCGAATCTCATGGGTTAAAGGGCATATACAACTTCTTATGGAATAGATGGTATATTAATCCAACCTATTATGGTGTATTTGTATATCCTTTGATTCATGGTAGTGTTAAAGTCTTTAGAGGCTTTGAGAAAGCTGTTATTGATAGATTTAATTATGTTTTAGCGAATATAGTATTGAGCTTTAGCAATATTGTTTATAGATATTTTGAAAAGCCTATTTTAGATGGATTTAATTATTTTGTAGCTAATGTTTTCATGGTGTTTTCACAGATTTTCAGAAGAATTCAAACTGGTGTTTCTTCATTTAACATTATGGGTATTGGTTTAGGTATACTAATATTGATATTAATGATACTATTCGGTTTTATTTAATTTAAATTTTCTTTATATTAATTTTGGAGTGGTGAATTTGAAAGTTAGAGTTAGAGGTATATACTCTACAGCTCTATCTAAACTTTTAATTGATGAAGGTTATAGTATTGTTCAACCGTCAAAGGTTATTAAGGATAGATTTAATATTGGCGATGAAATGGATTATATGTTTTATGATGTTGATATTCTTGATCGTGATGATAAGCATGGAGTATACATTTTGACTTCCAATGAGAATTTAAGAACTATCATAGACATTATTCATAGAAATCTTTTTGATGCTATTATTAGAATTGCACCGTATGATGTCAATGGAATTTATAAAGGTGTTGTAGAAGCTATTGATAAAGTTAGAAATTTAGCTTTTATATCCATTATGCCTAAGCTCTTAGGTGTATTACCGTTATCTAGAGATTCCCCTCTTAAAGTTGGTGATGAAATTCTTGTTCAAGTGGATAAGAGTAGTTTAGGTTTAAGGATTCCACGTTTAACTACACGTATAGGTTTAGCTGGTAGGTATGTTGTATTATTTAAAGGTGATGGTTTAAAGTTTAGTAGGAAGCTTACTGGAAGTTTCATTGATTATATGAATATATCTGAGACATTAAAAGGAGTTCTGCCTGAAACTTTTGGAGTTATCATTAGATCTTCTTTTAAAAGTGCTTCTAAAGATGATATTTTAAATGAAATTTCAAATTTATTGGATAACTACAATCGATTGATGGATTTATTTAGGGTTTCACCTTCAAGAAGGCTGATAGTTAATGGGTTAAAGGTATTGGATGTTGAGTTTCCATATAATTCTAAGAGGATTCTTGATTCAATTAGGAGTTTTGTTACTTCAACAATAAATTTTCATCATTACTTTAAGATTTTAGGTGAAAATTATTCTAAAATGGTTGATAATGTTGAATCCCTATTATCTAAAGGTTTGAATGTAGATGATACCTTACTTAATATAGATCTTCTTAGAGGGGAATTTGCTTCTAATTTGAGAGTTATTGAACATGTTAAATTGAATGGAAAAGTCATATTGTTTAGGAACATTGAATCCATTGATTTTAATGGTAAGTTTTTAACTATTTATAGGAGGGTTAAATCGCCTGGATTTTATGATGGTTTAAACATAGTTAAGATGGTTGGTGATAAAATTGTTACGAAGATTGGTTTTGGAGATTGGTATTATGTTTCTCGATATTATTCTTCTGATGGTCAATTTCTAGGTTCATATATTAACATAAATACTCCAATTGAAATTTATGGTGATAGATTGAGATATGTGGATTTAGAAGTTGATGTATGTGTTAAATCAAATGGTGAATTTAAAATTTTAGATATGGATCATTTATATAAAGCCTTTAAAATGGGTGTTGTATCTGAGAGTTTATTTAGATTCATATCCAAACTTGTGGATAATATTAAATCTAAAATTATACATGGAGAATTTGATGATATTTGAATAATAAAGGTTTTATATTGACTTGAGATAAATTTTGTTGTATTTATTGGGGTGTGGTTTGCGTGTCGTTTGAAGGCTTAGTTTTATCATTAATTTTAGTTCCAATATGCTTTCTACCGGTAACGTATATAGCTGGTAGACGCCTTGGTAGTAAATGTGGTTGGGTCACCTTTGTCCCATTACTATACTCATTTTTAATATCATTAATACTTCTATCCGCTGTTTCTCTTAAGGGTTCCATCTACGTGGTATTTCCACTAGCTCCTTCTGTTGGTTTAAATTTTGGATTTCTAATTGATGGTTTAAGTTTACCCATAGTGTTTACAATAACATTGTTATGTATGGTTGTTTCAATATTCTCAATACCCTACATGGAGCATCATATTGGTGAAGATAAAGCTCAACATGCAGCATACTATGCCTTATATCTACTTTATGCATTGGGGATGGTTGGTACAGCTTTATCCACAAATTTAATTCAATTCTACTTCTTCTGGGAGCTTATGCTTCTTCCATCTTGGGCTTTAATAAATATTTGGGGTTATGGTGAAAGGGAGAAGATTGCATTGAAATACTTTATATATACACATGTGGGTGCATTAGCTCTTTTAGCTGGTATATTAAGCTTATACTCCATATTTGGGACATTTGAACTTCCATTAATAATATCGTTAAGTAAGTTTATTCATGTTGGAGATATGATTAAGTGGATTACCATAGCCATGTTCTTTGGATTTGCTGTTAAAATGGCTATAGTCCCATTACATACATGGCTTCCAGATGCACATGCTGAAGCTCCAACACCTATAAGTGCACTTTTATCTCCAGCTATGATTGGACTTGGTGGATATGCAACTGTTAGGATAATATATTCTGCTTTTCCAGAGGTTTGGGATTCCCTCAGTTTCATATTGAGTCTTCTAGCTTTAATAACAATGGTTTATTCTGGTGCTATGGCTTTAGCTCAAGATGATATTAAGAGGCTCTTAGCATATTCCAGTGCTTCACAGATGGGATATATTTTAATGGGTCTTGCAAGTGCAGATCCTATGGGTATTGGTGGAGCTATGTATCATTATGTCAGTCATGGAACTTGTAAAGCTATACTCTTCATGGTTGCAGGGGCAATAATTCTTGAAGCTCATGGTTTGAGAAGTATATCCAAACTTGGAGGTTTAGCTAAGAAAATGCCTTTAACAGCTACAATGGCGTTAATAGGATTTCTAGGTATTGCTGGTACACCTCCATTAAATGGTTTTCAAAGTGAATGGCTTATATTTACTGGTGCATTTCATGGAGCTATTGAAGCTCATGATACCTTAAGACTTATTGTAGTTGCACTTGGACTTATTGGAAGTGTATTAACAGCTGGTTATGCCCTTTGGACTATGAGGAGAGTATTCTTTGGAGAATTACGTGAAGGTTTAGAAGAAGTTCATGAACCATCAATATACGTTTTAGCTCCAATGATGGTCCTAGCAATATTCACAGTTATACTTGGCATATACCCAAGGCTTTTAATGGATTTATTAACATCCTTTCTAAGTTAAATTAAGCTTTATACTTTCAATTTTAAGTTTATCTATTTCTATCCCAGCATCATATAAGTTTTTTAATGAATGAATTGTTATTACCCCACTAATAATTCCCTCACTCTTATATATTGCCTTCCACTTTAGAGTTGTATGTTTACTTCTACTCCTATACGTTATTTGATGTATAACATCTGCTCTAACAATATCAACAATTTCACCACTATGTATTTCAAAGCTACCTACAACCTCTTTTCTATTGGCATTCAACCATATTCTACCGGAAATCTCTGGGTACAAATTTTTCTGATTGAAATGCTTCTCTATTATTGGCATATTATTTCTAGCTATAGATATCAATATGAACTTCTTAAATTCATTTAATTTAACTCTCCCCTCAACTTTAAATAAAACTTCATTCTTAAGTCTCTCAGCATTTCTCTCAGATAAACATTTATCGCATATCCCACCCTTAGCTTGCCTACCACAGTATATACATTCTTCTTCAGATGACATTTAATACGCCTCAATACATCATTTAAAGATCGTTTGATCTATCAACGTAATTCTTTATGTATTTCTTAGGCTTTAATGTTTCGATAATGTAATTGAAGGCTGCTTCGGGATCTGTTTTCCCACATGTAAATACATCTACTGTAGCATATTTTAGGTATGGCCATGCATGTATCGATATATGTGATTCCAATACTATCCCTATAACTGCATTATACCCCTCAATACTATATACTTCTACATCAACCAATTTTGCTCTAGCAACTTCAACAGCCTTAATAACTACATTTCTAAGAAATGTGGGGTCAGCTAAAACATTCTCACTACATCCATATAAGTTTCCATATATATGTTTGCCGACAGCCTTTATCTCCCCCACTTCCATTTCATTTCTTAAGAATAATTTAAACATAAATTTAAAGCTTTCTATTACTTTATTTCAATTTTTATTAGAAATTTTATTTCTAAAATCATTTTTAAGCATAGTTTCTACTGAAGTTTACATTTAAACATTAATTTTCAAATTAAATCAAATTTAAACATTTAATTTCCATTCTTTTCCAGAAAAAACATATATTTACCATTTTTTCCTATTAATCTCCTATATTTTTTCTTTTTGCATATCATTTTTTCATATTGTGCGTTTAATTCAAATATTTCAATTACAATTGATGTATTGTATGGTTAAATATAGGTTGTTTGGGACTTCTGGTGTTAGAGGTGAGATAAACTTATTTCTAACTCCAGAATTAGCTGTTAAACTTTCTATGGCTTTTTCAAGATTTTTAGGGGGATCCGGCGATATTGCTATAGGTTTTGATTCACGTCTCCCCTCTAGAGCTTTAGTTGAAGCATGTATTTCTGGAGCTATGTTTTCTGGTTTAAATGTTTTCTATCTTGGACTTATACCAACACCAGTACTTTTACATGTGGTTAAGGAATTTAAGCTGGATGGTGCCATTATGGTTTCTGCAAGTCATACTCCACCTAGATATTGTGGTTTAATCTTTTTTAAGGGTGATACTGGAGAGCTATCTCCAATGGAATCGAAAATTATTGAAGATTTAGTTTTTTCTGAATTTTCAACTTCTAATGTTTTTGGTTCTTTACATTTTTTGGGTGATGTTAGTGACATATATGTTGAATCTATATTGAGAAATTTTAATTTTGGAAGTTTCAATGATTTAAATTTGAAGATTGTTTGTGACATTGGTAATAGTCCATATGCACTATACTTCAATAAGCTTTTTGAATATTTAGGTATTGATTTTATTTCTATTAATTGTCATCCAGATGGATTTTTCCCAGGTAGAGGTGCTAATGTGGATGTAAATAGTTTAAGTTATGTTTCTAATATTGTGAAGGGTGGTTTAGCGAATTTCGGTTTTGGAGTTGATGGTGATGGTGATAGATGTTTATTTGTAGATGAAAATGGCGTAGTTTTGTCTGGTGATATTATTGGAGCATTATTTTCACGTGAAGCTTTACTTAGGGTTCATAGTGGAATTATTGTTTGCCCAATAAATACTTCAAATATAATACTTGATATTTCAAGTAAATTCAATGGTAAAGTATATTTCACTAGGGTTGGTCCTCCAGAGATAATTGAAGCTATTAGAAAGATCGATAATGTTGTATTTGCTTTTGAAGAATCTGGTAAATATATTTGGCCTAAAAACATATTGTATGGAGATCCTGGATATACCCTCATAAAAATGTTGGAAATTATCTTGAAGTATGGATCTATTCATGAAGCAATAAAAGATTTCCCAAGATACTTTCAATTTAAAACTTCTATTCCATGTCAAGATGATTATAAAAATAAGGTTTTATCCTATTTAAGGTGTAAGTTGGATGTTTTCAATCCTAAGGAGGTTATTGATTTAGATGGGTTAAAAATTATTTTAGATGATGGTTGGATATTATTTAGACCTTCTGGAACTGAAGATGTATTTAGAGTTTTCGTTGAGGGATTTGATGAACATAAAACTATAAAAATGTTGGATTTAAGTGTAAAACTCGTAAAAGATGCTATTAAAATGCTATCTAAATAGGTCTTTCTCCTCTGGATATATTATATTCTTTATTGAATCTTCACCCTTTGGATAATCATATCCTCTAATTACAACCACCGGTATCCCTTTACTCTTACCCATTGCAAGTTCTGCTGCTGCAGCAAGTTCATCTACAATTGCCATTTGCGTTACTCTTAAAGTGTAGCCATACATATCTTGAGTCCCCCTATAATCCTTTATAACATTTATTCCAGCTATACCTATAGCGAAGTTTACATGTCCCCTCCTCCAAGCTCTACCAAATGTATCTGAAATTATTACTGCTACATCTACACCCTTCAACTCTCTTATACGATCTCTAATTCCTCTAGCAGATCTATCAGGATCTTCTGGTAATAGTGAAACTATGTCTTCTCCACCTGCAACATTTGATTTATCTATACCAGCATTAGCACATACAAATCCATGTTTTGTTTCAACTATTAAATGTCCACCCCTCATTCTAACGATCTTATTGCTTTCCCTCAATATCAATTCTACAAGTTCAGGGGTTTTACCAGTTAATTCTGCAACTCTTTTCGCAAAGGGTGAGGGTTGTATATCACTAAGCTTAACTATTCTACCTTCAGCTTTTGCCACTATTTTACTTGCTACAACTATTATATCATTATCCCTTAATCCTCCAATTTGTTCTTCAGCTTTCTCACAAATCATCTTTGCAATATCATCTCCAGCCTTTATATCTGGAAAACCCTTTAATCCCACTATGGTTATAACATCTTTATCATTCAATTTTTATCACCTTTGAAATAATAATCACTATTATACCACCCCATAAGATAACAGTTAAACTTATTGCTAAGTATGATATAA
Organism: Methanomethylicia archaeon; assembly: GCA_038727515.1. Lineage (GTDB taxonomy): Archaea > Thermoproteota > Methanomethylicia > Culexarchaeales > Culexarchaeaceae > JAVYVS01. The sequence goes on from JAVYVS010000002.1 coordinate 127,900, forward strand.
AGATGCCTATTTCACCAATTATTATTGCCAACCAATCATATTCTGAAGTTAATAATCTTTGTGATAAATTCAACAGTATATTTGCAATCCATGCAAAGGGTTGTGCAAAATTCTTTCGCATCAATATGTATTTTGCTTCAATTATCTCCTTATATATCCATAATCCACCTGAAATCTTAAATCCCCATTCAATGAATTTTATCGTTAAATCCTTTTGTGATGCTATGTTTAAATAGTTTATGAAGGTTTCTGTATCACTAATAGTTAATCCCTTAATTTCATTGAATAATTTCTGCAATAAGTTTAATCCACCATACCCCTCTAATATTGTTTTTATTATTGCATATGATGCAGCATAGTAATTGAGTATGTTTGATGGGGTTTCCACGGGATTCCACCATTGTATAAATCCATAATTCTCCTTTAATTGTAATGATATTTCCTCCAATGTCTTCATTCTCGATAGAGCTCCTTCCCATCCCATATTCATCGTTAATTTTATGCTTAGATATTCAGCTAAACCTTCATGTACCCATAATAGGTTTGGAGATATTCCTGCCTTCCAAGCAAAATGATGTATTAATTCATGTAAGGCTATTTGCTCCCAGAATCCTTGTGCAGTTCTAATGTATAATAGGTTTAGATATATATTTCCAAGATGAGTTCCATTAAATGGTATATATCCACCAGTTCCAAGATCTGCTATTCTAGGTGCAAAGAACATAACTTTTACAATCGTTAAATTTACACCAAATATCTTCGTTAGATTATTGTAGAATGTTTTATATGTTTTTATCAGATTTTCCGCTACTTCTCTATATCTTTCTGGTGTTACCACTTGGAATATTCCATCACTATACACCCTCATATTTCCAGTTTGCATTGTAGTATATTCTATGGCTATTCTAGCACTATTTGACTGTAATCTTATAGTTATCTTCCATTTTCCCCCCTCTAATCCTATGTCTGTTGGCGATGGTTGTACTCCACTTCTTGATACCCTTGAGTTTCCTGGTAGATATATGTATACTATACCTGCATCCCTTTGACTAAAGTATATTTGTGGTGAATAGAAGAAGCAATTTGGTTCAACTATTAAAGCTCCATTATTCATTGTATAGTTTATTTCTAATTTAAATACTGGGCTTCCAATATATGTGAACGTATAATTATCATAAAATGTAAATTCTTCTCCAGTTGCTGTATATGCTCTCTTTAATTCACTACTCTTTATGCGTCCACTAATTTCCCTTATTGTGTATTTCGTAAAGTTTCTTGGAACTAGAAGCCATGATTCCCCTGAACTTCTTGAGGATTCATAGATTATCGTTATTTTAGTTATACCATCATCATCTACATCACATATATAACTGTATGTTCCACTATACTGTTGTGAAAGTATTTGATCATTATATGAATACGATATGTTTACAATTAATGGTATTATTAACATTATTATTAGGGTGAATATTGTTTTCCTCAAACATCTTCACCTAAAATTTTTCTTGCAAAAACTATATATCCAGTATGTCCAATCATTATTGTTTCCGGTCTAGTTTCATTAACCTTCACTTTCCATCTCCTTTGAATATTTTCTATACATTCTATCCCTATGAAATTTGATTTCTCCAATGCTTCAACAGTCTTTATAACTTGTTCTATTGTTGGACTATAACTTACAAATACACCCCAATCTGCTAATGCTTTATATGCATTATTTACCACTAGCCATGGTGTAGCTACATCCAACATTACAGCATCAACATCTTCTTCATCAAATCCTTGAGTTACATCTTTAAGTTTTAATTCTACGTATTCCATTAAACCAGCTCTCTCAAGATTCTTCTTCGCTATTTTAATATGTTCCTCTCTACTCTCATAACTATATACTTTTCCATCTGGTTTTACATAGTATGCCAATGCCATGGTTAAAGCTCCTGAACCAGTTCCAGCTTCTATAACTCTTGACCCTGGACCTATACCTGAATAATGTATTATTACTGCTATATCCTTTGGATATATTATTTGAGTTTTCCTTAGTGATTTCATTATGTAATCTCTTATTGTTGGTTTAAGTACATAGAATTCAAATCCAATATTACTTTTAACCTTTGATCCATATCTTTTCCCAATTATATTATTAGTATCTAGATATCCCTTATGACTATGGAATTTTTGATCTCTCTTTAAATTCACCATATAACTCCTCTTTTGATCGATATATAATATGACATTTTCATTTTCCCTTACTACCTTCTCCAAAAGTTTCCCTCCAATTCAGATATAAATTACCATCTTCTATTTATTTTCTCGACATTAAAATAGTTCGTATTTCATCAATCTTCTTCTCCAATCTACTTATGTCTTCAATAATTTTCATCAATAATCTAACTACTTCATTGTGAACGTATAATTCTTGTAGTGGTCTATCTACACTTTCACCAATCAATCTATAAAATATCAATCTATCCCTCATTAATCTATCTAATTCCCTTTTCTTTTCCTCTTCTAAATTCATTTCAACTCAAATATATTCACGATTATTAATCTTGTAAATTTTTCTTTGAATTACAGCTAAACATTTTATATAAGTTTTTAATATTTTTAATGGTGTTTTAATTGAATTTTAGAGAGTTTATCTCTTCAGCTTCAAAGATGAATCATAGTAGAATTATTCTTGCTTTAGATCTATCTATGATGCCTAGGGATAGTGGATTTAATCTTTTAAAGAATACTGCTATGAAAATACTTTCATCTGTAGCCAATTATATATGTGCTGTTAAAATTAATATGCAATTACTCTTGCCATTGGGCCTTTATGATGGTGTTAGTGATATTATACGTTTAGCACATGATTTTAATATTCCTACAATTATGGATTGTAAGTTAAGTGATGTTGGTCATACAAATCTATGGGCTTCAAAACATTATTTTGAAGCTGGTTTTGATGCTATTATTGTTAATCCAATGGTTGGTTGGAGTGAAGGGGTTGAACCAGTATTTAATGTAGCTAGGGATTATGGTGGTAGGGGAGTTATATTGTTAACGTATATGAGCCATAAAGCTTCCCCTGAAAGTTATGAATTGCCAATTTTAATTGAAGGTTCTCCTAAACCCCTCTATAAGATTTTTGCTGAAAGGGCTTTGAAATGGGGTGCTGATGGAGTAATCGTTGGTGGAACATATCCAGAGAAGATAAGGGAGATTAAGAGTATTCTATTGGGGAAAATCCCAATATACACTCCAGGCATTGGTTTACAGGGTGGTGAAATTAAAGCTTGTATTGATGCTGGATCTGAATATTTCATTGTTGGTAGATCAATATTTCAAGCTGAAGATCCTGTTGAAGCTGCTAGAAGATTTAGAGATTTAAGCTGGTTTTAACCCGTGTATTCATAGATCCTCCATAATTCAATAACCTTTGTTAGAAAGTTTTCTATTAAATATCCTTGTCCTACACCTGGACATAATGCATCTACATACAAGTATAACTTCCCCTCATTTACTTCTACTTCTGCTCTTTTCTCATCTAATCCTTCAATGGGCCTTCTTGAGACATGAAATGGATATAATTTACAGCATAATGGTCTCTCAAGATAATTCATACAATAAGCTATATTGTTAATCTTTGTTAGGAATATACATGTTCCATCAGCCTTCTTTGATAGATAATATCTCCCATTATAATATACCAATATTGGACCATATTTCCTCATTAATGATATTGCCTCATGATTTTTTAATGGTACAATATATGTTGTACAACATCTTCCACATCTAATACATCTCCATGATTTTGCATCTTTCCACGGTATATATCTCTCAGCCTTCTGCATATTACTCATACCATCAATGAAAGTTAATTATTTATAATTTATAATTAAATTTTATGTGGTATATTTATGTGCTCCATATTCCTGGGCGATATAAGATCTCTAAATTTTAATGATTTAATTAATCGTTTAAAATCTACGTCTCCCAATGTTGGTTGTGTATTGTTGTTTATTGGGTTTGTTAGGTCTGAAGGTGTAGATGGTGGTAATGTTAGGAATCTTGTTTATGAAGCTTATAAAGATCTCGCGGAGAGGGAGTTGAAATCAATTGTGGATGATTCTATGAAGGTTGATGGTGTTTACTCCATTGAGATTATGCATATGATTGGTTCAGCGGTTCCTGGGGAGCATACATTTATTGTTGGGGTTGCATCTAAACATAGAAATGAAGGATTTAGAGTTTTAAGAGATGTAGTTGAAAGAGTTAAAAGAGAAGTTCACATATGGAAGAAGGAGATTACGGATAAAGGTGAAAATTGGATTATTGGTGGGGATAGTTAATAGTTATGCTTTTTAAGTTTAATTAAACAGTATTATTGGTGTTTATATGGCTATGGATTTAGCTTCGAAAATTGAAGATGCAACTGTAATGCTTATTAAAGCTGCATCAATATATCTACCATTGGATGTTAAAAATGCATTAATTAAAGCTAGAGATTTAGAGGTTAATACATTGGCTAAAGCTCAACTTGAAGCTATAATCAAGAATTGTGAACTTGCAGAAGCTGAAGGTAAACCTATATGTCAAGATACTGGTCTCATATCATTCTATGTATCCATAGGTGATGATTTTCCAATTAAAAGTAAACTTATCGATATTCTGAATAAAGCTACTATAAGAGCTACAAAGGAGATTCCACTAAGACCTAATGCTGTTGATGTTTTAAGTGGTAAGAATAGTGGTGATAATACTGGTAGATATATTCCAAGTATTGATTGGGAACTTATATCGAATAGCGGTGAAGTTAAAATAACAGTTTTTCCAAAGGGTGGTGGAAGTGAAGGACCTTGTATAGCTAAAGTTATACTTCCAACTGAAGGTTTAAAATATGCTAAAAAGCTTGTTTTAGATGCTGTTGCTGATGCTGGGGCAAAACCTTGCCCACCTACAGTTGTAGGTGTTGGTTTAGGTGGAACAATAGATTTAGCTGTTAAACTTGCTAAGAAATCTCTACTAAGACCTATAGGTGTTAGAAGTGAAATTGAGGAAATTGCTAAACTTGAAGAAGAATTAATTGAACTTGTAAATAGTTTGGGTATTGGCCCCCATGGTGTTGGTGGAAAAACAACTGTACTAGATGTACATGTTGATTGTGCTCATAGACATCCTGCATCTTATGCTGTAGCTGTATTATTTAATTGCTGGGCTGTTAGGAGATCCACTATGACTATAGATTCAAAGGGTAATGTTAATTTCATAACACATGAATTTATGAATAAATTTTGGAGGTGAATATTTTGGAGTATTATCTCAATACCCCCATAAGTGATGAAGATATTAGGAAACTTAAGGTTGGAGACATAGTTTATTTAAGTGGTATTATAGTTACAGCTAGAGATGCAGCTCATAATAGAGCTTTATCCATATTGAATTCCGGTAAACAATTACCAATAGATTTAAGGGGTTTAGCTGTTTACCATTGTGGTCCAGTTGTTGATAAGAGGAATGGAGAATGGGTTATTGTAGTTGCAGGACCCACCACTAGTACTAGGATGGATGCATTAGAATATGATTTCATTGAGAAAACTGGTGTAAAGATGGTTATTGGTAAAGGTGGTATGGGTAATAGAACTGTTGAAGCTTGTAAGAAGTTTGGTGCAGTCTATACAATATTTACTGGTGGTGCAGCAGTTTTAGCTGCTAAAGGTATGAAGAGAGTTTTAGATGTACATTGGCTTGATTTAGGTGTTCCAGAAGCTCTATGGGTTATTGAAGTTGATAAATTTGGGCCATTAATGGTTACCATTGATTCTCATGGAAATAACTTCTATGATTCCATTAATAAAGAGGTTTATAGAAGGCTTAGGGAAGAGATTTATCCAAAGATTGGAGTTAAAGCTTAATTTAAACAATATTTTCTTTTTGATATATTCCTTCATATATTTTATGTGGTTCTCCACTTAATTTAATGAATATTAATTGTACTATCCTTGCATTTTTATATAGGTATATTCCCTTTTCATTGAATACATGTAGTAGACTTTCACTTCTACCAATATATCCTGGATCCCATATAGCTGTATATATTGTTGCTCCACATCTTATTAATGATGATCTTGGATATCCAATTGCTATAACATCCTTTGGCATCTTTATTATTTCATTATACTTTACTCTATATACTCCTGCTTCTAAGAATATTTTTCCATCTTCTCCAAAGGATAATGGTTCTGTTTTCGGTATCTTCCTAAATTTATTTGTTAAATCTATAACTCCTGCTTCCAAAATTCTTTCAATACTATTCAATGTTAATTCTATACCAGCTGGTTGAACTTGTAATTCTGGATTTACCAAATTTTCCACAATACCCATTTTATATGCTTCTAATCCAGTTATAATCATGTTTACTCACCCCAAAACATTCTAGTCCTTAAATATTCCTTTTCTGCTTCTAATATTTCAAGGTAAAATTCTTCTTCAGTTTTTTGAGGTCCTCTAAGTATTCTTGAAGCTGTTGTAGGTCCAATTCCTCTTGCAGCTAATGCTATTAATGCTCTTTTACCATAACTCATTATTAGACTTATACTTTTCTGGAAGTTTTCTAAATCCTTCTTTTCATCTTCACTTAGCTTTCTACCTTTAAATTTTTTATCAATTATTTTTAGGATGTCTTCTCTATATGTTGTTCCTATAGCTTTAGCTCCACATTTTGGGCATGTTATTTCATCTGGAATATATTTCAATCTATATTTACCCATCCATTTTCTACAATGTATACATGCCAATATAATCTCTCTATTTTGAATTCTCTCTTTAACTATTTCCACTAGATTTAATGGGGCTTCTGAACTTGGAATTAAACCTTGTGGTAATGTTTGCATTAATATTTGCTTTGTTAATGGTGAAATTTCTTCATTTAAATTCCTCCTTACAACTATTATCTCCACTTTTCCACTATTAATATCATTTAGATACTTTTTTACCGATTCTACTTCAAAATAATCTTGTAATGCTTCTCTAATAGCTTCCCCTTCAACGATGCTTCCTTCTAAATATGGAATTATTGATTCTATCCTACTAATTTTTGCTTCTTTCTCTATTACCCCCATCCTTCTAGCAACATGGAAAATCTTCCATTTATATTCTGATGTATTCTTTAAAGCTTTCACTAAATCTTCCATTTCCATATTTATTTCATGTATTATTTGAATTATTGATTCTGGATTTAATGGTCTTGAGGTTATTAATGCTATCCTATATGGATCGCTTGCTATTCTCACATTAATTCTAAGTTTTTCATGTATTTTCAATGCTATTAATGATGCTATAGTCCTATTACCATTAGTTCCAAGTGGTATATGTATCACTATTATCTTACCCAATCCTTCCACTATAACCCTCTTTGATGTTGGTATCTTAATTCCAAGTTTAACATGTTCATTTAATGCCCCCCTAATTTTACCTAAAATCTCCCCTCTTAATGGGTATCCACTCAATCTTTCACCTTTAAATATTTTCTCCCTTAAATCTGCAGCTTCCATGGCTACATCTACTGGTACTGGTATTAATTCTCCAATCCATGCTGGTATTGCAGCTAAATCTTCCCCCATATATTCCACGTAAATTTTCAATTCATTTTCATCTATGTTTATAATGTTCCATGTTCTTCCAGCTAATATAAATGGTTCCTTTCCATGTATTACTACAAATTCTTCATCTAAATTTCCAATGGGTCTTCTATCTTCTACTGATATTACAGTAAACTTTCTAGTGTCTGGTATTACTGATAAATTTTCATAGTAGTATTTCCAAGTTCTATTTTTCCTCACCTTTAAATTTCCATCTTCCCCATAATATTTTATTACGCCTATTTCCGATAGGAATGATGCAACTTCAATTACATCTTCTTCTTTTAAATCTCTATATGGGTATGCTTTGCTAAATATCCTTTTTACATCCTTTACATTTATGGATCCTAAATCCAATATTAATCCAACCATTTGATGTGCTAATACATCTAAAGCTTTTTCATGCATCTTTAAATCCTCTATCCTCTTCTCCATAACTCTCTTTGCCAATACTGCAGATTCAATTATATCATCTATTGTAGATGCTATTATTGTTCCACATGATGTTTCCCAAATTTTATGTCCAGATCTTCCGACTCTTTGCATTAAGTTTGTTGCTTGTCTTGGTGATGTATATTGTATAACATGGTCTATCGATCCAATATCTATCCCAAGTTCTAGTGATGATGTACAGATCAAAAGTTTTATTATTCCATTTCTAAATTCTTCTTCAATTCTTATCCTCTCCTCTTTTGATATTGAGCCATGATGTACTCCAATTTTAAATGGTGGATTTAACTTCTTAATCATAGTTGATAATGCTTCAGCAGTTTCTCTAGTGTTTGTGAATAATAGTATAGAATTACCTTTTGAAGCTAATTCTATTATCCTCCTAAGTCTCTTTACCATGTGTACTGGTATACCTTCTACTTCTGAATAATTTTCTTCATCATCAAATACTGCTTCAACATTTATTTCGAAATTCTTCTTTTCTGTTGAATCTATTATCTTTACTTTCCTATCTGTTCCAGCTAGGAATTTCGCTGCTAAATCCCTATTCCCTATAGTTGCAGATAATCCTATTCTCTGAATCTCCTCCTCACATACTTCTTCAAGTCTCTCTAAAGCTAATGCTAGTTGAGCCCCCCTCTTATCGGATACTAGCTCATGTAGCTCATCTATGACTACATATCTTACTTTTGATAGATGTTTACGTATAGTTTTACCTGGTAATATTGCTTGTAGTGTTTCTGGTGTTGTTATCAATATTTTTGGCGGTTTTAAAGCTTGTCTCCTCCTAATTGATTCAGGTGTATCTCCATGTCTAACTTCTATTGATATTCCAGCTTTCTCAGCTATTTCCACCATCCTCTTCAATATATCCCTATTTAAAGCTCTTAATGGTGTTACGTATATTGCCCTTATCCCTCTAATATCTTCATTCATCATCATACTTATTATTGGGAATAATGCTGCCTCAGTTTTACCCGATCCCGTTGGTGCTATTAATAATATATTTTCTCCATTCAATATTTCTGGTATTGCCTTCTCCTGTGGTTCTGTAGGCTCTATATATCCATAATCCAATATTATCCTTCTAAGTTTTTCATTTAATTTTTGAAATGCGTTCATGGTTAATTTAAATCTCCCTAATTATCTTCTTGAATTCTGAACTTGCTTCTAATTCCTTTTTCAAGTGATCTCTTATAGCTGCTCTAATGAATTCACTTCTACTTGGATATGTTCCTATCCTTATCAATTCATCCATTGCCTTCACATATTGTTCTGGAAGCCTTATACATATAACCTTCATATACTTCCCAAAACCTAAATTTGTGTTTGTTCAATATAAATTATTGCAAAAAGTATATTTAATTTATAGTACAAGATTTTTTGGTGGATTTCTTTGTCTATTATTGTTGAAAGGTTTAAAACTGGAATTGCTGCTTTAGATGAAGTTCTACCCAATGGTATCCCTAGGAATAATATGATTTTAATTTTAGGTGAAGGTGGAACTGGTAAATCTGTATTTATGGTTCAACTAATGAATTATAGACTTAACCTGGGTGAACCATGTATATTCATTTGTTTTGATGATATTCCATTGGCAATATTTCAATCAGCTGCATCCTTTGGATGGAATTTTATGGATTATGCTAATAAGGGGTTGCTTAAATTCGTAGATTGTTTTTCATTTAGAATGAGTCCCGATAAAACTTCAATACCTGAATATATAATATACGTTGAAAATCCAAGGGAACTCTACAATTTAATAGATGTTGTAACTACTTTAATGGATAAATTGGAGATGAAGAATAGAGGTGCAATATTCATAGATTCTGTAACAGAATTATTTAGTTTAAGTGAAACTGCTATTGCACTTGAAGCTGTAAAAATTCTTAGAGCTGAATGCTCTAAGGAGCGTAACGTCCCAATATTTGGAACCTTCCATTTTGGCATTAAACCATTTGATGATATTGAACAAATATTGGAGTATGTTGTTGATGGACTCATAGATTTAAGATATGATCCACAGTATATGCAACAAGGATTTCTAATTAAACAATTTAGAGTTAGGAAGATGAAGGGTGTCCCCCACCATACAAATTGGGTTAACTTTAACATTGATTCCTCTGGAATATTTAAGATTGATACTAAGAGTTAAAATTCCATAAATACTCAAAATATATTTTTGCTATTTTAGTTAGATCTTTATTGTTGGACCATATTGCTATTAGATTCTTATTTCCTCCACTTAATAGTATTATTGTTTCTTCATCATCAATTATTAATCCTCCACCAAACATCTCCTTTCTTACATTGATTTCAAATCCATAATTACTTATCAAATCAATTTTATTCAATGTTTTTTCATCTAATAGTATCCTCACCTTCACTCTCTTCTTCAAATTCATTAATGCATCTAAAATTTTCCCATGGATTTCAAGAATTCCCCCTGAAATTGCTATATCCAAATTTCTACGAACATTTTTCAAAGAATTTAAAGCTTTTTCAATTATGATGTTTTCACCTTTAAGTATTATTATTTCAGATTTCTCTTCAAAACCAATTTTATCATATATTGGCTGAAGTTCTTCAATAATCTTATTACCTTGCAATTTTAATTTTTCCATTTCATTCTTCATTAATTCTTCAACCACTTGTATTGGTGGTTTAGCTCTATACCTTTTGGGTTTTCCTTCTTCTATTGTTATCCAACCTTTATCTCTTAAATTTAATAGTACATTATGTATTTTTGCATATGGGATACCTGCTTTTTCACTTATTTCTTTTGCATTTAATTCCCCTTCTCTAATCATGATTACATATGCCTTTGCTTGATATAATGTTAATCCAAACCTTCTTAGGACATTTACTATACTCTCCAATTTAACCTACCATTCAACATTTGAATTGTTTGATTAACTTAATATATATTCTATTAAATCACATATTTATTGAATTTGTTGAGGTGTATCTATGAAGATTTTAAGGAGGACTCAAAGTCTATGTCCAGAGTGTTTAAAGGTTTTAGATGCTGAAGTCTATGTTGATGAAGATAATATAGTTAAGATTCGTAGAACATGTTCTGAACATGGATTTTTCAATGAAGTTTACACATTTTCAGATCCTGAACTTTATGAATGGGCTGAGAAATATGCTCATAACCCCAGTGGAATTACAAAATCATTTACACAAACCGTTAATGGATGCCCCTTTGATTGTGGTTTATGCCCAAATCATAAATCTGCAACTGTTCTAGCAATAATTGATGTTACAAATAGATGTAATATGCGTTGCCCAATATGTTTTGCTAATGCTGCTGCTTCAGGTATGGTTTATGAACCAACCCTTGAACAAATTAGGGATATGCTTATTAGGCTTAGGTCCATTGGACCTGTTCCTCCACCAGCATTACAATTGAGTGGTGGTGAACCTACTGTTAGAAGTGATCTTATTGATATTGTAAGGATGGCTAAAGAAATGGGTTTTAGACATGTGGAAGTAAATACCAATGGTATTGCACTTGCAAATGATATTGATTATTATAAGCGTTTATTAGACGCTGGTGTTAGTACAATATACCTACAATTTGATGGTTTTAATGATGATCTATACATTAAGTTGAGGGGTATTCCAATGAGGAATATAAAGTTAAAGGTTATTGAAAATGCTAGGAAGATCGGTCATGAAAGTATAGTTTTAGTGGTTACATTGGCTAAGGGTGTTAATGATGATCAAATTGGAGATATAATTAGATTTGCACTTGAAAATCATGATGTAATTAGATGTGTAAATGTTCAACCAATATCATTTAGTGGTAGAGCTAATAAACTTGAGAGGGATTCACTTAGGATTAATACATCTGATTTTATGAAGCTTGTAGAATATCAAACTAAAGGTTTAATTTCTAGATATGATTTTAGACCTGTACCATGTGTAGTTCCAATTTCAAGAGCTGTGGGTGCACTTAAGGGTAAACGTTATACTGAATTTACCACTAGTCCATTTTGTGGTGTAGCTACATTTATGGTTAAAACTGATGAAGGTTGGAAGCCTATAACTAGACTTGCAGATGTTGATAAATTCTTCTCCTCTATGGAGAAGGTTTATGAAGATGCTTCTAAGGGGAGTAAGAGCAAAGCATATTTAAGAGCTATTTCAAGTTTGAGGTATGTTAAATTTGGGCTTCTAAAGGATTTAATTATACCAGTTTTAAGAGAGGGTAGTTATGAAGCTCTGGGGAAATTTATGCGAAAGGTTGTTATGATTGGATGTATGCATTTCATGGATCTATGGAATTTCGATCTTCAGAGGGTTAATCAATGCGTTATACATTACGCTCTTCCAGATGGAACTGTAAGACCATTCTGTACACATAATAGCATTCATAGGAGTATTGTGGAAGGGAAATTCAGTATTCCATTAGATGAATGGAAGGGTATAAAGGTTTAATCTTTAAAAATCAATATTTATTTGATGTTTATGGGTTCACCTGAATCTCCGAGATGTGCATATTGTGGCGTTTTTGCATGTTATTCTGCTGATTTAGATCGATTACCTCAAAATTGCCCTATGAGGATTCTTAAGAGCACCATTGAAGAAGCTAGAAATGAAATTCTAAGCAACGATTATTCTAGGAGACTTGCAGTTGAAGCATCAATAATTGAAGCATCTGGATATATGCAATGGCCTAGGTTAAGGGAGATTATAGAGTATTGTAGGAGGCTTGGTATTTCAAAGGTTGGTTTAGCTTTTTGTATTGGTTTAAGGCGTGAAGCAAATTATACTTCTCAAGCTCTTGAAAATAATGGTTTAAAGGTTTACTCAGTTTGTTGTAAAGTTGGTGGGATTGATAAAGCTATTGTTGGCGTTCCAGATCAGTATAGACTTAGTAAGAGACCTGTGGAAGCCATATGTAACCCAATAGGTCAAGCATATATTTTGAATTCCATTGGTACAGAATTGAATATAGCTTTAGGTTTATGTGTTGGACATGATTCACTGTTCTATAGGTATTCAAAGGCTCCTGTTGTAACATTTATAGCTAAAGATAGAGTTACAGGTCATAATCCTGCTGCAGTCATATACAGTGGCTATTACCATAGGATTCTAGGTATAAGAGCTGTTTAAAACTCCCATTTCTTAATCTTTTTCAAAACTTTTTCATGCACTCCAAAATCTTCCTTTTCCGCTTCCTCCTCTATATCTCTAATCTTTACTGGTTTCTTCCTTAATTCTAATTCGCATGTTCCATCTGGTAATAGTGCTCTTGCTTCACAGTATGAGAATGTACAATTGAATCCACTACAATATTCATTTACCCATGTACATATTGCTTGTGGCATAGCTCCACCACTTGCTTTTGATTGTTTTGGATTGCTCTTTATTAACGCCTTTTTTGCGCATCTAAAGTATTGACATGTAGGTTTACATTTCATGGACAAGAATTATCCTCCACACCTAATATCCATGATCTAAAATTTTCTCTTATGTTCATTTACTTATTTTTTTCGTTTCACATCTTTAATTAAATTTAGCATTTCATCTATTTAATCTCCAGTAATATATGTCTTCTATGTCCAATCCTGAAACTTGAAATTTAACTATGTTCTTCATATCCATTAGAAGTTTCCTGATAAGTTCTTCAATTTCAACTTCACTTTTTAAATTGAATCTAACAGTGTTTCCCATAACCTTATATTGATATCCCATACTCCTTAATTTATCATTGTCTATATTACCTTTCCATGTAACTTCTATATCATACTTATATGGGTAGTCTGCAAGTATTCTTTTGATATTCCCCACATCTATTACTTCTCCATTACTTAATAGAATTATTCTTTCACATAGATTGTTTAAAACGTCAACATTTTTATCTACGATCATCATTGTTAATCCATTTATTGATCTCAGTATTTCCAATGTTTCTTCAAGTATTTTATATTCTAGGTCTCCAAGTATATTATCCATTAATAGTATCTTTGGCTTCTTTATTAATCCTAGGATTAATTTTAATATGGTTATTTGTGTTTCAGATAAAACTTCTATCCTCTTCCCATAATCTTCTCTGTATATTCCAACGGTTTCAAGCATTCTTATACATTCTTTACCCATTTTATTTCCAAATATTTCTTGGAAATATGATATTTCCTCTTTTATTGTGAGTTTCTTATTTAATTGCATACTTTGTGATACATAGTATGTATTCTTCCTAATCCAATTTAAATCTCTTCTAATACTTCTACCATATACTATTATATCTCCTTCATCTGGTCTATATATTCCTGCAGTAAGTTTTAGTAGTGTTGTTTTCCCTGAGGGGCTTGGTCCCATTATTGCTATTGCTTCTCCATCTTCAACTTGAAATGATACATTTTTTAAGGCAACCGTCTTCTTACCCATTGCTCCACTCTTAAAAGTTTTTGTTACATTTATGAATTCTACAGCTTTCATTGAATTCACCTAATATTGTTCTATTGTCCCCCAGAGCTCCGCTTTCTCCACTGTATACTTTAATATTATTATAGTTAATGTAATGAATATTGTTGATGATATGATCATTTTAATTAGTCCCATGCTTAAACTGCTATATACTGCATTTACCATTTCCCTTGGGTATCCAAGTATCATTATATCTCTAAATATCTGCATTCCAATGGTGAATGGAATTACTCCAGTTATCGGCCATAGCTGTTTTGGGAATAATTCTACTGGGAAGTAGAATCCTATTGCCATCATTGTTATCTCCATTACTGATACTGTTATCATTCCAATTCTTTTGAATATCAATGTCATTGACACTAAGATTATGGATAATCCAATTACGAATATCCATGAGCATATAATACTTAACATTAAGATTGGTATTTTCTCTAAATTTACATTTAATGCTCCAATATACTTTAATGTTGGTAATCCAAATATTGATGTTATTAATGAATACTTAAGTGTGGAAGCTAATGCTCTTCCAAATATCATTTGAGTGATGGTTATATTGCTTTCAAGCATTAATATCATGGTCCCCCTACTTGCTTCCTCCAATAATAGCCTTATACAATCATCATATGTTCTAGCAAGCATAGTCCATAGATATGTTCCCGTCAACATGAATTTCTCAAATGTATATCCCTCTGGCAATACATTCCCTCTCGCTTCGAGAAATAAGCCTATTATTCCAAAGCCAATGAAATTTCCAGCTATAACCAATGAATCCATTAACAATTGAAACTTATATTTTAAATCTAAATTTATATATCTCTTTGCAATACTAATAGTTTTAAAATGCAAATTAACCTCCAAATTAAACTATACTTTTAACATCTATAAAATTATTAAGGAGTTTATCGAAGATTATTTTGAGGATTAAAATGCTTAATACATTACTTTTTAATCAAATAATTCCAGTGGGTTTAGGAACAATAATAATGCTACTTATAATTGTTTTAATTTTAGTCTTCATAATTTCCAGTGCAATTAGAGTTGTTAGGGAATATGAACGTGCAGTGATTTTTAGACTTGGAAGATGTATTGGAGCTAAAGGTCCTGGAGTAGTATTCTTAATACCATTCATAGATAGACCTGTAATTGTTGATCTACGTGAGAGATATCTTGAAGTTTCTAGGCAGACTTGTATAACTAAGGATAATGCACCAGTAGACATAGACTTCCTAATATACTATAAGGTTATAGATCCATTGATGTCAACATTGCAAGTTAGGAATTTTGAGGGTGCAGCTGTTGGTATGGCTACAACAATCCTTAGAGCAGTTGTTGGAGATATATTGCTTGATGACGTCTTAGCTAGGAGGGAAGAGATAAATAGTATTCTACGTTTAAAACTTGATGAGGTTACTGAACGTTGGGGTATAAAGGTTAGTAGTGTTGAAATTAGAGAGATACTTCCACCAAAGGATGTTCAAGAGGCTATGATAAAACAGATGGCTGCTGAACGTAATAAGAGGGCTATGATACTTGAAGCTGAAGGTAGAAGGGAAGCTGCAATAAAAGTTGCTGAAGGTGAAAGGCAATCAAGTATTTTAAAGGCTGAAGGTGAAAGACAAGCGAGTATATTGAGAGCTGAAGGTTATGCTCAAGCATTGGAAACAATATTTAGAGCTGCTAGTAGATTAGATTATAAGACTATGGCACTACAATACCTAGAAACTTTAAAGAGTTTAGGTCAATCTCCAGCTACAAAATTCATTTTCCCAATGGAATTCTCAGAATTAATAGCTCCAATAAGGAGATTTCTAGGTGAAGTTGAAGGTTCAAGTGAATCAAAAACTCAAGGTGAAAACAAATAGATTAAACTTAAAACTTTATAATCAATTTTTTGGGTACATCATCAATTATAACCACTTGACAATTTATCCTAGCTGATAAATCTATGTTTAAAAGCTCTAAAGCTCTCCTAACCTTATATAACCCTGCAAGTCTCTCATTCAATCTCTTTAAAATCTCATTTAAAATTTCAATTTCCCTTTCAGGTTGTGGATTTAATGATATCTCAATACCATGAAATTCAATTTCCTGCCTTCTACCAATATCGCTTGAATCCCCACTTGAAACCATTGGTCCAGCAATTCTCTTGTAGACTTCAATCCTCCTATTAACATCTTCAAGCATCTTCTGGTGTTCTATAATTAAATTTTGAACTTCTTTCAACTTCTCATCTACATAATCTGCTAATTCTTTAAGTGTTTGGAAGGTTTTTAACGCGCTAACCATTTTACACAAATAAAAGTTATATTTCCATATATTTTATTGTTTTCTTCGAAAACCTAATATTCCACTTATCTTAAAAGGTTCTTTTGATGTGGCTTTGACGTTAATTGACATTATCCATAGATATTTTGGTTGGGCTGGGAGAATCTTACTTAGATTCTATCCTAATATTTATTACGATATTAAAACTTCTGGTATTGGTATTCATCCAGAGGTTTATGCTTCTATTGGCGGCTTCACATACATAATATCAATAATTATAAGTGTTGCCATTTTTATATATTCAATATTCCAATTACCGTTAACATATTTATTCTTCACAACCTTATTCATAATATTATTTCCTGTGGGTGTATTCATAATTTTGGGTTTAATTTTGCCGAAGGCTTTAAGTTTAAATAATGCTGCTGGATATGATCAGGAAGCTCCATATGCATTTGCATATTTAAGTATTATGGTTACTGGAGGCGTATCCCCATACGCTTCCTTTGAGCGTCTTGAAGCTGCTGAATCACTGTTTAAGAGGTTTTCAAAAACTGCTAAGAGGTTTAAGATTATGGTTAGAGCTATGGGTTGGGATCCATTATCAGCTTTTGAAGACATAGTTAGTAGAGTTAGAAGTTTCATGTTATCGGATGTTTTGCTTGGTTATGTTGCTACTGTGGGTGCTGGTGGTGATGTTGTTGATTATTTGATTAAGAGATCTAGGGATGTCTTTAGTGGACTCATAACTAAGATTAAATCTGCTGGTGAGAAAATGTCAACTTTATTAGAATCTTATCTTGCAGTATCATTCATCTTGTTGATGACGATAAACGTCATGTACCTGATAAGTTTATCCATTGCTAGAATCTATATTCCAGGAGTAAACCTTTACACCCTATTCTTTTTCACATATATTTTAATGCCCTTCATCTCCCTTGTAATTCTCTATTTATCTGATATATTACAATATAGAGAGCCTGGTGTAATATGGGATCCATACATAATATTCCTATTAACCGCCATACCCATATTCATCTTCTTCACATATGTATTGATTGCACCCTTCTTTTATCCGGTGGAAATACCCATGATAGGCGATTTATCTATAAGATTAACATCAATGATAATTTCAATTCTGAATTTTTTCAATGTCGATATTGTTTATGCACCTTCAATATCCACATCAATAGCTTTAGCCATATCTCTAATTCCATCAACACTATATGAAGCCTTTATATTTAGGAAATATAGTATGATTGCTAGTGGTGTTGTTAAATTCCTTAGGGATATTGTGGAAGTTAGGAAGACTGGTTTATCCCCTGAGAAATGCATTATAACTTTGGCTGATAGAGAGTATGGTGCTTTCTCAAAATATTTGAGGGAAGCTGCAAATAAACTTGCTCTAGGTTTGCCCATAGCTAAGGTATATGAAGATCTTATGAGAAAAATTAAGGTTTGGAGGGCTAACGTTTTTTTATATATGCTTATAGATGCTATTGAAGTTGGTGGTGGAACGCCTGAAACCCTTGAAAACATTGCTTATTTCGCTGAAATGAGTGAAGCTGTAGAGAGGGAGAGAGCTGCATCAGTTAAAATACTACTAATAATACCATACTTATCAGCAATAATACTCGTAACTTCAATGATGTTTATAGCTGTATTTATGTCAACGGTGGCTGCTGGAATTGTAGAATATAGGGCTGCGATTAGAATTATTATGCCATCAATAGTCTTCAACACCTTGTTCATGGGTTTAATTGCTGGGAAAGTTTCCACAGGTATTACTGCATCTGGATTTAAACATGCGCTAATGTTATCCATAATTTCAACAATAACAATACTCTTAACACCTAGAATAGCTTCAATATTTGGGCTTGTTTAAATATTAAATCAATTAAATTTAGCTTATATTAACTTTTATTGGAGCATTATACCCTATGCTTTTCATAACCCATTGAGCATCATCAACAAGTTTACCTTCAACATCAGAAAGTTTAACTCTTTTAAGTGAGAAACCCTTCTTTCTAACTTTAACTTGAAATGTTACAGTACCATCAATTAAATCAACCTTTAAATCTTCCATTATATACCCAAAGCCTTCTAAACTACTCTTAAAATACTCCAACGCTCTATCCCTAACCTTTTCCAAATCTATCTTAACTGGTTCCACCGTTACAATCTTCCTAGGTTTCCTCCTTTCCTCCTCAGCTTTTGAAATGATTTTTGGAAATGAAATTTTATCCATGGTCTTCTTCAATTCAGCTTCATCTTTATTTAGCAATTCAAGATCTTCCTCTTTTAATTCGTATAGAAAGACAATGTATTTCCCCTCAGCTTTATTTAACTTCATTATCTCGTTCAATGCATTTTTACCAGTCAACACTTTATTAACTCCACTAATCATTGTTGAAATAACTTCTCCATTTTTTAGTAAAATATCAAAACTCTTCCAATTACTCTCTCCAAGGAAGCTTACAAACATATACAAGATTTTACCTTTACTCTCAGCAATAATCCTTTCAACAACTTTATTAATATCCTCCATACTCTCTAGAACATCCATTTCCTCCTTCAACTCTTCTTTATCCTTCAACATCAAATTTCTAATTAGTGGCATATTCAACATCTTCCTACTATAATCATTTATGTTTACATGCGTTTTTACACCCTTAATTTCTCCACTACTAATAATGGCATTTGGATTTTCTTCCTCAAATTTTGATAATTCCTCTTCACTAACTTCATATACTTCAACAATTCCAGCAACTTTATCTTTAATCTCAGAAATTTTCTCCCAACATTCATTTCCACAAATAACTTTTTCATTACTCTTCATCATGGCTAATGAAGGTTTTCCACCCTTAAAATCAATATGTAAATCGTATCCAGCATGATGATAAATAATTAACCCTTTAATCCTCCTATTCCCTTTACTTTTCTCTATATCCTTTATCAAATCCCTCAATTTCTCTTCAGCTAAATTCACTATATCTAAAAGCTTTACATCTTTCCCCTCATTAGCAAACATTTAATTACACCCAAATAACCAAATTAATTACTTTCTACTTTAATAGTATATGTAACATCTTTCATTTTAAATTTTTCTAAATTCTATAGTCTATACCTTTCCCATAGATTCCATTTCTTTAACTGCTTCTTCATATACCTCCTTTGGATTGTAATGGTATCTAAATATCCATTTACTAACTTCCATAAAATCATATACACCCTTCATCACAAGCCATCTTAAAACTGTACTCCTCCTATAAATCTCTTCCCTCAACTCATCTACACTTCTACCACTCATTTCACTAATTTTTCCAATTAACCAAGAGTTTTCCAATGTAAATTTATGTTGATCTAAAGATGGATCCCATATGGACACAGTCCTATACTTCCCATAATCTTCTACTTCTTGCATAATCCTAACCCTCCTCTCAGTTCTACCAATCTCCCCAATTGCAACTCTATCAATATGTAGAAATATATTCATTAATTTAACGTAGGTTTCAGGTATATTCATGGGTGGAGATGTAATCCTCTTTATGGCATAATCCAGAGATTCAGCGTGTATTGTTGATATTCCACCATGACCTGTAGCCATAGCTTGAAATAGTACGAAAGCTTCTTCACCTCTAATCTCACCAACAATTAAATAGTCAGGTCTATATCTCAAAGACAATTTAATAAGATCAAAAAGTTTAATTTCAGTTATAGTTATACCAACAGCATATGTAGGTCTAACAGTCAATTGAATCCAATTCTCATGTGGAAGATTAAGTTCAGGGGTATCTTCAACAGTCACAATCTTGAGACCAGGTCTAATAAATAGGCTTAAAGCATTTAGAAGCGTAGTTTTACCAGCACCAGTCCCACCGGAAATCATAATAGTCCTACCATAATCAAGCATAAGCCAAATATATCCAGCCATAAACTCATCAATCACGTTGTCAGCTATAAGCTCAGTGGGAGAAAAAGGTTTAGCCCTAAACTTCCTAATGGTAAAAGTCGACCCAGCAGTACTAACCTCAGAACCAAATGTTGCTGCAACCCTATGTTTCTCTGGAAGCATAGTATCAAGAGTTGGATATGCAAGACTAATATGTTTACCAGCCCTATGAGCAAGCTTCAAAATAAACTCATTTAAAACCTTAACATCCCTAAAAACAATATTAGTAGGTATACTCTCATAACGCCTATGCCAAACATAAATAGGCCTATTAACACCAACACAACTAATATCCTCAACATTAGGATCAAGCATCAAAACATGAATAGGACCATAACCAAGCAAATCCCTCTCAACATAATACAGAACCCTATCCCTCATAGCACCACTAAGCCTCAAACTACCACGATACCTATCAGCAATACGCCTAATCTCACTAAAAACATAACCCCTCAAATCCTCAGCAACACTATAAACCTTCAACTCCTCAGTAACAAAATCAACAAGCTTATCATAAACATCCCTCTCCTCATAACTAAGCCTATACTCATCAACATAATACGCAACAGCACCACCCATCCAAGGAATCCTAACAATATAAACCCTAGCGAAAGGCTCAAAAACAGGATAACTCTCCAAAACCTCAAACCTCTCATCCAATGGAAGAAACTCCACAGCCTTCTCAACAACCACCCTCCTAACAACACGAACCTTAGGACTAACAAAAGGAAGCCTAACCATACAAACCCAAAAAAACTAAACACAACCAAAATATAAACATATCACCAAAAATACAAAAAGAATACAAAACATATATAAAAGAAAAACTTTAAATATTCCACACAATTCAATAGTATAAACAAAATGGTGAATATATATGGAGAATAAAAAGAGTAAAGGTATATCACCAGTAATAGCAACAATAATAATGGTGGCAGTAGCAATAGTAATAAGCATTGCAGCAGCATTCTGGCTAACAGGACTAATGGGAGCATTCACAACATACGAAAACATAAGGATAATGGCTTACGCCAGCAGAAGTGGAAATAATTACTATATAAATGTAACTATACAAAATATTGGAAGCTTAAATGTAACTATAACACAATTTAATGTCGGAGGAATGAACGCAACAAATGTAATTCCAGATAAAACTAAATGGGTTATAGAACCTGGTGCGTTTAAAATCTTTCAAATTAGTGGCTTTACAACGGATAATTTCCGTCCCGGTAGTACCGTTAGAATAATTGTAGTGACTACAAGAGCATCTTATGAAGGTCAAGTAACCCTTCCATAAATCTCTTCATATTTTTACGATATTGAATTTACATAAGTGAAGAGTTACACTTTAAATTAACACAGTCAAATTTTTGTCAACAAGAAAGTTAAAAATCAAGTTATTAATTGAAATTTTCCAGTTAGAAGATAAAACTTTAGATGCCTCACCGAATGTGAGTCCTGAACTATGTAGTCTTTGATGTATATATGTAATCATAGTAGCAATTTCAAAATAAGATAAGTTTAAATATTTATTTAAGTTTGTAGGGGGTTGGAACTTTTGATGAAAGTTCATATAATTTGAATTTTGTTCCTTCAGTTTGGCTTGTGGAATGAATTTAATATATAGTTGTTCCAAATATTTCAAGTGGATTTAAACATATTTTTATCTTTCATTGGACTATTGTATAGGAATATGTAGATATAGTAGTTTAGTTGAAGAGATTTTTCGTTACGAGAAAGAAGGATAAAATTATGATATTGTGCTTTATATGTGTAGTATTGATTGTTTTTATGACATTTATTGTTCCATTGATCATCATTGGTACATCTTTAAATGATTACATAATGATTTTATATTGTGAAACTATATGTATTGTAAACATTATTCTACCTATAAATAGCATATGATTTCTTTACAATATAAAATCATTAATAATTATAGTAATATGAAGGAAACATCAATAAATTAAGATGATTATCCCAACATTTATGTCAATTAAATATTTAATAAGGAGCAACATGACCTAATGACCTATATTTATTTACTACTTCTTTTTCTTTAATATTTCTAGAGCTCTAATGATGATTTCTTATAAATAAATAAAGGGGTTATTTAAATTTTTATTTTTGTTAATATATCGTTTATAAGAGTTTTCCTGTCTATTTGCCATCTTCCCTCTTTAAATGGTTCACCATAGAAGTAGTATCTCATGCTTGTTTTGTAATCTGCCCACATGAACTCCATTTCTTCCACTTTCCCCTGTATTATTCTGCCGAATTCCGATATGAAGGTGGGTGGTAGGAATATTTGTAGTATAAAGCCTTCTTTTAATGGTACAAATGTTGATTGAAATGGGAGTTCTTTTATTGCTGTAGCTATTTTTGCTGTTGTTGTTATTGGACATTTACATTTGAATATGAATTGATCAAATATCCTTGATGCATGTGTATAAACTACTACTCTAAAACCTTCTATAACTCCATTATCAATGTAGAATGATATTCTCCTACTTAAATGGTATTCAGGTATCCCCGTCTTCTTACTAATGTCCTTTAATCTTTCCCTAGCATTTATTGTAAGCTCCCTTAAAATAATCATATCCTTTTCATTCATCTGATGTAGTATTGATGGTGGGTAGGGATTTAATTCAGCTTTCTCTATACTTTCAATCTTCCTCTCCCAAACATTCCAATCTAAATTCCATGAATCTTCTCTAACATTATAACTTGAGAAATCGTTTTCATTATAAATCCATTTTGCTATAGTTGTATAATAATTGTATCCTCTTATATAACCTAATTTTTCAAGTTCATCTAAAAGATTTATTAATAGTGGTTGTGAACCTCTAGGCATATTAAATACCATTAATAAACCATTTACTGAGCCTAGAACCCTAATTCTATAACGTGTATATGGATGTAGATCACATACTTTTTCAATTATGGGTATATCCTTAAACTTAACATTTGAAAAAACAACTATTGAATCCATATCTAATGAGGGAGCACATATTTGTGCTGCAACATAATACAATACTTTACTTTCAATTAAATCTTTAAGCCTCTTAGATACAGTTTTAACATTTAAACCAGTGAGTTTACTTATTTCCACTACCTTTGAGAGAGGGTTTTTCCCCAACGCTGTAAGTATTTTGTAGTCTTCCTCATCTAAGATACGCAACTTCATCACCTCCAGCAGATATCGCTCTATTAGCTTTATGGCAATTGCTGAAATTCAATTTACCACTTATTCTAGTGGTCCAGGGGCTCCACCTGGTGGATCAAAGGTTACGGTTTTTATTAATACTCCATCTTTAAATATTCCTATTGTTACCCAAGTTTTCCCATCTATTACTTCCACTGATATTACTTTTACTTCCACCTTCTTTTCATCACAATCCTTTTTTGCTAGTGTTGGTGTTGCGTATAATACTGTTGCTAGGAGGGTTATTATTACTAAACTTAGTAGTAATATTGTTTTTGTTTTTTGCATATATTCACCACATTAAATTTTTGTTTTCTTTATATTTAAATTTTTCCTTTTTATTGTTTTTTCATGCAATTTTTATCCATATTTATAATTTTATCATAACCATTTTTTGCATTTTAAATTTCTCTCGAATTTTTAATAAATTAGTTAGCAATTTTGTGGTAAGATTTATATATGTATTTACCATATATTTGCAATCGTGGGAAATAATTTTTCCATTCCATATTCAATATTTACTCTTTTTTTGGTTTCTTTATCTACTGTTCTCCCCATAATGGCTTGGGTTGATTCTCTTGTTCATGGTATTTATGGTGGAGGTGAATTACGCATAGACCTTTTAAATTATAATTATGATTCTAACATTGGATTTTATGTTTTTGATTTTAAGGTTTTTAATGGTTATGTGGAGTTTATAAATTTAATTGATGTTTCAATTAATGGTTTATCTTTTAAGGGGTTTGGTGAAAATGCGTATTTCTCTCAGCTTTCCCAATTAGAGTATGATTTTGGCATGATTTCTAGTAGGAATTATGCCAATAAGTTTTATATTACTATACTTGGGAAATCCACAATTTACTTAAAACTTTATCTTCCAAAAACCATTTTTAACAATAATTGTATGAATTTCACTTTTAGGTTTATTAAGGGTTATGATAGTAGTAAGGTATTGTCTGTTGAAGTTGCTATGGTTAGATAGCTATTTGTGATTTGGTAAGGTATTTATATTTAACATTACCTATTTACTTTGATATTTATGTTGAAGTTTTATTTGGAGTGTAGTGGTTGTGGAGAAGTTTATGATGTTGATAAACCTATTAATGTATGTTTAAAGTGTGGTGGTGCACTACTATACAAATATGATTTTTCTAATTTAAAGTTTGATAAAAGTGTTTTTAGTTTTAGATTTGATAGTTTTTGGAAGTATATAGACTTTCTACCTTTAAGGGGTGTTCAAGACGTAATTTCTTTAGGTGAAATTTTCACTCCAATTATACGTTTAGATGGAGATTTATCTTATGGTTGTAGAAATCTTTTTGTTAAAGATGATGGTCATTTGCCCACTGGAACTTTTAAGGCTAGGGGTATGGCTTTAGCAGTATCCATCCTTAAGGGTTTGGGTGTTTCTAGAGTTGCAATTCCAAGTGCTGGTAATGCTGCTGCAGCTTTATCTGCTTATGGTGCTAGAGCTGGATTGGAGGTTTATGCCTTTATGCCTAAAGATGCTCCAATAAGTACTTTGAAGGAATGTGTTTATATGGGTGCTAAGGTCTATTTGGTTGATGGTTTAATTAATGATTGTGCCAGTATTGTTTCTAGGCTTAGGGATTTTTATGGATGGTTTGATGTTTCCACTAATAAGCAGCCATATAGGTTTGAAGGTTATAAGCTTATGGCATATGAGATTTCAGAGCAATTTGATTGGGATCCTCCTGATTACATAATATTTCCTACTGGTGGTGGTGAGGGTGTTATTGGTCTTTGGAAGGGGTTTAATGAGCTTATGGAGATTGGCTGGGTTGATAATATGCCGAAGCTTATAATTGTTCAATCCACTGGTTGTATGCCTTTGGTTAAGGCTTTCAATGAAAATATGAAGGAAGTTTCTGATGTTTGGGTTAATGCTCAAACTATTGCTGCTGGTTTAAGGGTTCCAAAGCCTTATGCAAGTTATTTGATTCTTAAGGCTGTTAGGGATAGTGGTGGTTATGCTATTGCTGTGGGTGATGATGAGATTATGGATGCCATGAAGATTCTATCTAGAAATGGGTTTTTCACATGTCCAGAGGCTGCTTCAACTTATGCTGCTCTTAAACATCTACTTGATGATGGTATTGTGGATTCATCTGATAAAATCCTATTATACTTTACTGGTTCTGGTTTAAAATATCTTGATGTTTACGCATTGAATGTGGATAATCTTCCAATATTACCTAAGGATGCTACTTCTCTTCCATAAATATTTCTCCATTAATATTTATTGCTGTTATTTCTATTAGGTCTCTTAATCCAGATGTGGATATCTTCTTCATTAATACATTTTGTATTTGGAATATTCCAGCTGGATTCTCCATAACCACTTTTACCCTTAATGGTTTTATATTTCCCTCTTCTATTTCAACTCTTTTTATTGCTAATGCTGATAATGAGTGTATATCCTTTTTACCTAGATCGTATGGTATTCTAGCTCTCCCCTCAGCCATGTCTAGTCCATCTGCAACTTTTACTATTCCTGCTTCTAAGCTTAAGCATTGTATTTCATCGTCACTTGAATATATGCAGTGTAGAACTTCACATTTAATCTTTACTCTATCTTCTAATATATCATATATGTTTCTCAGTATTTTGTTTAATGGTTTTTCAATTATGTAGCATCCATTTTGTGGATGTTGAATTCTATGTATACAATTTCCAATATCGTGGAGGTATGCTCCAAGTAATATTGTTAATTGTGCATCTTCCATATTCATTCCATGATCTAAAATTACATTTGGAGTTCTATGTTTACTTATTATCTTCAATATTTCTAATGCTGCTCCTGAAGTTATTCTTGAGTGTACTGGTCCATGATCATTATACTTCAATCTTTTCACAGCCATTATATTTGACATTTTGAGTAGGGTTTGTATTTCAATGCTTCTTTCAAGCATATTCCATGCTTTTAAAATCTTTCCATTGTTTAAATATCTTTTAATTAATGTTTGTGATACTTCCACCATACTATTCACGAAATCATTATATTCATTTAAGCATTTATCTTAATCGGGTGTCTATTTGAAGGTTTTATGGGCTCCTTGGAGGGTTGAATATATTTCTGCTCCCAAGGATGTTGAATGCTTTTTCTGTGTTTATCCAAAGCTTAATCGTGATGATGAATTATTCATTCTAAAGCGTGGCTTACATTCATATATTGTTTTGAATGCATATCCATATAATAATGGTCATTTAATGATTGCTCCATATAGGCATGTTATATATCCCAATGAGCTTTCACGTGAAGAGGTTTTGGAGATTATGGATTTCATATCTCTATCCATTGATGTTTTGAAGAGGGCTTTTTCACCTGATGGTTTTAATATTGGTGTTAATATTGGTAGAGCTGCTGGTGCAGGTGTTGGACATTTACATTTCCATGTTGTTCCAAGATGGTTTGGTGATACTAATTTTATGCCTATACTGGCTGATGCAAAAGTTATTCCACAACATTTAAAAAGTACATTTGAAGTTTTAAAGAAATTTATTGATTGATTACCTTTTATATCCAATGCTCCTTAGAAATCTCTTCCTCTCCTCTATCCCCTTTTCATCTTCAACTCCTAGACTTTTCCCTCCATCTACAATTCCAAGTATAGCTCTACCTTGATCTGTTTCTCCAATTATAACTTGTACTGGATTTGCAGTTGCACAATATATGTTTACTACTTCCGGTACTGCTTTAACTCTATCTAATACATTTATTGGGTATGCATTCCTCATAACTATTATGAAGCAGTGTCCAGCTGATAATTTAAGTGCATTTTCAATAGCAATTTTCCTAAGTTCTTCATCATTTCCATCATGTCTTATTAAACGTGGTCCTGAAGATTCACAGAATGCAATTCCAAATTTAACATTTGGCGTTGAATTCATCATAGCTTCATATAAATCTTCAACTGTTTTTATGAAGTGGCTTTGACCAAGTATTATATTGCATCCCTCTGGAACATTTAAATTTACAATTTCCAATTTAATACTCATATCCCCTAAAACCTCAATAAATAATTTATTTAAAGTTGTTTTATAGGTATTTCTCCACTATACTTATCAATTCTTCTTCAGTTACTACTCCCACTATTTCCTCCACCTTCCTTCCATTTAAGAATATTAGTGTTGTTGGAACTGCATATATCCTATACTCCTCTGCTAATTCTGGATTTCTATCTACATTAACCCTTCCAAACAACGCTTTACCCACAAGTTTTTCAGCTGCAGATTTAAATATTCTACTATATATTTGGCATGGTCCACACCATTGAGCCCAGAAATCCACTACAACAAGTCTATTCTTTGATAATGCTTCTCTAAATTCATCTCTATCCAATTCCACTTCAACACTAGCCTCCTTATTCTTCCTAGTTAATTCTTTAATTTTCTTCTCCACAATCTTTTTAAGTTCTTCATCTTCACCCATTTCAATCCCCATAATTAACTGTAAACATATTATTCTAGTCTCATTTATTCTTTATTGTTGAATTTCTATTTATGGAAAGATTTAAACACATGTTTATTAATAGTTTATCGGTGTATTTCATGGGTGAAGTGGATGTTAAGAAGCTTTTGGAGAGAGCTCAAAAACCATCTCTAATAGCTCCACAATTACACAAGTTTTATGAAGGTAAACTTCAAGTTATGCCAAAAGTTCCAGTTAGAACTTTAGATGATTTCTCAATATGGTATACGCCTGGTGTTGCTGCTGCATGTAGGAAGGTTCAGGAAAATCCAGATCTAAATAGCTTTGAGTATACCAATAGATGGAATTATGTAGCTGTTGTTAGTGATGGAACTAGAGTTTTAGGTTTAGGCGATATTGGACCTGAAGCTGCTATGCCAGTTATGGAGGGTAAAGCAGTTTTATTTAAGTATCTTGGTGGTGTAGATGCATTTCCATTATGTGTTAAAACTAAGGATCCAGATAAACTCATAGAATTCCTAGAACTTATTGAACCAAGTTTTGGTGGAATAAATTTAGAAGATATTGAAAAACCTAAATGCTTCTATGTACTTGAAAAAGCTAGAGAGAAACTTCAAATACCAGTTTGGCATGATGATCAACAGGGAACTGCCACTGTAATTCTTGCTGCAGTTATTAATGCATTGAAGGTTGTTGGAAAGAAGCTTAATGAAGCTAAAATAGTTCTTGTTGGTGCTGGTGCAGCTAATATTAAGACTGCAGATGTTCTTGAAATTGCAGGTGCTAAACCTGGAAACATAGTAATGGTTGATAGTAAGGGTATATTGAATCCTGATAGACGTGATATAATTGAGAAGGAGAAGGATCCTTGGAAGTGGAAGTGGGCTTTGAAGAGTAATAGTGAAGGATTACGTGGAGGTATACCTGAAGCTTTAAAGGGTGCTGATGTATGTGTAGCTGCAAGCCGCCCCGGTCCAGGGGTTATAAAGAAGGAGTGGATTAAGGGTATGGCTGATAACGCCATAGTTTTAGCATGTGCAAATCCAATACCTGAAATTTGGCCTTGGGAAGCTAAGGAGGGTGGTGCAAGAATTGTTGGTACTGGTAGATCTGATTTTCCAAATCAAGTAAACAATTCTCTTGGTTTTCCAGCAATATTTAGAGGTGTACTTGATGTTAAAGCTAGAACTGTTACTGATGAAATGTGTGTTGCTGCAGCTGAAGCTTTAGCTAAATTTGCTGAGAGGAAGGGGATTCATGAAGAGTATATTCTACCAACAATGGATGAATGGGAGGTTTATATTGAAGAAGCTGTGGCATGTGCATTGAAATCTATTGAGCAAGGTGTTGCTAGAGTTAAACTTAGTAGGAATGAGCTTTGGGAGAGAGCTTCAAAGATTATTAGTGATGCTAGAAGATCTCTTGAAGCTATTTGGAAGGCTGGAATTATTAGACCTCCTCCAAGTGAAGAAGAACTTTTAAGTTTTAAACCATCTTAATAAATTTAAAAATTTGGGTAAATTTATCCCTTATATTCTTCCATTTTTTATATCTTTATGTATTGTTGTTGAAGCTATTCTACCAGTACCCATAGCTTCTATTACCGTTGCTTCTCCAAGTATTATATCTCCAGCTGCATATACACCCTTCATACTACTTCTACACTCTTCATCCACTATTATACATCCTTCTTCATTCACCTTTATTTCTGGGGTTGTTTTTGCTATTAATGGATTTGGATGACATCCAATTGCTATTATTGCTGAATCCACTTCAAATATGAATTCAGATCCCTTTATTGGGATAGGCCTCCTCCTACCACTTGCATCCGGTTCTCCAAGTTGCATTCTTAAACATTCAATTCCAATCAATTTATTTTCTTTATCACCGACAAATCTTATTGGTTGAGTTAGTAATTGGAATTTTACACCCTCCTCTTTTGCATTTATAACTTCATCTCTTCTTGCAGGCATTTCCTCTTCAGTTCTCCTATATACAATGTATACTTCTTCAGCTTTTAATCTAATGGCTGTTCTAGCTGCATCCATAGCCACATTCCCACCACCTATAACTGCAACTTTCCTTCCAACTTTTATTGGTGTATCATATTTTGGGAATAAATATGCCTTCATGAGGTTTACTCTAGTGAGGAATTCATTGGCTGTATATATGTTGACTAAAGTTTCTCCTGGTATACCTAGGAATTTTGGCATTCCAGCTCCAGTACCAATAAATACTGCTCTAAAACCACTTTGGAATAACTCCTTTATAGTATATGTTCTACCAATAACAGTATTCGTCTTTATATCAACTCCCAAATCCTTTAGATAGTTTATTTCATATTCAACTATCCTCTTTGGCAATCTAAATTCTGGAATTCCATAAACCAATACTCCCCCAGGTTTATGTAATGCTTCAAACATTGTTACTTCATATCCAAGTTTAGCTAGATCAGCTGCTACAGTTATACCTGCTGGTCCAGATCCAACTACAGCTATCTTTATACCATTAGATGGTGCTCTAGTTACTTCTTCCTTTATCACTCCCTCCTTTATAGCCCAATCAGCTATAAACCTCTCTAATGCACCTATAGCTATAGGCTCTTTAATTCTCTGTAGTGTACATTTAGCTTCACATTGAACTTCTTGTGGACATACTCTACCAGTTATTGCTGGTATAGCATCCTTCTCCTTTATAATCCTATATGCTCCCAAAAAGTCTTTTTCCACTATCTTCTTTATGAATTTAGGTATATCAACGTTTACTGGACATCCACTTACACATGGATAATTTGGGCATTGTAAACATCTCTTAGCTTCTTCTATTGCTTGTTCTTCAGTTAAACCTAAAGCAACTTCATTAAAACTATTCTTTCTATCTTCAATGGGAAGCTTATTCATTTCAACCCTCTTCTTTATCGGCATTTCACTCACCCCTCCCCTCAAGATAAATCTTTAATGCCATTTGCTCCTCACTTCTATATGCATTTAACCTCATTAATAGTATATCAAAGTTTACTTTGTGTGCATCGAATTCAGGTCCTTCAAAACATACAAATCTTGTTTCACCATTTACTTCAACTCTACATGCAGCACACATACCCATTCCACATACCATTATTGGATTTAAACTTGCAATAGTCTTTATATTATATGGTTTTGTAACTTCTGCACAAACCTTCATCATTATTGCAGGCCCAACAGTTACAACTCTATCAACCTTCAATCCACTTTTTAATAGATCTCTTAATTCATCTGATACAAACCCCTTTCTCCCCTTTGATCCATCATCTGTAGTTATTCTAAGTTCATCACTTACACTCATCATCTTATCTTCATATATAAGTAGATTTTTACTTCTAGCTCCTATTATCGATATAATCTTGTTTCCAGCATTCTTTAATTCTCTTGCTATTGGGTATATTGCTGGTATCCCCACTCCACCTCCTATGCATACCACTGTTCCAAATCTATCTATTTCTGATGGATTCCCCAATGGCCCTACAACATCCATAATTGTTTCTCCCACATTAAGTTTACCAAGTTTATATGTTGAAACCCCAACTTCTTGGAATACTATGGTTATAATTCCATCCTTAGCATTCCAATCAGCTATTGTTAATGGTATTCTCTCACATTCTTCTCCAACTCTAATCACTATGAATTGTCCAGCTTTCACTTTTGATGCTATATCTGGATTATAAACTTCTATTTCTATTATTCTCGGTGCAAGTTCTCTTTTTGCAATTATTTGATTTTTCTGCGGCATTACCACCACTCATATGTAAGGATTTTCTGCTACACATTTCTATGTGGAATATTTAATCATTTCGAATACAATATTAAATTTCATTTGAGGCAACCACTTATATATATGTGTACTAATATTTCTATGGTTTTGGAGGGATTTTATTGGAGGTTAAGTTTAAGGCTGTTGTTGCAAGTAAAAATGTTGTTAGAGCTCCTAATGGTGAAAAAATGTTTAGAATTGATTTAATTGAAGAAGAGGAATCTCCACCTCCAGTATTCTTCTCTTCTCAAGATTCTGAGTTAGCTAAGGATGTTCTTCCAATTATGCAACAAGTTATGAGGATGATGCCAATTCCGCTTTCCACATCACTTCAAATTCCACGTTTAACTTTATGGCTTACTGAAGATGAATGGAGTATGCTTGAACCTAAACCTGAATTAGGTGACTCTTTAACGGTAATCGTTTCCAGTGGGAAAATCAAAATTTCTAAAGAAGAAGATTTATGAAGAATTTTATCTCATATATGTTAATTGCTGTTGAGGTTGCTGTTCTTCTTCTTCCAATGGTAATGGAGGTATTATCTTCCCTTGCTCTATAACTTTCTTTAAATATTCCCCATATTTCTCAGTATGTTGTATATCAAATTCTGTTATAATCTTCATTATAGACCATAATTTTTCCTGAACTTCTTTAACCATTTCCAATGGCATTAATCCTATTATTAATGGGTTTTGAAGCCATGCATCAAACCCCTTTATTGTTCTAGCTATTTGTGAACATGCAGCTCTAGCTGCTATTATTAGTGATAATCTATCTGCTGCTTCAAGTTCACCTTCACTTTTCTTAACATATTCTAGAAATCTCTTTTGTGAATTCACCCATGATTCTATATTCTGTATTATTGGGGGCTTATCCCTATGCATTTTATCTCCTCACCTCTTATTAGCATTATCCCCTATATATGTGTTTGCCTCCTAAAATTTTCATTAATCCTCTAATACTTAGAAGATTATTTATTACTTTTAATTCCTCTTTAAAAATATCTTTAGATAATCTATCTGCGAGATCCTTAGGAATACCATAATTCTCCATAATCCTACGCATCTTCCATTTATATATGTGGCATCTAACTTTCATCTT
Source organism: Methanomethylicia archaeon (assembly GCA_038727515.1). Classification (GTDB taxonomy): domain Archaea; phylum Thermoproteota; class Methanomethylicia; order Culexarchaeales; family Culexarchaeaceae; genus JAVYVS01. Next base: position 161,175 of record JAVYVS010000002.1, read on the forward strand.
CATTTTCCACTCATATAACTCCATTAAAATCACTATTGAATTTAACAATATTTTTACCATTATTAATGCTATAGATATTATTGAGATTACCTTTACAATTTTACTCATCGACATCAACTTTAACTACTTCTATTCCTTCTTCTTCCACTTCTCCATTTCTTCCTTTAACTTTTCCAATTCTTCTAAATAACTCTTCCTTGGACCACTAAATCTTGAAATTAATTCTCCAAGTAGCTTCATTGGTGTTTGAGCTTCCTTTGCATAATTTTCTGTTAATCTTATTGCAACTTCATCAGGCAGTCCACTTTCCTTAAGCTTCTTATAGTATTCACCTATACTTTTACCAATTCTTTCCCCTAAATCTGCTGCATATATTGCTGAGATCAATTCATTTATTAGTTTTGGCAATTTATCTATGAATTCTGATATTACATTTAATACTTCTCTTAATTCAGCTACATCTTCAAATTCCTCTCTTCTCCTCCTCTCTTCCTTTCTTTCTTCATTTTGCATTTTTCCACCTCCATATATCCACATATATGTTTATTGTGATTAATTTTTCCATAATAATTTAATCATTTTATGATCGATTATTATATTCAATTTTTATGGATATGATTTGAATTATGATTACAATAAATAATATACTTTTTCTCTCCCCTTCAGTTCCTCTTTCACTATACCTTTAGCTACTAATGCCTTCAACTTTCTAGATACTGTTAATCTTGAAGACCTCCCCCTCCTCCTTTTTATTTCTTTAGTTATTTGGGTTATGTTCATAGGTCCCATGTATGCTAATATGCGCATTATATCCTTTGATATTCCATCCAACATTATGTTCCTAATCATCCTCTCAATATTTAGTATCCTTTTATATTCTGATGTTATAGTCCTATATGTTTCTATTCCACCTTCAAGTAATGAAAATATATTGCTATCATTTCCTAAACCTAAAATCCTCTTTATAGTTTCTATTTCCCTTGATAGATGTTCAAGTAAATATTCAATTCTATCAAGTCTATCTATTAAATCTCTCCTACCCATTCGATTCCATTTAAGATTTACCTTTATAAGATAAATAAGTATTCCTCAATTTAATATTCGAGTTAAATTTTTATCTTAATTAGTTTTATCTTATTTTCTGGTAGTGTTGATGTATTATAATTATGATGTACCTTTTGTCTCAACTCCTGAAAACGTTGCTAGGAGAATGCTTCAGCTTTGTAATGTTAAACCTGGAGAACTTGTTTATGATCTTGGTGCTGGTGATGGTAGAATTTTATTTATTGCAGCCAAAGAGTTTAAAGCTAGAGCTGTGGGTATTGAGATTAGACCTCAACTTGTTAAACAAATTGAAGAGAGGATTTTAGCTGAAAATCTTCAAGGTGTTGTTAGAATTATTCATGGAAACTTCTTTGATGTTAGTATACGTGATGCAGATGTAGTTACAATGTATTTACTAACTAGTGTTAATGAGCGTTTAAAACCTAAACTTGAGAGAGAACTAAGACCTGGGACAAGAATTGTCTCACATGATTTTGAAATTCCAGGTTGGCGTCCAGTTAGAGTTGAAATAGTATCTGATGAGTGGAGTACACATAGAATATACCTTTATTATAGGTAGGTAAATCTACCTTTACTATTTTAAATTTTTCTCGTTAATATGTAGATGAATGTTAATAATGTTATTACAATTATAATTATTATTGATACTATTAATGTTAATTCCAGCCCCTCTAAACCTTTTATGAATATTATTGGTATAAATGGGAATATTACTATTCCACCAGCTATTGTACCCCCCATGAATATCTGTGAAATCATTATTATGATTATCCCAATGAATATCATTAAAAATCCTATCATTGAAATTTTGAATATGGTGTTTATAGTTTCTCCACCCATAATATTGGAATCCTCTATCTTAAGACATTTTATACACATCCATTTCTCCGTATCTAAGCATTCTTCACAGACTCTACATCCACAATTAATACATGTATATTTTGCATTTCTAATTCCACATATTTCACATTTCATAGAATCCTAAACCTCCATAATGGAATTATTGATAATAGCATTAGTGTTATCATGATTAATAATGTTATTATAACCATAATCTTTAATATCTTTGAGCTTGTCCCAAATATTATTGGGAATGGTCCTATAATTATTACTCCTCCACTTTCAACTCTACCACTAGATTTAGCTTTCATTATGGCTATAATAGCTCCTAAAAATATTGTTAACACTCCAATTATTATCAGTATGAATCCTATAATGGATAAATCTATCATCAAATCTTCAATATACTTGGGAAATTATATTTTTAACTTTTCTTGGATTTAAATAGGTATATGGATGCTATAATTGCTAGTATTGTTGGTATATATATTATTAAAGCTTCAAATGTTATGTTAAATATTGTGATCCCAAGGATTCTTAATGTTATTGTTATTGTTGAAATGAAGATCATTATTAATGATGTTAAAAAGAAATTTCTCACTTCTTCATTTTCATATGTTTTTTGCATATAAACAATTTAGAAACAAATAAATATTAATATTTGTTAGATTATCTTCAAATTTTAACATTGGTTTTTGAGGTGTGTATGACTTTGTACTTTGATTATGATATTGCTTCATCAGATGCAAGTAGTTACATGGATATTACTTCTAAGGTTTCACAGAAATTCTTTAAAAATATTGTTATAGGTCCACCTAGACTTACTGGTTATGAGAAGGCTAGGATTATTGGGGCTAGAGCTTTGCAAATATCTCTTGGAGCTCCAGTTCTAATTAATGTTGAGGATAAAAATCTTTCACCAATAGAAATTGCTAGGATAGAATTGGAAAGAGGGGTTCTTCCATTAACTATTAGAAGGATTAAGCCTGATGGCTCTTGGCAAGACATTCCATTATCATGGCTAATATAGAAAACTTTAAATATTGATTTATATCTTGCATGTAATCGAAGATATAGAAATGAATGTAACCAGTAAAGTGATTGTTGGGAAGCATGTCTACGGTAATCTATATGATTGTGATGCAGAAATTCTTTCCAATGAACGTTTATTAAGGGATATAGCTATTGAGGCTGCTAAGATAGCTAATATGACTGTTTGGGATGTGAAATCTTGGAAGTTTGGTGGAGAGAAGGGTGGAGTTTCAGTTATAGTTTTAGTTATTGAAAGTCATATTGCCATACATACTTGGACTGAGTATTCCTATGCTACATTAGATGTGTATACTTGTGGTGATAAGAGTGATCCTGAAAAAGCTTTTGATTACATAGCTTCAAAACTTAAACCAAGATATGTGAAGAAGTATTATGCTGATAGAAGTTCCTTTGCTGCTAATTGAGTTCTCAACATAAAACTTTAAAAATCAATTATTTATATCTATTTTTGAATTGTTATGGTTATTGTTTTAACTGGTTTTGAACCTTATGGTGAAGAATCTTATAATCCATCTGGAGATATTGTAAAGAAGTTTAATGGTTTAAATTTTATGGGTGAAGAGATCGTTGGAGTGGTTTTACCAGTTTCTTTTGCTAAAGTTAAAGGATTATTGGAGAATCTCGTATTAAATTATAAACCTAGAATTTTATTGAGTTTAGGTCTTGCTCCAAGAGCATCTTGTGTACGTGTTGAGAGAATTGCCATAAATATTATGGATTCAGGTCCTGATAATGATGGTTATAAACCTGTGGATGAACCAATAATTGCTGGAGGTCCTACAGCCTTCTTCTCAACTTTACCGATTAAAGCTATTGTTAAACGTATGTTGGATTTAGGTATACCCGCATATATTTCTAATAGTGCCGGTACTTTCCTTTGTAATTGTGTTATGTATTTGGGTTTGTACTTTATGGATAGATTTAATGTTAATGGTAAAGCTGGCTTTATACATATACCATACACTATAGAACAAGCTTCAAGTAAGCTTAAAACTGGGGTTAGAGGTGAGCCTCCTCCCTCAATGAATTTCAATGATATTTTGAATGCTATTAAAGTGGCTCTAGAAGTTTCTCTACAATCATAATTGTCTAGCCATTACATATGCATCTTCACCATCAGCATAATATCCTTGTATCCTATTGGTTATTGTGTAATTCAATTTCTCATATAATCTTATTGCTGGATAATTGCTAACTCTAACTTCTAAGTATACTTCTGTCGCTCCATAGTTTTTCATTGCTTCCATGGCTTTAACCATTAAATTATATCCTATACCCATCCTCCTATATTGTGGTAGTACTGCTATGGATATTACATGTCCCTTCTTTAATAATGCAAATTTGAAATTCGACATTCCATACTCTATTCTACACATAATATATCCCACTACTTCCCCATCTACATCTGCCACTAGGAATGCCTTTGGATATTTCCTATAGTGTTGCATAAAGAATGATTGTGAATAGTTTTCTGGTAGGCATTTCCTATTTATATCCATGACTATTGGTATATCTTTTAATGTGACTTCCCTTATCGTATACTTTATAGTAGGCAATAATTTCCCCAAGACAATTTATGGTAGAAATATTTTTAGGTTTTACTCATCATGATTTAAATAGAATTTTATGGGGGAACAATCTATAAGTAGTTTGCCGGAAACAACTCAAACTCCTCAAACCCAATCAAAGGAACAGCTTATAGATTTTTTATCAATTGAAAATTTTGTTAAGAGATTCTTTGTAGTTGAAGATTTCTCTATACAATTTGGTGTTCCCACATTTATAGTATCCTATAAACCAGATTTAAAGGAATCCTTTATTTCCCTCTATAATTCTATTAAAGGTTCTGGTTATATGCCGACGCTTAGAAGGCATGAGGGTAAAATTGTTCTAAGAATTTTTAAGGTTGATGAAGAACGTCATGGTAGGAGTGGAATTATAACTGCAATACTTCTTTTCTTTGCAACTTTAGCAGCAATAATCTATAGTGGATATCTACAAGTTAATAGTGTATCTTTTGATATTGTAGATCCATATCGTAATATTATTTTGAATTTAGTGTTGTATACTGCTTGTCTCTTATCTATTGCTGTCCTCCATGAATTTGGTCATAAGATTGCTTCAAAATTTCATGGTGTTGAAACTAGCCTTCCATATTTTATTCCAGGCCCTCCGGAGATTGGTGGAACTATGGGTGCAATTATAGTTCAACGTTCACCTATGGTGAATAGAGATCAACTTTTTGATGTTGGTTTAAGTGGACCTTTACTTGGTTTTTCAGCGGCTATACTTGTATCTATATTGGGTGTTCGATTATCATATGTCATTCCTAAACAAATGGTGTATGGTATGTATATTCCAGTTCCAATGATATTCGATTTTATAGTTCAATTTATTAAACCCTTTAATCCAGTTTATTATGATCTACTTTTACATCCAGTAGCTTTTGCAGGATGGATTGGTTTTTTGATAACCTTCATAAATTTAATGCCTATATCTCAACTTGATGGTGGACATATTTCAAGAGCTATGTTTGGAGGAAAGTATTATAGGGTTATCTCATATATTGGAATTGCAGTTTTAATGTTTTCTGGATATTTATTAATGGCTATTTTAGCATTGTTTATGCAAATTTATAGAGATCATCCTGGACCTTTGGATGATGTTTCTTCATTGAGTTTTAAGCGGAAGATTATAGGTTCAATACTTCTACCAACATTACTACTACTTTGCTTTACATCCTTTTATTACTAGGTTAAGGCGAAAAATTTTAAATCTCCTATACCATATTTAGTGAGGGTTTTATTGTCTTGGAATTATTTAAAATGGAATTTGGCTGTTGAAATTGTGAAGAGGATTTTTAATTGTGGTGCAATATTGTTTGGAGAATTCACTTTAACTTCAGGTTTAAAGAGTCCATACTATATAGATTTAAGGGTTATACCATCATTTCCAGAGGATTTCATAAGAGTTTGTGATGCATATTATGAGATCATTATGAATGAAATTGGAGATTTCGATAGAATTGCTGGTGTTCCAACAGCTGGTATACCATTTGCAACTATGGTTGCATATAGAATGAAGAAACCATTGATATATGTTAGAAAGGAGGTGGAGAGAGCTCATGGTAGGGGGAGACTTGTTGAAGGCGTATTGAAAGCTGATGATAAAGTTTTGATAATTGATGATGTTGCAACCACTGGTGAAAGTTTAATTTTAACCGCTGAATCCATTTTTACTTATGGTGGAAGAGTGGAGGATGTTGTAGTTTTAGTGGATAGGGAACAAGGGGCTAGTGATAACCTTTCAAAAAGAGGTTTAAAACTTCATTGTTTAATTAAGATTTCAGATGCTGCTAAAATATTATTTGAAGCAGGGTTAATTGATGATACATTGTATAATAAAATATTAAATTATGTTAGAGGGGGTTAATAGGTTAATCCAAGTTCTCTAAGCTTATTATTTATCTTTTCCACTGCTTCATATACTTGCTCTTCTTTTTTCGCTCCTGTACAAACCATTTTACCAGAGCTAAATAATAGCAATACCACCTTTGGATCATTCATCCTATATATTAATCCTGGAAATTGTTCTGGTTCATACATTACATTTTCCAATGTTAATGCTGCTTTCTCAAGGTTTATATTTGTTTTTAAATTTGCTGAAGCAACAATGTTTTGTATAGTGATTTTAGGTTTTCCAATCATTACTATACCCTTAGATTTTAATGTGGATATTATCTTCTTTATAGCCTTTTTAACATCCTTCTCAGATTTCGCTCCTGTGCAAACCATTTTACCGGAACTGAAGATTAGTGTTGCTGTTTTTGGTTTATCTAATCTAAAAACTAATCCTGGGAATTGCTCTGGATTATAGTCTACTGTGGGTATACTTTTAGTAACGGCTTCCAAATCTATGTATTGATCGAGTACAACTGATGCAACAACATTTTCAATTCTAACCGATGGTTTACTACTCATAAATATGCACCACAATATAAGGAGAAATTATATATTTATTAATATTAAGGTATTGTATCCTCTTATTTCTTTTTGTCTAAAATCATTTTAACGATTAATATTGAAGATACTATTATTATTGATGGTATTACCCATTGCCATAAGTTAAGTGTTATTAATCCTATGTATGGTAGTTTAAATATTACTAATCCAATTATGTCATTTTTTGTTAATGTAAATGGATCTGGATAGATATTTGCATCACCCTTAGTTTTAATGTATAATTCTCCATTAATTTTCTGTATGCTTATTATCCTATGAACCCATGGTACGCCACTATAATATGGTTTTGGAGGATTGAATACTATTATATCTCCAACTTTTAATTCTCCAGGGTTTGCTCCTTTTATCACTATTACATCTCCAATATTAAGTGTTGGCTGCATACTTCCAGAAGCTACAACTAAGAATGGTGTTGGTGTACCTAATACTAATCCTACACCGTAGTATATCCCCCTTGAAATTATGATAGCCAATATAACCATTAAAATATACCCAATTAATTCCCTCTTTAAATCCCTCTTCCCATTATTTTTAGTCATAGCCATCATAAACCTCCTATGCTTTTTCACTCCTCCACTTTATTACTATACTTCTAACTAACTTAGCTACTTCATATGCATGCTTCTCTACATCCTCCCCATAGGGTATAACTTCAAGTTTAATCTTTGGTTCTTCTTCCATGTATATTTGTATCTTATTTATTGATCCTGATGAACCAATTGTTCCTTGACCAATTCTATAACTAAATCTAATAGTTCTATCATCAATTCTCCTCATTCTCTCTACTCCCATAGTGTTATTTAATGATTCCATTAAGTACGTTAATAGTTCTCCTATTTCTTCTATTCCAAATCTTATTGGTATTATGAATTCCCATGGTTTATCTAAATCTTGAGGCTTTTTATCAGCTTTCCACCTCATCAATTTTGATGGTGTAACTATTATAGATGATCTTAAAGCTGGTATTGATCCTGATGCTGCAGTTATAGCTGATATTATTAGTGTGGATATAGCCCAGCTGTATGATACCTTTGGATATACTTCTATTGTTAGATTTAGATTGTATGCAATTTTATAGAATGTTAATCCAATTATATATCCTATTCCTCCAGCAATCAACCCTATTATTATTGCTTCAAAGGCAAATATTGCTGTTATATGACTTGGATTTAATCCTATGGCTGAAAGTATTGTTACTTCATTCTTCCTTTCATGTACAGATGCCAACATTACAATCCCTATGTTTGATATGCATATTGCCAATGTAAGCATAGCTTCCAGACCTTTTATATCCATGTAGCTTTGATAGTTTAAGAGGTAGATTTTATTTTGTGTAATTGTTTTAACCATGTAGATTCCAGATAATGCTATTCGTTTTGATAGTGAGAAAGCATCTTCTTCATTGATAATTCTTATGTATAGTCTTGCTGGTAGTAGTGAGAATATTCTTGAATCTTCTGGTGATACTATAACTGTTTCTATTGGTTCACAATCCATTAATTCTATTCTTACCTCTTCACCTCCCATTACCATTATCAATTTTCCAGGGGTTAAACTTCTATCATCGTAATCTACTATTGATATAAAATCATCGCTTAATATCCCAGTTACCTCCATTCTCTTTCCACTATTTAACAGTATTATTTTGTCTCCTATGTTAATATTCAGCTTCTTTGCAGCTTCATTTGTTACTGCTATTTCCCCACTTTTATTTGGTAATCTACCTTTAATCTTCATATTTATCCTTTGTATTATTGGGTCTGAGGGATTGGTGAAGGCAATAGCTCCATATATGTTTAGTTTATCTTGTACATATGGGTTTATAGCTATTTCTAATGGTGCAAATTTTGCTTGACTTTCAAGTTTAAATGAATATTCCCTAGATTTTTCTTCTATTGAGTATGCATCTATTATTGTGGTACTTATTGCTGTGAATTTACTATATCTCTCTTCTCCAACGCTTCTATATACTATTATTCCTTCAGGTTCATTAACTCTGTTAAATACATTTATCCTTAAACCTTCTTCCACTGAAGCAGATGTTAATGCTACAAATCCACCTATTATTATTGTTATTGACATTATTGTTAATATGCTTCTAAGCTTCCTCCTCTTTAAATTCCTCTTTGATATTGATGATATTGATGTTATTAAGCTTCTAAGTGAAGCTTCCCCTTTCTCCCCCATATGATTTATGGTTATTGTTAGGATCGTGATTATTATGTATGATGTTGCTGCATATATGTACATGAGATTTTGATCTATAGCATTTATTCCTGGATATAATGTCTTGAATACATACACTAGAATTATGAAGGATACTGCTGATGCAATTAAACTGTATCTTTCTCTATCGAATATTGTTAATCCAATTATTGTTGATGTTAATGTGAGTAGTATGATTATTATTGTTGTTGAACTTGTTGCTTCAGAATATAATTGTGTAACTTTATTGTTTATTTCATTTAGAGCTAGTATTGCTTCTCTAATGTTTGAGTAGCATTCATCATACCTCTTTATCCTTAATGCTACTTCTCCATTTTCTATTAAATTGATTATATTTGGTATTTTTGATTTATATATTGCTAGATAGAATCCATCTTTCTCTGCTTTCTCAATATTACTTATGGTTTTATTGTATTCTTGTTTAGCATCAAGTATACTATCCTTTAATGTTATTTCCTGTATTTCAAATATTACAATTTCTCCCTCTAAAAGTTTAATTGGGTTTTTTGTTAAGTTATAATACTTCGTGTATACATATCTACCTGCTGTATATAAGACTTCTACTTCCACGGTTACTTCAAAGTTTGCTGGTACAATTATCTTATCGCTTTCTATATCTAGTGCTATATTCTTCTCCCTTTCTCCAAAGCTTTGTAGGATCTTTGTACCATTTACTTCTAATTTTTGTGTTGAATATATGGTGTATCCCATGATTTTACCTTTTGATTCACTTCTCGCATCTAAACTCTCTCCTATCACTTTTACTTCTGCTGCTTTTATTAATGTAATTGTAATGTTTAAGTCTCCCTCTACATTTACATTAACATAACCTATTGTATAATCTATTGTTGGGGTTTCAATTAGATCTGCTCTTGCATATATTATGTATGTTCCTTGTGGTAGCTTTAGTGTTTTTAATCCATATTCCAATTTTGTTTTTGTATAGAAGCTGATGGTGTATGGTGTTACATATCTATATATGTATATATTGGAGTTTTCTATTGGTTTTCCATAGGCATCCACTACCTTTATTGTTACATTGTAGTTTGTTTCAGCATATGTTTTCTGAATTGTTGATGCACATATTATTGATGATATGAGTATTGCAATCAGCATCACTTTTATTTCTATATTTTTGTCCATTTCTTCAACCTCAAAGGGATGTTTCCCTATATTTTTGTTAATAGATTTTTATAGTTTTCTCCACTTATCCTTATTATTGTTTCAGCAAGTGCTTTTGCTGTGTTTTCTATATCGGTTATTGAAATTATTTCTGCAGTACTATGCATATATCTTAGTGGTATGGATAGTAGAGCTGTGGCTACTCCACCTCTTGAAACTTGTATTGCAAATGCATCTGTTCCACTAGGTCCAAATATTGTTTCTATTTGATATGGTATTCCATGTTCTTTACATACTTCTATTATCAATTCTGATAATTTTGGATGGAAGTTTGGCCCTATTCCTATAGCTGGTCCTCCACCAAGTTTTATTCCTGAAACCCTTTTTTCTGGTACGTTATATGATGATGCATGCGTTACATCTATTGTAAAGGCTACATCTGGATTTATCCTATAAGCTGCTGTTGTTGCTCCTCTAAGTCCAAGTTCTTCTTGTGTAGTGGCTACAGCATATATCTTCTTTTTAACACCTTTATCCATTAATATTTCCATTGCTTTTATCATTGCCACTATTCCTGCTTTATCATCTAATCCTACTCCAGCAACGTTTCTCCCCTTTCCAATGGGGGTTACTTCAAGTTTTGGTGTAATTACCGTTCCAATGTTTATTCCAAGTTCTAATACTTCACTCTTGCTTTCTACACCTATATCTATTGCCATATCCTCTATATCTACAACTTTTTCACGTTCTTCAGTTTTCACTAAGTGTATTGGTTTTGCACCTATTACACCAATTATTGGGCCTTTGCTTCCATGTAATACAACTTTTATTCCATATAGTAATCTTTTATCAAATCCTCTTTGTGTAAAGTATATATACCCTTTTTCATCTATGTGATTTACCATTAATCCTATTTGATCCATGTGTGCTGTTATCATTATTTTAGGATCTTCCCCTTCCATGTATCCAATTACATTTCCCATAACATCTACATCCACTTTTAAACCCATTTCCCTGAATATTTCCATGATTTTTCTTCCAGTATTTTCTTCATACCCAGATACACTTGGTGTTTTAACTATTTCCTCCAATAATCTTAACACATCTATCTTCAATCTTCCCACTATTAATGGATAAAATCATTTTATTTTAATCTTTTTCTATTTATTTATTTCAATTTTGTTTTGATGTTAAATCCCTTAAGGCATTTTTCCATGCTAATTTTATGTGGCTTTTTGCATCTTTTAAAGTTATTTCTCCATGTCCTGGGAACATTGAATCTACATCTAATTTTAATAGTTTCTCTAAGCTTCTCGTAAGCTCCTTTTGATTTCCTGTGGGTAGATCTGTTCTTCCATATAGTCCATTGGCAAATACTAAATCTCCTGTGAATATATTTTCTTCATGTTTGAAGCATAGACTTCCAGAGGTATGTCCAGGGGTATGTATTGCCTTAATTTTTATTTCTCCAATGCTTATTTCTTCATCTCCATATAATGTTTGAACTCTATCTTTATCTATTTTTAAGCTTTCTACGACCACATCTCTATCATTTTTATGTATGTATATCTTTGCTTCTTCATTTTCATATATGAATTTCTTTAATTCTCTTGTGTGATCTCTATGTCTATGGGTTATCAATATCTTTTTTATATCTTTTATATCTATTTTGAATATGTTTAATGTTTCATTTATATTTGAATGTGGAGGTCCATATCCAATATCTATTATCGCTTTTTCATCTCTACTCTCTATTATATAAGTATTTGAACTTAAACCATAACTTATAACTGCATATATCTTTAGTTTTTCTGTGGTCTTTGCTTGTACATGTGCATACATTTTAATCTGACTATAATTTTGATATTTATATTAATAAATGGTTTGCCATTAAAGTAAAGTTTTTATAAGAATTATTATTTAAGCTATTGAGGTGTATCTATTTGGCTGATAGGTATAAGCTTTATAAGTATGATTATAGTAGTGGTAAGATAAGCTTCTTAGGTAGGAAATGTCCTAAATGCGATAGGGTTATGGCTAATCATAAAGATAGATTTTCATGTGGATATTGTGGATACACTATCTTCATTAAATCCTAATTTAAGTTAATGGTTTTGATAGTTATGGTAGAGCTTAAGGGTGCATTTAATCTTCTTGCATTACCAGTTAGGAAGGCTTTGGAGAAGAGGGGATTTGATACTCCTACTGAACCTCAGGAGAAGGCTATACCATTAATACTTGAGGGTAGGAATGTTCTATTAATTTCTCCAACTGCTTCAGGTAAGACTGAAGCTGCACTTCTACCAATATTTAGCATGATGTGTGGATTGCATGATCCTGGTGTTAAAACGCTCTATATAACTCCTTTAAGAGCTTTAAATAGGGATTTATTGGAGAGATTGGAGTGGTGGGGTAGGGAATTAGGTTTTAGGGTTGCTGTTAGACATGGTGATACTGAGCAATCTGAAAGGGTAGCTCAAGCGAAAATGCCTCCAGATTTACTGATTACAACCCCTGAAACCCTGCAGATTATTTTAGCTGGTAGAGTTTTACGTAAAGGTTTATCTTCTTTGAGATGGGTTATTGTTGATGAAGTTCATGAACTTGCTGAAGATAAGCGTGGTGTTCAATTATCCATTGCTTTAGAACGTTTAAGGAAGCTTATTGGACGTGATTTTCAAATAGTTGGTTTATCTGCAACTATAGGTAGCCCTGAGATTGTGGGTAGATTCCTTGTGGGTGTTGGTAGAAGTATTGATATAGTTAAAGTTTCAGTGGCTAAACTTATGAAGCTTAGCATCTTCTTCCCCGAACCTAAGCATGAAGATTATGATCTTGCAGCTAAACTTTATACTCATCCAGATGTTTCAGCTAGATTGAGATTTATGAGAGAACTTATTGAGAAATATAATTCTGTATTATTATTTGTTAATACTAGAGCTATTGCAGAAGTTTTAGCTTCTAGATTTAAAGTTTGGGATATTGATTTTCCAATTAGTGTTCATCATGGTTCATTATCTAAGCCTTCTAGAGTTGCTGCTGAAAGAGGTTTAAAGAATGGTGATTTAAAGGGCCTTATATGTACATCATCTCTTGAGCTTGGAATTGATGTAGGTAGAATCGACTTAGTTATTCAATACATGTCTCCTAGACAGGTTACTAGACTTATTCAACGTGTGGGTAGAGCTGGTCATGGTATTGGTAGAATTTCTAATGGTGTTATTGTAACTGCAGATCCAGATGATACTCTTGAAGCTATGGCTATATGTAGAGCTGCATTAAATGAAGAACTTGAATCTGTAAAGATCCCTGAGAAACCTCTTGACGTTTTATGTCATCAAATATCTTCTTTATTGATGTATAAGAAGAGGTGGAATTTTGACGAAATTTTAGAGGTTCTTAAGGGTGCATATCCATACTCAAATATTTGTATTGATGATCTAATTGGCGTTTTGAATTATATGCATAATAGATATCCTAGACTTGCATGGATATCATTTGAAGATAAAATTGTACTTGCACCTAAGAATAGTAGAAATGTGTATGAATACTTTTTTGAGAATCTATCTATGATTCCAGATGAAAAGAAGTATTTAGTGATTAATACTGATGATAATATTCCAATAGGATTTCTAGATGAAGTTTTTGTTTCTGAATATGGTGATCCAGGTAGGAAATTTGTTTTTAGAGGTAGTTTATGGAAGATAAGGGAGATTGTTGGTGATAGAATATATGTTTCTCCAGATAATGATCCAGTTGGAGCTATTCCAAGCTGGGTGGGTGAAGAGATTCCAGTTCCCTATGCTATTGCTCAAGAAGTTGGATGGATTAGAGGTTATGTTGCATCTAAAATTAATTCTGGAGCTTCCATAGATGATATCATATCTGATTTAAAGGGTAAATATCCAATTGAGAAGGAATCTCTTAGGAGGGCTTTAGATCATATCTTTGAACATGTTAAGAGGGGGTTGCCAGTTCCTTCTGATAAGATTGTTACTTTAGAGAAGTGGGGTGAACTTATAATTTTAACAACACATCTAGGTTTACTTGCAAATAGAGCTTTATCTAGAATTCTCGGTGATGCTATGTCTGAATTTTTGGGGCATTCAGTAGAAATTCAAGAAGATCCATATAGGGTTGTTGTAAAGGCTTCTGAAGATATTAGTTTAAATGATGTTATTGAAATTTTAAAGAAGCTTAGTGAATCTAATGTTAGAGATTTATTGATTAAATTGGCTGAGAGATCTGGATTGTTTAAGTATAGGCTTATACATGTTGCTAGGAGATTTGGAGCTTTATCTAAGGATATGGATGTTGCTAGTATGGGTATTCATAGGTTTATAGAGCTTTTTAAGGGTTCAGCTGTTTATGATGAAGCTTTAAAAGAGTATTTATCTATGGATGTGGATGCTGATAGAGTTCAATCTTTCTTGAAGGAATTATTCTCTGGAGTTAGAGAGTTAAAATCCTTTGAAACAAGTGATTTATCACCTATATCTAGAGTTGGATTAGAGAAGATTTCTATGAGGAGTGAGATAATACCTCCTGAAAGATTGAGGAAAGTTTTAATTGAAGCTACTAAAGCTAGACTCCTAAATGAAGTTAGATTCTTTATTTGTACTGAAAATTGGGATTGGTGGAAGCCTATTAGGATAAAGGATTTAAGTGATGAAATCAGATGTGAAGTTTGCGGTTCAAAATTTGTTTCACCATTAGATGTGGATGAGAGGATTTTGAATAGTATAGTTAGTAAACGTGGTTCTAAACTTAATAGTGATGAGAAGAGAATTGTTGAAGAAGCTTTAGAGAATGCAGAATTAATAGCTACTTATGGTAAATTGGCTGCAATAGCTCTTGCGGGTAGAGGTGTTAATGCTGGGAGTGTTAAGTCAATTCTTGAATCTTTTAGAAATGATTCAGATGCATTTTATGAAAAGATTATGGAAGCAGAGAGGAAAGCTTTAAGAAGAGGATTCTAATCTTCTAAATGCAAATATTTAATTAAATGGATTCAAATTATAGTTTGGTGTAATCTTTGGATGATGTAAGTTTAAAGGAGGCTGTAATGGAAAAGCTGAAGGAGGTAATAGATCCAGAGGTTGGTTTAAGTATTGTGGATATGGGTTTAATTAAGGATGTATCCATAGTTTCTGAAGGAAAAGTTAAGATTAAGATGAGTTTAACAGTTCCATCTTTCATGTGTCCCTTAGCTAGATATCTCATTCAAAATGTTAAAATAGCTGCTGAATCTGTTCCTGGAGTTAAGGAAGTTGAAGTAGAGTTGATAGAGCCATTTTAACATCATTAATTTAAATTTGAGTTTCTAATATTTTTTGGTGTTTTTTCTGTCAATTAATTTAATACATGAATCCCTAAAACCACATTTATTCAAAGTTTTTACTCCCATTCAAGAGATCGCTATCCCTAGAATTTTAGCTGGTGAAGATTTATTATTGATTAGTCCTACTGGTGGAGGTAAAACTGAAGCTGCATTTATACCAATTCTAAGTTTATATCTAGATTTTAAAGATAAATTTGGTATTGTCCCTGGAATTCACATCCTATACATAACTCCACTTAGAGCTTTAAATAGGGATATTCTTAAGAGGATGAAGAATTGGTGTAACAAAGTTAATGTGGGAATTGATATTCGTCATGGTGATACACCATCTTCTATTAGACGTTTACAACTTAAGTATCCTCCTGAAATCCTAGTTACAACCCCTGAAACTCTTCAAGCTATTTTACCTTCAAGTGGTATGAGGAATTGGTTGAAAACCGTTAAATGGGTTATTATTGATGAAGTTCACAATCTAATTAAAAGTAAGCGTGGTATTCAGTTATCCATAGCCTTAGAACGTTTAAAGCTTATCTCAAGTAAATTTCAATTAATTCTACTTTCAGCTACAGTTCCAAATTCAGATTATGTTGCTAAGTTTTTTGGAGGTAATGTTAAAATTGTTGTTGACCCATCTATTAAACCCTATGAATTTCATGTAGAAAATCCATTTCCATCACAATCTGATTTTGAGTATAGTGTTAAGTGGATGTGCACCCCAATAGTTGCTTCTAGGATTAGGTATATGATTGATTTAATTAATAATTCAAGATCTACCATTATATTTGTTAATTGTCGTGAATATGCTGAATACATTAGTAGTAGGCTTAGAATTGCTGGTTTAGATGTTTATTCTCATCATAGCTCTCTCTCTAGGGAAGTTAGAGAAATAATTGAATCTAAATTTAAATTTGGAGAGTTAAAGTGTATTGTTGCTACATCTTCTCTAGAACTTGGTATAGATATTGGTTCTGTAGATTTAATAATTCAATATCTATCCCCAAGGCAAGTTTCCACACTTATACAACGTGTAGGTAGAAGTGGACATTTTATCGATAAGGTTTCTAGAGGTTATATCATTTGTAGTGGTTTTGATGATGTTATGGAAAGTATGGTTATTTGTAAGATGGCTTTAAATGGTGAATTGGAAGATTTATTTACCCATGAAAATGCATTAGATGTTTTAGCTCATCAAATTGTTGGTTTAGCTCTTGATATGGGTGCAATTAGCGTTGTTGATGCATATAATATTATTAGGAGAGCTTATCCATATAGGAATCTTGATTTTACATCCTTCTTAAAAGTTTTAGATTTTACTTCTAATTTGGGTTTAGTAAAATTTGATGATGAATTCATACGACCATCTAAAAGTAGTAGGAAGTATTATTATGAGCATCTATCAACTATTGTTGAAGAAATAAAGTTTCCAGTGAAATTGGAGTCTACTGGTGAAGATCTAGGTTTTCTAGGTGAAGACTTCTTTTCTGAATATGCTAGACCTGGAGTTAAATTGATTTTACGTGGTAGACCTTGGATTATAAGTAGGATTAGTGATTTTGAAGTTTATGTTAATCCATCATCTGATTATATGGCTGCTATACCTGGATGGGAAGGTGAAGTTCTACCTACACCTAGGAAGATAGCGTTAAAAGTTGGTTCTTTAAGTGGTAGGATATATGATATGTGGATTAAAGGTGCTTCAATTGATGATATAACTTCTAATTTATCTATGGAATATCCATTTGGTTTTAATGCTCTTAAATCTGCAGTTAAATATTTTATTGATTACTTGAATATGGGTTATCCACCACCAACAGATGATAGTATTGTTATAGAGTCTTTTGATAGGTTTATTGTAGTACATTCATGTAATGGTCATGGTGTAAATAGGAGTTTAGCTAAGATTATTAGTGCATATTTAAAGGAGAAGTTTAATGTTAATTGTATATTTAGAGTTGATGCTTATAGAATTCTCTTTATGGTTCCTGAGGGTATTGATGGTAAGATTATAGGTGAGGTTATATTAAATTTAAATTTTGAAGACGCTTTGAAATTTCTATATCTTAATGTTGATCCATATATTATTAGACATGTAGCTTTGAAATTTAATGCTATTCCACGTGGAATGTATTATAAGACAACAAGCTACTTAATACATTTACCACAATACTTTGCTAATACTCCAGTTTATGATGAAGCATATAGATTTGAACTCGTAGAGCATTTTGATTTTAATGGTTTAAGGGATTTCATAAATTCCTTAAGAAATAACTCTATACATGTACATATTCTAGATAAATCCAATAATCCATCAATTCTTGCTCTTCCAATAATTGAAATAGGTGATTTACTATCATTGACAAGTGAAGAATATTTTGCCAATACTATATTTCATAAAGTTGTAGATTTATTATGTATGGATTGTTTAAAGATTTGGAGAGTTATGGTTAAAGATGTATCTGAACCTATAAATTGTCCTTATTGCAATTCCAAAAATATATCATTGATTAAATGGCGTATTCAAGAAGTTTTAAAGGTTCTTGAGAAATTTAAATCTAACAATACTCTAAGTGATGATGAGGAATATCTACTCGCTTATTGTAAAATGTCATCTGATTTAATATCTATCTATGGTAAGAAGGCCATTATAGCTTTAGCTGTTAGAGGGATAGGTCCTTTAACAGCCTATCAAATTTTAGCTAAAATGCATAAAAGTTTAAATGATTTATTTAAGGATCTTATGGAGGCTATGAAGGAATACATGGAGACTAGAGAATTTTGGAGTGAAAAATGATGTTTTCAAGTAACGTTAAAACTTATTTCGAGTAGATTTTTTGATGGTCTAAATCTAATTTTCTCTATCTTTATACTTCCAATTTCACCAGTGGTTTTAGTATGCTTTTTGTTGCATGCATTTATATTCCAATCTTCAATTATCAATATCGATAATTGATTTACATTTTCTGGTATTGGAAATAGATCATACATTTCATCTCCAAAAGTTTTCTCTGCTTCACTCCTATCCATTTCCACGATTTTTATTGGTACATTTTCTCTTATCTTTTGATTAGCTAATTCCTCTATAGTTTTTAATTCTTCTTCAGATGGTTTTCTATGGTATTGTACCGTTAATCTACCATGATTACCTTCTACATATACACTTGCAGTCCATTTAGCTCCTAAAACTTTTCGTACAGCACCTTTTAAAACGTGTAATGCTGTATGAGTTTTTACTTCTATTTCTTCATTCAATTTAGACACCTCAACTACTAAATAGTTTATTTAAAATATCTCTTAACCTTTCTTCATCTTTAACATTTTTAAATAGTATTTTCCCAGTTCTAAATACGTTTACTTCCACATCTTCAAAATTCCCCTTCATATATAATCCGCCTAAATCAATTAGATTATCTATTTTACCTTTAATTCTATTTATTGCATCTATTACTGCATCCATCTTTAATACTACTATGTAATCAGCATTTTTACCACATGCTCTTATTACTTGTTTAACGTATTTATCCATCATTAGGCTATATCCTCCAAATCCATTAATACTTTAATCATTTCATCAATTTCCTCCTCAGTATTATATAGGTAGTAACTTGCTCTTACACTTCCATTTTCTGCTTTAATTATTTGATGTATTGGTTCTGCACAATGTAATCCACTTCTAACAGCTATACCATACTGGTCTAGTATTAATGCTGTTTGATGAGGATCTAAACTTCCAATATTGAATGTAATTATTCCAGCTCTTTTCTCAGCATTTCTTGGACCATATATTTTTACTTTTTTAATACTTTCTAGTTCCTTTAATGTTTTCTCTACAAGTCTCTTTTCATGCATCATTATGTTTTCCAATCCTATTCTCATTAAATATTTTGCTGCTTCTCCAAGCCCTATTGCACCAGCTATATTTGGCGTTCCAGCTTCAAACTTTTCAGGGCCTTCAATCCAGTGTATTTTGCATATTCCTTCATCTTGTATCCATTTAACATTTCTTATGGTTCCCCCTCCACTTATTGTTGGTTCAATTCTTTTTAGTAAATCTTCTTTAACGTATAATACACCTATTCCAGAGGGTCCAAGCATTTTATGTCCACTGAAGGCTAAGAATTCGCAATCTATATCTTTTACATTTACTGGCATGTGTGGTACTGATTGTGCAGCATCTATTAATGTTGTTACATCTTTTTCATGAGCTATTTTAACTATTTCCTTTACATCATTTATTGTTCCTAATACGTTTGATACATGTGTTATACTTATTAGTCTAGTGTTTTTGGTTATTAGATTTGGTATTTCTTCGGTTTTCAGTGTTCCATCGCTATTTACCCCTATAAATTTCACTTTTATACCCTTTATTTCTGATAATGTTATCCATGGAGTTATATTGCTATGATGCTCCATTAATGAGGTAATAACTTCATCTCCCTTCTTTAGATTTCTAATAGCCCATGTATATGCCACCATATTTATTGCTTCTGTAGTATTTTTTACGAAGATAATCTCCTTTGTTTTCGCATTTATTAGTTTAGCTATGTTTTCTCTAGCTTCTTCATATAATTCTGATGCTTCTTGACTTAATGTATGTATTCCCCTATGTATATTTGCATAACTTTTCGTGTAGAATTCCATTATTTTGTTTATTACTTGAATTGGTTTTTGTGATGTAGCTGCATTATCAAAGTATATGAGTTTCCTACCATTCACTTCTCTTTCAAGTATTGGGAAATCCTTTCTTATCTCTTTTACATTTAACATTTCTTTCACTTCAAATTCTTATTAGGAATATTTTTATTTAATTATTACTATTGTTATTATGGTGTTATCTTGAGTGAAGTTAAACGTGATGCTAAAGATTTACTTAAAGCTCATGGAGCTCCAATTAGACAGGTTTATTTGGATTCTGAAAATTCTGGTTTAATATTTCCTGAAGCTATTGAAGATATGGTTAAATGTTATACAGTTTTTGGTTATGGCCATCCATCAATTACACATAAAGTTGGTTGGGAGACCTATGAAGTTTTAATGAAGTCTTCTGAAATTATTTCTAGAGCTTTAGGTTGTAGTTCTGATGAGATTTTATATTTACATAGTGGTACAGAAGCGAATAATTTGGCAATTTTAGGTTTAGCTAAAGCTCATGGTAAATCTAGGAGGAAGATAATTGTATCAAGTATTGAGCATTTAAGTGTAATTCATACTGCTGAGGATTTGGTTAAGTATGGTTTTGAAATCGTTAAAGTTCCAGTGGATAATGAGGGATTTGTTAATCCAGACATATTATCTTCAAATCTTGATTCAAATACTTTAATGGTTAGTATA
This sequence comes from Methanomethylicia archaeon, assembly GCA_038727515.1. GTDB lineage: Archaea > Thermoproteota > Methanomethylicia > Culexarchaeales > Culexarchaeaceae > JAVYVS01. The sequence goes on from JAVYVS010000002.1 coordinate 182,172, forward strand.
GGTTTTGTTAATCATGAAATTGGAACTATACAGGATTTAAAGGGTTTAGTTGAAGTGGTTAAGGATTATGATGAAGGAATATTCTTCCATACTGATGCTGTTGACGCTTTTGGTAGAGTTAAATTTAGTGTTAAAGATTTAAATGTTGATTTAGCTAGTTTCAGCAGTCATAAAGTTTTTGGACCTAAAGGTGCTGCATGCCTCTATGTTAAGAGTGGTGTAAATCTTGAACCAATAATCTTTGGTCAACTTAGTACTCAGAGGTTTTGGCCTGGTTTAGAAAATGTTCCTTCAATTTCAGGTTTTGCTAGAGCTGTGGATATCATGATTTCAAATTTCGATGATTTTAATAGTAGGATGAGCAGTTTTAGAGATATGTTGATAAATGGAGTTTTAAGTACTGTGGATAATTGTATTCTTAATGGTCCTATGGGGGTTAAACGCGCTTCAGATAATGTTAATTTAAGCTTCTTGTATTGTGAAGGTGAAGCTCTAACTGTAGAGCTTAGTTTAAGAGGTATATATGTTTCTAGTGGTAGCGCATGTACAAGTAGAATTCTTCAACCAAGCCATATATTATTGGCTATTGGAAGGAGATATGAGGAAGCTCATGGAAGTATATTGATGAAGGTTACACCTTTTCATACCATTGACGATATAAGGTATGTTTTAGATAATATTCCAGAGGCTGTTAATAGGATTAGGTCTATAAGCCCATTTAAAGGTGATTGAATTGTCCAGTAGAATTCCACTAATATATTCACCTAAAGTATTAGAGTTATTTAAGAATCCAAAGAATCTAGGTAGAATGGAGGATGCTGATACACATGCTACTGCAGGTAGTCTTGCATGTGGAGATATGATTGCAATATATATTAAATTGAGTAGTGATGGTAAAACCATTGAGAAGGCAAGTTTTGAAAGTTATGGTTGTGCAGCTAATATTGCAGCTGCAAGTATAATGACTGATATGATTATAGGTAAGAGTCTTGAGGAAGCTTGGAAGATTAATTGGAAGGATATATCTAATGAACTTGGAGGTTTACCCAGCGTTAAATATCATTGTGGTATTCTAGCTGTGGGAGCTTTAAGGAGGGCTATTAGAAAGTATTTTGAGGATAAGGATAAACCTTCATGGCTTCCAAGGGATTTAACTCTTGAAGAAAAACATGCAATTGAAGAAGAGGAATTGATGGAGCGACTTTCAAAAAAGTTTAGTTTAAATGGATGAATATTTTATTTTCTTTAAAGCTTCTTCAGCCCATTTCGGATTTTCAAGCATTGCTCTACCAATGGCAACCATATCTACACTTCCATTTTTAACAATTTCATTGGCATACTCTGGATTTCTTATTCCTCCAACGCCTATAACTGGGATTTTAACATTTCTTTTAATCTTTTCTGCTTGTGGTATAAAATATCCTTCCCCGGTTAATTGTGGAGGTCTAGAACCGCATAATCCTCCTGAAACATTTATTATATCTACTCCTTCCTCCTCAAGTTTTAAAGCCATTTTTATAGAATCATTTATGGTTATCCCTCCAGGCATTAGATCGTCTGCTCCAAGTCTATATGATAATATTTTCCCATATCCAATTACACTTCTAACCTCTCTTACTATTTCTAATGGTAGTTTCATCCTTTTTTCTAATGTGCCTCCGTAGGCATCTAAACGTTTATTGGTTAATGGTGAAAAGAATTGATTTAATAGAAATCCATGTGCTCCATGTATTTCAATACCATCAAATCCAGCTTTAATAGCTCTTTCAGCAGCTTTTTTAAAGGCTTCCTTAACATTTATTATGTCTTGAAATGTCATTTCTCTAGGCTCTTCAATCCATGTTGAAAATTTTATTGGTGATGGTGCTATGGGTTTCTCTCCAATTATTGATGATAAAGCTCTTCCACCAGCATGATTCAATTGTATTAAAGCTATTGCACCATTACCCTTTATGGTTTCCGCTAGATTTCTTAATCCGTCAATCAATTCATCATTATATATTCCAAGTTGTTTAGGACTGGCTTTACCATTCTTGGCAATATATGAATGTTCAACTATAACTAATCCAGGTCCTCTACTTCTTTCATCATAATGTTTAATTAATTCAGGGGTGACCTTTCCATATTCAGTCGCCAATTCTGTTGCCATTGGTGGGAGTACAATTCTATTCCTAATTCTAAATCCCCTAATTTCTATTGGAGTTGATAAATCCATGGTGTTTCACATATACCAATTGTAATTTAGGTTTATATTAGTATTAGGGTTAATGACGTTGCAACTATCCCAGTTAGATATATTCCATCAAATGTTCCAGCTCCACCTATACTAACCATTGGTGCCCCAATTTCACTTATCTTCCCAATATTCATTAAATCTGCTCCTATCAATGTTCCAAAAATTCCACTTACATATGCTATTATTGATGGGTTACATTTTGGAGGTATTAAAGCAAGTATTATTGAAATTATTGCTGCTGAAATTGGAGGTATAAATCCAGGGGTTACAATTCCAAATCCAGGTATAATCCTAGAATATCTATTTACAATAATTGAAACTATAAGTATGGATAAGACTATTTTCATTAGAGATATCTGGGGGTTTATTGATGTTTTCATGATCGTTTGAATAAGTATGTATATTGATATTAATATGGGTATTAATGCTCCACCAATATTTATTGCTATTACTGTTCTCCTCTCTTTTAATCCTATGGTTGGTAGAAACCATCTTATACCAAATATTTCAATCTCTCTATAAATTAATCCATAGTCAATCGTCTTTACACTTGTTAATGGTATATTAATCATACTCCCAATAAGTGACATATATAGTGCTGCTAATGCCAATTGTGGGGGGATCATTAATGCTTCAGTGAATATTTGAAGGGAGCTTAATGCGATTAAACTAACCATCAATGTCATTAATATTAAGGTTAACATGTAGTTCCATGTTGTAGGTTTATAGACTATACCTCTCCTATACAATTTTCTTCATCCACCACTATTTAATCAACCTTAAAATATCATCTTTTTGATAAACCTTTCCATTTTGTTATATTTACATTAATTATGGGTTTGTAGATGGAATGAAATTGTTAAATTTTCCTATGTAAATAGTTATTTTGTGGGATTGATGAGTTTGCGTAAATCTATTGGTGTTATTGTTGGCTCCCCCTCAACCTACAATTTTGAATTTAAATGTTTTGATGTTGTTAGAGTTAATGATTTTGTTGAAGTTTTTCATGATGGTCGTTGGCATGTATTATTTGTTAATAGTCTTAGACGTGATGGAGATGTTATTTATGCATCATGTACATGCCTTGGAAAACCTTCTGATACCCCATTTAAAGCTGGATTAAATGTTTACCCTGCTTCTGAAGCAAATATACGTAGTGTTTTAGGTTTAACTGCTGATTATTCTAAGTCCATATATCTTGGTTTACTCAAGAATTATAATGTTAAAGTCTATATACCTATTGATAGATTGAATCGTATATTCATTGTTGGTAAACCTGGTTCTGGGAAGTCTTATACTGTTGGTGTTTTTATTGAGGAGTTTTTAAAGAAGAATATTCCTGTTTTAATTATCGATGTTCATGGTGAATATTCAAGTTTTAAAGTTGCAGCTAAATCTGGATGTGAAATTTTCGGTGTTGAACCTAAAAGTTATATTGATCAGATTGTAGAGTTTGGTGATAAGAGGTTTAGTCCAGCTGCAAATATAGATATATCTTTTTTAAGTGAGTTATCCGTTGAAGATCTCGTTTTAACTGGTAAATGTGTTATCATCAATTTGAGGGGGATTGATTTAGAGAATCAAATTTCCATAGTTGCTTCTATTGTTAGTAAACTTTTAGATGCAGCTATTAATAAGAAGATTTCACCATTCTATTTAGTTGTAGATGAAGCTCATAGATTTATTGGTAGAGAGAAATCTGAATCTCAAATGATTTTGAGGCGTTTTTCACAAGAGGGTAGAAAGTTTGGTGCAAATTTAATTGTTGTTTCTCAGAGACCTCAATTACTGGATACTACCGTTAGAGGTCTTAGTGGTACTTGGATTATCCATAGACTTTCAGATCCCAATGATATATCTATAGCCGTTGAAAGTGGTGGTTTAGGTAGAGGTTGGGAGGATAATATCGTTTGGCTTGATGTAGGTGAATGTATTGTTACTGGTGAAGCTGTTGATAAAATACCATATGTTGTTAGAGTTAGATGTAGAGAGACTATGCATGGTGGTGCAGGTTTTAACCCCTTGGATTATGTTTCTGAAGATGCCTTGAAAAGTGCTGAATTAAAATGGAAGAATTTAATGAAGCTTGAATACATAGTTAAACCTACTAAAACCTTAGCTAAACCTAAAATCTCTTCACTTATAACACAATACTATCTACCAGTTAAATTTAGTTTGGAATACTTCTCTTCAAATCTTAAAACTAGATTTCCATTTAAATTTGATTTTAGCGATTTAAAGTTGAATTATTATCCTGCCTTAGAAATTAAAGCTTCAATAATGGTTAAACGTAATAAACCTAATTTAGAGTTTACTGATGAATATAAGGTTTTTATACCATTGGTTGATGAATCTTCTGAACTTGATTTTTCACCTAGAGAAGCATACTACATAAAAGATTTTGTTGAAAGCGATCTTTCATCTTCATCTGCAAATTTTGAAAATGTAATTTATCATTCACCTAAAATTGATATTTCCAGTTTAAATGCCTATGAAAAATTTGTAAATGATTTTAAAAAGTTTGTTTCATTTAAAATATCATATAAAATCTATTATTCAACGAAATTCAAAATTTATTCTAATTATAATGAGAGTTTAGAGAGTTTTGTTAATAGGCTTAGGAAGATTAGTAGTGATCTTTTTAATGAAGCTTCTCTCAAACTTATGAATAAATATAATGAGAAGATTTCTAGGCATGAGAGGATTTTAAAGAATTTAAAGGATGAAATTAAGGTTAAAGTTCAATCTGCAAAAAGGCTTTTATCTGATATTAATGAGTTAAAGGGTAAAATTAAGGGTTTGGATCCAAGTTCTAGAGAGTATATTTCTACAAATTCTAGAATTCAAAGTTTAGAGGAAAAACTTTTAAAATTGAATAAGATGATTTCTAATTCTAATGCTGAATTAGAGCGTAGGGAGAAGGCTATTAATGAGCTTAAGAGGGAATTGAATGATAAATTGAAGAAGTTGAAATCCGATTTTGATGATTTAGGTGAAATAAAAACTTTGAGTTTATCTTTAAATAAACGTGATGTAAATGTGGATTTCACTAGGATTATTTGGATTCCAATATTTAATGGTGGTTTAAAGATTTCTAATGGGATTTCTGAGAGGATTTTGAATTTTGAGTGGAATGGTTATAATGGGCTTGGGGTTTATGGTAGATGTGAATCTTGTAATTCTACAATTAATGTTTTAGATTCTTTAAATCTATGTAGTATATGTCTCACAGTTCTATGTCCAGAACATGTTTTTGAATGTAGTGTTTGTGGTGCTAAAATATGTTCTGATCATATGTTTAAATGTGATATCTGTGGTAGAATTTTATGTGTTAATGAAAAATCGTATAATTGTAGTATTTGTGGTGCTAAAATTTGTTCTAATTGTGTTAAATATTGTGTAGATTGTGGGGATGAAATACCCTATTGCAGTAAACATGTGAGTATTTGCAATTATTGTGGGAAAGTTTACTGTGATAAACATTATAATGAACATTTAGTTTCTTGTGGGGTTTGTGGTAAAAGGATTTGTGGAGAATCTATTGAGAATTGTAGTATTTGTAATAAGCCTCTATGTAATGATTGTATTATTGAGTGTAGTAAATGTGGGAAGATTGTTTGTAGAGATCATATGTGGAGTTGTTCAATATGTGGTGTAAAGATGTGTATTAATGAGGATAGACATATTTGTAGTATATGTGGTAGAAACATATGTAGTAAGCATTCTTATAAGTGTCCTTCATGTGGTAGGGAAGTTTGCACTGAGCATATTAAAACTTGCCCAAATTGTGGTAGAAGAGTTTGTGAATCATGTATAATAACTGTTAAACGCCTATTTAGGTATAAGACTGGATGTAGATTTTGCCTTAAACCCTAAATTGTTATCTCTTCTTCCCTCAATACTTCTGAAGCCATCTTTATACAACTTGAAGGTATTCTCCTCCTCTTCAAAGCATTTATGTATGCAATTTTTGAAGAACAATGTATTGATTTTATCCTATAATATATATTTGGGTCTTCCATTTTCACATAAACCCATTTAACAATTTTATTCCTTCCAATGTCTATATCATATTTTATAAACAATTCTTCTTGAACATTAGATTCTTCAACAACTTCAAGTTTAAATCCTTCAATTACAAGATATCTTCCCTCAATCTTATACAATATCTTGTTTTTATGGAGCTTTTTAAGCATTTCAGCCTTCTTTTTAACGTCATGTACTGGTAGTTCAATTACTAGTGCCGCCAGTCCATCTTGCAAAACTTTCACCACTCTCTCTCTACAATTTTTAATATATAAATCCCTCACTCATAGTATTGTGAGGGGTATCTGAAAGTATTCATAGTAAACTATTTATTATCTCATGTAACCTTTATTTTAGCATTAGTTTAATGCTCTTTTTGGTGTAAAGGTGGGTTTAATGAATTATAGGAAGTTAATGGCTTTAATGAAAGATCTAAAGATGCTGGTATGCGAAAAATGTAATTCAAAATTGGATTTCTATAAACTCAATATTGATGATTCTAATGAAGAATATGATGTCAATGTTTGCATGATATGTTTTAAATGTAAATTGCAATATGACTTTAAGATTATTAACCCCGGTGTTATTGGTTTAGTTTCCGTAAGGGAAATTAAAGCTTCATCTTGGGATGAATTTTTGAAATCCATGGAGGAAGAGGAAATTGAAGATTAAACCTGTAATTGTAATTCATGGTGGTGCTGGAAACTATAGGGGTTTAAGTGAAGATATTATTTCCAATAGATTAAAACATTTAGAGAAAGCTGTTCTCTTAGGTTATGAGAAGCTGTCTTCTAGTGCTTTAGACGCTGTGGAAGCTGCTGTAAGTTACATGGAGAGTTGTGGATTTTTTAATGCTGGTTTAGGCTCTGTATTAACAATCAATGGCTCTGTAGAGATGGATGCTGGAATAATGGATGGTAGAGATTTACGTGTAGGAGCTACAGCCCTATTGAAAAGAGTTAAAAATCCTATTTCACTTGCTAGAAAGATCATGGAGGAAACAGACCATATTTTCATTGCTGGAGAGTGGGCTGAAAAACTCGCTGAATTTTATGGTTTAGGATTTTCAGATGAAATAGTTAATGAATATAAAGTTAAAAGGTTTAAGGAGATTTATGATAATTGGATTAAAGGTGAAATTGGTAGAATGAGTAAACTTCGATCTATGATTCAGAGTTTGGGGAAGCTTTTTGATGGTCATGATACTGTTGGTGCTGTAGCTCTAGATTTTAATGGTAATGTTGCTTCAGCAGTATCCACAGGTGGTTATTGGCTTAAATTTCCCGGTAGGATTGGAGATGTCCCCCTTGTTGGTTGTGGTTTTTATGCTGATAATGATGCTGGTGCTGCTGCAGCTACGGGAACTGGAGAATATATTGCTAGATTAAATCTTTCTAGGGTTTGCTGTGAATTGATGCGTAGCGGTTTTTCAGCTCAAGAAGCTTGTTCTCTATCTATTAAACGTATTACTGATAGATTTGGTTCTGGTAATGCTGGGATTATAGCTGTTGATAAAAATGGTAATTTTGGTTTTGATTTTAATACTAATGGTATGAGTAGAGCCATTATGCATGAAGATTTAGATAAACCCATAGTTGGGATATTTCGTGAGTGAAGTAAAGATTAATTGAATGTTTACTATAAATATATTTGAGTATTTTCTTTGTGGGTTTACTTATGGTTACAAATCTTCCTCCACAAGCAAAGGTTTTGATGAGGGAGTATCAGGAAGCTAAAAGTCTACCTGAGAAAATATCTAAACTTGAAGCTTTGATTTCCGCAATTCCTGAGCATAAGGGTACTGAGAAACTTAGGAGGAATTTGAAACGTACTTTAGCTAGATTAAAATTAGAGTTGGAGGAGAGGGAGAAGAAGCGTGCTAAATCTTCAAGTGGTTTGAAATTTTCAGTTAAGAAGGAAGGTGCTGGTCAAATATTACTTGTTGGAAATACAATGAGTGGTAAAAGTTCAATATTATCATTGCTTACAAATGCTAAACCTAAAATTGGTTTTTCACCTTTTACAACTAAAACTCCCACTCCTGGAATGATGGAGTATATGGATGTAAAGATACAATTGGTGGAGGTTCCTGCAATTTGTATTGGTGCCCCTTGGATTAATCCTGCTTTAAGTTTATGTAGGAATGCTGATGGAATAATATTTGTTGTTGATGCTTCTTCTAAGGAGGCTATTAATGATTTAAAGTTTATTTTTGAGAAGTTTAAAGCTTCTAGGATAACTTTGAAGAAGCCTAATGTTAGAATTGAAATTGAACGTAGATCTTCTGGTGGTATACATGTATTTTGTATGGGTAATTTGAAGGATTGTGATAAAGATGATATTGTTGAATTACTTAGGAGTTATGGTTTAAGCAATGCTTTAATTAAAATTTGGGGTGATGCAAGTTTAAAGGATGTGGAAAATTATATTGATTCAAGTATCGTCTATAAGCCTTCAATTGTTATAGCTAATAAGATGGATCTTGAAGGCTCTCATGAAAACCTTAAGGTCATTGAGAAAGCTTTAAAGGATTTTATTAAGGTTATACCTTTATCCTGTGTAAATCCTCCAAAAGATCTATCTACTTTGAAATCTGAGATATATGGTCTACTAAATGTTATTAGGATTTATACTAAGGAGGTTGGAGGTGAAGTTTCTTCTAAACCTTTAGTTGTCCCTAAAGGTTTCCGCGTTATTGATGTTGCAAGATTGATACATAGCCAGTTATATGAGAATTTTAGCTATGCTAAAGTTTGGGGTTCTTCAGTTAAATTTAATGGTGAGAGGGTGGGTCCAGATCACGTTTTATGTGATGGCGATATCGTGGAAATAAGAACTAAATAATCATTCTATTTACTCACGGCCTTTTTCATTTTAATATTCATGTATGCTGTTCCTAAACCTATAATTATGATATCTATCATCAGCATTTCTAAGTCTCCAATTATATTCCTAGAATTCAATAGGTATGTTATGAAGGGTGTTAGAAATATTATTAATGCTGTAAATGGTATGATTAACTCCTTTAGCATCTTCATTTAATCACCTATCTATATAATGATGGTGGAGGAGTTTTTCCTTCATCACTTCTAAAAGTTTTTTCCTCTATTTTCTGAGGTTCACCCCACTTTATGTTTGGTATGTATACTAATGTATATTTTTGTTGTTCTACACTTACAACGTATATGTATAGTGTTGTATCTTTCTGTATTTCCTCCAGCTTCTCTCTTCTAAAGGCTGAAGGATATATTATTGCCATCTTCTTCTCTTCATCCATAGCTATTGCCATTAGAAATGCATATTCTCCCACTGTAAAGACGTTTATTTCATTTTTACCATATTTTCCCATATCAAGGTATTTGTGAAATTCTGTGAAGGTATTATTGTCTGTGGATATCATTATTCCGAATGGTGAATTTTCATCAGCTCTACCTGTTGAAACCAGTATTGGATTTACTGTGAGTATACTATAACCATCCTTTTTAAGAGCTTCATTTTTCTCTTGTACTTGCTTTATTAACATGTATCTTCCCAATTCAAAGTCTTTTATCATTTTTTGTGCATCAATCTTCTTCTTCCTATGGAATATCCTCCCAAATATGCTCATTATATTCACTTCATCATCAAATTATATGGATATATTCAATTATAAAGTTAATTATTTTTTGCATTTAATTTTTCTTCAATTAATTTATTAGCTATCTCTATGAATCCATCTCCATAGGATTTGCTTGTTATTATCTTTGCAACTTTCTTCGCATTTTCAGAAGCATTTGCAACTGCCACCCCTATTCCTGCTTCCATGAGCATTTCTACATCTACATCACTATCTCCAATTGCCAATACACTATCTCTATCCAGATTTAGTATTTCCATAACTCTCTTTAGAGCTACCCCCTTATTCACCTTTTTATCTCCAATATGTATTGCTACTCCACTAAAAGTGATCTTTGCATTGGGTAGTTTTTCACTAATAATCTTTAAAGTTTTGTTGTATGCATATTCCCAATCAATATTTCCTCTACGTTTAAAGGAGTAATCTACAATTCTATATTCACATTGCCAACTTTCAATCAATATATCATTTAACTCTTCTTTAACTATCCTTCTAGCTTCTTCACCTATCCTTTTATCTCCAAGAATTTCAATGTGATCTTCAAATCCTATTACTGCACCATTTTCAGCTACAACTAAATCTATTCCACCTATATATCTTGCAAGCCCCATTAATACTGGATATGCATTTCCAGAGGCTAAAACTACTTTAATTTTAAGTTTAGATTTTAATTCCCTCAATTTTTCCAATGCTTTTAAATCTAGTAATCCATTTTCATCGGTTATTGTTCCATCAATATCTACAACTATACAATTTATTTTTGAAAACATACTCATTGTTTAATCCTCCAAATCATGATTTTTGACATGTATTCTGCAATTGGACAATTACTTTGACATTTACCACATCTTATACATTTCTCATTATTTATAGAGGGATGATCTTCAATTTTTATTGATTGTGTAGGGCATACATATTCACATGAATTACATTTTACACAGTACATTCCTCTAAGTATAGCCTTTAGTATATTGGTCATGTATTCCTCAGCTTTTTCTTCACTTTCAGTTATAATAGTTATTTGTCCATTTGATGTTAGTGTTGCATTTGCTTCTTTCATATTTACAGTTAAAATATTTAGTTTCTTTGAATATTTTACTTCTCCAATTATTGGTAGAACATCCTTTATAGAATCTAAATTTATCTTTACATCTAGTTTTGCTTCTACACTGTATTTTCCTTGACATGGACTGTGCCCTATAATTTCAATTATTTTTGTGGGTAGTCTTCTTGAATCTACTTCTTCAATTTCCATTTTCATTTCTTTTGCCAATTTTCTCTGATCTCCTGGGATTTTAATCCATCTCCATAATCCCATATCAACCCATTCTCTACTATACCCTCTTTTCATAGCCCATTCATACAGTTTATTTTCCCATTCACTCCATAGTTCTGGATGTACTTCTTTTACCAATTTAAATTCTGCAAGTTCACATGATGGACATAGCCAGCATCCAAGTCTATCAAATCCAATTTGGTATAGTGGGTTTGGATCTATTTTACTCCAAAATATGTATAGCCATACATGTAATGCAGACCAATCCATTATTGGACTTGCATTTATTGAATCTGGAAGCCATTTATTCTTCCATATACTTTGAGATTTAGCTCTAGTTAGAGATTCATATTTCCTTTGACCAACCAAGGTTAGTGAACCATTTGGATATTCATTTTTCATGGTTTTTAGTATTGGAATTAATTTACACATTTTACAACACCATCTATAATCTCTTGCAGGCGGTCCAAATATGTCCAAGGATTCCCAGAACGATTTTCCTGCATCTGCTTTTATCAATTCTATTCCTAATTTCTTTGAGATTTCATCTACATAACTTACTGTTTCAGGTAGTTCTAAACCTGTATCATTGAACAACATTTTCCCATCTGCTCCAGCCTGTATTGAGAGTATTAGTGTTGCTAAACTATCTTTACCACCTGAAAATGATATGCAAATCGGTTTATCATAATCTTTAGATACTTTAGATATGAATGCTATAGATCTCTTCTCTAAATTTTCTAGAGCATTTATATTTGCCTTTATGGCTTTTTGAATATTTGATTTCTCCCTTATTATATGTGTGGTTTGAGGTTCCCATGCCTTTATAACTTTTATTTGATTGCCAATATATTCTCCTACACCTATGGATTTCCCTTCTTGTGTTCCAATAACTATGATTTTCCCCTCTTGATCTGGTATTTCCCCATCAATTACTTCTGATAAGCTTATTCTATCCCACTTTTCAATTCTACGCCTCTTAATTATACACCAGTATCCGGAGGCATTTGCAATTATCCTTGCAGATCCCTCTTCTACTGGTTTAAATCTCCATACTCCAATTTTTGGATTAAAGTATATTTGGCCTATTACTCTACCATCAATTATGATTTCATCAGCTTGATCTACGTGTGGTATCTTATTCAATAACACTATTTTATCCCTTTCAATTAATGTTTTTACAGCTTTTTCATCTTTAAATTCTCGTAGTATGGCTTTAATTATTCTCTTTATATCTTCTTGGAATGCTGGTCTAGCATCTATTGGTGGTGTTGCATTTAATCTTCTACCAATTTCACCACATATTTCACATTTTGGAGTTATGAGTGGAACATTACAATTCTTACACCAATATATCTCTGCTTTTTCACGCCATATTCGATTCTTCATTCTCCTTATACTCCAGATAATTTATTGTTTATCTAATATTTGAATTGTAATTTATCAATTGTTTTTGACTATTTTATCTAGGTTTTTAGTGTTAAATTTATGGTTTGTTTATGAGTTCATTTAAGTCTATTTCTTTTCATAGTATTTTAAAACCTTCTTTACTGCTTTAACTGTTTCTATGGTTTCATCATCTGTTAATGATGGTTGTGTTGGTAAGGTTAATACCCTTTCACTAACATATTCTGCATTTGGACACATGCCCTTTCCATACCTTATAGTTTTATTATAGTATTGACATTTCCATGGGCATCCCCTTCCATGTCCAATTAAATCTCTAAATATTGGCTCCATGTATAATGGTGTTGGATATGCTACTGATACATAGACATTCTCCCTTCTTATGGCTTCATATATTTCATCTCTACTTTTACACAATCTCTCTATTTCTAGTAATATGTTATATATATGCCATACATGTTTAACATATTTCTTCTCCATTGGCTTCTTTACAAGTTCAAATCCATTTAATTCATCATTATATATTTTGACTATTTCTCTCCTCCTCTCATTCAATTCTTCTATTCTCTTCAATTGTAGTAGTCCAATAGCTGCTTGTATTTCCGTCATTCTATAGTTGTATCCCAATGTTATATAGTGATATCTAGATATTTCTCCATGACTTCTCATCAATCTAATTTTTTCAGCTAATTCATCATTATTTGTTGTAACCATTCCTCCCTCTCCAGTCGTTATATTTTTGCTAATGTAGAAGCTAAAGGCATTTATATCCCCTATACTTCCAACCTTTAAACCTCTATATTCAGCTCCAATTGCTTGTGCGCAATCTTCTATTAATACAATATTTCTTTCATTGCATATCTTCCTTATTTCATCTAATTCTGCTGGTTGCCCACATAGATGTACTGCTATAACAGCCTTAGTTTTCTCATTTATTAACTTCTCTATACTCATTGGATCTATATTATAATCTTCAATGTTTATATCTGCGAAGATCGGTATTGCATTTTGATGTATTATTGTTGATGCAGTTGCTATGAATGTGAAGGGTGTTGTTATAACTTCATCTCCAGGCCCTATTCCAGCTGCTCTTAGAGATAAATGTAATGCAGTAGTCCCATTGGATACTGCTATTGCATGTTTAACATTAATGTAATTCTTAAATTCTTCTTCAAATTCTCTTATCTTACTTCCTACACTCATAGTCCATCTTCCGCTTTTTAGAACTTTTACAATCTCATTTATTTCTTCATCAGTTAATTCTGGTAGAGCCATTATTGGTTTACTTCTAATGGGTTTTCCACCTTCTATGGCAGGTTTTTCTAATTCATACATTGATATCACTTTCACTAATATTTACTCTATTTCAGTTTATAACCTTTTTGACCTTATATTCCTAGGTTCTAATTTATAATTAAAATTATGGTTATTGTGTTATGTAAGATTTGATTTTATGATTCAATTCTAAAGTTTTCTTTTACTACACTTAATGCTATGCTTGTAACTGTTCTCTTTACATGTGGTATTGTTAATATTTCTTTTATTAGTTTATTTAAGTGTTCTCTATCCCTTAATTTTGCTATTACAGTTATATCAAATTCTCCAGTTACATCATATACACTCATATTTTCATCATATTTCGCAAGTATTTTTTCAATTTCAATTATATGTGGGCCTTCAACTTGTAGCATTATTATTGCTGTTAAATCATAACCCATCTTTGAATAATCTATATCTACTGTGTATCTTCTTATAACTCCCTCTTCCTCTAATCTCTTTATCCTATTATATACTGTTCCAACTGATAGATTCATGGATTTCGCTATTTCTTTATATGTAATTTTAGAATTTTCTTTTAACATTCTTAATATTTCCATGTCTATTTCATCAAATTTAACTTCTTTTTTCATTATGCCTTCACCAAATACCTATTTATCTCCCAATCAGTTATATCTTCATCATTTAACTTATTGTTTAATATATAGTTTAGATATTCCCTCCATTCTTCCCTCTTCATCTTTACAATTTCATTATGTAGTTCCTCACCTAAAATTTCCATTGTCAATTTACTATTCTCAAATATACTTAATGCTTCTCCAAGATTTGATGGTACTTCAGTGTATTTCCCACTGATTTTATATGCGTTTTCTCTACATGGCTCTCCAGGATCTATTTTATTTATTATTCCATTTACTGTTGATACCATTACTGCCATTATCGCTAGGTATGGATTGCATGAAGGATCTGGATGTCTATATTCTATTCTACATGTTTCTTCGTCTATTGCTATTGGAACTCTTATTAATGCTGATCTATTACCATAACCCCAACAAATCTTGTTTGGGGCTTCATAATTGGGTTTTAATCTTTTATATGAATTTACTGTTGGTGCTACTAGTATTGAAATTTCTTTAGAGCTTTTTAGTATTCCTCCTATAGCGTATAGTGCTTCTTGACTTATGTTATCCTTGGATTTATCGTAAAAAATGTTTCCTTCTTCATTTAATAGACTTATATGGATGTGCATTCCACTTCCATTCATATTTTTAAATGGTTTCGGCATGAATGTAGCTTCAAATCCATATTTCCTGACAATATCTTTCGTGACCATTTTTGCTATTACAATATTGTCTGCTGTTGTTAGTGGGTTTGAAGCTTTTATTGAATATTCATATTGTCCTTCAGCAACTTCGTGGTGTGTTTTTTCTAATTCTATGCCAATTCTATTTAATTTCTCCATTATCTTCAATTGTATTTTCTCTGATTTAGTATATGGTGCTACTTCAAAATATTGATCTTTATCAAATGTTTCCAAACCATTCTTCTTCCTTCTTATTATGAAGTATTCTATTTCTACCCCAATTTTAAATTTCCAATTTTGTTTTTCAAATTTTAGAATGTATTCCTTTAATTTGACTCTAGGATTCTTTTGATATGGTTCTCCATTAGTTTTTTCTACGTCGCATATCACTATTTCCATGGTTCTTCCCCCTACGTTTATAGTTTTTATGGTTCTTGGATCTGGTTTCGCTATTAAATCGCTTTCTTCAACTTTTGCATGCCCCTTTATTGAAGATCCATCAAAACATATTTTGTTATAGGTTGATATATTGCCCCTTAATATTAGTCCTCTAGGTTTTCCCTCTATGTCTATTATTAATGGTTTGAAATATCTTCCTTTTCCTTCTTCAATTTTATTTAATTTTTCAAGCACAAATTATTTGTTGGTTCATTTAATTTAAGGTTTTTCATTTATTTTTTTCATTTTTCTCTTTTGGTTGGTGAATATATTTCATTTACCTTATCATTTTGTATGGTTACTTCCATTTTTATTGTTAAATCTTTTTTAAATGTTATTTTCTAGTTATTCTTGGCTCTATTTCGAGTATTATCTTTTTCAAACCTTTGATGGTTACTTTACCTCCTTCTTCAATAACTTCTTCTCTTTCTGGAATTATTATTTTACCTTTGTACATGCCGCTTGGATTGTTTAAATAGAAAACTTGTAGTGTTAGTATAGCTATATTTAATTTTTTAGTTCCATATTCCATTAATAATTCTTTTATTTCTCCTAGGGATATTCCAGTTCTCTTTTGTAGAGATTTCATGATTTCATCTGGATTTTCATCCATAACTTCAAGTATATCACTTATATTTAGATCATGTTCCTTTAAGAAATCTTTTAATGCATCTCTCAACCTTATATACATCTTCAAAATAAGTAAAAATAATTTGGGTTTTATTTATTCTTTGTTTATTTTACTTTGGATCTTGACTGCTTTTACTAGGTTTTTCATTAGTATTGCTATTATCATTGGTCCAACTCCCCCCGGCACTGGTGCTATTGCTGATGCTTTTGCTGATACTTCATCCATTTTTACATCCCCCACTAATTTATCCCCTATGTAATTGAATCCACAATCTACAACCACTACCCCTTCTTTAACCATTTCTCCAGTTATTGCTTGAGGTTTTGCTATATCCACTATTAATATGTCTGCATCTTTTGTGTATTTTGTTAAGTTTGGTGAATTGTATTCGCAAAGTGTTACATCTGCGCCTTCATTCAATAGTAATGCTGCTAATGGTTTTCCAGTTAGATCCGTTACTCCCACTATTACTGCATGTTTACCATTAACTTTTACTCCATACTCCTTAAATAATTCCATGATTCCCTCAGCTGCAGGCGATACTAAGCATTCCTCTTTTAAATATAGTTTTCCAATGTTTATTGGATGTATTCCATCTATATCTTTTTCAGGTTTTATTGTTCTTAAAATCTTCTTTTCATCTATATGTTTTGGTAGTGGTAGTTGAACTACTATTCCATGAACATTTACATCTTCATTTAATTTCTCTATTACTTTTAATAATTCTTCTTCACTTACATCCTCTGGTAGGTTTATTATTTCTGATTCCATTCCAAGCCTCTTTGCTCTTCTAGCTTTCATATTAACATATGATGTGGAAGCTGGGTCTTTTCCAACTAATACTAGAGTTATTTTTGGTGTTAACCCCTTTTCCACGAGTTTTTTAACTTCTAATTTTAGTTCTTCAAATATTTTATTTGATAATGTATTTCCATCTAGTATTATTGGATTTTCCATTTATCTTACCCCTATTATTTCTCCTGTTTCTGGGTCTAAATCTATATTTTCTGCTGCTGGTTCTGTGGGTAATGCTGGTAGTGTGCTTATTTCCCCACAATATGCTACTAAGAATCCTGCTCCTGCAAATACTTTTACATCTGTTACTGTTATTTTGAATCCTCTTGGTCTTCCAATTAATTTTGGATTATCTGTTAGTGACAATGGTGTTTTCGCCATATTTACTGGTAGATTTGCATATCCCCATCTAGTTATTCTTCTAATACTTGTTTTTGCTTCATCTGTGAATATTACATCATCTGCTCCATACATCTCTCTAGCTATTATCCTTATCTTCTCTTCTATTGGTATGTTTAAGTCATATAGTGGTTTAAATTCAGATTTTCTATTTTTAATGGTTTCTAAAATGGTATTTGCCAGTTCTATTCCTCCTTCTCCACCCTTTGCATACACTTCTGATAATGCTACTGGTACATCCCTCTGTCTACACCAATCCATTACATACTTTATTTCTTCCTCTGAATCACCTTCAAATTTATTTATTGCCACTACTGCTGGCACTCCAAATTTCAATACGTTTTCTACATGTTTTTCAAGGTTTTCTATACCCTTTTTCACTGCTTCTAGATTTGGATTTGTATGATCTTTTGCTCCTCCATGCTCTCTTAAAGCTCTTATACTAACAACTATTACTCCAACATCTGGTTTTAATCCTCCTATACGACATGGTATATCACAGAATTTCTCAAATCCAAGGTCTGATCCAAATCCTGCTTCAACTATTACGTAATCTGCAATTTTAAGTGCCATTTTTATTGATATTAGACTTGGTGATCCATGGGCTACATTTGCAAATGGAATTCCATGTACGAATGCAGGTGTCCCCTCCATTGTTTGAACTAAGTTTGGTTTTAAAGAATCTCTCATTATTGCAGCCATGCATCCAGCACATTTAATGTCGTTTGCTTTAACGAGTTTCCCATCCTTACTTAAAGCTACAAGTATATTTCCGAGTCTCTCCTTTAAATCTCTATAGTTACATGCTAATGCATGTATAGCTGCTGTTTCACATGCTGTTGTTATTTCAAATCCTGTTTCCCTCGGTATTCCCCCCTCTTTTCCACCTAAACCTATAACTATATTTCTTAAGGGTCTATCCTCCATGTCTTGTACTCTCTTTATGAATATGTTATGTATATCTATTTGTGGTTCCTTCCCCCTGTATATGTGGTTATCTAACATGGCATTCATTAAGTGGTGAGCCATGGTTATTGCATGTGTATCTCCTGTGAAATGTAGATTTATTTCTTCCATGGGTAATATTTGTGATCTTCCTCCACCAGTGGCTCCACCCTTTATTCCAAAGGTTACTCCCATGGAGGGTTGTCTAACAACAACTATATTTTTTAAATTCATTTTCCACATGGCTTGCCCTAATCCTATTGCAGTTGTTGTTTTCCCCTCTCCAGCTTTTGTTGGAGTTATTGCTGTTATCACGATTAGTTTTCCATCTGGTTTATCCTTATTTCTCTCATAAACATGTAATTTCACTTTTGCCTTATAATCTCCATACAATTCTATATCTTCACGTTTCAAACCTATTTTTTCAGCTACTTCTGTTATGGGTTTTAAATTGATTTTCTGACTCATCTCTATCACCACTACTAATGTTCTTACTACCTTATTGTTGTGATTAC
This sequence comes from Methanomethylicia archaeon, assembly GCA_038727515.1. GTDB lineage: Archaea > Thermoproteota > Methanomethylicia > Culexarchaeales > Culexarchaeaceae > JAVYVS01. Next base: position 201,037 of record JAVYVS010000002.1, read on the forward strand.
ATATATAAAGTTAAGGCAGTAGATATTTTGTGGTGTTTTATATGGGTGTTGATAAGGTTAGAATTGCAATTGTTAAGTATGGTTGTATAGGGAGTTCACCATTGCTAGAGATTATGCTTGATGAAAGGGCTAATAGAGAGGATATAATTGTAAGAGTGTTTTCCACTGCTGGTAAAATGGAGGTTGAAGATTGTTTATCTATAAGTGATTATGTAGTGTCTTTTAATCCACATTTAATAGTAAATGTAACTCCAAATGCTTCTTTGGAAGGTCCCACTAAAGGTAGGATGGATTTAAAGGAGAAACTTCCTAAGACACCTATAATTGTAATTTCCGATGATCCTGCACGTAAAGTTATTAAGGATATGGAGGATGCAGGTTTTGGATATATTATTGTTAGAGCTGATCCTATGATTGGTGCTAGAAGAGATTTTCTAGATTCCACTGAAATGGCTTTATTTAATGGATATCTACTTGTGATTTTATCTGCTACTGGTGTTGTTAGAATGCTTGTATCTGAAATCGATAAAGTTATTGAAGCTATTAAATCTGGTGTTGAAGTTAAACTTCCAAGGATTGTGGGTGATGCTCTTTTCGTTGTTGAGAATTATGGTGGATTTAAGAATCCTTATGCTAAAGCTAAAGCTATAGCTAGTTATGAAGCTGCAGCTAGAGTTGCAGCTCTATCTACTGCTGGATGTTATACCTTGAAGGAGAGGGAACAATATATTCCAATGGTTGCAGCTGCCCATGAACTTTTGAGGTATGCTGCTTTACTTGCTGATGAAGCTAGAGAGATAGAGAAGTATGGTGATAGTGTTTATCGTACTCCACATTTATCGAGTGGTGAAGTTAGATTTAAATTTAAGTTGATGGAAGAAGCTAAAAAAGGTTAAGCAATAACTTTTTATCTATATACATCACTTTTTTTACTTAAATATCTATTTTCAATGTAATTGGAGGTGTATTTGTGGGTAAATGGGTTGTATGTGCAGCTTGGCCTTATGTTAATGCTTTCCCTCATCTTGGAACTATGGTTGCATGTATAATTTCACCAGATGTATTTGCAAGATATCTTAGGGCTAAGGGTGAAGAAATTGTGTTTGTTAGTGGATCTGATGAACATGGAACCCCCATTGAAGTTGAAGCTAGGAAGATGAATATTCCACCTAAAAAGCTTACTGATGAACTTCACAATTATGTATTAAAGTTATATGAAAAATTGGGTGTTAGCTATGATAATTATACTAGAACTGAGAATCCTATACATATAGATTTTGTTCAGAAGTTTTTCATGAAATTATATGAAAATGGATACATATACGAGAAGGAGGTTTCACTACCATTTTGCCCTAATTGCAATATCTTCTTACCAGATAGATTTATTGAAGGTACATGTCCATATTGTGGTGAAACTAGAGCTAGAGGAGATCAATGTCCATCATGCAATAGGATTTTAGACCCAGTGGATCTACTGGAACCACACTGTGTCTTTTGTGGTTCTAAACCTGAAGTTAAAGTGACTAAACATTGGTTTTTTGATCTCCCTAAACTCTCAGATAAACTTATGAATTTCGTTAATAATCATAAATTGTTTTCTGAGAGTATTAAGAATTATTGTAAGATGTGGTTTAAGGAGGGGTTGAAGGCTAGATCTATAACTAGGGATAACTCTTGGGGTATACCAGCACCCTTCCCAGGAGCTTCTGGAAAGACTATATATGTGTGGTTTGAAGCTTTATTGGGTTATCTCTCAGCAACTAAAGAGTATTTTATTAAGAAGGGATTTGAAGATTTATGGCTTGAATACTGGCTTAATAAAGATTCAAAGACTGTATACTTCATTGGTAAAGATAATATACCATTTCATGCGATAATACTGCCAGCAATGCTCATGGCTTCTGGAGAAGGATATGTTCTTCCTTGGCAGATATCTTCAGTTGAATTTCTAATGTTTGAAGGTCAAGCTTTTAGTAAGAGTAGGGGTATAGGTGTTTGGATTGATGAAGCTTTAGAAATTGCCCCAGCAGATTATTGGAGGTTTGCATTAATACTAATGAGACCTGAAACTAGAGATTTAAATTTCACATGGGAATCTTTCCATCGTATCGTTAATGCTGAAATCAATGATAACCTTGGAAACTTTGTTCATAGAACTTTAAGCTTCATATACTCTAGATTTGATGCTAAGATTCCTAAACCATATGAACTTGATGATAGGGATAGATCAATGTTATATAAACTTAAGTTTGCACCTAAAAATATTGGTGCTTTAATTGAAGATCTTAAGTTAAAGGCTGCTGCTGAATCTCTACTTGAATTCTCCTCCTCCGGTAATCAATATTTAAATGATAAAGCCCCTTGGAGAACTATTAAAGAAGATTTTGAAGTTGCATCTACAACTATGTGGGTTGCAGCTAATGTCGTTAAATCCTTAGCTATATTGATGGCACCCTTCATGCCATTTTCCGCTGATAAAGTTTGGTATTATCTCAATTTAGGGGGCTCAGTTCACGAAGTTTGTTGGGATGATGCTTCAAAAGCAGATTTACAATATGGACATAGGATCAATAAGCCTGAGCCTTTATTTACAAAGTTTCCTGATGATTTTGTTAAAACTATAAATGATAGGTTGAAGGATGTGAGAATGCGTTTGAAAAGACCGGAGTTAGCTTGATTTGAGGTGGGAATTTGGAGTTACATGGTTTATTGAGGGATAAATCTTTGGCTCTTAGAGTTGCTAAGTACATTGATGAACGATGTTTTAAGAGTAGATATTTAATTATGCATGTTTGCGGCACACAGCCTTTTAAGGCTGGCCGATACATGAATATACAATAACGCATTTTGGAATACGCAACTTAATACCAAAGATCGATTTAAGAGCTGGACCTGGATGTCCTGTTTGTGTCGCTTCACCAGTAAATATTGATTTAGCAGTTAATCTATCTCTACATGAAAATGTTATTGTCACAACTTTTGGCGATATGTTTAGAGTTAGAGGCTCTAAATATTCTCTGATGGATGCTAAGAGTATGGGTGGTAGAGTTACCATTGTTTATAGTATAAATGATGCTATTGAAATTGCTAGGAAAAATCCTAATTTTGAAATTGTTCATTTCGCTATTGGTTTTGAGACTACAGCTCCCTCCACAGCCGCTATTCTTTTATCTAATCCTCCAAGAAATTTCTCTATAATACCTACACATTTATTGATACCTCCAGTTATGTCTTATCTACTCAATCTTGGTGAAATTGGTATTGATGGTTTTATATGTCCAGGTCATGTTTCAACTATTATTGGTGTTAAACCATATTTAGAGATTTCAATTTCCAATAAGGTTCCAATGGTTATAGCTGGATTTGAACCTTTAGATGTTCTATTTGGAGTCGCAATGCTTATCGATATGATTAATAATGGTGAATTTACTGTTAAGAATGAGTATAGTCGTGCAGTTAAATTTGAAGGTAATGTTAAAGCTATTCAATTGATGAATGAAGTATTTAGGGTTTCTGATGCTTATTGGCGTGGTATTGGTTTAGTTCCCAATTCTGGTTTAGTTCTTAGAGAAGAATTTTCAGATTTTGATGCTGTGAAGAAGTTTGATATTGAAGTTGAAGAAGATTATAGTATGCCTAAAGGTTGTAGGTGTGGTGATGTACTTAGGGGTTTAATTATGCCTCATGAATGCCCCTTATTCTCAAAATCATGTACTCCAGATAATCCTATAGGTCCATGTATGGTTTCTTCTGAAGGTGCATGCTCTATATTGTATAAGTATGGTGGATACATGTATTTAAAACGTTAATTTACTTTATTATCAAGTTAATTTAAATGTATAAAATATCCAAAACATTTATATTTAACTCAATGCAATCTACTATAATCTTTAGTTTAACTATTTAATTATGGTGTTTAGATATGGAGGTCGATATGTGAAATGGGTTTAAGATCTCCCAGTAGTCCTCCTCATATTGGTCAGAGTTCATCTTCAAAACCATCAGATAAATATGTTAGTATTAAGACATTTGTTAGATTGTTTCCATATATTAAGCGTAATTGGAAGCCATTTTTAATATCTGTTGTGGCAATGTTTATTAGTTCTCAATTAACCACTATTGCTCCAACATATATGAGGAGTGCTATTGATAATGGTATTGTTAAAGGTGATTTTCAAATCGTTGTTTTCTATGTTTTATTAATAGTTTCTGTAACTCTCTTAAGTGGTTTAAGTAGTTTTTGTGAAAGATATTATAGTACTATTTTCTCTCAAAAAGTTGCATTAAACTTTAGGAATGAAGTTTTTAAAGCTATTCAGAGGCAGTCTTTCTCATTTTTTGATGAAGTGCCCACAGGCCAACTTGTAGCTAGAATTACTGATGATGTTGAGAGAATTGGTAGATTCTTATCATTTCCATTTAGAAATCTTATTTCAACAATTTTCTTGGCTTCATTAGCTATTAGCTATATGTGGGGTATGAATCAGAAGCTTTCCATTATAGTTGGGGTTTTCATGATTGGGATTCTTCTTGTAAGCATATACTACAATATGATTGTTAGACCATTAAATATGGAGGCTAGAAATCAATTGGGTATACTTACTTCAATAACTGATAATAATATAACTGGATTTAGAACTATTAAGTCACTAAGTGTTGAGGAGAATAGGATTAAAGCATTTGTGGATGAGAATAATAAGTTATGGTCGCTTTACGTTCGTATAGCCAGAATAGATGCATTTTACGGTAGAATCGGGCCACTCCTGCTAGTTACATCTAACATAATAATACTGTACATTGGTGGTTTAGAGATAATTAATGGTGCATTTACCGTTGGTGGATTAGCTGCATTTAATGCATATACCATGCTATTGATGAGACCTGTCAGTTTTATAGGAAATTTTGTTGGTATGTTTTCAATAGCTATGACATCTGCAAAAAGGTTGTTTGATATTATGGATTTAGTTCCTGAGGTTTATGAGAAACCTGATGCCATTGAGCTTCCACCAATTAAGGGTGAGGTAACTTTTGAAAATGTATGGTTTAGTTATGTTAAAGGTAAACCAGTTTTGAAGGGTGTTAATTTAAAGGTTAAACCTGGAGAGAAGATTGCTTTGATAGGTAGAACTGGTTCTGGTAAAAGTACATTGATAAGTTTAATCCCAAGATTTTATGATGTTGATTCTGGATCTGTAAAGATTGATGGTTATGATGTTAGAGATGTTAAATTGAAATCATTGAGGAGGCAAGTGGCTATAGTTTCACAAGAGCCATTCCTTTTCGCAGGAACATTTAAAGATAATATTTCTCTACCAAAACCTGAAGCTTCTATGGATGAAATTATTAGTGCCTCTAAGATAGCTAAAATACATGACTTTATAGCTTCATTACCAAATGGCTATAATTCTTGGATTGGTGAAAGGGGGATAACTCTCTCTGGAGGTCAAAAACAGAGGCTTACCATTGCAAGAGCTTTAGTGTCTGGTGCAAAGATAATAATACTGGATGATCCAACTTCAAATTTAGATGCTAAAACTGAAAGGGAATTTATTGATGATCTTAAAGTAATCCTCAAAGATCATACAGTGTTTATAGTTACTCAGAGATTACCATTGATAATGATGGCTGATAGAATAGCAGTATTAGATGATGGTAGAGTGGTGGAAGAGGGTACTCATGAAGAACTTATGGCAAAGCGTGGATTGTATTATAATATTTACGTTGAGCTTTATGCTAAACAAAGGGCTGAATTAGAAGCTTTGAAAGCTGAAGTTGAGGCTGTGGGTAATTCTGGTAAGGATGGTGGTAAATAATGGGTTTTCATATGCATGGTATGTGGAGTTTTGGTGGAGAAAAAGTTGAGACGCCTGCCACAATATTATTAAGAAAGCTTTTTAGGTATATGATGCCATATAAGCTTGCAGTATTTACTATTGTAACTTGTGTTGCTATAGTTTCTTTAACCAATACGATTTCTCCATATTTACTTGGTTTAGCTATAGACAATTATATACTTGTGGGAGATCTATCTGGGCTTCTAAACATTTCTCTCTTATACCTCTTAGTAATGTTTGTGAATTGGATTGCAACGGTTATTCAAGGTTATGCTGTGGAGTGGACTGGTCAAAGATTGATTTATGATTTTAGGAATAAAATGATGGAGAAACTTATGTTTCAATCATACAAGTATTATGATGATAAACGTGCAGGTGAACTTATATCAATAGTTATAAATGATACTTCAACTTTAAGAGAATCCTTTATTTCAGGTATATTCAACATTATTGGTGATATATTCTCAATGGTTGGTGTCATAATTGCCATGTTTCTATTAAATGTACCATTAACCCTTATAACTCTATTAACACTTCCAGTAATGTTTCTAATAGCATATGTTTTTAACCGTAAGTTTAGAAAGGCTTATCGTAGGACTAGGGAGAAGATTGCTGAAGTAACCACTAGGGTTCAGGAAAGTGTTTCTGGGATTAGGGTTATACAGGCTTTTGGTAGGGAAGAGGATTCTCAAGCTAGATTTCAAATGAGCGCCCACGAGCAATTTGAAGCTCAAGTTCAAGCTGGAAAGCTTATGGCTATATTTTGGCCTATAATAAACTTTGTTGGTTCTATAGGTACAGTAACAGTTTTGCTTTATGGTGGATTTTTAAGTGCTGAAGGTAGACTTGAAATTGGTGTTTTAGTTGCTTTTCTTGCATATGTTACTAGGTTTATGAATCCAATAATGCAATTAACGAACTTCTATGATATGTTGCAATCTGCACTTGCCGCTTCAGATAGGATATTCAAAGTTTTAGAGAGTGAAGTCGATGTTAAAGATTCTCCAAATGCTATTGAACTCCCAAAGGTTAGGGGTGATATAAGGTATAATAATGTTTGGTTTGAATATGTTAAGGGTATACCAGTTTTAAAGGGTATTAATCTTCATATAAGACCTGGAGAAAAGATCGCTATAGTTGGACCTACAGGTTCTGGTAAAACAACATTGGTTTATCTTCTTGCAAGATTCTATGATGTTACTAGTGGATCCATAACTATAGATGGTTATGATATACGTAATGTTAAACAAGATTCTCTTAGACGTCAAATAGCATTTGTACCTCAAGATACATTTTTATTCCGTGGTACTGTAATGGATAACATTAGAATTGGTAAACCTAATGCTACTGATGATGAAGTTATTGAAGTTTGTAAAAGACTTGGAATACATGATTTCATAATGAGACTCCCAAATGGATATTATACCGATGCCGGTGAAGCCGGTAGAAAACTTTCAACTGGTGAGAGACAACTATTATCCTTTGCTAGAGCTTTACTTAAAGACCCGCCAATACTAATTTTAGATGAAGCTATTAGTGCTGTTGATCCTAAAACTGAATATATGATTAAATACGCCATAAGGAAATTGCTTGAAAATAGGACTTCAATAATTATTGCACATAGACTTACATTAGCAAGAGATTGGGATAGGATAATAGTATTACATAATGGAGTTATTGAAGAAGAAGGTACTCATGAAGAATTAATGCTTAAACAAGGATTCTACTATCAATTATATACAACTCAGATTAGTGAGGAAATTGGTATAGAAGTTATTGGTAAAAATAATTCGAATTCTAAAAGTTAATTTACACTAAAAATAAATTTTAGTTTTCTTATATAATCACTTAGGGTGATTATATGTCTTGGCGTAAACGTTGGGAAGATCCTTTTGATAAATGGTTTAAAGAATTTTTTGAGGAAATTAGTAAACGTTTCTCTATACCTACTCCAGATGAATTGTTTGAAGAAATTGAGAAGGAATTTGAAAATCTAGATAAACGTGGTGTTAAAGGCCCATTTATATATGGCTTTTCCATGAAGATTGGACCTGATGGTAAACCTATCATAAGAGAATTTGGGAATGTTAAGAAGCTTTATGGTAGACCAACCATTGAAGAAGAGAGAGAACCTTTATCGGATGTCTATGAAGATGAAAATACAGTTACAATCATAGTTGAAATGCCAGGTGTAAATAAGGATGATATTAAAGTTAAAATTGATGGTAGTAGAGTTATTGTTAGTGCACAAACTGGTGATAGAAAGTATTATAAGGAGATAACGTTACCTTCAAGAGTTAAAAAGGAGAGTGCTAAAGCAAGTTATAAGAATGGTATTCTAGAACTTAAATTGGAGAAAGAAAAGGGTAGAAGAGAAGAAGGATATGAAATAAAGATTGAATAAATTTTTACATTATATAACTCTTAAAGATTCTGAAAGTGGATGTCCTTTACAGTGTAATATAAATTCCTTATAGTATCCGAAGGGTGATTGTTTAACTTTTAAACCTTTTTCACTGAGGATTGTAGTAATTATCCTCAAAATTTTAATAGTGGTTTCTAATCCTCCAAGTTTATTTGATAAATGTGCATATGGATATATTATCACGCTTTTTACTCCAATTCTGGATGAAACTTCAATTATTGATTCAACGGCTTTCATACATTTCTCTTCAAAATTTTCTTCATCATCCGCTTCAACACATGTAAATGCTACAAGTACATTTTCAAATTCACCTTCAGAATTTTCACTGGTTATTTCATCTCTAATGGGTATTCTAACTGGTTTAGTAACCTTCCACCAAAATTTTTCTGCATGTATTAATAGAATCCTCATATCCCATCATATTCTTTATCTATAAGTAATAATATAAGAATGATTTGCTGATTATTATGCGTGTAGCTTCAGTTCAATTTAATGCATCTAAATCTAAGGATGAAAATTTAAAGAAGATCTTGAAATACATTGAGTATGCATCTAAATTGGGTATTGAACTTATAGTTTTCCCAGAGTATTCAATGTTCTTCCCGATAAGTTATGAATCACGTAAATTTGCAGAATCTATTGATGGAAAATTTATAAATGAAATTAAATGTTATGCTAAAAATTTTGGTATTAATGTAGTTGTAAATATCTCTGAAGTTTCCAATAAACCTAATGACGACAGAGTTTATGATACTTCAGTCTTTTTATCACGTGATGGTGAGATACTTTCAATTTATCGTAAAACACATTTATTTGATGCATTTAACATTAGGGAATCAGACCATATAATCCCTGGAGATTATCTTGTTAAACCGATCCCATTAGGTGAATTTAATGTTGGATTACTTGTATGCTATGATTTACGTTTTCCAGAAGCCGCTAGAACATTGTCTTTAAATGGATGTACATTGATATGTGTTTCTTCAGCATGGTATAGTGGCGTTATGAAGGAAATACACTTATTAACGATGATTTTAGCTAGAGCTATTGAAAATGGGGTATTCATTGTAATGGCCAATCAAACTCAACCTAGATTTTGTGGTAGAAGTTGTATTGTGGACCCCTATGGTGTAATTATGGCTGATGCTGGTGAACGTGAATGCATCATCTATACTGATATAAGTATTGATAGACTGAAGGAAGTTAGAAATAATCTACCATTATTATCTCAAAGAAGGCCTGAACTCTACAAAATAATTTAAAATTTATTGTTTTGAAAATACTTCACTTAATATCTTCTTAAGCCATTCTGCATCAATCTCATCAAAACTATTCAATTCATCACTATCTACATCAAATATAGCTATTATATCACCCTTTGAATTGAAAACTGGTAGTGATATTTCTGATTTCGATCTTGGATCGCATACTATATGTCCTGGAAACTTATCTACATCTGGAACTATTATTGCTTCTCTACGTTTATATGCAGTACCGCAAACTCCCGTGTATGCTATTCTTGCACAAGCTGGTGGACCTCTAGAAGGTCCAAGTTCTAGATATTCTTCCTTTGGAAAGTAAAATCCAACCCAAAAATAGTATGGAATATTTCTCTTTAAAACTTCACATACAACTTCCATTTTCTCCTTTAAGCTCTCTTTATATTTCACTTTCTCCTTTATTTCTTCATAACATTTACTGTATAGTTCTCTTTTATTCATAGGTATATCACTAAATAACTTTATAGAAGCAAATTGTTCATAAGTTTTTTTGATTTATATTAATATGGTTAAATTGTCAATTGATATAATCTTCATAGGGACTGGTGGCGGAAGATTTTCAATGGCTACCCAGAAGAGAAGGACTGGGGGGATTAGAATCATTAGTCCTAAAGCTAATATACATGTTGATCCAGGTCCAGGAGCACTTGTATATTCTATTGAAATGGGTTTAGATCCACGTAAACTTGATGGAATATTGGTTTCACATGCTCATCCAGATCATTCAAATGATGTTGCAGTTTTAATTGAAGCTATGAGTGAAAGTACAACTAAGAAGCGTGGTATTCTTCTTGCATCTACAAGTGTACTCTATGGTAATGAAGTTTGTGAAAAGATTTTATCTAATTATCATAAATCAATACCGTCTCAAGTTGTTGAAGCAAAGGTGGGTGTGTCTGTGGTGATCAATGATTTAGAGGTTAATGTTTGTAAAGCTGTTCATAGTGATCCAAGTGCTGTTGGATTTAGATTTAAGACTGAATATGGTGATTTTGCATATATGCCTGATTCAGAGTATTTTGATGATGTTGATAAGTATTATGGTGGTGTTAGATTAATTATATTATCAGTTTTAAGAGCTCATGGTGCTCCTTGGGCTGGGCATATGAGTACTGATGATGCTATAAAGGTTATTGAGAAAATTAAACCTGAGTATGCTGTAATAACACATTTTGGTATGCATATGATAATGAAGAATCCAGAGTCTGAATCTAAATTGATAGAAAGTATGACTGGAGTTCCCACCATAGCTGCTAGAGATGGTATGAAGATAAGGTTTAGTAAAACAATTAGTTTCACTTATACTGGAAAGCAAATGGATTTGAGAAGTTTCTTTGATAAAAGTTGATTTATATATCTTATAATGACAAGTTTAATGTGATTTTCTGTATTTCCTTAAAAATTTCTGTTTTAATTAATTCTTCTATATCTCCAAGTTTCTTTTCTATGTCATATTGAAATGGTATTTTACTTAATATCTTTACTTTTAATTTTTCTATCTCCTTTACTTCTTCTTCGTTTAAGACCATATTTACTATTATTCCAATGATTTCTGCATTTTGCTCTAAAAGTAATTTTATCAGTTTATTTACTGTTTCCATTGCCAGTTTTGATGGTGTTGTTACTATTATGAATTTTATATTCCATTCTATCCTTAACATATCTAGTATTATATCGCTTATTCCAGGTGGAGCATCTATTACTAAATAATCTAGAGACTTCCATTTTGTTATTGTTAATATTTCCATTAATGCATTGGATATTTCTTTTCCACGTAATGGTATTGGATTATTTTGTGTATAATACGTTATTGACATGTACTTTATTCCATATATTTCTGGTGGTATTATTCCTTTATCCTCTATTGGAGTTACATCTTTTACTCCAAGTATTACGTGTGTGGATGGACTTGTAAAATCCGTATCAAGTAATCCGACTTTATATCCCATTTTAGCTAATTGAATAGCCATTAATGTAGATATTATACTTTTACCAACTCCACCTTTACCACTAACTATTGCTATAACATTTTTTATGTTTCTTACGTTGTTATTTATACTTGCTATTCTTGGATCCAATTATTTCACCCCAGTTATGCTATCTATCCATATTCCTCTTCCATCTATTATTTCGAAATCTGGACTTCTGCATTTTGGGCATTTTATGAAGGCATGTGATACTTCTGGTATAAAGTGTATTGCTTCTTTAACACTATCCTCTAATTCTTCACCTTCAAACGTCCATGAAAATCCACATTTAATACATTTCATTTTTGCTTTTACAATTTCCATTTTGAAATCTGCATTTGCTAAGCCTTTTTCAACTTTTAATTCTAATAGAGCGAATTTGAATACTTCTAAATCTACTTGTTGTAATTCTCCAATTTTAATTACTACTTCCTTTACCTCTTTCAATTTATTTTCTTCTGCAAATTTTATTATAGTATTAACTACTGCTTCAGCCAAAGCCCATTCATGCATTTAAATCCCATTCTAATTGATTAAGACTTATTTAAATTGATTTTTATCTTAGCTCCTTATTTATGAAATCTATTAGATCTCTAAATTTTTCATCTTCAATCATACTGAATGTTTTTATTTCTATTTCATCTATCTTCATTTTCCCTAAACCTATTTCATATGCTCTTCTAATTTGCTCTTGTTCATGAACTTTTCTTTCAGTTAATCCCACGGAATTATAGTATTTTAATATTGCTGCTCCAATAGAATCAATTGCAACTCTATCTCCACCTGCAATTATTAATCCTGGTTCTGCTTCTTCTCCATGTGCTGGTCCACCTGAAATAAAACATTTCATTCCATCTAATATTATCAAATCTGCTGTATATGCTAGGTTTATTTCAGCTATTAATTCACGCATTCCTGGGCTATTATGCATATATGATCTATCAGCTGGATTTATTATTCCAACAGAATTCTTTAAGCTTAATGTGAATATTCCTCCAAATTGATGTGTTTTTAAGCATGGTAGTGATATTATTCTATCAGCTTCATAAACTGTTTTTGCAATTCTAAATCCATTAGGCCATGTTGTAGCTTTATCTGGTTTAACCCAAACCCAATCTTCTTCTTCAAAGAATGATACTTTTATATCGTATTCTTTGGCTACATTTAATATCCCATTTAATTCCATAGTCTTTTTAGTTGGAAGCCATGATGGTCCAGACATATCTCCAATTACAATCTTTTCCCTTGGAACACCATTCTTTATTAATAGTTCTAGAATTGTCTTTAATGTTTCTGGATGGGTGCTTGCTGGAAAGGGATCATGGCTATTACAATTTGGTTTTATGAGTATTCTCTCATAAGTATTATTTAATATTTTGTTAATTCCACCAATGCCCTCTACAGCCTTTAATATACCTTCAATCCTATTGTTAGTTCTAACTATCGATATTATGCTTTTACCATTTATGGTATATACATTTCCCCTTTGTGGTTTACATTCTACTTTCTCCGCTTTCTCAGCTTTTTGTGCTGTTCTTCTAAATATTTCTCTACTTTCTGGGAATAACGTTCTTAATATATTCAATTCACCATCCTAAATTACATTACAATTTTTCAATTTATAGCTATATTTGTTTTTAAATTTTACTTTATTCCTCTTTTATTGCTTGTGATAATCTACTTATACCTTCAATTATTTGCTCTTTTGTTGGATATGTGAAGTTTAATCTCATGGCATTCCTCACACTTCCATCGGGGTAGAATGGTCTTCCAGGGACATAGGCAACTCTATACTTCTCTATGGCTTTTTGAGCTATAACTTCTGTATCTACTCCCTCAGGAGCCCATACAAATATGAACATTCCACCCACAGGTTTAACCCATCTAGATCCTTTGGGCATATACATTTCTAATGCATTCATCATAACATCCCTTTTCTCCCTATATATCTCCTTTATTCTTGGTAGATGTTTCTCCATTAAACCAGTTCTTAAAACTTCTGCTGCAATATATTGACTTAATGGTGATGTACATAAATCTGCAACTTCCTTTGCTAAAACTATCTTCTCAATTATTTTCTCATTTCCAGCCATCCATCCAACTCTAAGTCCTGGTGCAATCATTTTGCTAAATGTACTCATTAGTATAACTCTATCCTCTTTATCCATAGCTTTTAATGGTGTAGCTTCAACTTTTTCATAGAGGAAATAGCTGTATGGATCATCTTCTAAGATGAGTAGATCATATTTTGATGCTATTTCCAATAAGTGCTTTCTTCTATTTAAACTCATGGAGTATCCTGAAGGATTTTGACATGTTGGTATTGTATATATGAATTTTATCTTCATTTTTCTCCTAATATTTTCCCTTATCTTTTCTTCAAGTACTTCTGTCTTCATTCCTTCATCATCCAATGGTATTCCAATTATTCTTGGTTGTAATGGTATAAAGGCGTTTAGAGCGGCTAAATATGTTGGGGATTCAACGAATATTATATCCCCTGGATTTATTAGTATCCTAGCCCATAGATCTAATCCTTGTTGACTTCCAGTTAATATTACAAGCTGTTCTTCATCTTTCAATTTTATTCCTTTTGATTCCATGAATTTCAATAACTCTTTTATTAGTATACTATTTCCTCTTGTAGGGCCATATATTAGTGCTTCTTCTCCATATTCTAGTATTATCCTTTTAGTTAATTCTGCCAATTCTTCTTTTGGTATATTTTTAGGGTCTGGTATTCCTCCTCCAAAACTAATTATGTCTTTTTGAGTAGCCCATTTTAGTAATCTACGTATTTCAGATGGTTTCATCATTTTTGAGGTTTTTGAGAATAGTTTTTCATAATTCAATTATGGGCACCTCAATAATCATGTATTTCCGACGACTACTTTAATTCAAAGTATTAATAAGGGTTTTGTTCTCTCAATTCTTGAATAAATTTTTCTTTTAGTTTACTATTGCTTTTATTGTATGAAGGTTGAAGATATTTTAAGGTATTATTCTATGGATTTTGTTAGGAGTGAAATTTTGAGTTATTGTGTTAAGCGTTGGGTTGCTGTTGAAGCTAAAGAAGATGATAAAAGGATTTTCTTTAGGTATATGTGGAGGAATGGTCCACCATTATCTTTTGTAGATGAAGATTCTTTCCAACACTTTATTGATAGGCATAAAGGTGTTAATATTAGAAGTTTTTATGCATCTATTAATGTTTATAATCGTTTAGATAAGCAGGATGATGTTGGAAATATTGATAATATTTTTAAATGCACTCCAATTTGGGATATTGATGGTTCACTTAATAATGTTAAATTGACTTTAGATGTTGCAAAGGTGATACTGGATTTTCTCGATAGTAAAAATGTTTCTAAGTCTGTTTATCTTAAATGGTCTGGTAGAGGCCTCCATATACATCTCCATGAAAATGCAATTTCAAGTGATGTTCTAAGTAAGATTCATCCACTTGATATCGCATATGCTATTGTTGAGTATGCTATAAATGAATGTTTAGATGAAATTAGGAGTATTGTTTCAAAGGCTTCCAATTTAGATAGAGAATTTAAAGTTGAGAATAAAGTAGATATTCAACGAGTATTTACATGTCCTTTATCACTTCATAGAGATTATGATATTGTAGCTGTCTGCTTCAAACCTGATGAATTAGATGATTTCGATATATGCTGGACTAATCCAGAATCTATTAAACATAATAAGGATTGGAGGATTTATGTGGAAGGTGAAGCTGATGAATTAGCTTTAGAAGCTTATAATAGAGTTGGTGGATACATAGTTAAAATGGGTAAGAAAACTAAAGCTAGTGGAGGTGACTTGAAACTTCTAAGTATTGTTAGAGATATACCTAGAATTAGAGGGGGTATTGGTAGATTTCAAGTTATGGCTTTACTACAGGCTGCAAGATACTATGTTTTAAAGGGGGATTTAGATAGAGCTAAAAGTTTTGGTTTAAATAGAGCTATATTTTATGCATGGGCTAAGTATTATAAACCTAAATATGGATTCAGTAGGAGGGATAAGTTTGGCATAGGTTCTGAAGATAAATACTCTTTTGAGAGTTTAGGAGATGAAAGAGTTCCAGTTTCAAGTGATGGTAGGTATATTATAGGTGGAGTTAAACAATCTTCAAAGGATTTTGATAGGGAAGTTGCAATTAAAATTAATTCTGTAGTTCCATTTGATCTAGCATGGGAAGCAGCTTTAGATTATGTTAAACGATTCTCAAAGAGTGTGTTAGAGAGTCAACAGGAATTTTATAAAAGGGTTTATGAACCTGTTAGAGATAGTTTTGTAAATATAGTTCAAGAATATCTAGCATTTAAGAAGCTTAAGGGTGATGGTAGAATTTAAGTTGATATCTTCATGTTTTTAAATTATACTCTATTTCTAACCCTTCCACCTTTTCCTTATTCTCTTCTATCCATTTCTTAACATAGCTACATTCCACAATTACCTTCTTCCCCCTACTTTTAATGTATTTAATTGCTTCTTCAACTATTTTTGATGCTAATCCTAAACCTCTATATTCTGGTGGTGTATATGTACTGAGCATTTTAATGACATCCTCTGATTCCTCAATTTTATGGTACGCTCTCTTTCCTTCTTCTAATTCTAAGTAGAATAATCCATTACTAAATTTTACTTCATTCATTTTTGATTTTATGACTCTAACATATTTTGCTGCTGAGAGTGCAGCCATACATCCATCTCCTACAGCTACAGCTACTTGCATTCCTCTTCCAGTTACATCTCCAGCTGCATAAACACCTCTAATATTCGTTTCTTGATTTAAATTGACATTTATGTATCCATTTTCATTTACATATATTCCTGCAGCCTTATATATTTCGGTCTTCGGTTCTTCAACACCAACTATAAATACTGCTGCCACATTCAATTCCATTTCACCACTCTTTGATTCAATCTTTAACTTTAAATCATCATTTACTTTTTGAATCTTCAGTATTTTCCCTTCTATAATATTAACTTTCTCATATTTTGATGTTTCATCAACAAGTTTCTTGGATGGTGCTTCCATTACCACGTAGATCTTCTCAGCAAACTGGTTTAAAATAGATAATTCATTTATAACTTCCTCCTCATATCCCGTGATTATTACATTTTTCCCTCTATATAATGGAGCATCACAAGTTACACAATAACTTACACCTTTACCTATGAGTTCGCTTTCTCCTTCAAATGTAATTTTCCCTCTTTCTCTCCCAGTAGCTATTATTATTGAGTAACCTTTATATTCTCCACTTTTGCATTTAACTTTTTTCACAATTCCATTTAATTCTAAACCTAAAACTTGTTCTGGGTAGATTATTTTTGCACCAAATTTTAATGCTTGATTATACATTTTCATACCAAGGTCTAATGGATTCATTAGGAATGTAATTCCAGGATAATTGTCCAAGTGCTTCATTTTCGTCAAATTTCCTCCAGGAGCCGTTTTCTCTACTACAAGTGTTTTTAATCCGATTTTTGATGCTTGTATTGCTGCAGATAATCCAGCTGGACCTGCTCCTATAATTATCAAATCGTATATTTCATTCATACTTATCACGATACATATTTCATGGTAGAATTCATATTTCTTTTGGTTTAATAAACCTGTATCCAAGGGTTTTTAATGTTTCCACTAGGTATTTCTGTTTGGAGTTTCTTTCCACGGCGCATATTGTTCTGTAAGCGTCCTCTAGATCCATCCCAACTGCAAAGACTCCGTGTCCTCTAACTATTACAGCTTTATTTTTACCTATATTTTCAATTATTCTCCTACCTAATTCTATTGTTCCACTTTTCCCTTCAATAACCTTTATATTATCCATGGTATATGCAACTTCCAATTCTAATGGTTCTATTTCATTAAAGAAGTATGATAATGCTATTGAGTATGGCGGATGTACGTGTATAATTGCCTTGTAATCCGTATTTATGTATATTTCCCTATGTACAAGTGTTTCCGTTGATGCATATCTTTCGCCTTCACTCCCCCCATGTATTGATATACATATTATATCTCTAAATGTTAGATCTTCTAATGATGCTCCCCTACGCGTTATATACATGTTTTCATTGATTTTTACACTAATATTACCACCATGTCCACAAACAAAACCTTTCTCTGTAAGTTTTCTACCATACTTTGAAATTTCAAAATAAATGGGATTCTGCATATTTCATCATAACAGAATTCTCTTTTATATCTTTAAAAATTATTTTTCTAGTTTATTAAGGGATGTGTTCAATGGCAACACATTTTTATATTCATATTTTTTTATTTAAGATTGGTTAAAATGTTTGTCCATAAATATCGTCATATAATTTCAATTTTCTTCATGATATCTTACCTTTCTCTTTTAATATTTTCTAATTCAATTTATGCTTCAATGTATAGGGTTTACTATATTGAAGTTGATGCCGCTATTGATGCTGGTACTGCTGAGTATATTATTAATGCATTATCTAAAGCTGAAGCCGCTAACTCACCTCTTATTGTTAGATTGAATACTTATGGTGGATATATGGATAGTATGGATAATATTATTAATGCTTTTATGAGTTCTAAGGTTGATGTTGTGGTTTGGGTTGGTCCTCCAGGTGCTAAAGCTGTTTCAGCTGGTACTTTCATTGCTTTAGCTGCAAATTATCTTGTTATGTCTGAGGGTAGTGTTATTGGTTCATGTCAACCTAGGAGTACGACTGGTGAACCAGTTGATCCAAAGGTTTTGAATTATGCTATTGAACGTATGAGGGCTATTGCTGAGAGGAAGTATGGTGTTAATGATAGTAGAGTTGATATTGCTGTTAAATTTGTTACTGAAAATCTAGATTTAACTGTTGGTAAAGCTTTAGAACTCAAAATTGCAGATTTTAAAGCTAATACTTTCCATGAAGTGTTATCCATATTTGGTTGGGTTGATTATGAAGTTGTTAGAGTTGAGAGGAGTATTGCTTCTCAATTATATTCACTTTTAAATGATCCATTGATTGTTGGATTATTATTTGAACTTGGTTTTTGGCTTATCTTAATAGAATTATTTACTGCTGGAATTCAACTTTATGGTTTTGTTGGTGCAGCAATGATCGTTTTATCTCTCTTTGGTATGGGTTTAATAGGTCCAAGTGCTACAGCTTTAGCTATGTTGATAATAGGCTCTCTACTTATACTTGTTGAATTGTATTTTCCAGGTATACAATTATTTGGCTTTTTAGGGTTGGTTATGTATGCATTGGGGATATTATTTATGTATAGGGAGCAACCATATATTGAAATTGGAGTTCCACAGTATGCCATTGTCTCTATGATTGCAATTATGGGTGGATTATTTATTGTATATGTAAATAATGTTAGGAAAAGTTGGAGGAGGGCAAGAGGTTTGCTGGATCCGAAAAAGCTTATTGGTATGTCTGGGTTTGCTAAAACTGATATTAAAGCTGGTGGTACTGGTGTAGTTCATGTTTTCGGTGAAGAATGGACTGCATTTTCAGATGTAGATATTAGAAGTGGTCAGAAGGTGAAGGTAGTTGATGTTGTTGGATTAAGATTAAAAGTTATTCCAGAATAAACATCAACCTTTTATTTACCATTGAACATAATTTATTTCTGGGTTTATACATGGTTTTATCCATAGGTGATCACCCAAGAGTTAGACTTGTACGTTTTCCAACACCAATACAATATATGCCTAAGATTAGTGAAGAGCTTGGAGTTGAATTATATATTAAACGTGATGACTTCATGGAATTAGCTTTTGGAGGTAATAAAGCTAGAAAACTTGAATATCTAATTGGTGATGCTATAAAAAGGAATTGTGATACCATTATAACCACCGGTGCTTTATGTTCCAATCATGTTAGATTAACTGCAGCTGCATGTAGACTATTTAATTTACATCCAATACTTGTTTTAAGTACTACTGGTCCAAAGAAGGTTAAGGGTAATTTACTTTTAGATGCCTTATTTGATGCTGAAATTAGAATTATTGATTTTGAAAGGAGAGATTCTCAGAAAGTTCTGGAAGAAGTAGCTAGAGAAGAGGAGAGTAAAGGTAGAAAGCCATATGTAATTCCAAGTGGAGGTGCAAGTAAGGTTGGCGTTTTAGGGTATTTGAATGCTTCTATTGAAATTTTACATCAATTAAATGAAATGTGCGTTAAAATTGATTATATAGTTCACTCTACTGGTTCTGGAGGAACTCAAGCTGCATTGTGTTTGGGTATGAAGGCTTTGAATAGTGGGATTAAAGTTGTAGGGATTTCATGTGGTCCATCAAAAAATGTTATGCGGGAGCGTATAAGTAGGATTGCTAAAGAATCTATTGAATACTTGAATTTACCAGTTAAACTTAGTGATGATGATATTATAGTTTATGATGAATACACTTGCGGTGGATATGGTATTGTCACTAAGGATGTTGTTGAAGTTATGAAGAAGGTTGCTAAATTAGAAGCTATACTACTCGACCCATTATATACTGGTAAAGCCTTCATGGGTTTAATGGATCTTATAGATAAAGGTGTATTTGAAAAGGGTTCTAGGATATTGTTTATACATACTGGTGGTTTACCATTGATATTCCAATATGAAGAAGATCTTTGGCGTTATGGTATTCACGTATCTGATCTAGAGAAGTTTATGTAATTCAATATATACTCAACCCTTTTTATATCCTATGTAGAATCCCGCCATAAATGATCCTGTAAAAGGTATATTTGCTGTTATTTGACTTACTATTGGTGTAGCTCCCCCAATAATATTTTTAGTTGCATTTTCTATCTTACCTATTAGGGTTGAGTAATCCACCTTTATTATCCCACTCCACTGTAAATATGCTAATACCAATAGAAATCCTCCCACTATCACTATTAATATCTTCATTAATTTCTTCAATGCATATCCAACTATAAATCCAGTTATTGCTCCAGTTCCAAGTTGAAATAATATTGGGTCCCATTCACTCATATATATCACCAATTAATTCTCTCCTCACATATTTATACTATTTGATACATTTTTAATATAAAAATTAGGAAATAATTGTATTTTTAAGTGAATTATTTATTTAGGTCTTTCTAGAACTTTTCCAGGTAGTTTCCCTGTATGTTCTCCATCTTTTATGACTATTTCACCATTTACTATTACATATTTTATTCCCTTTGGATATTGGTGTGGATTTTCAAAGGTTGCTGTATCAATTATAGTCTTTTTATCAAATATCACTATATCAGCGTAGAAACCTTTTCTTATTAATCCTCTATCCTTTAAACCGAGTTTATTTGCTGGTGTTGAAGTCATCTTTTTAATTGCTTCTTCAATACTTATCAGCTTCATATCTCTAGCATATCTACCAATTATTCTTGGGAAAGTTCCATAACTTCTTGGATGCGGTTTACCTCTTCCAAGAGGTTCATATGGTGCTATACTTGATCCATCTGTTCCAACCATTGTATATGGACTCTTCAATGCCTGTATCATATCTTCTTCCCTCATCATATGAAGTATTATCTGCACCCTCCCCTCTTCTTCTATTATTAAGTCAAAGGCTTGATCATAGGGATCTTTATTATTCATTTTTGCTATTTCACTTATACTTAATCCCTCATATTGCTTATTCTTTTCACATGAGGCTACAATTATTCTATCCCATCCAGCTAGATTTGCAAGATTCTCCCATCCCTCCAGTTTCGTTTCTATATCTAGTTTAATTTTTGCTCTTTGCTCAGGGTCTTTTAATCTTTTAATCATTTCTTCTATTCCACCCACATGTGCCCATGGTGGTATACATGCCGTTAAACTTGTACTTCCAGCTGTATATGGATAGAAGTCTGCTGTTACATCTATTCCTTCTTCTCTTGCTTCTTCAATTAATTTTATTGCTTCATTAATCTTCCCCCAATTTCTAACTCCCGCTGATTTTAGATGTGATATTTCAACTCTTATACCTGCTTCTCTACCTATCCTTATGGCTTCTTTTACTGCTTCTATTAAGTGATCTGCTTCACTCCTTATGTGCGATGAATATAATCCACCATATTTTGCAGCTACCTTTGCTAATTCAATTATTTCTTCAGTTTCCGCATAGCTTCCAGGTGTATATATTAATCCTGTTGATAACCCGAAGGCTCCATCCCTCATTGATTCATCTAATAAATTCTTCATTTCTTCAAGCTCCTCTTTTGTTGGCTTTCTATTTTCATATCCCATTACA
This sequence comes from Methanomethylicia archaeon, assembly GCA_038727515.1. Lineage (GTDB taxonomy): Archaea > Thermoproteota > Methanomethylicia > Culexarchaeales > Culexarchaeaceae > JAVYVS01. The sequence continues at coordinate 222,775 of JAVYVS010000002.1, forward strand.
TTAATTCTAAGAGTTCCATGCCCTATTAGTGGAGCTACGTTTAATGCTATTCCACTCCTATTAAGTTTTTCTTTATATTCTTTAAATGTCGACCAATCCCACGTTATGTATTGCGCTAATTCACCAAGTCTTTTTTTGAATATATCCCTCTTATCTGGTAGTATTGGTGCCATACTTGAACCACAATTTCCAATAACCTCTAATGTTACTCCTTGTCTAATTTTACTTTCAGCTTTTGGATTTATGAGTAGAGTTGAATCTGAATGACTATGCATATCTATAAATCCAGGTGAAACTATTAATCCCTCAGCATCTATAACATGTTCACCAATTTTAAATTTCCCTTTTCTCTTTATTTCCACTATTTTACCATTTCTTATTGCTATACTTCCATGATACCATGGGCTTCCAGTTCCATCAATTATCTTTGCATTGTTTATAATTATATCGTACATTTAATTCACCAAAACAATCTATACATTAAATTATATATTTCACTTCCGACTTGATATTTGGTTAAATTTAAATTATGATTGTTGATAGATTTTTATGATATTCATGGTAGGTTTAAATGCTGATTTAGTTTTGGTTAATGGTAAAATATATTCTATGAATGATAATAATGATGTTTATGAGGCTTTAGCCGTTAAAGATGGTAAAATTGTTTTCACCGGTTCTTCTAGGGATGTTAAGGGTTTTATAGGTGATAAAACTCTAGTTATTGATTTAAATGGTAAGACTGTTCTACCTGGTTTTATAGATACTCATATACATTTTGTTGGTGTTGGTCTTTCAATTATGATGATTGATCTTAGGGATGTTAAATCTATTGGAGAGTTTAAGGATAAGGTTGAAAAAGTTGTTAAAGAAGTTGGAGAGGGAAAATGGATTTTAGGTAGAGGTTGGGATCAGGATAAGTTTATTGAGAAACGTTATCCCAATAGATGGGATTTAGATGAAGTAGCTCCGAGAAATCCAGTGTTTTTAAGGAGGGTTTGTGGACATATTGCAATAGCTAATTCTCTAGCTTTAAAACTCGCTGGAATTGATAAAAATACTCCAGATCCTGAAGGGGGTAAGATTGATAGAGATGAAGGAGGTGAGCCAACTGGTATTTTGAGAGAATCTGCTATGAGGCTTGTATGGTCTAAGATCCCTCCTCCCTCAATAGATGATTATGTTAAAGCTATAGAGCTTGCATGTAATGAAGCTTTATCCCATGGTATAACTACTGTTCATTTTGTTTCAACAACCCCCGAAGAGATTGAAGCTTTACAAATTGCTAGAGCTCTTGGGAAACTTAAAGTTAGAGTATGCCTATATATTTCAGCTGAATATTTAGATTATATATCTAAATTAAAATTGAAACGTGGTTTTGGAGATTACTTTTTAAAGATTAATGGTGTAAAAACTTTGGTAGATGGATCTCTCGGTGCTAGAACTGCTGCTTTAAGAGCTCCATACAATGATGATCCAAAAACTAAGGGTATCCTAGTATTATCCTATGAAAAGCTTAAGGATATAGTATTGAAAGCTAATAGCTGTGGATTACAAATTGCTGTACATGCTATTGGAGATATGGCTATTGAAATGGTTCTAAATGTTTTTAGAGAAGTTTTATCTATGCATCCCACCTATGATCATAGACATAGAATTGAACATGCATCAATAATTTCCCCAGAATTAATTGAACTTATGAATAAGCTAGGTATATGTGCATCTGTACAACCTAGATTTATAATATCTGATTTTTGGGCTGTGGATAGAGTTGGAGTTGAAAGGGCTAAATGGGTTTACCCATTCAATAGCATGCTTAAATCAGGTTTGAAAATTGCAGGTGGATCTGATTGTCCAGTGGATCCATTAGACCCATTATATCAGATCTATTCAGCTGTAACTAGAGGTAAATATGAGAACATTGAATTATACAATTATACTAGGGATGAATGTTTAACACCACTGGAAGCTATTAAATTGTTTACTAGGAATGCAGCATATATTGGTTTTGAAGAAGATGTTAAAGGTAGTATTGATGTGGGAAAGTTTGCGGATATGGTTATTCTGTCTGATGATCCTTTAACTGTTAATGAAAGTATGATTAAAGATATAAAGGTTTTAGCAACTTTTGTTGATGGAAAACTTGTTTACAAATCTAGTGTGGAATGTTTTAAATAATTCTATCACGATTTTATTTTGGTGTAGTTTATGAGTGAACTCGATGTCCCTAAGATTGTAGTTACACCTCCAGGTCCAAAGGCTAAAATGATTATTGAGAATGATGAAAGATTTTTAATGCAATCTTTCGTACGTTGGTATCCCTTGGTATTAGAGGAAGCTAAAGATTGTATATTAATTGATGTTGATGGTAACAAATATATTGATTTGAATGCTGGTATTGCTGTTACATCTGTCGGTCACTGTCACCCTAAAGTTGTAGAGGCTATTAAGAAGCAAGCTGAAAAATATTTGCATTATTCATTAACAGACTTTTATTATGATCCTGCAGTTACATTAGCTAAAAAGCTTATTGAAATAACCCCTGGAAATTTCCCTAAGAAGGTCTTCTTCTGTAATAGTGGTGCTGAAGCTGTTGAAGGTGCATTGAAGGTTGCTAGAGGATATTTTAAGGGTTCTAGACCATACATTATTGCATATATAGGTTCATTTCATGGTAGATTATTTGGAACCATGGCTTTGACATCTAGTAAAATTGCTCAACGTAAAGGGTTTGCACCATTACTTCCATGTGTTGAACATGTCCCATATCCATATTGTTATAGATGTCCTTGGAAACAAAATTACCCTGAATGTGGTTATTGGTGTGTTGATTTCATTGATGAATACTACTTTAAGAAATTTGTTCCACCAGATGAAACTTGTTGTATAGTTTTCGAACCTATTTTAGGTGAAGGTGGATATGTTGTTCCACCGCCTGAATACTGGAATAGGATAAGGAAGTTATGTGATAATTATGGAATACTCATGATATCAGATGAAGTTCAATCTGGGGTTGGTAGAACTGGTAGATGGTTTGCAATAGAACATTGGAATGTTGTCCCAGATATTATAACTGTTGCTAAGGGTATTGCAGCTGGACTTCCATTAGGTGCAATAATTGGTAAAAGTGATTTAATGTCTCTATCAAGGGGTAGTCATGCATCTACATTTGGAGGCAATCCAGTTTCATGTGCTGCTGCATCAACTGTTATTGATATAATTAGAGATGAAAAATTAATGGATAATGCTGTAAAAGTTGGAGATTACACTCTCAAGAGATTTAGAGAAATGGCTGAGAAAATCGAGCTTATAGGTGATGTTAGAGGTAAAGGCCTTATGATTGGAGTTGAACTTGTTAAAGATAGACGTAGTAAGGAGCCTGCTATTAAAGAGCTTGAAACTGTTTTAATGGAATGTTTTAAACGTGGTATTGCAGTTATTGGTAGTGGTATTTCTTCTATTAGGATTTCTCCTCCATTAACCATATCCATTGAGCTCATGGATAAAGCTTTAAACATTATTGAATCAGTTTTATTTGAAGTGTCTAAAAAGTATTCAAAATAGTTCTTCTATCTTTCTTTTTATCTCATTTATATTTTTTGAAATATCTTTTTCGTTGATCTTCTTCATATCCATAATTATACTTATAGCTTCTCTACCCCTCTCCATACCCTTAGGCATTCCATACATTTCTATTAATTCATTCTTCAATATGATCAATGCCATCAACATTTTCTTCTTTAATTTTGCCTCTATTTCATATATCTTTAACCTATTATATCCATATTCTATTCCATCAATTATACTCTCAGTAAATTCTTCATATACATTTATGGGTTTATAATATCCTCCATGGAGGCTTAATATTTCATCAAACATTTGAAAACCTTCTGGTGTATGTATTTGAGAAAGTATTTCTTGTGCATTTAATATTGTGGTTCCTTTAACTTGATGGAAAACAAATTTTTCAGCTGAAGGTAGTGGATTCATAACATGCCATAATGCATAATACTCTTCCAATTTCATTTTTTCTAATTCCTTTCCACTAAGCTTTCTAGTTAAGTGGAAGTCTGTTATATATGTTTTATCAAATCCTACTACATGATTTGCTAAATGGGAATTTGTGTAAATCCCCATTCCACTGGGATCTAGTATTGTTCCATGTATTATTCCATTATCATGTAGAAGTCTCAGATTGTATCCACATGATGAGCCAAGCCATTTTAGATATGCTTTAACTTCTTTGACATTAATGATTTTCTCAATTTTTGGGATCAATAATCCATAGAGAATTTCATCAACCCTTATATCGTTAATATTCCTATAGAATACACATGCACCTTTAACTATCTTCTCTGATTTTTCAATTAACCTTAAGATTTCTTCTCGTTCACCACTTGCAATCTTATTTGCAAGTTCATATCTATTTTGCATTTCTAGTAACTTTATTTTTTCATATAATCCTATGCCTATAGGTTCTGGTGATGGTATATTAAGATCCTTTAGCATTAACATGTTCTCCACTTCTTTTTCTGCTTCATTGATGTCCATGAATCCCCATATTAATTGCCCTGTTCCAATGAATTCTTTCGTGAAATAATATGTGTATATGGTATTTTCCCTATATATTGGTCTTACACCTTTAAATGGTATTCCAATACCCTTCAACTTTACTATATATTCATCGTAAACTTTAATTGTAGATCTAAATCCACTGGTAAACCCTTTTTCACTAGGTAATTTATCGCTTGTTTCACAAAGTATTGGTAGTTTATTTTTTTCATGAGGATACAATTCTGGTCTTATAAGTTTTGTTTCACCATCAATCAAATAATACTCTATTGGTTCCCCTCTAAGTTTTTGTATAATCCCCTTTAATTCCATATTATCTATCCAGTATATTATTTGGGTTTTAAATATTTGTTACGTTTATTTATTCATTTTAAGATATTTTTGGTGAATATACATGGGTAGAATTAGAGTTAGAGATTTTGGTTTAGAGATAGGTAGTTTGGATCCTGGTCCCACAAATTCAATAGTTGATGTTGAAGGGGTAATGATAGGTCATTGTACATTAATTTATGGTGAAGGTAAGTTAGAGCCGGGTAAAGGTCCTGTTAGAACTGGTGTAACCATTGTTTTTCCTCATGAAGATAAAAATGTATTTAAACAGAAGGTTTTTGCAAGTTCCTATGTCATTAATGGTTTTGGTAAACCTATTGGTTTAGTTCAACTTAATGAACTTGGGCAATTGGAAACCCCTATAGCTTTAACTAATACACTTAATGTTGGAATTGTTGCTGATGCCATAATAGAGTATATGCTTGATTTAAATCCAGATATAGGTGTAACCACTGGTACAGTTAATCCAGTTGTACTTGAATGTAATGATAGTTTCTTAAATGATATTCGTGGTAGACATGTAAAGCATCAACATGTATATGAAGCTATTAGAAATGCATCATCTAAACAAGTTATTGAGGGAGCTGTAGGCGCTGGTACTGGTATGTCTTGTTTTGAATTTAAAGGTGGTATAGGTTCTTCCTCTAGAAGACTCCCTAAAGAGGTTGGGGGATATACTGTTGGTGTACTTGTACTTTCCAATTTTGGTCGTAGGACTGATTTGATTATAGCTGGAGTTCCAGTGGGACGTGAATTAAAGGATTATGGTTTATCTAAACCTCAAGATGGGGGGTCAATAGTTATAATTGTTGCAACAGATGCACCATTAACCCCTAGACAGCTTAATAGATTGGCTAAACGTGCAACACATGGTCTTGCTCGAACTGGAAGTTATTCATCCCATGGAAGTGGTGATTTTGTAATTGCATTTTCAACAGCTTATAAAATTCCACATTATGAAGAATCGATCACATACAATATTAATGTGTTAAGTGAAAGTTATATGTCGTATATGTTTAGAGCTGTTGTTGAAGCTGTTGAAGAAGCTATATTGAATTCAATGTTTATGGCGAAAACTATGGTTGGTAGAGATAACAATGTTAGATATGCTATACCATTAGATAAAGTCGAAGAAATACTTGTAAAATATAATGTTTTGAAACGTTGAAAATAACTAAATATTACCCCATTTTTCCGATATCTTTTTCAAATTTTTAAAAGCCATTATTTTGCCCTTCTCATTTTTCCTTATAGCTTCTATTATTGTTCTTAATTCTAGTATTACATCATCATAATGCTTTTTGGATATTGGATATGGTACTCCATCTTTTCCACCAACTGCATAAGACCACTTTATTGGGTCGTATATATGGGTTACAGGATCTCTTTTTGATGGGGGGTCATTATATATTAGTTCTGAAATTAATGATAAAGCCCTTAACATGCTTGGTCCCACTCCATGTTGCAATAAGAATTCCTTAAAATCTCTAACATTCACTTTATAGATTTCTTCAAGTTTCTTCCAATTTATTTCCTTCTCATTAATTGGTTTGTAGAAAACTTTTATACGTATTGTTGTTTCATGGCCCCCTATATTATTAACCCATTTATCTAGTTTCTCACTTTTATTTAGGATTCTATTTACTTCCATCAAATATGTCTTTATCCTATTTGGTTCTTCATTTATTAAATCCAGGATTGTCTTTCTAGTTTTATGGCTCTCTTTTGCCACTAGATTAAGTACTTCTTCAACTTTTATTGGGCATGATATTGCTGTATGTGGTTCTTCAACTAGATCCTTTATGTTTTTTGAATACCAATGATATCTTCTAGCAAATCTTGTTTCTATATTCATGCCTTGTTGGATTACACTCCAATCTCCACTTTTTGATATGAGCATTACATGATGATATAAGTTGAATCCATCTTGTACTGCTGAATTATCTATTTTTGCAACAAGTCTACTTACTTCTTTTAATTTATTTGTTAATTCTTCATTGAAATTGAACTTTTTAGATATGTTGTTTATATCATCTAGTGTTTTAAGACTTTTCCTACCTTTACCACCAGCTATAGCTAAATTTATATCCATCTTTTCAAGAGCTTCCCTCAATACACCACATGTTACAGTAGTAGATCCAGAAGAATGCCAATCAAATCCTAAAACATTGCTAAAGGCTTGAAACCAAAGGGGGTTACTAATTCTCTCCATTATCTTTATTTCCCCAAATTCATTATACATTATCTCAAGAATTTCAGAAGCTAAATTTACCATTCTATTAAATAACCATCGTGGAGCTACACCATAATGTAATGGTAATTCTGCTATACCATATATTCCCATAATAAATTTATCACACCTAAATTACTCTTACAATTTTAACTTTAAAACTCTTCTTCTAATATTCCAGATAATTCCTCTATTCTCCTCCTATCTTCTTCAAACATAGCCTTCCTAAGTTTATTCTTTAAAGTTTTCTCTATTGTTAAACCATATCCTTCAAGCAGCATTTCTATCTTTTTATTTAGTTTTTCTCCTTCTTCATCAAAATCCATTAATACCACTACTCTAAACCCCCTACACTTCTCTTTAATCTCTTCCACAATTTCAAACAATGGCTTATGCATTTCTCCAATGGCTATTATCTGAGATTTGCATCCAAGCTTCATTAACACTTCTCTATCCCTTTTCCCTTCAACTATTATTAAATCAACATTTTCATCTAAAGTCTTTAAAATCTCCTCTATCTCCAATCTCCTCTCTAAAACCTTTCTTGATATCTTCATTTACTTCTTCCTCGCATGGTAGAGTATATGTTTAACTTCTGGGAAGAGTAGTTTCTCTAAAGCTAGCGTAACCGCTTTTTGCGATCCAGGTATTGCAGCTACTAATACTCCTTTAAATAAGCCTGCAATAGCCCTAGACATTATTGCTGCTGCCCCTATCTCCCTATAACTTAACATTCTAAATATTTCTCCAAATCCATCAATTCTCTTATCCAAAATATTCTGTAATACTTCACATGTTACATCCGTTTGACTTAATCCAGTTCCACCTATGAATATTATCATATCACTCCCCATTTCAACCTTATTAAATAACTCTTCTCTAATCATTTTTTCATTATCTGGAATTACTTCTTTACATAAAACTTTAAACCCATATTTTTCAGCTATTTTTACAGCTTCTTCTCCAGATTCATCTTTAAATTCTTCCCCACGGATCTTCTTTTCATATCTCGAAGTACTTACAACAATTATTGAAACCTTCACTTCTAAAACTTCTTTTAATGCTTCTTCTTTATGTTCCATCGACATTTAATTACACCTCCTATAAATCCTAGTTCCAGTTTTACCTTCTAAAGCTTCTAGAGCTTTTTCAAGTGAGGTTATTATTGCCAATTCCCCTCCCCACTCTATAAACCTTATACATGCTTGGATTTTTGGACCCATGCTTCCTGGTGGAAAATGACCTTCCTCATAATATTTTTTCGCTTCTTCTAAACTCATTTCATCAATTTCAATCTCATTTGGTTTTCCAAAGTTTAGTTTAACCTTTTCTACATCTGTTAATATCAATAGTATGTCTGCATTAATCATTTCTGCAAGTTTTTCACCAGCTAAATCTTTATCTATTACTGCTTCTACTCCAACATAGTTTCCATCTTCTAATAATACTGGTATTCCTCCTCCACCAGATGCTATAACTATTACTCCTTCATCTACAAGTTTCTTTACAATCTTTCCCTCCAATATCCTTACTGGTTCCGGGGATGGTACAACCCTTCTATACACTTTTCCTTCTCCTGGTTTTACCTTTTTGATTATTATCCCCCTTATTTCCATCATCTTTCTTTCAGCTTCTTTTAAATCATAGAATGGTCCTATGGGTTTTGTTGGGTCTTTAAATGCGGGGTCACTTTTATCTACTTCTACCTGTGTTATTATGGTTACGATATCTCTATGAATTCCATTCTTTACAAGGATGTTTCTTAAGGTTCTTTGTATTAAATATCCTATTTGTCCCTGCGTCATAGCCCCCAATACATCTAAGGGTTGTGGTGGTATTTCATTTGATGCTAATTCTTGCTGTATTAGTAAGTTTCCCACTTGTGGACCATTTCCATGTGTTATTACTATATCATAACCGGCTTTTATCAATTTCATTAATTGTTCACATGTATTTTCAATATTTTTTAATTGTTCTTCGTAAGTTCCAATTTCTTCAGCTTTCTTTATTGCATTTCCACCCAGTGCCACTAGAACTCTCTTTTTCATTTATCAACACCTATAGTTTTGTTGAGACAAAATCATTTATTTTAATAGGAGTATATTAATGTTATAGTAGTAAAATGGTGAAATAATTGTCTAAAGTTGGTTATGGGTCTATATCTATTGCCATAGTTTTTATATGCTCTGGACTTATTTTGATATTATCTTTTGTAGGTATTCCAATGGACTTCTTTACTTCCTTTTCAATTATTCTATTATCTCTAGCTTTTTGGACTTTGATTTATGGGTTTAAATTTGGTGGTGGAGATAGATTTTGGATTGTTAATGGCTTATTTCTACTAATTCTTTCAGCTTCACTACTTTCATATTCTATTTTTCATTCTCTCATAGTATCGTTTAGCATATTATTGATATGCATTGGAGCAATAATAATTCTAGCTAGTCGTAGTAGATAATTACATTATTTCAATGGTTGTTTCTATGACTTTCTTAACTTCTTTTGGTATCATCCTCCTCAATGTTATATAGTTTAATAATCTACTTTTAAATGATAATTTTATTTTAAATCCACATGCAAAGGGGTGTCCTCCACCTCCAAATTTCTCTGCTATTTTAAGTAAATTTATTTCTTTGCTTCTATCTCCTATGTATACTGATATTGCATTATCTCTTCTCCACACGATCATGAAATCCAGTTTTAATTTTTCTGATATTTTCCTTGAAAGCCAGCTCTTTGGGGTTTCACTCTTTCTTAGATCTACAAATCCAAATTTTAATCCACTTTTTGTATCAAATATTTTAGTTTTCTTGTAGCTTTTGTTTAATTCGTTTTCAGCTTTCCTTTTAATTTTTTCTGCTCCTGATGATATTTCTTCATCCCAAAATATTCCTTTTGAAAATTTTCCTAGGAGTTTCTCTTTCCATTCATCTTTGAAACTTAAAGCTCGTAGTATGAAGCTTTCATTAAATCTATCTGTTAACGTATCTATATCGTCTGCGTATAAGCTGATTTTCTTAGATATATCATCTTTACTCATAAATTTCTCATATACTATTCTTGCTGAACTTGAAGTTTTATTTATCATTATTAAATCTATGAATTTCTCTAGGTCTTTTACATCTCCTTCTCTCCATAGATGATGATCAATCCAAAAGATTTTGTTTCCATCCATTTTTAAACGTTTTATTTCTCTTTTTATGTCTTCTGCATTTGTTGGATTCAATGAGATGTCTGTTATGTATATCAATGTTTCTTTAATGTTTACCATCTTCTTTAATTCTTCAAGTAGTGTCGATGGTCCTGTGAAAACTACTTTTACATTTTCTCTGGGTATTTTAAATTCTACTTCAAGGTATCTTAGTATTATTGCTGCTGAAGCTATTCCATCTATATCTCCATGGGTTAGTATTATGCTTTTCAATCTTTTTCCCTCAATTTCCTTGTTTAATACATACTGGTATCATGTATTACCTCCTACATTTATACTCTCCTCTTCACTCCCCTCCTCAATTCATTTATTCCATTTATCAATAGTAATATTCCACCTATTAAGAGCACTAATATTCCAATATCTTGTTCTAATGTTAATAGTATTATTCCAATGATCATCATAAATATGAATAGTATCGATGTTAGAGCCCTTTCACTCATATATCATCATCTCCATGAGCTCACTCTTTTTAATGGTATCAATCATATTCTTCATTCTATCATAGATCTTTTTTAATGCTTGTAGATCATCGTAACAATGTTCTATTATTAAGTTTATTGCATCTTGATCTCCAGAGATCGCTCTCATATAGTATGGTGGCATATCCCTCCCCTTTAATTCCACCTTCTTCTGTATGTTCATGTATTTTGCAACTGAATCTAGACTGTACTCACTTAATCTTAGCAATTTCTTTGCATATCTGTATAAGTCTATGTGTTCCTTTTCAATTAATGGTGTTGGATCTATATCATGTACTATTGCTCTTGACACCAACATTGGGATGTCAAAGTTCAATCCATTCCAAGTTACTATTCTCTCCACATCGCTTAGTTTTTCCATAATTCTTTTTATCAATTCCCTTTCCCCATCTATTATGCTTCCTTTTAAAAATTCATGATCCCATGATCCATCTTCAAACATTATTCCAACTCCAACTATGAATCCGCTATCTGCAGATAGAGATGTGGTTTCTATATCCAGGAATACTGTTTTTGGCATTTTAATCAAAAATTAATATTGCTCTTGATATTTATGTTGTTTTCCATTGAATTTCATGTTCAAAGAATTTAGGTAATCTATCTATATTCTCCTTACGTTTCCTATTATGTTCTTCAACATATTCTATTAAGGTTTTAGTTAATTTGTTTTTACATTCTCCACAAATTATTTCTCCATATGTACATTTATTGTAATGTTCTTTTATTTCCTTTAGATTTTTGAAGTGGAATATAGATAACCATTCATATACAATACACTTTTCAGGTTCCCCCCCAAATTTTCTCTGTTCTTCTATTGTTGCTCTACCACCAGTAAAAGCAGCCCATATCTTCCTTTTAATGACTTTCGGTGAATCTGTTATGAATATCGATGTTTCTGGTTTCGAAGCTGACATAGGCTCTCCAGTTAAACCTCTAATGAATTTTAAGTATATTGATGCAGGTTTAAATATCTTCATTTTTCCAGCTATATCTCTACTTAATCTCATATATGGATCTTGATCCATCCCTATTGGAACTAGCACTGGATAATTATACATTATTGTAGGTCCAAGTATATGTGATGCTTGTACTGCTGCATAGAATATTTCACCTATATTTGTTTCTTCTTCAAATCCAAATGTTGCCTTCACTGTATTATATGTTAGATTTCTAGAGAAGTTTATTGCAAGTCTATAAACCCATTCACTTCTTGTTGATATGTATAGTTTTGTATCTTCTTCCTTAAATCCAAGTGATATTATACTTAGGGCATTGCTTAAAGCATATTTATACGCTTTTTCTAAACTATCAACCTTTTGAAAAACGTATTTTTCATCATCTGATAATGGTATGAATACTTTTGCATTTAATTCTTCTTGAAGATATCTTATGAATTCAAAGAGGCATAAGTGTCCTAAATGTAATTCTTCTGATGGTCCTCTACCTGATACTATTGCAACGGTTTTCCCACCTTCCTTTTCCTTTAGGTATTTATCGAAATCTCTATGTGCAAATACCATATTTAATTGTAGAAATACATGTTTCTCTCTAAATTTATTTGCTATTTCTTCAGTGAAAGGTGAAGCTCCAAATACTTCTATGAGCTTACTATATTCTGCACTTTTCTCTAATTCCTTTATCTCACCAAACACTATCCCTCATGGAGATCCTAATAATTATATTATTGATTTCGTTTTTATATTTTATCTTGGGATTGACTTTGAAGGTTGCATACTCCTTTTCTCCAGCATCTATATCAAGCTTTTTTGCACCTTACATTGTTAATGATCCATTAAGATGTGGAGCTATTGGTGGAGGAGTTCCATTAAATGTTGGTGTTAAGGTTGCCGTGAAATTAGAGGAATCTAATTGTGGACTTTTATTGAAGTCTAGAATTAATGGTAAAAGTTTTGATTCATTTATTGTTAAGAAGGTTTTAGAATTGTTAAGTATAAATCGTGATTTGAATTATATTATTGAAGTTGATCAATTTATTGATGTTCCTATTGGTTGTGGTTATGGAACTAGTGGTGCAAGTGCATTGGCTGTTACCATGGCTTTATGTAAAGCATTAAATATTAACATGACATTTATGGGTATGGCTAGAATTGCACATTTAGTTGATTATTATTGTGGTACTGGACTTGGAACTGTTAGTGGTATTTTTGGTTGTGTTGGTGGAATTAGATTGATTGTTTCTCCAGGTGGCCCTGGATATGCTGTGGTGGATAGAATCTTTATTCCAAGAGATTGTTATATTGTTTCTGCAGCTTTTGGTCCTATTGATAAAAGGGATATTTTAAGGGATTCAAGTAGACTTAGTTATATTGAATCTCTCGGTAAAATGACATTAAATGATATTTTAAGAAATCCATCAATAGATAATTTCTTTAACTGTTGTAGAAATTTTGCATTTAAAGCTGGGTTTATGTCTCCACATTTGAAGAATTTATTTATGGATTTAGAGAAGGCTGGATTTTACTTGTTTACTCAAAATATGATTGGAGATGCTCTACATATACTTGTATATCCAGAAGATTTAGATAAAGTTAAAAGTATTTTAGTAAAATACTTTAGTGTTGATAGTATAATTACAGCTAGAGTGGAAGATCGTGGTCCTAGATATCTAGATCGTTTATGAAGATGTGGCGTGATGATCTTGGACGCCAGTAAAATTGCTAGAAGCATGGATTTAAAGGTTAATAGTGTTTTATGGGTTGCTGGACCTGCTAAAATAAGTGTTATTAGTGGTCTTATTGAAATTTTCGGTGCGAAAATTAAAGCTGGAGAATCTGTTATTGTTAAGAGGTATAAATCTATTTACGTTAAAGCTTTAAATGATTCCAAATTGAGTATATCCTCTGAAGCATATGTTAAGAATGTAGATAGTGATGGTATACCTGATGATTGGCGTAAACTTTCTCTTCAAATTCTCAATTTTAAAGGTAAAATTATGGTTTTAGGTGGTATTGATTCTGGTAAAAACACTCTTATCACCTTCTTATCGAATCAATTATTTGATTTAGGTTTTAAAATAGGTGTTCTAGATGCTGATGTAGGTCAGAATGAATTAGGGCCTCCAACAACGTTAGCTTTAGGTTTAGTTAATCGTCCATTAACTTCCTTAGATAGATTGGAATTATTGAAGTGTATTTTTGTAGGTTCAACTTCTCCTGCATATGTTTATAAACGTTTATTTAATGGTTTGAATAAGCTTATTGCTGCATCTAGAAATTTCAATTTCGATTATCTCTTTATAAATACCACTGGATGGATATCTAATGGTGGTGTGAAGTTTAAAATTGAGAAGATTAAATTGGTAAAGCCTGATGTTATAATTGGTATTCAACGTGAGAATGAACTAGAACCTATATTTAATTCCATTGGTGATGAATATGTAGTTTTCAGAGTTTCAGCATCACAAATGGTTAGAGCTAGAGATAGATCTGATAGGAAGATGATTAGACAGATGAACTATTTTAAGTGGTTTACTAATGCAATGAATAAGAAGGTTTTAATTGATGAATTGTATGGGATTGAACCTAACATTTTTAGTGGCTATCCATTGGATGATTTAAAGTTTAAACGTATTAGTGAACTTTTAGGTGTAAATATAATTTCATCTTTAATTGCAAATGATAATAAACTTGTAGCCATCACTACCAATGATATTGAAGTTGATAGTACTGTTAAAGATAAAATTATAAGTGAATTTGGGGTTAAGGAAGTCATCCTCTTATCCTTCTCCAATCTAATACCACTTTTAATTGCCTTTGAAGATATTAATGGTGATTTTGCTGGGCTTGGAATAATTACAAATATGGATTTAAAGAATAAATGGATACAAGTATATACTAATGTGAGTATACCATGGAATAAACTCAAATTAATCTTAGGTTTAGTTAAAATAGATCCATTAAATTTCGATGAGATTGGTTTTTCCAATATCCCAATTTAACCATTTTAACAATACCTTTTATTACTGTTTAAGCTTATTTTATTATGGTAATTATGACTTTAAGACTTTATCTGGAGGATTCCTATATTAGGAGCTTTAAAGCTAAAGTTTTACGTATCGATAATTTTAATGATTTATTCCATGTGACTCTGGATAAAACAGCCTTCTATCCCATTAGTGGTGGTCAAGATCATGATACTGGGATCATGAAGGGATTAAATGGACTATTTAAAGTTGTACGTGTTGAAGAATTAGAAGATGGGAATATAATTCATAAAGGGGTTTTAGATGGTTATATTAATGTTGGAAGTGAAGTTGAATGCTCTTTAGATTGGGATAGAAGGTATAAATTGATGAAGATGCATACTGCAGCACACATAATAATACAATCAGTTAAGAAGTATTTTAATCAAAATGTTAATTGTGTGAGTGCAAATAAGAGTGTTAATGGTGGGCATCTTGACTTTCAAGCTCCTATACAGAGGGATATGTTGAGTAAAATTGAAGAAATTGCCAATACTATTATACGTGAAAATAGACCAATTTTAATTCATTATATGAATTTTGATGAGGCTGAAAGATATATTTCAAAGTTTGGTGAAAGTCTGGATTTATACTTAAGGAAGCATACAGTTAAAGGACCTATTAGGATTGTAGAAGTTAAAGATTGGATTGCTATTCCATGTGGAGGTACCCATGTAAAGTTTAGTGGTGAGATAGGAGGTGTGAAAATTTTAAAGAGGGAGAGTAAGGGTAAAGGGGTTGTGAGAATATATTACAATGTTATTGAATAATTTTGCATTTTATTTAAGCAAATAATTTTATCTTTGCTAGTAGGCTTTTCATAGAGTATTTCAATGAGTAATGTAGTTCTGGACAATAATACTTCGTTTCCAACCCTCTTTCCCTATACCTCCTTCTTAATTCCATTAGACTTAACCCTAATACATTTATACTATCTGAAGCATATGTAAAAGTCCATTCACCACCGAATGATGGTACATAACTTGAGTATATCCCAACATATTTGAATAATTTCTTTAAAGATGTCTGTATATCTAATATTACCCTTGGATACATTTCATATCCTGATGTTTGCGTTAATAGTATTCCACCATTATTCAATAGTCCCTTTATTTTTCTGAAAAATTCTATCCTATACAATTCTATTGCAGGTCCAGTAGGCTCTGGATCTGTTAAATCCATTAATATTACATCAAATTTTTCATGAGCTCTTTCAACATATATTTTGCCATCTTCAATTATTATCTTCACTCTTGGATCTTCAAAAGCTCCTCTTGGTATATTTGGTAGATAGTTTTTAACGGTTTTTATAACTTCTTCATCTATTTCCACTATTGTTACCTCCTTTACGGTTTTATGTTTTAATACTTCTCTTAGAACTCCTCCATCTCCTCCACCTATTATCAATATCTTCTCCGGTTTTTCATGGCTTATTAATGCTGGGTGAACGTGCATTTCATGGTATAAACATTCATCTTTTTCAGATAATTGTATTAGATTATCTAATACTAGGCATTTACCATACTCCTCGAACTCTATAACTTCTATTTTTTGATATTTAGATTGTGTATACGTTATTTTATCTTTTACTTCTAGCATTTTATATGTGTGTGGTGATGTTCTTTCTAGATAGTACTTTCCAAGTTTATACTCATCTGAAAAATCCATGTTTATCACTTTGATAATATTGGAATAATTCAAATATAACTGTTATCATTAAGTTAATTGGTGATTTTCATTAAGAAGTTTTCATTTATTTTTGTGAATGAACTTGCTGGTGATATAGTTAGGGTTTTGGCTCTCTCTCTTGGTAGACTTTGGTTTAGTGAGCTTGTTGCAGAAGTTAATGCATTTAGGTCTACTTTGGGTATTAGTGAAATTGTAGATGAAGATAGTATTAGAAATTCTTTGAAGTTTCTTGAATCTAATGGTATTGTTTATTGTGAAGATAGATTGAGAAGTCAATTACTTGGTGAAAGTGTTAAAGATACTTTGGTTTCATTGTTGAATTATGATTCTATAATTAATGAGCTTAAGAATGATGAAAGGTATAATGCCTATATCTCTAAGTATCGTTCTTCATTTCTAAGTTTTACATAAAATTGTTTTGTTGAATTATCCTCCTTTTTTCCTCAATGATCTTCATTATTTGTTGTGGATTTGGTGATCCAATATTACCTTTTATATTAATGTATTCTTGTACTCTTGTTGGTATCTTATTAGTTAACCCAATTTTTCCACTAATAATTCTTATAGCTTCATAAATATCGCTCTTCGCTTCTTTCAATGCTTCAGCCATGATTTCATGTGCCTTCCTATGTGGTATACCAAATTTTGTTGAGATATATTCCACTACTTCTGCTGCTATTATTGGATTGTTTTCGGCATCTTGCCTCATTCTTCTAGCATTTATTTTCATATCTTTTATTGCATCACTAATAACTTTTAGAGAGTTTTTGAGGTTTCTAGTTATATTCCATAGATGTTTTGTTGCTTCTTGTAGATCTAAATTGTATCCTGAGGGTAATCCCTTTATTATACTCATTATGGCTGTATTTTCCCCTATTGCTTCACCTGCCTGTGCCCTCATTACTTCCATTGTTACAGGGTTCTTTTTATGTGGCATTAAACTACTTGTTGCAAGATGTCCATCTGGTAGTTGTATGTAGTTGAATTGATTTGTTGACCATATTATTAGGTCTTCTGCTATTCTACTTAATGTTACTTGTAGTGCTGTTAATATTGATGATACTATTATCATAAAGCTTCTACTACCAGTAGCTTTAATGGTGTTTACATCTATGTTTTTCATTCCAAGGTTTTCTGCCATTCTAATTCTATCCATATTTACTATGCTTCCAGCTATAGCTCCTGAGCCTAAGGGTGATTTATCAATTATTTCATTTCTTATGTATTCCAATATTTTTTGATATTCTTCCATTTCCTCCTCTATGTATAGTAGATAGTGGGCTAGTGTTATTGGTTGTGCTGATTGTAGATGTGTAAAACTTGGCATTATTGTTTCAATATTTTCTTCAGCTTTTCCCAGCAATATTATTCTTAATCTTATTATTTCGCTTATTATCGTATTTAATTCACTTTTTATATGTAGTTTTATTGCTGTAGCTACATGGTCATTTCTACTTTTCCCTAAACTTATAATTTTTGCTTCTTCTCCAAGTATTTTCTCCAATTCTATTTCAATAGCTTCATGTATATCTTCAGCTTCATTTTTAAATATCCTATCTTGCTCTTTCTCCAATATTTCTAATGCTTTAATGATTTTTTCACATTGTTCTTCACTTATCAATTTTTGTTCTTTTAATTCCTTTACATGTACTTTTAATGTAGTTATAACTTCAAGTGTTATTTCTCTATCTTCTTCCATGGAGCTTTCATATTCCATAAGCCATTTTTCTTGTTTTCCCAATAATCCTCTTCTATACATCTATTTTACATCCCTCAACTTTTGATTTGCCATTACTGTTTGCATACCCCATATTTCCACAAATCCTTCAGCCATTTTCTGATTGAATGTGCTCCAAGCTTCATATGTCGCTATTTCTTTACTATATATGCTGTATTCAGATCTCCTACCAATACATATGATACTTCCCTTATACAACTTTAATTTCACATCTCCATAAACTCTCTTTTGAGTTTCATTTATGAAGGCCTCTAAAGCTTTTCTAAGTGGACTCATCCATAAACCTGCATATGATAGGTATGTCCATTCATCATCCACTATTTGTTTAAATCTTAATTCTTGTGATGTCAAAGTTAATTTTTCTAGATCTTTGTGTGCTTCTATTAATGTTATTGCTGCTGGTGCTTCATATACTTCTCTAGATTTTAATCCAACAATCCTATCTTCTATGTGGTCTATTCTTCCTATACCGTGTTTTCCAGCTAAATGATTTAATTCAATTATTAAATCTTTGAATCTCATGTGTTCATCGTTCAGTTTTATTGGTTTTCCATTTTCAAAAGTTATTTTTATGATTTCAGGGGTTTCATTCGCTTTTTCTGGACTTACAGTTAATTTAAATATTTCTTCCGGTGGTTCTTGGTATGGATCTTCTAATACTCCGCACTCTATACTTCTACCCCATAAGTTTTCGTCAATACTGTAGGGGCTTTCACTTATTTTTACTGGCAGATTTCTTTTCTTAGCATATTCTATTTCCCAATCTCTTGTTAATCCCAGTTCTCTCACTGGTGCTATTACTTTTATCTTTGGATCCAATGATTTTATTGTTACATCAAATCTTATTTGATCGTTACCCTTTCCAGTACATCCATGTGCTACAGCATCAGCCCCCTCTTTTTTAGCTATTTCCACAAGTTTCTTTGCTATCAATGGTCTCGATATTGCACTTGATACTGGATACTTCTGTTGGTATAGTGCGTTTGCTTTTAATGCTGGGAGTACATATTCTTCTGCAAATTCTTCTCTTGCATCTATATTGTAGTGTTTTATTGATCCTGCTTTTATAGCTCTTTCTTCTATTTCTTCATAGTCTTTTTCTTGTCCAAGATTTAATGTTAAAGTTATTACTTCTGCATTATACTTTTCTTGGAGTATTTTTAGGAGTACTGTTGTATCTAATCCTCCTGAATATGCTAATACAACTTTCATTTAAATCCTTAAAGGTGAATTTCACATTAATTTTTTATAGTTTTTGTGTTTTTTAAATCATTTTCTTTTCTGTAATGTTACATTTGTTCTATGTTTCATTATCATGTTTTCCACAACGTTATATGCTTTTTGAGCATCTCTTCTATCTACTATTAGTATTGTGTCTTCGTAGCATGATATTATTTGAGTTATGTTTATTCCATTCCATGCTAATTGTGTTGTTACATATGAAACAAATCCCGGTACTTCTATAACTTCTACTGGACTTATTAGTATTATTGCTGATTGTTCATCTATTAATTTCTCTATGTTTTCTTCCCCTACTTCTCTAATTACTTCATCCATCACCTTTTTATCAAAGCTTAGTGTAAATGTTCTAGTACCTTGACTTAATTGGAAGAATCTTGATTTAGATGCTATTTTCATTATTTCATCTAATCTATTCATTACTGCATTTTGCTTTACTGTTATCACAACTATATCGCTTTTTAATTCAATAGTGCTATTTTTAAGAAGCCAACTTATTCTATCCTCTAAGATATTCTCTTTCTCAGAAATTTCCTGTGAGAATCTTATTAAAGCTACTTTTATAGCTTCTTCTCTTACTTTGCTTTTTTGAACAGCTTCTTCTACTTCACTCTTTATTTTTGATGCTAATGCAGAATAATTTATGATATCCATTTTTATGCAGTCTATTATGCTTGGATGATGTAAAATGATGTTCTTTGTGGCTTCAGCTATGGATAGTTCCTTCCTCTCCTGCTTCAAATTTATCACTTTAATTGATTTGTGTTTCTTATCTTTTTAATAAATATTATTATTTTGTTATTTTATGGTAGTATTGCTATAGCTTCTATATTCTCCTTACTAGTCTTCTTTATTCCCTGTTTAACATTTGGTGGGATTATTAAAATTTCTCCTGCCCTTACTTCTTTTTCCCAATTTTCAAATATTATAATGCCTTCACCCTTCAATACGATTATAACTTCTCCCTTTGGATGTGAGTGAGGTGTTACTTCTCCCTCTATAACTACATATCTAACGGTTATTGGAACTCCAAGGTCTAAATTCACTAAAGTTTTCCTTTTTCCATATTCAGTCTTCTCCCATTCTATTTCATCAATATTCTTTATACTCATTTCTTCATCTCCTCAAATTCTCTCTTAACTTCTTTCATTAATTTTTCATCTAATAATAAGTCCATGGCACTACCAACAAGAACTTTTGTGGATAATATAGTTCTTCTCCTTCCTTCATCAGTCATTGTTGCATCTGCAAATTCTTTTGAATGCCCAGGTATAATTTCATTGGTTATTGGTATGGATGCTGATATGGCTGGTACAACTTGTGTTACATTTCCAAAATCTGTTGAAGCTACAGGTCCACGTCTAATAAGTTCTTCCATTGAAATTAATTTGAATCCATGTTCTATGAGATTTCTATCAACTATATCTGCAAGTTTATGGTAGATCTTCTTTTCTCTATATAGTGGACCTACTTCTTCCACTTCATATTTCGTTTCAGTCATTATTGCAGCTCCCCTTATACAATTTAAAACCTTTTCCTTTAGAATATTGAAATATTCTAAGTCTGCAGCTCTTATGCTTACCCTTGCTTCTGCATAATCTGGAATAATATTTGATGCTTCACCACCCTTTAATATTATCCCATGCATCCTTGCATCCTTCCTAATATGCTGTCTTAAAGCATCTATACCTCTGAACATTATCATTACTGCATTTAATGCGTTTATCCCTAATTCTGGGTTTGCTGCTGCATGTGCAGTTTTACCTCTAAATACTACTCTAAAACTTTGTACTGCAAGAGCTTCAGTTCTAGTTGAAGCTTTTCCTCCACTCGTTGGATGCATCATTAAGACTGCATCTATATCATTAAAAATACCCTTTTCAACCATCATTATTTTGCTTCCAGCATAAGGTCCATTACCTTCTTCAGCTGGTGTTCCTATAACTATTATTTCACCATTTATTTTATGTATAACCTTTGATATTGCTATTGCAGCTCCAACAGCTGTAGCTGCTATTACATTATGTCCACATCCATGTCCAATTCCTGGTAATGCATCATATTCCGCTAGAAATGCTATTTTAGGTTTTTCACTCATTCCTTTAAATGAAGCTTTAAAAGCCGTTTTCATACCTAGCAATTCTTCATCAACTTTAAATTCATGCTTCTTTAGAATTCCCGTTAAAAGATTGTATGCCTTAAATTCTTCACTTCCCAATTCCGGGTTTCTATATAGGTATTCACTTATAAAGAGTATTTCATCTCTAAGTTTATCAACCCATGTAAGTGCTTCCGATTTTAATTCGTGCTTCATATTTAACTCTCCATTTAATTTTACTTTTAGCTTATATTTCATACAATATTTAACTATTCCTATTCATAATATTATCATGTGGATGTTATGTCTGTTTTTATATCGCAGGAGGTTAAAAGTAGTTTTCCAGATATAAAGTTGTGTACTGCTTTAGTTTCAGATGTGGATGTAAATGTACATACACCTTTGCTGGATGAAGAGTTTCTCAATATTGAAAGAGAGATTAAAGGTAAATTATCATTGGATTCTTTGAAGGATTATGGTAATATTAGGATTTATAGAGATTTCTATTGGCGTATTGGTATTGATCCAACGAAACAGAGACCTGCAGCTGAAGCTTTGATTAGACGTATTCTTCAAGGGCGTTCTATACCAAGAATAAATGCTGCTGTAGATTGTATTAATCTTGCTTCAATAAAATTTATGGTTTCAATTGCTGCATATGATTTCGATAAGATCGTTGGAAAGATAAATCTAAGATTTTCTAGAGATGGAGAATTATTTCTTGGTATTGGTGAATCAGAGTTTAAACCTATACCTAAACAACTTGTTTTAGCTGATGATGAAAAGATAGTTGGATTGTATCCCCATAGAGATTCTGAACTTTCAAAAATAACTCCTTTAACTAAGAATATCATTATGATTTCTTGTGGTGTTCCAGGGATCTCCATCGATGTATTATTTAATGCTATTGATTTTGCATCTAAACTTCTAGAGAATTATTGTCATGGTAAAACTCTATGGATTAAACCTGTATATTGATTTTATACCATAACTCCCTTAGTACTGGTATCTTTGAAATCTTACTTTTATCTATTAAATTCCAATATATCCCCTTAGGTTTTTCCCTTATCCTATTTGTTGTTATGATCTTTGTTGGTGTTACTATGATATCTACTGGAACATCATATGGATCTACTTTAAAATCGTAATCTACAATTTGTATATCGTGAACTGTTGTTATAACTGGAGTTTCCTCTTCAACTTTCCCATATTCTCTAGCTAAACCCCATTCTATTTCAGAGTATCCTTCACCCTTCCCTATCCTATTACCACGTTTATTTACAGCTACACTTCCAACTATCACTAGATCTATTTTTGGTAGGTCCTCCGGTTTTACTTCCACACCATACTTAAATGCACCTTTAATTGTAGATGCATAATCATAATTTTTCCTTTCAATTTTATTTGGATCTAGCAGTAGGAATCCATTGGAAATTCTTGGGGTTGGCATTATCAATATCTTACCCCAATTTAATGCTAATCTCCTAACACTTTTCTGCGGAGAATCAGGATTCACCTTAACTACTCTAGCCCTCTTCCATATTTCCAATGTTATTAATTTTTCTGCTGCTTTTTCAGCTCCAATGAAGTTTGGTATTCTACCATAAGCTCCTGGGAAAACTGCTATTCCTTCCTCCTCCATTTTCCTCCATATTTCCTCTCTAATCTTTTGTTTTTCATAGATCATTGATTATCACTTTGAAATGGTTTTCATTGATATAGTTATTATTCTTATGGAATTGTTTATTGCATCCAAAAGCTTTTTCCTTTCTCTTAATATTTTTGTCTCCCAAAGCCTCATTTCATCATCCTCTATATTTAAATCCATTATCTTATTGATTATACTGTATAATACTGGTATTGGCTTCCCAGTTAGATAATATCCATATGGATCATAATCATATCTTCCAGCTTCAGTTGTAAGTATATGTGAAAGTTCATGGCTTATTCTTATTAAAGCTTTATTTATTATATTTAATTTGAAATTCACTTCATCTACCAATCCTTTAATTTCATATTCCCTTTTCACATCTTCTTTACATTTTTCAAATTCTTCTAATACTTCATAAAGTATTTTTGCTCTTTCTATTGTATCGTTAATGCTAATATTAGTTTTTGTTTTTATAATGTCTTCATAGTATTCTAGATTTCTCAGTAAATTTTTTACAACAACCATATGGTTGTATGGTATTATTATTGAATTGCATAGTCTGAATATAAGTTTTAGATAGAATTCCATGTGTTTCTCATATAGTTTTAGATCTATTTTGTCTATTGTG
Source organism: Methanomethylicia archaeon (assembly GCA_038727515.1). Taxonomy (GTDB): domain Archaea; phylum Thermoproteota; class Methanomethylicia; order Culexarchaeales; family Culexarchaeaceae; genus JAVYVS01. The sequence goes on from JAVYVS010000002.1 coordinate 246,622, forward strand.
TCAGCTTCACTATGTAACCATGGACTTAGTGTAGCATAATTCAATTCTTTAACTTTTTCCTCCGTATATTGTGTGCTGAAGGATATGTATGGTATCCCAATACCCATGAAGGATTCGTCTCCACCCATATATGGTTGCTTCCAAACACCATCAACACCCCAAACTTCTCTAACAACTTCTAATGCGAAATCTCTTAATTCCAATGAACATCTAACTGTTGGTACCTCTGTCCCAATTATTCCAGGATTATCAATATTTACATATGCTATGCAATTCTCATCTAATATACTCCAATACTTATCTACAAACCATGCTGAACCTGCTGCTTCAGCTATTTCATGCCCATCCCAAAATCCAAATATAACATTTCTATTCAACTCCCCTTTATACTTCGATAGAACTTTTGCAATTTCCATCATCATAGCATTTCCACTGGAATTACATATTGCAGTTTTACCCCATGCTTCCAAATGTCCACCTACAACTATAAACTCCTCTTTTCCATTATTTATGTCTACCATTGGTTGTGTTGCTTTCACCCATAAATTTTCCGAAGCTCCATATAACCAAACTTTTACTTCCCCTTTCTCCCTTATCAACTTCTTTAGATATTCTCCAGCCGCCCTCGTTATGCTTATAACGGTTATTCTTGGAATTTTAAGCCAACCTTCAGGTGTCGGATTTCCCCATACAGATTTTATAGCACCCTTTTGTATAACAGGATTTTCCATAGTTCCCCAATTCATTATTATCAATGCTTTTGCACCTAATTCATATGCTATTCTAGCTTTTTCAGGTCTTGGAGGATCCCAACTCATTTCTGCTAATACTATTTTATTCCTAACATCTTTACCTCTATAATCTTCGTAGCTTCCAGGTCCAACGTAAATTAGTGATCCACTTATTCCTTCTTCTAATGTTGATAATATATGACCACATGGTTTTGCTTCTATAATCCTTTGTTCTGGTTCTAAAACTTTTAGTATTGCTTCCTTTGGGTAGCTGTGATATATTGGGAATCTTTCAACCCATGTACTTAAATTATATTTAGATAATTCTTCAACAATATACTTCGCGGCTTTTTCTATTTCCATGGTTCCAGCAATTCTCTCTCCAACTTCCTCCACTAAATATCTCATATATTCAAAGGCTTTTTGTACTGATGCATCTTTAAGGATTTTTCCTTCAATTTCTTGTTTTATTACAATGTTTTTCATCATCAATATATCTTTATGGATAGCTTCATATAAGCATTTCCAAATAATAATTATTGATTTACTATGGATTACAATGAACTTCTAAAATTTGTAGATGATTCTTCTAGTGAGATTATCTCCTTCCTTAGATCTATTATACGTTTTAATACGTCTAATCCTCCTGGAAATGAACTTCCATTAGCTCAATACATATATGATTTCCTTTCACGTGAAGGTTTAAATTGTGAAGTTATTGAATCTAGTGAAGGTAGGGGGAACGTTATTGCATATCTCCCTGGTGAAGATGATTCAAAACGTCTATTATATCTATCACATTTAGATGTTGTTCCACCTGGAGATTTATCGCTTTGGAGTTATGATCCTTTTTCAGCTAATATGGATGGAAATTGGATTTATGGTAGAGGAGCTTTAGATTGTAAAAGCCTAGTTACTGCAGAAGTTTTTTCTTTGGTTTTACTTAAACGTTTAGGTATTAAACCAAAGTATAAGATAATTTTAGCTGCTACAGCTGATGAAGAAACTGGTGGTTATAGAGGTATTGGATGGATAGCCTCTAAATATCCTGAGAAGGTTAAAGCTGATTATGTTATTAATGAGGGTGGTGGATTGCCCATTAGAGGTAGGGGTGGTAAACTAGTGTATTTAGTGGATGTATGTGAAAAGGGTTATTGTAATGTTAAGATTAAGGTTAGTGGTAGAGGTGGGCATTCTTCAGTTCCATATACTAGTGATAATGCATTATATTTAATGAGTTTAATTGTTAAGAGATTATATGAATGTGAACCACCAACATATAAATTTGAAATTGTGGAGGAAAGTTTTAAAAAGATTTTTAAACATTTTGCTGGTTTTCTAGGTTCTATATTGGCGTCAATGATATTTTCTCCACTACGTGGATTAGCCTTTAAACTTATCTCAAAATTTGAACCTAATATGGTTAATTTTATTAAATCGCTTATGGGTATGACCATAGCTCCAACCATTGTTAGAAGTGGTGAAAAGGAGAATGTTATTCCAAGTTCAGCTGAAATTACAGTTAATTGTAGACTTTTACCGGGACAAGATGATGGATACGTAAAATCAGTATTGAAAGAAGTTTTAAAGGGATTTGAGAAGGTTGATATAAATGTTTTAAGTTGGTTTCCAGCCTCCTACTCCCCTATAGATTCAGCTTTCTTTAATGTGATGGAATCTACATTAAAATTGATATTACCAGGCTATGATGTTAGCATAGCTCCATTTGTTATGCCTGGATCTTCTGATAGTAGATTTTTAAGGGGTTTAGGAGCGAATGTCTATGGTTTTTCACCATTAAACCCAAAATTGAAGTATAGTGAATTAATGAATTTAGCCCATGGAGTTAATGAGAGGATTGATGTTGAAAGTTTAATTCTATCCACAAAATACTTGACACTTTTACCATTAAAATTAAATTTTTGATTTTAATTTATTATCTTCACATATTATTTCCATTAATATTTTTATGGTATCTTCAACGAATTTCATACATTTCTTCTCCTTTAAATTCTCTATTCTAAATTTTTCTCTATCCTCTTCCTTTATTAGTTTTAAGCCTATTAGCTTTTCACAGTGTATTTCACCATGTATTTTTCGGAATTTGCATATTAACTCCTGAACTTTCTCCATACATTTTTCATATGTAATTAAATCCTCTGGGATATCTCTACCATATATTGCACTTATAATCATTATTCCTGCACCTATTGCTCCACATACTTCTCCAATTCTACCTATCCCAGCTGAGAATCCTGTAGCTATTCGTGGTGTTAACCATTCAGGTATTTTTGCTCTTTTATTTAATGCTATTATTACTGATTCTGCACATGAATACCCTTTTCTCATCCCATTTAAAGCTTCATCTAATACTTCCCTATCTATCTCCATTGAAATTAGTTAATGTTAAGTTATATATAGTATTTACCCTATCTATTATTGATGGATATGTTTTCTCTAGATGAAATTCTAAGTATCATAGATAGTGTTTTTGAAAAACCAATAAAATCTGATTTTACTGAAGTGAGATTTCATGGGCGTAGAGAACTATCTGTTTTAGTTAGGAATGGTGAGGTTGAAAGGATTGGTCATGGTTTTATAGCTGGATTTTGTGCTAGAAGCCTTGTTAATGGAAGTTGGGGTTTTTCTTCTACAACTAAATTGTCTCTTGATGATGTTAAATCAATTATTGATGCTTCAATTAATTCTGCGAGAGCTTCACGTAAATATATGGGTAGAAGGATTTCTTTGGGTGATAGAAAAAGTTTTAGAGATACTTACGTTACACCCATGAAGAAGGATCCAGTTAATGTTGATGTTAATGATATTGTTAGAGAAGCTCTTAATGTTCATGAACATGTTAGGAGTATATCGCCATTAATAACTCTTGATACTATTAGTATTGGATTTGTTGATGATTATCTTGCTTATGCTAGTAGTGATGGCTCATTTATTATTCAGAGGATTGTTAGATGTTCTGGTACATGTTCTGTTGCTGCTAGGGAAGCTGGAAATATAGCTTCTGGATTTGAGAGTGTTGGAGCTCAATCTGGATTTGAAATATTTGATGAAACTCCTCTATTAAATGCTGCTGAAACTGCTGCTAAGCGTGCCGTTAGACTTGTAAATGCAGGTTTACCTAAAGGTGGATATTCCACAGTAGTTTTGGATAGAGATATCGTTGGCTTATTAGCTCATGAAGCTGTTGGTCATACTGCTGAAGCAGATCTAGTTTACTCTGGTAGTTATTTGGCTGGTAAAATTGGTGTTGAAATTGCTTCTCCATTAATAACTCTCGTTGATGATGGTAGATTTGAAAGAGGTTTTGGAACTATGATGTATGATGATGAAGGAACCCCAACCCAAAGAACTGTGATTATAGAAAGGGGGATTTGTAAAAGCTATATGCATTCTAGGGAGACAGCTTATGAAATGGGTTTTGAACCTACTGGTAACGCTAGGGCATGGACCTTTGAATATGATCCAATAATACGTATGCGTAATACGTATATTGAAGCTGGTGATCATAGTCTTGAAGAATTAATTGAAGGTGTAGAGCATGGATATCTATTAATTGGTGGGAGAGGTGGTCAAGCTGATTCAACTGGTGAATTCATGTTTGGTGTTCAAGAAACCATAGAGATAAAGAATGGTAAACTTGGAGATCATTATAGAGGGGTAACTATTAGTGGAAATGCATTTGATGTTTTAAAGGCTGTAGATGCTGTTGGTAAAGATTTTGCTTTAAGGAGGGGTATGTGTGGTAAAGAGCAGCCTAATTATGTTGGTATGGGTGGACCAAGTATTAGAACTAAGGTTATTGTGGGTGGGAGGTGAAGGTTATGTCTTCACTATTTGAGATTGCTGAGAAATCTGTTAAAATTGCTTGTAGGGAAGGTGCAAATGAAGCTGAAGCTTATGTAGAGCGTAGTAAAGTCTTAGAAGTCTTCTTAGAACGTAATGATTTTAAGACTGTTAGAGTTAAGTGGCATATGGGTATTGGTGTTAGAGCAATTTATGATAAGAGGATTGGATTCGCATATGCTTCAAGTCTTAAACCTTCAGATATTGATTGGGTTTCTAAGAAGGCTGTTGAAAATTCTAAGTTATCTCCAAAATTGAAGGATTGGGTTTCACTTCCACATCCAATGCCTCTACCAAGAGTTGAGGGAACATTTTGTAATGACATTGCAAATATATCTGAAGAACAACTTGTGGATTTAGCTAAGAGAAGTTATGATGCTATTTTTGAAGCTGATAAGAGAGCTAAATGTGATGATGGTAAGATCTCAGCTGTTATTGAGGAGACTGTTATAGCTAATAGTAATGGTATTCTAGTTGGTGAAGAAGGTACTGCTATTAGTGGTTATATTGTTTGTGTAGCTTCTGAAGCTGGTAAAACCTCTAGTTTCGCCACTGGAATTAGTAATGCACGTTTACTATCTCAATTTAACCCTGAAGATATGGGTCGTGAAGCAGCTCTATTAGCTGTTAGATCTCTTAATCCACGTAAAATTGGGTCTTTTACTGGTGATGTTATATTGGAGTGGACGCCAGTATCAAGTATACTAATACCTGTTATCAATTTTAGTGTTAATGCAGATATGGTTCAGAGAAAGAGTAGTTTATGGGCTGGTAAGATTGGTGAAAAAGTTCTTTCTGATGTTATTAATATCGTTGATAATGGTGTAATACCTGGTGGAATGGCTACATCTATGTTTGATGGTGAAGGTGTAGCTAGAAGGGAAACTGTATTGATTTCTTCTGGAATTTTAAGGAATTATCTTTATGATTCATATACTGCTTTTAAAGAATCTAAGGAAAGTACTGGTAATGCTGGTAGACCATCTTATGCATCTATACCTTCAATTTCACCATCAAATCTAATAATGTATGAAGGTTCTAAAAGTATTGATGAACTCATTTTAGAAGTAGATAAGGGATTGCTTGTTGGTAGGTTTAGTGGTAATATTGAACCTGCTTCAGGTCTATTTTCTGGAACTGTTAAACAAAGTGTTTATATTGAGGATGGAGAAGTAAAGTTTGCTGTTGAAGAGACTATGATATCTGGAAATGTATTTCAACTTTTAAATAGAGATGTTATTCTTGGTAAACCTAGGAGAGTTATTGGTAATACCCAAATTCCACCAGTATTATTGAGAGATGTAAATATAATATCAAAAACATAATTTTATCGCAACATTTTTCTATTATTTTAATCAAATGAGTATTTGAGTTACATGTTTGTTATACATATATTGAATGTTAAAGATTGGTTTAACTTTTTAAGTGAATTTGAAAAATTTATTAAGAGTGATGAATTTCGTAGAGTTTCAAAGTTTTCCAATACCTATATTAAGATGCGTTTTCATGGTACATTACTATTGGATGTTGATGGAATTAAGAGTGTTGGTGATTTTGAATATTGGGATATTTATGGTGATGGTAATCTCATTGGATATTTAGAGGTTGCATATATGGATCAACACTTCTTTTCATTATCTGTTGAAGCTATAGATGCCCTTTTAAGCGATGAGGATTTAAAGGAGTTTATGTTGAGTGGTGCTCGTTGGGCTTCCCCCGTCTCTCCAATATCTTTATCCTTAAGCTTTGATGTTTCTGATGAAGTTAAAAACTTGATAAATGTTTTTGTTTCAAATTATCGAGATGATTACCCCAATCAAATTGCTATGAAATTTGCTCCTAGAGCTATTATATGTTGATGGTTTATACTAAATTTTAATCCATTTTCTACCCTTTTCCTCTAGATATCTTATTGTCATTTCTCTATGGTTTCTTTTTAAACCCTTCCATTCTATTAATACATAGTTCACTTCTTCATCATTTCTTTTAATTGCCATTTCCAGCTCCCTTTCAGTTATCTTGTCATATACATATTCAGGTATTATATGTCCTATAGCATATTCTGTTTCAAGGATTTTCCTTGTAAATGTTGGTGCATAATGTGGTCCTCCAAGTCCTATGGCAACTTTATATTCATTACATTTCATTTTAAATCTGTTTTCTATAACTTTAATTATTGCTTCTGAAACTATGTATGCTGCTCTTTCATCCCTCCAATTTTCTTCTACGCTTCCAAGTTCTATGAATATTGTTGGTGTATTTTCTACGTATGGGCCGTGATGAGTTACTTCTAATCCAACTTTATACTCACTTAGATTATTTTCTCTAGTTAATTTCTCCATTTCATTTACAGCTATTTTCAGAGCTTTTGGAGATGCTATTGCTATTTTTCTTGATTCTCCACCTAAACTTGTATCTTCAGTCCAATTTCCAGGTGTATGCGATAGTAATGCTGGTATCCTACTTTCTGCTGAGTGTCTAGATGCAAATATAAATAATTCTGCTTTAAATTTATCTTCAAGTTTTTCAGCATATATTGAATCTACTGGTATTTCTACAATTAATGCTTCAATATTTTTGTTACGATATACCTTTATGCCACTTGAATACTCCATTTTAAAATTATGATTTCTAATTAACTGATTTTTTATGTTTTGTGCCGCTATATCATTTATTGATGCAAATACTATTACCCTTGATTCTATTATTATAGTCATTTAATTTCATTAATTGATTGTCCATCTAGATTTAAATCATTTTCCCAGTTCTAAATAGCCTTGGGAATGAAACTGCATCTCTTATATGCTCTAGTTTACAGATCCACCATGTTAATCTATCTATACCCATTCCAAATCCTGCGTGTGGTACAGATCCATATCTCCTCAAATCTAAGTACCAATCATAATTTTCTGGGTTAAATCCTTCAGCCCTTATCCTACTCACCAATTTATCTATATCATCTTCCCTTTCTCCTCCGGTTGCCATTTCCCCATAACCTTCTGGTGCAAGTAAATCTACTGTAGCTCCCATTCCAGGTTTATCCTTCATTTCCTTCACATAAAATGGTTTATACTTTAATGGGTAACCCACTAGGAATATGGGTTCTTTAAGTTGATTTGTTAAGAAATATTCTTCATCTCCACCAATTTCATCTCCAATTTCTATTTTTACATTTAGTGTTTTCAATTTCTCTATGGCTTCTTCATAACTTATCCTTTTGAATGGTGTTTTTATCTCCATTAATTCGTTTGGATCTCTACCTAGAAATTTAAGTTCATATTTACATTTTTCAGCTACTGATTGGCATATGTATGATAGGAGTTCTTCTTCTAGCTTCATTAATCCATTGAGATCCATCCATGCAGCTTCAGCTTCTAAATGCCAGAATTCTGCTAAATGTCTTCTAGTCCTAGATTTCTCAGCTCTAAATGATGGCGCTAAACACCAAACTTTTTCATACGTAAATATCATTACTTCTAGGTATAATTGTGAACTTTGAGTTAAATATGCTGGTGTATCAAAGTAATCTATTTTGAAGAGTGTAGCCCCCCCTTCACATGCTGTTGTCACTATTATTGGTGGTGAAACTTCTATGTATCCATTGTTTATAAAGAATTCTCTACTTGCCTTCAGTATCTCACTTCTAACTTTAAATATTGCTTGGTATCTCGGTCCCCTTATAGCTAAATGTCTTTTCTCCATTAATACTTCAGGTGAATGCTCCTTTTTCCCAAGTGGATATGGTGATTCTGCTAAATGAACTATCTCTAGATTTTTAACAATGAATTCTTTACCTCTTGGAGCTCTATCTTCAATCTTCCATTCACCATGTAATACTATACTTGATTCTTGAGTTAATTTTTCAGCTTTACTCCAATTTTCCTCGTCAACAGATTCCCTTCTTACAATACATTGAGTTATTCCTTCTCCGTTCCTTAAATCTATAAATATTATTCCTCCATGCTCTCTCTTCCTCAAAACCCATCCACGTATTTCCTCCATATTTTCATCCTCAAACTACATGTTACATTATCTATAGAGCTCTTCTACTTAATTATTTTATCTATTTTTTATTGAAAAAAAATATTATAAGTTTATTTACTTGTGAATTTTTATATGATTTCTTCAATCTTTTTTCATGAATTTATTGTTTAAAATAAAAAAATTTTTGTTTTTATCCACATGAACTATGCTTTATTGCTCCACGTGGACATGCAACCACACATGCACAACACTGTATACAATTATCTATATTTTCCGCAATTGATTTTCCACCTTCTAACCTATATACGGATGTAGGACAAACCCTCACGCATTCACCTTCCCCAGTACACTTATCATAGTCTATTTCTATTGTTATCCCAAGACCTTCACTTTTCCATACTTTCACATTTGCCATTTTAGGTCAAGAAACATTATTGTGTTTAATATATATTAAGTTTTTGAAATCAATACCATGATAAATTACAGGATGTATTAATAGTAAAATTTTTAATCGTATTTTGTATTCATTAAGTGTAATCATAGGTGTGTTTCAATGGTTGGCGATTTAAAACATCAAATGGTCTATACATTTGAAGAAGCTGATCCATCAGATGTGAAATTGCTTGGAGGTAAAGGTGCTGGTCTTTGTTTAATGATTCAACAAGGACTTCCAGTTCCACCTGGAATAATAATTACCACAGAAGTTTGTAAAGCCTTTTATGAAGCTGGTGAGCAACTTCCAGATGGTTTAATGGATGCTGTTAAAGAGAAAATACGTTACATTGAGGAGGAAACTGGTAAGAGGTTTGGTGACCCTGAAAATCCATTACTTGTATCTGTTAGGTCTGGTGCACCAGTATCAATGCCTGGAATGATGGATACAGTATTAAATCTAGGTATAAATGATACAATTGTTAATGGTTTAGCAAAGCAAATGCGTGATGAAAGAGCTGCCTATGATGCTTATAGAAGGTTTCTACAAATGTTTGGTAAAATCGTTTTAGGTATTGATGAGAAGCTATTTAATGAAGTTTTTGAGGAAGTAAAGAGTAAGTATGGTGCTAAGTATGATGCTGAATTAAATGTTGAAGCTTTAAGGGAAATCGTCGATAAATTTAAGGATATTATTAAACGTGAATATGGTGAAATTATTGATGATCCATGGAAACAATTAGAACTTGCAATAAAAGCAGTTTTTAAATCTTGGAATTCTCCAAGAGCAGTCTTCTATAGAAAAGCTAATAATATTACTCCTGATATTGCTGATGGAACTGCAGTTTGCATAGTTGCTATGGTTTTTGGAAATATTGGTGAAATGTCTGGTACTGGTGTTATATTCTCTAGAAATCCAGCTACTGGAGAAAATGAATTGTATGGAGAATTCTTGGAAACTGCTCAAGGAGAGGATGTTGTAGCTGGAATTAGAACTCCAAAACCTATTGCTGAACTTAAAAAGATTAATCCAAAACTCTATAAAGAATTGTATGATGGAGCAAAACTTTTAGAACGTATTAAGAAGGAAGTTCAAGATATTGAATTTACCATTGAACGTGGCAAATTATACTTCCTACAAACTAGAAATGGTAAACTTGGGCCGATAGCTAGAGTTAAAACTGTTGTAGACATGGTTAGGGAGGGCATATTGAGTAAGGAAGAAGCTTTGTTAAGGGTTTCCCCAAATCATATAATACAATTATTGTATCCACGAATTGATACTTCAATTAAAATTTCACCAATAGCTACAGGTTTAGCTTCATCTCCTGGAGCTGTTTCAGGTATGGTTGTTTTCAGTGCTGATGATGCTGTTGATTGGAGTAGGAAAGGTTACAAAGTTATACTTGTTAGAGAGGAAACAAAGCCAGATGATGTACATGGAATGTATGCTTCTGTAGGCATATTGACTAGTAGGGGTGGTATGACAAGTCATGCTGCTGTTGTCGCTAGAGCTATTGGTAAACCTTGTGTTGTGGGATGTGAAGATATAGTGATAAACTATGATAATAAGACTTTTACAGTTAAAGGTAAGAATATTGTGGTTAAAGAGGGAGATTATATAACTATAGATGGTTTCTCAGGTAATGTTTATTTAGGGATTATTCCAACAGTTGAACCTAAAATCTTACCTGAACTAGAAGAATTACTTTCTTGGGCTGATGAATTTAGAAGACTTGGTGTTAGAGCGAATGCTGATACACCTGAGGATGCGGAAATAGCTAGAAAATTTGGTGCTGAAGGTATTGGTTTATTGAGAACTGAAAGGATGTTTAGAGCTCCTGAGAGGCTTGAAGTATTTAGGAATGTGATTTTATCTTCAGATTTCGAAGAAAGAAAGAAGAACCTTGAAAAACTTGTACCATTATTAAAGAATGATTTCATTGAAATTCTTAAAGTGATGAATGGACTTCCAGTTATAATTAGATTGTTTGATCCACCATTACATGAATTCTTACCAAAAGAATCCGAGCTTATGTCTGAAATTATGGATTTAAAGTTTAAGGGTAAATTTGAAGAGGCTGCTGAAAAGGAGAAACTTCTTAAGAGAGTTTCAGTATTGACGGAATCTAATCCAATGATGGGTCATAGAGGAGTTAGAGTTGGGGTTGTTTATCCAGAGATATATATGGCTCAAGCTAAAGCTATACTTGAAGCTACAGCTGAATTAATTATTAAAGGTTACGATATTAAGACTTCAATAATGATTCCACAAGTTAGTGATGTTAAGGAGTTAATTTACGTTAAGGAGCATGCTATTGATGTTGCTCGTAGAGAGGTTGAAGCTAAGTATGGTATTAAAGTTCCATTTAAATTTGGAACAATGATTGAAGTTGTACGTGCATGTTTAACTGCTGATGAAATTGCGAGTGTAGCTGAATTCTTCAGTTTTGGAACTAACGATCTAACACAAGCCACATATACGTTTAGTAGAGATGATGCTGAAGCTAAGTTTCTACCAAAATATCTTGAACTTAAAATATTGGAGTTTAATCCATTTGAGACTATTGATGTGAAGGGTGTTGGTAAGTTAATGAAAATGTGTGTTGAAGAAGCTAGAAAAGTTAGAAAGGATATTGAAATTGGAATTTGCGGTGAACATGGTGGAGATCCTAAGAGCATTGAATTTTGTCATAAGATTGGATTAGATTATGTTAGTGCTTCCCCATATCGTATACTTGTTGCTAGATTAGCTGCTGCTCATGCTGCTTTAAAAGAGAAAGGATTTAAACTATCTGAGTATTAGCGGCATAAATCATTTATATCAATAAAACTTTCTAAATCTACTCTATCATTTTTCAATATTTTTACACCTTCAAATTCAAGTAGCATTTTCTTAAATTTTTGACCTCCAGGTCCACTGTAGCCACCTATTTTTCCATCACTTTTTATTATCCTATGACATGGATATACTATTGGATGTTTATTTAACTTCATAATTTTCCCTATAAGTTTTGGATTTACATTTAATGCTTTAGCTATACTACCATAACTTGATACTCTACCTTCTGGGATGAGTTGTAATATTGCACTTACTATTTCAATGTAGTCTTCTATTTTTGCTCTTCTAATCTTCCCCTCCTTGATTTGATAAACTAGTAGTGGCATTTTTCATCCCATAAATTTTTGTTAGATATCTAGCCTTTTTAACGGTTTCAGCATCAACTTCTATGTCTTCACCTTTATAAATTAGTATGTGTCTTATATTCAGATTTTTACCGGTGATCTTTTCTATTTCATTCATCATGAAATGTAGTTGTATGCAATGTGGTGATCCATCAACTGTTAATACTATTATTTCTTCTATTGGTACTCTAGAAATTATTGATGATAACTTTAAGCATACCATGTTAAAATGTTCTCTTTCTAAACATACCTTTAATTTTGCTTTTCCTTCAGAGTATTTTTCCACAATTTTTGGGTGTTCATCTATTAGACATGATCCAATCAATAATATTCTTTTCTTCTCTCTAATCTCTTTACTTGCAGCATTTACCTCCATTAATTCTCTAAATTCCATGTTTTCCACCTTAACTTTTCTTAAAGAATAACCAATTGTTTTCTCCACTTTTTTCATATTTTAATAGTACATATTCACCTCTAAGCTTATTTCCATACAATTTAAAAACTATCTTTTTATCAGTTACTTCTATTGGTTTATATATGCCTTTATCCCATATTTCCACTTTTCCAGCTCCATAATGTCCTTCCGGTATTATTCCTTGGAAATTTGCATATTCTATTGGATGGTCTTCAACCATTATTGCTAATCTCTTTATTCCAGTGGTTTGGGGAGGTTCTTTTGGAACAGCCCAACTCTTTAAAACTCCATTCATTTCTAATCTTAGATCCCAATGAAGTCTTCTAGCTTCATGTCTATGTATTACAAATATCAATTCTTTCTCAGACATTTTCCTTCAAATATCTTAAGCATATCCTATTCAAATTAAAGTTATGCTTAACAATTATTCTTAAATACACATTGCTAAATAATATTTATAATCAATTAGTTTGTGGTGTTATTATGGCTGTTAGACCTCAAATTTGGATTATGAGGGACTTTGCAAATTGTAGTGGTTGTAGATTATGTGAAGTTGTTTGTAGTTTGGTTCATGAAGGTAAAATATGGCCTGAAGCTTCTAGGATTAGGGTTTTCAAATTCGTTCCAGGAGTTGAATTTCCACATTTTTGTTCTCAATGTGATGATTATCCATGTGTAGCTGCATGTCCAGTTAAAGCTTTGTCTGTTAATGAGTTTACTGGTGCTGTTATTGTTGATGAAAAGAAATGTATTATGTGTGGTAGATGTATAGATGCTTGTCCAGGTAGAGTTCCACATAAACATCCAGCTAAAAATAGTGTTGTTATATGTGATTTATGTGGTGGACATCCTAAATGTGTTGAAATCTGTCAAAAGGCTAAGTATAATGTGTTATGGGTTGTTCCAAAGGCTGGTTTAGGTAAACAGACTAAACTTTATTCTAGGAAGCCTAAGGAGATCTCAGATGAATTGGTTATTAGACTTTATGGAGAGTATGGGGTGAGATTCCTATGATTGGAGGTTATTGTGGTAAGATTTTAAATGTTAATTTAAGTTCTGGTAAGATTAATGTTGAAGATATTGATGAAGATATTTTAAAACATTATATTGGTGGTAGAGGTCTTGCCACAAAGATATTATGGGATAGATTGGGTAGAGAGTGGAGTAAGATTGATCCATTATCACCAAGAAATTTACTTATAGTTGCTACCGGACCTCTTACTGGTTTTTATCCTGGTGGAAGAGTGTGTATATCTGGTAAGTCTCCTCAGAGTAATGGTATAATTGGTTCAACTGTTGGTGGAGAATCAGGTATTGATTTAAAGTGTGCTGGATATGATGCTATTGTTATTGAAGGGGCTTCAAAAGATCCCGTATACCTATGGATTAAAGATGATGAAGTTGAAATTAGAGATGCATCTAAGTATTGGGGTTTAGATGGTAAAGATACTTTGATTAAGATAACTAAAGATGCTTTAAACGATCTAAATAGTAGGTATAGGAGATTTGGAGAATGGAAGGATCCATCAGTCTTATACATAGGTCCTGCTGGAGAAAATCTATGTAGAGTTGCTGTAGTTATGGAGAAATGGACTCATGCTGCTGGTTATGGTGGTTATGGTGCTGTTATGGGTTCAAAGAAGCTTAAGGCTATTGTTATAAAGGGTTCAGGTCCATTACCAGATATTCATAATCCCATTAAATTCCATAATCTCCTCTATAGGGCTTATGATGAACTTATTAGTAGGGATGGTATGCGTAGATGGGGTACTGGGTCTGCGGGTTATAGTGTTGGTGCAATGCAAAGTTCTGAACCTGTTAAGAATTGGCAGGAGGAGTGGCATGATGAAAGAAGCTTTGGTGTTGATGAATTTGAACGTAGAGTTTGGATTAAACGCTATTGGGGTGATTATGGTTGTCCTACAACATGTCTCAAAATTGCATTGGTTAGGCATGGTACTTATGCTGGTTCTTTAACTGATAATCCAGATTATGAATTACAAGCATATGTTGGAACGAATCTAGGTATATTTACACCTGAAGAAAATGTATATGTTGCATCTATTGTTGATGATATGGGTATTTGTGGAATTAATGGTGGTAATGTTCTGGGTTTTGCAGCTGAGCTTTATCAACGTGGAATATTGAGTAAAGAGGAACTTGGAGGTTTAGATTTAAGTTGGGGTAATGCAAAAGCTTTTGGTGAATTAGCTAAAATGATTGCTTACAGAATTGGTATTGGTAATATTCTTGCTGAAGGAACTTATAGAGCTGCTTTAAAACTTGGTGAAATGAAGGGTTTAGATCTACTTCCATATGCTGTTCAAGTTAAGGGTGTTGCTGTAGGTGCTCATGGTATTAGGAGTAAAATGGATTATCCAACACCAATAGCTTATGCATGTTCAGTTCAAGGTGGAGATCATACTTCTGTAGCTAGACTCCCAATAGATTCAGGTGGTAGTGAAGTTGTTAGGATAATGTGTGATTCAGCTGTAGTCTGCATATTTAATTTCTTCCCTAATCCTTCATTGATGTGGGAATTCTATGAAGCAATAACTGGAATTAAATTGAATCCAAGTGAATGGTGTTATACTGATGGTTTAAGGATATTGACTATTCAACGTGCAGCGTTACTTTTAGGTGGACCTGATTTCTATTGGGATCCGAGGATACATGATGATAATCCACTTAGGTTTTATGAACCTTTACCAAGTGGTCCATATAAAGGTCAAGCTGCTGATAAAAGTGAAGTTGAATCTCAAAAGAAGCAATATTATGAAGCTGTAGGCTGGGATGAATTTGGAATTCCAAAGAGTGAGAAATTACGTGAACTTGGACTTGAGGATGTAGATATAGCTTTAGAAGAGGTTCGTAGGAGAATTAAATCAAACTAAATTCCTCTCTATTTTTTCCAAAATTAATTTATATATTTCAACTGCCATTTTCATGCTAATTAAACTTATTCTTTCATTTGGTTGATGGGCAAGTTTCCAATCTCCAGGTCCAAATCCAAATGTTTTAATGTTTGTATTAGCTGTATATACACCATCAGTACTAAAATCCCAAGTTATATATCTCCCCCCTATTCCACTTATTATTTCATTTAAACCTATTCTCTCTAGGTATTCTATTGGTGTTAACCATGCTGGGAAGAAGTCTTCAACATTCATAGTAGCTCCAGTCCAGCACTTTACTTCTTCCTTTAAAATTTCCACATATCCATCTATTACTTCTCCCTTTTCAATCATTTTCTCAATTATTTCTTGGAGTGGTTTTACAATTTCCTCTTTTCCTTCATTTAATATGATTCTCCTATCAAACAATATTTCTACATCATCTGGTAATTGTGGTAATCCTTCAGGTTCACATCTAATCTTTATTGGAGTTATTGTGGATTTTCCAAGTATATCGTGTGATGGTAATATTTCACTCAATTGAATTACTTTCACTATATATTTTGCAGATGCTTCTAATGCATTTATACCTAATTTTGGCATACTTGCATGAGCAGTTTTCCCCCTTAATCTAACTTTCAGTAAACTTCTACCTCTATGTCCTATTGCTACATTGAGATTTGTTGGTTCTATTATTATTGCTAAATTTGGTTTATCCAAAATTCCTTCTTCAATTACTCTTTTTATAGCTTCTCCTTCTACTGTTTCTTCATGTACTACGAATGCCAATTGTATGTTTATTTCTCTTTCACTTTTTGAAATTTCCTGTATAGATGTAATTAGAGATGCTATAGGTCCCTTCATATCTACTGCACCTCTACCATAAACATATCCATTAACTATTTTCGCTTTGTATGGTGGATATTTCCATGCTTCTATGTTTCCCGGTGGAACATGATCCATATGTCCTTCCAATAACACATTTATTTCCCCTTTTCCCCTTATCATAGCAATTACATTTCCATATTTGTCTATCATTACCTTGTCTACTCCAATTTCAACTAGTTTATCTTTTATCTTACCTGCTATTTCCCCCTCTTCTCCAGATAAACTTGGTGTCTCAATTAATTCTATTAAAAAGTTTTGTATGAATTTTTCATAAGTCATTTTCTCATCTATATCCTGTACCTATAACTCTCATACTCATTTGTTGTATATACATCAACTATTATTGGCCCCTTCATTTCTACAATTTCTTGTAGTGTAGCAGTTAGATCTTTTGCTTCCTCAATTCTAATTCCATAAGCTCCAAAGCTTTTTGCAACTTCTGCAAAGTTTGGTGTTTGTAGATCTACTTGGAATGGAGGATATTTATGTCTGCCTCTTTGTATATTTTTTATCATTGTATATTGTCTATCATTCATTACAATTATCTTTACATTTGATTTCTGCTCTACAGCTGTAGCTATTTCTCCAAGTGTCATTAGTAATCCACCATCACCAGTTATACCAATAACATTTGCTTCCGGTTTTACCTTGCTTGCAGCTATTGCTGCTGGTAATGTGAATCCCATATTTCCAAATCTATCTGATGTTAAAATGGTGTTTGGTTTGTTTGTTCTTATGTATAGTTCAGCCCAAGATGAGCTTCCACCTACATCCAATGTATATATAATGTTATCTTCATTTGTTGCTTCTTTTATTGCTTGAGCTAGGTATGCTGGATGTATTGGTTTTTGATCTGATAGTTTATAAGCATATTCCTTTAATTCTAATTCGATTTTACCCTTTAATTCCCTTATCTTCTCTTCTAAATATGTCCATTTACTTTTATAATTTAATTTACTATGTATTTCCCTTAGTAGTTGTTTTAGATATGGTGTGTTTATTTCAATTATTTTGTCATTGTTTATTGATGTTTCTCCATATGGTGGTTCCTCTTGATATACATGTATAATTTTTCTGTTTTTAGATAATTCTTGCATCATTCTTGATGTTCTCTCACCTTCTTCTAATCCTAATGTTATTATTAAGTCTGATTCTTCAATAAATTTCTGTAGTTCTTCTGGTATTACGCCAAATCCCATTATTGTGTATCCTATGTTTAATTTGCTTCTAAATGGTAATGTATCTCTCGCTCTTCTAGTGGCGATTGCTGGTATATTGGCTTTCTCCATTATTTCTTCTACTTCTATGCTTGAATTAGTTCTTAAAACTCCTTTCCCACTAATTATTATAGGTTTTTCACTCTCTCCTAATACTTTCAAGATTTTATTTATTGTTGATTCATGTGATGTTATCACTTTATGTTCATATGTTTTTGATTCTTTTGAAATTTCTACTTCAAGTATATCCATGGCAAATGATAAATGTACAGGTCCCATTCTACCATTAATGGATATTTCATATGCTTTTTCCATATAGTATGGTATCTTTTCAGCTTCTTCTATTGTTTTGCTCCATTTTGATATATTTGAGAATATTTTTTCTAGAAATAGCCAATCTTCAACTCCATGATAGGGTTGAATTCTTTCCCTACTTGAACAATGTCCAGTTAAGTGTAGCATTGGTGAAGCTGCAGTATATGCTGCTGCAACTCCAGTGGCTGTGTTTAATGCTCCGGGTCCAGCTGTAACTAAGCATACACCTGGTTTTAAAGTTAATCTACCTGTAACATCAGCCATTACTGCTGCTGAATGTTCATGTTTAACGAGTATATGTTGTATTGAGCTTTTTCTTATGGCTTCATATATTTCTAATACATTATATCCTGGTAATCCATAAATCACCTTTAAATTCCTTTCTTCTAAAAATCTTATTATGTACTCTGCCGCCTTCAATTAATTTCACCTGGGATTAGAAAATTTATGTAATCTCTATTCTTTATAGATTTCGGTTAGGTTACATTTTACTTCTTTTTTGTAGTTGAGATTAATGTTATTACGTCTCTATCTCTTAAAATGTAATCTTTTGGTAATCTTATTCCAGTTCTAACATCTATGCCATATAGTAACCCCCTAGCTAATTCGCTATGGATTTCTCTTGCTAAATCTACTAATGATGCTTTTTGTGGTAGTAGGAATGCATCTGGAAGTATATTACCCTTTTTATCAGTTAATTTTTCTGGGTCTTCTACTGGATAAACTACATTCATCTTTAATAATTTAAATACTGCTATATTCAATGATAGTTGAACACCAGTTCTAAGAAGCCTATTCATTACCGTGTGTTGTATATAGTTTAAAGCCCATTTCTGCCTGGGATTTAATTTTGATTCATCTAATATTTCAAAGTTTTCTGTTCCAGGTATATATTTTATTAATCCCTGTTGCTCCGCTTTTCTTAGAGCTAATTCTGCTTCTGCACTACATGGAACAACTAAATGTTGCCCGAATTCTTCAACAATCTTCTTATAGTTTTCTTCTGAAATTCCAAGGTCCATTTTATTTGCTACTATTAATGTTGGTTTTGATATTGTTCTAAGCTCTATTGAAAATCTATTTAAGTCTTCTTCACTCCAACTACCTATCTTTTTCTCTAATAATCCAGTTTTCTCTAAACTATTGTATATCATCTCTTTTGTAATCTTCATTCCAGAGAATACCTGATATAATGCTTCAACCATAGATGAACTCTTTGCATACTCTCTCTCTATCCTACTTATATTGGATTTCACCACTTTCTTAAACCATTCCATGAGTTCATGTTCCACCTCATAATAATCTGCTATTGGATTTCCAATTCCAGGTTCACATATTCTCCCTTCAGAATCTATACTTCCAGAGGCATCTATTATGTGTAGTAATGCATCTGATTTCATAGCTACATCTAGAAATTGGTCTCCTAAACCTCTTCCAAGATGAGCATCCTTTATCAATCCAGGTAGATCTATTAATTCTATTGGTATATATCTCCAACCATCAATACATTTAGAGTTTTGTGGATTATCTTTCACCTTAAATTCTCTACATACACATATTGTTTGAACATATGCTATTCCAACATTTGGCTTTTTTGTTGTAAATGGATATGTGGAAACCTCTGCACTTAATAGGGTAGCAGCATTAAAGAATGTTGTTTTACCCGTATTTGTTTTACCTATTAATCCTATTTTTATCAATTTAGTTCTCCAATTCACCTATTTCCATAAGCCACTCTTTAAGTTTTTGGAAGGCAATTATTTTTGAAGTAGATTTTGATCCTGGAGGTCCAGGCTTTTTCATGTAAAATAAATTTACTGGGTATATAGCCCCCCTCAAATTTTTTTCAATGCATATCTTTCCAAGTCTTACCAGATCGACTAAGAGTCCTGCTAATGCTGGACTATCATTCATTCTAACATTAATATAAATTTCATCCTTCAAGTTATTGAATGTGTAATACTCTATATGCATAGATACAAATTTTCTATCACCAAGAGGTTCTAGATATCCCGTTGGCTTTATATAGTGTGGTGCATTATACCCAAGTATATCTTCTATCATACTACTCTTGGTATTCTCTTTCATTATATTCTTCTCAGGTATAGTTAATGATAAGAAATCTAAATTTCCAGCTATATTGAATTGAACTATAAACTCTACTTTCCTATTCCTAGTTGCAAGATGTTCAAGTAAATCTGCGGTGAGTGGGGTTGCTCCAGTAGCTCCATCATCTCCGAAGAGTACTAAATTATGTTCCTCATATAATTTAACCATATTTTCATCATTGGCTATGGGTGAGGGTATACAATTTATGAATGCAACTTTACATCCAGTTTCTTCCTCATATTTGGCTAAAGTGTACGCATAAATTTGTGATGCCGCAAATCTATTTACATTGTTTTTAGCAATTTCTTCTTCTATTTCTTCTACACTCTTAAATGTTGTTGCAATTTCTGTTGTTATAACGTTTATTATTACGTCGACCTTCATTTCCTTCCATTGATCTATGAGTGTATCTATTGCTTCCATTAGAGTTAATTTTCTCTCTAATCCTAAAGTTTCGTTTACAACTCCATTTAAACTTTTTAAGTGAATTCCCTCCATAATCTCTATATTCTTTAATTTTTCTGGTATTGGTAGTATATCTCCAATTTCTCTTTTTGCAACTTCATATACTGTTTTACCAACTTTTCTTGCGTCTACATCATATGAGCCAACTATTTCTATTTCTTCTATCCTTTTTCCTAATTTATAATTTGCTAATGGGATTCCATATGGTGGTATTTCTCCAGCTTTTATCCTTTCTAAGCCTACGGCGAAATGATTCGCAACCATCCCCTGCCCAAGTATCACTGTCCTTATCATTATAATCCACTTATCACCTCCTAATATGCCATCTTAGTCTTTTAAATATTTCTCGCCATAAATATTATTTAGAAGTTCATATAATTTTATGGTTATTGTTGATGTTGCTATTATCTTTTCAAGGTCTTCTATACTCTTCCTCATATCATCCAATTTCTTCCTTAATCCAGGTACTAGCGATCTCGGGTATTCTAATGCTTCCAATGATTGGAATATTTGATTTATTATTTTCATTTTTTCTTTTGCATTTTCAATTTCAGCATTTATTAAGTTTGATATAACTTTCCTTTTTAATTCTCCCATTAAGTCTGCTAATCCAAGGATGTATGCTCTTTCTGTAACTTTTAAATAATCCATTTTTGGTATTTCTCCTTTCTCCTCTAAATCTATTAGTGCTTTTGCTTCAACATATTCTTGAAGCATTGTATTATATACTTCACTTAGGTCATCCATATAGTTGGTTATGCCCTCCATAATCTCCTTAATTATTCCTTCAGCCAATAATATTCTTTCATTGGCTTCCCTCATTTTATTTTGTTGTACTAGGGATATTGCTTCACCACAAAATCTCTGAGCTTCCCTAATTTTCAAGTAAAATTTTTCTTTTGTTTCATATTTTTCATAAAGTTTTTTCCTTATATTTTCTATTTCCTCAATTAATTTATCCATTTTAATTCCATTCATTTACGTCACCTTAAAAATATCCCTATCTCTTTAAGTTCTTTATCTTGCTTTTCAATTAAAATCTCTTCTATTCTTTTCATTAATTCTCTATCTATTATGTTAATTATTTTCATTAATTGTTTTATTTCATCTAAGTTGTCAACTGGAATTTCAAATGTTACAGCATTGTAATCTTTGTCTTCTATAAATCCCTTCTCTGCCACAGACATATATATGTCTTTGAAATCTTCCACTTCCGTTAAACTTATTAATATATTCCCCTTATCTCCAATGGCTTCTACAAATCTTTTAATTTCTTGATTTGATGGTAGTATTACGACTTTTATATTTTCCATAACCCTATATTGCTTTAAAGATACTTCAATTATTATCAATGGAGCTTTCACTAGCGTTTTTACATATCCTTCACTCTTCAATCTTGGTTTGAAAATCTTATTTGTGTAAAGTATCATGTATGGAGTTCCATCTTCATATATGCCATAAACATATATCGTCCTAAATTGTTCAATAATAGTCTTATATTCTTCAATTTCCAATTTAACTTCACATCCAATAGTTTTATTAAAGTCATATATCTATGTTTTTTGGGGGTCTGTTTGAGTAGCTCATTGATAAATTACCCGAAGGATACTATTATATCCTTTAGTCAAGATGAAGAGATGTTTAGAAATGTTGTAAGGGAATTTTGTGAGAGATATATCTCTCCAGTATGGATTAAAGTTGATGAAGCTTGTGAAAAGGATCCAATGAATATTCCACTAGATCTATATGCTAAAATTGGTGAACAAGGTTTGTATGCTATCCCATGTAGTTCAAAGTTTGGGGGTCAAGATGGAACTTATACTATGGCTACCATAGCTATCGAAGAGATTTCATATGCTGATCCATCTGTGGCAATAGCTGTTTACACACTTTTAAATAATGGTTGGCCATTTGCGTTACAATTGTTTGGGAGTGAAGATGTTTGTCAAGAAATTATACCTAGAGTTGCTAAGGGAGAAGCCTTTTTTGGGATAGCTACAACTGAACCTCAAGGTGGATCTGATATTGCTGGTATAAAGACTACTGCTAAGAGGGATGGTTCGAAATATATTTTCAATGGTGAGAAGTCTTACATCAGTGGTGTAGGTGAAGTTCAAAAACTTCCATGGGGTGGAGGATGGTTTTTAGTAGCTAGAACTGGACCTGCTGGACATAGAGGTTTATCTGCATTTGCATTTTTAGCTAGAAAGAATGGGAAATTAAGTGAAGGCTTTAATCCAACAATATACCATGATATTGGGCGTCATGGACTTACCACTGGAGGATTCATACTAGAAAATTTCGAGCTGGATGCAAAATACCTATTGGGAGAAGAGAACAAAGGATTCTATCATGTTATGGAGGGATTTAACCTAGCTAGAATACTTGTTTCAGCAGCATGTTTAGGAGCTATGAAATGGCTTTTAGAAAAAGCTGCTGAATGGTTTAAACAGAGAAAGCTATTTGAAGGTAGATATATATCATCATTTCAAGGCGTAAGCTTCCCCTTTGCAGAATTATACGCTAAATATGAAGCTTCAAGATACTTCGTATATAGAGCAGCAAGATTAGCAGATAAGATCTATATTGAGAGGGATCCGACATTAAATCCAAGGGATTTAAATGTTCCAGTGGCATTGGCGAAGATGTGGGCTCCATTAACCGTAGCTGAATTAGCTGAAGAAGTTATGAAATGGTATGGTGCATTTGCATATACAAAGGAATGCCCAATATATAGAGCATGGCTTGGAACGTTTTCCTATGCCATAGGAGCTGAGGGAGCACAAAACATAATGAAATACATAATCGCAAGAGATCTCCTTGGAAGCGAATATGTGAGAGCATAGTTTTCACATAGGTTCAAACAAAATTATTTTCATTTTTATATATTTTTAAATATACTTATTAAAAAATGTTACAAAAACTTTTTAAATCCCATACACAAATACTACTATTAGCACTCCAAAAAAACTAAAATTAATTAAGGAGGAACTTAAATGAACCAACTATTTGTAGAGCAAATACTATTTACGGGTCGTGGAAGCAGTTTAGTTATACTAATACTACTGATAGCATTCTTCTTCATAGGGCTACAGCTTGCAAAGATGGGTAGACCCCCCAAAATGAGGCGTTTACCAGCTTTAGATGCTATTGATGAAGCTATTGGTAGATGTGCAGAAATGGGCAAACCAGCACTATTCACACCAGGACTTACTGGAGATTTATATACTGAGCAAGGTCCTCAAATGGTTTCATCAATAACTATTTTAAGTTATATTGCTGAAGGATGCGCAAAATACGATGTTCCATTAATCATTGATATGTGTGCAGGTGATGCAATACCACTCATGGATGAAACTCTTAGACTTGCATATTTAAAGCAAGGTAAACCCGAGAAGTATGATCCCAAAATGATAAACTATTATCCAGGACAGTCTCCAATGGTAACTGGAATACTTGGACATTTACAGCGTCTACGCCCAGCAGCATTCTTCATGCTTGGAGGATTATATTATGAGAGTGTTGTGATAGGTGAAGCTGCAAATATGGTTGGATCTATGAACATTGGAGGTACAGTAAATACCCACCAATTACCATTCATTATAGCAACTTGTGATTATGTATTGATTGGTGAAGAGTTCTATGCTGCAAGCACATACTTATCAAAAGATCCATATCAAATTGCAACGATAGCTGGTGAAGACTGGATAAAATTCATTTTAATAGCATTGTCTTTGCTAGGATTCATACTAGAACCACTAGGTATTAAAGTGATAAGTAATTTCTTGAGGTGGTGATGGTTATGGGTATGTCAGTTTTAAGAAGACCTGAAGTATTCATGTTTATTTCTGGTTTAGTTATGGGTTTAACCCTTTTTGGTTACTTCTTTAATGTACCACCAGTAATAGATACTGTAAATTGGCTTCAGACATTTGCAGTTCATATAAGTTATTTCGCTACATGGCTTGGATTCTTAACTGCTGCAAGAATTCACATAACCAATATTCAACGTAAAACTCCTGGCATATGGTATTTCAGCATAATAATGTTTATATTTGCACTTGTCCCATTCTTTGCAGCTTTACCAGAAATAACAAAACCATCTGTTACCACAATGATATATACGTGGCCCTTCAATTGGGTTTATACACCATTAGGTGCAGCGCTATACGCAACAACTGGATTCTACATATTCTCAGCAGCTTACAGAGCATTTAGAGCTAGAAGTTTTGAAGCAGCAGTATTACTGATTGCTGGTTGTCTCGTTATGCTTGGTAATGCACCAATAGGTGAACTTATTTGGAGTCAAATACCTACAATTAATGAATGGCTTCAATTAACTGGACAAACTCCTGCTATGCGTGCTTTAAATATTACTGCAGCTCTAGGTGTAGTTTACTTTGGATTAAGAGTTGTACTTGGTGCTGAGAAGAGGGTGATCACACTTGGTGCTGGAGGTGGATAGAAATGGGTGAATCTCAATCCATATGGGTAAAGCTGGGTGCTGTAGATAAACGTATACTATATTGGATATTATTTATATCATTGGCAATACCATACATACGTCCAATAGGATTGCCAGTATCAATTGCTGAAACGAGCTATGCTTTATACAATTTCATAGAAAAACTAGGTCCAAATGATGTTGCAGTTATGGCAATAGAATTTGGTGTTAGCGCTTGGTCTGAATGTTTACCTGGATTTGTAGCGGTTTCAAAGCATTTAGTGATGCGTGGTGTTAAGATAATATACTGGTGTGTTGGCTATACCGATTGTGACTTAACTATGGAGGCTGTTAAAGCTAGAATTCCACAGCTTAAGGGTCCCGGCGAACCTGCAGGTCCCGGAGATTATAAGTATGGTGTTGATTGGGTTTATATGGGTTATATTGCTGGTGGTGAAACTACTGTGGCTCAATTGGCTGATGATATACGTCAAGTTCTTAGAGCTGATAAATATGGTACTCCAATAGATCAAATACCATTATTCCAAAATGTTAGGAATGCAAATGATATTAAGATTGTTATAGATTCTACAACTGGAGATTATGGTGATTACTATGTTAGGCAGTGGAGGATTCGATATGGAACTGCTGTTGCTGAAATAGGTATAGCTATGAACTATTCAACGTTCATGGCATACTATCAAGCTGGATTAGCTGTAGGTGCATTGAAAGGTATTAGAGGAGCTGCTGAATATGAGAAGTTAATAGGACAATTAGGTGAAGCAACAACAAGTTTAGATGCACTTAATGTTTCACATCTACTTGTAATAATCGCAATTATAATGGCTAATTTAAGTTATGTAATGACTAGACGTAGAGGTGGTGGGTGATGCCCTATCCAACAAATCCCGCTGATATAATTGGAGCTTGGGTTGGAGCATTCCTAACTTTAGCCATTTATAGCTATATCCTTTACAAAGAAACAAGAGTGTATAGGTTAGCTGAGTACATATATATTGGTATAGCCTTTGCTGTTTCATTAACTATCTCCGTTCAGCAGATTTGGAATCAAATAATAGTGCGTATACTTGGTGGCCAATACATTTACATTATTGGTGTAATATTGGGGTTAATGCTATTAACACTACCATTCAAAAGTATACGTTGGATAAGCAGGTATCCAGTAATCTTCCTAATGGGATTAGGATTCGGCGTTACCATTAGAGGTGCACTTACCGCCAATATTGTTGGTCAGATAAGAGGTTCAATAACTCCACCTGGAGCTACTGCTACGATTCTTGATTGGTTTAACTTTGCATGGATATGCCTTGGAACGTTACTCATAATATCATATTTCACATTTACAGTTGAACACACTGGATGGTATTATTACCCAACGAAACTTGGCAGATATATACTGTTACTTGGTTTAGGCGCATACTATGGTAATACTGTGCAATTCAGAATGACCATGCTTGCAGGCAGAGTTCAATTCTTATTACAAGTGTTCAAAATAATTCCATGGCCGTAAAAGGATAATTAAATTTAATTTCTATTTTTTATAGTTAATTTAACATATTTGGTATTTCATATTGATTTACTGTATGTTGAATGTTGATGTAGTTTTGGATTTCGAGGATATACCTAAATTTACATGTGGAGGTTATGCTGTTGCAGTTATAGATGTTTTAAGAGCTTCAAGTACTATAGCTACTGCTTTATTTAATGGTGCATTGAAAGTTTATGTTTTTAGGGAGATTGAAGATGCAGTAAATTTCTCTAAACATAAATCTAACTGTATTTTGGCTGGTGAACGTGGAGGCTTAAGAATAAAAGGTTTTCAATTGGGTAATTCTCCCTTGGAATTTTCTAAGGAAATGGTTTATGGAAAGTATATATCTTTTACGAGTAGTAATTGTGCGAAGGTTGTTGAAGCTGCTAGGAATGTTAAGCATATGATCCTGGCATGTTTCATAAATCTTTCTTCTGCTGCAAATTACCTTAAACATTTACATTCAGAATATGGTTTAAATATTGCTTTGATTTGTGCAGGTCGCTATGGATATCCGAGTTCTGAAGATATTTTTTGTGCTGAAATTTTGAGGGATATTATCATTGGATTATTGGATAAGCCACCAGCAAAATGTTTTTCAAACTTCTTAAAACATACTTCCGCTGGTAGAAACCTAATTAAACTTGGATTTATCAATGATGTGGAGTATTGTGGCATTGTGGATTTAATTGATATAATTCCTGTTTGGGATGGTGATGGATTTATTGGTGTTAGATTAAGTTAAACTTTACCTTTTACTAAATAGTTCTATGGTTTTCATTTCAATACAATTATAATTTAAACCGTAAATCTCATATTTATGTTGATCTTATATTGTTGGGGGACTGAATTTGAATTTCAACATTATTTTGTTGAGGTTTATATACCTCTTCATCATAAGTTTAATAGTTAAACAGATTTCTTTTCAATTCTTTCTTGGTAAGTTTGCCAGAAACCTTAAATTTATTCTGATAGTATCCCTTGTTTCTTTTATTTCATCAGTAGTATTCTACTCCATAATTTACCTATCACATAGCTATTTGAGTAGCTTTTTGATTACTATATACTTTTCCAGTGTATTCCTGTATTTATGCTTATTTATCGCTATGTTTATAGGTTTAAATCTAATTGTTGAATTCCCATTATACACCTATGTTTTTGTTAGAGGTAAATTTAGTGGAGGAGAAATTTTTAGTTTATTATTAATGGTGAATATGTTTTCATATTTATTTGCATATCTCTTTGGTTTTGTAGATCCATTATCTTGGATGTAGCTATGAATCAACCTTAAATATTTTATTTATCATTTTCTTTTGGTGTTATATTTGTGGTCTGATGTGACTACGTTAAGTGAGAAATTTGATGGTAGCCTTAAAGAGAAAGTTACTCGTTTTCCATCAATATTAAATCCTTCTTCCTGTTTTCAATGTGGTAAATGTACTAGTGGATGTACAATTATGGTTTTAATGGAAAACTTTCCACATAGAGTTGTTGATATGGTTAAATTAGGGTTAATCTCTGAACTTCTTAGATCTGATGTTATATGGGCTTGTACTCAGTGTCAGAAATGTAGAGATGCATGTCCACAAAATGTTAATCCTTCTGAAATCTTTATTGTTTTAAGAAATATGAGTATAATTGAAGGTGGAAGTGTTCCAGAAGCTTATATGAATATGCTTTCAAAAGTTTTAGAGTCTGGTTATATTCAGGATGCGATAAGTGTAATCGGATCTGATGGTTTAATATATGATCGTTCAAAACTTGGTTTAGTAAATCTTAAGGGTCCTAGAGATATGAGTATCTTCCAAAATAATTGTATGGAAGCTTTTCAAAGGAGTGTTTAAAATGGAATATATAATTTATCCCGGATGTTTAAGTGTTACTGAGCAATATTCATATGAAGTTTCATGTATAAACGTTTTGAATCATTTAGGTGTAGATTTTACTTATGCTGAAAATGTTAATTGTTGCGGTTTTCCTCTTAGAAGTTTAAATTCCTTTGGATGGATATACTTATCTGCACGTTTAATTTCTGTTTTAGAAGATTACAATAAACCTTGCATACTGCTTTGTAATTGGTGTCACGCATCATTAACATATGCATTGAAAATTCTTAGTGAAAATGAAGAATTAACCTCTTGGGTTAACGATCTTTTATCAAAGGAGGATTTGAGATTTAATGGTAAACTTGTATTCAAACATTTATTGGGATTCTTATATTACGATATTGGAATTGAGAAGTTGAAATCGAATATTAAGAGGTTTATGGGAGGTTTAAAATTCTCTATACATCCTGGATGTCTATTCTTTAGACCTAGAGATATTGATAGACCTGATAACCCATATGAACCTAGAATTCTTAAAGATCTCGTTGAATTATTGGGTGCTGAAGCTAATGTACATTTAGACTGTTGTGGATGGGCTATTTACAAAACTAATAGTGATACTGGTTTAACTTTAGCTGGAAATAGAATTAAGACTGCTTATGGTACTGATGGAATAATTATATCGTGTCCTCATGGCGGTGAAATGTTGGATAAATATTATAATGATGCATGTAAAACCATTGGATTTAATGGTGAAGTTCCAGTATTATACTACACTCAGCTATTGGGTTTAGCCCTTGGAATTGACCCTAAGAATCTAGCTTTAAACCTAAATAAATCCCCAGTAAAATCACTATTAGATAAGATTGGTGTTTGATTTAGGTAATGGAACTATTGTGGAAGCATTATATACGACTTTAACTTCAGCATCTTTACCCTTAACTCTTATTGCTTCATTTATTGCTTCCTCTAAATCGTAGAATGCCCTTATTCCAATATCTTCTAAAACTTCCTTCCTAAGTGAAGTTACAGCCCATACATCTGTCCTCATAAATGTTTCTAACATTTTCGCAGCTTTATGATATCCAAGTTTATAATTCCTCCTTATATGTTCTAATGTACTCTCTACATCTTTATTTTCCCTACTCTTTAGTAATAAATCGTAGAAGTTTCTTGGACCTATACCATCCCTACATTCAGCCACTAATATTATTATTCCACCATCCTTCACCACTAATTTCGAATGTTCTATTGCTTTTTGTGCTTGATATAATGATATATCAAATGGATTATTTGCTACTGCAACTACTATATCCCCCTTTCCATGGGATTCAACTATAAATATCTCATTGGCTTTTTCTACACTTTCCATGAAACTTGTTTTTATATTACCAGTCTTTATTGATGCTAATTCTCCATTAGCATCTAGAACCATCATTATTGAATATATATCTTCAATCCTACCTAGTACTTCTAATGCATCCATCATATCTTCATGAACTGGATTTCCATTCAATTTCAATAATGTTGCATTTGAATCTAATGCGAATCTATGATTGTATTCTATTGTTCCGTAACTTGATAATCCTGGAAGTAGAAATTTCCTTCCTCCAGTATACCCTGCGAAATAATGTGGTTCAACTGATCCTATAACTATGATTTTATCAGCTTCCAATAATCTTTTATCAATGTATACTCTATTTCCACGTTTTGTTTCTCCAATATATTCATGTTCTTCAACTTTCTTTGCATCATGTATTACAGTTCTATACCTATAATAATCATATTTATTTCCCAATATCCACTTTAATTCTTCTTCAGTTGGAGATCTATGAGCTCCTGTAGCTACAATTATCTTAACCTCTTTATCTTTAATCTTTTCATGTATTTTATTAAGTATTTTTGATGTGGGTGTTGGTCTTTCTTGATCATTCACCACCAATAAGATTTTTCCCTTATCGTATATGAAATCTTCAATTTCCCTATCTATTGATACATTTACATCCCCTGTAATAGCTTTCTTCAAATTTAATGTTTCAATTGAGATTTCACTTGGTACTTTACATTTTATAATCCTTTTATTTCCATATGGAATTTCTATGATCACTAATGCTTCACCAATATTGCTTGAATAGCTGTATTTATAATTTCATCTGTAAAGTGTCTTTGTATTATTGCTCTTGATGGGCATGCTGAAGCGCATATTCCACATCCCATACATGCACCTTCATCTATTTCAGCGGTTTTCTTTTCATTATTTATTTTTATCACATTGTATGGGCATGATGCTACACATATTCCACATCCACTACATCTTTCTTCTATTACTTCAGCTATGTATGGTTCTGATTCAATTTCATTTTTCATTAAAAGTTTTATTGCTTGTGCTGCTGCAGCTGATGCTTGTGCAATACTTGATGGTATATCCTTTAAACCTTGTGCGCATCCACAAATGTATATTCCTCTCGTAGTTGAATCTACTGGTCTAAGTTTTGGATGAGCTTCCAATAAGAATCCATCGATTCCTCTTGGAATTTTAAGTTTTGACGCTAAATCCATGGTTGATGGATTTGGAATTAAACCTACTTCAAGTATTACAATATCTACTTTAAATTTGTATAGTTCATTTAGATTTATATCGAAAACTTCAAATACAAGTTTTCCATTTTCCAATCTTATTTCCATAGGTTTACCTCTAATGAAATATATGTTCTTCATATCTCTAATTCTCTTATAGAATTCTTCATACCCCTTCCCATTGGTTCTAATGTCTGTGTAGAATATGTATACCTTTGTATTTGGGTTTGATGAAGCTATATAATATGCATGTTTCAATCCCGCCATGCATCCTATACTACAACAATATGGTAAATATCTTTCATCTCTTGAACCTGCACATAGTATTATTGCTGCTTCCTCCGGTTCTTTTTCATCACTTAACCTAATTATCCTACCCTTTGTAGGTCCCTCAGATGAATATATTCTTTCAAATTCCAACCCCGTTATCACATCCCTATACTTGCCATAACCATATTCTTGTAAATCCTTTGCATTCATAATTTCATATCCAGTTGCAATTATTATTGCTCCAACTTCTATTTCTATTTCTTCATCTTGATCATTGAAGTTTATTGCTTTTGATGGACATATTCTTTCACATACACCACATATTCCTCTAGTTATTTTTAAGCAATGTTTTGAATCTATAACATAAGCATTTGGAATAGCTTGTGGAAATGGTTTGTATATGGCTTTTCTCAATTTTAATCCAAGGTTGAATTCATCCGGTATGTCTTTTATTGGACATTTCTCACTACACATACCACAAGCTACACACTTATCCACATCAACATATCTCGCCTTTTTCTTGATTTTTACCTGAAATGAACCTACACGTCCCTTAACATCCACTACCTCTGAATTTGTTAGAATCTTTATATTCCTATTCTTTGCAACTTCATTCATTAATGGTGTTAATATACATAGTGAACAATCAAGCGTTGGGAAGGTTTTATCCAATTGAGCCATCTTCCCGCCAATTGATGGGGATTTTTCAACCATGTACACTTCTATTCCAGCTTCAGCTATATCTAATGCAGCTCTAATTCCAGCAATACCCCCTCCAATTACTAGAGCTCTCCTTGTGATTGGTAGTTTAACCCTCTTTAATGGTTCATATAAACAAACTTTTTTAACTGCTGCTCTAATTATATCAATGGCTTTCTCTGTAGCTTCCTCTGGATTGTCATAATGTACCCATGCACATTGCTCCCTTATATTGGCCATCTCAAATAAGTATCTATTTAATCCCCCCTCTTCTACAGCCCTCATAAATGTTTCTTCATGCATAGTTGGTGAACAGGCTGCAACAACAACTCTATCAACTTTATCATTCTTTATATCGTCAATTATCATTTGCTGTCCATTCTTTGAACACATAAATGTATAATCTACAGCTACAGATACTTCATTTAACTTTCTAATTTCTTCAACAACCCTCTTTACATCTATTACTCCAGCTATATTCTTGCCGCAATGGCAAATATAAACTCCAACTTTAACCATTTCCCTCAACCATGAATAACATTTCTACTATATAAAAGGATTCATTTACCCATGCTCTTTAATCTTTCAATGAATTTAGGTATGAATTCATATAGGTCTGCTACAACACCATAATCTGCAGATTTAATTATTGGAGCTTCTGAATCTTTATTTATAGCTACGACTACCTTTGCATTTTGAATTCCAGCTAGATGTTGTATTGCTCCAGATATTCCTACTGCAATATATAATTTTGGACTTACTTTATGTCCAGATAATCCAATCCATTCATTAAACCATTTTAAATCTGCTGCTACAGGTCTACTACAAGATATAACTCCCCCTAGGATTTTCGCTAGTTCTTCCATTATTTTGCAATCTTCCTTCTTCTTGACACCTCTCCCTACTGCAACTATAACTTCTGCACTTTCTAATGGTACAGCGCTCAACTCCTTCTTCTTTACATCAATAACTAAAGTTTTTGTTTCTATAGGTTTCACTTTTTCATATATGATTTCACATGTAAAATTCCATTCAGATTTTGGTTCTGAAATTCTTCTAGGAACAGTCATTATGGCTTTTTCAGATAGAACTTTTATAGTTTCAACAGCTTTTGAAGCATAAACCATTCTTTTACCAATAAGTTTCCCATCTACATCAATTTTGAAGTCTATACAATCCGCTATGTAACTAGCTCCAATGTTTACAGCAATCTTTATTGCAATTTCCTTATTGACTTTATTTGATTCAAGAATTATCAATTTTGCTTCTTCCCTTTCCGATATTCCCATTATTGCATCAATTAATTCTTCAATATTTCTTAAGCCTTCTATTACGTATAATTTGTTTATACCATATCTCCCCATTTCTTCTCTCATATTTGGTTTCATTGTTGTTATTGATGAAATTGATGATTCCATGGGGATGGATTCCCTTACTTTTGCAGCAATTTCCATTAATGCTTCGAGATTTTCAGAGAACGTTACGATTTTCATGTATGTTTCACCTCTTTATAACTCCCTCTTTAATTAAGTTATTTAATAGTTCATCTACGGCTTTATCTACTGGTAGATCCTTTATTACTATCCCCTTTCTTTTGATTTCAACTCCTTTAACTTCTAAAACTTTTGTTTTTGGTTTTAAATCTATCTTCAATTGACTTAAATTTATGGTTTCTATAGGTTTCTTTGCTGCTCTGAGGATAGCCATCAACTGTGGTAATCTAGGTATATTTATTTCTCTTGTTACAGTTATTAGTACTGGCATTTTAGCTTTCACTATTTCAATTCTATCTTCTAAATCTCTTTCCACAGTAACTTCATTTCCCTCTACATTTATGCTTCTAGCATATGTTATACATGGTATCTTCATGTTTTCAGCTATTCTAACGCCCACTTGTGCAGTATATTTATCTATGGACATTTCACCACATAGTATTATTTGAAATGGGCCTCTTGTTTTTAGAATATTT
Organism: Methanomethylicia archaeon; assembly: GCA_038727515.1. Classification (GTDB taxonomy): domain Archaea; phylum Thermoproteota; class Methanomethylicia; order Culexarchaeales; family Culexarchaeaceae; genus JAVYVS01. The sequence continues at coordinate 280,459 of JAVYVS010000002.1, forward strand.
GCTATAGCTTCTGAAACTACATATTCATCTATTTCTCCAAGATCATTCAATATATGTATTGCATTATCTACGCCCATGGCAATAGCTTCTCTCAAAACCTCTTTTGCTTTTTCCCCTCCAAGGGTTATTGCAGTTACCTTTCCACCATGCTTCTCTTTAATTTTCAAGGCTTCTTCTATAGCATTTCTATCTATATCACTAATTTTCATTGGTGTTACACTTATCAATGGTTCAAAACTTTTTGGATCTATTTTTAATTGTGCAACATCTATTGATTGTTTTATGCAAACAGCTATCTCCACATCATTCACCTTCTGAACTCAATTTTAATTTTCATTATTTAACCTTAGCGTTTACAGAGAATCTTTTTATTCTAAACTTATAATCCTTTATTGGTGTTTAATTTGGGTAGAACTTCTAGGGTTTCCGGCTTCTACAATCTTCCAGTTGAAGAGAGGCTTAAATTCGTTAAGGATTTTGCTGGTTTAACTGATGAAGAAGTTAATTTAATCTCTAAGTGTGGTAGATTATCAATTGATTTAGCTGATAAAATGATTGAGAATGTTATTGGAACATTTGAACTCCCCTTTGGCATTGCAGTCAATTTTTTGATTAATGGTAGAGATTACATTATACCTATGGTTATAGAGGAGCCTTCCGTTGTTGCTGCTGCAAGTAATGCTGCTAGAATTATGCGTGAAGGTGGTGGGATATTTACAAATAGTACTTCACCCATAATGATTGGACAAATTCAATTAGTTAATGTATTGTCTTCACGTAAAGCTGCATTTCAAATATTGTCACATAAAGATGAAATCCTTAAAATTGCAAATGAGAAGGATCCAATTTTATTTGGTCTGGGTGGTGGCGCTAAGGATTTGGAGGTTCGAATAGTTGAATCTCAGATAGGCCCAATGGTAATTATACATTTACTTGTGGATGTTAGGGATGCTATGGGTGCTAATGCTGTTAATACCATGGCTGAGGCTGTTGCACCATACATTGAGAAGATTACTGGAGGTAAAGTTTATTTAAGGATAATATCTAATCTCGCTGATAGACGTCTCGTTAGAGCTTATTGTAGAATTCCAAAGAATGTTATTGGTGAAGATCTTGTTGAAGGTATAGTATATGCATATCATTTTGCTGCTTCAGATCCATATCGTGCCGCTACACATAATAAGGGTATAATGAATGGTATTATAGCTGTAGCTTTGGCTACTGGTAATGATACTAGAGCCTTAGAGGCTGGTGCTCATGCATATGCTTCTAGGAGTGGTGCCTATAAGCCTTTAAGTGTTTGGGAGAGGGATGAAAATGGAGATTTAATTGGTTGGCTTGAAATGCCCATGGCTGTGGGTATTGTGGGTGGTGCTACTAGAAGTAATCCACTTGCAAAAATTTCACTTAAAATTTTAGGTGTAAAATCTGCTAGTGAATTAGCTGAAGTTATGGGTGCTGTTGGTCTTGCACAAAATTTTGCTGCTTTAAGAGCTTTAGCTTCTGAGGGTATTCAACGTGGCCATATGAAACTTCATGCTAGGAATATTGCAATTATGGCTGGCGCTATTGGTGATGAAATTGATAAAGTGGCTTCTGAAATGGTTAGATTACAAGTTATTCGTGTAGATAAAGCTAAAGAAATATTGATGAAAATAAGGGGTGAACGATAACAATTAAATTCTTTTGTTTAGCCTTTTTTTATCCAACAATCATAGATTTTTCTCTCAAACTTAACTATAACATGTTTATAATTCTTTTTGAATTCTAATCCATTTTTCTCCAATTCATTTAATATCTTCTTATATCTATCATGTAATTCTTTAAGTGCTTCTATTGCTTCTTCTAGTGTTGCTTCTTTAAATTTAATTTTTGTTTTTGGTTCACATTGTGAAAAAATGTTTAAGTCTGGTTCTATTATTTTACCTATTACAGCATATCCTCCTGTAGTTTGTGCATCAGCCATTAATACTATTGGATTTCCATCCCCTGGAATTTGTATTGCACCTGGAAGTGTTCCACAACTTATTAATCTTCCAACACCTTTAATTTTTGCTTCAATATCTTTCTCCAACCTATAACCCATTCTATTTATGTTGCTTGTAACTGTGAATTTTGTATTTGTGAAATCTTTAATCATTTCCTCCGTGAAGTATTGGAGGTGTGGTCCTAATAAAATTCTAAATTCATTTTTCCTTTCTCTTTTCCAGTTTATTCTTCTTGCTGGACATGTTTCTATTATTTCGTTAAACATATTTTTAGATGTAGTTATTATTGCATTTTTGGTTAGTTCTCTTCCAATTCCAGCAGTTAGATAATGTGATCTACTTCCAAGAATTATAGGTTCATTTATTCCTCCAGCTATGGAAATATATGATATTAACCCATCTACTATTCTATTAATTTTAATCTTGCTCCCCTTCCTAACTGGTATGGCTCTCCAAGTTTCAATTTCTTCTCCATCAATTTCCCCCTCCACATTAGCTCCACAAATAGATATTATTATATCTTGTAAAACTGTAGCTTCAAAATTGCTTTGAAATATTTCTATACATGCACAATCAATATTGTTTCCAACAAGTATATTTGATGTTATAAATGATTCTTTATCCATAGCTCCAGATACTGGAACACCATACTTCCTATAACCTTCTCTACCAAGATCTTGTATTGATACACCTGGACCTGCTACATCAACCTTTAATACTGGTTCCCCTTCAATACTCAATGAAGTTTTAGGAGGTTCTTTTCTTAAAATTTCATCATATACCTCTCTACTTATTGGTTTGAATTTCACATAATCTCCAATTTTGAATATTGTGGGTGGATCTCTATTTGGATCGAATAATTTTATTGGCGTTCTCCCTATGATTCTCCATCCTCCTGGGCTTTCAAATGGATATATTCCTGTTTGTGTTCCAGCTATTCCTACAGAACCTGCAGGTACCTTTATCCTTGGATTTTCCAATCTTGGTACAGCTATTTTTTCAGGGACTTCACCCATATATGGGAATCCTGGTATAAATCCAACCATATAAACTCTGTATACTTGTTCTGAATGTATTTTAATGATTTCTTCAGGTTTTAGTTTAGTTATCTTTGATATCTCTTCTAAATCTAAACCTACATCATAATCATATAATGTTGGTATCTCTATTATATTTCGTATTTCTTCTTCAACTATTTCTCTCTCAATTATATTCCCATATACTTCTAGAATTTTCTCTTCTAATTTTTTCCTATCTGTATTAAGTGGGTCTATTATGATTAGTATTGTTGTGTAAGCTGGTATTATCTCTTTAATACCGTAATCCCCCTTTAATTTCTCTATTTCATCACTAAGCATTTTTACCATAGTGTTTATTCTCTTATTTATTTCATTGCCAATTTCTATGAATACTCCATTTTCCCCCATGTGCTGCAAATTTATTTTGCGATTAAAAAGCATTCGTATGGCACCTATTCAGAATCTATAAATCTATATATTAGTAGGTTAATCTTAAAAATTGTGAGTGTAATGCTATGATATCTAATGTTAAGAGTTTTATTGCCGCAGTTATTGCTCTATATAATTATTTATTAGATTGTGGTTTAAGTAATATTCCTGAAGTCACATTATCCTCTGGAGATGATAAGTATACTTTTACTGATGTTTCTCTGAGAAATAATATTCTAAATTTTAAGTTTAATGGTAAAGATTATTTTGTGAATTTTAGTGATAACGAAATTGAATTTTCTACTGTTAAGCATGTTTTTGAAGAAGTTGAAAAGGAGGTTGAAGATTTTTTCATAGTTAAGTCTACGGTTTCCGGTAGGGTTATTAATGTTTTTGTCAATGAGGGAGATAATGTTAAAGAAAATGATTTACTATTGAAAATTGAAGCTATGAAAATGGAAATTGATATTAAATCCCCTGTGAATGGTGTTGTAGATAGAATCTTTATTTCTAAGGATATGGAGGTTAAATTGGGTTCACCATTAATCTCCATAAGGGTTTATAGGTGAGGATTTCATGGTTGAAATTGTGGATTTAACTTTAAGGGATGCTCATCAATCTCTACTTGCCACTAGATTTAGAACTGAAGATATGCTTCCAATACTTGATGTTATGGATGAAATAGGGTTTTATTCTATGGAGGTTTGGGGTGGTGCAACTTTTGATGCACCATTAAGATACTTAAATGAAGACCCGTGGATTAGACTTAAACTTATTAGAGAGAGAATTAAGAAGACTAAACTTCAAATGCTTCTAAGAGGTCAAAACCTCGTTGGCTATCGCCATTATCCAGATGACATATGCATAAAGTTTGTGGAAAAAGCTTATGATAATGGTATCGATATATTCCGGATTTTTGATGCATTAAATGATTTAAGGAATGTTATGATAACTGCTAAGACAGCTAAGAAAATTGGAGCTGAAGTTCAATTATGCATGGTATATACTATAAGCCCAATACATACAGTAGATTATTACATTAATTTAGCTAAGGAAATAGCATCTATGGATGTTGATTCCATATGTATAAAGGATATGTCTGGAATATTGAAGCCATATACTGCATATGAGATTGTTAGAAGGATTAAAAGCGAAATTAATATTCCGGTGAATGTGCACTCACATACTACTGCAGGTTTAGCTCCAATAACATTAATTAAATCTGTTGAAGCTGGAGCAGACTACATAGACTGTACGCTATCCTCAATGTCCATGTATACGTCACATTCACCATTAGAATCCATTGCATTATGTCTAGAAGATACACCGTATAAAGTTAAGATAAATTTAAATCTAGCTTTAAAAGCATCAAAATATTTCTGGGAGAAGAGGAAGAAGTATAGTGAATACGATTATGCTTTAAAAAATCCTCCAGTGGATGTAAGTGTATTGGAGCATCAGATTCCTGGAGGTATGCTTAGCAATTTATTAGAACAATTAAGAATGCAAGGTGCAGAAGATAAATTAGATGAAGTTTTAAAGGAGGTTCCAAAGGTTAGAAGAGATTTGGGATATCCACCACTAGTAACACCATTATCACAAATAGTTGGAACACAAGCAGTAATAAATGTTCTATCGGGGAAATCATACTCAATAGTAATAAAGGAAGTAAAAGATTATGTTAAAGGATTATATGGTAAACCTCCAGGTGAAATAGACCCAGAAATTGCAAAAATGGTTTTAGGAGATGAAAAGCCTATAAACGTAAGACCTGCAGAACTATTAGAACCAGCATATCAAAAAATAGTTTCAGAAATTCCAAAGGAATTTATTGAAAAAGAGGAAGATTACATAACATATGCATTATTCCCAGATATAGCAATAAAATACTTTAAATTAAGAAGAGAAGCAAAAATCAAAATTCCTAAGACATATGAAATAATAATCGGAAATAAAACATTTAATGTATCACTAGAAAAGTAACATTTATATACTTCCCATTATCAAAGGAATCATGACTTCATATTTTTAATTTTCGGGGGAAAACAATGCTATCCTATCCATTATATCTATCACAAATTCTAAAGTCTGGTAGAGTTAGTGGACTCGTTTTCTTATTGATAATAGCAATATCCGCAGCATACTTCATTAGGCGTGGTAAAGCTGGTAAGGTTCCATATATTAGGAGAGTTTCTGGTCTCGATGCTATTGATGAAGCTATTGGAAGAGCCACTGAGATGGGACGTCCAGTATTTTGTTCGCATGGTATAGCAAGTATAGCTGATGCAACTTATGGTCCACAAACCATCGCCGGTCTCTCAGTATTAGGTTATGTAGCTCAATTATGTGCTAAGTATGGTACTAGGCTAATAGTTCCAATTAGACAAGTTGCAGTTTATCCTATTGCCAGAGAAATCGTTGAAAACGCATATAGAGCTGAAGGTAAATTAGATCAATTTAGAGTTGAAGACCTTGTATACCTCTCAGGTTGGCAGTTTGGTTACTCTCTTGGTTATATGAGTTTAATGCAGAGGGAGAAGGCTGGTGCAAATATCATGATCGGTGGGTATTGGGCTGAATCATTGCAGTTGGCGGAGGTTGGGTATATGGTTGGTGCTATGCAGGTTAGTGGAACAGCAAACACACACCAAATACCATTCTTCGTAGTAGCAACAGACTACTGCCTAATAGGAGAAGAAATCTTTGCAGCAGGAGCATACCTAAGCAAAGACCCAGCAATGATAGGAAGCATAGTAGCACAAGACATAGGAAAATTTATCTCTGTAGCTCTCATAGTTATAAGTTTCATTCTTCTGCTTGGTGGCTCTAAATTTATTGTAGACTTGTTGAGGTGGTAGATGTATGTCTTGGCTTAAACGTGTTGAAATTCCAATAGCAATAACAATTATATGCGCACTAATACAAATAGTACCATACTTTATTAGCATGGGTGTTGATGTAGAGAATTTCCAAAGTAAATTTGTAAGTTGGAGTTTGGTTGTGGGTACTGGTGCATTAATGGTTGGTGCAATTTCTCTACTATTAATACATGTTCCAAAAATTACCCATCGACGTCAATACTGGGAGTATAGTCTACTTTTAATGGTTTTCATGTTTATTATGGCATTACTTGGTTTACCAATTTCAGAAATTGGTTTAGGCTTAACGAATTATTGGTTTACTTTCCTATATAATAATGTTTTAACGCCTCTTTCATCTAGCATGTATGCTATAATTGCATTCTATATTACTTCTGCGGCTTATAGAGCTTTTAAAGCTAGATCTTTAGAGGCTGGATTATTATTGTTGGCTGGAAGTATACTGGTGTTTAGAAATGCTCCATTAGGAACATTCTTAATACCTGCTTCAGCGGATATAGGCGATTGGATATTCAACATACCAAATATGGCTGTGAATAGAGCTATAATGATTGGTGGTGGGCTTGGAGCTATGATTCTTGGAATTAGAACCTTAATGGGTTATGAGAGAGGTTACTTAAGAGGTGGAGGTGAATAAATATGGGTAGTAACGTAAGCTTGTGGGAAAAGCTTGAAAATATTGATGTTAGGATAATATATTTAATATTGTGGATAGTAATTCTATGGCCCTTTATATACCCCATAGGTCTACCAGTAAGTATAGGTTCTTATGCTATATCGTATGCTAAGACCATCGATGAATTACCACCAGGTTCTATGGTTGTAGTATCCTTTGACTTCAGTCTTGGCGGCCTTGGAGAATTATATCCAATAGTTGTTGCTACCATGCACCACCTATTCACTAAACCCATTAAGATTGCTATTATCGCCATATGGGTTGACGGTCCCATAGTGGCTAATATGGTGTTAAATGAGTTGAAACCTGAAAATCCTCCATATAATAAGAAGTACGGTGTGGATTGGATTTTCCTCGGATACGTGCCTGGTGGGGAAACTGCCATGGCTGCTTTAGGCAGAGACTTCTGGAATACACTTCCATTAGATTACATTTACAAGAAACCTGTTAGTGAATATCCAATAATGCAAAAATTAAGGTCTGCAGCAGATGTAAATTTACTTGTAAGTTTTGAAACTGGTACTCCTGGAGCTGATGAATGGGTTAGGCAATGGTATGTACCATATAAAGTTCCAATGATTGTTGGTTGCATCGGGGTTATGGCACCCACAATTGTTCCATATGTAGCTGGTGGTCAAGTCAAAGGTATGCTTCCAGGTTTAAGAGCTGCTGCTGAATATGAACTGATTATTGGTAGAAAGGGACTAGGTGTTGCCTCCGCAGACGCTCTCTCCACAAGTCATATGGTGGTAATAATCTTTGTAATTATAGGTAATATTTCGTATATAGCTAGGAGGCGGGTCAAATGAGCGTGGAGTTATTTGGAATATTTTTAGGGGTATTCTTTACCCTTGCAATATACACATTTCTATATAGGGAGAATCCATATTCTAGAATCGCTGAATACGTATTTATAGGTGCAGCCACTGGTTATGGTATTGCATATGATTTAGATTGGTTGAGATCTCAATGGACTGGGACATGGTCTAAGACTACTGGAGATGCTATAGCTTTTGTATTTGCATTACTCTTAAGCCTATTATGGTACTTCAGATTTTCTAGGAAATATTTCTTCCTATATAGAATTCCATTGGCTATAACCGTTGGAACAACTATTGGAATCGCACTTAGATCTGTAGTATTTGCACAAGTATTAGAGCAAGTTAGAGCTACAGCTTCCTTAACTGTTATTGGTGTTGATGCCTGGACAGCTTTCAATAACCTAGTTACAATAGCCATCGTTGTATGTACACTACTATACTTCACATTTACAGTTAGTCAGACAGCTGCACCTTGGAAACCCATTAATAAATTTGCTAGATATTCTATGATGATTGGCTTTGGATCTGCATATGGATACACCGTGTTGACAAGGATGTCATTGTTTATCGGTAGAGTTCAATTCTTACTTGGTGTACCTCCAAATCCAGTTGAAGCTAAAATGATGTTTCCATGGGTTGCATTGTTCATGCTTGCTACAATGATTGGTTACGATTACTACAAGAAGAGCAAGAAATAAATTAAATTAAAATACTCTTTTTATTGCTACCTCTAAGTTTAATTCTTCTAATAATATTTTTTCTATGGGTTTATATACGTCGATATCCATTAATCCTGATCCTAATTTAATTTTGTTTGAATCTACATGCGTTATAACTACCTTGTTTTCCAATTCTACTTCTGTTGAATTTAATGGTAGACCTGTTTCTAGATTGAAGATGTTTATTAGATCTGGGAATGTTGCTTTTACATTATCCCATTCATGTAAACTTATATATTCATTTACAAAGGTCACTTTATATTTATTGTTTTCTTCATCTATTACATCTATGAATCCCACATCAAATCCACTTTTACTTATTAATCTCTTTGCTCTCACCTCCCCTATACATATGATTCTTCCACCCAAAGTCTTCATTGCAGCTTCTATTTTCTCCAATGGTTTTTCTACATCCAACATGGCTTCACCTACTTCTCCAGCCTGTTTTATGGCTCCCTTAGCACCATTTCTAGCTAGATATTCTATCTTCACTGGATTTCTTGAAACTGCCACCATTCCTCCAGCTTCTATTGAAAACAGCCTTATTATTCTACTTGTTGTTTCTATATCTCCCCTAACAATTATTTCAAGATTCCTTTCTCCTCCAGTTGCAGCTTGTATTGATATATAATCTTTTACTTTGTGTAGTCCTATTGCTCCCATTATTGCTGTGGGATGAGCTCTTCCATCACATGGACAATCTACCAATGGTTTATTGTATACTGCTGATTGTATCCATCCATGTGTTATTGCCATTGGTCCACATTCACTTCCAATAAACCCATCTATTTTCACTTCAAATCTTTCTAGTAACTTTATTGTTCTTATATGATGCCATGGTAATACTAATCCTCTTGATTGTGTTCCAACTACTGATACCGTTACTACAACATCTTCTTCATCCATTTCTTCTATGTCAAGTAGATTTATCGGCTTTATCTGTGTAGCAAGCTTCCCCATTTTTAATCCTTCACTTATACTTCCTCCACCTCCACCCCCAAGTACTGCTCCACCATACACATATTTTTCAACGTCAATGGGCTTTATGATATTCAATTTTTCCACCATTAAACTTTATTATCCTTCAACTTTTACAATTTTTGCTTCTGGAATTAAATCTCTAATTGAATCTATAACCTTTTGATTATCCTCCCACAACTCTATTATTCTATAACCTTTTTTAAGCAAACTTTTTATCATACTCCTCTTATAAATCTCCTCTCTTCTTAGATCATTTTTCCCTCTAAAGTATATCTCATTGTATGGAATATTCCAAGATTTTAATTGTTCTATGGTTTCATCTTTTTGTTTTTCTTTACTTCTACCGGTTACTATGATTATCCTTATACCTCTCTCATTTAGTCTTCTAATATGATCTATTATTTCAATTTTTGGTTTATCAAGTTTTATTAATTGGGGATTTAAAAATTCTTCCCAAAACTTCTTCTTTTCATCTCTGGATAATGCTTCTATACTCTTCTTTCCAAATGGTTCTAAAGCTTTTCTCAATCTTTCACTTACATCTGCTATTACCCCATCTATATCGAATATTGCTGCTTCCATAACTAGAAACATCATTGTAAACTGTATTTAAAAAGTTTCTATTTAACCAAAATTCATAAATAATTGGTTTTGTTAATGGTTTAGGGTAATTCATTTTTTGAGTTGTCGGTGGGACTATGGTTGATAGTGTTAGAATAGGCGTTTATGTTTGTCATTGTGGTGGGAATATCTCTAATGTTGTTAATATAAGTGAGGTTATAAATGCAATAAGGAATGTTGAAGGTGTTGTAATTGTTAGGGATAATGAACATGTATGTTCTGAAGCTGGTCAAAGGGAGATTCAAGAAGATATAAAGAGGCTTAATTTAAATAGAGTTGTCATTGCTGCTTGTTCCCCAAAGTTTCATGGCCCCACATTTATGAAACTTATTGAAGAATCTGGTTTAAATCCATATCTCTTTGAAATGGTTAATATTAGGGAGCAGGATTCTTGGGTTCATTCCAATGATCCTAAGGGTGCTACGATTAAAGCTATTGACCAGATAATGGCTGCAATTGCTAAAGTCAAATTTAATGAGCCTTTACAGCCTAAGGAGGTTAAGATTGGTAATAGGGTTTTAGTTATTGGTGGTGGTATTTCTGGTATTCAGACTGCTCTAGATCTAGCTGATTCAGGTTGTAAAGTTTACTTGGTTGAAAGGGAGCCGATGATTGGTGGTAGAATGGCTCAATTAAGTTATACATTTCCAACAGATGATTGTTCTTTATGTATTTTATCGCCGAAGATGGCTGCCGTATATAATCATCCAAATATAACATTGTTAACTTATAGTGAAGTTGAAGATGTTAGTGGTAGTGTAGGTGATTTTCATGTTAAAGTTAAAGTTAAACCTAGATATGTTGATATGGATAAGTGTGTAGCTTGTGGAATTTGTGCATCTAAGTGTCCAGCATCTGCTCCAGATGAATTTAATTATGGTCTTAGAACTAGAAGAGCTATTTATGTTCCACATGAGATGGCTGTTCCATACAAGTATCTCATAGATTCAAAATCTTGTTTATATTTCCTGAAGGGTATATGTAGAGTTTGTGAGAGGGTTTGTCCTCAAAAAGCTGTGAATTTTAATGATTCAGAGAGGATTTTGGATTTAGTTGTTGATGCTATTGTTGTCGCCACTGGTTATGATCCTTTTGATGCAACTAAACTTAAACAATATGGTTATGGTGTTTACAAGAATGTTATTATAGCACCACAATTGGAGAGGATGGTTATGCCTGTAGGTCCAACTGGTGGTAAGGTCGTTAGATTATCTGATGGTCAACTCGCCAAGAAGATTGCATTTATACATTGTGTTGGTTCTAGAGATGAACAAATTGGTAGACCTGGATGTTCTAGAGTTTGCTGTATGTATAGTATTAAGCAGGCTATGACTCTTAAAAGGCAGGATGTAACTAGGGATGTACATTTATTTTATATTGATATTAGAGCTTATGGTAAAGGTTTTGAAGAATACTATAGTAGAGCTCAAGATTTAGGTGTTAAATTCATTAGGGGGAAGGTTAGTGAAGTTATTGAGGATCCAGTTACAAATAAGCTTATTGTTAGAGCTGAAGATACTTTGACTGGAAGGTTTATTGAAGATGAATTTGACTTAGTTGTTTTGTCTGTTGGTCTCGTCCCTTCCCATGGCTCTGAGGATTTAGCTAAAAAGTTGAAGTTGAATATTGGACCAGATGGATTCTTTTTAGAAGCTCATCCAAAGTATAGGCCTGTGGATACCCTTAGGGAGGGTGTATTTATATGTGGTTGTGCTCAGGGACCAAAGGATATTGCTGATTCAGTGGCTCAAGCTAGTGCTGCTGCTGGAAGGGTTTTAAGATTGATTAGTCAGGGTAAGATTCTTGTTGAACCTATAAAAGCTTATGTTTTAAGTGATTTATGTAATGGCTGTGGTATATGTATTGATAAATGTCCTCTTGGAGCCATAAGTATGGTTGATGGGAAAGCCATTATTAGTGATGCTTTATGCGTTGGTTGTGGGAGTTGTATTCCATACTGTCCACAAAGTGCAATTGAATTGAGGCATTACACTGAAAAACAGATTTTAAGTCAAATTGAAGCTGCCCTTAAAAGTAAGGGTGAGGGTGAAATTAGAGTTATAGCATTCTTTGATGATTCATGTACTTATAGAGCTGCAGATCTTGCTGGTACTAGTAGATTGATTTATGATGATAGAGTTAGAGTTATAAGTGTTCCTAGCGCTAGTAGACTTACACCTAGAATTATTTTAAGTGCATTTAAGTATGGTGCTGATGGTGTTTTCATTGGAGATTGTCTTCCAGGAGCTTCACCATATCATCCAAAAGTTTTAGATGTAATTAATGATGTTATTAGGGATGTGAGAACTCAGATGAGAAAGTTTAGGATTGATGCTAGGAGATTGAAGTTTGATACTATTGCTGTTGATATGGCTGAGAGATTAGTTAAAGATTTAGAGGATTTGATTTCTATTATAGAGAGGTTGGGGCCTTTAAAGGTTGAGGAGAGAATTAGAATTAAGGTTTAGGGGGTGAAGTTGTGTTTAAAGGTTTAGCTCAAACAGTTTATGAATTAAGTGGGAAGAATCCATATCTATGTTTTCAATGTGGAATTTGTAGTAGTAGTTGTCCTATGATTAAAGATATGGACATACCTCCACATCAAGTTATACGTATGATTCAATTAGATATACAAGAAGTTTTGAATTGTAAAACTATATGGGTTTGTGCATCTTGTAATACATGTACAGCTAGATGTCCAAGAGATGTAGATCCAGCTAGAATTATAAATGTCCTTAGAACTATTATGCAGAGGAAGAATGTTTATCCATTGGATTTAAGGAAAGTTAAGGGTTTAGATGAGATTCCTCAAATAGCTTTGATTTCTGCATCTAGAAAGCTTACGGGGTGATGGGTTTTGAAGTTTATGTATTATCCTGGTTGTTCAGTTAAAGATTATGCTAAGGTTTATGAAGAAACTGCATTATCAGTTTTAAAATTGTTCAATGTTGAACTTGTTGAACTTAATAGATGGAATTGTTGTGGCGTTGTTTATGAGCATGCTACTGATGCTATTATGCAGCACATTGCATCTCTTAGAGATCTTATAAGAGCTCAAGAATTTATGAATGATATTGGGGATAATAGACTTGTAACGCTTTGTTCAATGTGTTATAATACTTTGAAGAAAGTTAATGAAATTGTCATAAATGATTCTGAGAAACTCAAGAATTTATGTGATTATATGGATGATGAACCAAAGTATAATTGTGGTGTTGATGTTAAATATATTCTTGAATTGATTGTTGATGATAGTATAATAGGACTTAATAAGATCAGTAGTAACGTTAAAAGAGACCTTAAGAGTTTGAAGGTTGCACCCTTCTATGGATGTGCAATACTGAGGCCTAAAGGTATTGGAATTGATGATCCTGAGGATCCACATATATTGTCAGATTTAATATCTAGTTTAGGCGCTAAACCCATTAAATTCCCATATGAAAAGAAGTGTTGTGGTTCTTATAATGTTGTTTATGATAGAAGTATAGTTGAGAGAACCGTTAGTGAAATTGTTAAAGCTGCATCTAGGTGGGGTGCTGACATCATTATAACTACATGTCCACTTTGCCACTATAATTTAAACCTTGTTAAGAGCAAATTTAATATACCTACAATATACTTTACTGAGTTGATGGCTTATGCCCTTGGTATTGATGATAAAATTCCACCGGAAACTCTTTTAATATTAAGAAGTAAATTTGGTGGTGGATGAATATGGTGGAAAAACTGGCGCAAAGATTTGTGAAGATATACATTATGGGTAAAGAGTATGAGGTTCCAGAGGGTATAACCATAATGAAAGCAGTTGAATATGCTGGTTACCAGTATATTAGAGGTGCTGGATGTAGAGGTGGATTTTGTGGTGCATGTGCAACAATATATAGGCTTAAGGGTGATTATAGACTTTATACAGCTCTTGCATGTCAAACAACTGTTAAAGATGGTATGTATCTTGTTCAAATACCATTCTCCCCTGCTGAAAAAGTTAGATATAATATTGAGGAGCTAAAGCCTACTGGTTCAACTGTATTGGCTTTGTATCCTGAAATTGCTAGATGTGTTGCTTGTAATGCATGTACAAAAGCTTGTCCACAAGAATTGCAAGTTATGGATGCTATACAGATGATTAAGAGGGGAGATTTATCGAAAGCTGCTGAATTATGTTTTGATTGTATATCATGTGGACTTTGTAGTATAAGGTGTCCAGCTGAAATAATACATTACCACGTTTTTCAATTGGTTAGGAGACTTTATGGAAAATATATTGCGCCAAAGGCTAAGCATCTTGATATTAGAGTAAAAGAGGTTATTGAAGGTAAATTTGATGAAGAATTAAATAAACTTATCAAAATGAGTCCCGCCGAACTCAAGAAATTATATGATAGTAGGGAGATTGAAAGTCCGGAGGGGTGAGATATGTCGCAAAAGATCGGTTATCCCGATTATATGAGGGATTTAATAAAAATTGTTGAAGAAACTAGAGATAGAAGGCTTAAGGAGAGATATAGAAGGCTTAGTCCAGATGAAAAGAATGAACTCCTTAAAACTTGGCATCCAGACTATAAAGAGGGTACTAAGAGACCTCTAAAGATTGGTCCAAGCGCGGGATTAATGGTTCCACATGAAGTTGCCGATTTAATAGAAGCATATCCATTGGTGGAACCTAATGATATAGATTTGAGTAAAGTTGATTATGATGTAGATTTACTTGTGATCGGTGGAGGTGGAGCTGGGACTTCAGCTGCTATATGGGCTAATATTGAGGGTATACCATCAGAAAATATACTTATAGCAACGAAACTTAGATTTGGAGATGCAAATACGAAAATGGCTCAAGGAGGTATACAGGCTGCTGATAGACCTAATGATAGTCCAGCTATACACTTTATAGATATAATGGGTGGAGGTCAATATACAAATGATCCTGAACTTGTAATGGAGTTAGTTAAAGATGCACCCTTCATAATAAAATGGCTTGAAGATTTAGGTGTAATGTTTGATAAGGAACCTGATGGAACTATGATTGAATTATCTGGTGGTGGCACTTCGAGGAATAGGATGCATGCAGCAAAGGATTATACTGGTCTTGAAATTATGCGTGTATTAATGGATGAAGCATTAAATAGAGGTATAAGAGTATTGGAATTTACACCAGCCATAGAATTATTAACTGATGATTTTGGTAATAGAATTACGGGAGCAGTTCTCTGGAATATGGAAACAAAGGAGTATTATGTTGTTAGGAGTAAAGCCGTTATTTTAGCTACTGGAGGTTATGGTAGACTTCATATACAGAATTATCCAACAACAAATCATTATGGAGCAACCATGGATGGAGTTGTATTAGCATATAGAGTTGGTGCAAAATTAAGGGATTTAGATGCAACTCAATATCATCCAACTGGAGCTGCATATCCAGATCAAATACTAGGCCTCTTAATAACTGAGAAAGTTAGATCTATGGGTGCACAACTTGTTAATATTGATGGAGAACAATTTGTTTATCCATTGGAAACAAGAGATGCTGTTTCTGCAGCTATCATAAGGGAGTGTTATGGTAGAGATAAAGGTGTTAAAACGCCTACTGGAGTTAGAGGTGTATGGCTTGATACACCAATGGTAGATATGATTAGGGGGGAGGGTGCCACTAAGAGATATCTATCATCAGTTTATAGGATGTATGCTAGGTTTGGAATAGATGTAACAAAAGAGCCTATTCTAGTATTTCCAACATTGCATTATATGAATGGTGGTGTTTGTATAAATAAGTATGCTCAAGTTTTAGGTTGTAATGGTGTAATAGAAGGATTCTTTGCTGCTGGTGAAACCACTGGTGGTGTTCATGGTAAGAATAGGCTTATGGGTAACTCCTTACTGGAGGTAACAGTTTATGGTAGAAGAGCTGGGATTTCAGCTGCAAAGTATATTAAAAGTGGTGTTGGATTTGGAAAATTAACATTGAACCATGTAATACGATTCAAACAAGAACTTGAAAAGCTTGGGGTTCCTAGAAGTAGACGTTCTCCAATGCTACTACCAGAGTATAGAGGTGAAAAAGTTTTATCAAAAGCTATACCAATATTCCCAATATAACCAACTTTTTATTTCATAATTAACTTTAATTTACATGGTAAACTATTTAAGAAGTTGAGTATAATCTTATTTGTCGTGGTGTTGCATTATGAGTGAGAAGTATATTTTGCGTGAAGGCTTCTATTATATTCCAGATCATACATGGGTTGAAGTACTTCCAGATGGAACTGTTAGAGTTGGTATAACTGATTATGCTCAAAAGATGTTGAAGACTGTTAGAAGAGTTAGATTGGAGAATGTTGGAACAGAAGTTTCACAGTATGAACCTTTTGGAGTTATTGAATCAACGAAGGCTACTAGTGATTTAATAGCTCCCGTTAGTGGAATTATAAAGCAAGTTAATGAGAGAGTTTTAAAACAACCTTCTCTTGTAAATGTAGATCCATATGGTGCCGGATGGTTAGTTATAATTCAACCTACAAAATGGGATGAAGAAAAGGATGAACTTCTAACAGCAGAAGAATATTCTCAATACCAGCAATAGCATCTAGAGGCGTATACTTTGGGATTTGAAGAGCAAAAAGTTTTATTCTATGATGCAAAAAAATGTTCAGGATGTCTATATTGCATGGAGGTCTGTTCATATAAGCATTATGGAGTAGTGGATATTGAAAAAGCTTTTCTAATGGTTGCATTAAATCCTGAGGGGAATCCTCTTTTCATAAATAATTATTGTAGTCATTGTCAGGATCCATTTTGTATGGCTGCATGTCCAGTTGAGCCTAAAGCTATAAGTAAAGATCCCAATACTGGATTTGTGTTGATAAATCCAGCTTTATGTATTGGTTGTAGAAGCTGTAATTATGCATGTCCAATAGCAATACCATATTTTAATGAGAAGCTTAGGGTTAGCGTTAAATGTGATGCATGTAAAGGTGAATTTCTATGCGCAAAATATTGTAGTACTGGTGCTCTTCAAGTTGTATCTAGAATTGAAGCTTTAAAGAGGTTAAAATCATGAGTGAGCAAGAATTAAATAAATATCCATTGAGGAAAAGTATTATTGGATTGCAAGATTCACTTAAATCTCCAATTAAGAACATCCTTAGTGTAGGTCATGTTCCAATATTCTCTAGATATATTCAGAGGGTTAGAACTAAAATCGGTTTACCAGGAGTTCCGCCAACAGCATATAGCGATAAAAATGTCGTTGCTCAAATATTAGATTTAGCAAGAGCAGTAAATGTTGAAGGTAAAATTGGATTTGACACTAATAAGAAGAATTTCAAATATTAATGGTGATTTTATGGTTGATTATAGCTTATTTTTAGGTTGTTACATACCCGCTATGCAACCTTTTGTAGAAGCCTCCATGAGAAGGATTAGTCAAAAGATTGGAATTAATTTAATAGACATAAATGGTGCTACATGCTGTCCTGTCCCTGAAATAACTAGACTTGTTGATGAAGAATTATGGCTTACAGTTGCAGCTAGAAATATAGCTTTAGCTGAAAAAATAGGAAAAGATATTATGGTAATGTGTAATGGGTGTTGGGAAACACTATATGAAGTTAATGAACATTTAATACATTCAAAGGAAATTATGGATAAAATTAATGCTAACCTCAACAGTTTTGAATTAAAATTTAACGGTATTATAAAGGTTAAGCATTATGTTGAAGTATTATTTGAAGACGTAGGTTTAAATGTTATTAAGGAGAATGTTAAGGTTAATTTAAGTAAATTTAAATTTGCACTTCACCCTGGATGTAAATTGTATAAAATGGTTGATGAAAAGGGTGCAAGATATCTTAAAGAGATTGTAAAAGCATTGAATGTTGAAATAGTTGATTATGGTTTAGAAAGGGTTTGTTGTGGATATCCATTAATGCTTTATTCAGTTGATAAAGCTATGAGGGAAAGAACTAAATGGAAATTGGATTCAATAAAGAATTCTGGTGCAGATGCTATAATTGTAGCTTGTCCTGCATGCTATGATCAATTTGAGAAAACACAATTAACTTTGAAGGATGAAGGTATTGAATATGGGATTCCAGTGCTTCATTTAAGTGAGTTAATTGCTTTAAGCTTTGGTATTCCACCCAGAGATGTTGGTTTAGATTCCCATGGTATTTCAACTGATAAAATAATTAGTGGATTGGTGAGTTAATATGGGTATAAAACAAAAGATGTTTAAATATGCTCCATGGATATATCATCTTCATGCTGGTGGATGTAATGGATGTGACATTGAACTTGTAGCTGCACTTACACCTAGATTTGACGTTGAACGTTTTGGTATTAAACTAGTTTCTTCCCCTAGATATGCAGATTTATTAATTGTTACAGGACCTGTTACAAAACATATTGCACCATTTATGAAGAGAGTTTATATACAGGTTCCAAATTCAAAAGTTGTTATTGCTCTTGGAGCTTGTGCTTGCTCTGGTGGTATATTCAATGATGTGGATGGCGAAGAAACTTATGCTATTATCGGTGGAACTGATAAGATAATACCGGTGGATGTTTATGTTCCTGGATGTCCGCCTAAACCTGAAGCTATAATTAATGGTGTTATTAAGGCCATTGAAATATTAAGTAATAAGTGTAGAGGTGGGAAAATTGAAAATTAAATATAGTTATATGCCAATTATAATATCAATATTACTAATAACTTTTTGTTTCTGGATGATACCATTTATATCAAATTTTATCCTACTAGTATTTCTTGTTGAAGTAGCTTCAGCAGCAACATTTTATTTAACATTTATAGTTTTAACCCTTTGGAGTCAATCTCATAGTATTGATTTAGAATCAATATTTATGTGTGGACTTGCAAAACCCCCATACATTTCATTAGATGAAATATACCTTTATAATATACCATTTATGGAGGTTGAAAGAGGTGAACATTGATTTTACATTAATTTTTGCACTACTATTTTCATCATCAACACCATTTCTCTCATCAAATCTTAAAACAGCATTTAAAACGTCAATTTTCATCATGATTACAGCATTGCTCATTAATACATATACATTGTTTAAAGTCTTTATTAATGGGGTATCCTTTACACCATTACAAGAATTTAGTTATATGCTAAGTTTAATTATGAGCGAGATTATATTAATAATTGCTTTAGCTTCCATCATATTTTCAAATAGTTATTTCAATTTTAGTGAGATCGTTAGAGGTAGGATATACTTTGGGTTAATACCAATACTTTCAGCTACTTTAATTGGGTTATCAATGTTTAACAATATTATTTCAATGCTATTCTTTCTTGAAGCATCTACGTTTATAAGTGCCATACTTGTGCTTTATGGTGAGCGTAGAGATAAAGCTGTTTTTTCAACCATGGTTTATTTAGTTATGTCCATTATTGAATCAATTTTAATTTTATCTGGTATATACTTTTTAACTAGAGGATATGGTTTAAATTTAGCTTTAACCGATATTAACGAATTAAGCAAGTATGCCATTATTAGCAAATATGATGTGGAATTGGCTTCTTATTGTATTCTTTTGGGTTTTGGTATTAAGGCTGGTGCTTCTCCCATTGCTTTGTTATGGTTGCCATTGGTTCATTCTGAAGCTCCATCACCAATTAGCGCACTTTTATCAGGAGTTATAATTGAATCCGCATACATACCAATGTTGAAATACACATATGCACTCATACCACAAATATCAATAAACATTGGCGGCTTTATAGCTTTTTCAGGTTTAATTAATGTTTTGATAGGTGCTATTGGGATGATTTTAGATAGGGATTTAAAGAGGATTTTAGCTTTTAGTAGTATTTCTAGTATGGGCGGTCTTGGTATGGCTTTGGGTCTTGGTATGATTATGAATATACATGAAGCTTACATGTGTTTGTTAGGGTCTATTTTATATTTATTTGCTCATTCATTTTCTAAAGCCCTTCTCTTCTTATGTGCTGGCATTCTCATAAAAACTTCTCATGAGAGGAACTGGTTTAAGATGTCTCAAAAAGTTAGATTTCCACCTATAACTTCAATCATGTGGATTATTGGTGCAATAAGTATTTCTGGCCTATTCCCATTTACTTCAGGTTACTATGGGAAACATATAATTATGGAATCCATAAATACCATAGAATCAAGTGTTTTCAATATTTCTAAAGATGTTTATTCATTTGCATTATATTTTGCTGGTATAGTGATATTTTGTGTTTTAATGGTTTTCATTATTTTCTCATTTAAGGGTTCTGAGAAATCTAAAGAACGTTTTGATTTAATGTTCTTATCATCTTTTATTTTGATGCTTATATCATTTACACTTGGAATATTGTATAGTTATGTTTACTTACATGATTTACTCCATCAATTATTTTTAGGTGGTTAATCATGAATAGCTTTGATAATGTCTTAAACGATCTTAAAAGGGTTATTTATCCTAATTTTGAAATTACTGGTTATGGTTATAATGGGAGGCATATTTATATTAAGACTAAGCTGGAAAATATGCTTGATGCTGCAAAATTCTTAATTTCTATTGGGTCTAGAGTTGTACATGTTACAGCTTCTGATATGGGTTTAAATGGCATTAAAATAATACATATTTATAGCCTTGAACACTTAGAACGTTATGCACATATAATATTATATGCTTATGCTGAAAGGGATTCACCTAAGGCTCCATCTATTGCACAACTTACATATCAAGCTTGTTGGGCTGAAAGAGAATGTATGGAACTTCTTGGTGTTGAATTTGAAGGGCATCCAGATCCTAGACATATATTTCTACCTTTTGAATGGCCTAATCCAGTTGAAAGTTCTAGTGAAAGTAAAACTAAAATTAAGAATGTTGTTTTACCTATAGGTCCATATCATCCAGCTATGCTTGAAGGCGGCTTTTTCAAATTAATGGTGGATGGAGAAGAAGTATTAGATGTGGATATTAAGGTTGGTTTGAATCATAGAGGGGTAATGAAACTTGCTGAAAATAGAACGTTCTGGAGGGATATTTTCCTCGTTGGTAGAATTTGTGGTATCTGTAGTGTTCCTCATCAGCTTGCTTATGTTAATGCTGTTGAAAATATTCTTGGGATACAAATTCCTGAAAGAGCTGAGTATATTAGGGTTTTAATGGCTGAATTAAATAGGATTCATAGTCATCTATTATGGCTTGGTGTAGCTGGAGACCTAATTGGTTTCAAGACTTTGCTCATGTGGGCTTGGAAGATTAGGGAATTAGTGCAAGATTGTATTGAAATCTTATCTGGAAATAGAGTTCACGCTGATTCTATGATTATTGGAGGAGTTAGATTTGATGTTTCAGAAGAACAACTTAAAAAGGTTGAAGATAAATTACTTGAAGTTAGAAGAGATTTCAATAATCTTTCTGACAGCGTTGCATCACATAGTATTGTTAGGAAGAGGACTGAGGGTATAGGTATTTTATCATTAAATGATGCTAAAGAGGCTGGAGTTGTAGGTCCGACGGCTAGAGCTAGTGGATGGAAAATTGATGTTAGAAAGGATAGTCCATATTCATTTTATGGTGATCCACATTTAAGTTGGGATGTAATTGTTGATGATGGTAAAGATGTTCTCTCAAGAGTCATTGTTAGAGTTAAGGAAGTTTTTGTTTCAATAGATTTATGTTTACAGTGTATTGATAGATTGAAGAATATTCATGGACCTATAATCAATCCTGATATTAGAGCTTTTCCAAGTGGTGAATGTTTAAGTAAGGTTGAAGCTCCTAGAGGTGAGCTCATATACTATGTTGTATCAAATGGATCTAACATACCTCATACCGTTAGAATTAGAACTCCAAGTTATCGTAATATTGCTGCATTAAAGTTTATGCTTAAAGGATGTAAACTTGCTGATGCTCCAATAATTATTGGCAGCGTAGATCCATGTTTCTCTTGTACTGATCGTGTAATGATTGTTGATGATAAGAAGGGTAAAAAATGGATTTTAAGTGGCGATGAATTTAAAAATCTTTCATTTAAAAAACTTGAGTGGTGAGTAAAATGCATGTGCTTGAACTCGTATTAATTCCCTTGTTATGTTTTATCCTTGGAATATTATTAAATTATGAGGTTAGGAAGGTTTACGCTAGAAGTCAATATAGGCTTGGTCCATTACTTTCAATGTATGGAGGGTTAAGAAGTATATATGGTTCCACTAGAATTCTACAGCCATTATATGATGTTTTAAAATTATTCTTTAAAGAGACAATTATTCCTAAAAGTGCGCGAAAATGGGTTTTTATTCTCTCTCCATTAATAAGTTTCATTTTAGCATTATTAACTTCATACTTCATATCCTATGGCGGTTTAAGTTTACTTTCAAGTAATAGTTTTAGTATAATCTTTATTACATATCTCTTTATTGGTATCTCATTTTTTTGGGTTTTTGGTGGATTAGCTTCCTCCTCCTCCTGGAGTATTGTTGGTTCTAGAAGGGAGGCTGAATTATTGCTTTCCATTGAAGTTGCACTACTTTCATCAATATTTTCATCAGCTATTATTTCAAATTCCCTATCAATTGACGGTATAATTAATTTTCAATTACTTTCATATCCAATGATTTTACTTAATCCATTTGCAGCTATTGTCTTCATAATAGCAATTCTTGGTAAACTACATTTTAATCCATTTGAAATTCCTGAAGCCGATGTAGAAATAGTTTCAGGGCCTTATACTGAGTATTCTGGTAAACTCTTGGCGTTAATATTATCTTCGAGATATATTTTGACAACCACCCTTGTGGGTTTATTTGTGAATTTATTCCTATGTGGTGGAATTATTCTAAACCCAATAAACATCTATAATCAATCAATAAACATCATCATATTTGTTGTGGAGTGTTTCATTGTAATGTTCATAATATCCTTAATACATTCAATTGCACCTAGATTTAGAATTGATCAAGCTTTATCCTGGTCAATAAAGTATTTATGGCCTTTATCCGCTTGGTCAATAATATTTTCATTAATTATAAAATCTATTCTGGGGGGAAGTTAAATGTTTAAATCACTTAAAAGAGCTCTTGAAGCTTTAGGTAAACCATACACCATTAAGTATCCAGCTGGCATTGGTATGGAGAAGTACAGTAATCTTCCTGAAACATTGCGAGGTATACCTGAGTTCAAACATGATAGATGCATTGGTTGTAGTGCTTGTGTTAGTCAATGTAGTAGTGGTGCTTTAACTATGATTGATATTGAAAATATTCGAAGGTTAAGTGTTAACCTTAATAAATGTGTTTTTTGTAGGCGTTGCGCCGATGTATGTCCTGAAGATGCATTGAAGCTTACAAGTAAATTTGAATTAGCTTCAAGTATTAAATCAGAACTTATGGTTTCAAATGATGTTGAACTCATTAAATGTGTTAATTGCGGTGGATATTTTGCTCCTGGAAGACAATTGAAACGTATTGCTGAAAGATTGGAGAAAAATCTTACTGAAGTTAAAGCAATTGAATATCTTCATGAGGATCTACAAAAATATCTATATTTATGTTGCAATTGTAGGAAGAGTTTAAGTTTAAAATTGAATATACATACTAGAAAGCATGTGTTATTAAAATGAGCTTAATCTGCAGTATGATATCATTAATTTTCTTTCAGAATTTTCTAAAGGTGATAGCCCAATTTTCAGTATCAATGATAACCCTATACTTTTCCTCTAGACTTTTAGGATTGAAGAAATGGATTTCAATACTTACATCCTCCATTATATTTACATTCATCAATTTGCTTATTACCTATATTTTTGAAATAAATTTTTGGTTGAAATTAATACTCCTCTTAATCATTTTAAAATTTACTTACAACATTAGTTGGTCTAGATCCTTTTTTCTATTGTTAATCTTATGTTTTCTCTCGAATATCATTAGATTTATCATTCCCATATTGCCATCCCCTATTTAAATCATATGTTTAGAAAGCTTTTTGAATTATATAACCATAACCTATCTCTGATCATTATGTCTGAAGATTTGAATAAGATTATTGAGGAATTGAAGGAGATGAATGAATCTTTAATGCATATGCTTCTTATGCTTGAGAAGCGCGTTGATGATGTATTATGGTATCATAAAGTTGGAGATTTAGCTCGTGTAATTAAGGTTAGGATTGTAGGGCCGCCTCCAAGTAAAGTTTCAAAGCCTAATGCCCCTGGAGCTAGGAATCCCCTAGTTTTTTGGAGTTATGTCTTTATTCCAAGGAATATTGATCGAAATGTTAAGTATCCTTTGATAGTTCTTCCTCATGGTGGCGTTCATGCAAACATGAGTAGTGCGTCAGCAAATGTAGTTAGAGAGCTCATAGCTCAAGGTTATATTATTATAGCTCCAGAGTATCGTGGAAGTACTGGTTATGGGAAAGCCTTTTATGAATTAATTGATTATGGTGGATTAGAAATTGAAGATACACATGCAGCTAGGAATTGGATGGTGGAAAATTGTAGGTATGTTGATTCAAAGAGGATTGGTATTGTGGGTTGGAGTCATGGAGGTCTACATGCTTTAATGAATATATTCTTCTATCCAGATGATTATCAAGTGGCATATGCTGGAGTTCCAGTTAGCGATTTAATTATGCGTATGGGTTATAAAGGGCAGCATTACAGGGACTTGTTTATTGCAAATTATCATATTGGTGTTGATGTATGTGATAATGTTGAAGAGTATAGACGTAGATCTCCTGTAAATTATGTTGATAAACTTAAGACTCCATTGTTAATTCATACTACAACTAATGATGAAGATGTAAATTATCTTGAAGTATTAAATTTGATAAATGCTTTAAAAGCTGCTGGTAAAAATTTTGAATATAAAATATTTAAAGAAGCTCCAGGCGGTCATGTATTCGGTAGAATTGATACTTTACTTTCAAGGGAAGTTAGAGCTGAAGTCTATAGTTTTATAGCGAAATATCTTAATCCCCCTAATCCATTGACTTCAGCTGATGAACTTAATCCATTTGAAATATAAGACTACTCAAAATACTTATTTCTTTATTTTATTAACCCTTTTTGTGGGGATATCTTTGAAATTTAAAGGGAGTTATAAAGCTGCAAAATTAATTAAAGTTTCTATGGAGGTTAAAGATGGAGTCATTGTAAGTATTAGGATTACTGGGGATTTCTTTATGTATCCAGAGGAAGCAATTAGAGATTTGGAAAGTGCATTAATAGGCGCTAATCTAAACGCAATGGATTTAGAGGCTAGGATATCAAAATTCTTATTGGAGAGGAAAATTGAATTTCCAATGATCTCCGTAATGGATCTAGTTAATGCTATACTTTCAGCTAAACCTGAAGGTTAGAGGTAGATACTTATTGGTGGATTACATTAGAGTTTCCATAGGTACTGCATCTAAACTTGGTTTATTGAGGGTTAAAATGTTAGCTGAACCTACAACTGCATATCTAATGTTATTTAGTGAAGGAAGATGTTATGGTAATTGTGCATTTTGCACACAATCCATAAGTAGTACATCGAACACTGAATATCTATCTAGGGTAACCTGGCCTAAATTTAAATTTAATGATGTTAAAGAAGCCTTTAAATCTGTTAGCAATTTTAAACGTATATGTATTCAAACCTTAATATATCCGAGATATCTTGAAGACACTCTTAATATAATCTCAAAATTTAAGGAGTTTCTGAATATACCGATTTCTGTTTCAATACATCCTCAAAGCTCTAACGATCTTCAACTCTTAAAAGATTATAGTGTGGATAGAGTGGGAATAGGTGTTGATGCAGCCTCTGAACAAATTTTCAATAAAGTTAAAAGACCTTTTTCTTGGAATAAAACCATTAATTTAGTTTTTAAAGCGAGAGAAATCTTCGGTCCAAAAAGAGTTTCCGTACATTTAATTTATGGTTTAGGAGATTCCGATCGTAGTTTTATAGAAATGATGTGTAAACTTTATAATAATGATATCAATGTTGGTTTATTCGCTTTTACACCTATGGAAGGAACTTTAATGGATAAATATGAAAAACCAGAATTATCTTCTTATAGGGCAATTCAATTATCGCACTATCTAATAAAACATGGCTTAGCAAAATTTGAAGATTTCATCTTTGATTCTCAAGGTAAACTTAAAATGATTCTAATAGACAAAGACCAGTTGATTAATGTTATTGAAAGTTGTGAACCATTTAAAACTAGTGGATGCCCAGATTGTAATAGACCTTTTTACAATGAATCTCCAGGGGGAGAATTATACAATTATCCAACATTGGAAATGGCTTTAAAGGATCTAAGTAAGATAAAAGCGGAATTGAAATATCTCTTAGGTTAACCTAATAAAAAAGAGTTGTTATTTTGAAGTTTAACAAGGTGATTTGAAAAATGAAATTGATATATAGTTAATTGCTGAATTATTTCTTCCATATATCTATAGGTGGTTTATGATCTGGTGGTATTGGTGATTTATATACTCTCCCCCTAAGTCTATTTTTATGTTCTTTTTTAGCTTCTTCAATTAATTCAATGCTTGTCATTAAGTCTATTATTGTTGCTGCCATGGTTTTTGCTGCAAATATTAATGATTTATGTCCTAAACCAACTGCACTTTGAGCAACATTCTGCCATGAATGCCCAGGAGTCCCCAAAACCCATGTGGCTGTTCCAAATTCTACCGTTGGAGTCTTCCAACTTACATCAGCTACATCAGTTGAACCATGGCTAATTTCACCTTCACCCCAAGGGTCTGGAATCTCATCATCAATCAATTTATCAATAAGCCTCTCCCACCCAGGCCTCTTAGATTTCTTTAATTGATTAATTTTATCTTCCAATGGTATTGTTTTAGCTATTTCCTCTGCAAACTTTAAATCTTCATCACTATACTTTGGCAAACCAATTAGTCTCATATTTTCTACAATTATTTTTCCTATGGTTTTGTTTGGTATAGTGTTGTGCAATCCCTCTAAGAATTCTACTTTGTATTGTGTTTGTGTCATTAATGCTGCTCCCTTAGCAATATCAAGAATCCAATTATAAATCTCCTCAACCTGCTCCCTCTCAGGAGCCCTCACATAATACCAACTCCTAGCATAATCAGGAACAATATTA
>JAVYVS010000003.1:0-216344 GCA_038727515.1 Methanomethylicia archaeon
ATTTATGTGAATTAGCATTAAAATCTGCAAGTACCGGTTATCCAATGAAGGTGGAGGCTATAAGAAGGTATGAAGGCAATAATATTAGCTGCTGGTAAAGGTTCAAGATTAAATCCATTAACGAAATATAGACCAAAACATCTACTTCCAATAGCTGGAAAACCATTAATAGAACATATAATAGTGGAATTGAAAAATGCAGGTATAGAAGATATAGGGTTAATTGTTGGATATATGAAGAACAAGATAATGGATATTATTAGTGATGGAAAAAAGTATGGAGTGAAAGTTAAATATATAATTCAAGAAGAACCATTGGGAACTGCACATGCCATAAAAATGGCGGAAGAATATGTTGGAAGTGAAAGATTTATCGTTGTATATGGAGATGTAACATTTAATAGACAAGTATTATGGGAAGCTTTAGAGAGACATGAGAAGTATAAAGCTTCCACCACAATAGTTGCAACTGAAGTTGAAGATCCATGGAATTATGGGGTAATGGAAATAGATGAAAAGGGTTTCCTTAAGAATATAGTGGAAAAACCTGAGATGGGGATGGAGCTAAGTAAACAAGTGAATACTGGGATATACGTTATGGAAGGATCTAAGATATTTAGTGCAATAAATGTGACACCTAAATCTAAGAGGGGGGAATATGAAATAACTGATACTTTTAAAAAACTTCTTGAAATAGGTGAGAGAATTTTTGTTTATAATGCTGGGAGGAATTGGTGGAGGGATTTGGGGAGGCCATGGGATTTATTGGAGGCAAATGAAGATTATATGAATAGAAACGAGTTTTATAGGAATGGGATATTTGTAGGTTGTGGAAGCATTATTGGAAGTGAATGTATAATAAAGCCACCTACAATAATTGGTAGGAATTGTAAAATAGGTTCAAAATCAATTATAGGACCTTACGCATTTATAGGAGATAATGTTGAAATAGGTTTAAAAAGTAAGATTTCCATGAGTATAGTAATGGAATATTCATGTATTATGAATAGATGTGATGTGAATTATAGTGTTATAGGTTCTAATTGTATTATAGAGGGGGATGTAAAGTTCATGTATGAATATGCTGATGGTAGAAATGTTAAAATGAGGATTAAAGGGGTAGAAGTTGATACTGGTAGGAGTAGGATGGGATCAGTAATTGGAGATTATAGCTATATAGGTTGTGGAAGTATTATCATGCCTGGAATAACCATATACCCAAATAGTATAGTGACACGTAACAAAATGGTTTATTTTGATGTTGATGGATTCTATTAGTCTATTTACCACCGCATCTTTCAATCATTAAAGTTATTTCACTCCACAATTCATCAACATAAGATTTTAATTCATTCAATTGTTCTTGTGTTATCCTTGAAAATCTACCTTGAAGCTTAATATATTCTTCAATGGGCTTTCTATTAGACTTATTGAGTAACGGTTTACATATTCCACTAAGTTTGAATACTCCATGATCAATTTCATATAAAGGCCATAAACCTGTTTGAACAGCTAATTTACCAATTTCAATAGTCTTATCACTTGGAAATCTCCATCCAGTGGGACATGGACTATGTAAATGTATATATTTAAAACCTTTAATAGAAGCTGCTCTTCTAACTTTAGCTATAAAATCTATAGGATAAGCCACTGAAGCCGTGGCTACATATGGTATTTTATGTGAAGCCATTATTAATGGAACATTCTTCTTATGCTCACTTTTACCAGTAACAGTTGTTGTCGTCCAAGCAGCGTATGGAGTTGCACTACTCCTCTGAATGCCAGTATTCATGTATGCTTCATTATCATAGCATATGTAGATTATATCATCATTTCTCTCAGCAGCTCCACTTAGAGATGCCATTCCTATATCTGCAGTTGCACCATCACCAGCCCAAACAACCACTTTAATATCACCCTTACCTAAAACCTCAAATCCAGCCTTCACACCCGCTGCAGTTGATGGTGAAGCTGCAAAAGCAATATTCAAAACTGGAACGTTATACGATGTTTTCGGATACGGGCC
Source organism: Methanomethylicia archaeon (assembly GCA_038727515.1). GTDB lineage: Archaea > Thermoproteota > Methanomethylicia > Culexarchaeales > Culexarchaeaceae > JAVYVS01. The sequence continues at coordinate 2,027 of JAVYVS010000003.1, forward strand.
TTCAATAATTGTTGAACAACATGCTGGTATAACCAAAACATAATTATCCTCTAAAGCTTTACCAAGCATTCTAAGACCAAGTGACGCTGGACATCCTGGACATGAAGCATTACCTGGAAGTAGATATTCCTTTAAAGTTAAATCTTTGATGGATATACTCATTTCAATCACCCCTTAAGACCCACCCATATTGGAGGTTTAGGTTCTAAACCTTTATCAGCCATATCAATAAGAACTTTAAACATGTATTTACAGTCGTCAACAGTTATATCTCTACCACCTAAACCAGCTATAAAACTTTGAACTGGAACTTTAAATCCATTTAAAGCCGACGAAACCTCACAATAAACTATACCTCCAAATCCAAAACTAAAGTTTCTATCTAAAACACCAATATAACGCTTATCATTACATATGCTTCTCAATTCTTCAAATGGAAATGGTCTAATGGTTCTAAGCTTAATTGAACCAACTTTGTAACCTTCCTCCCTTAAAGAGTCAACAGCATCTTTAACATCACCACTAGAAGAACCTACGCTAATTAAAACTACATCAGCATCACTACACTTATACTCTTCAATTAAACTATCGTAATATCTACCTGTAATATCACCATACTTCCTACCAGCTTCAATTATAACTTTTCGAGCAGAATTCATAGATTTCTCAATTTCATATCTAATCTCCATAAGGTGATCTGGATATGTTAAATTGCCATGGGTTAAGGGATTCTTCGGATCTAAAATGAAGGGTTTAGTTCTAGAGCCAGGAATGGGTAGATAACCATCAACATCACTTTGATCAGGTATAGAAACAGGCATAGCTGTATGAGATAATATGAAGGCATCTAAAGCAACCATAGCTGGTTGAAGGACACGTTCATCCTCAGAAATCCTATAGGATTGAATAATGAGATCTAAAACCTCTTGATTATCCTCAGCGAAAAAGATTATCCAACCGGAATCTCTATGAGCTAATACATCATTATGCTCAGTCCAAATACTCCATGGAGGACCTAGAGCTCTACATACAACAGCCATAACCAATGGAAATTTACCTAAACCAGCCCACCAAACAAGTTCAGACATATACATAAGTCCATGTGAAGAAGTGGCTGTAAAAGCTCTAGCACCAGTAGCAGAAGCACCTATACAAGCAGCCATAGCACTATGTTCACTTTCAACACAAACATATTTAGCCTTCAATTCACCACTTTCAACAAATTCTGCAATCTTCTCAACAATAGTTGTTTGAGGGGTTATGGGATATGCAGATACCACTTGAACCCTAGATAACTTAGCAGCATAAGCTGCAGCATAATTCCCAGTTAAAATTTCAATTTTAGCCATAACTACTCCTCTCTAACCATAGTTATAGCTTTAAATGGACATTCATTGGCACATATCCCACAACCCTTACAATAACTATAATCAATCTTTAACTGCATATAATCATCCCCAAAACGTTTAATGGCAGCTTCAGGACAATAAATCCAACATAAAAGGCAATTCTTACATTTACCATAATCAATTACTGGTTTAAAAGACCTCCAAATACCAGTATTCCCAGATGCTCCTTCAATAGGTTTAGATATCTGAATAAAGCAATTTTTAAAGGACATATCAATCACACCTGAATAGAATTATAAGCTATCTTTGCAGCTTCAGCATTCAATTCACCAATCTTACCAGACCATGTGGAAGAAATAGCTTCAAGAATAGAATCTAAAGATAAAATTTTAACAATTCTAGTTAAAGCACCAATCATAGCAGTATTAACAGCTGGAAAACCTGCAAAATACAATCCAAGTTCAATAGCTATCTTGGTGGCATCCACACTATAAACTTTAAAACCACTTAAATTAGGTTCAATAACTCCACTAGGACTATTCAAAACAATAATACCATTGGGCTTTAAACCTTTAACAACATCAACAGCCTTCAAAATCTTAGAATCAAAAACTGCAATAACATCTGGATTATAAACTTGTGAATGCCTCCTAATATGGTGATCAGAAATCCTAGCATAAGCCTCTACAGGAGCACCCCTCCTCTCAGCACCAAACATAGGTATACTCTGCCCCCAAAAACCCATTTTAAAAGCTGAATTTACGAGGAGATAGGAGGCAGTAATAACGCCTTGACCCCCACGACCATGAAATCTAAACTCCAAAAAAACCAAAAATACTCCCCTTAAACAGTAAAGAAGGATGACTAAAAATCTTTCGGGTAAAAATTTTGAAAATATATAACATAAGCTGTGAAGCAAAGAATTTATTTTCAAAATTTGAATAAATAAATGTTTGTAGAAAAGCGGCGGTCGTCTAGCCTGGACTAGGACACTGGCCTTCCGAGTCAGCAACCCGGGTTCAAATCCCGGCCGCCGCATTAAACCTCAACATTAAATGTTAATTTAACAATAAAACCTAGAATGAAAGATAGAATTGCAACCCCTAAACTAATCACTAACATCTCCAAAAACCTTTTCTTAAATGATAAGTCTTTTGCAATAGAAACATAAAACGTGAAAATAAAGATTATAGTTACAGCACAAGTTATAGTTAAACCTAAGCATAAATATGCATTGGAGAAAAGGATGTAAGGGAGAATTAGAAGGAGAACTGTGACAATGTACATTAAACCCGTATAAGTTGCAGCTTTAATTGGATTTTTCCCTCCACTTTCAGCTTTTGTGGAAAGATATTCAGATGCAGCCATAGATAATGCAGCTGCAACTCCAGTTATTAAACCTATTAAACCTATAAGTTTAGAGTCTTGAAGTGCAATTGTAAACCCAGCTAAAGCCCCTGTAAGCTCAATTAACGCATCATTCAAACCCAAAACCATAGAGCTAACGTATTTAAGTTTCTCCTCATCCAACAAGTCTATTAACTGTTTTTCATGGGATTCTTCATCCATTAAGACATTATATATTTCTGGTAAAGATCTAGTTAACACGCTATAAACACTTATGGCGTTTCCCTCACCTCTCTCCATAAGCTTTAATGTAAAGGTTAAACCAAAAATCTTTGCCATAAACATGTATAATAAAACTTTAAACTTGATTGGCTTAACATCCACCCCACTATGATTTCTAAGAATATGATAATGTTTTAACTCATCTTCAGCAATTTTAGCAAGAATTTTGGCATTATTAGGATTTTTAATGGATTTAGATAACCTATTATAAACCAAGTGTTCAGTTATTTCATTCCTCTGAACCATTAGAATAGTTAGACTTTCCACAATAAAGTTTTCATAAAATGAATATATATAAGTTCAATGAATGGTTATAACTTAAACATAAAGGTTATACGTTTATAACATAAATTATAGTATATGATACCTCTTAATGTCAAAAAGTTTTTCAGCCCTAAGTAGGTATAAGGCTTATTTAAATACGGCTGCTCAAGGCCTTATACCAAAAAACTTCAGAAGCTTTAAGAAAGTTCATTGAGAGAACTGAAATGGATTAATGGGAGGAAATGGCTAAAGAGGTGGATGAACCTACCAGGGGGAGATAGCAAAATTGATATGATGCAGTGAGGATGAGGTCTCATATAGTGTACAAACCACAGATGGTTTTAGGAGGATAATCTTATCAATTAAACCAAAATTGAATGGTAATGTTGTGGGAATATATTTGGAATTCCCATCAATATCACTCGCATTAAGTGAAAGAAATAAAAGTGAGGTTAGAATAGCTAAACATAAGGATGGAAGATATGAGATTTCACAATTCGAGAAATTAATTGATGAAAATACGTATGCAGTGGTATTTAGCAGTGTTGTATGGGTTAATGGCTTCATGATGCCAATAAAGAAGATAAGTGAAATAGCTCATGAAAAGAGTGCACTGGTAATAGTTGATGGAATACAACATGTTGGGGCAGTATCAATTGATGTAAAAAGGGTTGGTATAGACGCCATGGCCGTGGGAGGGGAAAAATGGTTATTAAACAATGTAATGGGGTCAGGATTCATATATGTGAACCATGAAATAATGGAATACTTAGAGCCCCCAACACAAACACTACTAAATTTCCAAGAGCCGGAGGTAGGCTGGAGCAAGTGGTGGACACTAATAGATAAAGATCCATGAAAACCATTAAAGCCATAAAAAACAGCAATGAAATTGGATTGGGGTGGAGGAAAACCATACATATTAATAGAAGCCTTAAAATCATCCGTGAAATACATAAACAATATTGGGATACAAGAAAGGATATGAAAAAGAAATGAATATTGTAAAGGAATAAAGGGGTGAGGGTATACAAGTATCATATAGAGGCTCGAGCGGGATAGGTGGAATAAGAATATCACCACACCTATACAATGATGAAAATGATGTAGAGATGTTGTTCTCAAAAATTGAATCTAAGAAAAAATTTAAGGAAAACATTAATGAAAAATAGAGATAGAAACTAAGCTTCGGTCGTATAGTCCAGCCAAGTATTCAAGCCTCTCGAGCATATAAGTATAACGTGGAGAAAGCCTGAGACCCGGGTTCAAACCCCGGCCAAGGCACCACACTAAAAATACATTTAAATTCAAATGAAACTTTGAAAAATATTTGGGAAATGCTTAAAGTGGTGAAAAGTAAAGTTAAAATATTCATTGGAGTAATTGTTGACGGGGTTTATTATGGGTTATGAGTTCCTTTCAAACACGTTGAACACAATAAAACGCGGTGTAGAATTAGGGGGATTTCCAAACGAATTGTATGAGATATTAAGCAAGCCTGAAAGAACTTTATATGTAACTATCCCAATAAGGATGGATAATGGTAAAATAGCATTTTTCGAGGGATTTAGAGTACAACATAATAGTGCACTTGGACCATATAAAGGTGGAATAAGATTCCATGAAAAGGTGGATGTATACACAGACACAGCTCTGGCAATCCTAATGACCATAAAGAACTCCTTGGCAGGTTTACCATACGGTGGAGGAAAAGGAGCGGTAAAAGTAGATCCAAAAAAGCTTTCACAAAATGAATTGGAGAGATTATCTAGAGGATATATAAGAGCTATAGCACCATTAATAGGTGAAAAATTGGATATACCAGCACCTGATGTGGGTACTAATTCACAAATAATGGCATGGATGGTGGATGAATACATAAAAATAAAGGGTATTAATGAAGCTGGGGTAATAACCTCAAAACCAGTGGAGTTATGGGGTAACCCCGTTAGAAACTATTCCACCGGTTATGGTTGCTATGTTTGCGCAAGAGAAGCAGCAAAGGAATATTTGGGAGGCTTAAAAAATATTAGAGTTTCAGTTCAAGGGTTTGGAAATGTTGGAATGTATGCTGCATATTGGTGTGCAAAGGACGGTGCAAAAATAATTGCTGTAAGTGACACTAGCGGAACAATATATAATCCAAACGGTTTAGATATTGAAAAATTAATAAAGGTGAAAATGGAGACTGGAGCTGTATCAAACTATGAAGATGCTCAACTCATCAAAGATAGTAAAGCTGCACTTTATGTGGATGCAGATATTCAGATTCCCTCGGCACTTGAAAATCAAATAACAATAGAAAATGTAAAGAATGTTAAGGGTAAAATAATTGTTGAAGGTGCAAATGGGCCCACAACACCCGATGCAGAAGAATACTTAACAAAGAACGGAGTAATTGTAGTGCCAGATTTCCTAGCAAATGCTGGTGGAGTAATAATGAGCTACCTAGAATGGGTTGAGAATCTACAATGGTATTTATGGGATGAAGAAGAAACCAGATCAAAACTGGAGAAAATAATGATATCAAACTTCCATAGAGTCAACAACAAGTATAAAGAATTAAAGAAGAACAAACCAAACATCAGCATGAGAGATGCTGCAATGGTCGCTGCACTAGAAAGATTATACAATACGATGAAGATTAGAGGTTGGTTATAAACATCATTAACAAAACTTTCATCACTTTTTTCTCACTACTTAAGGAGAACATTTGTTTTATAACGTAAGTTTAACGTCTAAGAGAAGCAAAACCACCCTGTCTAGATGGAAACTTCTTAACATTTCTAATCTTAGAGAGCTCCACAATCAGATCATTCGTGACCAATTTGATCTATAGCACAAAATATGATTGTGCTATAGATGCCTTGCCACATAGATTAGTTGTTAAAGTGAATGAAACATGCATAGAAGCTGGAGTTAATATGGTTGATTTAGCATATGAACCAGGGCAGCTAGATCTAAATGATAAAGCCATGGATAGAGGAGTGATGCTTGTCCCAGGGTGCGGGGTTGTCCCCGGACTAAGCAATATATTGGCAAGGTATGGATCATATAGGATGAGCAAGGTGGATGTAGTAAGGATAAGGGTTGGAGGAATACCAATAAATCCAAAACCACCATTAGAATATGGAATAATGTTCTCAGTGGAAAGCGTGATAGAGGAATATGTGAAACCATCAATAATAGTGATGGATGGCGAATTAATGTATGTACCAGCATTATCTGGAATTGAGACAATAGAGCTACCTGAAGTAGGGAAATTGGAATGCTTCTACAAAGATGGATTATCAACACTACCATACATCATGAGTGATGTTAAAGAGATGTGGGAGAAAACCATAAGATGGCCTGGACATGCGGAGAAGATCATGACTCTAAGGGATCTAGGATTCTTCAACAAAGATGAAATAGAAATAGCTGGAGCAAAGATCAAACCTAGAGACCTATCAACAAAACTATTAAGTGAAAAGTTGAAAGCTAAAGAAGATATGACAATACTACTGGTAGAAGTTGTTGGAAGTAATGGAGATATATCTGTTGAAGCAAGATATAAAATGATTGACTACTACAACCATGAGGAGGAGGTAACTTCCATGGGAAGAACAAGTGGATACACATGTGCAATAATAGCAAAAATGATCATGAAAAAAGAAATTACTGGAAGAGGTGTAATACCACCAGAAAACCTACTACCAAAAGATAAAATAGAGAAACTGCTAAGAGAATTATGGAATAGAGGAATCATAATTGAAGAAAATATAATATTAAAAAGGAGTTCATGGTAATAATTAAATCTCAAATCAAATATATTCAGTATATCACCAAAACCTGAAATGGAAAATTTGATACAAATGTTTGGCTCAGACGGTTGATCCTTCATCAAAAATCAATTGAATTTGAATCCTCATCGCCAAATAATTAGTTGAAACCCAATATAAATAAGCTATTCACAATAAAATGTTGGGTATCATACTCTGGAGAGAGTTGATAAGAATTCATCATATCTAAATGCCATGAGTACAACTGGAACAAGAACAAGAGTTAAAGATGTAAACCCAACAAGTGACATGTGCCCAATATGTATAAGAGAATGTCCAGTACTCTGTGAAATAGGTCTATCTTCCTTTAGGGGGAGGGAAGTATTATACCCATCTCCAGAGTATTTCGGAGAGTCCACTGCAGCATCACTAAAGGACTATTACCTAGATTGGAGCAACTTCCAAATACTAAGCACAGTTAGAGGAGCTAAGGGAATTGAAGAAAATCCAGATGTAGCCTTCTTCGAAAATGTGTATATAGAAACAACAATAGGAGGAATACCGCACAAACTACCTATATGGTGTGGTGCATACGGATCTACATTTGTCGCAAAGAAGAATTGGGATGGATTAGCTGTAGGATGCGCTTTATCAGGAGTCTCAATAGTTATAGGAGAAAATGTGTGTGGCATGGATCTGAACTCTAGATTTGAAAACGGTAAAGTCGTACATTCAGATGATATGTCATATAGAGTGAAAAAGTTTAGAGAATTTTGGGATGGAAAATATGGAGATGTTATTGTTCAAACAAATGTTGAAGACGCAAGACTTGGTGTAGACGTGTACGTAATATCAAAACTTGAAGTAAATATAATAGAGAGGAAGTGGGGTCAAGGAGCAAAGGCTATAGGAGGAGAAGTGAGAATAAGCGATTTAGATAGAGCAATACAATTAAAGAAGAGAGGGTATATAGTTATACCAGACCCAGAAGACCCAGTTGTACAGGAAGCATTTAAGAGGGGATCTATAAGAAGTTTTGAAAGACACAGTAGAGTTGGAATGCCAAGATTAAAAGATTTTGTTGAAGATGTTGAATGGTTAAGAGAACAAGGAGCAAAGAAAGTTACGATAAAAACCGGTTGTTATAGACCTGCAGACGTTGCTTGGACTTTAAAAGTTGCATCAGAAGCAAAGGTAGACGTCGTAACATTTGATGGTGCTGGTGGCGGAACAGGCATGTCTCCAGTTCCAATGATGAATGAAATGGGTATACCAACAGTACACTTAGAAGCCTTAGTTTTAAAAGCTGCACAAATATTAAAGAAAAAGGGTAGATACGTACCAGACATCATTATTGCAGGGGGATTCATAAATGAAACACAAATGGTGAAGGCAATAGCTATGAGCAACTTTGGAGATGGCCCATTGGTAAAGGGAATTGTTATGGCTAGAGCCCCATTAACAGCAGTAATGAAAGGCAGCTACTTCCTAGAACTATACAAGAATGGTAAACTACCAAAACCTTTCACAGACCTATATGGAGACTCGCCAGAGAAATTCTACATTTCAGCACAAGAATTAAAGGAAAGATATGGTGAAAGATTTAAAGACATACCTTGGCCTGCTGTAGGATTATACACGTATCTCACAGAAAGGATAGGTGTAGGAATGAAGCAATTACTTGCTGGAGCAAGAAAATTCAAACTGAGTTTAATAGATAGAAACGATTTAGGCTCACTAACTGAAAGAGCATGCAAAGTAACAGGAATACCATTGATAGAGGATGTGGATTCAGAAGTTTTCGAAGAAATACTTTTACATTAAAAAAAGTAAAGTTAAAATAATTTTTCCTTACTTTTTTTATTTTTATTATAAAGATCTGCCCATCTAAATGTAATCCATGAAGATAAAGGATAAAGAAAGTATTTTATATTGAATAATGAAGATAATTTGAATCATGGAGAAATTTAAGGAAGACTTTCCAGCATTGAAAAAATATGCAGCTTACTTAAATACAGCTTCAGAAGGATTAACACCAAAGAGGGTGCTAGAGTCAATTAAAGAATTCATAGACAAAACTGGAAGAAATGAATGGAATGAATTAACAGAAGAAGTGGAAAAACCTGCAAAAAGAGAAATATCAAAATTAATAGGGTGCAGTACGGAGGAAGTTTCATTTAGTATTCAAACCACAGATGGGTTTAGGAGAATATTACTCTCCATAAAACCTAAAAAGGATGGGAATATTGTTGGAATAGACTTAGAATTCCCATCAATATCACTTGCAATAAAATCGCTAAGTGAAAAAATCGGTAGTGAAATAAGAATTATTAGACATAGGAATGGTAAATATGATTTATCAGATTTTGAAAGAGCAATAGACAACAATACCTATGCAGTAATATTGAGTAGCGTTATATGGGTAAATGGATTCATGATGCCAGTAAGGGAAATAAGCAGGATAGCCCATGAAAAAGGTGCACTGGTGATTGTTGATGGAGTACAACATGTTGGTGCAGTATCAATTAATGTAAAAAAGGCTGAAATAGATGCCATGGCTGTTGGAGGAGAGAAATGGCTATTAAACAATACCATAGGATCAGGATTCATATATGTAAACAAAGAAATAATAGAAAATCTAGAGCCTCCAGCACAAACACTACTAAACTATCAAGAGCCAGAAGTTGGATGGAGTAAATGGTGGACATTGATAGATAAAGACCCATGGAAACCATTGAAAAATCAGAGAACAGCATCAAAACTTGATTGGGGTGGTGGAAAACCATACATACTCATGGAAGCTTTAAGATCAGCAGTAGAATACATAAATAATATTGGAATTGAAAACATAGAGAATCATAATAGAAGATTGAAGAAGAAAATTGTGGAAAGAGCTTTAGAAGCTGGATATAAGATTATTGGTTATGTTGAAGACGAAGATTCATGGTCTTCAATAACTACAATATCCACTGGTAGAGGATATGATTATGAGATGAAACTTGTAAAAGAGATGAGAGATGAAGGTATACAAGTATCTTATAGAGGATCCACAGGGATAGGTGGAATAAGAATATCACCACACATATATAATGATGAAAATGATATTGAAATTCTATTCTCAAAATTAAAATTAAAAGAAAAATTTTAAGGGAAACTTATTGAAATAGATTTTGATGCCTCGGTCGTATAGCCAGGTCAAGTATTCAGGCCTCTCGAGCATAGAGGTAGCGTGGGGATAGCCTGAGACCCGGGTTCAAATCCCGGCCGAGGCACCAAAATATTTTTAACGCCTAAGAGATGAAAATGCACCTTGTCTAGCTGGAAGCTTCTTCATGGAATTGATCCTAGAAATCTCTGAAAATAATATATTGCCTTCATTAACAATTTTCTTAGCGAAATCCCTTAAAACACCTTTACTTACTTCCTCTGATTCCAGCATAGAATCAAATTGCTTCAATAAATCAATGTAATTTCTAAAGATATTTGCAAATTTTGGAATTCTCACATTTAATTCAGATATTAAATATATGCTTAAACCATCATGAAGTATACTAGTTAAAGGAGGGGGAAGGATATTAGAATCTTCAAAATCCTTTAATAAACTATTAATTTTCATTAAATTTGAAGTTAAACGTGGAAACAAATTTTCCTTTACATCCTTTGTCACCTTGATATCAAGTCTTTCTTCATGAATCATGTAGATAGCAATATACATTATTACAATTACAAATGCCAATAAACCAGCATAATCAAAACTTAAATCTAAATTAGATGTCTCCATAATATAAACCCAAAATAACTATTAAAACATAATGAATATATTTGTTTACCTTAAATTGTAAAGGTTAATGTATATGTTAAGTGAAGATTGTTTATGGGATTATCTATGAAGACACTAATAATTGGATGTGGACCAATGGGTCAAGCAGCAGCAATAGAAATGATTAGAGAAAATTCATTGGAAGAGTTATGCATAATTGATATAGATGAGAGAAAACTAGAAAATATAAAAGATAAATTGAAAGATGAAAGAATCAAAACCGTGAAAATGGATGTTAGAAATAGAGATGAATTAGAGAATTTAGCATCTAAATATGATTGCGCAATAGTAGCATTACCACATAAATATGTAGTTCGAGTTGATGATACATGTATAAATGCTGGAATACATGTTGTAGATTTAGCATATGAACCAGAACAATTAGAATTGAATGAAAAAGCATTAAATAAAAATGTAATACTAGTTCCAGGATGTGGTGTAGCACCAGGATTAAGCAATATACTTGCAAGATACGGAACATATAGAATGGATAAAGTAGAATCAATAAAAGTTAGGGTGGGTGGAATACCAATAAATCCAAAACCACCATTAGAATATGGAAAATTCTTCTCATTAGAAAGTGTTATAAATGAGTATACAAGACCCGTTAGAATTATAATTGATGGAAAACTAGTAAATGTCCCAGCGTTATCAGGATTAGAACAAATAGAGCTTCCAGAAGTTGGTCAATTAGAATGTTTTTACACAGATGGATTAGCGACATTACCATACACAATTGGAAATGTAAAGGAAATGTGGGAGAAAACCATTAGATGGCCTGGACATGTAAATAAGATTCTAACATTAAGAGAACTTGGATTCTTCAATGAAGATAAAACTGAAGTTCATGGAATTGAAATAAGACCAGTAGACCTATCATTAAAACTTTTAAATGAAAAGCTGATGGAGGAAGAAGATATTATTATATTACTGGTTGATGTAACCGGATATAAAGGAGACATATACGTAGAAGCAAAATATAAGATGATAGATTACTATGATAGAATTTTAAAGGTAACAGCCATGGGAAGAACAAGTGGATATACTTGTGCAATAATAGCAAAAATGATCATGAAAAAGGAAGTTATTGGGAGAGGGGTTATACCGCCAGAAAATCTACTATCAAAGGAAGGTATAGAAAAATTATTCAGGGAATTGGGAGGCAGAGGCATCAATATAGAGGAAAAGGTTACTTATAGTAGAAGTACATGGTAACAAGCCAGATAATACGTGAAAATCCCATTAAAACCATAAACATTTATTTAATTTCAAAATAAATAGTCAAAGCAAATAATAAAGCTTTGAGGCTCAGCCGGTTGATCCCTCATCAACATTCAGACGAAACCATACTTCTTCATCGCCAAAAATAATTAACTTAACCCAATTTAATAAGTTATCCACCATAAAATTCAGGTGAAATCCTATATGTTAAAGCATAAGTCAATGCAGTCTCCCATGAATCACGTCTAGTTAGAATATTCTTCGTCAATACACCAATAGCGCCAATATCAAGTTTAGTATTTGACAATCCACTAATAATATCAATGGCATCACCAAGTTCAATACCACTCATAACCATATCCACAACCCTCTTGGGAAGAGGCATATAACCTCCACAACCAAAAGACCATTTACCACTAGAATCATAAACTGCACACCAAGATGTAACAAACCAAGTATTAAACTTCATAACAATCCCACCCTCCATACCAACATATAAATCCCCAGAAACAATTTTAGAAGCATTTAAAGCTCTATTCATAGCACCACAAATAATTTCATCTTCACCAATAGGAGTATGCATAACACCACTATCCACATCCACAGGGATAACTTCAAAATCACTAAAAACTCTAGAACAAATATTCCTCACAGCTTCAACCTTAACAGGATTAACAGAGCCAACAACAACCTTCATAAATAATCATATGAGGAAATGTTAGGGGAAAATTTAAACTTTACAAACAAAAAAAGATAATTAAGAGTAAATAGTGAGCGGGGGTCGCCAAGCCAGGTCAAAGGCGCAGGGCTTAGGACCCTGTCCCGAAGGGGTTCGTGGGTTCAAATCCCACCCCCCGCATAATTCTACGTATCGAGTGCTTGAATTGTATATATATTCGTATTTAATTGAGGAAAGAAATGAAGACTGGGAAGAGATGGTTTAAACCCATATATTCACGGAAGTGTAAAGAATCATTGAAAACATGATTATCATATATGTAACAATTATTATATTTTAGAATTATAAGATTCTATGCGTATGTTGATGTATGAAGAAGGGTTTAATCAAAAGCTAAGTAAAGCTGTTGAACATTATAGATCATTGTTTACCCTACCTTCATATGGGAAGATCATCGCATTTTTACTTATAGTTTGTATTTTTGAAGGTTTGATTATAAGTCCCTATCATAAATTAAAAGAATTAGGTTTTCTTTTGGGGATATTTTTGGGGGTTATATTTTTTATAATTACTCTATTATCAAATTATGTCTTTGCATCATATGTTTTAAAGGGGGATAAAATATATAATGTTAGGAGGCTATCGGGGTTATCTCTCTTCTGTTGGATTCTTTGGATTTTCCCAAGCATCTTAGGACTTTTTACAACTATTCTTACCGTGCAATACATGTGGATGGTTAAATTTTCTCTCCTAGGATTCTCAACTACTCTAATCCTTCGCCTTACCGTACTTTATGCAACTTCCCCCTCGAATCTTAAGAAAGTCTTTATTGTTTCAATACTTCAACCATATATACTTTTGATTCTAATAACTATTACATGGATATCATACGATATAATAAACTTTACATCAATCTTAAATTTTTCAGTTTTATCTCTAATAATTTCTCTAGCTTCAAGTTTCAGTTTCCTTTATATCGTAAATTTAACGGGTAAACGTTATTTTGGAGAAACATTTCTACCAATGTTTAAAGCATTCTTATTGAATTGGATTGCAGATTTAAATGAGCCTCTTGAAAACTTTCTTGAAAAATTTGGTGAGGAAAGGGATATTGAAGTTTCAATAATTAGGTTTAAGGGGAAGAGTAATGAAGCATTTGTAATAGTTCCATCAGTTCATCCAGGACCATTTAAAAATATTGGTGGAAGCGCTTTACCATCAACCCTTAAAAAGGCTTTAGAAGAGAGATTTAGTTGTATTGCATGTGTACCCTTAGGATTGGTGAGTCATGATCTAGATTTAACTTCACAATATCAATTAAAGAAGTTGGTAAATGAGATAATTAACAGTGCAGATATAGAAATAAAATGGGCTGAAGCTTCACCATTCATTAAAGTTAAAAATGAAGTAGCAACAGCATGTTGTCAAATTTTTGGGGATAACATACTGATGTCCTTATCCTTAGCTCCAAATACAACTGAAGATCTTCCTAGAGAATTAAATATGAAAATCCTTAAAGAAGCGGAAAGATTAGGATTTAAACATTGCATATTAATAAATGCACATAACAGTTTAAATGGTAAGATAGATTCAAATACAGCATTTGAAGCTTTAGAAAGAGCTGCTATAGAAGCTCTGAAGAGAGTAGTGTCAATGAAGAGAACACCATTCAAAATGGGCGTAGCACACGTAATGCCAAAGGAATTCAATCTTAAAGAGGGCATGGGACCTGGAGGTATAACTGTAATTGTATTTGAAGTTGATTCTCAAAGATCCTCATATATAGTAATTGATGGCAATAATATGATTTCTGGATTAAGGGAAAAGATTTTAGATTCAATAAAATCCATTGGCATTGATGAAGGTGAAGTATTCACCACAGATACACATATAGTAACAGCTTTAACCCTCAGTGAACGTGGATATCATCCTATTGGAGAAGTTATGGATCAAGGTAAATTAATTGAATACATAGTTGATGCTGCTAAGAAAGCTTTGGAAAACCTAGAATATGTTAAAGTTGGATTTGAAAGTAAAGTGATTCAAAAGGTCAAGGTTATTGGGCGTGAACCCATGGAAAAATTATGTATAATTGTGGATGATGCTGTTAAAAAAGCTAAAAGGACTTCGTATCCAATATTTGGAACCACAATCTTACTTTTAACTTTAATATTGTTGACATTAATTTAGCATTTAAATATTTTATGTTGAAGAATCATTATAGCTAAGGAAGTCCATGCAACCCCAAGAATAAATCCTCCTAAAACATCGCTAAACCAATGTACATTTAAATATATTCTATTAAAACAAACTATAAAAACAAGAAATGCATAGAGGGAGATTAATGGGAGTTTATTATGAATAATATCCTTCTTAAAAAGTATATATGAAGATATCATTGTGAATACTGTTATTGAAGAAGCATGACCACTTGGAAATGAAAATCCAACTTCATTTATAACCATGTTTAATGGTCTTGGAGATCTTATAAATTCTTTAATCAAATATACGGTTATTGCATTTCCAAGTATGGATCCAACAAATACTATAGATCCAATGAATATACGATGCTTAATACATAAAAAGATGCAAAACAAAATAGTTAAGAAGATTAATGAGTTTACATCGAAAGTTATGGAGATGAAAATTGCAATCATAGTTAATGTTGGAGAATAAATGGAGGAAGCCCATGAATTAATGAAATAATCAATATTAGACATATATACTCTAAAAAGTGTTAAAAATATGAAGGAAAGTGTAGAAGAAATAAGAGAAAAGAATGGGATTTTATCTCTTCCATTAAACCTCATAAATCATATCCTCACATGAAAAATCCAATAATTAAAGGAAAAAGTCTATGCAATCTTATGCTTCTTTATAACAGCCTTAGTCCACTTTCCATACTTAATCCATAATACTGATAATACTCCTCCAACTACATTACTTAAAGCTAAAGCTAACCAGACACCATAGGAACCCAATCCTAAATTGAAGGCAATAATATATCCAGCAAGTATTCGAATACCCCATAATCTAATTAACCCAATTATTGTTGGAAACAATGTATGACCAGATCCTCTACCAGTAGACATTCCAATCATAAATAAACCAAAGAAAGCCAAAGTTGGCAACATAATTTGCAAGAATAAATCAGTCTCATAGAATACTAGAGGATCATTTGTAAATGAATATATAATGTTGGTTCTCAGTGGATATAGTATAAGTGAACCAGTAAAAATTGTGGTGAAAACTAAAAGTGAAGATTTATACGCGATTTCCCTAGCTCTACTAGTTTTATCTGCACCAAGATTTTGACCAATCATTATAGAATTTGCTCCTACAAAACCCCATAAAGCTCCATCTACAATATCCATTATAACAAAACCAATAGAGTAAGCTGTAGCTACAATAACACCAAAAGCATTAACCAATCTCAATTGAAATACAAATGCGAAACTATTGGTTAAACCCAGAATAAGTACTGGAATCCCTATCCTCAAAACTAATTTAATCCAATCAACATCAATATCACTTGTAAACCTAACTTTTAAATCAGGATAACTCTTCCTGAGGATATATGTTAAACCTATAATTGAAATTATTTTACCCATAACATCGGTAGCTGAAGCACCAATAACGCCAAGTCTTGGAAATGGACCTAAACCTAAAACTAGAAATGGATCTAAAATAATATTTACTGTAACAGCAATTACATTAATTATAGCAGGTCTCCTAGTATCTCCAATACTTTGAAGCAATGTTGAATATATGAAGGAGATGTAGTTAAAGAATACATCTATAGCTATTATTCCAGAATACTTCATAACATCATCAAAAATCTCTTGAGGAACTGAAACAATATTGGTAAAAATAAAACTTCGTAGTGAAAAGAGGAATGCTGAAAATAAACCTCCAAGAAGGAATGCTATTGTAAAGAATTTTGAAGCAGATATGCTTGCTTCTCTATAATTTTTAGCACCAATATATTGTGAAACAATACTTAAACTAGCAGCTGTTAAAGCATTTAGAAAAGCTTGAAAAAGCATAACAACAGGCCAAGTTTGTCTAGGAACAGAAACAGTATAGGTACTATATAAACTAAGCCAATATGCATCTGTGACGTGATAAACAACCATAACAATTTGATTTATAAGAGGGGGAAGGCCTAACCAAATTAAAGTGCTAATAATAGGTCCATTAACAATTCTATCTCTATACCTATCTACACCATGCTTCCCAAAACCTTCTTCAACATCATCAGACATACTTAAAGAAAATCATTACAATTTTTATAAAAAGCTTTTCATGAAGAAAATATTGATGCTAAAATTAGAGCAATCATATTGATCAATTTCATAAAAACATTAAGTGAAGGTCCTGCCACATCCTTTAAAGGATCACCCACAGTATCTCCAACAACAGCAGCTTCATGTGTAGGAGTACCCTTCATCCAAAAATCCTTCTCAATATATTTCTTTGAATTATCCCATAATCCACCTCCAAATGTAAACATAGGTGAAAGTAATGCAGAAGTTGATAATCCTCCAAGTAACATAGCGCCAAGAGCATATTTACCCAATACAAGCCCAATAATTATTGGTGATAGAATAGTGATAATTCCTGGAAGCATCATTCTCTTAAGAGATAATTTCATAGCTACATCAACACATTTTGCGTAATCAGGTTTTGCTATTCCCTTGATAATATCTGGATTTTCCTTAAATTGTTTCCTAATGATATCAACAAGTTCTAAAGCGGTTTTACTAGTGGCACCCACAGTTAGAGAAGAGAATAAAAATGGAAGAGAAGCACCTATAAGTAATCCAACTACGAATATTGGGCTTAAAAGTTTAGAATCTATATTCCAAAATCCTACAATTTCACTATAAGTCATGAATATTATTAGAGTAGAAAACATTCCAGAAGCTGAAGCAAAAGCTTTGGTATAAGCTTTCATAGTATTTCCAAGAGCATCAAGTTCATCTAAACCACCATTAAAGACTTTAGTCCCAGACATTTCAGCTATTCCAGCAGCATTATCACATATAGGACCAAAAGCATCACTAGACATTATAAAACCCACGGCTAAATCAGTTCCAAGATTAGCTCCAAGAATTCCATATATAGAGCCATTCGTTATAATGTATGATAAGATAAATGCCGATGAAACCATTATCACAGGTATAAATGGACTTTGAAGAGCATAAGATAAGCCAGTTAAAATATTTAAAGCTGCACCACGCTTAGAAGATTCAGCAACACTCCTAACAGGCATACTACCAAAACCAGTGTAATATTGAACTATGAAGCATACAATCAAACTCACAATTAAACCACTCATAATACTTAAAGAAATCTCATAAGCAAAACTCATATCATTAAAAGTAAGCATTGGAACTACAAAGGAACTAATAATATAGAAGATTGAAGATATTATCAAACCAAAATTGAACACTTTATTTAAACTACCTCCAGAATATGATCTAACGAAAAAGATTCCAATTAAACTTGATAAAACACCTGAAGCCCCGAGAAGTATAGGAAAAGCTAAAGCATTAACCCCAAATTTATTTGCAATGAAAGAGCATAGTATAAGTGCAGTAACATAATCATCACTAATAGATTCAAATAAATCTGAACCTCTACCAGCACAATCACCTACAATATCACCCACTTGATCAGCGATAACAGCTGGATTACGTGGATCATCCTCTGGAATACCAAGTTCAACTTTCCCCACAAGATCAGCACTAATATCTGCAGCTTTAGTGAAAATTCCACCACCAAGTTGAGTAAATAATGCAGATAAACTAGCTCCAAAACCAAATCCAACTAGACAATTTACATCTTGAAGTATAAGATATAGAATACCAACACTTATAAGGCTTAAGCTAACAATCGATAAACCAACCACAGAACCCCCACTAAAAGCCAATTTAAAAGCTTTAATAGGTGATTTAATAGCTAAATATGCTGTTCTAACATTAGCTTCTACAGCTATACGTAAGCCTATGTATGCAGCTAAAATAGAGGAGGATGCGCCGATTACAAAAGGTAAAACAAGTTTTACATTAAATACCATTAATAATACAGTTATAATAAGTATTGATGCGAAAATAGCACTATAATGCCTTTTTATAAATGCATTTGCAGCTTCTTTAATATAATTAGCAATATTAATCATATCAATATTATCAACATTTTCCCTAATTACATTAAGAGTTAAATAAATAACTATGATCATTGCAAGAAGGCCTAGGGCTATTGAACCATAAATTAAGTACATTAACGGTCACCATTCAACACTTCCCCTTAAAAAGCTAAGAGAGGAATTAAAGCATAAGATGCTTATAAATTTTATCATATAAATTTCATGATAAATTTATATTAATGATTCATCATAATGTAATTATGAGAGTAGTTGAGGTGAAAAAATGCCTGAACAAAGATTTAGAATAGCACCCACAAGTAGAGGAGCAATATTTAGAGCAAAAAGATGGTTTTATGCAACATTCTATACTAAGAATATACCTCCAGAAGTAAGAGAAGAAAATAAAAAGGTATGGACAGAATTGGCTAGAAGAATGGTTGAAGAAATCAATAAATATGGCTACGCAGAAAACCCAACTAGAATAACAATAAAATATGAAACTGGATCTAAAGGGGAATTTAAACCATCATCAGTAATACTAGAAGTGATGAGTATGGAACCATTGAAGAAAATAGTAATTCCAGCAACAGCAGAAGCAGTTATAGAAGAAGAGAAAGCAGAATTATTAAAACATTTAGAAGAACTTATGAAGAAAGCTAAAGAACTTGGAATAGATCTAAGAGAAGTAATTAAAAAGTAAAATAATTTTATTTATTTATTGTATATTGTTAGAAGAAGTGAATAAAAGGAATGTTGCTGCATATATACCTATAAATGCTGATAAAACATCTATGCTAACATTTTCATTAGGACCATGAGCATTACCAGTTAAATGATCACCTGGACCGAAACCACATATTGTTGGAACACCAATACTATGGTAAAAGTGTGAATCATTTGATCCATAACCACCTCTAAGAATAACATTACCAGCAATCATCTTAGCAGCATTTAAAGCACATTTTAATATTTCAGCATCTTCAGATATTTCTGCAGGTGGAACATAATTTAAAACTTTAATCTTAACATTTATTGAAGGTCTTTTCTTCTTTAAATCCTCAAGAAAATCTTCCAACTGCGCTAAAACATCATGTTCACTAAGTCCTGGTACAACTCTAACATCAACATCAGCTACACATCTATCTGGAATAACATTAGTCTTAACACCACCATAAATAACTGTTCCAGGAGATATTGTGGGTTCTGGAAGCCATTTATGTGGAGTACATTTAAACTTGAATTTTTCAAGTGATAATAGGATTTCAGCCATATCTAAAACAGCATTAACACCTTCAGATGGATTACTTGCATGAGCAGCTCTACCAATAGTCTCCAATTGAAGCCAACAAGCACCTCTAACGGCAGGTCTTAAACCTATAACTCCACCCCAAACAGAAGGTTCACAAATAATAGCAGAATCAGCTAATCCAAATCCATTGGAAACTAGAAATCCAGTACCATATTTTCCACCAGTTTCTTCATCAGCAACTGCATGAATAATAAATTTACCCTTAAATTTCACTCCAGAATCAATTATGGATTTAGCTGCAGCAATTATAGCTGCAATTGCACTCTTCATATCACAAGCACCACGCCCATAAATCTTACCTCCACTCACAATGCCTTCAAATGGATCAACATTCCAAGCATCAAGATTACCAGGAGGTACAACATCGATATGACCATTGAATATTAAGGATTTACCATTATTTTCACCTTCCAATGAAGCTACAACATTAGTTCTTCCAGGGGAAGCCTCTATATAATCAACTTTAAACCCAAGTTTGCTAAGTTCATCACCAACAATATAAGCAGCTTCACTTTCATTTCCAGGAGGATTTATACTTTTAACTTGAATAAGCCTCCTAGTTAAATTTACAGCATAACCAGTATTAATCTTTGCATAATTCAAAACCTTAAACATGAATTACACCACTAGACAATAGTATAAAAATACAATATAACTATAACCGTTAAAGAGGATAAACTAATAAATATGTTAAAATATAGTTGGATGGGATAAAAATGAGGAGTTACATAAAACTCTACGGACCCTCAATTGATAGAGGACTAGAAGCTTTAGATAAACTTATGAAAAACATAACTAAATTATACCCATATGGAGAAGCAATACAACAAATAGTTTCAGTAATAGATCCAAGCATAGATTTAAAAACTGGAAAGAGTATACGTGGGGGAAGAGAATTAATAGGTGATTACGACTACGTCATTGAATGGATAAATACACCAACAATAGAACAATTAAGGAGTTTAATAAGGAAAATTGATGAAGCACTACTATATACTGGATGTAGATATACGATAACAACAAAAGAAGAATAAATCCCCTTTATATGGGAAAAATTTAAATCAAAAATAAATTTTTATCATTATGAACCTAATTTTATATAGATATTTGCCTCGGTCGTATAGTCCGGCCAAGTATGCAGGCCTTTCGAGCCTGCGATCACCAGCATGGGTGACAGGAAACCCGGGTTCAAATCCCGGCCGAGGCACCAAAAATTAAATCATATTAAGTGTGAAAACAAGTGTTACTCCAAATTCTTTAGCTTTTTCAATATCATAATCACTTGGGTGTTTAATGATAAACAGCCCATCATAAATAACATTCAAACCTATAAGTTTGGCATATTCCGTAAAGACAGTATTTAAAACTTCAGCACCATCTCAACCATAACTTCTCAAGAGGATGCAAATTACTTCTAAACTATATAATCCAAAGTTCAACAGCTTCAATAAGAGCCAATAGTAGATTATGTGTATTGAGAGAAGCATTAGCATATGCAGTTAGTGAATCAAGAACAATTAAGTCAGCGTTGTTAAAACTTTTAGGGAAAATTCATCCTTAACTTTCTTAATGATTAACATTGAGGTTTTATGATATTTAATCTTTTAGTAATAGCCATAGCTAATTTCTCATTGTTACCAGTAAGACCCTCATGAACTATTACAGCGGTATGCATAAATATTCGCCTTTAAAGAATATGATTAATTATAAACATTTTATCTTTACAGCATACTAAAACGAAAAGTGTTGGAGGCTGAAGATGTATATGGGGAGATTGTTTGGAACTAATGGTATCAGAGGAACCTTAAGAGAAATTACACCAGAACTTGTCGTTAAAATATCCTTAGCTGTTGGAACTTATTTCAATGGTGGTGAAATAATTCTTGGGTATGATGGTAGAAGGACGAGCCCAATACTATTTAGGGCAGCTGCAAGTGGCCTCATGGCAGCTGGATGTAAAGTATATAATGCTGGAATGACTACAACTCCACTATTACAATTTGGAGTAAAAACGTTAAAACTTGATGGTGGATTAATGATTACTGCAAGTCATAATCCACCTGAATTTAATGGTGTAAAGGTTATTGGGAGCGATGGTATAGAAGTTCCACGAAATGTTGAGGAAGAAATAGAAGAAATATTCTTCAATGAGAAATTTGTGAGGAAACCATGGAATGAAATTGGATCAATGGAAGAAGCCCCAAACATAATTGAAGAGTACATAAATTCAATAAAGAAAAATGTACATGTAAAAAGTATATCTTCAATGGGGTATAAAGTTTTAATAGATCCTGGAAATGGAGTTTCAGTTCTAACAATACCAAGATTACTTGAGGAATTAAATTGTGAATACAGTGTTATAAATGGAGATGTAAATGGGGAATTTCCGGGTAGAGGAGCTGAACCAACTCCACAAACACTAATTGAAGTTGGTAAGTTAGTGAGGGAGGGAAGATATGATTTTGGGGTTTCATATGATGGAGATGGTGATAGAGCAATATTCACAGATGAAGAAGGTGTAACGCATTGGGGTGATAAAACCGGTGCATTAATAAGTGGGCATATACTGAGGAAGAAGGGTGGAGGAATAATAGTTACACCAATAAGTACATCAAAGATTATAGAAGATATAGCTGAGAAATACGGTGGAAGAGTGCATTGGACTGTTGTTGGAAGTGTAATAGTATCGCATGAACTTAAAAGAGTTAAAGGTGTAATGGGATTTGAAGATAATGGTGGTATAATATATCCAGATCATCAATATGTTAGAGATGGAGCAATAGCAACAGCATTAATGTTAGAAGTAATGGCTGAAACTGTTGAATCTCTATCAAAGATAATTTCAAAACTACCAAAATATAGTAGTGTAAAAAGGAAGATTACATGTCCAAACAATATAAAACAAGAAGTTATAAAGAGGATTAGTGAGAAATTAGAATTAGAGAAGGTATGGAAGATAGAGAGAATCGATGGTATAAAGGTATGGTTTGATAGAGATACATGGATATTAATGAGAGCTTCTGGAACAGAGCCAATAATAAGGATATATACAGAAGCAAAAGATGTGAAACTTGCAGAAGCCATAGCTTTAAAATATGAAGAAGAACTTTCATCAATAATAAAAAGTATGGGATGATGATTATTGGAATTCTTTGAAAAACAATTAATAAACAAAGTATTAAATATGAATCTTGAAGAATTAACGCAATTGATAATATCACCACAAGATTCATGTATAGTAGCTGAAGAAAGGATATATCAAGCTGCAAGTATAGCACCATTAATATCAGAAACACTTATTGGAGCCCCAATAAGATGCTATACACCACTAGAGTACAGTAGATATGTAGCACCATATAGAGATTATGATAAAATGCTAATATTAATGGATGAAAGTGAAAAGATAACACCACAAATGAAGAATCTAATGGATATATGTAGGATAATGAATATTCAGACGATAGTAATTCTATTTGGTAGAGAAAGTGTAGAGTTAAAGAAAATATTTACACCAGAAATAATATCACTAAACCTAGATTTAAAAGATGAATTAAGTAAAACAATCCTTACAACTACACTAATAGTAAGACTACTAGCTGAAACTTCAATCAAAAAATCTGGGAGTGAAAGAGCAAAAAACGTATTAAATGAGATAAAGACAATAGAACCAAATAAAGAGAGTGAAGAAAGACTAAAGTATATTCTCTCTAAAATTTTGAATGGAAATATAATGCAGATATTCAGCGACCATATACTCCTAGGAGTATTAAATATAGCAATAAGCGAAATAGCAATGAATATGCAATTTAAACCAGTTATTTATAGAATTGATGATCATCCAAAAATCACTATGAAAATGAGGGAGAAAATAGTTAGAACAGCAGTATTCACATCGGAAGTAGAAGAAGATATTGCAAAACAAATATGCAATTATATAAAGATAAATGGTGGAGAAGCTGAGGAATATATAGAGAAAGGTGAACCAATAATAGCCCCAATACAATTAAGCATAAATCTAAACAGAATCATAAACAAAGTAGATAGATAAATTAATGGGGAATCACATGCTCAGAAAAATACTAGAGCTTATAGGAATATACAAATTATATGAGAAATGGCTTTGGAGACAAGTTAAAGATGGAGAAAAACCCATACATGTTGGGATAATATTAGATGGCAATAGAAGATGGGCTAGGGAAAATAAACTTCCACCATGGGCTGGACATGAAAAAGGTGCGGAAAAAGCAAAAGAAGTTATTAAATGGTGTTATGAAGCAGGAATAAACACATTAACATTATACGTATTTTCAATGGAAAATTTCAATAGAAGCAAAGAAGAAGTTGAAGCCATAATGAGATTAGCGAAAAAATATGCAGATATGTATATGGATGATGAAAATATCCATGAAAAAAAGGTTAGAATAAAGGTTTTAGGGAGAAAGGACCTATTAGATAATGATCTAAGAGAGAAGATAGAGAAACTAGAATATTCAACTAAAGATTACAATGAGAGATATTTGAACATTGCATTAGCATATGGCGGTAGAACGGAAATCGTAGATGCAGTAAAAGAAATTTGTAAAAGAGTTAAGAGTGGAGAAATGGATGTAAATCAAATAGATGAAAAAGTGATTGAGAAATTCCTATATACATCACATCTACCACAACCATACCCAGACTTAATAATAAGGACTAGTGGTGAAGAAAGGTTAAGTGGCTTTTTATTATGGCAATCAGCATATAGTGAACTAATATTTCTAGATGTATATTGGCCTGAATTCAGAAAAATAGACTTTCTACGTGCTCTAAGAACCTATCAAAGGAGGAATAGAAGATATGGAAGATGAAAATAGAAAGTTAAAGAGAGTATCAATAATAATTCCAGTTAAAAATATGGAAAACAGTATAGAAGACTTACTAAAATCAATAATGGAATTAGATTACCCAAAGGATAAAATTGAAGTAATAATCGTAGATGGAGGATCCAATGATAAAACATTAGAAATAGCATCAAAATATCCAGTAAAAATACTTAAGGAAGATGGAAAAGGACCAAATTATGGGAGAAATATTGGTATAAAAACTGCTTCAGGGGAAATATATGCATTTACAGATGGAGATTGTATATTACCAAAGGATTGGCTTAAGAAAATAGTGGAAAAGATTGATGATGAAGAAGTTGGATGTGTAGGTGGAAGTGTATTTGTAGCTGAATGTTTAAAGGACAATCTTATAGCGAAATATGCTGATGAATCAATAATGAGAATAATGCCCATAGCAAAAACCACAGAGAAAATACATGAAGTAAAATTGTTTAAACATCTAGCAACATGCAACATGGCAGTTAAAAGAAAGGTTATTGAAGAAATAGGTGGATTTGAAGACGATTTAAAAGTATTTGAAGACATAGATTTAATAGTTAAAATATGTAAAAAGGGCTATAAAGTATTAAGAAGTCCAGAAATATATGTTTGGCATAAACATAGAGAAGGAGTATGGAAACTTATAAAACAAACATTTAATTATGGAAGGGGGGCATTTGCATTCCTTAGAAAGCGTCCAGAACAACATATTTCAAAGATGTATACTTTGGGTATAATTGCATTTATAATATATCTAACCATAATTGCCGCTGGACTTATTATGGCTATAAATGGAAACTTATTGCTACTATCAATAATTCTAACCATAACATTACTAGCATATACACTGGATATGATGTATTATATTGTGAAAACAAAAAGCTTGAGAAAAATGATCTTGTACCCAATACTAGATGTTGTAAGGATATTATCATTTGTGAGTGGAGGTGTAGTACAACTTTTATTTGGATGGTAAACTCCAGGGGAGACCTCTCTTTAGTATATCTTCAGGTATCATACTAGAATACTTCCTTAAGAAGCTTAGGTCTTCATCCCTATTTCTTAGGTCATCAGGCAACATATGTGGAATTTCTTCAATTATTGGATACCATCTACCACATTTACCACAAAACAATAATCCTTCATCAACTTCACGTTCTAAACATGATCTACAATTAACACTTTGAATATCCAAATCTCTAATAAATTTAGCATTTAAACCACAATATTCTTCACATAAAATTTTCTTATCTAAACTCATATTGTAAGTATACTTATTCTCATGAAACACATATAATTGAATTGGAAAATTCTTACAAATAGGACATGCAAGTATATCCATTAACCTATATTTCAAATAAATCACCAAAATAATCTAATGAATACAAATACATAAGGGTAACCATTTACAATAATACTAGTATAGCTCTAATCTCATTAGCAGACATTTCTAAAACAAACTTCAAAATATAACTTCCAGAAACATCATAGGAGATAAGGTTTTTAGTTGAATTATCTACAATTCCTAAAACATTTGAAGTTGATATGCCCATCCCGATATCTGCATCTCTTAAATCAACAGTTACATAAACTAAAGTTTTATAGGGCTTGGGATTTGTAACTAGGTAAACTAAACAAAAACGATAAGAACCCCCTGAAATATATAGCGATACACTATTAAATTTAGCTTTAACTTCAACCTTCTCTGGAATAGACATAAGGAAAACCGTTAAAACCCCAATGGAAATTAAAAGTAAAAATAATAAAGAGAGAAACTTCAAACTTTTACTATGCCCACTAGACTTATACTTTCTAAAGGACATAAAAATCTAAATAATTCATTAACGGCAAATATTTATTACTTTTTTACAATCATTAAATTGATATGCACATACTATTAAGACCAGATTCAATAACAGTATTAGAAGATTACGAAGTAAAAGAAAGATTAAAATGGTATATTGATGTTATGAGAAATAAGAAACCAGCAAAATACATAATATGTAAAAAGATACCATCAGAATTCGAATCAGGAGAAAATTTAGACGACCTATGGATTGAACATGAAAGAAACTCTAAAGAATTCAAAAAGATATATGAAGAAATTAAAAGTGGAAAAGTTAAATTAGATGAATTGAGTACTCCTAAAAAGAGCTTTCTAGACTTAAAAATTGAAATCGTAAATAGAATACTAAGTGAATGTACATTTTGTGAAAGAAAATGTAGAGTTGATAGGAGAAGTAAAGCTGGATTCTGTAGATTAGATTCTAATACATATGTTTCATCATGGTTCCATCATTGGGGCGAAGAAGCTCCACTAGTTCCAAGTGGAACGATATTCTTCTCATCCTGCAATTTTAGATGTGTATTCTGTCAAAACTATGATATAAGTCAATTACATCCCCATGGGGGGTTGAAGGTATCTGAAAAAACCCTTGCAAAAATATCAACTACATTAAGGAATGAGGGTGTTAGAAATATAAACTATGTTGGAGGAGAGCCCACTCCAAACTTACACACAATAGTTGGCTCATTAAAGTACATGGATATAAATGTACCATTATTATGGAATAGCAATATGTATTGTAGTGAAGAAACAATGAAGATACTCCTTGAAATCATAGATATAGGATTACCAGACTTTAAATATGGGAATAATGAATGCGCAAAAAGACTCTCATTAGTGGAAAACTATTTTGAAGTAGTTTCGAGAAATCATAAAATTATGCATGATTACCCAATAGATATGATAATTAGACATTTAGTAATGCCAAATCACCTAGAATGTTGCACAAAAAAGGTATTGAAGTGGATAAGTGAAAACACTCCAAGAGCATTGGTTAACATAATGGAACAATATAGACCGGAATATCTTGTTGAAAAATACCCAGATAAATATAGCGATATAAATAGGAGAGTTACATGGAGTGAAATGAATGAAGCATATGAATATGCAGAAAAACTTGGGATATGTTATAAACCAGTATCATAAGAGAACGTCAGTCTAATAGTTAACACCCTTAACAATCGTAAAGAGATTACCATCAAAATAGATGACCCAATCAAAAAATGGGGAAACATACTCCAGTAAACGTGGATAGACATGTATCCTAGAATTAAATGATACTGAACCACCTTTAAAAAGTAATATTAGTTTTAAAGATGAAAACCTACACACTTTTACCATTAAATTAATTTTATCATAAAAATTCTTTATCAATAACTTATAATAGTAGGATTTTAATCCGTGAAAATATATGTTTGATATTCTGGGTAGGTAAACAATCATATTAATGAAATCTTTAAAATTAAAGATCTCATATGGATTAAAATCATTTAAACATTCCAATATGTATTGATCATCTTTTACGGGGAAATCCAGTGGAATTGAATGTTCAAATACAAATAGAGTTTTACTTGTAATGTTCAAAAGTGTATCTAAAAGATAATATATACCATGACCAAAGAACATTATCTGATGATTATAATCAGATGACAATAAACTAATTATGTCACATAGATCTATATTTTTCAAAAAGTTCCCCTCTTAACATTCTCCATAAAATAACTGAACCAATATGTGTACAGATATTCCTCATTCTAACAAGATAATACCTTTTATCCATGGAGTAACAAGTACAAAAATAGCATTTAAAATCACTAAAGAAGACAACTTTGTAAAATGGGTTATAATCCCCAAATTCAATCCTACCTTTAACAAACCATACATTGGGATGATCAGTTTCAATAATGTCAGATAATCTTTCAATACAACGATTAATCCAAGATTTACCTTTAAACTTAAACTTCAATTTAAAACTCTTCAAAACACTTTCATCATAATACATCGATAAGTCCCTCTTCAGATATTGCGAATATAGCTGATTCCCCTCTAGGAATATATGGGCTATCCTCTATAACCATCTTCCTAATGGAATGCTCTAAACTTCTCTTAACGCCATCAATAGATGTATATTGTAAAATTAATCGATGAGTTGTAGAATGAGCAACAACATTACCTCCAGCAGCAATAACACCACCAGAAAATGTTGGTTTTGAAATAACTTGATTTGTTACAATAACATAAACACAATATAACATTGCTAAACGCATTAGAAAATTAAGCATATAATTAAGTGTTTGTTGCCTAGCCACAAGCATTTCTCTACCTCTATATTCAGCTCTAACATGTGAAATAAGGCTATCAAGTATAATCAATTTAACATTTTTCTCTTCAATAAGCTTTGGCGCAATAATTCTAATACAATCTATTTGTTCATCTACATTAACTGGTTGTGAAACATAAATATTTTTAAGAGGATCATTTAAATTAAATCTCTCAGCAATTTTGCAAATTCTATCATCAGAAAAAGTACCTTCACAATCTATATATAGAACGCTTCCACCAACACCTCCACTATTTCTAGTTAATTGTGTAGAAACTGATAATTGAAAACAAAATTGAGATTTACCAGAACCATATTCACCAACAAGTTCATAAATACATTTAGGCTCAATTCCACCCCTCAAAAGTTTATCTATAGATTGAACTTTAGTAGATATCCTTGGTAGCATTTTCCTAGTAGACGCGTAATCGCCACCAGCGAGAACCCTATTTGAATATAAAGCATTTCTAACGTAAATTAGAGCTTTATTTAACCTAGAATAATCATTTAAATCCAATAAAGATATCAATTCATCTAAACTATAAAGTGATAATTGCTTTGGACTAAATATGCCAATTTTCCTTAGTTTTTCAGCTGTACTTGGACCTATTCCAGGAATATCCTCTAAACTCTTAAATTCTTCAACCATTAATTCCACCTCCAACATAATTCCTCAACCAACGTAAATGAGAAATAACTTTATCCAATTCATAGACTAAGGAGAAATCACTATCACCAGATATTATTGAGGAAATTTTATCTAAAGCTCTAATAAAAGTATTAAATTGATTTAAATCTAAAAGGCTTTCAAAAACTATTTTACCACTATAGCTATCAATTTTACTTCGCTTAGGATAAATCCTCAAAGCCACATTAATAGATCTACCTACAACCCTAAAACATAGAAAGACAGAATACTTCTCACATAACTTTAAAGGCATTATAAATCCCTTCCCATCATTATCCCATCTAATAATAGACAATTCACCCACCTCTAACCCTTGAATAATCTTCTAATACAGATGCACCCATTGGTGAAAGCCTAACATAATACCTCCCATCACGATGCATACTTTCAAAAACTAACCCATAAACTAGAAGAATGGTTAAAATCTTCTTAGCCTCCTGAGAATCAATACCTAAAACACTCGTAATATAACCAATCACCAAATCCCTCTCAACAGTTCCTTGAGATAAAAATGATAAAATGTTATGAGCTAAATCAGCCTTTGAACCAAAAAGTTTCTCCAAAATACTTGGGGAAACAGGTTTAGATATACCAAGTTCATCAACAACATCAAATTCACCTTTAAATTCAGGTTTTAAACTATAATTAACAACTTTAATATCACCATTAATAAAACATAAAAAGAATCTCTCGTTATCAAGAAACTTTAGAAATTTAAGGTCATTAAAATCAACCGTAAATAAACGCATAATAGAATCAAAATACTCCATGCAACTTGGAAGAGGTGAAAAAGAGATGTCCAAAATAGACCTAATCCTAGAACTTAATGATACAGGATTTTCACATGACAATAACGTAATACCAGAATTCCTAGATTTAATTAGATCATAAAAAATCATTGAACGTTCAAAGGATATTGCATACTCTTCACGTAAAGCTCTAACTAAAGCTGGAGCTAGTAAATCAACATCTTCAATTAATAAAAGATCAAAAATCTTAGAAAACCTATGGAGAATTAAAAGAGAAGAAAATACTCTGAACTCTACCGGAAGATGACTAATATCAACCACGAATAAACCAGAATCTAAATTTGAAAAACCATAATAAGAGTTAAATGAAGAACCTACACGTCCCATAAGCATTAAATCTAGAAATCTAATTAGACGATGAACAGTAAAACGTGATCCGGGAAAATTACCTTGAGATTCTACTTCTAAAATAATATCTTTAATTGTTGGATTAAAATTACCCTTACCAATCAAATTTGTAATGGCAAATTGAAGTAATCTAGCAGAATCTTCACTTAAATGAAAACTTAATCTAAAAATGTCAACAATAAATTTAACGTCGGAATAAGCATCATCAGACTTAAATGTAAATGGGTTTATAGAAGCATTAAATCCAAGCTTTAATAATTTAAAATTAGTGAAAGTATTGCCAAGATACTTATATAAACCATGGGGATCAACTACTAAACAATTCTCCCAATCACTGCAGTCAATCACAGAACAATTGATCATAAATCTCTTCTTAAGAGCACCAAAAGACCCGAGCAGTAAAGCATCACAATCAAGCAATAAACTACATAAATCAATAATTTCAAAATTAGAAGAATTATCAAACAATTTTTACACACCTCAAATTACCATTAAAATTTAGGAAATTTTTTAAGATCTCATCTCCACTCATAATCTTAACATCTCTAGCAGGTATGGAGATAGATAATGAATTTATTAATTCAAGAATTTTTGAAATCACAGAATCCCTATTGTAAAAATTAAATTTAGCATTGATAATTAAGAAATATAATTCACCAGAATCTTTACCACCTTTTAAAACAAGATAGTATTCATATGGGATTCCAAGTAATATATTCCTCAAAAAGTTAGAATCTCTAATCGTGGAAAATGATAATCCACCATAAACATTAGAAAAACCAAATGACCCAAATATCACCAATAAATTTTCAAGAACTTCCAATTCAATTGAAAACTTAAAATTTCTACCATGACCTAAATTTATCTTTCTAAAAAGGATTTCTCTAGAAACTTTATGAGGATTAGAATTATTAAATGAGGAGGATACCCTACTCTTCCTCATGAAATTGAAGAAATAAAGAGAAGAGTATAGTAAAAACAAGATTATTGAAATATTCACATTAATAGGGATAAATATTAGAGCTAATAGTGGGAGAATAAACTTAAGGGGCATGATAAAGAGTATATCCATAGAGATTGAAAAACATATTTTAGATGTACGTCGAAATCGGTTAAAAACGAAAAATGAATAACTAATTTAATACGAATATTTATTTGGATGCAAGAAAAATGAATGATAACGTAAGTATTGAAGATTTAAAGGTTTTAAGTGAAGAAACAAGATTAAAAATATTATTACTAATTAATGAGAAGGGGGAACTAGGATTAAATGAACTTTCAAATATGACGAAAAGAGCTAAATCAACAATATCAGAACATTTAAAAATATTATTAGAAAATGGATTCATAGAAAGGATACGTATTGAAAAAGGATACTACTATAAACTTACGGAGAAGGGGAGAAAGATTTTAGAAAACATACAAATAGAGGGAAGAATCTCGAAAATATCTGAAGGGAAAATGTTTAGATGGGAAATTGATGTTGAAACCATAAGATTAGAAGTATTTATACCGCTATTAACCGGAATTTCAATGATTTTTCTAAGTGGAATACCAAGAATAGCGATACTATTATCCATAATTAATGGATTTATACTAGGGATATTAGACCTAAAAATAAGAGATTTAATAAAGGGGGGAATAATATTTTCATGTACAACAGCAGTAATAGCGGCAATTAAAATAGGTATAATGGAAATGTTAATCACATTCATTGCATCAATAATAATATATATGTGTGTTGGAGGATTTACATGGATAACTATTAAAACAATTGCTAAATGGGTGAGGGAAAAATAATGGTTAGGACATGCCCAGAATGTGGAGGAGAAATGTACTACGATAGAAAGGGATTCTTCGTATGCCTAAAATGTGGATTGACAATATCCAAATTTGATCAAACACAAAAAGATTGGAAAAATGAGGAAGGAAAAGAAGATCGTAAACGAGAATATCTTAAATGGTGGCTAAGTTCTAAAAAGTAAATTTGCAAGCGAGATAGCTTAGGATGGGGAGAAGATGGTAGTGGAGATAATAAGTATAGGTGAAGAATTGTTAATAGGAAAAGTTGTAAATACGAATGCCTCATGGATTGCAAAAAGAATGATGGAAATGGGTTTAAAAGTTAGAAGGATAGTTACAGTTGGCGATGACATAGATGAAATTGTTTCAGCAATACAAGATTCAATAAGAAGAGGAGCAAAAATTATAGTAACAACAGGGGGCTTAGGTCCAACTTTTGACGATAAAACTATGGAAGCAATATCAAAAGCTACAAATAGACCATTAAAACTTGAAAATGAAGTGTTAATGGAAATAGAGGAAAAACTTAGGAAAAGGGGTAGAAAGTTAAGTGAAGCTGCAAAAAAGATGGCATATGTACCTGAAGGAAGCAAAATAATACATAACAATATTGGAACTGCGCCAGGAATAATATTAGATTATAACAATGCAAAGATAATAGCTCTACCAGGAGTACCAGAGGAAATGGAGAATATGTTTGAAACAGAAGTTGTAAAAATGATAAAGTTTGAAGGGAAGTTTCAAGAAACAGAATTTTTAATATATAATGTTACAGAATCAGAATTGGCTCAAACAATAATTGAACTTATGAGAGAAATACCAAATATATACATAAAATCACATCCAATAATAAGTACTGAAGATAAAATTTCACTAAAACTTCACATTTACAGTACAAGTTATGATGAAGAATCTTGGAGGAAGATTATTGATGAAATAAGAAATAAAATTATAGAGAAACATAACTATTGCGAAATAAGGGGAATATAAATGTATACTATAATGTTAATTGGAACAGCTGGATCCGGTAAAAGTACGTTAACATATACATTGTCACAATGGCTTGAAGATAATGATAAGTATACTGGGATAATAAATTTAGATCCGGGAGTAAGGTGGCTACCTTATACACCAGACATAGACATAAGAGAATACATAGACCTAGAGCATATAATGAGTAAATATGAGCTTGGACCTAATGGAGCTTTAATAGCTTCTGTAGATATGATGATAAACTATATAAAGGAGATAAGGGAGGAGATAAGAAATTCAAATTATGAGTATATAATAGTGGATACACCAGGACAAATGGAGCTATTTGCCTTTAGAACTGTAGGACCTCAAATAATATCGAAAATATCAGAAGATAATTTACTAATATTGTTCTTGATAGATGCTATATTCACAATTAAACCAAGTGATTTTGTATCAGCTTTACTATTAGCAACATCAGTCCACTACAGATTTTTAAAACCTCAGATAAATGTAATATCAAAAGCAGATTTATTAAGTGAACAAAGGAAAAGTAAAATTGAAGAATGGATAGAAGACCCAGAAACATTGAAAATGGATATGATGTCAGAAGATAGTACATTACAGAGAGAGATGAGTGAGAGATTAGTGGATCTAATTAGTAGTGAAATGTTTATGGATATAGTGTTCACATCATCTTTTACAGCAGAAGGTGGAGATGCACTACTTGGGAGAATAGAGAGAATATTTGGAAAAACAATAATAGATTGACAAACCTTTTAAAATGGGAAGTAAACACTGAATAGGGTGATATGAAATGAGTGTAGCCGCTCAAATCATCGACAACGCCATAAAAGAGGGGAGAAAATACTTAATGGAACATGAAGCAAAAAGCATATGCTCACAATATGGAATAAATGTTACAAAGTTTAGAGTAGCTAAAGACCTTGATCAAGCATTAGAATTTTCTAGAGAAATAGGATACCCCGTTGTATTCAAAATAGTATCCCCAGATATAATTCATAAAAGTGATGTAGGTGGAGTAATAATAAACATAAAGAATGATGAAGAAGCAAAAAATGCATATAAGAAGATAATGGATAATGTTAAAAAACACAATCCAAATGCCAAGATAGTGGGAATACTAGTACAAGAGATGGCGCCAGCAGGATTAGAAGTTATAATAGGAGGAATAAAGGATCCACAATTTGGACATGCAATAATGTTTGGTTTAGGAGGCATATTCGTAGAAATATTAAAAGATGTAACATTTAGGATCGTTCCAATAACTAGGGAAGATGCAGAAGAAATGATAAGAGAAATAAGGGGATATCCATTATTAAAAGGTTATAGAGGACAGCCTCCAGTAGATGAAAATGCAATAATAGAAGCATTAATGAAAACATCAAAACTATTAATGGACTTCCCAAAAATAGAACAATTAGACTTAAACCCAATATTCGCATATGAAAAAGGGATAAAAGTCATTGATGCGAGGATAATACTAGAATGAATGAAGAAGAAATACTAAGAGAAATCTATGAATTAAAGGAAAAATACAAGAGACTTGAGGAGGAGAGAATTAAAGTAGTAACTGAAAAAGCAAAAATATCAAAGGAAATAGAAGAAGTAAAAATTAAATTAAACAATGAATATCAAAAGAAAAATGAATTAAAATCAAAAATATTGGAAAAAATTAACATTAAAAGGGATTTAATCCAACAATTAAAGAATAATAGAGAAGAACTTGATAAGTTGATGAGGGAGAGAGAAGAAGCATTAAACCAAATAAGAGGGGCAACCATAAGAGAAGTCAATGAAGAAGATATAAAGAAGAAGATAGAAGAATGGGAATGGTACCAGCAAACAAACCCCCTACCCAAAGAAAAGGAGAAAGAAGTTATAGAGAGAATTGCTGAATTAAATAAAATTTTAAAAAATATAAGGAGAATAAGTAATGCAAAAAAGAGATTTGCAGAAATAAAAGGTGAAATAGAGAGAAAAATTAAAGAGAAAAATCAATTAAAAGAAAAGATTAATGAAATAAATAAGGAAATAAATGAAATAAACAAAAGTAAGAAAGAAATAGAAGCAAAAATTGAAGTTTTAAAAGAGGAAAAGAGAAAACTTTCAGAAAAGATAAATGAAGTAATAAATGAGGAAAAGAAAATTAAAGAAAAACTATTGGAGTTACAAATAGAGTTTAACAAATTAAAATTCTTAAAGAGAAGAGAAGAAGAAATTAAGGTCATGATGGAAATAGCTAAAAGAGCTCGTGAAAAACTTAATAGAGGAGAAAAATTGAGTTTTGAAGAATTTAAAGCATTAATGGAAGTGGAAGAACATAAGTAATTATAAGCAACTTAAACATATATTTTCACGGTAGTATAGTAAATGATGAAAGATGCAAAAGAGAAGATACTAATTATATGTGTAGATAAAGATAATGATATTGGTAGAATAACTAGAATTAAAACCCCCATAGTGGGTAGAGAGAAGAATATTGAAGCAGCAGTAAAATTTGCTGTATCTTCACCAGAAGATTCTGATGTAAATGCTTTATTTGCAGCCATAAAGACATATGATGAAATAAAAAGTAGTAATATAGATTGTGAGATAGCAACGTTATCAGGAGAAGCAGAAGGTGGATTAAAATCAGATATAAAGATAGTTAATGAACTAAATGAAGTCTTAAGCATGTATCAAGCAACAGGCGCCATATTTGTAAGTGATGGAGCAGCTGATGAACTAATAATACCAATAATACAATCAAAAATACCAATAGTATCGGTGAAGAGAGTTATAATACAGCAAGAGAGGGGGGTTGAAGAGACATATATAGTTTTAGCTAGATACTTAAGGAAGATAATTGAAGAATCGCATTATGCAAGAATTTTCTTAGGAGTGCCAGGGATAATCTTCCTATTATTAGCAATATTATATGCAGCTGGGTACTCACAATATGCTGGAATTGGGGCTCTATTCATGGTTGGATTAGCATTTGTAATACGTGGATTCTCCATAGACACATATGTAATAACGTGGTTAAAATCTTCACCTGCAATATTCTTCTCAAGTTTAATGGGGATAATAACAATAGTTGTATCTACCTATCTAGGTGTTGGAAAAGTTTTATCTGAAATAGCTATAAATCCAACTTTAACTAGAAATATAGCTGTAATATCTGGAATATTCCTAGATGTAGTAAGTGATATGATCCTTATAAGTGCAGCAATAATTTCATGTGGAAGGTTAATAGATAAAATTTTGAGGAAAAGTGGAAAACTATGGCATAATATAGTAAGCTTAACGTTTATAGCAACTATTAGACCACTATTAAGGGAAGTTGCAGATACATTAATTAAACAAGAGTATTCAATAGAGAAGTTAATAACACCATTGATAATACCAACGATATCAACCATAATCCTAATAATATCCTTTACATTAATGGAAGAACTGGGGAGGAGGACTATTGGAAGAAAGGAAGTTAAACATTAAAATAGGTGTTATAGGTGGATCGGGATTTGAAGAAGCCTTTGAAGGTGATAAAATTAAAGTTAAAACTCCCTATGGTGAAGTAAATTTAAAAATTGGAGTTTTTGGAGATAGAGAAGTAGCATTTATACATAGACATGGAGAGAAACATGAGATACCACCACATAGAGTAAATTATAGGGGTAATATATGGGCATTAAAAGAAATTGGAGTAGAGAGAATAATAGCTACAAACGCTGTTGGAGGAATAAGAGAAGGCATATCTCCAGGAGATATATTGATACCACATGATTTCATAGATTTCACAAAAAGCAGAATAGGAACATTTTATAATGATGAAGCTATACATGTAGATGTATCAGAACCATACTGTCCAGAAATTAGAAGAATAATTTTAGAATGTATAAAAGGGGTTAACATAAGGGTGTGGGATAAAGGGGTCTATGTATGCACGGAGGGACCTAGATTTGAAACACCATCAGAAATAAGGATGTTCAGACTTTTAGGTGCAGACGTCGTTGGAATGACCGGAGTACCTGAAGTTGTTCTTGCAAGAGAATTAAAGATGTGTTATGCTTCGATATGTATAGTAACGAATTATGCTGCAGGATTACAGAAGAGAGTAACACAAGAAGAAGTTAATAAAATAATGAGGAAAAGAGTAGATGTAGTTTTATCAATTATGAAAAATGTAATTCAAAGAATACCAATAGAACGTAAAAAATGTGAATGTGGATTGTAAGGTGGAGATTTAAAATAAAATTCTATCCAAACTATTTAGAATTTCACACCTATCTTCACGTACTACAACCATATCCTCTAATCTAACACCGCCAAATCCTCTAATGTATATACCTGGTTCTATCGTTACTACATTACCAACTGATAGAAGCGAATTATTCCTTGAATTTAAACCAGGCTCTTCATGAACTGCTAATCCAACCCCATGACCTAAACTATGAGTGAAATACTTTCCATAACCATACTTCTCAATAACCTTCCTAGCAATTTCATCAACTTCAGCTCCAGTAACTTTAGTAGATATTTTGCTAATAGCTGCATCCATAGCTTCAATTATAACATCAAAAATCTTCTTAGTAGATTCATTAACAGAATCGAAAACAATAGTTCTAGTAATATCAGAACAATATCCATAATACTTAGCGCCAACATCAATAACTATTAAATCCCCACTTTTAATTCGCCTATCAGTTGTGGATCCATGTGGATATGCTGAGCGAGGACCAGAAGCTACAATGGTATTAAATGCATATCCTTCTGCACCATATTTCCTCATTGCATACTCAATTTCACCAGCCAATTCAATTTCACTCATATCTTCATGTATCTTTTCAAGAGCATATTTAATGCTATTTTCAGTAATTCTTAAAGCTCTTCTAATAAGTTCAATTTCTTCAGGGTCTTTAATTGATCTTACTTGTAATACACATTGTGAAAAATCTGTAAATTCAGGGATTTCAAGCCTCTTAGAGAGAGTTGAATATAATTCTATAGTAATATATTGACGTTCTAATGCAACATTCTTCTTAGGAAATTCATTCAAAATAGAACATATAATATCAGAAAAACTTAGATCGGCTTTCATAGCTATAGTTTTACCAAGCTTAAAAGTTTCATCAGCTTCATCAAATTCCAATTCTGGAACCACAAGAACGGGATCGCTATCCGGTCTTAAAATCAGCGCTCTACCCCTTGGAAAACCAGTTAGATAGTAAATATTTAAGTTATTAAAAACTATTGCAACATCAATACCTCTTTCAATCATTTTCTTCCCAACAATAGACAATCGCTTTTTAAAATGCTTATCTGAAATCATTGAAAACCCAAATACTATTACATGAATATTGTAAATTTAAAGATTGCACCCAATTCTAACATATCCTAGGAAGTTGAGAGCCTACTGGAGGTGGAATTACCCTCATACCCCCAACTACAGTCTCCATAACAACATAACCTGGATGACTCTCTCTAACTTCACCAATAATATTAGCAGATTCACAACCATTCAAACTACGTATTTTATTTAGAACTTCATCTGCCATTATTGGATCTACACTTAAAACAGCTCTACCTTCACAAGCTAAATATAATGGATCTAAACCCATCATTTCACAAACAACCTTAACTTCAGGTTTAAGTGGTATTTCAGATTCTTGAATATATATTTCAACATTATTCTTTTTAGCCCATACATTTAAAACACCAGCTAATCCTCCTCTAGTAGGATCTTTAGCTGCATGTATACCTCCAACATTAAGTGCACTCTCTATAACATTGTATATTGGAGCTACATCAGACTTGATATTGCCTATAAATGATAAGCCTTCTCTAACAGACATTAAAGCTATTTCATGATCACCAATAGTCCCAGTAACGATTATCTTATCACCACATTTAACACCATAATCAGTTATAACACGCCCTTTATGCACAACTCCTATTCCACACATACCAATTACTATTTTATCCAATTTACCCTTGGGCATAACCTTAAAATCTCCACCAATTATAGCTACATTATTTTCTGAAGCCACTTTTATCATAGAATCAACTATACGTTCAAGATCAAATATTGGAAATCCTTCTTCAACTATCAAATTATCCATTATAGCAATGGGTTTAGCACCCATAACAGCTAAATCATTAATAGTACCGCAAACCGCTAACATCCCAATATCACCACCAGGAAAGAATATTGGATCAACAGTATAACCATCAGAAGTTATAATAAATTCAAAATCCCCCATGGGAATAGATGCTCCATCATCGAGATCCTTCAATCCAATACCTCCAAAAACATTATGTAACCTAACCCTATTAACAAACAATTTTTCAATAATTTTATCTGTTAATTGACCTCCACTACCATGAAACAATTTTATAAACTCATTCTCCATGATATCCCCACATCAAACATAATACTTAAAAGTATGAAATAAAAATTATCATGATAATCTTTAGGTGGAAGAAATGAGTTACTATCAGGGGAATGATTTAAAAAAGCCCTCTGGAGGTAAGAAGAGAGCATATAGAGAGAAAAGGAAATATGAACTTGGAAGTCCACCAACATACACCACAATTGGAGATTCAGAAAAAAGAGAAGTTGAAAGAACATTCGGAGGAAATAAAAAGGTAAGACTGAAGAAAGCAACTTATGCAAATGTTTTAATAAATGAAAATGGTGAAAGGAAGATTGAAAAATTAAAGATACTAAAAGTAAAGAGCAATCCAGCAAATCCAGAATACTCAAGAAGAAACATAATAACTAAGGGAGCAATAATAGAGACTCCTAAGGGAGAAGCAAAAGTAACATCAAGACCGGGGCAGGATGGAATTGTAAATGCTATTCTGATTAAGAGGAAGAGTTGAAAAATAAATGAGAAAAAGGGGAGAAATAATAGTTATATGGCCCGCATATTTAAATGCAAATTTAACTAGAAAAATGGGGAGAAGAATCCCAAAGGAAATAGCGGTACAAAATCCTACAATAGAAGAATTGGAAGAAGCTGTAAAAGAGCTAAAGATAAATTATATTGTGGAAAAAGATAAAAAATACCCAAAAACATGGTTTAAGGAAGAAGGAAGAATTTTAGTGGAGAAAAAATGTAAAAAAGGAGAGTTAATTAGAAAAATAGCATTAAAAATAAATGAAAAAAGAATAATGAAACGTAGAATCGAAGAAGAGAAGAGAAAAAGAGGTAAAGATTGATATTAACATTAGTAAATATTAAATTTTACTTAAAATCACAATAAACTTATAAGTTTAGTTTTCGTTTAAAAATATGCTGAAACGGAGATGATCACTTGACACACGCAGGTAAAATCCTGCGGAAAATAAATGATAAAATGATTTTAGCAAGAGCAGAAAAAGCACCGAAAATAAATGCAAAAGTATACGATTCAAAAGGTAAAATCGTTGGAAGCGTATATGAAGTGTTTGGACCAGTAAAAAACCCATATATATTGATAAGAATTTTAGAAGGTCAGAAGGCAATCCAAAATAAAAAAGAAACAATATACTTCGGAGAATAGGTGAGATGAGATGGAGGAAGACGATAAGATGATTAAAACATGCCCAGAATGTGGAAGTATCAATCTAATTAGAGATAGTGAGAGAGCTGAAATCACATGTTTAAATTGTGGATTGGTTATAAGTGAGAGGATGACTGATCCAGGGCCGGAATGGAGAGCATTTAATCCAGAACAAAAAGAGAAGAGAACACGTGTAGGTGCACCCATGACACTTACAATACATGATAAAGGATTATCCACAATAATAGATTGGAGAGATAAAGACATATATGGAAAAGATTTAACTCCTAGAAAAAGGGCACAGGTATACAGACTTAGAAAATGGCAAAGGCGAGTTAGAATATCAGATGCCACAGAAAGAAATCTCGCTTTTGCATTACAAGAAGTAGAAAGGATAACTTCACAATTAGGATTACCGAAGAGTGTACATGAAGAAGCAGCATTAATATACAGGAGAGCTGTAGAAGAAAAACTTGTTAGGGGGAGATCAATAGAGAGTATGGCTGCAGCATCAGTTTATGCTGCTTGTAGAAGATATAATATCCCAAGAACACTTGATGAAATAACTAAAGTTGCAAGAGTGGGTAAAAAGGATATAGGAAGAAGTTATAGATTTATGGCTAAAGAATTAATAAAGAAGATAAATCCAACAAGTCCTGTTGAATATATACCGAGATTAGTATCACAACTTGGATTAGTTGGAGATGTTCAAACATATGCAAAAATGATAGTAGATGTAGCAAAAGATGTTGGTTTAACTTCTGGTAGAGGACCTATAGGTGTTGCGGCAGCAGCAATATACATATCAAGTGTAATATTGAATGAAAAGAAGACTCAAAGGGAAATAGCAGCAGTAGCTGGTGTAACAGAAGTAACTATAAGGAATAGGTATAAAGAATTAACGGAAAAAATATTAATTGATATACCAATATAAATCGATCATATAAATTATTTTTATAAAACGATATAACAACATAAAATTAATTTATAGAGCAAGATATATCATAATCTAGGGAAAATAATCCGTGAAAGGGAAATGATGCAAAATGCCGAAAGTAGTGAAGCTCAGCGAAATGGAGAAGAAAGCTGTAGAAATAATTACTAAATCTGGGGATGATGGAATACTGCAAAGTGAATTATGGAAAAGGCTTGGAACAGATAGTAGAGAAGGTTCTAGAATAGCTATTAGATTGGAAAAAAAGGGTGTTATAACTAGAGAGCCAGTGGTATATGATGGTAAGCATACATACAAACTAAAAATCATAAAGAGAGAACCTAAGAGAATATCAATATCCAGCGTTAAAATGCTACCATGCTTCTCATGTCCACTACTAATGAAATGCGGTCATGGAGGAGAAATGAATCCAATAATATGCAAAAAATTATCTGAATGGATAATACATCAAGTAGAGGAAGAAGCAATTGAGAAAGCATAGTAGAATTGATTATTACTACCGTAAAGCTAAGGTTGAAGGATATAGGTCTAGAGCAGCATATAAACTTAAGGAGATCAATGAAAAATTCAAGGTAATGAAAGAGGGAGATATAGTAATAGATCTTGGAGCTGCACCTGGCGGTTGGATCCAAGTTTCAAGGGAGATAGTAGGTGAAAAAGGTTTAATAATAGGTGTTGATTTAAATCCAATAATCAAATTTCCATGGGATAATGTAAAAACAATACAGGCAGATGTAACAAATCCTGAAATTATAGAAAAGATAAAAGTTATGCTGCCGAAAGGTTATGCAGATGTTGTATTATCAGATTTATCACCAAAAGTATCTGGTATATGGAGTGTAGACCATGCTAGACAAATATTTTTAACGGAAAAAGCATTAAAGATAGCAATTGAACTATTAAAAGAAGAAGGTATATGCGTATTGAAGGTTTTTCAAGGACATTTATTAAAAGAGTTTATAAATGAAGTGAAAAGAAATTTTAAAGAAGTTAGATTATTCAAGCCAAAAGCTTCTAGAAAGAGAAGTGCAGAAATATACATTATAGCTAAGAAGAAGATTTCACAACATCAAAAATTACCTTTATAGGAGCATTTGTACGAATGCCCTTAATATGGAAATGAGTTCTAGATGCAAAGAAACCCATGGACTTAAGACGTTCAATAACTTCATTAACAGGTGGAGAAGAAATTTTAATTCTACGGGAAATTTCATCTAAAACATAAAATGTTGGAGGCCCTTGAGCTTCATCACATAAAACTTCCAGAAACCTATTTAAAATGGGGTTAACTGCATAATCCTTCAATCCTTTAACAAAATCTAAATCAAAAAGATTGCCAACCCATAATGGACCTGAAAAACTCATTTTTGAATTACAATTTGGACATGTATGTGGAATATAGGAGGACAAACCTTTAATAATAATTCTATAAAGACAATTCTCACAAAAAGCAATATAACCAAGTAACTTAATTGATTCAT
The DNA here is from genome assembly GCA_038727515.1 of Methanomethylicia archaeon. Taxonomy (GTDB): domain Archaea; phylum Thermoproteota; class Methanomethylicia; order Culexarchaeales; family Culexarchaeaceae; genus JAVYVS01. Next base: position 45,845 of record JAVYVS010000003.1, read on the forward strand.
TAACTTTCTTAATCCCCATATTTAAACGTAAAAACAATCTAATATAATGTGAACGTGCATAACAAATTAATGGGGTACAAGAAAAATCAAAAGTTGAAACAGTCCTAACTATATACCCTAATAATATTCTTACAGCATTTTCATGCGAAAAATCTGATTTAATAGGTACAGCACCATACCTTCTAAGACATGTTAATGGGTATACTCCAAATAACGTTGCAACATCTGTTGCAGTTACACATATAACTCCACCATCTCTCAATGCAGCAATTGCAGAATGAATATACTTGGCTGGTGAACCAAATGGGTCTATATCAATTACATGAAATCTACTATTGAAATTGGTATTCATATAAAACATTTTCCTAGCATCTAAACATGAAACTGTATTGGAAATTTTAAAATCATTTAAACTCAAATTCTTCCATATTAATTGTACAGCCACTGGATTCCAATCATTAAACCATACGAAATCAACATTTTTAACTTCTAAACCATATCTTATACCACGTACACCAATACCAGAAAGAGCATCACAAATCCTTAAATCCCCATTAACATAATCCTTAAAACGATTGATTACTAATACTGATAAATCTCTATCAAAAACCATATTTGGATTGTAGAATACAGGAGCATGTGAAGGTTCATTAACTCCATAATAATCCAGATCTGGAACATAAAGTTTTGCTTTACCTTCAAATGCTAGTTTAAGCTTTAAATTTTCAGGCAAGTCCATTTTTCAATCCCCCAACTATCAATTTAAATATAAGCATTGGAAGGGTATTCCTATTTTCAAACGTTACTTCAAAAATTTGATAATCACCAGAAATAATATTCCTTATGGAGCTTACAATCTTCCAATGAACTACTATTAGAAGTGGCTTATTAACATTGTTTGAAATAAAAGATAAAAGATCTAAAACTTTTTTACTCTTTAATTCCATAGGTCCAATTTCATCGAAAATTATTACATCAGCATTATTTAATGCATCTTCCAATGCAGGTATAGCTACACTTTCAAACGATTCCAATTGAACAAAATATTTTCCAACAGTAAATGGTGAACTATATTTCACATGGGCAAGTAAACCCTCTTTACCACTTATCAAATCTAAAACTTTAAATCCAACTCTAACTCCACATTCCCTAATTTCAGGACAAATAACTCCTCCAACTTTAAACCCTTTATTCCTCAATAGATCTATAACTTTAAGACAAACGGTAGATTTACCAATACCAGGTCTACCAGTGATTGCAATAATCATTTAAATCAATAAAACTTTTATTAATTATTCTAATAAGTTTAAAGTTGAATTGAAATGTTAATAGCTGGTATAGATGAAGCTGGAAGAGGTCCTGTAATAGGACCAATGATAATAGCTGGAGTAATGTTTAAAGAAGAAGATTGTATAAAACTTATAGAGATAGGCGTAAAAGATTCAAAAATTCTAACTCCAGAAAGAAGACAAAAACTATATCAGAAGATAACGGAATTAAGCGTTAATTGGACATATGAAGTAATAACACCAAAGGAAATAGATCAAGCAGTATTTTATAGGAAGAGAACTGGAATAGGATTATTGAATAAACTTGAAGCTGAAGTAATGGCGAAAATTATAAACAGATTAAAACCAGACATAGCCTATGTAGATAGTGCAGATGTAGATGAGGAGAGATTTAAGAGGACGATAATGGAAAAATTAACACAAAAAATTGAGATAATATCAAAACATAAAGCGGATGCTATATACCCAGTAGTTTCAGCAGCATCAATAGTGGCAAAGGTAAATAGAGATTTTATAATAGATAAAATAAAGGAGAAATATGGAGACATAGGGTCTGGATATCCAAGTGATCCAAAAACTATAAAATTCATAAAGAAATGTATTGAAAGTGGTGAAATACCTGATTTCATAAGGATGAGCTGGTCTACCATAAAGAGAATTAGGAGAACAAATTAGATACTATTATTCTTCCTCAATAGGAGTACTAAAAGCAATAATTATTGAAGTGGGAAGTATAGTTTTCAATTTAAATAGTTGAGGTCTATAAATCCTAATTGGAAGCGTAATATTTTCAGGTGGAATATCATGTCCAAGAAGTTTCAAGATTGTAAAAGCTTCTACTTTACCTCCCAAAAGCTCATAGATCCCTCTTCCAAGATCTATCCTTCTAAGAAAGATTATGGGCAACATTAATTTATCATGAAGATCCGATGGTAAAAGATTACATAGTAAGTTTATTTCATTACGATCGATAATTATATCTAAACCATTCCTAGACTTGATAGTATATGAATTATTTGAAGCAATATCCTTTAAACTTTTAAATTCAGTTGGTAAGTGATCATTCAACTTTTCAATATCAGATTTATATATGAAGTTTAATAGACGATCTATTTTTACATTAACTCTGGACACGTATACCCTCTCCAATGTATTTAGCTACAACCATTGCATGATCCTTATCATATGGTTCTAAATGTACAATATCAATTATCTCAAATCCTCCATCCTTCAAGTAATTTATTTCACGTTTATATACTTCACTAGGTTCTAAAGTTACATCAATACTCCTAGCCTTTATTGCAAGCATAGCTAAACCATTTGGCTTTAAAAATAGTTTAGCATTATCAATGAGTATTTTAGCTTGATCAGGTTGAGCTACATCACAATACATACCATCAACTATAGGTATCATATTACGATATAAATGTGGAGTACGTGCATCGGAGAGTATGGGTATTATATTACGTCTCTTCTCACATAAATTCATAAATTCTCTAAAAGGTCTTGGGGCAATTTCCACACCAAATACATATCCATCTTCACCAATAATATCACTAACATGGCTAATTGTAGTTCCAGTGGAAGTACCAAGGTATAGTATACTTGAAATTGGCTTTATAGAAATTTCACTAATCCCCTTTAATATTGATGCAGCAAGCTTACTTCTATATGCATTCCAAATTCTAAATTCTACACCACCATAATTCACCAATTGTTCTCCATAAACTTGAAACCCAGGAGTTAAATTTATTGTTGCAAGTTTCCTAGAACCATCATCAAATTCACACCAATACACTCCCTTAAACTTCTCATCCTCATAAATAGTTTTTAAACTCATATTCACCGCCTCTTTTTAACTTTCCTCTCTTTAATCTCAATACGCTTTTTAGTAGGTTTTGGATACAATTTCTTGATTTCTTCAATTCTCTTATATAAATCCTTTTTCAATTCCTCACCTATATATACACCTGAAAAAGCATCAACTTTAGCTGCAATACTAAGTTTACCAGCTAAAGCTCTAGCTATCTTACCCCTCTGCCACTTCGGAGCTCCATGAATTTCTTGGCATTGAAATATTACACCATGCTTTGGAGGTTTAGTACCAGTGCGTAAAGCTCTAAATAAAGCTTTTTCAGCACCTAAAACTTGAATAGTACTTGATGGTAATCGAGAAAGTTTATCTAATCCACCAGCTAAAGATATTAGTCTAGCACTTATAAGAGCCCCAACTAAACATTTTAAATTTGGGCAAACATCATCAGCTACAGAATCTATGTATCCCTCCAATTCCTCTCTAATATCATATAGTTTAATTATAGTATTAGCAAAATCTTTAATTACAGAAATATCTGAGTCACTTAAATCAGCACCTAATGAAGACTTTATGGCATTCATGATTTTATCAGCATCATCCCTTGAAACACCTAAACTGATAATCTTGTCTAAAGTGAAATTATTCCTAGAACCTATACTTCCAACAATCTTTGCATACAATTTATGATCATCAATTATAGGATTAAGCTCTGGAAAATGAATACTATACCATTCTCTCAATCTATTCGCCATTAAATTAACTATTTTAGTAACATCATCAATGGCATTAACTGATTGTGCAAGTAATAAATCTCTCTTTTCCACAGCTTTTCTAAGCTTTCTCCTCGATATAACCATGGAGACATCATGTAAAAGATTATAATAATCTTTAATTGTTGAAATGAATTTAAGGGAAACTAAAACTTCTGGAATCATATTTCTAAGCTTCTTAAAAGTCATATTTTCAGGATCCAAATATAATTCTACTTTTCCATGCACTAATTTCTTAATTGTAGGTATGAGTTTTTCAGAATCTAGAAATATTTTACTAATATTTGAGGAAATGATTTTATTACAAATCGATTTTAATTCATCTATAACTTCACCATCCTCTAATTTAAACAATTTATCTACAATATCCTCAATATTACCAGTGAAAAATTCATGAAGTAAAACTTTCCCTCCACTATTAAATACTATAAAGCCAAATGGGATATCTAAAAAGAAGCCTTCTAAATCAGCCATCAATATGCCACCAACTATTAATGGATATTACACAATAACTTTTAAATGTTTTATACTAAACTATTATGCAAGGGCTTTATTGGGTAAAGTAGATTTAAGTGTTGAAATCGCATCAATAAAAATGAGAAATCCATTAATACTTGCTTCTGGAATATTAGGAACTACTGGAGCTCTTTTAAAGAGAGTTGCAATGTCAGGTGCAGGAGCAGTAACAACAAAATCAGTAAGTAAAAAACCTAGAATGGGATTTCAGAATCCAACAGTGATAAAACTTGAATATGGAATAATAAATGCTATTGGGCTATCAAATCCAGGTATACAAGAATTTAAAGATGAAATAAAAATAGCAAAGGAGGGAGGAGTTCCAGTTATAGTTTCAGTGTTTGGAGAAGAATTAAATGAATTTGCAGAAGTAGCATATCAAGCTGAAGAAGCAGGTGCAGACGCTATAGAATTAAATTTATCATGTCCACATGGCCCAAACATACAGTATGGACAGAATCCAGAATTAACATACAAAGTTGTAAGCATAGTTAAAAGCACCGTAAAAATACCTGTTTTCGCAAAATTAACACCAGAAGTAACAAACATAGTTGAAATAGGATTAATGGCAGAAAAAGCAGGTGCAGATGCTATAACGGCTATAAACACTTTAAGATCGGTTATAATAGATATAAAAACTGCAAAACCCATACTTTCAAACATATATGGTGGATTAAGTGGACAAGCCATAAAGCCAATAGCAATAAGATGTGTATACCAACTATATGATTCACTGTGTATACCAATAATCGGTGTAGGTGGAGTAATGAATTATGAAGATGCTATAGAATTCATGATGGCAGGTGCAAATGCAGTACAAATAGGATCAGCAATAGCATTCAAAGGATTAGAAGTCTTCAAAGAGATAGAAGAGGGGATTGTGAAATTCCTAAGAGAGTATGGTTATAAATCGATAAAGGATATAGTTGGATTAGCCCATAAAAGGTGATTGTATGAAGCCAATCCTGAGTAGAATAATATCAATAAGAGAAGAAGGTAAAGATAGAAAAACCATAACTGTTCTAAATAAACAGATTGCAAGAAATGCGACCCCAGGGCAATTCATAATGGTATGGATACCTGGAGTAGATGAAATACCCATGGGAATATCATATATTGGAGAAGAGGAAATAGCATTTACAGTACATAGGGTAGGTGAAGCAACAGCAGCATTACATGAAATGAAAGTGAATGATTATATTGGAATTAGAGGTCCTTATGGGAGAGGATTCAAAGAAGTAAATGGACGTATAATTATTATAGGTGGTGGAACTGGGATGGCCCCCTTAATGCCATTAGTAAGAAGATTAATTGAGAAAAGGGAAAATAAAGTTACAGTAATAAATGGTGCTAAAAGTGTAGATGAAATGATATATAGGGATGAACTCAATAAACTTATGAGTGAAGGAAGGATAAGATACATACCAGCCACCGAAGATGGAAGTTTAGGGTATCATGGATTAGCAACAGATGCTTTAGAAGAATTATTGAATGAAGATGAGAAGCCAGATGAAATATATGTATGTGGACCAGAAGTCATGATAAAAAAGGTTATGGAAATAGCATTGAAAAAACAGGTACATATGCAAGCAGCCATAGAGAGATATATAAAGTGTGCCATAGGAATATGTGGTTCATGCGCTGTAGATCCCATAGGACTTAGAGTATGTGTTGAAGGTCCAGTGATACCATTAGAAATTTTAACAAAAATTTCAGAACTAGGGATGTATAAAAGAGAAGCTTCAGGGGCAAAGATAAAAATTTAAGCATCCTAGACAAATATTAATCTGATAATCATGCCAAGCCACGGATCTTTAACTAAAGCGGGAAAAGTAAGATCAGCAACACCAAAAATACCAGCTAAACCTAGAAGAAACTCTATACCTAGAATTGGAAAAAGGAAAAATTATTTTAGACGTGAAATCATGGGCGGAATCCCCTGGAGAAAGGAAAAAGCAAGTTAAATAGAGGACAATAATTGTTGTGCATTTATGATTATCATTTTATTCTATTATTGAATATATTTAGTAGTTCACTCTACATCACTCTACATGAGCGGGGGTAGCCAAGCCAGGTCAAAGGCGCGAGGCTCAGAAGGAAACTGAGAAACCTCGTGGCATAGGCCTTCGTGGGTTCAAATCCCACCCCCCGCATCAAATGTTTTAAATTGTGAAAAATATTTTAGGTTCATTATATGAGATTATATGTAGCTGAATTATGAAAAGGATAAAAACTGGAGTTGCATTTAAAGAGGAGACTCTAAAGATATTGAGTGAATATATGGAAAAGATGAAATTAAATAATAGATCTAAAGTAATTGATGAAGCTATTAAATTGTATCTTTCTGAAAGAGGGTTAATTATGGAGGATGGTTTCTTTGGTGGTGTAATAACAGTATATTTTGAGCATAAAGCAGAACAAGAGTTAACAGAGCTACAACATAAATTCTTAAGGATTGTTATATCAAACACACATGCACATTTAGATGAGGAAAATTGTATTGAAGCTATACTTGTAAAGGGGGATGCAAAAGAGATAAAGCAATTTATATCTGAATTGGAGAAGGTAAAGGGTTTAAATGCATTGAGGTTTAGCTTCTTTAGAATAGTTTAAGGGGATATTATCCCGGCAATCTTAGGAAATGGTACTGCATCCCATATAGCTTCTAAGCCACAAATGTATCTAGTTAATCTTTCAATACCTATTCCAAAACCGGCTGAGGGTGGAACTCCATCCTTTAATAATTCAAGATACCATTCATAATTTGAGGGGTTTTCACCACTTTTAATCATCCTTTCAATTACACGATCATATCTATATTCTCTTTCACCTCCAGAAATAGCTTCTCCATAACCCTCAGGATATAATAAATCAAAATCCTTAAGTACCCCAAGTTTTTCATCACATTCCAAATAATAAAAGCCACGTGCAGTTATTGGGTAATTTACTATCCAAAATGGATGTTCATTTAATAGTGATATTGCTTCTTCAGCATCCCATGGAATTTCATCTCCATATTTTATGTTGTAACCCATGGATTTTAAAAGGTTTATAGCTTCATCATATGTGTATCGTTTAAATGGTATTTTTGGAGGTTCTATATTCCTATTGAGCGATTTAAGTTCATTATGGCAATTTTCTAATACACAGTTAATCACATATTGAATTAGTCTTTCTGCGAGGCGAATCATATCTTCACATGTTGCATGGGCAGATTCTATATCGATTTGTCTAAATTCAGTTAAATGCCTCTTTGTATGTATGGTTTCTGGAGGTTCTATCCTAATATTTGGGGAAAGTGAAAATATTTTGGGATAACATCTAATGGCCATTTGCTTATACAGAATCATACTACTCATAACTTTAAACTTAGAACCATAGTAATCTATGGTTAATTGTTTAGCTCCCCGTATACCTGGATCTGTACATGGACCTATTATTGGAGCTAGAATTTCTATAAAGCCTTCATTTCTCAAGAAATTTCTAATGGATGAAAGTATTTCATCTTGAATTCTTAAAATATGCTTGAATTTAGGTTCCTTAATCATAAGATGTCTACGAATAACTGATTCCACGAAAATCCCTTTATTAAAATAGTTATAGAGAATGCTATAAATTTTAATCAAAAATAATTGTAAAAAATGTAAATATAGAAGGACAATGTAATAAATATATGTATTATATACTTTAGTTTATGTTATAAAATGTAAAAAATACTATTATAGCTATAAGTAAAACCCCAATAGAAATATAGGTGACAAATGTAATATAAAATAATGCATAGAAGACGGGGAGAGAATATTGTCTAAAAAGCTAGATGAGTTGTTTTCAAAGATCATGCATTCTAAAATATTTGAGAATAGAGATATGTTGAGACCAGATTATATTCCAGATGAACTACCACATAGAGAAAAACAAATACTCACACTAGCAAAAATACTTGCACCAATATTGCAAGGTCAAAGACCATCAAACGTATTCATATATGGATTAACTGGAACTGGGAAAACTGCAGTTGCAAAATATGTTTTAGAAAATATTAAAAGTAGAAAGGAAGTTTCGGGGAAGATGGCAACAGCATATATAAATTGTAGATATGATGATACTGATTATAGAGTACTTGCAACATTAAATGAAACTATAGGGATACGTATCCCATTTACAGGATTAGCAACAGCAGAAGTTTACAAGAGGTTTGTTAATGGACTTGATAATAAAAAGATTTCAATGATAGTAGTATTAGATGAGATAGATGCATTGGTGAAGAAATGTGGAGATGAAGTATTATACAAATTGACTAGGATAAATACTGAACTAAAAAATAGTAGGGTATGTGTAATAGGGATAACGAACGATCTAAGATTTACAGATTTCTTAAGTGCAAGAGTATTAAGTAGTTTAGGAGAAGAAGAAATAGTCTTCCCACCATATACAGCACCAGAACTTGAAGATATACTTATTAGAAGAGCTTCAAAGGCTTTCAAGCCCAATGTATTAGAAGATGGAGTTATAAAACTGTGCGCAGCATTAGCAGCAAAAGAACATGGAGATGCTAGAAGAGCATTAGAACTATTAAGAATAGCTGGAGAAATAGCTGAAAGAGAAGGTAAAGATAAAGTAACCATTGAAAATGTGAAACAAGCATACAAAGAGATAGAAAGAGATAGAGAAATAGAAGCCATAAATAGTTTACCCTTACATTCAAAGATCATATTAGCAGCAATATATAAATTGCAGAAAATGGAAAAGAAAGAGATAACAACTGGAGAAATATATGATACATACAAAGCCTTATGCGAGAAAACAAAGATAGAACCACTAACTCAAAGAAGGGTTGGAGACTTAATAAATGAGTTAGATACTCTTGGGATAATAAATGCAAAAATAGTGAGTAGAGGAAGATATGGAAGAACCAAAATAATAAAATTGAGTGTAAGTGATAAAAGTATAAGGGAAAGTTTACTCAGTGATGAAAATATATTGAGGGTATTAACGTAAATGAAGATATTAGCTTTTGAAGATGGGAAAATTTCAAAGAAGGAAAAGGATAAAACAATACTTGTAGGAGTAAAAACAAAAAATACAATACTTGAAGATGTATTCTTTAAAGAAATAGATGTTGATGGACTGGATGCTACAGATAAAGCCATCGATATAATAGATGAAGCAAAACCAATAAACATAGTATTACTAAATGGAATATCATATGCAGGATTCAATTTAATGGATGCAGAAAGAATATGGAAAGAAACAGAAATACCAGTAATAATATATACTAGGAAGAAGCCAAATAACAAAGAAGTAATTTCAGCATTAATAAAACATTTTCCAGATTGGCGTGAAAGATGGAACATAATAAAGAGAACATTAAAAATATCGAAAGGAATACATCAAATTAAGATAAAGGAAAATGAAAAAGAAGTGTACATTGAAAATATTGGAATAGATATAGGAGAAGCAATTAGAATATTGAGGGAGAACACCCTATGGGGTAGAAAACCAGAACCAATAAGGATTGCAGAAATAATTGCTAAGGAAGCTTCAAAAATATACATTCAAATTAAAGTTAAAAATATATGAAGAATAAATCTAATTTATTCTTTAGAAGTGCCTCGGTAGCTCAGCTCGGTAGAGCGGCGGCCTTGTAAGCCGTTGGTCGCGGGTTCAAATCCCGCCCGAGGCTCCAATACTCCTAGTTCTAGAGCCCTATACATAGCCTCTCCTTTTAAATCTTCGGTACAAAGTTTAGTGTGATAGCGGATATACATGATGATGCTGCTGGGAGGCTTGGTGCTGCCAGGTCTAGGCTGAGTCAATATGCGGAGAAAACATTGTATTGAGGTTGTATGAGGCCTTCTTGGGATGTGCTTGCCCCTGAGAGGAGTGGGCATTGAAGATACGCTTGAGCACATGGAGCTGCGCGTCAAGCTGATGATTCCACCCTCATAAAGATCTTCATTAAATTTCCAGATCTCTTATTAGCGGAGCATCATGTTCTACGCTCTCCTGAATATGAATTTTTATAGGAGGTGGACTTAAAGGAAGTAATGGACTTCTATGGGTTGAGGATGAGAAAACCATCATTCCCAAATACAATACCATGAAGATAAGAGAATGACTTTAACAAATATTATGAACCAAGATAATTTTATTACTTATTAAACTTTTAATTTATAGTAGGATTTGTAGTATTTGGGGGCCGGTAGCTCAGTCTGGAAGAGCATCCGCTTGGCATGCGGGGGGTCGCGGGTTCAAATCCCGCCCGGTCCACCACCATTCTGGTTTAATACAATCTCTTAAAACTTCCTTTTATTACCCCATTTTGGTGGTTATTGATTGATAGGCTGATTTATTGTGATTATTTACTTATGTTAAGTATTGGTATAAGATATAAAGGATATGGTCCATGATATAAAGTGGTCGCTTCTTACGAATAATTCAAGCTATCATTACTCCAAATGAAATTAAGTTAATAATCAGTGTACATATTTTTAGGTTACTTCATGAATTCTATTCATATTAAACCTTTGAAAATTATGAAGAACATTTATTTAGAAGACCTAATAAATCTACTATAGATGATGTGAAGAGGGTCAATGAGGTTAAACCGATGATTAACGCTGGAAACACTGATTAACCCCATATGTCTTTGTATAGTCCAATTTCAATTTCATATTGATGTACTACTATTGCAGCAACAACCCATGCATCAAGAGTTTCTGGATAAATGGAGCATTTCATATCTGCTAAGGATAAATTTTCTTCAGAAAATTCTCCACTTTGAAATCCACCAATTATGATTACTGGATTACTTTCATTAACCAATACTTTCGCTATTTGATTTGGAGTTAATCTCTCTCCAGCAGAGGTTAGTATGATTGTTTTTGATGGAGAAATATCCTTTATTAAGCTTTTTAAATCTGAACTCCTTAAAGTCATTAGGGATTTTACATTTTTAGGTGGAACACGTTTTTCTTTAAACAATTGTTCAATTAATCCAATAAATCTATTGTAGTTTCTCGGTAAACGTATTGTCGGGTCTATGTCTATAACAAAGTCGTTTATTGTGTGGACATATACTTTTATTAATCCCCGTTTGTTTGCTGGAAATCCTAATATGTTTAATAGGGTTAAATGTGTTATATCAGGTCTACCCCTCTTCCAAAATTTATCAATAGATTTCATAGCTTTATAATGTCGTGAAATATCTAAAAGTATTTCATCACTTTTTTTTCTTCTTCTCTTAGCATCTCGTACAATTATTGGATCATTGGAGATTTCTTTAGGTACAAGTTCAAGAGCAGCCTCTCCAATAATTATATTTAAAGGGGGCAGATTTATCCACCAAATAAATATTAGTTTTTTTAAATCTATTAATTTAGTGTGGAGAAGAGTGCGTGAAATAGGTAGGGAACGTATAGAACGTCTATTTAAAATGGCGGAAGAGATATTCCATGAATATCCAGAGTTAGCTGATAGATATGTAGAGTTAGCACGTAAGATAAGTATGAAAGCTAGAATACGAATACCAAAAAAATGGAGAAGAAGATTTTGCCACAAGTGTTATGCATTCCTTGTAGCGGGGGTTAATTGCCACGTAAGAATCAAACCTAGAAGGTCTCCTCATATAGTAGTCACATGTCATAGATGTGGAAATAAAATGAGGTATTTAATAAAGAGAAGAGTTCGAAAAGATGAATAATTTAAGAAAACTATTTATAAGTCTGTCTCATGCTTATTCATTTGAAAACTATGGATGAAAAGATTAGTGAAAAGAAGAAGATGAAGATAATTGCTGTAAGAGATGAAGCACCAAAAATAAACATAGGAAAGAATGGGTTAACAGAAAATATTTTAAATGAAATAGATAGGCAGCTTAACGAACATGAAGTTGTAAAAATAAAATTTTTAAGATCTATGCCTCTAATAGATGAAATTGACATAAAAGATTTAGGAAGAAAAATATCATCAACGCTCAGCGCAGAAATAATAGATATTAGGGGAAAAACGATAACATTATATAGAAAGCAAAGAATTTATAAGAGATGATTACGATTGAAGACTGATTAAAAATTTGGTGATGCTCAATGGTTTCACCTAAAGCAGTTCCAGCAGAAAAATTGATAATGGAGTTAGCTGAGAATCTAAAGAATAATTACCCACAAATAAAACCTCCACAATGGGCACAATATGTGAAAACAGGTGTTCATAGAGAGAGAATTCCAGAAAATCCAGATTGGTGGTATATTCGTGCAGCAGCAATACTGCGAAAAATATATTTACAGGGGCATGTAGGGGTTGAAACTCTTAGGATAAAGTTTGGAGGAAGAAAACAAAGAGGAACGAAAAAGAGCCACTTTAGAAAGGGAGGAGGGAAAATTATTAGAAAGATTTTACAACAACTTGAAGGGGCAAAGCTTATTAGAAGAGTAGAGGGAAAGGGAAGGACTCTAACTCCAGAAGGTTTATCACTATTACATAGAACTTCAAATAAGATATTTAGAAGCTTAATAAAAGATAACCCAGAGTTAAGAAAGTACATTGTAATTAAAGAAGCAAAAACAAAATGATTTGGAGGGGGAACAATGAATAAAATTGAAGATGAATATGAGGAATATGATGAAGAATTAGAAGAAATAAGACGGAGAAGAGTAGAAGAACTTAGAAGAAAGATAGAGGAAGCAAAAAAGAGGGAGGCTATTGAGGCTGCAAAGCAAGAGGCATTAAGAAGGATTTTAACACCAGAAGCTAGAAGTAGATTAGCGAATTTAAAGATGGTTAAACCAGAACTTGTTGAACAATTGGAATTGCAATTGATACAGTTAGCACAGAGTGGTAGAATACAAATACCGATAACAGACGAACAATTAAAAAGCATTCTACTTCAATTAACTAGTAAGAGGACACAGACAAAAATTATATGGAGGAGGGAAGAGTAGTCTATGGCACGTTATAAACCTTTAGGTAGAAAACTTAGATTGGCAAAAGCTAATAAACAAAATTCACCAGTTCCACTATGGGTTATTGTTAAGACAAGAGGCAAATTTAGGAGGCACCCAAAACTTAGACATTGGCGACAAACAAAATTAAAATTGTGAGGGAGAATTATGAGTAAGGGAAAGGAAGAAATAGTATTGGAGCGTATATACACTATACCATTAAGAATAGCTTACATGGTACCTAGAAATAAAAGGACGCCAAGAGCTGTAAGATTTATAAGATCATTTTTAGCAAAACACATGAAAAGTGATAAAATAATAATAACGCCAGAATTGAATGAGATTTTATGGGCTAGAGGAATTCAGAAACCACCAAGAAAAATAAGGGTTAGAGTAACTAAAGATTCTGAGGGGATTGTAAAAGCATATCCATTTACTGAAAACAATTGAGGGAATATAAATTTGATAGAGAGACTCTCAATTTATGGAAGTAATAATATAGGGGTATTTTTCTCCCCAACTGATAAATATGTATTAGCACCATCAAATATACCATATAAAGTAGTAAACATATTAGAAGAGGTATTGAAAGTTAAAATTTTGCAAATTAATTTATGTGATTCCGTGCTTCTAGGGGTATTAACTGCTGGAAATTCAAATGGGTTAGTAGTTCCATATTATACATCAACAGAAGAATTGAATTATCTAAGATCAGAATTAAACATAAATGTAGAACCAATGCCAAGTAAGATAACAGCTTTAGGAAATGTAATTCTGGCGAATGATAATGCTGCTATAGTAAGTCCAGAATTAGATAGAAAGGATGTTGAAATCATAAGAGATGTATTAGATGTAGAAGTTGAAAAGTTCACCATAGCTGGATACAAAGTTGTTGGATCAGTTGGAGTAGCAAATAACAGGGGATGTATAGTGCATCCAATGGCATCAGAAGAAGAACTAAAAAATATAAGTGAGATACTAAAAGTAAAAGTGGATGTTGGAACTGTTAATGCAGGGTTCCCAATAGTGGGGGTTGGAATAGTGGCTAATTCTAATGGAATACTTGTTGGAAGCGCATCCACAGGTCCTGAAATAGCACATATAGAAAGAGTCTTGGAGGGGTTGATTTAAATTATGAGTATAAACATATATCGTGTAAAAGGTGATATAACACTTAGAAATGGAGAAACTATGAAATTCACATTAGATATTCCAGGATTAATTCCAGAGCATGCAATTGAAAGAGCATATTCAAGTTTAGGCAGTATACATAGGGTTAAAAGAGGGAACATAAGAATCACCTCGATAGAAGTTATAAATCCAAAAGATACGAAAAATAGTTTAATACAAAGCTTATGGAGGGAAAAGATGCATGAGTGATATAAGTGAAAAGAAGATTGAAGAAGAAGCTGGAAGAATATATGCTCAGATAAATATGCTTAACTCAATTGCAGAATCATTAAAGGAGCAAAGTGAAGCTATACAAAAGCAATTAATAGACCTACAACTTTCACTTGAAACATTAAATGAAATAAGTAAAATAGAGAAAAACTGTAGAGTAATTTTACCGCTTGGATCATCGATAATGGTGGATGCAATAATAATAGATAATGAAAATGCTTATATCAATGTTGGTTCCAATGTAATAATTAAGAGACCAAACCAATACGTAAAGGAAATACTTGAAAAGAGGATGGAAATACTTCAGAAACAACAAATTGAAATACAACAAAAATTAAATGAAACCATAAGTGGTATACAATATCTTCAAAATCAATTAAGCACATTACTTCAACAATTAAAAGAGAGAAAAGGATGATCAATAGTGTTTACTAAACTGAAAAATGCTATAAAACAAGTAATTGAAATTGCTTCCACAAAAACATTATCTGAAGAAGATTTAGAACCAATACTTTTTGAATGGAAAATACAGTTATTAAGTTGTGATGTTGCATATCCCGTTGCGGAATACTTAGAAAGAAGAATATTTGATTCACTAAAGGGTACTAAAATTCCAAGGGGAGAGAAGATTGGTGAAAGAGTTAAAGAAGCAATAAAGAATGCAATAATTGATTTAATAAGGAATTCTGGAGAAATAAATTTGGAAAATGAAATATACAATAGGAGGAAAGAGGGAAAAATACCAGTAAAAATAGTATTTGTAGGCGTAAATGGTAGTGGAAAAACGACTACTATAGCAAAACTTGCATACATGTTTAAGGAAAATGGTATACAATCCATACTGGCTTGTAGTGATACTTTTAGAGCTGGTGCTGAAGAACAATTATGGATTCATGCAAAAAATCTTGGGTTAAAAATGATTAAACATAAATATGGTGCAGACCCAGCTGCAGTAGCATATGATGCTGTAAATCACGCTTCTGCACATAAAATACCAATAGTATTAATTGATACTGCAGGTAGAATGCATACTGATAAAGACTTAATGGCAGAATTAAGAAAAATTGTAAAAGTAATAGATGCCGATTACACTATATTTATTGGAGATGCACTTGCAGGAAATGATGCATTAACACAAGCTGAGAAGTTTAATGAATACGTAGGAATCAGTGGATCAATAATAACAAAAGTTGATGCAGATGTTAAAGGAGGAATAGCACTTTCAATAATGTTTGCAACAAAGAAACCAATACTATACATGGGAACTGGACAAAAATACACAGATCTTATAAAATTTGATGAAAAATGGCTTCTACAAAAATTAATAGAGTAATAACACTAGTTTTATTAAATTACCTTTACTTATATGATTTACAGTGGTATACATGTCACTGAAAGGTAAAGATCTTCTCACACTTCAAGAATTTACACCAGAAGAACTATGGAAGATGATGAAGCTGGCAGAGAAGCTAAAAGAGGAATATTATGCTGGTGAAAAAGTTAAACCACTATTAAAAGGTAAAACGCTTGCAATGATATTCCAAAAACCATCAACTAGAACTAGGATATCTTTTGAAGTAGCAATGCAACAATTAGGTGGCAACTCTTTATATTTAAATTGGAATGAATTGCAACTTG
Source organism: Methanomethylicia archaeon (assembly GCA_038727515.1). Taxonomy (GTDB): domain Archaea; phylum Thermoproteota; class Methanomethylicia; order Culexarchaeales; family Culexarchaeaceae; genus JAVYVS01. The sequence goes on from JAVYVS010000003.1 coordinate 62,214, forward strand.
GAAGAGGAGAAACCGTCAGTGACACTGCAAAAGTTTTAAGTAGGTATGTTGATGGAATAATGGCGAGAGTATATAAGCATAAAGATCTAGAAGAAATGGCAAAAGCAGCAACGATACCAGTCATAAATGGTTTAAGCGACTTATACCATCCATGTCAAGCTCTTTCAGATATGTTCACTATATATGAGAAGAAGGGGTATCTAAAAGGTGTAAAATTGACATTTATTGGAGATGGAGCTAATAATGTTTGCAGCTCACTTATAATAGCCTCAACGAAACTTGGGGTAAATATTAGTATAGCATCACCAAAGGGTTACACTCCTAGAGAAGAAGTATTGAAATTTGCAGAAATAAATTCCGCTGAAAGTGGTTCTAAAGTTGAAATATTCACATCTCCTGAGGAAGCTGTAAAAGATGCTGATTTCATATACACAGATGTATGGGTGAGTATGGGACAAGAGGAAGAAAGTGAAAGAAGGTTAAAGGTATTCTTACCCTATCAAGTTAATTCAAAACTATTATCACAAGCACCAAAAGCATTAGTAATGCATTGTTTACCTGCTCACCGTGGATTTGAAATCACAGATGAAGTTATAGATTCCGATAAATCCATTGTATGGGATCAAGCAGAAAATAGACTACATGTACAAAAAGCAATACTAGCATTAATCCTGTAAAAAATAAATAGGTGAATTATCCATCATATAACTGGGTGTTTGGGGATAAACCAATGAGTAGTTTCAGAGAATCAGTTAAGAGGATTTTAAGATTATCACGTAAACCAACTTGGGAAGAATACTTATTAACATTGAGAATATGTCTATTCGGATTATTATTGATAGGCATATATGGATTCATAATACAATTGATATCATTAGTATTACAATCACTCCCAAGGTGATGTTATTTGGCGCCCTATTACACCGTTAGAACAACTGCCGGCCAAGAGAGTAATGTAGCGTTGCTCATAGAGACAAGGGCTATTTCAAGTGATATTGGAGTTTTATCTATAATAGCACCGAGGAATATAAGTGGATTCATATTTATTGAAGTAACAGATGCAACAAAAATTGAAAAGGCAATAAGTGGAATAAAACATGTTAAGGGATGGGTTCCAGGAATCATAGACATAAGTGAAATAGAGAAATTCCTTATACCAAAATCATCTCTCGAAGGATTAAATATTGGAGACATTGTAGAAGTAGTGAGTGGACCATTTAGGGGTATGACTGGAAAACTTACAAAAATAAATGTTGAAAGAGGGGAGGTAACTATAGAATTACTTGAAGTAGCATATACATTACCAATAACTATAAGTGCGGATGCTATTAGAAAATCTACTAAGACATAAACCTTTGAGAAAAATATAATAGAAAGAATATGAGAAAGACATTAGCGACATAATTTTATAGTAATGGGTGAAGTGAATGAAAAGTAATAAGAAAAGTTTTACATTTCTAGTGGAGGGAGGGAAAGCTACTGGAGGGCCTCCAATAGGACCTTCTTTAGGCCCTCTTGGGGTAAATGTAATGCAAGTAGTTAATTTGATAAATGAAAAAACGAAGGAATTCTTAGGGATGAGAGTACCAGTCACGGTAAATATTGATGTTGAAACAAAGGAATTCAATGTGGAAGTAGGTATACCAACAACAGCAGCATTAATACTTAGAGAATTAAAAGTTGAGAAGGGTTCTGGAAGCCCTCATGATAAAAAGATTGGAAATTTAACAATCCAACAAGCCGTGAAAATAGCTAAAATTAAGAGACCACAATTATTAGCAAAAACACTTAAAGCTGCAGTAAAGGAAATTCTGGGTACTTGTGTTAGTATGGGTGTCACCGTGGAAGGTAAAGATCCAAGAATTGTACAACGTGAAATAGATGAAGGTAAATATGATGAAATACTAAGAGAGGAGAGTTAAATGTCATCCTTAGAAGATAATTTAAAAAGAGCCCTTGAAGAAGCAAAAAATACTTCTAAAAAGAGGAATTTTGTACAGTCAGTTGAACTCATAATAAATTTAAAAGATATAGACTTAAAGAGACCAGAAAATAGGATAAATGAAAAGGTTATACTTCCACATCCAGTAGGTAAACCTGTTAAAATATGCGTATTTGGAGATGGAGAATTTGCAGTAAGAGCGAAGGATATGGGAGTACAAACAATAATAAGCAGAGATATGTTAGATAAAATAGCTTCAAATAAAAAGGAAATTAGAAAACTTGCAGAAACCCATGACATATTTATAGCAAGAGCAGATTATATGCCGATTATAGGTAGACAATTGGGATCTATACTTGGGCCAAGAAATAAAATGCCAGAACCAATACCACCCACAGGAGATTTATCTTCCATATTAAGTAAAGCTCAGAATACTATTTGGATTAGAATGAGAAATCAACCAGTAGTACAATGTATCATTGGAAAAGAAGATATGCCGACAGAAAGACTTCTGGAAAATGCATTAACTGTGATCTCAAGGATAAGGGAAAAGTTTAAGAGCTTAAAAAACATCGAATCCATATACGTAAAGACCACCATGGGTAAACCAGTGAAAGTTAATTTATGAGGTGATATAAATGCTTAAAACATCTATAAAAAAGCAGCCTAAAAGTGTAAGGAAACAAAGAATCTTAGAAGAACTTATTCAATTAATACGTTCAAATGAGATTTTAGCTATAGCATCAATAAGGGGGTTAAGAACTCAACAATTACAAGAAATAAGAAAGATATTGAGAGAAAGAGGTATACATTTAAAGATAGCGAAAAACAGCCTATTTAAAAAAGCCCTTGAAAAGTGTGAAAAGAAATTAGAAAATATAGAAAAACTAGAAGCGCAATTAAGTGATCAAAATGCATTCATATTTCTGAATGAAAATCCATTTACAATTATAACGTTACTAGAAAAGAATAAGGTATATACAGAAGCAAAAGCAGGGGATATAGCACAAAATGATATAATTGTACCTGCTGGAAATACAGGGATGACCCCCGGCCCAATAATAAGCAAATTGAATGCACTTAAGATCCCAATAAAAATTGAAGAAGGATCGATATGGATAACAAAGGATACGGTGGTGGCAAAAATTGGAGATGTAATAAGTCAAGACTTAGCAGATATACTAAAAAGATTAAACATAAAACCTATTGAGGTAAAACTGAAACTTAAATCAATATACTATAAAGGGAGGGTGCTAACCGGGGAAGAATTAAAGTTAAACATAGAAGAATACCGTACAAGTATAATTAATGCAGTAAGAAGTGCTTTTAAATTATCTATAGAGGCAGTTATACCTACACATGAAACTATGCAACTAATAATTATGAAAGCAACTAAAATAGCGAATAAAATTGCTGAAGAAACTGTAATACCAATCCCAGAGTTAATGCCAAAAGCAATTGCATCTGCAAACACTAAAGCAATAATCTTAGCACAAAAACTTATGCAAATAAACCCTGATATTAAAATAGAAGGCATACAGAGTGCTACAGTTGCATCATCTACTGAGACGAAGACGAAAGAAGAAAAGAAGAAGGAAGAAAAGAAGAAGGAAGAAGAAGAGGAAGAAGTTGCAGAAGGATTAGCATCACTCTTCGGATAAACAATCTTTAAATATACGTTATTACAACTTTAATCACAAAATTGGAGGTGATTTTTATAGAGTACATATATGCAAGCCTCCTACTACATTACGCTAAGAAGCCAATTGAAGAAAGTAGATTAAGAAAGATTTTAGAAGCAGCTGGAATTGAAATTGATGAGATAAAGTTGAAAGCAGTAACAACAGCAATAAAAGAGATAAATATAGATGAAGCTATAAGCGCAGCATCAATTGCAGCCCCAATGGTAGCGATGCCAGCGGCTACAGTTGCATCATCTACTGAGACGAAGACGAAAGAAGAAAAGAAGAAGGAAGAAAAGAAGAAGGAAGAAGAAGAGGAAGAAGTTGCAGAAGGATTAGCATCACTCTTCGGATAAACAATCTTTAAATATACGTAGACTATAGTTTAATTTTGCTAAACTTTATATTATATAGCTCAAAATAGGCATTATCTGATATTAGGAGCGGTGGTAAAATAAATGATTAATGAAAAGGAGTATGAAACCTTATTTTTCACTCAAAATTCATTTCATAGGAAAATCTGTGCAAAATGTGGAAAAACATTTTGGACATTAAATCCACTACGTGAAACATGTGGAGAGGCTCCCTGTGAACCATATGAATTTTTGATGAATCCTATAATGAAATATTATAGTTCAATAGATGAATTAAGAAATAACTTTCTACTATTCTTTAAGAGGAATGGGCATGAAATCATAAATCCCTACCCAGTTGTGGCTAGATGGAGGGATGATATATATTTAACAATAGCAAGCATAGCGGTTTTTCAACCATTTGTAACGAGTGGAGAATCAGATCCCCCTGCAAATCCATTGGTAATCTCACAACCATGTATAAGATTAGTTGACATAGATGAAGTGGGAAAAAGCATGAAACATTTAACAATATTTGAAATGGCTGCTCATCACGCCTTTAACTATCCAAATAAGGAAATTTATTGGAAAGATAAGACCGTTGAACTATGCCATAATTTTATGACAGAAGTTATGGGGGTAGACCCTAAAGAGATAACGTATAAAGAAAGTTGGTGGGAGGGAGGGGGAAATGCAGGTCCATGCTTCGAAGTTTGTATAGGAGGTTTAGAGGTAGCTACACTGGTATTTATGATGTATAAAGTAGTTAATGGAGGATATAAACTAATGCCTCTTAAAATAGTTGACACTGGATATGGATTAGAAAGAATTTTGTGGGAATCCCAAGCTAAACCTACAATTTTCCATTCAATATATGACCCCATTTTAAACAAAATTCTTAATGAAGAAGAAATATATATTCAAGAAAAGAATTTAAGAGATCACGTATATAAGAGTTCAATTCATCCAGAGGAATTATTAGTAGATGACGATCTAAATAGGATTCAAAATATCTTTGCATTGCTAGATTATACAAAATGTTTAACATTTATGTTAGCAGATGGACTTGTACCATCAAACTCCGGTGGAGGGTATCTAGCAAGACTACTCATAAGAAGAATAATTAGGTTAATAAACCAAGTTAAAATAGACTTTTCATTAATAGATCTAATTAAGCTTCAAATAAACTATTGGGGGAAAGCATTTCCACATATACTAAAAATGGAGAGAGAAATCTATAATATACTCAAAGAGGAAGAGGAACGCTATGTAACTACTTTAAAACGTGGAGAGAGAATTATAAAGAATATTATAGAGGAAACTATTAGAAGGGGAGATAGAATAATCCCAGTAGCAAAGCTCATAGAACTTTATGATTCCCATGGAATACCCCCAGAAATCACTAAAGAAATAGCTGAAAGAGATAATGTGAAGGTGGAAATACCCAGTAACTTCTACTCAGAATTAATGAAGAGGCATTTAAATATAGAAAGGAAGCATGAAGAAGCATTTCAAAAGATAAGCGTTGAAGAATATCCTCCCACAAGAAAGATATACTATGAAGATGCTTACAAATTTAGATTTGAAGCAGAAGTGCTTGGAGTAATAGATAATTATGTAATATTGGATTCAACAGCATTCTATCCAGAGGGAGGGGGGCAGCCTTGCGATCATGGAGTAATATTATGGGAAGACAAAGAAGCTAAAGTTATAGATGTACAAAAAATTGGAGAAGTTATTGTTCATAAAATTGATGGAGAGAAGCCACCAATTGGGAGAAGAGTTATGGGCATAGTGGATGTTGAGAGAAGATTATCACTTATGAGAAGTCATACAGCAACACATCTATTATTGGCTGCAGCAATAGATGTATTAGGTAAACATGTATGGCAAAGTGGCGCACAAAAAGATGTATTCAAAAACCGCTTGGACATAACACATTATAAACCATTAACAATAGAAGAAATTAAAAAAATAGAAGAAAAAGTCAATACATATGTATTAAGTAACATTGATGTAAAGATTTATGAAATGCCGAGAGCAAAAGCTGAAGGTACTTATGGTATAAGGATTTATCAGGGTGGAGTAGTCCCTGGAAAAAATGTTAGATTAGTTAATATTGGAGATATTAATGTTCAGGCATGCGGGGGATTACATGTTAATAAGACTGGAGAAATAGGACTTATAAAAATATTAAAGACCAGTAGAATTCAGGATGGTGTAATAAGAATAGAATTTACATGTGGATTATCATCATTAAGGTATATACAAAATAAAGAGGAAATATTAATGGAAGCCGCTAAGATTTTAAATTCTCAAGAAGAAAATTTGATAAAGAATATTGGTAAAATCAAAGAAGAAATAGAAAAATACAAAATCGAAAATAAACAACTTTGGAGAAAATACTTAACTAAACTAGTGAATGAAATAATCCAGCAACCAAAAATAACTTATAGTGATATAAAGGTATACATACCTGAATTTGATGAATTAACGCGGGAACAAATGATAGAAATTGGAGGAGAAATATTAAAGAAGCATATGGAAGCAATAGTAATAGTTGTAAACAAAAAGGCGGAAGCAATTGAATATGTGGTTATGTTAAATGATGAAATATCAAAAAGAGGATTTGACTCTTCAGCAATAGCTAAAATAATAGCTGAAAAACTTGAGGGTAAAAGTGGAGGAGAGAAAACTATAGCACAAGGATTTGGCAGAAAAATAGACAATGAAATTTTCCAATCTATAATATGTGAAGTGAGAAATTACGTAATTAATAAATTGAAATGATGAGTATAAATTTAGAAGCATTAAGAGAAGCAGTAAAGGATATGAGATATCTATTGAATAGAGGATACAATCGAAAAACAGCTGCAGACTATATTGCTTCAAGATATAAATTGAGTAAAGAAGAGAGAGCAATAATCTTCAGAGCAGTGTACCCAGAGCAACAAGTTCAAAATATATTAAAAAAATTACTAAGTCCAAAGGACATAATTGGAGAGAGATTATTAATAGATGGATTTAATAATATAATAACGTTAGAAAGCGCTCTAAAGGGACATATATTATTGATGTGTGACGATGGAGTTATACGTGATATATCCTATACATCCAGGAAATTTAAGTTTTCACTATACACGGAAGATTCGATAAAAATGATTTTTGAATTATTAAAGGTGTATAGACCAGCTGAAGTTATATTCTTATTTGACCAGCAAATTAGCTTTAGTGGGGAATTAGCGTCTATTATTAGAGATATAATTGAAAAGGAAAATTTAGTTGGTTATGCAAAAACATCAAAAAGAAATGATAAAGAAATTTTATCAATCGGTGAAATTATAGCCTCAAGCGACTCCATAATAATGGAAAAAGCTAGAAAAATATTTGATCTTGCAGGTTACATAATTAAATCTAAATTTAAAGATAAAATACTTGATATAACTTCATTTAAATAATTTAACGGGCCCGCCGGGATTTGAACCCGGGACTTCTGGCTCCGAAGGCCAGCGCTCTATCCAAACTGAGCTACGGGCCCGAAGATATATTGAACATGTCAACCATAAATTTATTCTCTCATCTTCAATGCGCAAAAAATATAAAAACAAATTGTATTTTAGTAATGAAATCAAAAGCCCAGGTGGTGTAGCCCGGTCTAACATCCGAGCCTGTCGAGCTCGGGCCCCGGGTTCAAATCCCGGCCTGGGCGCCATTTAAAGTACATCTTATTATCGTAATTTTTTAATATTTATTATACATGAAAATTATAGGTAGTTTTTTGAATATAGGGCCCGTAGCTCAGCCAGGACAGAGCAGTGGGCTTTTAACCCATTGGTCGCGGGTTCAAATCCCGCCGGGCCCGTCAAACAAAAGTTTCTAATGAGATCCTAAGTTTAATTGTAAAATTCTATTAACATTGAAGTTTTAAAGAAAAACTTTAATAATTGGTTTAATGGTGTTTTGATGAGAGTAATGAAAAGCGAAATATTTATTGGTAAGTATTTACGCTTAACTTTTTTGACTTAATCTTATATATAATTTGGTGATATGAATGAGTAAGAAATTTTCAATTTTTGATCATGTTCTTGTACCACAACATATATTATTAAGCAAGAAGGAAGCTGAAGAAGTTTTAAAACAGCTTGGAGTTGAACCTCATCAATTACCATATATAAGGGTGAACGACCCTGCTGCAAGAGCCTTAGGTGCAAAGAGGGGAGATATAATAAAGATAATTAGGAAGAGTCCTACAGCAGGAATTTCAATTGCATATAGATATGTTGTTCCAGGTTAATGGGTGGTGGAATTTGAATAAATCTATGAATACAAATGGATGGATATTAATAGAATCCTTCTTTAAGGAGAAGGGGCTTGTTAGACAACACTTAGATTCTTTTAATGATTTTATAACTAGGGGTTTACAACAAATAGTGGATGAACAAGGTGAAATAGAAACAAGTATACCTGGATTAAAGGTAAGGTTAAGGGAAATTGAAGTAGGTGAACCTACAGTTCTTGAAGCTGATGGTTCAGAAGAGAAGATATATCCAATGGATGCTAGACTTAGGAATTTAACGTATGCAGCATCAATACATTTAACAATGATACCAGTTGAAGATAATATTGAGGGGGAGCGAGTTAAAGTTTTTATAGGTAGACTTCCAATAATGGTTAAATCAGTTAAATGTAGATTGCATGGTTTAAGTACAGAAGAGCTTATTGCAGCTGGAGAAGACCCTGATGATCCAGGCGGATATTTCATAATCAATGGTTCTGAAAGAGTATTGGTTGCTCAAGAAGATCTTGTGACAAATAGGATTCTTGTAGATGTGGGAAGAGCTGGATCTTCAGCTACCCATACTGCAAAAGTTTTCTCAACTGCAGCTGGATATAGAGTTCCAGTAACACTTACAAGATCTAAGGATGGCACTCTACACGTATCATTTCCATCAGTCCCTGGTAAAATCCCACTATGTATATTAATGAAGGCACTAGGATTGAAAACGGATAAGGAAATTGTGGAAACAGTTTCTGAAGATCCTGAAATACAACAATTGATGATGCCATCACTAGATCAAGCTTCAGCTGTAACAACTGTTGAAAATGCATTGGATTATATTGGGAATAGGGTTGCAATAGGTCAAACTAGAGAATACCGTATACAAAGGGCTCAACAAATACTTGATAAATACTTCCTACCACATCTTGGAACAGACTATAGAAGTAGAAAGAAGAAGGCTTTATTCCTCGGTCAAATGGCTGAAAAACTACTAGAATTAGTATTGAATAGACGTAAACCTGATGACAAAGATCACTATGCAAATAAACGTTTAAAACTTGCCGGAGACTTATTAATGAGCTTGTTTAGAGTAGCCTTCAAAAACCTATGTAGAGATATAAAATATCAATTGGAACGCGCGAAGAGTAGAGGTAGAAGGATAAACATAGTAAATCTAGTTAGAGCAGATATAATTACTGAAAGATTAAGACATGCAATAGCTACTGGAAATTGGGTTGGAGGAAAAGTTGGTGTAAGTCAACTTTTAGATAGAACAAACTATATGTCAACTCTAAGTCACTTAAGAAGAGTAGTATCACCTTTAAGTAGAAGTCAACCACATTTTGAAGCTAGAGATTTACATTCTACACAATGGGGAAGATTATGCCCTACAGAAACACCAGAAGGACCAAATTGCGGGCTTGTAAAGAACTTAGCATTAATGGCATTAGTATCAGTAGGTACAGATGAAGAAAGTATAGAGAGGAAGTTAATACATCAATTAGAAGTAATACCAATAGAAATTGCTAGACGTGAGAAAATTGCGGGAGCAAAAGTATTCTTAAATGGTCGTTTAATAGGGAAACATAATAACCCAGAAGTTTTATGTAATGAATTTAGAAAGCTCCGTAGATTAGGAAAGATACATCATGAAGCAAGCATTGCACATTATAAAAGTGAGTACATAAATGAAGTATATATAAATTGTGATTCAGGTAGGGTAATGCGACCACTAATAGTAGTTGAAGATGGTAAACCAAAACTTACAGATGAAATCATAAACAAGCTAAAGAAGGGTGAATATACCTGGAGCGATCTAGTTAAAAATGGAATAATAGAATACTTAGATGCAGAAGAAGAGGAAAACGCGTACATAGCTATAAATCAAGAATCACTTACAAAAGAACATACACATATGGAAATAGCGCCCTTCATAATTCTTGGAATATGTGCATCAATAATTCCATATGCAGAACACAATCAATCACCAAGAAACTCTTATGAAGCAGCAATGGCAAAACAATCTCTAGGATTGTACTCCATAAATGCACAAATAAGAATGGATTCAAGAGCCCATCTACTACATTATATTCAAAAACCAATAGTAACGACAAAAGCTAGTAAAATAGTTAAATACGAAGACCGCCCAGCGGGACAAAACCTTATAGTTGCAGTATTAACGTACTCTGGCTATAACATTGAAGATGCAATAATAATAAATAAATCGGCTGTAGAAAGAGGACTTGGACACTCAACCTTCTTTAAATGTTATGAAATAAGTGAGAAAAGATATCCTGGAGGCGAAGTAGATAGGATAGAAGTACCAGATCCTTCAGTAAGAGGATATAGAGTTGCAGATGCATATAGATTATTGGATGATGATGGAATAATAGAAACAGAAGTGGAGGTTAAAGGAGAAGTAGTATTGGTTGGTAGAACCAGCCCCCCAAGATTTTTAGAAGAACCTACTGGAATGAGAATAGAAGAAAGAGCTAGAAGAGAAACATCCCTAACATTAGCGCATGGAGAAGAAGGAGTTGTTGATAAAATACTACTCACAAAAACATCAGAAGGAGATAGACTGGTGAAAGTTAGAATAAGAGAGAATAGAATACCAGAAATAGGAGATAAATTTGCATCAAGACATGGTCAAAAGGGAGTTATAGGACTCCTAGTACCACAAGAAGATATGCCATTTACAGAAGATGGAATAGTACCAGACCTAATAATAAATCCTCATGCATTTCCATCACGAATGACATTAGGACAATTAATTGAAAGTATAGCTGGAAAGGTTGGGGCATTAGAAGGAAGATTTATCGATGGAACACCATTTGAAGGTGAAAAAGAAGAAGATTTAAAGGAAGCATTAAAGAAACTTGGATTTAAACCAAATGGCTGCGAAATAATGTATGATGGAAGAACAGGCCAAATGCTTCAAGCAGAAGTATTTATCGGTGTAACATACTATCAAAAGCTACATCACATGGTTTCAGATAAGATGCATGCACGTGCAAGAGGACCCGTACAAATATTAACTAGACAGCCCACTGAGGGAAGAGCTAGAGAGGGAGGATTAAGATTTGGAGAAATGGAGAGAGACTGTTTAATAAGTCATGGAGCATCAATGTTATTAAAAGAAAGATTATTAGATGAATCAGATAGAATGGTTGCATACGTATGTGAAAATTGTGGAACAATAGCATATTATGATGTTAATAAAAAGGAATATGTTTGTAGAATATGTGAAGGAAAAGCAAAAATATCTCCAGTAGTAATATCATATGCCTTTAAACTTTTATTACAAGAATTAATGAGTTTAACCATTATGCCAAGAATAATTTTGGAGGAAGTCTAAAATGGAAAGCGCTATTGAAACATTAAAGAAGATTAAATCCATTAAATTCGGATTACTTTCACCAGACACTATTAGAAAGATGTCTGTTGCTATAATATCAACACCAGACACATATGACGAAGATGGATGGCCTATAGATGGAGGACTTATGGATAGAAGACTAGGAACCATAGAACCAAGCCAAAGATGTGCTACATGTGGAAATAGAATGGGTGAATGCCCAGGACATTTTGGACACATAGAATTAGCGAGACCAGTAATACATGTAGGTTTTGCAAAAACTATTCACCAACTACTTAGAGCAACATGTAGAAGATGTGGTAGAATACTGTTATCACAAGAAGAAATAAACAACTATAAAAAGATAATTGAAGAATATTCAAAAAGATGGCCTGAACTATTAAATGACTTATACCTAAAGATAATGGCTAAATGTCTCAAAACAAAAGAGTGCCCACACTGTAATGAAATTCAATATAAATTGAAATTAGAAAAACCGACAACATACTATGAAGAAACAAAAGAAGGAGTAATAAAACTTTCACCAATAGAAATTAGAGCTAGGTTAGAGCGAATACCAAATGATGATCTAATGCTCTTAGGTATGGACCCAAATAATGCTAGACCAGAATGGATGGTTTTAACAGTATTACTAGTTCCACCAATAAGTGTAAGACCATCCATAACATTGGAATCAGGCGTGAGATCTGAAGATGATTTAACACATAAACTAGTAGACATTGTACGTATAAACGAAAGATTAAAAGAAAATATAGATGCAGGCGCACCACAACTTATAATTGAAGATCTATGGGAATTACTACAATACCACGTTAATACATATTTTGATAATGAAGTTTCCGGAATTCCGCCAGCACGCCATAGATCTGGGAGACCACTAAGAACTCTAACTCAAAGATTAAAGGGAAAAGAGGGAAGATTTAGAAGCAATTTATCGGGGAAAAGAGTAGATTTCTCGGCAAGAACAGTAATATCCCCAGACCCAAATATAAGCATAAATGAAGTTGGAGTCCCCGAAGAAATTGCAAAAATACTAACTATTCCTGAAAGAGTTACACCCTGGAATATTGATGAACTAAGAAAACTAGTTATGAATGGCCCATTTAAACATCCAGGGGCAAACTATATAATTAGACCTGATGGTAGGAGGATAGACTTAAGATATCCAAAGGATCTAAGTGTAATAGCTAACAATATATCTCCAGGATACATAGTTGAAAGACATATCAGAGATGGGGATATAGTAATATTTAACCGTCAACCATCACTCCATAGAATGTCAATAATGGCCCACAAAGTAAAAGTTCTACCCTATAAAACATTTAGATTAAACCTATGCGTATGCCCACCATACAATGCAGATTTTGATGGTGATGAAATGAATTTACACGTACCACAAAGTGAAGAAGCAAGAGCTGAAGCTGCAATACTTATGCTAGTACAAGAACAAATACTATCACCTAGATATGGCGGTCCAATAATGGGAGCTGTACAGGATTACATAACTGGAGCATATCTCTTAACTAGAAGAGAAACATTACTAAATAAAGAAGAGGTATGTAGATTATTATATGCTGCTGGATATACAGGTCCATTACCACCACCATTAGTCAAAGAACCTAAAGAATTATGGTCTGGAAAACAAATAGTAAGTTTATTCTTACCACCAGATTTAAACTTTGAGAAAAGAGCAAATATATGCGTTAAATGTAATGAATGTAAAAAGGAAAAATGCCCATATGATGCATATGTATTAATAAGAAACGGTAAACTTATTTCAGGAGTTTTTGATAAAAAGATTATAGGGGCAGGACAGCCTGAAAGCTTACTCCACATAATAGTGAAGGATTATGGAACTGAAGTAGCTAAGAAATTTATGGATCAAGTTTTTAAAATGTTCCTCGCATATATAGATTCGCATGGATTCACAATAACATTAAGAGATGAAGAAATACCATTAGAAGCAAGAGAAGCTATCAAAAATGTAATTGAAGAAGCAGAGAAGAAAATTGAAGAACTTATAAAATCATATAAGGAGGGAGAATTACAAAGACTCCCCGGTAGAACACTTGAAGAAACTTTTGAAATGAAGATCATGGAGATATTAAGTAATGCTAGAGATACATCAGGTAAAATAGCTGCAGAATACTTAGGTTTAAACAATAATGCTGTAATAATGGCTAAAACTGGTGCAAGAGGAAACATATTAAACTTAACACAAATGGCAGCAGTAATAGGGCAGCAATCAGTAAGAGGTGAAAGAATTACACGTGGATACAGTAATAGAACACTATCACACTTTAAACAAGGAGATATAGGTGCAGCAGCAAAAGGATTTGTTTATAGCTCCTATAGGAGTGGTCTAAGCCCCACAGAATTCTTCTTCCATAGCATGGGAGGACGTGAAGGGCTTGTAGATACAGCAGTAAGAACATCACAAAGTGGATATATGCAGAGGAGATTAATGAATGCACTACAAGATCTAAAAGTTGAATATGATGGTACTGTAAGAACTTCAGATGGCAAGATAATTCAATTCCGTTATGGAGAAGATGGGGTTCATCCAGCTAAAAGCTATCATGGAAAATCCATAGATTTAGATAAAATAATAGAAAAGAGTTTAATGGAGGAGGATTAAAATGGAGTTTATGACCAAAGAGGAAATAATTGGAGAAATAGATAAATTAAACAATATACTTCCACAATCAATAATTGAAGAATTAAAAAAGAAACTTTCCAACATCAAATTAACAAAAGAGAAATTTGAGAAAATCATTGAAAAAGTAGTAGAAGAATATATTAATTCACTAGTTGAACCAGGAGATCCCGTGGGAGCTTTAGCAGCTCAATCAATAGGAGAACCAAGCACACAAATGACTTTAAGAACATTTCACTATGCAGGAGTTAGAGAGTTTAACGTGACACTAGGTTTACCTAGATTAATAGAGATTCTAGATGCAAGAAGAATGCCATCAACACCAATGATGACAATATATCTAGATGAAGAACATAAATATGATGAAGAAAAAGCTAAAGAAATAGCTAGAGCCATAGAAACAACATATATAGAAAATGTGATAAAGAATGTTGAAATAGATTTCATATCCGCATCAATAATTTTATTACTGGATCTAGAGGTCCTCAATGATAAAGGAATAAAAGTAGAAAATATCGTAAATGTTCTTGAAAAATTAAACCTTGGAGAAGTGGAAGTTAGAGATGAAGATAAAATCATAATACACACAAATATTTATGAAATAAATAAACTACAGAAAATTAAAAACAGGATAATGAGCACCAAGATAAAGGGTATTAAGGGGATTAATCGTGTGATAATAAGAAGAGAGAAAAATGAATACGTACTTTACACGGAGGGATCGAATCTCGCAGCAGTATTAAGGGTAAAGGGGGTTGACCCTACAAAAATATACACTAACAATCCATATGAAATAGCGGAAGTATTGGGAATAGAAGCTGCAAGAAATGCAATAATAAAAGAAGCGGTAGGGGTACTTGAAGAACAAGGTTTAGACGTAGATATAAGACACGTAATGTTAGTTGCAGACATAATGACTGCTGATGGAAAAATAAGACAAATAGGTAGACACGGAGTAAGTGGAGAAAAACCAAGCGTATTAGCAAGAGCAGCCTTCGAAGTTACAATAAACCACCTATTGGAAGCAAGCATACGTGGTGAAGTAGATAGATTAATGGGAGTAACAGAAAACGTAATTGTAGGTCAAATAGTTCCAGTAGGTACAGGAATCGTACAAATGCTAATCACAATGAAAGATACAAAAAATGAAGAGAAAAGTTAAAATTAGCCATTTGTTATATCATAAATAACATGTAATATGCATGCAAAAGAGGGATGCTATGTAAATGTCGCTTAAAATTGATCGAGAGTTACAAGTTGCAGCAAAAACGGGTAAAATTGTAATTGGTTCTAAAAGCGCAATTAAAAGAGCAAAAATTGGAGGAGCAAAAATGATAATAATTTCATCTACAATACCAGAGGATATAAAGGAAGATATAATTTACTATGCAAAACTCTCCAATATACCAGTAATAGAATTTCATGGATCAAGTTGGGATCTTGGAGCAATACTTGGAAAACCATTTATGGTATCAGCCGTATCAATAATTGATGAAGGAGAATCAGAATTACTAAAATTTGCGGAGAGTGATGTGAAATCCCGAGCATAAAATTAACTATAGATGAAATGCATTATATATCATTGTTTGAGAGTTTAACTGGAGCTGTAACTAAAGATTGCATTTTAGATGATAAAAATGATAGAGTAATATTCATAGTTAGACAAGGAGATATGGGTTTAGCCATAGGGAAGGGAGGCGTAAACATAAAGAGGATAAAAGACATAATAAACAAGAATATTGAAGTTGTAGAATACGCAGAAGATCCAGAAACCCTAATAAAACATGCATTTCTACCTGCAAGAGTAAAAGCAGTAAAGATAACAAAGACACCAGATAATGAAAAGATAGCATACGTAACTGTAGATCCACAAGATAAAGGTATAGCAATTGGCAAAAATGGGAAAAATATTTTAAAGGTAAAATTAATTGCTAAAAGATACTTCGACATAGAGAAAATTGTAATGGTATAAAATTTATTTACTTTAAGAATATAATTGTAGTACATGATTGAAGGAGATAAATATATATCCAAAAAAGCTTTAGTAAGCAACGTTACTTTTGAAGGCTCATGTGTAATACTCGGTCAAACAAGAATAGGTTCTAACACATTCATTGGATGTAGAAGTATAATTGGATATCCAAAGAGAACTTCCATTAAAAAACTAATTTCAGAAAAGAATGTTAATTGGTCATCCTATGATGAAGTAAGTATAGGTGCAACAATAGGAGAAAATAGTATACTGCGTTCTGAAACCATAATATATGAGGATGTGGATATTGGAAGAGAATTCGAGGGGGGACATAGGATATTAATAAGGGAGGGAACAAGAATCGGTATAAATGTAAAAGTGGGAACAAACACTGTTATTGATGGAAATGTAATTATTGGTGACCATGTAAACATTCAAACTGCAGTGTATATACCCCCGAAATGTATAATAGAGGATCACGTATTTATAGCCCCAAGAGTTTGTTTTACAAATGATAAATACCCTCCAAGTAAAAGATTGGAGGGGGTTATAGTTAAGAAGGGGGCTATTTTAGGTGCTAATTGTACATTAATCTCTGGAGTAACTATAGGTGAGGGAGCTGTTGTTGCTGCTGGAGCTGTTGTTACAAGAAATGTTCCAGACTATTCTGTAGTAGCTGGAGTTCCTGCAAAAGTAATTTCAAGTAGAGAAGATTTTGAGAATAAGAAATCAGTTTGGGAAAAGTTATTTATCTAAGTGGCTTTTGCTTTTTACCCTTCAATAAAGCATCTAATGATACACCATTAACTTTAATAACTTTGTATCTAACTCCCGGCAAATCTCCATAAGCTTTACCCATGGGTCCACCTATTCCTTCTATCACCACTTCATCATGTTCTTCAATAAAGTTTAATGAACCATCCTTAGGTAAGAAAGCGGTAACCTGCTTACCATTTTTTATTAATTGCACCCTTACACATTTCCTAACAGCAGAGTTAGGCTGTCTACTCTCAATTCCAACTTTTTCAATAACAATTCCTCTCGCTTGCGGCGCCCCTTCTAAGGGATCTGCTTTTACATCCAACATAAGCATTCTTCTCTTATAATCCCTCTGCTTCCATCTAAACTTCTTCCTTTTTTCACGAAGCTTTCTAGCAGCATAAAGACCTTTAGGAGACTTAGAACCCAAATTCTCACCTATAATGCTATTATTCTCCAAAATATGCACACTTAAATATTTTTCTCTAGAAATAAAAGGAAGAAAAAAGGGGGATTATATGTTTTCACATCTACTCTTTAGATCTTCCCACACAGCATCAACGTACTCTTGTAATCTCTTTATTAATGGTTGATTTTGTGGTGTAAATAAATGACTAAATCTACCTTGAACTTTTAAGAACTCTTCAATAGGTTTCTTTAAACTTGGATTCTTTGCTATCATTAAACTTCTATCAGTTAATCTATAAACACCATTATCATATTCCCAGAGTGGGAAGTAACATGTGTCAACAGCTTTCTTACATATCTCAATAGTTATAGATTCACTATGTCTCCAACCTCTTGGACATGGAGATAATGCATGAATAAATGTTGGACCATTAACTTCAATAGCTTTTCTAGCTTTTCTAATTAGATCGAGGTAATGTGCTGGTGTTGCTGTAGCAACATATGGAATTTTGTGAGCAACAACTATATCAGCTATTGGCTTTTTATTTTCGCTTTTACCAGGAATAACTTTTCCAGCAGGTGTGGTGGTTGTTGAAGCACCTAAAGGTGTACCACCACTCCTCTGAATACCTGTATTCATATAAGCTTCATTATCAAGCAATACATATAGGAAATCATGCCCTCTCTCTAATGCACCACTTAAAGCTTGTATACCTATATCATATGTTCCACCATCACCAGCAAATGCTATAACATCTATATTCTCATATTTTGATATCCCCTTCTTATGCAATATCTTTGATGCAGCTTCTATTCCTGAAGCTACAGCTGCAACATTTTCAAATGCCACATGAATCCATGGAATATTCCAAGAGGTATATGGATAGATCGTAGTGGAAACTTCAAGGCAACCAGTAGCTGTAGCGACGATCGTTGGACCTCTAATGGCAAGAAGCACTTGTTTCACTATTATTGGTTCAGCACAACCAGCACATAATCTATGCCCAGATAAAATACCTAAAGGACTCTTAGCAGCTTCTCTAATATTAAATCTAAACATACTCATGTCATCTCACCCCAAGGAATTTTACTTCTCCACATTCTAGATTTGGTAATTCTTCAAACATTTTTTCAATCAACTTCGGAGGAGTATCTCTCCCTCCAAGACCATAAATGTAATTAACAATCTTCGGTCTCTTTTTCTCATTATAAAAGGCTGCTTGAGTTTCTACAAAAACTGGACCGCCAATACTTCCATAAGCTCCACTCCTATCCATGACACAAACAATTTCAACATTTCTCAAAGCTTTCACAATTTCTTTAGAGGGAAAAGGTCTAAATGTTCTAAGCCTCAATAAACCCACCCTTTTACCTTCCCTTCTAAGCTTTTTAACAACATATCTAACAGTTCCAGCAGTTGAACCAAGAACTATAACGGCTATTTCAGAATCTTCTAATCCATAGCAATCAATAAGTCCATCACCATATCTCCTACCACTTATCTCAGCATATTCGTCATGTACTTTCCTTATCACATTCCTTGAGTTTTCTATTGCATCATGTTGCTGAACTTTATGCTCAAAATAATAATCATATAAGTCAAGTGCACCAAAAGTTAATGGTATTTCTGGATTAAGAATCATTGGAACTTTACCCAAATTTGGAATTTCTATTTCTTTAGCCTTTCTAATCCCAACAAATTTTTTAACAACATCATCTGAAAGCAATTCAACATTCTGTAAAGTGTGACTTATTTGAAAACCATCTATTGTAACCATTACTGGTAATTGAACATCTTCATGTTCAGCTATTCTAAAAGCTTGAATTGTAGTATCATAAGCTTCTTGAGCATCTTCACAATATATTTGAATCCAACAGGAATCTCTACAACCCATACTATCACTATGATCACAATGTATATTTATAGGTGCAGATAAAGCTCTATTTACAACAGCCATAACTATTGGAAGTCTAAGCCCAGAAGCTATGTATAAAAGTTCCCACATAAGTGCTAATCCTTGCGAAGATGTAGCTGTGAATGTTCTTGCACCTAAAGCTGAAGCTCCTATGCAAACACTTAATGCTGAATGTTCAGATTCCACTGGAACAAATGCACAATTAACTTCACCATCAGCAACAAACTCTGAAAACTTTTCCACAATAATAGTCTGTGGGGTTATCGGATATGCGGATACCACATCTACATCACATTGTTTCACAGCATATGCAATAGCTTCATTACCATTAAGTCCCATTAAAACCTTGTTTTCATACATTTTTCACACCCTCACCATACTTATACATTTAACGGGACACTCATTAGCACAAATACCACATCCTTTACAATAATCATATTTTTCATAAACCTTTTCACCATCCCATCCTATAGCCATATCTGGACATAAAATCCAACACATTAAACACTTTGTACATTTACTTTGATCGATTTTAGGTTTAAATGGAGACCAATCACCAGTTTTATTTTCCAATGAAGACTTCCAGGCAACACCGCCTATTGGTATCTCCCTCCAACTTCTAAGTTCACTCAATTTTCCCACCTCTCGTCTCATTATATGCTTTCTCCACAACTTTAATGTTAAGTTCAGCTATTTTAGGTGGAAATCTCTCCCTTAAAACTTGATAAATACTATTTAAACTCACAATCCCACTAACTCTTATTAATGCACCTATCATAGCGGTATTTGTTACTGGTCTACCAATAATTTCTATTGCTATTTCAGTTGCAGGAGTTGTATATACATGAAAACTACGAGAAACCTTCAAAACTTCAGCCATTTTTAATGGGGATTCACTTGAGTTTATCAGTATCTTACCATTTTCCTTTAAACCTTGAGTTACAGAAATTGATTGTAATAATGAGCTATCCAATACAATCACTATGTCAGGTTCATAGATGTTACAATGCACTTCAATAGGTTCTTCACTTATCCTTGTAAACGCCATTACTGGTGCACCCATTCTTTCAGGACCAAATGTAGGGAATGACTGAACATATTTCCCTTCTTTCAATGCCGCTTGAGCAAGTATATTACTGGCAGTCCAAGCACCTTGTCCACCTCTACCATGCCACACTATCTCCAACAAACCATATAACACCTCACAATTTTCTACACTTCACCATATAGTTAGATGGCTTTAAATCTTTCTAAATAAACATTAATAACATGAAATCAACAAAATTTAAATTTATAATTTAGTATTTTGAATGAATGTTGAGTGATGTGAAATATGTGTGCACTTGAAACAGAAATAAAACTCTTTGATAAATGGAGTTTTAATGGAGTTGAAGTTAGAGATCCAGGATTAAAAAGGTACATATCTCTAAAACCAGTTTATATACCACACACTGGAGGTAGACATGAACATAAAAGATTTGGAAAAGCAGAAGTACCCATAGTAGAGAGATTAATAAATAAATTAATGAGACCTGGGAAAAATATGGGGAAAAAACACTTAGCAACAAACATAGTTAAACAAGCATTTGAAATAATACATTTAAGAACTGGAGAAAACCCTATACAAGTTCTTATAAGAGCTATAGAAAACTCAGCACCAAGAGAAGAAACTACGAGGATAATGTATGGTGGAATTGTTTATCATCAATCAGTAGATGTATCACCACTTAGAAGACTAAATCTATCATTAAAATTCATAACCGAAGGGGCAAGGGCAGCATCCTTTGGAAACCCAAAGAGTATAGAAGAAGCTTTAGCCGATGAAATAATTAAAGCGGCAAATGCAGATTCATCTTCATATGCGATACAGAAGAAGGAGGAAATAGAACGTATAGCTTTAGCCTCTAG
Source organism: Methanomethylicia archaeon (assembly GCA_038727515.1). GTDB lineage: Archaea > Thermoproteota > Methanomethylicia > Culexarchaeales > Culexarchaeaceae > JAVYVS01. The sequence goes on from JAVYVS010000003.1 coordinate 83,468, forward strand.
ATAAAAATCAATATTATAGACCGCAAAAAACTTAAATATGGAAATAATTCACTAATTTGCAAGGAGGAAGGTAAAAATATGTCCGAAAAACCGCACTTAAACCTCATAATCATAGGACACGTAGACCATGGAAAAAGTACAACAATGGGTCACCTACTATATATAACTGGAAATGTAGATGAGCGAACCATGAAGACATTGGAAGAGGAATCTACAAAGATTGGAAAAGGATCATTCAAATTTGCATGGGTTATGGATAAATTAAAGGAAGAAAGAGAAAGGGGATTGACGATAGATTTATCATTCTGGAGATTTGAGACCCCAAAATACTACTTCACTATAATTGATGCACCAGGACATAGAGACTTCGTTAAAAACATGATTACAGGAGCTTCACAAGCAGATGCAGCTATACTAGTGGTATCTGCAAAGAAAGGTGAATATGAAGCAGGAATGGGTGCTGCAGGACAAACGAGAGAGCATGCATTCCTAGCTAAAACGTTAGGTATAGATCAAATAGTTGTTGCAATAAACAAAATGGATGATCCAACAGTAAATTACAGCAAGGAGAGATATGAAGAAGTTAAAGGGGGGGTAGGAAAGTTCCTTAGAATGATAGGATACGATATAAATAAGGTGGATTTCGTACCAATTTCAGGATGGTATGGAGATAACTTAGTAGTTAGAAGTGATAAAATGCCATGGTATAATGGACCTACATTAGTTGAAGCATTAGATAAATTCACAGAACCACCAAGACCAATAGATAAACCACTTAGAATACCAATACAAGACGTTTATACAATTTCTGGAGTAGGGACTGTGCCAGTTGGCCGTGTGGAAACAGGAGTATTAAAAGTTGGCGATGTAGTACTATTTTTACCAGAAAAGAAGACGGGTGAAGTGAGAAGTATAGAGATGCATCATCAACCACTCCAGAAAGCTATACCTGGAGACAATATAGGATTCAATGTAAGAGGAGTTTCAAGAGAAGATATAAGAAGAGGACATGTATGCTGCCATCCAACAAACCCAGTTAAAGTAGCTAAATCATTTATTGGAAGAATATTCGTATTATATCATCCAACAGCAATAGCAGCAGGATATACTCCAGTTCTACACATACACACAGCTACAGTAGCTGTTAGATTTGATCAAATACTAAAGAAGATAGATCCAAGATCTGGAGCTACAATAGAAGAAAATCCAGCATTCATAAAGCAAGGAGATGCAGCAATAGTTAAATTTGTACCATTAAAACCAGTTTGTCTAGAGAAATATTCAGATATACCACAACTTGGTAGATTTGCGATAAGAGATATGGGAAGAACAATAGCTGCTGGAATAGTTATGGAAATTGAAGAATAAGAGATTTATAGACTACTGACGCTAGGTGACTTCAATGGTTAGAAGAGCTAGAATAAGGCTTTCAAGTAACGACTATAAGAAATTAATGGAAGTATGTGAAGAAATAAAAAGAATAGCTACCACCACTGGTGTTCGAATGTCAGGTCCTATACCACTTCCAACAAAAAGACTTTTAATACCAGTCATGAGAACACCATGTGGAGATGGTACAAAGACTTGGGATAAGTATGAAATGAGGATACATAAGAGGATAATAGATTTAGATGCAGATGAAAGAACAATGCGACAAATTATGAGGATAAGAGTTCCACAAGAAGTAAAGATAGAAATAGAATTAACTTAAATTTTTAAATAATACTTAATAACCTTTATTTTAAGTATTATATTATTATTTTTCTAAACTTTTTATCGAGTATAGTAAAAGATTCTAGAATTATTATAGCGCCGGGGGCGGGATTCGAACCCGCGCGGCCTTAAAGACCATCGGCTTTTTACGTTATACATAGCAAGCCGACGCCCTAACCAGACTAGGCGACCCCGGCCTACTATAGTTTTTGTAAAAAGTTTCTTTTATCTATTTCCTTCACATTATACTAATTAAGATATGAAGAGAACTGTTGTGGATTTATTCTGTGGGTGTGGAGGATTTTCTAGAGGATTCCTAGAAGAAGGCTTTGATATTGTATTGGGTATTGATATTGATGTGAAAGCTTCAAAGTCATTTTCAGAAAATTTCCCAAAGGCAGTGATATTGCAAGCAGATATAAGAGAGATTCATGGAGGGGAGATTAGTAAAGTTATTGGTGAACCTCCAGACGTAGTTATCGGTAGCCCACCATGTGAACCCTTTACACCAGCTAACCCTAAAAGAATGGAAAATGAATTAGATAGATTATATACTGATGAAATTGGTATTCTTACACTACATTTTATACGTTTAGTTGGAGAATTAAACCCAAAGATATTCATTATGGAAAATGTTCCACAATTAGTTGAGGGAGAATTAGATTATTTCATAAGGTGGGAGTTCAGTAGGATCGGTTATAAAGAAATTTATTTAAATATTTTAAGAGCAGAACAATTTGATACACCATCAATTAGAAAGAGGTTATTCATATCAAACATACCAATAAAATTAGTTGGTAGAAAACGGAGGATAAATGTTGAAGATGCATTAAAAGGATTGGAAAACCCTATGGGAATTATAAGTTGTTTAAATCATGAAATAACTCCAATAAGTGAAAGAAAACTTAAGAAAATTGCTAGATTGAAATGGGGTGATTCTCTAATAACATTTAAGGGGGCTAATGGAAAATTTTATAGAAATTGGATTCGATTACATCCAAAAAGAGTTGCGCCAACAGTAATGGGGGGATCAAGGTTTATACACCCGTATGAAAATAGATTACTAACAGTTAGAGAACAGGCGAGACTTATGGGCTTTCCAGACGACCACGTATTTTATGGAAAAAGAGAGGAACAATATAATCAAGTTGGAGAAGCAGTCCCACCAACAGTTTCAAGAGCCATAGCAAAATATGTAAAGAAATACCTGGAAAAGGTGGATTAAAATGTATGAAAATGTAAAAAACCTAATAATGGTAATTCATAATATCCATTCACCGCAAAGACTAATTGAATTAGCAAAGGTATTCTATGGATTAGGGTATACAAATCTAGTTATTTCAAAAGCTGCAGGAGCAGCTGCTCAAATGGGGATACCTGAAGTACAAAAAATATCAATAAAAACTGGAGGAAAATTAATTATAACCACAAATTTAGAGGATGCTATAGAACTTATAAAACCAAACATAATACTATTAGCTACGTATAAACCCTATGGAAAAACAGTATATAAGCCAGAGGAAATAGCGAAGAAAATTATGGAAGGATTAACCGTAATGATTGTTATTGGAGGACTTGAACCAGGACTAACTTCAAAAGAATTATCACTTGGTGAAACAATTTATGTTAACGGTATAGAAAGTGATATAGGATGCGTTGGTTTAGCCACAATAATAATATATGAATTAAAGAAAAAAATAGGTGAACTAAACAAATAATTTATACTTTTAGATCCAAAATATCCCTAAAAACCTCCATTCATTTAATCAATAAATAATGGTGGGCGGGCTGGGATTTGAACCCAGGACCACCGCCGTGTCAGGGCGGTATCCTAACCAGCTAGACGACCCGCCCAATCATAACTATCTAGGTTAATTTTCATTATTAATTTTTCCCTTCAATTTACTTAAGTTTATATTTGTATGAAGATTATTGATTATTGTTGGGCCGGTAGCTCAGCCTGGAAGAGCATCCGCCTCGCACGCGGAGGGTCGCGGGTTCAAATCCCGCCCGGTCCACCAAATTTTTTAAGCGAATCCTTTTATATAAAATAGCGATTTCTCAGTTTTTCTTGATGTTTAGGGCTAAGTACGGGTATTTGCTTGAGGATGAGGATGTTAGGCGCTGGTTTGATAATTTGGCTGCTAAGTCTCTATTAACCGCTACGGTTTACCTTAGGAATCTCGGCCTTTACTGCAAGCTAAATGGTACTGATCCTAAGGGCATTCTTAGGGATGCTGGCTCCAAGGCCTTTAAGGATCGCTTCGCGGATTTTGTTAGGCGTTTGGAGCGTGAAGGTAAGGCCGGCTCATATATTGCTAGGTTTAAGAAGGTTTTGAATAGCTGGCTTGCCTTCAACGGCATAAATGTTAAGCTTAAGGTTAATGTTAAGGGCGAGTCTGATGCGTCAACTATCGCTAATGAACGTGTCCCAAATAGGGAGGAGCTTGACAGGATACTTCGGATGGCTACACCTCGGGCCAGGATCTCAATCGCCCTTATAGCATTCAGCGGCTTAAAGCCCCAGACGCTGAGAAACTATGATGGCAGCTACGGGGTTAGGCTCGGCGACTTTCCAGAAGCCGAAATACGCCCAGACGGAGTAGAATTCAAGAAGGTTTCCAACAATGCTCATAGTCAGGAAGAATCTGAGCAAGACTAAGCATCAGTACTTCACCTTCGTTCTGTAGCAGACAATAACATATATTAAAGAGTACCTGGAGAAGAGGGCTGAGGCTGGCGAGAGATTAGGCAGAGATAGCCCGCTATTGGGATTCGACCCCAGGGGGATTTAAGAAGAATAGGTTTTGGAGGACCACACTTGTGACAGAGATATTAGGAAGGCCTTAGGGCTATTCTTAAGGTAAGCGTCTACTTCACAATTGGAATTGTTGGAGCGATGCTTTTTCCTCCATTTTATTATGGGCTGGGAGATGATTGACGGTTTCATGCTTGGATCTATAATCAGCCAAACAGGAGCCGTAGTTATTGTGCCCTTGGCTAAAAGGATTGGGGTTCAAGCGGAGATGGCGGCCATACTTTCTATCGAGGCAATTGTAACTAGCATATTCAACATAGTTTTCTTTTCAGCTTTCCTAGAAGCACGCTTAGCGAAGTTTTAAACCTTGCTGAAGCCATAACTCTAATAGTAGCGAAATTCTCTGTAGGAATAGTAGTAGGGGTTATTGTAGGGTTATTTTGCCTACGATCCTATTCCTTCTTCAGAGAGAAGAGTTCACGTATATGGCCACGCTGGAATACTGCTGTTTGGCTATACCATTTCAGAAATGCTGAAGGGAAGCGGTGCTCTCACAGTCCTCACTATTGGCATCATTTTAGGAAACGACAGAGAGATCCTTAGGCTGCTTGGGAAAAATCCTCTGCATGCGAGCGCCTTCTCCGAACTAAAAAGTATTTGGAGCACTTCCAAGCAGAAGTTTATTTTATTCTCAGAATATTCTTCTTCATGCTGTTAGGCTTATTGTTCGAGGTATCATCACTAAGCCTATTTGTAACATTAACTTATGATCTACCCATCATCGGCATCCTCTTAGCTACGCGCTACTTGGTTACTCAATGTCGACGTGGAGGAGCCCCATGTTTTCTGAGAGGAAGATGATTACGGATATGTGTGCGCTTGGATTAACACCAGCCCTCCTAAGCCTAATACCCTTACAGTATAATCTGCCCAATTCTAATCTTTACACACTCATCATCACAAACTTGATAGTACTAACCAATATCCTAACCTCAATATCGACTATAAAAATACGGAAGAAAAACAAAAACAAAGATTACATCAAGATATCTTAAACTTCTTTGTTCTAAACCATTTGTCAGTAAGTGATGTGAATTAAGAAAGTTTTATACGTGGCCAAAAATTTTGTATACTGCGATTTTAGCGGCATCTGTAGCTAGCAATGTTACCATGATAGTGTAGATCAGCGCTAACGCTATGGCATATGGGGGCAGTGATGGTATTATTATGCCTCTCCATACAAGCGTTGTTGCAGCTACGCTGTCAACTATTATAGCTAGCAGCATGTACCTGCTTGGTTTCGAGCTCCAAAATGCTCTAGTCTCCCTAAAGTTCACTATGTTTAGAAGCCCTGAGAGGAGGAGTATATAGAACATGAAGCTTTGTAGCTGCGGGTATGACAGGTTAATGAGTTTTGCTATGTGTAACGCTATAAATAGTTCCGCGAGTTTTACAATGCCAAGCATAGTTGATATTACTGTAAGCTTCGTTATATTCCATTTCTCCGGCCTTCTACCTGGCTTTAATACGTCGATGCTTATGGACAGCGTTACAAAATCATAGAGGAAAAGCATTAATATCATGTGCGTGGGCGTTAATATTGGGAGCCCGAGGAGCAGCGTTGATATAACCACAAAATATACAATGCTAAATGTCTTAACGATCTTGTTTATGGTCCAGACAACGATCTTCCTATAGATCATCCTCCCAAGCCTTATAATGTCGGCGATCTCCCTCAGCCCCGGAGATGTGAGCACCGCGGAGGCAACTGATTTAGCTACGTCCGTAGCCCCGCTCACGGCTATGCCTAAATCTGCCTTCTTAAGAGCCGGCGCATCGTTTACCCCATCACCCGTCATGCCGACCACATGCCCCTTCTCCTGCAGAGTTTCTACGATATTGTACTTGTCCTCAGGTACGACTTCCGCGAAGACCTCAATATCCTCGACGCCTTCAGTTAGCCGCTCTTTTGAAATCTCCCTCATGCTAATAGCCTTCTCGCCTATGCCAACTTTACTCGCTATGGCTTTAGCTATGTGTATATTATCCCCTGTAACCATTTTTGGTGTTACACCAAGGCTCTTTATGACATCTATAAATTGCTTAGAATCTTCGCGGGGCCTGTCATAGAGTCCTAACAGCCCAATGATCTCAATGATGTTCTGCTGGGCCTCTATTGCCACGGCCAGCAGCCTAAGCCCCTCCCTACTGAGCCCCCTAATGATCTCCTCAATATCCTCCTTATTGTTATTGGCGGCTAGCTGGAGAAGCGCCTGTGGCGCACCCTTAATAACTCTTAGCTTTCGTCCTTGAATCTGAACTAATGCTTCGCTCCTCTTTGTCTCCGGCGTGAATGGCTTAAATTCTAAGATGCTTGCCACGTTTATGTTAATGTTCATCTCTTTAGCTTTCTGTCTAATGGCGTTATCTATGGGATCTTTCGTTATCTCTTCTGATGCCAGAGCAGCATATAGCAAAACGTCTTCCTCGCCATATCCGCCACTTAACGAGATCACCCTGTCAACCACTATCCTGTTCTCAGTTATTGTCCCCGTTTTATCTAGGCATATAACGTCCATCATGGAGGCAGCCTCTATGGCCTCAAGCCTCCTAACAATTATACCGCTCTTCGCGAGCTCAACACTTCCCAAAGCCAGAGTTATAGTGGTCATGGCTGGCAGAGCTATGGGTATCGAGGCTAACAGCAACGTTAAGGTGAAGGGCAGGAGATCTAAAATGTTAAGCCCCGCCAGAATAAGCTTAGCTACAACCAAGACTATGAAGAGGGAGTCTACTAGAAGAAGCCACTTAGTTATGCTATTGGTTATCTCCTCTATTATGAGCCTAGGCTTCGCTATTTGGACAAGTTCGATGGTTCTACCAAAGCGCGTCCTTACACCTGTCACAACTATTCTGATAATTGCTTCTCCCCTAACAACTGTGGTTCCAGCGTAAACATTATCGTTAACGCTTTTCTCAACAGGCATGGATTCTCCGGTCAGCGCGGATTCATCAACAGTTATAGAACCCTCCACGATAACGCCGTCAGCTGGCGCAATGTCGCCCATAGAGATCTTCACAATATCATCTGGCACAATATGCTCAGCTGCAACATCAACCCACTTACCATCTCTCAGAGCTTTCACGGTCACTTTTAGCTTCGATTTAAGCATCTCAATAGCCTTACCAGCCCTATATCCATGAACAACACCAATAACGGCATTTACGAGGAGCAGCGAAACCATTATAGCGAAGTCTACGTATTTCCCCAAAACAAAAGAGATCGCGGCGGCCACCTCTACAGTATAGGGTGTTAGCCCTGTGAGCTTCTTTAGGAAAGACACCGCGATATTCTCCCCTTTTTCAGGAACCTTATTGGGGCCGTAGATTTTGAGTCTCTCAACGACTTCTTCGCTAGTTAAACCTTTATGCTTGCTCATCTCATATACCTACTCATCTACACCGTTTTAAACAAGAATTCTTAAATATTTCTTCTTATTGTCAAGTTCAACATAATGGCGATTAAGAATGAATAGAAAAATATTCGCGGTGTTTGTGCTGCTCGGGCTTATCTCTTTAGCTGCCGATATGGTTTATGAGGGGGCTAGGTCCGACAGCGGAGCCTATCTAGAGCATCTGGGCGCTCCGCCCATTGCCTCATCCATCATTGGCGTAGGCGAATTTATAGGATACTTTCTCAGGTTCGTAAGCGGTGTGCTAGCATCCTACTTGGGGTCTTCGGTTGCCTTCTGGGGCTTTGTGGCGTTGGGTTACGCCACGACCGTCATAGCCTTACCCCTCCTTGCCTTTGCGGGCTTATGGTGGATTGCAGCATCACTATGCCTCTTGAAGAGGATTGGGAGGGGCTTAAGGACTCCTGTGAGGGACGTGATTTTAGCCGAGGTTACGGAGGGTGTTGGTAGGGGGAATAGTTTCGGCCTCCACAAGGTTATGGATCAAGCTGGCGCCCTAGCGGGACCGCTTCTCTTCACATACATGCTCCTAAACTACGACTATTCTAAAGCATTTTTAACGATTCTAGCCCCGGGCATATTGGCTATGATGTTCGTGTTCACAGCATGGTCTCTCTATCCAAAGATTAAGAGCGTTGAGGTTTTACCGAGGAAAGTTTCGTTTAGAGACGTAGGCAGAAGATCCTGGCTATACACGCTATCAATGATCCTACAGTCCCTAGGCTTTGTGCACTGGGCTATAGCATCCTACTTCCTAAAGTATTGGAGGATCTTAGGGAACGCTGATATAGCAATACTATACGCAATTGCGATGGGTGTAGACGCCCTCGTAGCCTTCCCAATAGGATACCTATATGATACGATAAAGTTTAAGAGCCTCTATGTAGCGCCCATAACAACGCTAATATAACATTACTGTTGACTGCGAAGACCACTGCGCTAGCGTATGCGATGGCGGTTCTCTGGGGAGTCACCATGGGCGTCTCGGAGACGATTATGAGGGCTTCTATAGCGGACATAGTCGGCAGAGATGGGCTTGGCAGTAGCTTACGGCATATTCGGAATGCTTTACGGGGTCTCATGGAGCGTCGGAGGCTTCATAATAACCTTCCTACTAGAGTTATCAGCGCCAATAGCAATAGACTACACGAGCCTAACGCAAGCATCATAACTTCTAATGCTAGCAGTGTTAAATAGGCAAATTAGCTCTGAAAGCCTACGTCACTAGTCAACTATTTTAAGCCCATCACCCATTGTGGCGTTATATACCTAACCTGTTCCGCCTTAACCTTCCTTAAGATCTTTAAGGATCTTCTCCACCTGCTTGATGGCGTATTCCGCCTCATCAGGTTTATAGACTCCATTATAGAGCGCTTCGTCATGCAGAGTTTTCATGACGTCACTGTAAACGGCCCTCAAATCCTCGCACCCTATCTTCCTGAGAAGCTCTCTCCTCCCGCTGTGGGATCTAGGCGTCACATTTAATTTACGATGGATATAGGAGTTTACCGCAAGCACCATGCTTAAGAAGGCTTTATCAACAGCATTCCTATAGAGAAATATATCGCCTAATTTAATAGCCTTCTCAAACCCCTCCTAGCATACTTTAAGATCTCCCTCAGCGGTTATGGATGCGGCATTTTCCTCACTTAAACGCCCCGCCGCATGCCATAGATAAATAGTGGTATAGGAAATAAATGGGATGCCGAGACTACGTGAGAAGTAACGCTCCATAAATTATGGCGGATCAAATCAATTAAGCAGAAATTCTTTAAAACGCGGTTCCTCCCGATAAACTTAAGCAGGATAATTATATTCTTGATTTATTCTGCCGTATCTCGCCTTAAGATAGACGCTGATGTCCCGCCAGTCATCTAATATTTTAGGCCAGAGCTCGCTGAACACATATTTATTAACGTAATCCTTCATCGCCTTTTCACGCCTAATTTTCCCCTCACGCCAGTCGACGGATACTAGGCCCGCTCTGCGCAAATACCGGAGGCTGCGGTAAATCTCCTCTGGGCTAATGGGATAGGCTACTGCGCGCTCTAAATCGCTGATTAAAGCGTTTATGGGTATTTCATCCTCATACCTCAGATAAATCATAGCTATAGTATCCTGAGTCACCCTCATGGTTCTGCTCAAATACAGCCCAATCCCCCTAGACGGCATTAGCACCTGCTCTAAGCGATGCCCATACCTCCTATAGAACCAGCTCTTAGCAGCTTCCACCAGCGCCAAATATGCGCTTATTATGGCGGCCAGCGCGAGATAAAATTCGATCGGGGGCTGAACAAACCTGAAGACCGCTCCCAGCCACGTGTATGGCAGCGCTAGAGCGAAGATTATTACGGATGCGCTTGTGAAGATCAAGGCTTTGCTGGGCCTACTCCTGTAGAATGGGAACAGCCTTGTCCTTATGATAAAGACGACCAGCGTCTGCGTTAACAGGGACTCTAGGAACCATGCTGTCTGAAACAGCGGCTCAGCGGCCTTAAATGCTAAGAGCATCATGAAGTATGTTAGAAAGTCGAAGAGCGAGCTTATAGGTCCAAAGAACACCATGAACCTTCTCACGAAAAATATATCCCACCTCTTAGGCTTCTCTAAGTATTCCCTGTCGACATCGTCCAGCGGGACGGCTGTTTGAGTCAAATCGTATAGTAGGTTGTTTAAGAGTATTTGTATTGGGAGCATTGGTAGGAATGGTAGGAATAATGAACCTAGGGCGACGCTGAACATGTTCCCAAAGTTTGAGCTAATAGCCATCAGGATATACTTCATAGCGTTGCCGAAGGTTTTCCTACCCTCTAAAACGCCATCATAGAGTATAGTTAGATCGTTCTCTAGGAGGATTATGTCCGCGGCTTCCTTCGCAACATCGACAGCATTATCCACGGATATGCCAACGTCAGCATTCTTCAGCGACGGCGCATCATTGATACCATCGCCGAGGAAGCCGACCACATGTCCATTAGCCCTCAAAGCGCTTATTATCCTATTCTTTTGGGCTGGGGTCACGCGGCAGAAGACGTTCACCTCCTCAACAGCCCTCGCTAGGGCGTCATCATGCATATGCTCAATCTCGCTTCCGAGGAGAATCCCTTTAATCTCAAAGCCTAAATGCTCACATACTTTCCTAGTGACGAGCTCATTGTCGCCGGTAAGTATCTTCAGCTCCACGCCAGCCTCCCTTAGGAGCTTTATTGCTTCTCTCGCGGTTTCTTTAGGCGGGTCGAGGAAACCTATAAAGCCTAGAAAAACCATTTCGCTCTCATCGCTGATGGAGTATACGGGCTTATATTCCCTCAGGCGCTTATACGCTACGCCCAGAACCCTATATCCTTCAGCGCTCAGCTCAAGGTATTTCCGCTCAATCTTTTTACGAGCCTCATCAGTTAAATCAGATACTACGTCGTCCAGCTCATAGAATAAGCATATCTTTAGGATCTCCTCCGGCGCACCTTTAGTGATCATGTAGCGCTGGTCTTCATGTTCAATAACTATTGAGAGACGCTTACGTATAAAGTCGAATGGTATCTCGTCGATCTTCCTGTAACCCGCAATATCTACACTCTTATATGCTAGTACAGCCTCATCGAGGGGGCTTCTTAACCCAGTCTGATAATAACTATTTAGGTATGAGTATAGTAGCACTTTCTCGCTTTCTCTTCCGTTAACGTCAACGTGGAATATTAACCTTATCTTGTTCTCCGTTAATGTTCCGGTTTTATCAGTGCATAAGATGTCCATGCACCCAAAGTTTTGTATTGACGCTAAGCGCTTAATTATAACCTTCTTCCTAGACATATTTATTGCGCCCTTAGACAGGTTTATTGAGATTATCATTGGTAGGAGATCCGGGGTCAGGCCGACGGCCAATGAGACTGAGAAGAGAAGCGACTCGAGAACATCCCGCTTATAGAGCGCGTTTATGAAGAAGATGAATAGGACTAGTAGAAACGTGGTCTCCATAATCATGTAGCCGAACCTTCGTATGCCCCTTTGGAACTCGGTCTCAGGGCCTCTGGCGGCAAGCGCCCTAGATATCCGCCCATACTCCGTTCGACTCCCAGTCCTAACAACAACAGCCGTGGCGGATCCGCTGACGACGGATGTCCCCATAAAGAGATAATTGCTCCACTCGGTAATTGGAAGGTCGCCCGATTTAAGGGGCGTAGGGGTCTTCTCAACTGGAAATGATTCTCCAGTTAAAGCTGATTGATCCACGCATAGATCCTTTGCGTTTATCACCCTAGCGTCCGCTGGCACTATGTCTCCAGCCGAGAGAAGTATGATGTCGCCTGGAACTATCTCGCTCATCTTTACTTCGCGCTTAAATCCATCCCTAATGACCGTGACTGTGAGAGCAACCCTTTCCCTCAGCATCTCAGCGGCTCTCTCAGCCTTATGCTCCTGATAGAAATCTAAAAGCGTGCTCATAACTACTATCGAGAACACTATTATAGCGCTTTCATGATCGCCTAGGAGATAAGAGATTAAACCGGCTATCAGCAATATGATCACTAGAGGGTTTCTGAAATGGTATAAAAACTCTATTATAAGAGACCTCTTCCTCCTCCCGGCAACCTCATTGTAGCCGAAAACTTCAAGGCGCCTTTCCACTTCCTCTGAGGAAAGCCCATTTAATGAGGTCTTCAGGCGTGAAAAGATTTCTTCAACAGGCAATGTTAAAATTTCTTCGGTGCTCGGCAGAACCCATTCTAAAAATCCGCCAACCCTTGACATTTCTGAATTCTGATTACTCATTATTTCCACCTACATCTATCTTCGCCGAATAACCTTTAAAGCTAGACTCTTACGTTCTTATAAAAATGCTGTTCATAAAGTTCTTTTTACCAACCCTAAAGTTAAAACCAACAACTGTTTTATTAGAAGACTGTTAGGGGCGATTAAAAAGCCCTAAATACCAATTAGATAATTTGACTAGGGTATTTGTTTATGACCCTTTGGAGAGATATCTTCTATACCTTCTGAAATCTTAGACATGATTATCGAAGTTATAAGTTGTTCAAGATATAAGTATTAGTATAACTTTCAATGGAAAATTTTGTTTTAGAACACATAATATCATCCCTCGATGTTTCCCCATTGAGTGCAATTTTGTTCTGCAGATATAGTTTGATGATGAAGACCCATTTGATATTATGGCGCTCAGCTATTAGCTCCTTGAAATTGGCTATCTCGCGAAGGTTAAGGCGCATTAATAATTGAGGAAGAATATGTAAAGGAACAAAACATTATTCTGAAAAATTCTAGTTTTAAATTTATTGAAATTTTTAGTACTACAAAAACGCAAAAAAGCAAAGAAAACTAACGGGGAAACTTCTAGATTATTAATGATTTTTGTTGGTTGAGTGTTCTTCTAACAACTCAATGCAGATATGGACCTCTTTTTTGGTGTCAATGTTAGTTAAAATCACGATTATATTTTTTTACCAGGGTTCATTATTTCATAGGGGTCTAATGTTTTCTTTATGATTGAAAGTAATTTTAGCGTTTCACTTTTAATTTCTAGATGTAAATATTTTTTCTTTGCTAATCCAATGCCATGTTCCCCACTTAATGCACCTTTGTTTTTTATTGCTATTTTGAATATTTCTTCCTTTACCCTTTCTATCTCTGGAGTGTTTGATTTCTCTTTTTCCACCAATATACTTGGATGTAAATGTCCATCTCCTGCATGACCAAATATTGCTATTCCTATATTCATCCTTCTACTTAATTCTTGTATTTCTCTAATGGTTTTTGGTAGGAAAGTTATTGGTACAATTATATCTTCATCTATTCTTCCACCATAAACCTTTTCTAGGGATTCACCTGCCAATTTTCTAGTTTTCCACATATCATTTGAATCGTAGTATACATGAACCATTTCATCCATAATTTTAATGCTTTTAAGATAATTGGCTAAATACTCAAGCTTATTATTTATATCTTCATTGGAAAATCCTTCGATTTCAAGTAGTATAATTGCTTCCACTTCTGGAAGTCTTTTTCCATGAACTGTATTTATTGCATTTATGGTTATTCTATCCATTAATTCTATGGCGGAAATATCTATTGTCGATTTCGTAAGTGCAACTATGGTTTTACCAGCATCTTCAAGGTTATCATGAGAAATAGATATACCAATTCTATACATAGGTTTAGGAGCTAATCTAAGTAGAGCTTTTGTTATTATTCCAAGGGTTCCTTCACTACCAACAAAAAGTGAGACTAAATTATAACCTGAAACCCACTTTTTAGTTTTTGATCCAATCCAGACTTTACCTAGAGCTGAAGTAATAACTTCTAAACCCAAAACCCAATTTTTCATAGTACCATACTTATAGCTACGGGGACCAGCAGCATTCTCTCCAATCATTCCACCTATAGTACACTGATCACTCGTAGCTGGATTTGGAGGAAGGAATAAATTATATTCAGCTAAAAAATCATTTAAAACATCACATATAACTCCTGGTTCAACAAGCACTTGAGCATTATCTACATCTAGCTCAATTATTCTATTCATTCGTCTAAGATCTACAATAATGCCACCAGAAATTGGAACGCTGCCACCGCTAAGTGATGTACCCCCACCCCTTGGAATAACTGGAATTCTATACTTCTTAGCCACATCTACCAGTTTTTCAATTTCCTCAGTATTTTCAGGTATAACAGCAAGTGATGGTTTACCCTTAATATAAGATTGATCTTCCTCATATTGTTTAAGTTTTTCTTCATCAAAAATAACTCTATCTCCAAAAATAGTTATAAGTTCATCTAGATAAGGCATTGACATACAATAATCACCAAATAGGCAAATCAATTTATACAAATAAAAATTAATAGTTTTCTAAATATCTTCAAGTCATACCATCACTATTATAATGCTAATATTTCAATGGGCCCGGTGGGATTTGAACCCACGACCACCCGGTTATCAGCCGAGTGCTCTAACCAGGCTGAGCTACGGGCCCTATGACAATATATGAAACTCATAAAAATTTAAAATTTTATATTAATAAATCCTTTTGGGTGTCATTAAATGAGTGAAGAAAACATTGAGAAAACATTGAAAGCTGGAAGAATATTAAAGGAAGTCTTCGAAAAAATACCAAAAATGATCCAACCTGGAGAGAAAATAATAGATTTGTGTGAAAAAATAGAGAATAAGATAATTGAGTTAGGTGGAATACCTGCATTCCCATGTAATATCTCCATAAATAATATTGCTGCACATTATACATCACCTCCAAATGATACATCAATAATACCTGAAGATTCTGTAATTAAAGTTGATATTGGGGTACATATTGATGGATATATAGTGGATGCAGCAAAAACATTCTCATTTAACTCAAAATATGATGATATGATTGAAGCTGTTGAACTAGCCTTAGAAAATGCCATAAGAATAATTAAACCAGGGGTAAAAGTTAAAACCATAGCAAGAGAAATAGAGAGGACAATAGTAGGATTTGGATATAAGCCAATAAGTAATTTAACTGGACATTTATTAAAGAGGTATATCCTACATGGAGGCAAAAATATACCAAATGTATATGGAGAATATCCATGGATAATAGAGGAAGGAGAAATATATGCAATTGAACCATTTGCAACAAATGGATTTGGAAGCGTTATTGAAACAAACACTACAGTAATATACTCTTTAGCAAAGATAAAATCGGGAAAAACTAAACTTGAAAAAGATATGCTCAAATACATTTATACAAACTTCAGAATGCTACCATTCTGTGAGAGATGGATAATGAGAAGTGAATTAGGATTAAGTCAGGAAACCATACATACAATAGTTAATAGGTTACTTGAGGAGGGGATATTAACAAAATACCCAGTACTAAGAGAAGTTAGAAATGGCATAGTTACACAAGCAGAAACAACAATCATAATAACACGTGATAACATAATAAATATCATGGAAAACAAATAGGAAAACAGCTTAAATTCAAAGTAAACTAAATTGCATGACATAGAAAAATCATTAATATTTACAATCACACTAACTCTCATATTCAAAGAATTAAACATTACATATATGTAAAACTCCAAAATTCAGAATATTGGAGCCTCGGGCGGGATTTGAACCCGCGGCCTACGCCTTACCAAGGCGCCGCTCTAACCAGGCTGAGCTACCGAGGCTATTAAATTTTAACAACTAAATAGAAATATGAAGGGGGTTCCTTTAAATTTTGCTGATATCTAACTGGCGAAGCTTATTTTACTAGATCCATGAATTTTGCACAACTAGCGCAGACTCTCATACCCTCCCTCTCAGTTATACAGTTTTTGCATACATTTTTGAAGCACATTTCACATTTATGTACTTCATTAACCTTTGCACCGCATATTGGACATGTATACATATAACTTCACCTAAAATACTATTTTATCAAGTTAATTTATTTGTTTTCATTTATATTAAAACCATTTTGCAACAATTTCATCTTTAATTGTTTTTGGTTGTATGCCTCTTTCAGGAAATGTTGGTTGACAATGTGTAATTTCCATTATTGAAACTGGTATTTCAATTTTGAAATTAACTAATACTCTTGGATGTATTTCACCAATTAACCCTATATTCCTTTCATCAACTTTTATGATTGCAACACGTCCATCTATAAATGTTGGATGTCTGTATGGTTCTACTTTCACTTCTATTCCAAGTCCATCCATCAATGCAATTAAAACTTCTTTAATATCAGAGAAAGAAGCTTTAGAAGAAGCTATTGCAGCCGCTAGATTCCTCTGTACCATTATATCATCGTCTAATGGTATTGCTACATATCCTATTTCGAATATTTTTTGTGGGTATTCAACATGTTTATTTTGTGAGAGGAAGTGAAGTAGATTTGGTGTTATCCAACGTCTATAACAATTGTATTCTTCCGTTACTGGATTGGAAAGCTTCAATACGTTTAGGTTATTGAGATTCACTAAGCTAGTTTGATGAATAATACTGGTTAATGTGAATGTCATAACTTCCTGAAACCCCATTCCAATCATTAATTCCCTAATCTTACCCTCTAATACTTCTATTAGTGATGGCTTTCCAATAGTCATTAACGATGGCAATTCTGGGGTTATATTCTCATAACCATATGCTATTGCCATATCCTCGATAATATCCACAGGATGAAGAATATCAACTCTAAATGGGGGAATAGAAATTTTAAGAATTTCACCTCTAACATCACTAATACTATACCCCATCTTCCTCAAGAGTTTAAAAGCCTCTTCTACACTTATATTTAAACCTATGAGTTTACGAAAATCTTCAAGATTAATATCTATATGTCTAAAGTTCAGATCTGGGGTTATTTTGCTACATGTTGGGTATTTTACTACAACTTTCTCTAGAACTCCACCTCTTTCAAGGATGTTACAAACAAGTACGTTTAGAGTTTGAGTGACGGCATTTTCATCTATTCCAGTCAACTCTATAAATAAGTTCCTTGTTTTTTCAGTAACCCTTGTTCTCTCCCCATTAATTACTGGTGGAAAGCTAAAAATACCTTTAGCATCAATATAGACTGGGTATAATTCACCCTTTAATAGTCCAGCATAAGTTTTACCTTTAGGATGTTTAACTAGAATTTCCCTAAGAGAAAGTTCTTCAGACATATCCAACGGTATCATCTTTTCATCGCCATTAACCTCCATATACATTATTGGAGGTTCTATTTTATCATAATCATGGATACCTATAGCTACTTTTCTACGATTTCTACCAATGGTTATGTGTAAAGCCTCTTGCATGTTCATTAAACTTTTTATGAAATTATTGTCGATACGCATATCTCTTATAATTGCACATGCAATATAGGGACGCAACTTCACATTACCAACATATACCTCAATATTTGGATTTTTAAAAGCTGAAAAAGGAAATTTGGGGTAGCAAATTTCTAAGAAACTTCTTATGGCTCGCGCAAGTCCTTCAACACATAGTATATCTGGTCTATCAGGTTCAAGTTCAACAATTATATTGTCACCTTCAATACCCTTCACTTCACCTTTGAATTGCCTTATAGCATAAATAATTTTTTCAAGATCTTTTACATAGCTCAATTCCATTAATTCACTTATACTAAGGTTTAATGTCGGCATATTAAACCCTCCATAGCGATGGAATTCTTTGGAATCTTAACCATTTAAGATCATTCGAGAAGAGAAGTCTTATGTCTTCTATTTTCAATGCAACCATAGCCAATCTATCTATTCCAAGACCCCAAGCAAGTACGGGAACCTTTATTCCAAGCGGATACGTTACTTCTGGTCTAAATATACCAGCTGGTAGAGCTTCAATCCAACCAAGTTTTTCATGTTTCACGTATCCAACAACACTTGGTTCTGTAAATGGGAAATAAGCTGGTTGAAATTTAACTTCTCTAATTCCAAAAGCTTCTGCAATAGTTTTAAGGAAGCCTAATAGATGCTTAAAATTAACATCTGATGAAACAACTATTCCTTCACATTGATTAAACTCAATTAAATGCGTTGCATCAATTTTATCAGGTCTATAATTTCTATCAATGGTAAATATTTTCTTGGGTAAATCTTCATTTCTAAGTTGTGAAAGACAACGTACAGATAAAGCTGTTGTCTGACTTCTTAAAATCCTCTTTAAAGCTAATTCTGGATCCCAAAAACCCCAACCCCTAGATCCAGTTTCCCAACCATTTTCATGAGTTTCCTTCACCCTTAACCAAATCTCACTTTTTGCAACTTTATCTATTGACATAGGTTTATAATCTAGGTAGAAGACGTCATGTATATCCCTAGCAGGATGATCTGATGGCATAAAAAGTGCATCTGCATTCCAAAAGTTCACTTCTATCGGGGGGCTAATAACTTCTTCAAACCCAAGACCTATTAGAATCTCCCTAACTTCATCAATTATCTCTCTATAAGGATGTTTCTTCCCCAAATAGAACTTTTTAACCGGAGCGGAAACATCATATGGTCTAAAAAGAGTTCTTTCCCATTCACCAGAAATTATTAATTCTCTTGTTAATTCATTCACTATTTTTAAACTTTTCAGATCCAATTTTCTGTCTGATATTGGAAGCATTTTTTTAATTCTATCTACAATTTCAAATCCTCTGGTTGAAAGAAAAGCATTCAATTCTCTACGTTTTAAAATCTTTATTATTGACCCCCTCAACTTCAATTCTTCTAATATTTTAAACTCATCCTTTGAAAGAGGCTCTCCACGCTTAATCTTTTTTAATAAGATGTATGGAGGATAATTCTCTAGGACTTCAACATCATTAACTTTTAACTTTAATATCCGCTTTCCATCCTTTTTTTCAATTGATGCAAAGCCTAATTTTAAAACCCAACTCAAACCTATTTTAATTTCATCTTCCGTTAAATGTAATTCTTCAATAGATGCTTCTCCACCAAACTCCGCTAATTTCTTAACTATCCTCTGCTCTGGGAAAAAGTTTTCAACATATAATTCCCCCTCAACATCAAGATCGTATTCAACGAATATCCTTTCATCCAATACTATAAGTCCTTTTTCCTTTAATGATTCAAAAGCCCACATAATGGAATCTATTGGCAGTTCTGTATCTTCTGATATCTGTTTCAAATTAGCATTTCCACTTCCCAACGATAATAAAACTTTTATTTCAATTGGATGAAGTTGTTTGACCAATTCTAATATCGAAATTGGCTTTCCATCACCAAGTCCCTCATTAAACATAAGCTTACCTTCATTATATATTTTATTCCAGTTATTAAACGTTTAAATATAGTATGATAGAGAAAATATATCAAGTTAGTGGGTGTAAATATGGAGCTGAAGGGTATTTATGTGCCTCATGTAACACCATTTGATAAAGATGGAAAAATAGATTATAATTCATTGAATGAATGCATAGATTTTTGGATTAAGAGTAATGTTGATGGATTAGTAACTCTAGGTAGCAATGGAGAATTTCCATATCTAACATATGAAGAAAAGATTTCCGTAGTAAGGGAAGTTGTAAACTATGTTAATGGAAGAACAAAGGTAATTGTGGGAACTGGTGCCCCAAGTACATATGAAACAATAAAATTTTCAAAAGATGTCTTAGACATCGGAGGAATAGACGCACTAATAATAGTTACACCATACTATTTTCCTCTATCTTCACATGAACTAGTAGTCCATTACTCTGAAATATTAAACAAAATTGATGCTCCAATACTGTTATATGATGTACCGAAATTTACTGGATATAGCATGGATGTAAACGTAATTGAAAAATTAGTTGATGAGTATAGCAATATAATTGGTATAAAAGATAGTACAGGAAACATGATACATATATCTGAAACTATAAGAACAGTAGGCAAGAAGATTAGTGTATTAGCTGGAACTGCAGACTACATTTTACCAACACTAATACTTGGGGGAAGGGGGGCTATAGTTGCCGTTGCTAACTTCATCCCGGAAGTCACTGTAAAACTTTATAAAAGTTTTATTGAGGGAAGATATGAGGAAGCAGCAAAGATACAATTAAACATAAATGCCATATGGAATGCAATAAGAAGATATAATCAACTTTCAGCAGTAAAAGCATGCATGATTGCAAGAAATATAAATGCAGGCTATCCAAGAAAACCCTCAGTGCAACTAAACCTAGAGGATATTAAATATTTTAAGAATATCTTATTAAAATACGCCAATATAAACTAAAGTTTTTATGAAGGAAGATCAAAAATTAAATCTGAAATTATATGATGGAAGAAGAGTATTTAAAAAATAAGGCAAAAAGAATATTAGAATTGCTTAAACAAGCATACCCAGATGAAAAAGGTACTGAACTAAATTTTAGTAATCCATGGGAGTTACTAGTCGCCACAATACTTGCAGCTCAAACACCAGATAAGAGAGTAAATGAAGTTACAAAGGTATTATTTCAAAAATATAGAAATGTAAAAGATTATGCAGAAGCAGATTTAAGTGAAATGGAGGAAATTTTGAAGAAAATAAATTTCTATCGTAAAAAGGCTCAACGAATAAAAGAAATAGCAAAAATAATTATGGAGAAATATAATGGAGAAATCCCAAAATCAGTAGAAGAATTAACAAAATTACCTGGGATAGGTAGAAAAACTGCAAATATGGTTTTAGCAAATGCATTAAATATTATAGAGGGCATAACTGTGGATACCCACGTAATGAGAGTTTCAAAAAGACTTGGGTTAACATCATATGACGATAGAAATAAAATTGAAAAAGACTTAATGGGATTATACCCAAAAAATGAATGGTTTAACGTATCAAACCTATTTATTGCACATGGAAAAAGAACCTGCAGTGCAAAGAAGCCAAAATGTGATGTATGCATTTTAAAGGAAATATGCCCTTCAAAATCAATTTCATAAGTTTACAGATAAGCCAATTGATTTAAGCAAAAATGGAAAAAATACAGATTTACTGGAATAAGGAAGCTTTAATCATTAATATAAAGCTTCATTGTCGTGAATTACAACTTAATGATTTTAATCCTTAATCATATTAGCTTTCTACGTATCGATACATAAAATATAGTATCAAGAGGATAGAGGTGTATTTAGAACATAAATTATTGGTAATTTATGCGGGGGGTGGGATTTGAACCCACGAACCCCTTCGGGACAGCCGTTCCGAGAATATATCACCTCAGGGCTGCGCCTTTGTCCTGGCTTGGCTACCCCCGCATAAATTTAAAAAATTATTGTACAACTCCAATCTTCGCAATTATATCCGCTTTTGCCTTTTTAAGTTTAACTGATGTTATTTTAACTTTAACTACTTCTCCAATTTTTGCTCCTGGAATAAATATTACGGTGTCTTTGATTTTTGCTATACCTTCACCTTTATCGGAGTAATCCTCTATTACAACTGTATAAATTTCACCTTCATTGACTCTACTGAATGTGTATACCTTTCTCTTTTTACTAGATTTACGTTTAGACCCCTTTTTACCCATATTATCCCCCATCAAAAGATGCTAACGTGCTTTTCTTGGGGTACCCTTTTTCCTTCCAGTTCGTCTGGGCGCAATTATACCAACTTTCTGTCCTGGAGGCGCTGTTTTTGGCACTGGTGTACCACCTTTGGGATGTGAACCACCACCATGTGGATGACTTGCTGGAACCATAGCTTTACCTCTTACTATAGGCCATTTTGTAGCTTTTCTCTTAATCAAGTGATATTTGTTTCCAGCTTTTACAAATGGTTTTTCTACTCTTCCACCAGCAGCAACTATTCCTATAGTTGCTCTACATTTCGAATCTAACGTTTTAAGTTTTCCCGATGGAAGTTTAATTGTTGTTTGTCCAAGAGAGTGTGCTACCACTACTGCATAGGTACCAGATCTACGCGCTAACTTTCCACCATCTCCAGGTCTTAGTTCAACATTACATATAGTAGTACCTTCCGGAATATTACCTATTGGAAGTATATTTCCTGTATCTATTTCTGCTAATGCCCCCTTAGCTATGATTTTACCTACGTATATGCCTTCCGGTGCTACAATCAATTCTTTACTACCATCTTCAAATTTCAATAAAGCTAATGGGCATCCCCTACCAGGATCATGCAATAACTCTTCTACAACCCCAGTAATCTTTGATTCATATTCGATTTTTTGTGGTATGCTATATTTTGCTTCACCAACTTTAATCCATTTAGGTGATCTGAAATTTGATCCTCCTCTTCCTTTACGTTGAACAAGTATTCTTTTACCCATTTAAACAGCCTCCTACAATATACCCATTTTTGAAGCTACATCTGAAGCAGAATATTCTGGTTTCAGTTTGACGTACGCCTTTTTCTCCCCCTTAGATGTTATTAACGTATTTACTTTTTCCACTTTTACATTAAATAATCTTTCTACAGCCCACTTAATTTTATGTTTATTTGCTTTCCTATTAACAATAAACACCAATTTATTTTCCACTTCAGTTTTCCTTAAAGCAGATTCCGAAATCACAGGTCTAATTATTATTTCCCATGGATCTAAATTTTCCATTTCAAAACCTCCATATACTATCACTTCGTAATATAGTTAAAAATGTTAGTTGTCAATAAATGTTTGTCCTTATACGTTGAAAATCTATTCATCAATATATTTATTGCACTCTTAGTCCATATGGTAAGTCTACCAGGAACTCCACCAGGAGATAAATGCATTACACTTAGATTTGATGCTTTAACAACATCAACACCAGGGAAATTCCTAGCTGCTTCCATCAAAGGAGAGTCATCTGAAACTACTATAAGGGGTCCTTTACCAATTTTATATCTTCTACCTCTCATTTTTCCTCTTCCAGCTCTAATTCTAATGTTTTCTTTAACCCTCTCAATATCAGCCCAAAAACCAAGTTTAATAGCAACTTCCTTGAAATCTCTACTTTTATTAATCTTTTCAAAATCATCGGAAACAATTAATGGTAATTGAGGGATTAAAGATGCTATATGCCCTCTCTTATACACGAACTCTGCATTTGCAGTAGCAGAGATAGCTGATAAAATCGCATAAATACGTTCCTTCTTATTTATTCTTTCATGTATTATCTTTTCAACTGTTGGTGCATGTGCACGTCTACCACCAACTGCCATAGTTACAAATGCAGCAGTCCCAGCTTCTGGATAACCAGAGCCCTTCACCCTTGGAACACGGGCAACCCCATATCCAACACCCCAACTTTTAGCTGTTGTACGTTTACCAGCTAAGGGATCTCTACCCTGAGGTTGTATCCTCGCTGTTAATGATGATAAATATGCCCTTTTTATTATGTCCTTTCTAATAGGTATGTTAAAAAGCCAAATATCACCTATTTCTTCTATAACTGAGCCACTTAAATCGTATACCTTAAACTTTCTTTCCTCCATAATTTATTCACCTCTATATATGTAAATGACCTTTGGTTGAGTAATCATTTGAGTGCGAGGAGATCTAATTGCATACCTAATTTTAACTAAGCGTTTTGGTGGACCTGGTATTGAACCTTCAATTAATAAGCATGGTCCCTTTACTAAACCATAATGCTTAAATCCACCTTTCACATTCACTTCATTAGCACTGCAAATTTTTAGTATTCTCTTATTGAATTCAGTTCTACGATGAAAACCCATTTGCCCAGGACGAGGAACAGTCCACATAACTCCTGAGGGTGTACCGGGACCAATAGATCCAACTTTCCTAGACCCCTTCCTATGTTTATGCCATCTCCCTAAAACTTTAACACCAAATCTTTTAACAACACCTTGAAATCCCTTACCCTTACTCACAGAAATAACATCAACATATTGTCCCTCTTTAAATACATCTTTTACATTTATTTCAGAACCTAAAAGTTTAGATGCAAATTCTAATTGATCTTTTATTGTACCACCATCCACCTTTATTTCAAAGATTTCAGGCTTCTTCTTGTGAATACCAGCCTTTCTTGGTTGTGTACAAACAATCAATCGTACTTCACTTATCTCAGATATTCTTGAATATAATTCATTAATAGAAGATGTATCAAACTTTTCTGGTAACTTTAAAACACGTTCTAAATCTTTAGGTGGTTTTTCAACCCAAACTTCCTTTAAAGCACGTGAGGCCCCAAATTGTTTTGAATAAACTCTTACTCCAACAACTAGAAGTGGTGGTGTTTCCACAATAGTCACAGCTTTTACAACTTCTCTACCAAACATGGGTGTACCAGCACGATCTTCAATTACAACAACATGAGTCATACCAACTTTATACCCAGAAAAACCAAGTATTCTAATAGGACCTTCAATCTTAGGCCATGAACTTACCCGTGGAACTATACTCCTAGCTCTAACTCTAGGTGCAAATGCCAATGATCCTCTTCGCGGGGCACTATACTTCCTACGACCCAATCTTCTCACCGAAAATCTTTAACTTGAAATGTAAATTGAAAGCCTATATTTATCTTTTACGTGCCTGTAGGCAGAGTAATAAATTAAAAATACTTAAAGTGGAAAATATTGATTCTTCAGTTCTAATAGTTTCACATCCTTGAGATGGTACTATATTAACTATAAAGTGAGAGATGCTGGATAATTCTACCCTAAATCTTTTGCAAATTTCAAATAAGCCTTCTTGTGGAGCACCAAAGAGAATCAATATCTTTTTACTATTGGCTAGAGCGTTAATTAAGTCATTTAAAACACTATGAATTGGAACACCATATTTTGATGTAGCAATTACAAGATCAGCATTATATCTTCTAATACAATCAACTATATTTTCATAATTATAATGGACGTTATAACCCCAATACATATCGACTTCATCTTTCGATGATAAGGATAGCTTTAAACTACCATCATCCTGTCTGATTAATTTCACAGTAATCCTTTCTCCCTTCTGCAGTCTTCTCGGTATAGGATATAGCTTCTCAAACCCGATATCTACTAAAGACTCTTTATCACCACTTTTTACAACTACACCCTCCCTAAATTCATAGTTTCTTATTTCGTTTACACTCGTTGAAACAGTATGTGATGGAATTTTTAATGGAGGTAGAAGCCCTGCATATCTTAGGAATGTGGATATTTTATATATTCGTTTCCGAAGGTATTGTGGTGTTTCACAATATCTCAATATTGTACTTAGCCATTCCCCTTCACCTTCAACACCATATCTATCAATGTATATAATTATATCATCAACTCTGAATATTGCCGCAGCTCTAGCCACTAAACCAGCTTTTACAGTTTTCTCTCTAGGATGAAGATCAAGAATAAAACTAGCGGGTATAGCTATCCCCAAGGATTTCTCTCTCTTCTCTGGACGAAACATTATGATCACATATATTATAATAAGTAAAAATAAAAGATAACCCCATCATCAAAAGCATACGTAAGAAATCTAACCTTTAGCAACTGCTATGGGAATAAATCTCGCCACTAATGTTGCTATTCCAACGTTATGAGATACTTGAGCAACCCTATCGATATCCTTATAAGCTTCAGGAGCTTCTTCAATTATTCCATCTCTACTTGCCGCTTTAACTAAGATTCCTTTACTACCTAGTTCTCTGATAATTTCATCAGCTTTAAACTGTTTTAGAGCTTGCGCACGACTAAGCATCCTGCCAGCGCCATGTGCCGTTGATCCAAAACTTATATCCATTGCCTTTGGCTGACCTAGTAATAGGTATGATGCAGTACCCATTGATCCTGGAATTATTACGGGTTGCCCGATATTTCTATATTCTTGTGGAAGTTCTACATGTCCCGCTGGAAAAGCTCTAGTAGCCCCTTTTCTATGTACATATACTTTACGGGTAACATTATCAATTTTATGTTCTTCAAGTTTAGCTATATTATGTGCTACATCATATACTAGGGTCATGCCTAAGGACTCAGCAGATTGTTTAAAAACTTGTTCAAAGGATTCTCTAACCCAATGTAATATTAGCTGTCTATTAGCCCATGCATAATTTGACGCACAAGCCATAGCTGCAAAATAATCTTCAGCCTCCCTACTCTTTGCAGGAGCATAAACAAGCTCTCTATCAGGAAATCTAAGGTTATATTTCCTTGCAGCTCTCTCCATAATCATTAGGTAATCAGAGCATACTTGATGACCAAGTCCACGTGAACCCGTATGTATCATTACTGTAACTTGTCCCTCCTCCATTATGTTAAAAGCTTTAGCCACTTTAGCATCATATATTTTATCAACGATTTGGATTTCTAAAAAATGATTACCACTACCTAAAGTTCCTAACTGGGGGGCTCCTCTAGATTTGGCTTTACTTGAAACTTTACTTGGATCTGCATTTTCTAAACAACCATTAGCTTCACAACGTTCTATATCACTTTTCCAACCATAACCATTATTCACAGCCCATCGAGCTCCTTCCATTAAAACTTCATCAAGCTGAGATTGGGAAAGACGAATTTTACCTTCAGAACCCACTCCAGAGGGCACCATCCTAAAAATAGTATCAAGTAATTGTTGAACTTTATTCTTGACATCATTGTAATTTAAATTTGTACTAATCAACCTTACACCACAATTGATATCATAACCAACTCCACCAGGACTTAAAACACCATCTTCAGCATCAAATGCAGCAACACCACCTATTGGAAAACCATAACCCTCATGACCATCTGGTAAAACTATCGAAAATTTATATATTCCAGGTAATTTTGCAACATTAATACATTGTTCAAGGGTTCTATCTTCCTTCATTTTTTGAAGTAAATAATTATCGGCATAAATGATTCCTGGAACACGCATATTTACATCAGAATCCTTTGGTATAATCCACGTGTAATCATTAACTCGCTCAATTTTAACCACGATCTCACCCAAACTTTATAATGCACTAATTAAGAAAAACTTTTTGTATGAAAAACAGGGTTAAATATCTAAAATGAATTTTACAATAAAATTATTATCTTCATGTTTTATTTCCATCTGAGAGTATGTTACAGCCTTAACTATTGTTCTGCGAACATGCTTAAATGGATTAAATTTCTCCCCAAGTGCAAAAGCTTCTAAGACATAATTCTCCTCATCAGTTTTACTAATATTATATACATGGAATTGTGAAAAAACGATATTTTCAACATCAAAAATATATAAGAGTTCTTCAAGCCAAGAATATAATAGGGAGTATAAGTCAAAACCATGAACAGATATATTCCTCTTAATATTAGGCTCAACTTTTGAAGTATCTGTAATAACTTCAAACATAGCTTTTGCTGCATATTCAAAACTCTCATTTAAACTTTTACCAAATGCCATTATATATACGTCAGCTTTATGATCAAGAAAAGAAAACCCACCGGTTCCACACATAATTTAACCGATATTTATTGAATAAAATACAACAATTTTTATTTTACTTAACACCATAAACTATAATGTAAGTTGCCGGGGTGGCTGAGCGGACCAAATAGTTTATGACTAGGTTAAAGCGCAGGCCTTGAGAGCCTGTGTCCCCTTAGGGGACTCGCGGGTTCAAATCCCGCCCCCGGCGTCATAATACTTATTGTGTTAAAAATGAAAAAACTTAATAAACTTTATAAGTGTATTATGAGATGGGGGTGGCGGCTAGGCGGGGTGCTCGGCCTACCCTTGCAGAGTTAAAAACTCTGCACCGCAAATGGTCGATATGGCGGGCCGAAGCCGATGTGAGGTGCCTCAATAAATGTTGGTGTTACACAGCCCAGCAATGAAGCCTTGTCCCGTGGGGTGCATGGAGGCAATAGACTCCTCGGAGGAGGAGTCGAATTGCCCTTACCAAGCGAACCGGGTTAGGCCAGGAATGGAGCAGCCCTAAGCTTGGACATGCACGTTCACGGGGTTACAGGGCTAAGTATGGTGTGTAAACACCGCATTTAGAGGGGCATCCAGCATCGGCGTGCCGCCACCCCTCTGATTATATCATATTTAAATGTTCTAGTAATTCACAAGCTCTGCATATATCTCTAGTTGTAGGTTCACCACAATGTTTACACCTATTAAGTTGAACATCTTCTATTGTAATTTTATCCACTAATTTTTCAAAGAATGAAACTATTGATGATTTTACATCACCATGTTTTAATTCATAATCGTTTAAAAAAGATCTAAATTCACTTCTTAGTGAAAACTTTGAAAAGGGACATTCACTGGAATAAAGGTTGATTCCAGAATAATATGCATATAGTGCAATCTCCCTTTCGGATACATATCTTAATGGTTTAACTCGTGGTATAAATCCTTCCTGTCTATATGATTCCATTTTAAAAGATCTTATTAACTTATCTAAATCTCCACGTAGAATATTCATTAATATTGTTTGCGCTTCATCATCAAGATTATGAGCAGTAGCAATTTTTGTTCCACCAATCTCTTTACTCTTTACATTTAGAATTTTCCTTCTTAAAACACCACAAAAAGTACAAGGATTATGCGGAGAACCATACCTTTTTGCTTTTTCAACTATTTCCATCAATGTATAACCATAAAAATCTTTGAAGGAAAACGTTAAATGTTCAATTCCATATTCATTTGAAAAGTTCTTTGAAATCTCTATACCCTCCTTACGATAATCACATATACCTTCATCAATTGTTATTGCAGTTAATTTTACATTTGGAAAATTCTTTTCAATTTTTGAAACTATCTTCATCATAACAATACTATCTTTACCACCAGAAACAGCCAAAACTATGTGATCATTCCAATCAAAGAGCTTCCTCTTATTTATAGTCCAACGAACTAAACCTTCCACATATTCTATAAAACAACTTTTACAATATGCAACCCCAGAGCTCCTCTTAAAATAAACAGCATTTCTACCACATTTTGAGCATTTCATACGATCACCTCAAAAATATTGAACCCATAAATAGTGATTGAGAAATATTTAGAAGTAAGAAGGTTAAGGAAGTGAACTTCAAAATCTCAAGAATTAATTCACCAACACCAATTTCTCTCCCCTTAAAAAGAGCCTTTTTAGAATTAATTATTCTATTACGAAGAAGAACCTCAAAAAATCTACCACCATCAAAAAATGGTATTGGAAGCATATTTATAAATGCAGCACTCAAAGATATTACTTCAAACCAATTTAGAAAATTGTAATAATGATATGGAAATTCTGGAGTAAATATAAAAGGCATAATTTTAGGTGGATAATAATTAAAAACTCTAATGCCTAAAAAGACCTTTGATGGATTAATTGGATGAGCTCCTCCAACTATAATTAAATCACCACGAGCTGTATTCAATACAACAGTTGAATTTGCAGGAATATTACTAAGAACATTGGAAAAACTTAATGAATCATAAATTCTGACACCATTAATATAAAAGAGGATGTCACCATTTTTTACACCATATAAACTTGCAGGTGAACCATTAATAACTTCAACAACTATAACACCAGAAGATGAACCATAAAATGGAGATATTACAAAGGAAAAATTTGCAATCATAAAAAGAGATAAGATTCCAGTTACAAGGTTTGCAGTAGATCCAGAGGATAAAATTCTTAGTTTAGAGATAAAACTAGCTGAATTCATATCATTTTCATCTAATTCAACAAATCCCCCACCAACAAAAACTGCCAAAAGGAGACCAACATTTTTAACTGTTAAATTTTCCGCAAAAGCTGCAATACCATGGGCAAACTCATGAAAAATAAATACAAGTACTATGGAAATTATGAAATATGGCAGTGAATTCAAAGAAAATGTAATTCCAGGAATTAATGGAATAACAGGTTGAACCTCGCCAACCCTATAATAGTAGGAAATCAAATTTCCTAAGAGAAAGTTTAATGTAAAGAGAGTTTCACCAATAGCTAAAAAAATCCCTACAGTAAATACTATCTTCCAAAACCCTCTAAAACCCATTGCAATTTTAAAGAGTATGCTGTTAAGTCTTCTTGTTCTCCATAAAATGACTAAATAAGGTTTAAATTCTAATTGATAACGCTCCAACTTAAATAGTTTATGTAAAATAAATAAGACAACCCAAAAGATGAATAAGTATATAAAGAAGGTTACCGCATCAGTATTCATATCATCCCCAACCAACTAAAAACTTAACAGTAACTATAAAATAAATATTCTTAGAGAAATGAGGGAGAAAGTGATTATAAAAGGAGATATAAGAAAGGTTGTATATAATCAGGAGCAATGGATTCTTTTTTCTAACTTAAGAAGTAGAGCAATTAAGATTATGGAAACATTGGAAAATAACGGTTTAAAGTGTGTAGTGCATGGAAGCATAGCAAGAGGTGATGTACATAAGAAAAGCGATATAGACATATTAATTCCATATCCAATACCATCATATAAATTAGAAATCATAATTGAAGAAAACAATCTAACAGTTTTAAATAGAAAACTCGTACAAGCAACACCATCACATGTAATGAAAGCCCATATTGAATTACAAGACAATATAGTGCTAACATTTCCAA
Source organism: Methanomethylicia archaeon (assembly GCA_038727515.1). Classification (GTDB taxonomy): domain Archaea; phylum Thermoproteota; class Methanomethylicia; order Culexarchaeales; family Culexarchaeaceae; genus JAVYVS01. The sequence goes on from JAVYVS010000003.1 coordinate 114,380, forward strand.
TGATGGAAATGAGAAGGTTAGAAAGAGAATTTTATAAATTTGGAGGAGAAGCAGATCTAGAAGATTTAATCAATAACATAAGGAAACCAGGGGTCTCGAAAAAACTTTTATTGATAGAACCAATAGAAGAAGGACATATAGAATCCCCAGTGATTGGAAGAGAAGAATATGTTGCAGAAAAGGTTGGAGTATCAATAGACATCGTTAAAGAAAGAGAACGTGTACTATTAAGACGAGATAAAATTGGTAGAACAGGGGTATATTTTAAATATGCACTTAAACCAGATGAAACTTTTGAAGATATCTTCAAGAAAATATTGGATAGAAATCCAGCAATAAGGAGAAGATCATTCAGGATTTAAATATTTAACGCTAACGATAAAATAAAGGAGTGAGATGAGTGCATTTTTCGTAATTATGAAACAGACTCTCGAAGACCGATTTAAAGACATAATATATAATTGGATCAAAAAAATTGAAGAAAATATAATATGGATTGTTTCAACAATAAAAGATGCTGCATTAACTATAGGTAGAGCATCTTATTCCTCAATGATAATAATTGGAATAATACTTTGGTGTATGAACATACAGAAGTATTATGCAAAAAGATTAATTTATGGTGGGGTTGCATTAGCCTTGATAATTGAAGTACTATCATAAAAATAATTTAATTATCACTTTTATTGCATAATTTATTTAATTCAAGTAATATATGTCTAAAAACTCCCATTAAAGTGTAAGCTTCTCTACCTGAAATAAACGCTCTACCAATAACATGCTTAAAAATTATAAAGGCTCTTTCTTTACGATGAGAAGGTATATTTAGAGTTTCTAAGATTTTACTGAAATATTCCAAAAGTTTTTCTTTTTCTATTCTAGAAGCTTCTCGAAAACCTTCTTGTCTTGAAGAAAGTTGTGATGATGAAAGCTCATAAAGTATTATTGCAACTGCATGACTAAGATTTAATGATGGATACATCTTACTAGTAGGTATAGTCACTATTATATCACATAGTTTTAATTCTTCATTTTTAAGACCAATACTTTCTCTACCAAAAATTAGCCCTATATTACCCTTAACATCCTTCATCGATTCAACAAGCATTTTAGGGGTTATTGACATTCTTGCAACATTATAATCATGACCACTTTTACTTGTAGTGCCCACCATAAAATCTACGAAATCCTTAACTTCATATAAACTATTAAGAATCATTGCATTCTCAAGTACACTTTTTGCATGAACAGCATAAACATATGCTTCATTTAAATTACACTTAGGATTAACCAAAATAATATGTTTAAAATTGAAATTCATTAAACTTCTTGCAATAAAACCAACATTAGCTGAATTTTCAGGTTCAACGAGTACAACATATATGTTTTCGTTAATCATGCTAGAGTCACCTTAAAGAGATACAGCTTTTCATAAAAGAAACTTTTCTCAGAAATAATTGAAATTTTAAACCCCATATTGGTGAGTTTATCAATAGTTTTTTTGTGATCAGAAAGAGAAGATTGTAAAAGAAGTACTTCGCCAGATGGTTTAAGTATATTTTTAAAGGTATCTAAAAATCTATCCAATAACAACCTACCATTAAATCCACCACACCACATCCTTAATTCTTCCTCATATACGTATTTATCAAAGTCATTCATAGGTAAGTATGGTGGATTAAAAGTTATTATATCAAATATTGGTTTAAATTTTATTGAAGTTATCAAATCTCCTCTAATTACAGAAACTTTTTGTTGAAGACCATTTAACTTTACATTATAAAAAGTATTTTTAGTAGCTAAACTACTTACATCAATAGCAATAACATGTTTACAAATCCTTGTTAACATCAAGGTTAATATACCACACCCACACCCGATATCAAGACCATATTCATATTCATTGTTAAGCGAATATAAAAAGTCAGCAATCATATAGCTATCATCAGATGGATAATAAACTCTTGGGAAGACTACTATTTTAAAACCGTAAAATACTATTGACTGGCTATTTTCAATAGTTTTTATACTATCAATAATTTAATCACCCCTCCTTAAAGTCTCTACATATTTATACACATATGAGGAAATCTCATATACATCATTTACGCTAAGATCAATCACTCTTATTTCTTGAAGAGAAATTCCACTTAAAATTTTATTCCACATGTCTTTAGGAATCTTAATAACTTCAAAGAACTTAGGTAAAACGTTTTTTAACTTTCTATTCCTTTGAGTGAAGATAAATCGTGTTAATTCCAAGAAAAATTCATCCAATGGATTTAAAGGAGTGCTTCTATTCATTGAGATACGTATTAGGGATACGTCCACTTTAGGTGGTGGATAAAAACATACTCTAGGTACTTTATCTATAAACTCTATAGAGAAAAAGAAGTTTGAAGTAACACTTAACCTGCCATAATCTCTTGAGCCAGGTTTAGCTAACATTCTATCTACAAATTCTTTTTGTAATGTTAAAACAGCCTTATTGAAATGATATTCCTTTGCTATCTTAAAAAGTAAAGGTGATGATATATTAAATGGAACATTTGAAATTATCTTATCTACATTAATTGGGCCTAATTTCATAATATCAGCCTGTATAATCTCTACATTATTAAAATCTTTCAGTAAACTTCTAAGTACATTCACAAGTTTCCCATCTATCTCAACAGCTATAACTTTTCTAGCTTTTTCAGCTATTCTTTTAGTTAAAAATCCAAGTCCAGCTCCAATTTCAAGTACGATGTCGCTACTTTCAATGTTTGCACAATCTATTATCTTAAAAATTAAATTTGAACATACAACGAAATTTTGACTTAATCTCTTTTTCGGTTTAATATCATACTGCTTTAATAACTTTCTAACTTCACTCAACAGATCCATATAAACTAACCTTTAACAAACAGCTTATACTTGTCTTCCCCCATCAATTCAGATATTATCCGCTTAATTATTAATTTCTTTGGATCGGATATTTTAGTTCTTGCACGAATATCATCAAAGCTCTCAAATGGTTTAGATCTTCTTTCTTGAAGTATAACCCATAAATGTTTTTTGCCAATTCCGGGTAAGAGTTGTAGTGAATGCATCCTAGTTGTCAAGGCACCAGCACTATTAAAGAAATCAACAAACTTCTTTTCCTTTTGTGAAACTATAATTTCTAACACATTTGGTAATTCATCTTTAGCTGTAACAGTTAAATCATTGTAAGTTATCTTACGTTTAATTCGTAAAATTTTGTCTCTTACACCTTTACCGATATAAACTAGTTCTCTCAGTGCTAAGTGTACATCAGGTCTTACAATAACTTCTAAAAGAACAAAATAGTTGATTCCTATAACCTGAGCGAGAGGTTCGCTTTTAAATAATGTCTTCTCAGCAAGAGGATGCCCATATGGTAAAAAATCTAATACATATGCATAATCTTCATAAATTATGCTTTCAATTCTATCTTTTTTTATAGAAGCCATTAAAAACACCTAAGATAAAATAATTGAATTGAAACTAATAGAACCTTTTTATAACTTCTAACATTTCCTGTAATTCTGATGTTAAGAAGATGCGTCCTTCTGTTAGAAGTAAAATTCTTAATTCTTCTATACTTCTTGGGAGTATATTAACTATTTGAACAGCTGAGAAACGGGATATATTAAAATCTTTAGTTAATTTTTCTATTAAAGCTTCAGCACGTTGAGGATCAATCTTTGAAAATTTTGATGAAACATCTAAAGTTAAATTTTGTAAAGCAGAAAGTTCACCACTTTCCTTTCTCTTCTGAAGAAAATCTCTAACAATTGTATAAGGTACTTCTATTTTTTCAATAATTTTCCTTGAAATAAACACACCCCCTAAACATGAAATATTATGTAATTAAAGGTTTTATGTGTTGTGGCCGAATTATGAGAGTTTTTTCTTTATTCCCAAGATAAACTTTAATGATATATGCTCTACCTCTGCGACCCACTATTTCACCTATTTTACCATGATAACGTCTATGAGGCATCCCCTTGTGCATACTTGGATCAATATCTATGACGACTTTTTCTCCTTCCTTATATGGATAAATTACTCTACTTAATGGTGTAACTCCTCTTTCACGAATACCTTTACGTAATAGTTTTCGAGTTCTACTTCTATAACCAACGGAATGCTTTACCAATTCTTCTTCACCTAATAGCGCATTATTACAATAGTTTATATGTAGAGTGCCTAATAAATATTCGCTACAAATGTTCAGAAACAAAAATAACTGCTAGTTCTATACATCTAGCATTTGAATTTAATATTTGAGAAAAGTTCGGCAAAGTTCTACCATTGTCTCCGCTGATAAGCTCTTTAACGTAAAGGCCGCCTTGACATTCAATTATTGCTTTAAACGTCTTTTTATTTATGATCTCAGTTTTTAATGAATAAACCTTTTTAATCCTCAATTTATCAGCCCTTCTATGTAAAACACGCAATGGTGTATATTGCCTAATTTCTCTATTATAGAAGTACTCTTCTAAATTTTTAAGAAGTACTTCATTTATTTCATTATCAACTTCAACAATGGCTTGATAAACTTTCTTTGCAAGTGAAGAAATATTTTTCAACATCCTTACCTCCCTTCTATTTGAGAATTTAATTAATTTAACATCAATCTTCCCATCAGATAGTTCGTTGATCTTTTTCTCTAAAGCATTTAAATCAATAAACCTATACCTAGGATTTTTAATTTCAACTATAAAAGGGCGTCCATTTCCAAGCGTCAATGTATCTACATCCTCCCTCCCCGCTCCATGGAAAATTCCTTCTGAACCTTTTACTAATTCTAATGTTGGATTTATTATAAGCTCAGAAATGGAAGTATTGTAACGTTTCCCAGTAAAATTACACTTAGAACATCCTCTCCCAAAACAATTACTACAAAACCACGTTGTCTGGGGAATATCACGTACAAATTTTCTATATCTACCATAAATGAATATTGGTTTTGATTGAATGTCAACGCTATTGTTGACAATGTCTATTACTATTACTATGTCTGGGTCGTTAAATGATACTTCTTTATTTAATGTATTCTGCAATTTTTTACCTAATAATCGGTTAACTTCTGATTTTAATGACTCACCAACATTTATACAAAATTGAGATCTAATGGAATCTTCTCTCTCTAAAAAGATTGCAGGAATTTTTGTTCCGACGAGAAATGTCTTAAATTCATATTCATTTATTATTTTTAGAACTTCCTTGATGTAATCATCTAATTTGCTGAATATGCCTCCACATACATAACATTCATTTGGAGGTGGAAGATCGTACCCAAGATGAACCAATATATCCTTAGCAGGCTCAAAAAGGCCATTAACTGCTAAAACCTTTAAATTATCTATAGCTGTATTTACGGATTCTGATTCTTCATCTTTTAATATTGAATGATATAACATCGTTAATACTAACTTTATTGAATACCCCCTCTCAAAGTTATTAATACCTTTACTTAATCTTGCAAATAATCTACCTAAACAATGATTACATAATGGATATTTTCGAAGTATTTCCATTGAAAGTCCCAAAATGTCGATCATAGCAATTCCCCTACCTGTTTATCTATATAATTATTTATCACCATTATAATAGGTCCAGGTAATTTATATTTTGAGTAAATCTTAACAGATTTTGCCCCACCTTCAATTAATAATTTTAAATAATTTGATTCAATATTTGGATAACAAATTAAAAACTTAAAGTTTTTGGGAAAAGAAATATTTTCAATTCTAATACCTTTATCTTCATAAAAAAAGAGGTTACCCAAACTACCAATGATACCAAGAAAATCTTTGTATCCACATACGATTCCAGGTAAAATTCTAAACACTTTGCTTGTTTTCTCACTTTTTGATAAAAATGATGAAGCTTTACGGAAAATTCCCATGATCGACTGCATATCAGGTCTTAGATTCTTCAGAGTACTAGAAGTAAAACTAATATATATAGAATTAGGGAAGTATAAGATTAATTTTGTGTCTAATCGAATTCCATGAGAAAGAAGAAGTGCTGAATAAACTGTTGAAGATAGTATGTATGGTATTTTATCCATCAAATATTTCAATTCTCTATTAAACTTTACTATAAAAGTTCTTATAGTCTAAACCCCTATAACTCCCTTTAACTTACCAAATAATTTTGTTCGTCTCTTTAATGTTCTCATTAACTTTTTCATATTTTTATATTGATCTAAAAGCTCTTGAACATCGCGTATAGACGTTCCTGAACCAAAGGCTATTCTACGCATCCTAGATCTATCGATGATTTCAGGATTCTCTCTTTCTTCCTTTGTCATTGACTCTATTATGGCAGAATACTTCTTGATCTTCTCTTTAGAAACTTCTTGAAATTCTTCTGGAAGATTTATTGAAAAACCTGGAATCAACTGAATTAATTTATGTAAAGGTCCCATACTTGATATAGCTTTCAATTGTGTTAATAAATCCTCCAATGTAAATTTTCCGGAGAGAAAACGTTGTGCATCTTCTTCTGATGGCGTATACTGTACAGCTTCGAATTTCTCAATTAGAGATTCTATATCACCAAATCCAAGTATTCTCCCAACGAATTTACGGGAATCAAATATTTCTATTTCCTCCACTTTCTCACCAGTACCTATGAATTTTATTGGAGCTCCTGTAACTGCAACTGCAGATAAGGCACCACCACCTCTTGCAGATCCATCAAGTTTTGTTAAGAAGATGGATCCTATTTTCGTAGCTTCATGAAAAGCTTTAGCTTGAATAGCTGCTTGTTGTCCTATTGTAGCATCAATCACGAGCATTATTTCATCTGGATTTACCTTTTCTGCTATTTCATGCATCTCATTTATTAATCCTTTTTCCTCTTTATGTCTACCTGCTGTATCAAGAATTATTATGTCAAAACCTTCTTTAATGAATTTATTAACACCATTAATAGCAATGCTAATAACATCTCTAGCAGTATCTTCCCCATATACTGGAACACCTATTTTTTCACCTAATTGTTTTAATTGTGCAAACGCTCCAGGACGGTAGTTATCAGCACAGACTAATCCAACCTTGAAATTCCTCTTTTTATAATATAATGCTAATTTTGCAGCCGAAGTTGTTTTCCCAGATCCCTGTATACCAACAAGCATAATAATATAAGGCTTTTTCGTAGGAAGCTTAAATTTTTCAGTCAAATTTCCACCGAGTAATTTGACCAATTCATCATAAACAATTTTTAATAATAAATCTCTCTTTGAAAAACCTTGTGGAATTTTTTCCTCTTTTACTCTTTTTTCAATATTTTGTGATATTTGAAAAACTAGATTAACATTAACATCTGCTTGTAAAAGAGCTCTTTGAATATCTCTTATAAACTCCTTTAATGTTTTTTCATCAATTATAGGAGCTTTCGTTATCTTTCGTATAGCATCTCCCAAAGCTTTGCTCAGAGCTTCTAACACCATATTGTAACCTCATATATAAGTGTTTAAATATTCATAAATAAATGTATACTAACTTACTTGGAGAAAGTTATGATAGCATCTTTGTTTAGCGGTGGAAAGGATTCGATATTTTCAATATATTATGCTTTAAATCAAGGATTAGAAGTAAAATATCTAATAACCGTAAAAGCAAAAGAAGATTCAATGTATTGGCATTACCAGAATATTGAATGGACAAAATTACAGGCAGAAGCTATGGGGATACCACTTGTAGAGATACCTAATGAAGACTCATTAAAAATAATACTAGAAAAAATGAAGAGGGAAAGAGAAATATTTGGATTGCTTTCAGGAGTAGTATATTCTGATTTCCAAAGAGATTACTTAATTAAAGTTTGTAAAGAAGTTGGATTAAAACTGATTACACCGCTTTGGATGAAAAATCCAATAAAACTATTGGAGAAAATTGTAGAATGTAAAATTCACGCAATAATAGTTTTTGTGGCTGCAGAAGGATTAAATCAAGAATGGTTAGGGGTTGAAATAAATCGAGAAGTCATAAATAAGTTGATTGAAAAAAACAAAAAGTATGGAATAAGTATATGTGGGGAAGGGGGAGAATATGAGACTTTTGTGTATGATGCCCCGTTTTTCAATAAAAGAATAGAAATAAGGGAAATGGAAAAGATCTGGATGAAAGATCGAGGATTATTAAAAATTAAAAGTGCAGAATTAACTAGTAAATAAATCTAAACAAGTTTGTTCGAATTCTTCATAAACTTTCTGTTCATTAACTTTAGTTAAAACACCATTAAAAAGAACTATCTCCCCATCTATAATCACATGTGATATATTAATGGGAGAGATATCAGCATAAACAAGATGGGATATAATATTCTCCTCAAATAGAGGGAAAACATTTGGGTTACGTGTATTTAAAATTACTATATCTGCCGGACCATTTTCAACGATTTTACCTATAGAATTAACATAATTTGTTGCTGCAGCACCATTTATAGTTCCAAAATTAAAAACGAGTGGAGCTGGTGCTATTGAAGGGTCAAGAGAATGATGTTTATGTATTAGTGCACAGAATTTCATTACATCAAACATATTTAAGGAATTATTACTTGCAGCACTATCAGTTCCTAAACTTATTATCACGTTGTTTTTTAAACATTCATCTAAAGGTAAAACGCCACCAACAGCCAATTTCATATTGGATATAGGGCAATGTGATATCTTTACCCCATTTTTCCCAAGTAAACGAATTTCATTTTTACTAAGCCATACGCAATGAACAGCAACAACATTAGGTGATAGAAAACCAATATCATCCAAATATTCAACTTCACGTTTACCATATTTCTCTTTGAACTCAGATTGTTCCTCCATAGTTTCAGCTATATGTATTTGTAGTAATCTTCCCTCTTTATCAGCAATATCTTTACACTTCATTAATAATTCATTGGAGCAAGTATATGGTGCATGGGGACCTATAGCCCCAATAATTTTAGGTTCATACTTTTTCACATCATTTAAAAAAGAGTTAATAAAATGAATCATATGATCCCTCATGGCAGAATCTCCAAAATCAAAAACCCCTATTGAAACTATGGCTTTTAACCCAACTTCTGCAGCTGCTTTCACACACATCATTGGATTAAGATACATATCCCAAAAAAGTGTAGTTCCACTTTTAATCATTTCAATGCAGGAAAGTAGAGAACCAATATAGTAATCTTTTTCTTTAAGTTTCTTCTCCATAGGCCATATCTTATCATTCAACCATGTTTTAAGCGGCAAATCATCAGCATAACCTCTAAATATTGACATTGCAGCATGGGTATGCGTATTTATTAACCCAGGAATACAAATGTTTTCTCTACAATCTATTGTATACTCCGCTTCAACCCCTATCCTTTCGGATAATTCAACTACTCTGCCATCTTCAATAAACATGGAGGTATTTTTTAAAATTTTACCTTTATCCTGCGTAATAATAAATTTGCAGTTTTTTAATTTTATGCTGCCCAAAATTTGGCACCCAATAATTTAAATTTATTTTACCCGAATAATCTTTTTCCTACCCATGATTTCCCAATATTCAACTTCAACTCCTGAAGTAAGTTTATCCTTCAATTCAGGTTCTTCAGGGGTGGGGACATCAAATATTTCATAGCTTGACAAATCCATTAGTTGTATAGATGAAGAAGAGACAGAGATTACTTGTCCCACTTTTTTTTCAATTATAGGTACTTCAACTTGCGCATCGGCAGGACCAACATATGACCGTTTTTTACCATCGAAAATCCCTAAAGCGACTATTCTCACTTTGGCAGAACCATGTTTCCCAGCCTTTGATTTATCTATACTAACTATCTTGCAAGGTTCATCATCAATAATAATAAACGACCCTACTTTTAGTGAACCTGCTTCTTCAGGCCTCTTCAAAACAGACACCTAACACATTATTGAAATCTCTTCTTAAAAATATTTACATTTATATTTTAAGGTAAAATACTTATTAGGAAGAAACATATGAATGAACTTAAAAGGATACTAATAACTGCAAGGATAGATTCTGAAAGAGCAATAAATATATCCAGTAAAATATATGAAATGCTGTCTTTAATGGATTTTGAAACATTATTGGAAAGAGAATTAGCATGGAAATTGAATCTTAAAGGAGGAGTATCTATAAGAGACGTTGATGTAGATGCAGTCATAGTTGTCGGGGGAGATGGAACAATTTTAAAAGTTGCAAATGAAGTAAAAGAAAGAGGAATCCCAATATTATCCGTAAATGCAGGAACGGTAGGATTTCTCTCAGAATTGGATCCTGAAGAAATATATAAAATACCGGAGGTATTAAGTGGAAAATATACCATAAAGGAGTGTACAAGAGTAAAAGCAACCATAAAAAGCTTTTTCACTAAAAATCAAGTGATAAAAAATGCAGAAGAAATTTATCCAGTAAAGGACGCATTAAATGAAATAACCGTTATAACAAGTATACCATCGAAAGTAATAAATCTAGAGGTAAGAGTTGAGGATGAAGAATTATTTAGTGGTAGAGGTGACGGAATAATAATATCAACTACAACTGGAGCTACAGCATATTCGTTATCTGCAGGTGGACCAATAGTGGACCCTGCACTTGATGTTTTTATAATTACAATGCTTTCACCATTGAGTCTAATCAATAGATCAATAATAGTACCTGTAAACTCCAAAATAGAGGTAAGAGTATGTGATGATGGTGTTGACGCCTATATGTCTACAGATGGAAGAGACCATATATTTATACCGGCTGGAACAAACATATTGTTCGAGAAAAGTGAGTTTAAAACAAAGATTATATGTACAAAGGAGAAAGATTTTTATAAAAAGTTAAAAAGAAGGCTGAAAAGGGAGTTATGAAATGGAAAAAATTATAGTTTTAGATACATCAGCAATAATAAATGGATATAATCCACTATTAATGATTGGAAATAGGCAAGTGATATCTATCGACGCATTAAATGAAATCATACAGGAAGATAAAAGAAAGATAGTTGAGGAAGCTTTAGAAATAAAAAGATTAGAAAAAATAAATCCTGAAGAAAAGTTTATAATAAAGGCAGAGGAAATTGCAAAAGAAACTAATGACATAAAGTATCTCTCCAAAAGCGACATTTCAACAATAGCATTAGCATTAGAATTAAAGGAAAAGGGGTTTGAACCGATAATAATAACTGATGATTTCTCAATCCAAAACGTGATAAAGTTTTTAGGATTAAAATATGCTCCAATGGCAACAAGAGGTATAAGGAAACTGATAAAGTGGAAGTTATATTGTCCTGCTTGCGGAAGGAAATATAATGGTGAAAAGTTAAATGAATGTTTAGTGTGTGGAGTAAAATTAAAACGAAAACCTATACTTTAACAAATTTAGCTATAAAAAATCCAGGAGTATCATGTTCATCTGGGTAAAAACGTTGAAGTAAATTGTAGTTAGGCATAATCTCTAAACCCCGTGAACCGAGATATAAGATTTGAGTATCTAATTCTAATGGATAATTTTCTAAGGCGTATTTCACTATCAATTCATTTTCATCAGGAGTTATAGTGCATGTTGAATAAACAAGAACACCACCTTTCTTAAGAATTTCTGTAGCTGATTTAAAGAATTGCATTTGATACTTTGCACAAGCTAAGATATCCTTAACTGACTTACGTTCAAATAATTTAGGTCTAACACCCAAGGCAGAACATGGTGGATCCAATAAGACTTTATCAGCTTTCAAATAAGGATAGTCTATGTGAAGATACCTAGAATCAGCAAACACAACATTTACATTTTTTACGCCTAATCTTTCAATATTCTCCTTTAATTTGTTTAATTTAGAGATAGAATTATCGAAAGCATATATTTTAGCATTATTGGAAGTTAGTTGTGCTATATGAGTCGTTTTTCCGCCAGGAGCTGCACACATATCAACTATAACTTCTCCTGGATTAGATTCCAATATTATGCTTGTTAGCATTGCAGGTATACTTTGTTCATATATTTTACCCTGATTATATTCATCTAAGTTTCTAATCGGAGCGCTATGATAAACAGATTCTAAAACTTTTACAGCGATGCCTTTTCTATTACTGAAAATCTCTTTTTCATCTTGCATGGCAATACCATTTGCTATTAAGTATCCTCTTTCATCAGTTATAGTAACCAAATCTCCCTTCTTAACGTTTTCAGCAGATAAAACCCCTGGAGCATATAAATCTGCCCCTATATAAACACTTTCCGCGGCATTTTTATCGGCAATAACGATCTTACCTTTTTTGCAGATTTTAAATGGTCCTTTCAATTTAATTAGTAAAGCCTCATTTAACTTTGGGTGATATAATACATCTATTCCCTTTTTCTCTAGAGAATTATATACTTCATCAACATCCGCCTTTAATGTGTTTACACGAATAGAATAAAATTTTGGTGGTAATGTTAAATAGGTAATTATAGATTTTAACTTTGTAAAATTGAAGAAATTACTTAAGTAGGAAAGTATATCTTTAGGAAAGCCGCTAGTCTCAGAAAGCTTATTTATATCTTCCTCAGACATTTTATCTCAATTATGAAATTGAGGAAGTATTAAAATGTCTTCTTGGGGTAACGTATAATAGAATTCATATTTTCAATGTAAATTTCAAGTATAAGTGGAAATTCATAGGTATGTGTTGCACATGATAAACATGGATCATAGTTTCTTATCAATTTTGAAATTTCACTATACAATCGTTCTTCTGATAATCCTTCTTTTGAAATTATGCTTTCAGATATAGCTGCTATCTCTTTCTCTATGACTGGAATATTTTGTACTGTAGCAACTATTAGATTTGCATCGCAAATATATCCTTCATTGTCAACTTTATAGTAATGAATTAACGTTCCCCTTGGAGCTTCTATAACGCCTAAACCTTCATTATTTTTAACCCTAAGATTTTTCTGAGGAAGAGAAGGTTCTTGAATACATTTATTATTTAAAATTTCAAACATTTTATCTAAGACATATACTATTTCTGCAACTCTGATTATGTTATAGTAATTTGATGTCAATAGGGGTCGTGACCTATTTGATAGAAATCTTTTAACAAATGCTTCAGAATTTTCAGAGTCAAAAATATCATTTACGTTAAATCTTGCTAAAGGACCAACTCTATAATAACCATAATTTAAAATGTATGGTGTTTTTGTATAACTCCAAGGAGTGTCTTTCTCACAAATACTTTTAAGACACTCATTGTACTTGAAAAAAGTTAGTAATTCACCATGTTGAGAAATAACACGAATATCATCTGAATGATAAAGTGGATATGTTGAATTAGAATATAGTGCTACAAAATTGCTAGGTACATATACATCATAATCTTCAAGTATAACGGTTAATTTGTCTTCAATATTATCAATAATCTCTTTAATCATTTTTATTGAATTAATTGATTTTTCTTGCAATTCAAGTTGTTGAGAAGGCTTTATTGAATTAAGAAAACCTCCGGGTATTGCTCCAGAGGGATGAACAGATGAACCCCCAAGTATTTCTATAACTTGTCTTGCAAAATCCCTTATTTCTAAAATTTGCTTAACCAATGATGGATAATGTTTTACCATTCCAAGAAATCCTGGATTTTTGTCACATTCTCTAAATAGGATATCGGGTAGGTATAGTATGAAAAAGTGTAGAATGTGACTATGTAGTATTCCAGCAAAATGAAGTAATTCCCTCAATTTTAAAGCATTTTCTTTTATTGTTAATCCAAAAATATCATCTAATGCTTTTACTGAAGCTAAATGATGAGATGGAGAGCAAAGTCCACAAATCCTTGGAACTATTAAAGGGGCTTCCTCGATAGGTCTATTTATAAGTAGTTTTTCAAATCCCCTAAACTCAGTAACTTGAAGATATGAGTTTAAAACTTTACCATCATTGCTTACGAAAAGCGATACTTTAGCATGCCCTTCTATTCTCGTTATTGGTTTAAAAATTAATTTTCTACTCATAATTTTTAACCTCTCTTTTTATTGAAAATAATTTGGAGGATGGAAGAGTAAACCTATACAAAAGACCTGTTAAGTCTCTAATAGTTTTTAATTTTTCTATATTGTTGACATCATAAGATGCAGCTGATGCTAAAGATGACAAAAATTTAAATGCCGCTTCATCGATTCCATTTAGAGGCCCTAAACACCCTCTACAAGGAGTATTGGATTTTATACATCTAGCATCACAACCACTTAAGGTTACAGGCCCTAAACATAAAACGCCTTGTTCTAAAAAACAGTGATTTAAATCCACTGGTTGTAAAGAGAATCTTTTTATGTCCTTTACTAACTTATTTTCTCCAGTATTCAATGGACACTCCATGCATAAACTTTTGTTTGACAATTTAAACGGTGCATCTCCAGTTAAACTGTTAAGTAAATTAAGAATAATCTTTCTAGGAGGGGGACATCCTGGAACTGCCATATCTATCTTTACAAGCTCATGTAATGGTCGTATGTACTCAGATAATTTTGGTAGGTCATATTCTTCAGAAATTAAATCTTTGTTGCAACCATACACATCTTTTAAAACATTAGATATATTCAGTATATTTAACAATCCTGGTAAACCGCCATAACAAGAACAACTTCCAAAAGCGATAAGTATTTTGCTTTTCATCCTCCATTTCAATAGTTTATCATAATCTTCTAATAACCGCAAACTACCAGTTACAATTCCCACATCTACATTAGCAGGTTCTTCAAAATCTGTGAGTAATGGCGAGTACACTATATCAATAATATCTTCAGTTAAATTATCAGAAAGAAGCCTCAATATGTCAAGTATGGCATTTTCACATCCACTACACGTTGTTAATGGAAAGAAAGCCACAGAAAGCTTTTTATGATGCATATTACCACCCACCAATGGAAAATAGGGGCCCCATCTTAGTTATTCTATCAACAAAGTTATTAACAATAGAGGAAAAACGATCTCCTTCACCGGCAGAAGCCCAATCTATATGTAATCGATCTGGATTAATTCCAATTTCACTTAGGAGTTTTTTAACAAGTACAACTTTTGCCTTAGCTTTGTAATTCCCATTTATATAATGACAGTCGCCGGGGTGACAACCCACAATTAATACACCGTCAGCACCATTAAGAAATGCAGACATGATATTTATTGGATCAACACGACCACTACACATTACACGTATAATTCTTAAATTTACCTTATATAGTCTTCTTAAATTACCGGCTAAATCAGCAGCTGCGTATCCGCACCAATTACATAAGAAACCAACTATCTTTGGCTTAAATTCAAGCATTTGAAAGGATTCTCTTTCCATATTCATACCCTTCACGTAGAGCTTTTAAATTTATTTCTTCTAGACCTTTAGGAACGCTGTCAATAATTGCTTTTTCTAAAGCAGAATACGTTACAGCATTAGTTACAGCACAAAGTACACCGAGTAGTACTATGTTTGCAACGATCTTTCTACCTATAGATGTTGCAATTCTTGTGGCAGGTACTTTGTATATTTTTACATTATTATTTGGTGGATCCACATCCTTTACAAGATCTTCATCTAAGATTATTATACCATTATCACATACATACTTTTTATAGTAATTGTATGCGTCTTGTGATAGAACAATCAAAATATTATTTGAAGTTATATATGGATAATCTATTGCTTCATCTGATATTATAACATCAGTTTTAGATCTACTACCTCTAGCTTCGGGACCATAGGATTCTGTTTGAACAACATTCTTATTATCAAAAATTGCAGAAGCTTTACCTAAAATATACCCAGCAAAAAGAATGCCTTGACCCCCAAGTCCCGAGATCCTTATTTCCCATTTCATATACCTTATCCTCCATCAACCAATGACTTTATATCTTTACCACATTGTTCTCTGATTAACTTATAAAGCTCATCTACAAATTCTGGTCTATCTCTTTCAACAAATTCACCTACGATTATTTTCTTGTTTAAGTCTATGTCAGCAATTGAAGGATCGATATTATTTTTAATGACACTGTTATTCAACAAAAATTTCAAAATTTCTGGGGGGTCTCCAAGTTTATTGTATCTTGCATATAAAGTAATGCAGGGAGCTATTACCTCTATAAAAGAGAACCCCTTCCTCTGTAAAGCTTTTTTAAAGGTTCTGATCATAGAAAAAGGTTGAGCAATAGTCCATCTTGCTACAAAAGTTGCTCCTGCAGCTGTTGCAAGAGAAGGTAAATTAAATGGATGTTCAATATTTCCATAAGGTGTTGTTGTAGTTTTTGAATATAATGGAGTTGTTGGACCTACTTGTCCTCCAGTCATACCATAATTAAAGTTGTTAATACATATAACTAATAGGTCAATATTTCTTCTTGCAGCATGTATAAAGTGATTTCCACCTATTGCGAATAAATCTCCATCTCCACTAATAACACTAACTTTAAGATATGGTTTGGCTATTTTAATACCCATAGCCACAGGGATTGCACGTCCATGAGTAGTATGAAATGAATCTAATGCTACATAATTTGCAATTCTACCGCTACAACCTATGCCTGAAACCACGACTACATTGTTTAAATCGATATTGGATTCAAGTAATGCTCTTAAATAACAGTTTAATACTATACCTATTCCACAACCTGGACACCATATATGAGGCAGATGTTCAGATAACAAAAGTGAATCTAAAGTATGCATCTCACTATTTCTGGGTAGCTTAATTGACAAGTTTGTTCACCTCGTGTATAAAATCGATCAATTCATCAGGGGTGTGAGGATCACCGCCAATTTTAGGAAAAGAAAACGTAGGCTTCCCCTGAACACTTCCTTCAACTTCTTTAACTAATTGACCATAATTCATTTCAACAACTATGAAGGCTTTAGCGTACTTTGAATATTCAATAAATAAATGTTTGGGAAAAGGCCATATAGTTATCAATCTACATAAACCAACCTTCAACCCTTTTTCTCTACATATTTTCACAGCTCTTAATGCAGACCTAGCTGGTGCACCATATGATACAACTATTATCTTAGCATCTTTAGTGAATATCTCATCAAACATCGTAATTTTGTCAATATTAAGTCTAATCTTATCGCATAACCTTTTCACTAAATAACTGTGTACATTAGGATCCAATGTTGAAGGAAAACCGGAAAAATCATGTGTCAATCCTGTTACATGAACTTTAAATCCTTCACCAAAACAAGCCATTGGTGGAATGAGATCTTCATCAGGCATGAATGGTAAATATCCATTTTTAGAATCCTTTTTTGGTTTTTTCCTATTTACTATCTTAACTTCCTCTGGACGTTTTATTATCACTTTCTCTCTCATATGACCAATTATTTCATCTGCAAGTAGTATTGTTGGGACCCTAAACCTTTCAGCAAGATTAAAAGCCTCTATCGTTAAATCAAACATTTCTTGAACTGAAAATGGATAAAGGGCAATAATTTCATAGTCACCATGGCTACCCCATTTTGCTTGCATAATGTCACCTTGTGCAGCTCTAGTTGGCTGTCCAGTGCTTGGTCCTCCACGCATTACATTTACCACTACTATTGGTGCTTCAACCATAGCAGCCAATCCTATGTTTTCCATCATTAAGCTCATACCAGGACCACTTGTAGCGGTCATTGCTTTTACACCAGCATATGATGCTCCTATAATTAATGCTATAGAAGAAAGTTCATCTTCCATTTGCACAAAAGCGCCGCCTACTTGTGGCAGCCTAAAGGCTAATCTTTCAGCAATTTCTGTAGATGGCGTTATTGGGTAACCAGCAAATAATCTACATCCTGCAACAATAGCTCCTTCAGCGCATGCTTCATCTCCTTGCATGAAAAAAGCATTTTGCAAAAATTTCATAGAGTTTACACTATAAAAACAAATAACAAATAAAGATTAATAAACACTTTCATTATTAATTAATAAAAATGCTGAATATCTTATTATCATTATGTGATGTATTAACTATACAAGTGTATAAATGTTAAAAGACTTATGTAAAAGAATTTGTCTTAAAATGATAAATATAATGCGGGGGGTGGGATTTGAACCCACGAAGGCCTACGCCAACGGATCTTGAGTCCGTCGCCTTTAACCTGGCTCGGCAACCCCCGCTTTAATAAATACTATAATAAATTGAGATTTATGAATTTATTTTTCCAAGATTTTTCGTATATTATGAGGAAATGGAGGTGTAACTATCCCTTTTTCAGTTATTATTGCAGAGATATACTCTGGGGGTGTCATATCAAATGCGTAATTTAATGCTTTTACACCTTTTGGGGTGATATTATACTTTAACAGCACTTTAGTTACTTCATATGGACTTCTTTCTTCTATAATAACATCTTCTTTTCGTGATTGAAAATCGAATGTTGAAATTGGTGCAGCAACATAAAATGGAATATTATGAACTTTAGATAGAATGGCAACAGTGTAAGTTCCAATTTTATTGTATACGGTTCCATCGGCTAGAATTCTATCGGCTCCTACGATCACTTTATTTATCTCACCCTTTTTCATTAAAAAACCAATAGCATTATCAGTTATTAACACTAGAGGTATTTTTTCACGTTTTAACTCAAAAGCTGTAAGTCTTGCACCTTGTAATTGAGGTCTAGTTTCAGCCACAAAAACCCGTATCTTTTTCCCTTTTTTCCATGCAGATCTTATAACTCCAAGAGCTGTTCCATAATAAACAGTTGCGAGAGAACCAGCATTACAATAGGTTAATATTGAATCCCCATCTTCAATTAGTTTCTCACCATTTTCACCTATCCTAATATTGATGTTAACATCTTCATCAGCCATTTTTAGAGCTTCATTAATTATATCATTTACTATCTCTAAAGAGCTCTTATTTGGATTTATAACATTAAGTATCCTATCGACAGCCCAAAATAGGTTCCTCGCTGTGGGTCTTGACTCCATTAATTTTTTCGCGGTCTCCTGTATTTTCATTAGAAGGAAGGCTTTTTCTTCATGTGAAAAACTTTTTGCTGTTAATGCAAGAGCCATAGCTGCTGCTATACCTATAGCTGGGGCCCCCCTTATTTTCATCTTCATGATCGCATCTATTACTTCGTCTGCAGATTTGCATTCCACTATCTTTAGTTTTTTAGGTAGTAATGTTTGATCAATTATTCTTACTGTACCGTTTACCCATTCAATAGTTTTTGGTAATTTTTGCATTTTTAATCACTTCCACTAAGATATCTGAAATTATATTTGCAGCATTATAAATTTCACTAGAAATACTCCTACCAAAGTTTAAATTTTTAGGTTGAATTCCAATAATTACAACCTTTGCTCCAACTATTTCTTCTATATATGTAAACAATAACTTTGGTGAAATATTATGAGTGGATGTAGTAATAAAGTCAAATATATCATTTTTTCCAAAAAGACCAATAGATCCGGGGCATGAATTCATTTGTACAGCATCTATTAATATTACATGAGAAGGAGATAAATTTTCTAATTTACCGAGGAAAGATTCAGGGGAAGTTTCACAATTTAAAATTGTAACAAAATCATCTAGCATTTTAGTTTTCTGAAGTTTCTTTTCTAATAATTCAATGGTCTTTAAACCAGCAGCATCATCACTTCTAAAGTAATTCCCAATACCCATTATCACAATCTTTTTGGCATCCTTAACAAAAATACTTAAGAGCCTTTTTAAACCATTAATTTCATTTATATCTTTCATTTCATTTAATATTTTATTTGGGAAGTATATATGGCTGCTTATATCCCGATTGGTATGTTGTTGGAAGAGAAAACAATATTTTATGGTAATGATGTAAACGATGTTTGGAATATGGGCTTTTATGGGGAAAAAATAGAAAATCAGCTTATATTATTGCCTTTTGAAACTCTTTATTTGGTTGAACGTGGAAAAATAAAGGTTTGTTCAAAAGAAGGAAAATTTTTATCATTTAATGAATTACTTCATTATTTTTTGAAATATGATCCTGATGTATGGACAAAATATGTTATATATTCAGACTTACGTCAAAGAGGATATATAGTTAAAGGTGGTTTTGACAATATTTCATTTAGAGTCTATGAAAAGGGGGCTATTGTGGGAAAAGATGTAGCAAAGATGATAGTATATGGAGTTGTAGAAGGGAAACCTATAAGTTTACATGAGATAAAGGAAATGGTTAAATCAGCGAGAAGTATAAAAAAAGATCTAATCTTAGCCATTTTAAATAGTCAAGGGGAAATATCGTATTACAGTGTTAATGAGGTGTCTTTTTGAGAAAGGTGATGGCCCTTATTAAGGTTATCAGACCGATAAATTCGGTAATGATGGGTTTTAGTGTATGTTTAAGCGAATTTATAGCACTTAGAAGTTTTCCATCAAATTCGTTAATGATACATGGATTTCTAACAGGATTTTCCCTAACAGGAGCTTCAATGGTTATAAACGATATATACGATTATGAAGTAGATCTAATAAACGCTCCAAAAAGACCCATACCTAGCGGTATTTTGAAGATAAAGGAAGCATGGATATATGGGCTTACATTATCTCTTTTAGGCATTATATCAGCATATATGATAAATCAATATTGTCTCATAATAGCATTAACTTCATTTGTGATATCAATTTTGTACAATGTACACTTTAAAAAATATGGGCTCATAGGAAATTTTATGGTAAGTTTCTGCGTAGCTATGCCCTTCATCTTTGGAGCATATGCTGTGGGAGGAGGAAGCAAAATATTATTAACATTTTCAATTACAGCATTCCTTGTGAATACAAGTAGGGAAGTGATAAAGGGCATAGCAGACGTGGAAGGTGATATAAAAAGACAAGTGAAAACAGTAGCCATAGAATATGGAATAAAAACAGCAAGAACAGTTGCGATATTACTTTTTATTTTGGCAATAATTGCTGCTATTGTACCGATAATCTTTAAATGGGTTTCATGGCTTTACGTTCCAATCATAATGTTATCATTGATTGGATTATCCTATGAAATTCTCTCTTTGTTAAATGAAATAAATAGAGAGAAAGCAATAAAAATTAAAAATAGACTTTTACTGTATATGTTTCTCGCATTAATAGCAATGTTCACAGGTGGATATTATGAGTAAAGAGAAGTTTAAAGTTCTACGTGGTTTAAGAGACTTATTACCAGAAGAAGTTGAAAAAATGAATTATGTTAAATCAGTTATAAGAGAACTTTTTACGTTATATGGATATAAAGAGATAATAACGCCAACTTTGGAATCATATGATCTTTTTGAAGCAAAAGCAGGTGAAGAATTGAGACATAGAATGTATACCTTCAAAGATTTAGGAAATAGGAAAGTTGCATTAAGACCAGAGATAACACCATCAGTCGCAAGGTTTTATATTAATCATATGCTCTCTAAACCAAAACCCGTTAGACTAGGTTATATATCAAACTGTTTTAGATATGATGAACCACAATATGGTAGGTATAGGGAATTTTGGCAGGGAGGCTTTGAACTAATTGGTTCGCCAAATCCTGAGGCAGATGTTGAAATACTAAGTATTGCAGATATGTTAATGAGGCGTTTGGGATTTTCAGATTATTATTTGAAATTAAACCACATTGGAATATTGAAGGGAATATTAATTTCAGAAAATGTTTCTGAAAAAACCCAGAACACTGTACTTGGATTATTTGATAAATTAAGGTATGAAGAAGCCATCAAAATATTGGAATCTAATGGTGTTACGAAAAAATGCATAGATGATATAAAAGAACTTATAAATTTAAAAGGGCAACAAATTGAGCTAATTATTAGAAATGTTGAAGAAATTGTAAATAAATACCCAATTTCTCTAGAAGCATTATCAAATTTAAAAAATATAATTAAGATAATTGAGTTAGCTGAATTAAAAATACCAATAAGATTAGATTTAGGATTTGCGAGAGGACTTGAATATTACACGGGAATAATTTTTGAATGTTTTACATCAAAAATGAAATTATCGGTAGGCGGTGGGGGTAGATACGATAACTTAATAGAAACATTTGGAGGACCACATGTACCAGCTGTGGGATATGCACCTGGAATTGACAGGATAGTATTAGCAATTGAAGAAGAAGGCATAAATTTGCCCATCGATAGGAAAAAGAAAAAGGTTATTATAATCCCTATATCTCAAAATGCTATCCCCAACGCATTTAAAGTTGCTTCAAAATTCAGAGAAGCACAATTCATTACAGAAATAGATGTCGCCAGAAAAGGATTGAAAAAAATGTTATCATATGCAAGTTCCTGCGGATTTAATTACGCCATAATAATAGGGGAAACCGAACTAAAGAACGAAAAAATAACTTTAAAAAACTTGGAGAGGGGTGCTCAGTATACAATTACCGTGGAAGAAGCTATTAATATAGTGAGGGATGATATTTAAATATTGGAAGAAAATGAAATGAAGGAAACTTTACAAGAAATTTACATAATAGCTAAAGATAAGAACCTAAAAATTAGATTTTTCTTTAAAGGAGTAAGGTATATACTATGTATTAATGGATTGATAAGAGCAAGAGATAAAAATTTCAATATAGTTCCATGGTCTTTAGCTTTTGGATCTAAAACCCCATACAGCGTCTTACAAACAATCAGCATTGAAAAAATCGAGGTAGAAGATAAAGATGGAGATATAATGATATTTGAAAAATTAGATGAATTGATATCATGGTTAAAAAAGATTAGATACGAAAAATGAAAATACTGAATATAATAAGAACAATAAATTTAAACTAGCTTCTTTTAATAAATTAAATAATGAGGGGCCCGTAGCTCAGCTAGGATAGAGCAGCGGCCTCCTAAGCCGTTGGTCGTGGGTTCAAATCCCACCGGGCCCGCATCTAATTGAGTGCGAAACCTTTAAATTCAGCCTGGCTTTTTACTCTCCTGAGCTAAAATGCCGAAAAAAGAGTCAGCAAATATTCCTCTATTATGGATGAAGAGGTTAAGCGTTGGCTTAGAAACTTAGCTAGAGGAAGTCCCATAACAGCTGAAGTTTTTAAATCAAAATTAGATAATAATGAAATTATCAATAATAATTCCTGTTAAAATGGTGAAAAATTTATTAAGAAAACCTTGGAAGAAATTACTGAACTCATCGCAAAACCCTTAGGTATATTATTATGCATGTTATTTGTATGAATCCTAGGAATGTTGATGCTAGTCTTTCATATCTTATGGATAATCTTCTGAATGATGTTATCCATGCGAAGAATCTTTCAACGGTGCTCCTCATGCTCTTATATGACTTCTTATTGAGCCTGTATGGTCTTCCATGCTTGGGCTTACGCCTCGAGTTGACATCTATGTTTGCTTTACTCCTCTACGCTTGAGGTAATCTCTAATCTCTCTAGCGTCGTATGCTGATTCTCCTATAACCTCTTTAGATCTGCTCCTAGGCTTACCATGCTTAACCCTCACATCTTCAAGGAGCTTTATGAAGCGTTTTGAGTCATGTTCATCTCCAGGCCCTACTTGAACGCTTAGCGGCAGGGCTTCACGTGATACAATGCATGGACCTTCGTGCCCTTAATATGCTTATATCCATCGTATCCAACTATCCCCCCTCCCTAGCTCTAATGGTTGTGCTGTCAACGGCAACCCTATCTAGGCTTACCCATAGAATATCCCTTATCCATTAATGCTTTGAAAACATCAGCCCATACACCTTTAATACTCCAACGCTTAAACCTATCCCAAGCAGTCTTATATGAGCCATACTTAGAAGGCATATCCATCCAACGGCAACCAGTAACAAGCCGTACAGTATTCCGTTAACAATAATCCTATCGTCGATCCTAGGCCTACCAGTCCCAGCCCTAGGAGGAAGCAAAAACCTAATAAGCTCCCACTCACTATTAGTAAGCTCCCTAAACTCCATAACAAAACCCTACTCAGAAACATTTAAATAGTTTTCAGATGAATTCAAAGTTTAATGTTAAATATGATTATATGATAATAAGTCATCTCTTGCTTTCTCCCACTCATATTGTCATGACGACAACATGATTATCGTCATACTGTCGATAATCATATTTAACATTATCCAGACAGAACCAAGAATTAAATCACAAAGCTTATAAACTTTAATTTTCGACAGTATGAAAGAAATAATTTAGGGTAGAGGGTTTTTCGATGAGTGTTCATTATAATGAGCGTTGGGCTCAGGGCGTCGTTTTGCAGTGGATTAATGAAGTTATTCGTGATTTTGGGGTTGGTTTAGTTAGGGCTGGTCAGAAGGTTCAGATGAGGGGCAGACAAAATTTGAGGCTGAGCAATGAAAGATTCTTTGAAGTAGCAAAGTATTGGGTGCTGCCCTTAATTTTAGGCTCAATAATTAGCTTAGCCATATTCCTCCTTGTCTACATTTACAAACTGCTAAATTATGCTTCATTTATTATTGTAAACTGGAATTCTTCATTTCTTTTAGCCTCAACAATTGTTGCACTCCTCGGAGGATATTTAACAATAAGACTGTTGGCGGAAAATAAAGAGTGCGGTTGCGGAACAGAACTTGTAATTGAAAGATACCATTTCAAAAACGGCTTTGTTAGCTTAAGAGATACCATAAGCAGAACTTTAGCTTCTGCGATAACCATAGGTTTTGGTGGAAGCGCCGGATTAGAGGGGCCAAGTCTTTTGTTAGGTGGAGGAATCTCTTCTTTTATCGCTAGAAGGCTAAAGTTGGATCAAAAAGATGTAAAAACACTGTTTCTATGTGGAGCAGCAGCGGGATTTTCAGCGATCTTTAAGGCTCCATTGACGGGGATATTATTTGCCCTTGAAATACCTTACAAGAGAGATGTTGAAACCGAGGTTTTTATTCCAGCATCTATTGCTTCTGTTACCGCCTATTTTACGTCCGCCATAACCCTTGGAACAGAAACCGTTTTTCCAACTCCAACATTTATTATACCAACTCTTTCCACCCTTATGCATGCAATTTTTCTAGGAATCCTAGCGGCGTTAGTTGCGTTGGCATTCATGGAAGCCCTTGAAAGAACAAACATCATAAGCAAACAGCTTGCCAGCAGACTTCCAATGTTGCTTATGACAATATTTGCTGGATTAATTCTTGGTTTTATGGGCTTGTTTTACCCTGAAGCACTTGGGCTAGGTTACGATTTCATTCACAAAATCACAATAGCCGGATTAGGAGAATTAACTTTGACAAATTTGACCGCACTTTTGATTTTAAAAATTGTAGCCACAAGCGTAACACTGAATTTCGGTGGAAACGGGGGGCTATTCATTCCATCGCTTTATGTTGGCGGCGCACTTGGGCTCATTTACGCACAAACTTTGAACCTTGAGACGCCTGCTTTATATGTCATATTGTCAATGGCTGCAGTGCTGGCTGCGACGAGCAAAAGCCTTTTGACAAGTATAACTCTGGTTGCTGAAACTATGGGTCCAAGCTTTATAATCCCCACAGTTGTTTCCGCTGCTGTCAGCTATTTTCTTACGGGAAGCAGATCATTCTATAGAAGTCAACTTGTGAATAAATTGCAGCAAGGCATGCTAGGATGTTGCTAAATTGATGTTTTCTTGTTTATTTTATGTGAGGGTTGCTATTGCCCTTATTTTGTCTGGTTTCCCAAGTTTTATGGCTGCTAAAGCTGTAAGCAGCATGGCTAAGATGCATAGTAAAGCGTGAACTAGTATGTTTCTTAAGCCTCTAACCTTGTGGTTTTCTAGGCTTAAATGCTGCTTGAGCCTTGAAATAGCCCTTTCAGCTGAAGCCTTAAAGGCATAAAGTCTCTTCAGCCTTTCAGGACCATGAGTCCTAAAGCTTTTGTCAACGCGTAGAAACTCAGCTTCAACAGGCTTCTGATTTGAAGGATATGGTATTACAGATTTTACTCCATAACTGACTATGCATCTCCTAAGCTTTTGGCTTGAATACTGAGAATCGGCAACAAAAACCTTCATTTGGCCATTAGAGGCTTTAATGGCTTTCTTCAGCAGTTTTGAAGCATGTTTCTTCTCGTTTTCATTCGCAGGAGCAGCCAAGACGGCTAATGGAAGCTCTGAATTGGCGTCTACGGCTAAATGAAGCTTATAGCCAAGCCTATAGGTTTTACCGGCTCTACCAACCCTAGCCTCCGGATCAGAGTATCCCTTCAAGGATATGCCCAAACTGCGGAGAAGTTAATACAGTGCTAACTCACTTCTGCAAAAAATGCAACTTCCTCTTGGATTTAAGCCTAGCATGGAAAGAAAAGGATGAGGCTGTAGCTAAAGTTTTAGAGGTTTTAAAGCAAGATAATTGGTTTGTCGAAAAGGTGAAGAAAATAATTAAAGAGCTAGGATTGGAGAGAAAATTCAAGGAGGTTTAAATCTATAAAGAAAAACTTGCAATCTATGAGCAAGCTATTTATTCTCTATGCTTAAGAAAATTCAATACGCCTAATGGAATCATTGCTAACAAAGACGTTTTAGAGGAAGACTATATTCCCGAAGGCATTCCTTGTAGGGAAGTTCAGAAGAAGGAGTTGGCTTTTTGCCTTTCTCCTGCTGAAAAGGAAAGAAAGCCCTTTGATTGTTTATGTCATGGAAAGCCTGGGACAGGTAAGACTGCCTTAGTTAAATATGTTCTTCGCCAACTTAGCGAAAGTACGGATGCTTTTGCATTTTACGTGAACTGTTGGGAGAATAGGACTTTAAATCAAGTTTTGGATGAACTTCTTAGACAAGCTCAACTACCAATTGTTGAGGCAAGCCATTCAGTCAAGCTTAGTGGGTTAAAGAAAAAGATTGGAAGCAAAGCTTGCGTTATAGCATTAGATGAAATTGATAAGCTCGATAGAAAAGAACTTAACGATATCCTTTACTTGCTGAAAGAGGTTGGAAGAGTCGGTCTAATATGCATATCCAATACGAGAAAGTATTTGCTTAACCTAGATCCAAGAGTTGATTCTAGGCTTAGCTTCAACTCGATAAACTTCCCCCCATACTCTAATGAAGAACTTATGGCAATTCTAAAGCATAGGATAGTTGATTGTAAGGCATTATATCCTAATACTTGGTCAAAAGAAGTCCTTGAACGCATAACTGACTTAGCTTGCGGAGAATAGAACAAGAATTAGTTTGGAGGATGTTAAGAAGGCGTATGAGGAAGTTAAGGATATTAAGAGGAAGTATCTTCTAGAAAAGCTAGGAGAACATCATAAGCTGATTTATGAAATTGTAAAGAAAAATCCTAGCATAACATCAAGCGAGTTTTACGAAGTCTATAAGAAAGAAGTAAAAGAGCACGGACTAAATCCAAAGTCAGACAGGACATTTAACAATTACATTAATGAATTGATTGAATTAGGATATCTGAAAGTTGATAGGGCTAAAACTAGAGGAAATATAAGATTATTTAACGTAGTTTGAATAAACACTTTCAATTTCTTCTACCATCAAGTTCAATTTATCCTCTTTGGAGTTACTAATCAAATTGGTTTCAATAATAACTGAAGGAGATATAAGAGTTGGATTAGAAATTTTGAGAAAATTTGGAGCTGAAAAGAAAGCTGAAGATAAGAACTTGAGAAAAATTACGATGGAAGAGATAAAGCAAGCCGCAAACAGAACTCCAGCAACATATATAAGTTCTTTAGCTGAAGATGACTCTAAAAAACTTCAACTTTTATGGATAAGTTAAGACTTCTAATACCAATTGTTCAGAGTGTGATAAAACCGCTTGATCATCTTTCAATTGCACTTCAAAGATACAACGATTCCCTGTTTAAGACGGATCCAATTGAAGGGCTTACTTATACCATTATGGGCTTGGAAGCATTGTTCCTTAAATCGCTAGAGCATGAAGAATTAGAACATAGATTAGCACAACGAGCTGCTAAATGTCTCAGTATAATTGGTTACCAACAACTAGAAGTATACAACATCATAAAGCAGTCCTACGATGTAAGAAGCGAGTTCATTCACGGCTATTTAGTAAGCGAAGAAAAACGTCTCGATGCAAGTAAACTATGTGATAAAATCGTTGAATTCTTGCGAAGTTCTGTTATCGTATTCATGCAATTAAAAGAAAAGGTTGAAAAGAGAGCTTTTTGAGCAAGATTGATAGTGCTATGCTTTATCAAGATGCGCTGACAAAATTAGAAAAGCTAATAGAAGAAGATTGTTTGATTAAATAAGCGAACTATAGGAAACATAGATTCTTTCGACTCTATCCTCATTATTAATGATGCGAAAATGTGAACGAGGATATGAGCCCATCTCCAGGCACCATACTTAAAGATTAAAATAAGCCAGAATCGCTTTTAGGACTCGCACCTAATTGAGTATAGATACCACCGGGCCCGCTATCTTTTCTATATTAGGCATTTTTATGTAGTATTTGATATCAATATTCTTAAACGGTTTATAATTAAAGCAATTGAATTTACGTTTATTGATCGCACTTATGATTTTTTAAGTATTTCATTCATTTCTTCTATGTATTTTGACCCTTCATTTTTAAAGTATTTTATGGCAGGTTTAAGTATTTCTATGAGTTTAGTTGCAACGAAAGATTTTAGATCCAATGGATGAATTTCCCCTTTACGATATGCTTCTTCCAACTCATGGAAATTTTGATAAACTTTACGCTCATTTGTTTTTTGATTTAAAATTTCTATTTTATCTTCTTTTAAATGTCTTATAATCACATATTTTAATAACTCTAAAGGAGGGTTATATAGAATTTCTTTGGGAGGGCAAAATGCGTTAAAGATTTTTCGCTTTATAGTATCTTCATCATCATGTATAAAAATTGCACTTTCTGGTTTTGATTTAGACATTTTGACTTCGATTAATTTATCTTCAATTAGTTCACTATTGTCAGATCTGTTTGCATTGATTAAGTCTAAGTAATCTTCTTTTTTAATATTTAGCCCCACCAATATATGATGATGTAAAGCTATTGGCTTATATCCAAATGTTTTTTCTCCTATTTCAATAGCAATAATATGGGCTTTCCGTTGATCCATTCCTCCATGAGCAAGATTTACATTAAGTGAAAAAATATCTGCGACTTGCATAACAGGATATAGGAAATCAGAAAAATGTAAAGCTTCTTCTTTTCTTCTTCCCATTATTGATATAGAGCGTCTGATTCTTGAAAAAGTTGTATTCATGGACACCTTTATAACATTTTCCAAATAAGAGAGTTCCATCTTCCCATAAAGATCTGAACCAAGGATAAAATCGGTTTTTTCAGGATCCCCCCCAGAAATTTTAAGAGAGATTTTTAATGCTTCCTTAAAATACCCTCCCGCAACTTTTCTTATGGTGTCAAGATCTCCATTAAGTTTTCTATTTATCCATGAGTGATAATCTGCAAGGAAAACTGTGGTTTTTATACCGACTTTCTGTAGATCTGCGACTTTTTGCATGCACATCAATCCAGTGCCTATGTGTACGAACCCTGAAATTTCAAGACCAATATAGTGTTTTAATGGTATTCCCAATTCAATATAATCTGCTAATCTTTCCTCAGTCAATATTTCTTCCGTTGGAGGCAATTTTGCATAATGAAGAATCAAGTCTTTGTCCATTACTGCCCTCATAATAGTTTAAAATTAAACAAGGATAAGAGTTTTTTGTTATGTTATTATCATTATTTTATCGTTGTAATAATATTTATGATTTAACTCTCTATCATGAATATTATCTGTATAGGATCTTTCGATCTTCTTATATGTGAAATCAAATTTCTATTGATATCACATGCTGCCTTACTTGCATTTATCAAAAGGGTTCTAGGACATACATAGTTGCTTTTTCTAATAACAATACTTACGTCATCACTTAGCGTTAAACGTGGATCCCCATAGCCAATTAAATGATCTTCAAAATTTCCAGCTTTAAGTATTACTTTCACCAAAACTTTACCCTTTAATGCTTCCTTAAATTTTTCAGAAAAATCCTTACAGGCTTTATTTGCTCTAATACCAATTATACAGTCTCCTTTTTTAGTCAATATACTTTCCTTTGTGATTTCAAAGGTAGATTTATGAGTAGCAACTATATTTGGATGCCCGTATGCGATGACTTCTTCAATGATCATACTAGTTTTATTTTATAAATTGAAAAAATAAATTTTCACTTCTAACATGGTAAAAAGTTATTAAAATTTAATAATCAAGACTGGAATATAATAATTAGTATAAAATGGCTATTAAAAAATCATTCGAAAATGAGAGAAAAGAACTTGTTAGGAAATTAATAATGGAAGGTGTATTGAAAACTTCAAACGTGATAAGAGCGATGTTAACGGTTCCGAGAGAAGAATTCGTACCACAAAAATATAGAGATTTAGCATACATAGATTCACCGCTACCTACATTAGAAGGACAAACAATATCTGCACCTCATATGGTGGCAATAATGTGCGAATTATTAATGATGGATGTAGGTATGAAAGTATTGGAAGTGGGTGGAGGATCCGGATATCATGCAGCAGTTTGTGCAGAAATAGTTGCACCTAAGGAAGCGCCACGTGAAAATTGGGGGCATGTATACAGTATTGAAAGAATACCAGCTTTGGTTGAATTTGCAAGACAGAATTTGAAAAGGTGTGGATATGATGATAGAGTGGACATAATTCTTGGTGATGGAACATTGGGATATCCAAAAGCCGCCCCCTTTGATAGAATACTTGTTACAGCTGCAGCACCAGATATTCCAGAACCCTTAATAAATCAATTGAAATGTGGAGGTATAATGGTTATACCTGTTGGTGGAACATTCTATCAAGAATTAATTGTTTGTATTAAAAGAGAAAATGGGAAAATAACGAAACATAGTGCTGGAGGATGTGTATTTGTACCATTAATTGGGAAATATGGATGGAAGAAAAGCTAATTAAACCATCTTTTTAAAGTGGTTTGTTTAGATCTTTCTTCATAAATCTTTAGTACTTTATCAAGAGCTTTTTCAACTCTTTCTATTGAAAAATCATATTCTTCACATAGTATTTGTATAACTTTGTCTTTATTTGGTTTTTTCCACGTTAGGATATAGTCAGTAGTAACTTGTGGGTTTAAGAATAAATCTTTTATTTTGAAGGGATCTATTGGAAAAATTGCTTTATCTCCAAGATATTCAAGTATTTTTGAGAAATTGGGGAATTGTTTAATAAGTTTTAATGCGGTTTTTGGTCCAATACCTTCGATCCCATCTGGATTGTAATCCGTTCCCATTAATATGCCAATTTCAATGAGTTGATCTCTGGTTATATTTAATTGTGTAAGTAGTTTGACTAGATGTATTATTTCAGGTTTAACTTCTACGTAAACATCTTTTCTAGGAAGTTTTCTTTTACCACTAATAGTTAAATTTCTTAATAATCTAGGGGACCCAAAAAGTAGGGAATCATAATCTTGACTAGCAGTTGCCCATGCATCACCTTTTTGAACCATGTATGCGCTTTGCGCTTCACCTTCTGAGGGGGCTTGAACCCAAGGTACACCTAATGCATCTAAAAGTGTTTTAGCTTCATTAACCATATCCTCAGTTAATTGCGCCATTTGTTGAGCAAAAATACGAGCACTCTTGATATCAC
Source organism: Methanomethylicia archaeon (assembly GCA_038727515.1). Lineage (GTDB taxonomy): Archaea > Thermoproteota > Methanomethylicia > Culexarchaeales > Culexarchaeaceae > JAVYVS01. Next base: position 145,964 of record JAVYVS010000003.1, read on the forward strand.
CAGATCTTATTGCTTCTTCGTATTTTTTAGCAGCTTCCTCCTTTCTTCGCTTCCTAGTTAATATCTCGATCTCTTTAAGTTCAGGAGGCTTTCCATCAAATACATAAGCTACCTTTATTTGAAGTTCTAATAAGTTTATAGTCCTATAAAAAAGGCCGCTTAAATGACTTGTTATTCTGCCTTTACTATCTCTTAAGGGGGTGCCATCTGGTTGTCGAATGGTGGCAAGAAACTGATATAAAGCATTATACCCGTCTACTACGATAACTTTGTCTTTTAAAGAGGTTAATTCAATTTCTTCTATAGCTTCTTTTGGTATAATATCTCTTAAATCTATTCCCACAGTTTATTACCCTGCAGCTAAACTTATAATCTTTTGCCCTTTTCTACCTGAAGATACGTTTATTTTCCCCCATAATTCTAGTTTTATAAGAGCTTTAATAAACTGGTTATATGAAAAATTACTGCCACTTTGTTTAATCTTATCGTATAATTCAGTTTCATCAAATGCCTTCTTAGGAGCCTTGTAAAGAAGGGACATTATTACTAATTCTAGTGGTTCACTTGTCCATATAGAATTTTTATCTACTTTATCCATAGCTTTCCCCTATGTAAATGTTAATAATCTAGGACGTGCTTGAATTTGTTTTGATTGTTCAATCCATTTATTATAATATTGTATCATGTTTTCGTTTATTGATGGTTTAATCTTCTTTAGAGCTTCAAGAAAGTGTGCTTTTTCAACTTTAGAAGCTTCAATATTCTTTCTTAACGCAATCATAGCTGCTTCTCTTACTACAGCCTCAAGATCAGAACCAGAATAACCTTCAGTTATCTTCGCTATTTCTTCTAAATCAACATCATCAGCTAAAGGCATATTCCTAGTATGAATCTGTAAAATAGCTTTTCTAGCTTCATAATCTGGTGGTGGTATATAAATAATCCTATCAAATCTCCCAGGACGTAACAGTGCAGGATCTAGTATGTCTGGTCTATTGGTTGCTGCTAATACTGTAACATTTTCAAGCGTCACTAAACCATCCATTTCCGTCAATAATTGGCTTATAATTCTTTCAGTGACTCTTGAATCTCCATAATCTAAACCTCTCATGGGTGCTATCGCATCTATTTCATCAAAGAATATTATAGCTGGTGCAGCCATTCTAGCTTTTCTAAATATTTCCCTTACAGCTTTTTCAGATTCACCAACCCATTTGCTTAATATTTCAGGTCCCTTCACGCTTATAAAATTAGCTTCACTCTCAGTGGCAACAGCCCTTGCTAATAATGTTTTCCCGCAACCTGGAGGCCCAACTAATAATATACCTCTTGGCGCTCGTATGCCTAAACGCTTAAAGGCATCTGGATATTTAATAGGCCATTCCACAGCTTCTTTCAATTCTTGCTTTACTGTTTCATAATTTCCTATATCACTCCATCTTACATTTGGTGTTTCAACATAAACTTCTCTCATAGCGCTAGGTGTTATTTCTTTAAATGCCTCAATGAAATCACTCATAGTCACTTGCAACTTTTCTAAAACATCTTCAGGTATCTTTTCTTGTTGGAGGTCTATTTGAGGTAAATATCTTCTTAAAGCCTTCATAGCAGCTTCTCTACATAAAGCTGCTAAATCAGCACCCACAAAACCATGAGTTATTTCTGCTAATTTCTTTAAATCAACATCATCAGCTAAAGGCATATTCCTAGTATGAATCTGTAAAATCTCTAATCTACCATCTTTGTTTGGAACCCCTATTTCTATTTCTCTATCAAATCTACCTGGACGCCTTAAAGCTGGGTCCAATGCATTAGGCCTATTAGTAGCCCCAATTACTATTACGTCACCTCTTGCCTCTAAACCATCCATAAGAGCTAATAACTGAGCTACAACTCTTTTTTCAACTTCACCAGTTACTTCCTCTCTCTTTGGGGCTATTGCATCAATTTCGTCGAAGAAAATTATTGAAGGCGCATTTTGTTTAGCTTCTTCAAATACTTCTCGTAATCTTTGCTCAGACTCACCATAGAATTTACTCATTATCTCCGGACCATTTACTGATATGAAGTGGGCATTCGTTTCATTTGCTACTGCTTTTGCTAATAATGTTTTTCCACATCCAGGTGGTCCATAGAGTAAAACACCTTTAGGAGGATCTATCCCTAGCCGTTTGAACAATTCTGGATGTTTCAATGGAAGTTCAACCATTTCCCTTATTTTCTGTATTGCATCCTGTAGTCCCCCAATATCTTCATATGTGACCCTTGGAACCTTTACTTCTTCAGCGGGTTTTTCTAGTATAACTAGATTTGTCTCTTCATTCACTAGAACGATGCCACTGGGTCTTGTTAATATAACTTTAAAAGGTATTGCTTGACCTAAAACGGGAATTAAAACAGTATCACCTTCAGTCAATGGATAGTCTATAAGCCTCCTTTTCACGAAGTTTATGAAACTTGAATCTATTGTTATCGAAAAAGATGAAGGTGCAAGTCTTACCATAGATGCAAATTTTGCTTCAGCCTTTCTTATTGTAACTTTATCTCCAATACTAACTCCAGAGTTCCTACGTATAAGTCCATCCATTCTTATAATGGTATTATCATCTTCATCATATGCGGGCAAAACTATAGCAGCGGTCTTCTTCTTCCCTTCAATTTCAATTATATCACCAGCATTCAGATTTAATTCATGCATCACCACTGGGCTAATTCTAACCTTTCCTCTTCCCACATCTCTTTGCTTTGCTTCCGCTACCCTCAATTGAATTTCCTTTCTATTCTTTTGAGGTTGCCCCACGGCGCTCAACTCCCGTATAATAAAATTATAGAAATTAGATATTTATTTGTTTGTTATGTAAGTTTGTAGATTGATAGCAAGAAATCATCGATGTTACTCTTTAACCTTTAAACAAGTCTACTATATTCTGCTAACATATTCAACCTCTACTTGACTAACGTTAGGTATTTTACTTATAGCATCTTCAATAGAAGATGTGCCACCTTGTGTTTCTTCAGGCATAACTAAGGCTATTTTTAGCACATTAATACCAAAGGCAATAGGTTCCTTTACATAACTGCCTAAAACTACCCCTATGGGCAAAACCTCTTTTATTTCAGCTACTAATTGGTCTAAGTTTACATCTATAGAGGAGGGATACACTTTCAATAAGACATATACTTTCCCCAAGAAGACCACCTTAAGTTTAGGGACCTTCAAATCCACAATTAGGGCAACGATATGTATTAGCTAGTTTTCTACATCGTTTATCTCTCCATAATGTGTAACCACAATTTGGACAAGGGAAACTGACACCTTTCTCAAGTGGTAATATAGGATATTTACATGAGACGCAAATAGGCAATTTTAGTTGCGTGTTTTCAGCCATAGTTTTCACTCTTCTCGTACCTTCCCTTTATATGTAACTTGCCAATAAAAATTTTACTATCAAAATTAGAAAGTAACATTTTATAAAATGTTTTTATTTAAATGTAAAGAGATGTTGAGTATGATTGATGATATTAAACAAGTTATAGTCATTAGAAGCGATTTGAAAATAAGCATAGGCAAAATAGCTGTACAGGTGGCGCATGCTGCAGTAAGTGCATCAGAAAAAGCTAAAAAAGAAGAATACAACTGGTGGGAAAAATGGATGAAAAGTGGTCAAAAGAAGATTGTATTGAAAGTTAGTAGCGAAGAAGAACTAGTGGAACTATACAATAAATCATTGTCAGCAAGGCTTCCAGTAGCATTAATTTATGATGCAGGATTAACAGAGCTCCCTCCAAATACGCTTACTTGTTTAGGCATAGGACCTGCACCTTCTAATTTAATAGATAAAGTAACAGGCCATTTACCATTACTATAAGGAGAAAGAGAAGTAAGATGTTTTACGAGACAAAAAGTGGTAGAGAAAAGTTAATCGGGTTAAAGTACTATTCTACCCCAAACGATATTAGTATTAGTGATTTTAATATTGAAAACATAGAGGATTTTATAGTTCAAGAAGTTTTAAGAGGATGGTTAACTCTACCCATAAATGAAAAACATGGAGTATTTTTACCAGTTTCTTGCAGAGGTAATTATGTAAGAGCGATACTAGTTAAAAAAGGCATAGACACACTTACAGCAATTCACACTATTTCGAAAATTGTTAATATTCCACTCGATGAAATACAATTCTTGGGATTAAAAGACGCAAAAGGAATTACTAGTCAGTTAATAAGCTTAAAATATACAAAAAAACTGGGAAAATTAAAAACTAGTAACATAAATATAGTATGTTCATATGAATCATGTGCACCAGTAAGTACACAAGAATTATGGGGAAATAAATTTACGATAACCTTGAGGAAGAGAAAAAAAGAGGGAGAAAACGATGAGAATTTCTTAAAAAACATGATAAAACTTCAAAAACTAATTTCAACAAACGCATTAATTTCGTATTTTGGTTATCAAAGATTTGGAATACTTCCACCCTTAAACCACATTATTGGAAAATACATTCTAAAGAGAGAGTATCATGATGCTATAAAAATAATTCTCTCAGATAAAAACATCAGTAATGTAAACAACGATTACAGGTTAATATATGAAAAAGAAATAATTGATTTGATGAATAAGTTTAAGAAGGACTATCTATGTGTATTTAAAAATATTCCCAAAATAATAGTTAAGATCTTTTTACAGTCTTATCAATCGTTTTTATTTAATAAGATGATAAATAAAAGGATAGAATTGGGATTACCATTGGACCAAGCAGTAATTGGAGATATAGTAGGATATAGTGAGGCAACGATTTATAGAGATGATGATATAATTGTTGTGACGAACAGTAATTTTGATAAGATTAATCGTCTTGTTAAACAAGGACAGTTATCTATTTTATATCCACTTCTAGGATATTTAACTGAAAAAAGAAAAATGCCCAGTGGAGAAGCATATGAGCCGATAGCGAAAGTTATAGAGGAGGAAGAAATATGCCCTGATGATTTTTTATTTAATGATATACCAGAGATCTCATTAGCAGGATACTATAGGCCTTTAACGTTTAGAGTTTACAATTTCCTATGGCACTTAACAAAAAGTAGCGATATTAAATGTAGCTTTTTTCTAAAAAGAGGATTTTACGCAACCATAGTCTTGAGAGAATTGATAAAACCAGCGTAAATTTGAGTATTTTCATGGAACTAGTCTATTTTTGTCACGTGGAAATAGAGTAACTTCACGTATATCGTTTACATTTGTTATGATCATTAAAAGTCTTTGTAAACCCATCCCCCATCCAGCATGAGGGGGCATTCCATAATCGTAATATGTTATAAATGGTTCAAATTTACTGGGATCTAAACCAAGTTTTGTCAATCTATCTATGAGCTGTTCTTTTAAGTGAATCCTTGATCCTCCACTTGCTATTTCCAACCAAGACCAGTTTAAATCAAAAGATTCACTTAATTCAGGATTATCATTTTTCGGTTTTATATAAAACGGTTTCAAGGATAAAGGCCAATCAATTATAAAATATGGTTCTTTAATTTCTGTTCCAAGGATTTTATTTCCAGCTGTTGGAATGTCTTCGCCAAAATTTATTTTAAAGTTTTTGTTTTTTAGAATTTCTAAAGCATCATTATATGTTATTCTTTTAAATGGTAGCTTTGGTTGTTTTAATTCTATATTCAATGCTTCTAATTCCCTTTTATTACATGTAATTATTTTATCAATGGCAAAGCATATCAGTTCTTCTAATATTTTCATGACATCTTCTCTATTTGCAAATGCCATTTCTATATCAACGGATATAAATTCATTTAAATGATAGGAGGTATCGGATTCTTCCGCTCTATAAAATTGTGATATTTCATATACTTTTTCAAATGCTGAAGTTAAAGCTTCTTTATATAATTGTGGGCTTTGAGCTAAAAAAGCCTTTTTACCAAAATAATCAACTGAGAAAAGTGCAGCTCCACCTTCAGTGGCAGTAGCTAATATTTTAGGAGTGAAAACTTCAATAAATCCATGATTTTTAAGATATTCTCTTATTGCATCGATTAAAGTATTTTTAATTTTAAAGATCGCTACCCTCTTGTGATTCCTTAGGTCTAATACCCTCATATTGAGCCTTTTTTCAAGACTCGTAAACACTCTTCCAGAAGTATCTATTGGTAATGGTTTTTTGGATATATTCAGTATTTTTATGTCTTCAGGTATTATTTCAACTCCATATTTTGCAATTTCACTCTTCTTTATAATTCCTTTTACACCTATTACAGATTCTCTAGTTATCTTTTTTATTTCATTTATTCTCTCTTTGGAAAAATTACTTTTATTTAATGTTATTTGGGCTTTACCTTCCCTATCTTTTAAAATAATAAATAAAATACTTCCAAGATCTCTTATTTCATCTACCCATCCAAATATTACAATAGGTTTCCCATCTCTATCCTTTGTGACATCATTTGTGTAATGTGTTTTCCTCCAATTCTCTAAATCATCTAACCTCATATCAATCACACATATGTATAACTATTCCTGTACTATACGAATAACTTCTTTTGTAAACTTTGATAATACTTTTTCTATGATTTCTTTATTCATTCCAAGTTTAATTAGTTCCGACTTAGGTATTTTAATATAATTTTCGCAAGTTCCATCTGGAAGCCAAAGGGTATTTACACTTTTAACCTTTATAGGTGAAAGTATCTGCTCTGCCAATTGACGTATACTAGCTGCTTTTTCTATTACTTTAACGTTTTTATTAAGTTTATCCTTTATCTTTAGTGCAATTTTGTTCCAAGTTGATTTAGATAACCTACCACTACTTTTAACTAATATCATTATAGTATCATCTACAGCCATAGCTTTATAAAAAGTAGCGTCTTTTAATTCTGGAAATTTACTTTCCAACTCTAGTAGTATTTTACTTATTTCGATGTCAAGTTCATCTATTTCTCCAGAATCTAATTTATTTTGACAACTTTTACATAAAATTCCACTTTTTATACAGATTAAACATAAGGGCAAATTCAAAAGCAGCTCCTCCGCGTAAACTAATCAACTAAGTTTAAATAGTTTTAAAATATATGTGTTTTCATCATTTGTTATATAATTGTGAAAATGAAAAGATTAAAATATGCAAACTTTCATGTATTATCAAAAGGTGTTTGACTTTAATAAAATGGTGAAAAAAATGGCGAGCAAGAAACAAAATGAAATTTTCCTCACAGAAAAACAATTTAAAATGTTATCAAAACTATATGAAAATTCTAGAGAAATAAATGTGAGAAGCATATATAAATCCCAAAGTGAACTAGCTAATGAACTTGGAATAACAAGACAAGCTTTAAGCATCCATTTGAGAAAATTAAAGGAAAATGGTCTAATAAGAACTGGAAGAGGGTTCATAGATTTAACCGAAAAAGCACTAAAGATTCTTGAAGAAACTACTAGTGATTCATTCGTAATGATTAAAGTACAGCCGCAAAAAAGAAATCAAGTGTATGAACAGATGACTCGTATACCATATTTAAAAAGTGCATATAGAGTGACTGGTGAAATAGATATTATAGCTGTCGTAAAACAATCAGTTCTTGATGACTTCCTTAAAGAAATATCAAAGATAGATGGTATAATACTTACTTCTACACATGTGGTGATAACAAAAATAAAGTAATGGAATAAAAGTTACTACTTTTAAAACAGTATAAATGGAAAGAACAAAAATTTTATTTCAATGTAACATTTTAAAAAGTTGGGTGTTGCAATATGCCTTTACAGGACCAGGAGGCCTTAAAAATAGCACAACAAAAAAGACTCTTTTTCATGATATGTAGGGAGTGTGGTGCTAGAAACCCGCCTTATGCTACAAAATGTAGACGATGTAGAAGAAAGAATTTAAGATGGAAAAAACGTGAAAAGTCTAAATAAGAATCCTATTTATGGGCGGGTCGTCTAGTTGGTTAGGATGTCGCCCTCACACGGCGGTGGTCGTGGGTTCAAATCCCACCCCGCCCATATACCTCTTCTCCAAAGAAAAACTTGAAGCAAAAATAATTAGAGCTTATATTTATAATGGTATTTCTTCCCCGACCTCTGGTATGATGACCTGTTCAGCTAATTTTTCCTCTTCAAGGATTTCTTTAAATTGTTCTAGTTTTTTCTTTTCACCATGTACTAATATTACCCTTTTTGCGTTAATTGATTTTATCACATTCACCAACTCTTTATTACCACAATGCGATGAAAAATCAAAATATTTAACTTTTGCACTTATTTTCTCAACATTCTTACCAAAGTTATATTCACCGCTTTTAATTAACATAGCTCCAGGAGTATCTTCAACCTGATATGACACAAGAAATATTGCGTTTCTCTCTTCTTTAGCTATCTTCTTTACATAAAATCGTACTATACCACCTTTAAGCATACCAGCAGGAGCTATTATAACTCCAGATTCCTTACATATTTTCCGACGTTTAGACCAACTATCCACCCATGTGGCTTTTTTAAGCGCATCAGATAAAAGTTTATAATCTCTAAAGTATTGAGGATGATCAAGGAAGATGGTACTTGCAGTTTTAGCCATACCATCAATAAAAATTCTATCTCTAATTCCGTGATGATATAATACACAAAGTATTTCTTGGGATCTTCCAACAGAAAATGCAGGTATAACTACGGTTCCATTACTATTTATAACTTCATGAATGGAATTTATAAAGTTGGCTTCAACAATCGATCTTTCTTCATGATCAACCGTCGCATAGGTTCCTTCCATAATTATAACATCTATATCTGGAAAATTTATCTTCGCCCCATGTAACATCTTTGTATCAATAGTGTTAAAATCTCCAGTATAGAGAATCTTTTTACCATAAGCCCTTATTAAAAACATTACACTTCCGGGAACATGTCCAGCATTCAATACATATATGTTCAAATCTTTTATTCTTAATTCATCTCCAATTTCTATGGGTTCAATGGATTTAAGCATATAGTTAAGTTCTAAAAATTCATAAGGCAAGTAGTATGAGGATATTTTTATTAAATCCTTTATAAGTAGGTTGGTTATCTCTCCAGTAAGCTTTGTGGTTAATAATTTTGGTTTTGAAGATGCATAAAATAGGGGAATGCCACCAGAATGATCCAAATGCGCATGAGTTAATAATATTGCATTTAAATCCCTACTTGAAACAGGTAAAGGAAACTTTGGTTCATCTCTGTGAATCAAAACACCATAATCTAACAATAGTTTAGAGTTATCGGTACTTAGTTTTATTGCGGATCTTCCTATTTCCATGGCTGCGCCAAGCACCTCTATTTTCATGATTTACCAACCCAAGACTATTGTATGGGTACAATTATTAGGAAATCTCAAATATAATTTTTACTTTAGAGTAGTGAAAAGTTATTGTTTAATTTTTTCTAGAATAATTTTAAATTGTGGAAATTTTTTAAATATTAAACTTATTTTGATACCTTTATATTTGAGTAACCTAATTAGTTTCTTTAGTGAAGATTTAGTCATATAATTGCTATTGAAAATTAGTATCACTTTGTTATAATTTCCTTTTTCGATAAGTATTTTTAAGGCATGGAGTATTACCTTTTCAGATTCTTTATCTACAATATCAGGTTTTTCATACTGCGAAAGAGGATAAACCTCAAGAAGTTCTATTGGTATTATACCAAAAGGAAATCCATAAATACATATGTGAATCTTATAGAATAGATCATTATATAATAAAAGTTTGTCTAATAGATATTTTGCATATTTCCGATATTCCGTATTTTCTGGTATGAGTATAAGTATATTTTTTTCAGTAAAAGAAACATTTTCCTTTAATCTTAAAAGATGTCTTGTAATTTCAGGTCGTGCAAGGCAGTGAGAAGAATTACAAAAAATGCCCCTAACTACACTTTTTGTTAATGGATCATTTTTTTCAATAAACTTTTTATATTTTTTAAACTTGATCAATAAGTTAAATAGTTTAGGATGCGCTTTTGATCTTACTTCCATAAGCTCCCATAAGCGTCCTTCATAGATCGCTTGTTTTATTGAATTTATTTCAGTTGTGATAACCCATAAGTTATGTTTTGCTAGTAGTACTTCACGATCCTTTTTATTAATTTCAATTAAATCTTTAACATCATACTTCCTACAAACATCACATGAACAAGGCAAATACTTTAAGTTTGAGAACTTTACAGTACCATATGGGGTCATATATCTATCATCTTTTGCAAATAGAGCATAAGATGCTGAATCAAATGTATCGCATCCTAATGCCACTAAGAAGGAAAATAATATTGGATGTCCAGCTCCAAAAATGTGCAGTGGTTTATTTGCTGGCAAAGATAGTTTGATGGTCATAATAATATCAATTAACTTATCAAAATCATAACTTTTCATATATTGTGTTAATCCTCCGATAGCATACATTTGGAAAAAGGGCATTTCACTTATCTTTATTGCACATTTTTTAACTAATTCAAGATATTTCCCTCCCTGTATGGGGCCAACCCAAATGATGTCGTCCCTAGTTTTCTTATTTCCTAGCATCATAGCATTGTTTATAGTTGCAATCACAGATTTCTCAGCTTCAAGTCGTGTATAACTTTTTAACGTAGGTACATCAAGAATTACAGAGATATCACTATTTATTTTCTCCTGCAATTCTATTACTTCTTCAGGGGTAATAGATATTTTTCCATATTCCAGCATTTGGTAAGCACCAGAATCAGTCATTATAACACCATCAAAGTTCAGTAAAGTATGAACATCATTAAAATGCAATTTACCTTTTTCTACAGCCTGTTTAATTAAATAAATATTTGTTATTAATTGGTTAATTTTAAAATCCTTCTTCATATCATTAGGGCTGATGATATTTTTTACTGGATCTACTACGGGAAAAACTGTAGGTGTATGAACAATTCCACTTTTAGTTTTTATTGTACCTATTCTACCAACTAAGTCCCTATCTATTATTTCGAAGGACATTAAGTTTCACTTTGTTGCTTCTTCTCCTGCATAAACTGCTCATATATTTTCTTTACACGTTCTGCTATAGGACCACTGCCTTCAATCGTTCCATCCTCAGTTATTCGAACTTTATCCATAACTATTATGACACCAGCATCTTCGATCATAACGACATTATTTGGAAAAACTTTCTCCAACCTTTGAGCAAATCCTTTTAAATCAAACGGTTCTTCTTCTCTAACTATTTCTGATATAACCTCCCCCTTTATTAGTATCCTTGTATAGTGATTATTATCATCATCCTTTGCATTGGATAGAAACAAATTTAGTGTGTTTGGATCATATCCTATAAGCTTTCCTCTAAACTTCTTGTTGTAGATAGTTTTGACGCTTATTTCTTTGTCTAGTAATGATGCAAGTTCTTTCATATATCTTGCCATACTTGGAGTACTAATACTGCTCATTATGATTCCTCCATAGATAATCGTTTTATAGGTGGTTTATTTATTTTATTTTCTAACATAAAAACATATACGTGTTTCAAAATACTTTCATAAGAGGGTATTACAAACCAATTTGTTAAAATACATATATATTATGTTTAAAAGTAATATTAATATAGTTAAATGTATAATATTGTAGAAAAAAATTTATTAAATAATAAAAAAATATAATTTTGAAGAAAATGAATAATTCAGAATTATCATTAAAATGTAAAGAATGCGGAGGTAAATTAGTTGTTTCAGAATATGGGGAAGTCGTATGTTCCGAATGCGGATTAGTTCATGAAAAAGTGTACTTACAACCATTATTTGAAATAGAACCATTATCAGATTTTTCTGCTATAGAGAAACTCTATGTAAGTCCTGATGGAAAACCCTTAAGGGTGGAAGGATTAGGGTCTACGTTTATAAAAGTAAAAGGAAAATTTAGGGATGTTAGAGGAAAAGACATTGAAAATCCGCATTTTTTAAAACTTAAAAAAATAGATGCGATATACGTTAAAAGCAGATGTAAAGGTTTAGATGCTTCATTATCATTACGTAGAGTATGTTCAATATTAAATATACCTAAAAATGTTTATGAGAGAGCAAGCTATATTTATGGAAAAATATTAAACGTAAATAAATATTTCGGAACATCGTATCAGCTTACAGCAGCAGCATTGCTAATCGCATCAAGGGAACTAAAACATCCATTAACATTACGAGATTTAATATCTATTTATCGTAAGTTAGGCCATAAAATATCGGCAAAATCCATAATGCGAATAGTATCGAGTATATCAACTGAATTATCTATAAAAAAGGTTTTAAGAACCCCTAAAGATTATCTCTTACACATAATTAATAAATTGAAGGCTAATGATATAATAAATAGAAAAATAATTTATTTTACTGGTAAGAGTCCTGAGGAGTATTATACTGAGTTAATTAACTATTCTAGTAAGATTTACGAATTAATTGACGAAAGATTTAGAATTGGGAAAAATCCATATCTTTTAGCTACCTCAATAGTATATGTTGCAGATAAAGTTCTTTGTAGAGAAAAGGGGTATTACCAACCAGTTTTATCTCAAAAATTGGTTGCAGAAACTGTTGGATCTACAGAATACACCATTAGACAACATTGTAAATACCTAGACAAAGTAGTAAACAATACATTTAATGATAGAAGAAATGAAACAATAGCCTAGTACTAGTATTAAAATATCAAATTCAAAATTTTTATAAAGGGAATTGGAAACTTTATTATCACCTCCAACAGTAATTTATACAAATGATAACAGTGTATTAATAAAATACAATTACAAAATATACAATGGGAATCTGAATCTAATGTATACGTCAAAAGATGTTAACTTTAGTTATTTAACTTTAGTAATAATTTCTTTAATACCAACATTCATTAATAAATTAAAGAAAATTGAACTGAAAGGCATAGAGAAAAATCTTGAAAAGACCATCATAAAGTATGTTAGTTTACTATCGAACTTAAGATTTTTAAATAAAGAAATCACGTATTTGATTTCACGTAGTATAGATTGTGAAAATAAAATCTTGAAGGAAATGCTTCAATTATATCCGGAAGTTGGTTTTTCATATAAACCTCCCCTTAAATATGAAGAAATAAACAAAATAAAAGCGGTAACGAAAAAACTACCAGTAAATATTGGGAAGATGTTATCAAATCTATTATTTTATTCAAAGATATTCAATGAATCACTAATGACTATAGAAGGCAACAATTATAAATGGGATGCAAAAGTGGTTAGCACTTATGAAAAATGCCATAAAGAAGAAGGATATCCAATAAATATATTCTATATTAGCAAACTTGTTGACGAGAAAAAATCAAAGATATATTATCATGTCGACATAGATAAATCATTAATAAGATTAATACCAACATTATGGCTTTTAACTACATATTTGGAGATCAATATACCAAGGGAAGAATTAATCTTCGGACCAGGTTTTTTGGATAAAATAATAGAAAATAGGATCAATGCCGCAAAAAACTTTTTAAATGAATATTTAGTAGAGGTACCAGTAAATTTCTTTGAAAAGATATCTATTGCATCAACCTTTGCATCTTTAGGCTTATTAAAGTTAGCACCATTTCTATTAGATCAGAATATTGAAGAAGTATACATAGATGCACCTCAAAGGAATATCTATTTAGATCATAGTGAATGGGGGAGATGTGAAACTAACTTGTCATTAAACGAAGAAGATATTGAACGTTTTGCTACGTTTTTGAAGGTTGAAAGTGGGTTACAATTAGATCATGGTTCTCCCTCGCTTAAAACAGATATAAATACTAATCTATTTAAATTAAGGGTCTCTATCGATGCGTACCCATTAATAGATGAAAAATATTCATTAGTAATTAGAAAGTTTCGAAATAGACCTCTAACAATAATTGATTTAATAAATAACGGCACAATTACTGTTGATGCAGCAACTTATCTCTTGATATCGCTAGCTCATAGATGCAATATCTTAGTTGTCGGGGAACCTTCATCTGGAAAAACAACATTAATAAATGCATTAGATATTATGACTCCATCCTATTGGAGGAAAATATCTATAGAAGAAGTTATTGAGAGTTTAAATTTAGCAAAATATGGGAAACATCAAGTGAGATATCGAGTAGATCCATTTGAAAAAGATATAAGTAATAAAAAGAGAACTGTAGAAACCATTAAGTTACTTCATCGATCGCCAAATTACATATTTTTTGGAGAACTTTTGACTCAAAAAAATGTTTCTATTTTCCTCCAATCATTAGAAGCAGGATTACATGGGATTCAAACAACGCATGCTGCATCACCTGAATCACTAATAAGAAAATGGATTCTACATTACAAGATACCCATTCAATCATTAGAACATATAAACGTGATAGTACACATGAAAAGAGAGATTTCATATAATACAAATAGAAGGTTTGTATATAGGATTGTTGAACCGATATTAGATTTTGAAAAAGAAAAGTACCACGTAAAATTAATAGATCTATTTGTTTATGATGGAAGCGAAAGAAAATTGATTTTATTGAAAGACATCAAAGAATCAAATGTTTTTAAGAAGATATCTAAAGAAGAAAATATTCCTATTGAAGAACTTAACCGAGAATTCGCAGAATGTAAAAAGCTTTTAATTAAATTAATGAATAGTGAAAGTGATTTAATTGACTTAAGCCATTTACTTGATAAAATTATCTTCGAAAATAGGGACATTAAATGAGACTATTTAATATAATTTCATCTATTCGCATACCGTTATTAAGTAGAATAATATGCAAATTGATATCAGAGCAATTTCGTAGTGCTGCCAATTACTTGATTTACAAGTATGAAAAAGACGACATTTTACCCGAAGATATTTACATAAATATAATCGTATTTGCATGTATAATTTCAATAATAATTTCATGTGTAATTTCTTTAATTTTTGTAAAAAATTTATTTATATCTCCTTCAATTTTCATATTTTTTCTACTACTCATGTATGTAATCCTTTATTATGGCATTGTTAGTGAGTATGAAAATGATAAATTAATTACTCATTTGTATTATTTCATGGCATTGAAAGATATGGCACTTGCATATAGTTCTACAAAATCCATTATTGAAGCAATAAGATTTGTTGTTTTAGGTGGATACCCAGTAATATCGGATATTTTGAAAAATATTATTAAAAATATTGTAAACGGACTAGACCCTGAGAAAATATTGATTGAAAGTAATGTAATTATGGAATTCGACAAAAGTCTAGATTTACAATTGAGTAAACTATTATCTGAAGTTAAGAAGGGAGAAAGTTTTTATCCACAACAGATTTCGATCATATATGATAAAACATTTGCAAAATTGGAAATATATTGCTTACTGTTATTATTTTTAGGATTTCTTCTTCCTATGATATCACTTTTTATCATTATGTCTATGAGAATTATAAACATAGAGATCGTACTATCATTCATTTTAATTCAAATAATTGTTTTAACTATTTTCTCAAAATTTTTACTTACAAAAATTTATTATTTGGTTGGTGTGAAAAGATGATGCTATTATTTTCATTTCTTAATTATATTAGTTATAACATTTTAAACGTTAATATCCTATTTTTATTAGTTATAATAAGTGTATCATTGATTTTTATAGCAATTATTAAAACACGTTCAAAAAAGGTTAAAAGTTTAGACCGGTTATCAATAAAAACATATCTAGAAAGAGAAAGAGAATTTGAAAATTTTATAGCAAAATTTATAGAAAATTTAAAATTTATTAAAAGTCCAGAAGCGGCACTACTATACACTTCAAAAATATATAATGGAAAATTCAGTGATATTATTTTTCAAAATATTTCATTGGGATTATCTATAGGAGAAATATTTAATAATTTAAGTAATTTCTTTCCTAGTAATAAGCGCGTATTAAATCTTTTTTCAAGATCTTTATCCTATGATACAACACGTTTTATTTCTATATCGGATGATGTACTAAAATATATAAAAGAGACCATATACTTAAAGAACCAAATAGAAGCCTTACTCACGAAAGTACGAATAAAAATGACAGTTTTGTCTATATCATCATCAGCAACTTTAGCACTACTATCAAAAATTATACCGTTCATTTTGAATCTTATTATAATAGAAACGAACATAAGTATGTACTTTCCATTATTTAATGATTTATCTCTGGTTTCATTTTTATTGTTTCTTACTATTTCACTATATAACACATATATAGTTTCAAAGACGATATTTCATTCCCATTCTATTATTCTATCTATACTTTCATCGCTAATTTTCATATTTTTATATATCCTTACTCCAGAAGTAGGTGCAAGATTTTAAATACTTAAAAAGTTATTGAAAATAAGGGATTTATGTTCTTCTCCTGTAATATAAATAAAAGGAGGAAAGGATCACCACTATTAGAAGAAGGTTTACTTATAGCGTTAGCAGTTATAACAATGTCAATAGTTTTTTCAATGATATTGGGAATATTGGATGGTGTACAAAAAATGATCCAAAATCTAGGGTTTAATACTCAAAATTTTGCTAATTCATTAAATGATATATGGAATAGAATAATTTCATTTTTAGGACTCGGAGGATGAAAATTTTGTTAAATATTCTTTTAGCATTCCTTCCCTTTCTAAAGTTTCAAACCAATTTATATACTTGTTTTTACTAGTTTTCAAATTAGCGCAAAATAAAATATCCAAGATTTCCTTTACGATATCATCAGCTTCCTTGTTTGTAACATCTATTTCCACAACTTTATCAGCACCATAAGCTTCCAGAGCACTTATTAAACAGGCATCTAACATCTCAGCGAGCACATTTTCATATATCTTCTTTTTTTCCCATCCCTTCATTTCCAATACTTTTTCTAGTTTCAAAGGATGCATTCTTAATACAAAAGCTTTATAAACATATGGTGAAGGAATTATATCAGCATAATGTCCTTCTATAATTACTAAAGATTTACTCTCGGATATTAATTCAATAATCCTTTTAAGTAAGAGATCAAGATTGGGTACGTAAGATTCTCTTACTTCATCAAAGGCAATCAATATTCTTTCTTCTATGACGATTTTTGATAGGTTTATATATTTCGCATTTAAGACTTTACTGAGCTTCTCACAAACTGTAGTTTTTCCTGTACCTGGGCATCCGTGAATTATTAATACCTTTTCTTGCATCATTACCACAAACAATATTTAATGTAGTAAGCGTATATATAAAAAATGTGAGAGTAAGGGATGTATTGAACAAAATATATTGGCATAAAGATGAAAATAAAAGTGATTATGAAATATTATTTATCCATAGAGGGGCTCCAAATAATTTAAAATCATTCTCTGCAAACGACATAATAAAGATAGGGAAAGAAAGTGTAAACTATAAGAACAAAGATGATGACGTTGTAACTATACCATTTCATAGGATCATACTAATAAGAAATATAAAAACAGGAAAAATTCTATGGAAGAAAGGTATGTTGATGAGAGATGATGAGAAATGTGATGCTATAGGTTAAAATTTAAAATCATTGTAGAAATTATTAGTTGTAGGGTGTTTATTATCATGTATATTCGTGGACTATATGTAGGACGTTTTCAGCCTGTTCACTTAGGTCATGTGGAGTGTATAAAATATGTATCAAAAAAATGTGAAGAAGTTATAATAGTTATCGGTAGTGCGCAGGCAAGTCATACTCTTGAGAATCCATTTACCACCGCTGAAAGGATTCAAATGCTTAGGTTAGCACTCCAAGAAAATAAGTTCGATCTAGGGAAAATAATAATTGTTCCTATTGAAGACACATTAAATAATAATCATTCAGTATGGGTTTCAAAGGTTAAAAGTATGGTTCCAAAGTTTGATGTTATTTTTACTAATAGTCCTTTAACTAAAAGATTATTTGAGGAAGAAGGCATGAAAGTTGAAGAAATCCCATTTATTGACAGGGAAATCTATAATGGAACAAAAATTAGATCATTAATTATTGAGGGGAAAGAATGGAAGGAATTTCTTCCAAGAAGTGTTTATGAATATATTAAGGAGATAAAAGGAGATGTGCGATTAAAATGTTTAGCGAAGAAGGATATTGTATGAGTTGATAGTGTAAACTAATGGCTTAGTTATTAGTATACGGCTTATTATTGTAACTTACGCTTACAAAGTTTTTGAAAAGTGAACCATCACTCATCTTTGAATTAAAAATCAGAGCTTTTAACTTTCATCATCGTTGATGTGAATACAACTAAGTGCTCAACCAGCTCATCATCTATATTAAATCGTTGTAGTTCTTATTTTAATAATTTAACCTTTAATAGTTCATTCCAAACATTGATAATGTCATTAAGAGATTCTTCGTCTAATATTTGTATTGCAAATCCAGCATGAACAAGAACGTAATCATTTACTTTTATTCTCTCTTTTACTAATGTTATTATTATTTCCTTTTGAACACCACCAAAGTCAGCTAATGCCTTATCACCATTTATTGATATTATTTTTGCGGGTATAGCCAGACACATACATATCAGTAAATGATAAGAAGCAAAAAAATAATTAAGTGTTTTTGTAATTATTTCATTGGTCTTAAAAATGTCGTTAAATAGGGGAGATTTCATACTCGTGAATTTTACAGCAAAAGTAAAGGATACTGAAGAGATAATTGATACAACAATTGAAGATGTGGCAAAGGAGGGAAAAATATACCAAGAAAATAAAGTTTATGGACCAAGGTTAATAATAATTGGGGAAGGACAATTATTAAAGAAGTTAGAAGAAGAAATATTGTCAATGAACGTAGGGGATAGAAAAATCATTGAATTGAAACCGGAAGAAGCATTTGGATATAGAGATCCATCAAAAGTAAGGATAATACCAGCAAGGGAATTAACTAGTAAGGGTATAACACCTAAAACTGGAACAAGAATTGAAACGGATGAGGGGGTTGCAATAGTTAGAAGTATAGGAGGGGGGAGAGTTGTAATAGACTTAAATCATCCATTAGCGGGAAAAACATTGGTGTACGATGTTCATATAATTAAGAAGATAGAAGAAGAAAACGAAAAAATATTATTACTAATTCAGCGGAGATTACCATCCGTAGATGTATCAAAATTTAATATAGCAATTAATAACGGAACTCTCGTAATAAGAATCCCAGCAGAAATATACTTACTAGAGGGACTTCAATACATAAAACGAGGTATAGTTAATGATATAGAAAGATTCTTTAAAAATATAAGAAAAGTTGAAATAGTTGAAACTTACGAGATTAAACATGAGAACAGAGAAGAGAAGTAGATTTTAAATTAGGAACTTTATTAAATGATTGTAACCAAAACTTTAGCTAGATTTTTACCATTTTGACATTTTATATGGTGTAATATCTTTTCAATCTTGATCTTGTCATTTTTAAATAGACCTAGGGGTGCACAAAGTGATTTATTTAAGCAAGTTGTTTTACATTCAATAGGGTTATAAGATACGATTACTCCTTCTAGCGCAATTCTACGTTCTACGAAAATTTCTATTGGTGATAATTTAACTTCAACTACTGACACGAAGTCATTTAATAATTTACAAAAATGTTTTTTATCCCTAACTTTAATTATTTCATATATTCGCCCTTGTTCTAGTCTTTCAACACAAACCTTTCTTAAATTACATGTTAAACATATTTCACTAGGTTTTTCAAAAACAAACTTATAACCATTTTTAGCAACATTACTATTAACTAATGTTATTATAGTATTATCCTTTGATAACCTCTGTTTCAGCTGCAATTTTTTCAGCCTCCCTCCAATTTAATTCTTTTTCATTCAATATTGTGTACCTATCTTTACGTATTTCTTTAGCTTTAATTAAAGCTTCTATTATATCATTCTCTTCTACCCCTAGTTCTTTAGCATTTGTTGGAGCTCCAATTATTGATAACGTATTTTTTATTTTTCTCCAGTTACCACCATGAAGATACATCATAATTATTGTACCCACGCCACATTGTTCACCATGTAAACCCGGTTTTTTCGCTATTATATCAAGTGCATGGCTAAACATATGTTCAGACCCACTACATGGTCTACTACTACCAGCAATGCACATAGCTACACCACAACTTATTAATGCTTCAACAATTGTTCTAATACTTTCATCCATTAGATGTCGTATCCTCTTGGCATGTTTTACTACGAGATTTGCTGACATTAAAGCAAGTGATGCAGCGTATTCACCATAATATTCTCCTAAACGTTGTTTAGCTAATTTCCAATCTTTAATAGATGTAAATTTTGCAATGATGTCACCACAACCACTTGCTATTAGCTTATATGGAGCTTTAACTATTATGTTTAAATCAGCTATTATTGATATAGGTGGATTAACAGTTATTGAGGTTCTACTGGATGTATTTCTAATGGAGGCTATAGGTGATGATATCCCATCGTGACTTGCAGCAGTTGGTACACTTATATATGGAAGGTTATTTTTAAAGGCTATTATTTTAGTTGCATCAATAACTTTACCGCCTCCAACACCAATTATAATATCGATATTACTTATTTTTTGAAATTCTTCAGATATTCTATTAATTTCGTTGATAGAAGATTCTTCTACAGTATAAAGTTCGCTTTCAAACCCGTTAGCACTTAAAATGTCATATACTTTTTCTCCAGCTATATTTTTAACATGTGGGCCAGTTAATATAATAACTTTATTCTTTACCTTTAATTCGTTGCATATTTCCCGTATATTGTTTATGACATTTTTACCTACAAGCACTTTTTGAGGCAAAGTGATTTTATGTTGTTCCAAAGCACATGCCCTCATAGAAAATTAAATAGGTAAATATATAAAAATAGATATTGAAAAAGTAATTCTTAAATACAAGAAAGTGCTCTTTACTGTTGTATTTTTCATGTTTTAAATAATTCTGGGTGGTAAAATGTATTATAGTAATATGAACAAAATATTAATGAGTGGAACAACAACGGTTGGCCTGGTATGTTCAGATGGAGTTATACTCGGCTCTGATAGAAGAGCTACTGTAGGTTTTTTTGTAGCTCATCCTCATGTTAGAAAGATATACAAATTAGACGACCATATTGCTGCAACTATAGCCGGAGTTGTAGCAGATGCACAAAATATAATGAATATCGCAAGTGCTAACATAAAACTATACAAATATATGCATAATAGGCCAATAAGTGTAAAAGCAGCATCAAGTTTACTTTCAAATATATTGATTAATGCAAGGGTATATCCTTTTATAGTACAACTACTTGTAGGAGGGGTTGACCACTCTGGACCTCGTCTTTTTGCTTTAGATCCATTTGGAACGGTGACAGAGGAGAAATATACGACTACAGGATCTGGTTCCCCCATGGCGATAAGCATATTAGAGGACTCCTTTAGGAGGGGACTCTCAATAAAAGAAGCTATACCAATAGTTTCACGTGCAATATCTTCTGCTATTAAGAGAGATCCAGCAAGCGGAGGAGGATACGACATTGTTATAATAACAAAAGAAGGAATGCAAGAATTTAGCAGTGAAGAGTTATCAAGGTCGAGATAACATATGGAAGATGCTATTTTTAGGATTAGAGAATCAATAATGAAAAATATACCTCAAAAAGCAGAAATAACAAGAATAGAATTTGAGGGCCCGGAGATAGCCGTTTATGTATCAAAACCAGAACTGTTATCAGAAGAGGTATTAAAGAAAATAGCTAAAGAGATAAAGAAAAGGATAACTATTAGAATAGAGCCAAATGTAAGATTAGATAAACAAAAAGTAATTGAACATATTTATGCTGGGATTCAAAAAGAAAATGAAATAAGCAATATTTTATTTGATGATGCATTTGGTGAGGTATATATAGTGGTAAAAAAGGGGGTAAAGACGCTTCTTGAAAACGAAGAAATTCTAAAAAGGATGACTGCATTAACTCTATGGAAAACTAAAATAGTTAAAGAACCTCCTATAAAATCATCAGTAAATGATTTTATAATAAAACTTAAGCTTCAATATGGAGAAACTAGAAGAAAAATATTGAGAGATGTTGGCTCAAGGATTCATAGACCACAAATCTTTCAGTCAGGAGAAATTAGAATGATTTGTCTAGGTGGATTTAGAGAAGTTGGACGTTCTGCTATATTGTTAGAGACTAGTGAGAGTACAATATTATTAGATTGTGGAGTAAAACCAGGCTTTACACATCCGTTACAAAGTTTTCCAAGGCTTGATATATCTGAATTTTTAATTGAAAAATTAGATGCAGTAGTAATATCACACGCACATTTAGATCACTGTGGATTTTTACCTTATCTTTTTAAGTATGGTTATGATGGTCCAGTATACTGTACTCCCCCAACACTTGATCTAATGACCTTATTACAGCTGGATTATTTACAAGTAGCAGGAAAAGAGGGTTTAAACCCCCCATACTCCCTACAAAACATTCAGGAAGCAATACTACATACAATACCAGTTGAATATGGTGAAGTAACCGATATAGCACCCGATATACGATTGACATTTTATAATGCAGGACACGTTCTTGGATCCGCTATTGTTCATCTTAACATAGGTGATGGGGAACATAATATTGTATATACAGGAGATTTAAAGTTTGGAAGAACAAGACTTTTAGAACCAGCAACTTATTCATTTCCAAGAGTGGAAACATTAATCATTGAGGGAACATATGGTGCCCCCACAGATATTCTTCCACAGAGGATAGAGACTGAGGCAAAGTTAATAGAAATAATATTGAAAACAATAAATAAAGGTGGCAAGATATTAATACCAGTACTTTCTGTTGGAAGAGCACAAGAGATATTAATACTGTTGAATGAAGCTTTTAAAATGAATTATATAAAGCCAATACCAGTGTTTATTGAAGGTATGGTTCAAGAGGCTACTAGTATTCACTTGATTTATCCCTATGGACTTTCAAAGAATATTAGGGAAGAAATATTGGTAAAAGATGAAAACCCATTTTTAAACGAATATTTTCACATATTGTCCCCCTCGACGGACCGTGAAATGATAGCAAGCGGCGAACCATGTATAATCATGGCAACTTCAGGAATGTTGACTGGAGGCCCTTCACTAGCTTATTTTAAACTTCTAGCACCTGATGAAAGGAATTCTATAATTTTCGTTTCATATCAGATACCTGGAACATTGGGTAGACGTGTATTAAATGGTATGAGGGAGATTCCCATAATATCAGAGGATGGTAAAAGCGAAGTTATAAAAGTTAATATGAATGTTTTTTCTGTAGAAGGTTTTTCAGGTCATAGTGATAGAAGACAATTATTAGGATTTGTAAAGAGGATATCACCTAAACCTAATAAAATATTCGTTTGCCATGGTGAAGAAAACAAAGTAATAAATCTAGCTGAAACATTCTCAAAAATTTTCAAGATAAATGCATATGCTCCAAATAATATGGATGTTATAAGGTTGAAATGATAATGATTAACTGTTTGGAAAATGATGTTTAAGAGATACCCATATTTTATCACCTACATGATGAAGATTTCTAATAACTTTTCCATGTTTAATCGTATGAATCATAGTTGATGAAAATAGAGCTTTACCAATAGCTATAGTGATATTATGGTTACATTCAACTATTTGTACTATTTCGTTTTCATTGAAAAAATCTTTGATTTCAATAATTCCAGGCGCCATAACATCGGCTCCATTAATTATGTGACGGATTGCCCCATCATCAACTACAACTTTTGGCAGTATTTCTTTCACTTTGTCATTTAATATGTTTATTGTGGGGATGAAGAGGTTTTCTTGTAGTTTTAGTATTATCGGGCTTCTCTCTATTACATAAACCTCAAATTTGTCAAATAATAAATATTCTATTTGAGGATTATTGTATGTAGCAATAACTTTTTTATACAATTCTGGATATAATTCACGTATTTTATTGATAATTTCTCTCGAATTTTTCCCACTTAATAAATGTCTTTTCTTAATTTTTGACATACCAACTTAAAGTAAGATTATCAGTAATTAATAAAATTTAATAATCAAGTTTAACCGTTATTTTTAAATTTAGATAGACGTTAAATAGGGTAGGTGTAAACCAATGACTGAAACTGCAACAAGCGAAGTTTTATCTAAATCATTGGGAGGAATGGTCTACGTAAAGTTAAAAGGTGAAAAAATCATTAGGGGGCTTTTGAAGAGTTTTGATCAACACCTAAATTTGGTTTTAGAAAATGCAGAGGAAATTGAAGAGAATAGTACAAAATCTCTAGGGACTTTAATAATTAGAGGGGATAATATAATCTTGATTTCACCAGTATCATCATAGTTGGTGTGATGACATGGTAAAAGGTACTACTTCATTTGGAAAGGCAAACAGCAAAAAAACTCATATAATTTGTAGAAGATGTGGAAGACATTCATACAATGTAAGAGGAAAATACTGTGCAGCATGTGGTTTTGGTCGTTCAAGTAAGATTAGGAAATACAAATGGTTGTTAGAATAATTCAAATGCATAAAAATAAAATAAAAACTATTCATTTGGTGGACCGGGCGGGATTTGAACCCGCGACCTCCTGCGTGCAAGGCAGACGCTCTTCCAGGCTGAGCTACCGGCCCAAACAGATTAAAATTGTAGTGCTCAGAATTTGTATAAAGGCATGATAAAATTTAAAATTTTTGTGAATATTTGAAGGGCCGCCGGCGGGATTTGAACCCGCGACCTACAGGTCCACAGCCTGCCGCTCTTCCAGACTGAGCTACGGCGGCCATTTTTATTCAAATGTATTATATGGGAAGATATTATTGAGAGATTTCATAAGCTTATATCTAATAGGTCACACATTTATATAAGTGTTATTTTAGTTGTTTACTTTATATTGTCGCTAATTTTATATCTTAATATGGCAGCTACACCACCAAAGGATTTACGTAATTGTTCCCCCTCTTCGGTTTCAGTGGATATTAATTCTATTTTTACACCATTAGCTTCAGCCTTTTCAATAATTTCATCTAAAATTATTTTTTTATCATTTATTATCATTTGACCATTACACTTAGGGCACGGTTCACTTAGTATTTTTGATTCTTCAGACAAGTTAATGACTTTCTCCATACGATACCCGCAATTTGAACATTGAAGAATTATTCTTTCTAAATTTTCGAGATCTGTTGATAATAATATTTTTTCAACAAGATTTAGAGAAAGTAAATTTTCCACATTACTTAGTCCATATGATATGCAACTGTCATCTTTGTTTAAGATTGTTAGAAACTCTTGCATGATATTCTTCTCACGTATATACTTGACATTTTGTAGCAAATCTTTACTTCTATTCACCAACTCATAGATACCTTCTTCACTTGTATATCCAGTATCGACCACTCCGAGGATTTTAGATTGAAGTTGATAGTGAAGATAGTTTCCTTTAGCAAATTCTTCTTTAGTTTTACCAGGACCACCAATTATTATTCCTTGTAAAGTTATGTTCGTGTTTAAAAAGAATTTTTCAGCATATTCTGCAACTCTCTTATAGAATTCATGTGCCATTTGTTCAATTACACGTTCATACCTTCTTTGAGATTGCCCTCCAGCATCATGTTTTCCTGGAACCCCAGAAGTTATTGTATCAAGTATGTATAACTGTCTACCTTTTAGAATAGCAAATGTTGCTTCGTTACGATCCATCACGATTAATCCATAAAACTCTTTTTCAGTAATTATCTCTTTTAGTGGATCTAAGTAAAATTTGCTATCACATCTGTATAAATATGTTCTTATTGGTTCAGATGGTATTATCATATGTATTTCCATTTTTTCATCACCCGGGATTCCTGTTGAAATATATCCGCAAAAAATCACTAAACCATTTTCAGGAACTGTTTTAAATAGTTTTAATCTTTGTATACAAGATGTTAATGCATCAAGTACATGGTGTCTAGTTCTCCTGTCTTTAATGTTACTTGCTTGTGAATACTCTTGTTTTAATGCATTCATGACGTCAGATATTTGACGCCCTGGAGGTATGTATAGGCTTATTAATTCGGTTCCTCTACCTTCTTTACTTTCTAACTCTTTTATTAATTTTTGAAGTTTATACTCTTCAATTGAACTTTTTTCACTCAATCAATACACCCCTACAAATCTGAGAAAATTCAAGTTAGAAAATATTATAAACTTTCTTATGAATTAAACTTTATTATGATGATTATATGAGAAAAATTGTTGTAAGAATAGGGGGACATTTATTATTCTCTTCAAAGAATAAGATAAATGTTAATTTAATTAATGAATTTTCCAGAATACTTAAAAAAGCTTGTGACGAAGGAAATATTATACGGTTAGTTATTGGTGGCGGTGATTATGCAAGGGAATATATAAGTGCAGCTGAACGCATAAATGCATCAGAATTCGAGAAGGATTATCTAGCGATATTAATAACACGTGCCAACGCGTTTTTATTTAAATTGGCACTTAAAGAGTACGCATATGACTATATCCCACAAACATTAGATGAAATATTGAGAGTAAATAGTTTAACAAATAAGATAATAGTTTGTGGGGGATTAACCCCAGCTCAATCTACTATGAGTGTCGCTGCCACCATCGCAGAAGCAATAAAAGCAGATTTAATAATAAATGCTACTAATGTGGAGGGAGTATATTCAAAAGATCCTAAAGTATATCATGATGCAAAACTCTTAAAGAAAGTATCTACACAAGAATTAAAAAACATCCTAAAAGACCAACAAACAAAAGCAGGGTATTACGAACTTATAGACCAACAAGCAATAAATATAATTGAAAGAGCAAAAATACCATTAAGAGTTATCAATGGTGAAAATGCTGAGAATATAATTAGAGTAATCAATGGTGAAGACATAGGAACTTTAGTAGTACCAAAGAATAACTGTTCCTAAAGAGAGTAAAATAAATATATAAGAAAATTGGTAATAATATTTGGCCCACACTAAAAAGGCGGCGTCGACTAGACAAGGGGTTAAACCCCTCGTATGAATAGTCGGCCTCCAAGTGTGGGTAAACTTATGTGGACCTAAAATTTCTTTTAGGTCTGAATAAGGGTTCAATCCCCGTAAATGCCCCCGCAAAAATTATTATGCGGCCGTACTAACCCCGGTTGATCCTGCCGGACCCGACTGCTATGGGGGTGGGACTAAGCCATGCGAGTCAACACCCCAGGCAATGTTGGGGTGTGGCGTACGGCTCAGTAAAACATGGCTAACCTACCCTAGAGATGGGGATAACCTCGGGAAACTGAGGATAATCCCCAATAGGGGAAGAGTGCTGGAATGCCTCTTCCCTCAAAGGGTGTCAAGAACATGCCTCTTGACACCGCTCTAGGATGGGGCCATGTCCCATCAGGTAGTTGGTGGAGTAACGGTCCACCAAGCCTATAACGGGTACGGGCCTTGAGAGAGGGAGCCCGGAGATGGGTTCTGAGACACGAACCCAGGCCCTACGGGGCGCAGCAGGCGCGAAACCTACACAATGTGCGAAAGCACGATGTGGTCACCCCCAGTGCTACCCGCTAAGGGTAGCTTTTCCCTGGTGTAAGAAGCCAGGGGCAATAAGCGGGGGGCAAGTCTGGTGTCAGCCGCCGCGGTAATACCAGCTCCGCGAGTGGTCGGGGCGTTTATTGGGCCTAAAGCGTCCGTAGCCGGTCTAGCAAGTTTCCAGCTAAAGCCCAAGGCTCAACCTTGGGAAGGCTGGAAATACTGCTAGACTAGGGGGCGGGAGAGGCTGGGGGTACTTCTGGGGTAGGGGCGAAATCCTATAATCCCAGAAGGACCACCAGTGGCGAAGGCGCCCAGCTGGAACGCGCCCGACGGTGAGGGACGAAAGCCGGGGGAGCGAAGGGGATTAGATACCCCCGTAGTCCCGGCCGTAAACGATGCGGGCTAGGTGTTAGGTGGACCTTGAGTCCACCTAGTGCCGCAGGGAAGCCGTTAAGCCCGCCGCCTGGGGAGTACGGCCGCAAGGCTGAAACTTAAAGGAATTGGCGGGGGAGCACCACAAGGGGTGAAGCCTGCGGTTTAATTGGAGTCAACCCCGAGAACCTTACCGGGGGCGACAGCAGGATGAAGGCCAGGCTGACGACCTTGCCAGACGAGCTGAGAGGAGGTGCATGGCCGTCGCCAGTTCGTGCCGTGAGGTGTCCGGTTAAGTCCGGCAACGAACAAGACCCCCACGTTTAGTTGCTACTCGATTCCAGTAGGAATCGAGGCACACTAAACGGACTGCCGCCGCTAAGGCGGAGGAAGGAGGGGGCCACGGCAGGTCCGTATGCCCCGAAACCCCCGGGCCACACGCGGGCTGCAATGGCGGAGACAATGGGTTCCGACCCCGAAAGGGGGAGGTAATCCTGCAAACTCCGCCTCAGTTGGGATCGAGGGCTGCAACTCGCCCTCGTGAACATGGAATCCCTAGTAACCGCGCGTCACCAACGCGCGGTGAATACGTCCCTGCTCCTTGCACACACCGCCCGTCGCTCCATCCGAGTCGGGTTTAGGTGAGCTCTAGCCTGTAAGAGGTTGGAGCGAACCTAAGCTCGATGAGGAGGGAGAAGTCGTAACAAGGTGGCCGTAGGGGAACCTGCGGCCGGATCACCTCCTACGTTATTATCATTGGGGGCTACGATAGGGATTGAACCCTTAGATGCAATCTGAAGAGTAAACTCTTCAGATGAAGGGTGGAGGGATATTTATCCTAATGACTACCATGCATAGTTAGGTGCGTGACTTGGTATAGTTTACAGGATGTGTTGCAACTAAGCCACCTGGTGGATGGCTTGGCTAGGGCGCCGAGGAAGGACGTGGCAAGCGACGATATGCTCCGGGTAGGCGCATGCAGCCTTAGAACCGGAGATCTCCGAATGGGACTTCCTAACATGGGTTTAAACCCATGTTGTTTGGGATTTAAAAATCCCAAACGGGAACCCCCCGAACGGAAACATCTTAGTAGGGGGAGGAAAAGAAATCAATAGAGATTCCCTGAGTAGGGGCGACCGAAAGGGGAAGAGCTCAAATCGAACCCACTAGGGAAGACTTAGTGGGGATGTGAGGTTAATGGGGTTCAACCATATCCCTCCCTACTGAGGGAAGTAGAAGTGGCCTGGAATGGCCCGCCTTAGAGGGTGATAGCCCCGTATACGTAACCTCAGGGGAGGGGGTTGAACCCAGAGTACCACGACCTGGTTTGGTCGTGGGAAGTTGGGAGGCACTAACTTCCAAAGCTAAATACGTCCCTAGACCGATAGCGAACTAGTACCGTGAGGGAAAGCTGAAAAGTACCCCGGAAGGGGGGTGAAAAGAGCCTGAAACCAGGTGGCTAAATACGGTATGGCCTGAAAGAAATGAATCTTTCCAAAGGAAAACCTGGCGACAGGTGAGTACGAGGAAAGATGATCAGGGTCATACCATCCGTCTGGAAACACGGGCCAGGGAGTTCATGGTTGTGGCGAGTTTAAGAGGTCAACCCTCGAAGGCGTAGGGAAACCAACATGCCCGCAGCTAACTTTTATGTTAGCGAGGGGCGGGGTCCGAAAGGGCCTGGAGCCACAACCATGAAACCAGAAACCGGGCGATCTAGGCCTGGGCAGGGTGAAGTCGGGGGAAACCCCGATGGAGGCCCGAATGGGTGTTGACGTGCAACTCACTCCAATGACCCAGGCCTAGGGGCAAAAGACCAATCTAGCCCGGTGATAGCTGGTTCCCTCCGAAGCGGGTCCCAGCCCGGCCCACCCAGAGACCGTTAATGGGGTAGAGCACTGATTAGGTAGTAAGGGATCGAAAGATCCCGCTACCTTTTCAAACTCCGAACCCATTAACGTCGTAGAAGGGTGGAGACGGGTGCTCGGGGTAAGCCTGAGCGCCGAGAGGGGAACAACCCAGACCGAGGTTAAGGCCCCTAAGTGCCGATTAAGTGTCCGGAAAGGCGTCTCCGGCCATAGACAGCGGGGAGATAGGCTTAGAAGCAGCCATTCTTTAAAGAGTGCGTAACAGCTCACCCGCCGAGGCCGGAGGCCCTGAAAATTAACGGGGCTTAAATCGGCCGCCGAAACCTCGGAGCCCCCTTCATTGAAGGGGTGATCTGGTAGGAGGGCGTCCTAGTTGGTCAGAAGCTAGGTCGTAAGATCTAGTGGACCAACTAGGATTGCAGATCCTGGCGGTAGTAACAGCAAAGCCGGGTGAGAATCCCGGCCGCCGAAAGGGCCAGGGTTCCTCGGCAATGCGTCGTCAGCCGAGGGTTAGCCAGTCCTAAGGTGGAACGTAATTCGTATCCACCGATGGGAAGCCGGTTAATATTCCGGCGCCATGGGGGTACGATTGCGGCAACGCAAGCCTAACCCCTGACTCCTCAGGGTAGGCTGAGTGGGGTCGTCGCCCCATTCAAACGTTGAAGTCCAGGGAGAACCGTAATGGTGAGAACTGGACGAAGACGTGATGAGCTGCCTTTGGCAGTTCAGCCGATCCCTGGGGACCATGAAAAGGGGGTTAGGAAGGATCCCCCATGCCTGTACCAAGAACCGACACAGGTGTCCCTGGGTGAGAAGCCTAAGGCGTGTCGGGACTACCCTGGGGCTAGGGAACTCGGCAAATTGGCCTCGTAACTTCGGGAGAAGAGGTGCCTGATGTCTTCAGCATTTGCTGGGGACATCAGGTCGCAGTGACTAGGGGGACCCGACTGTTTAATAAAAACATAGGTCCCCGCTAGCCCGTAAGGGTGTGTACGGGGGCTGAATCCTGGCCACTGGCGGTCCGTGAAACCCGGGTTCAACCGGGCGAAGCGCCGCCGAAGGCCGGGAGTAACTCTGACTCTCTTAAGGTAGCCAAATGCCTTGCCGGGTAAGTTCCGGCGTGCATGAATGGATCAACGAGGTCCCTACTGTCCCAGCCCAGGGCCCGGTGAACCTACCTGGTGGTGCACAGTCCACCAACCCCCAGTGGGAAGAGAAGACCCCGTGGAGCTTTACTGCAGCCTGCTGCTGAGGGATAGTTGCGAATGCATAGCGTAGGTGGGAGTTAATGAAGTAACCCTTTCGGGGGTTATGGAGACGCCAATGGAACACCACCCTTTTGCAACTATCCCTCTGACCTAACCGTATAGGTTAGGGACAACGGCAGGTGGGCAGTTCGGCTGGGGCGGCACGCCTGCGAAAAGGTAACACAGGCGCCCAAAGGTTGGCTCAGGCGGGTCAGAAACCCGCCGTAGAGGGCAAGGCCAAAAGCCAGCCTGACTGCGCCCTTGAACGCAAGGGGCGCAGAGGGGAAACCCGGGCCTAGCGAACGTTCGTGTCCTCCTTAGTGGAGGCCGGACATGACAGAAAAGTTACCCCGGGAGTAACCGGCTCGTCGCGGGCGAGAGCTCACATCGACCCCGCGGTTTGGTACCCAGACGTCGTCTCTTCCCATCCTGGGAGTGCAGCAGCTCCCAAGGGTGGGGCTGCTCGCCCATTAAAGGGGAACGTGAGATGGGTTTAGACCGTCGTGAGACAGGTCGGGCTCTATCTACTGGGGGTGCGGGTCGCCTGAGGGGAAGGTACCCCTAGTACGAGAGGAACGGGGTGCCGCGGCCTCTGGTGTACCAGTTGTCTGACAAGGCAGCGCTGGGCAGCCACGCCGCGGAGGATAACCGCTGAAAGCATCTAAGCGGGAAGCCTCCCCCAAAAAGAGGCGACCATTCCCCAGCATAGAGTATAGGCGACTATACTCGGCTGGGGACGAGGGTGGGGATAGAAGATCCCGTTGATGGGGTGGAGGTGTACGTGCCAAGGTCGAAAGACCGAGGCACTCAGCCTGCCACTCCCAATAACCCGAGGTAACACATCCTGTAAACTATACCAAACGAAACGCCTAACTATGCATGGTGTCTATTTTAAAATGGGGGGAATGTAGGGTAAGTAGCGAGGCGGGTTCCGAGTAAAACTGGCGACAGTTTTACTTGAGGAAGCCCACCCCCACTGTGGCGCCGCAACCCCATAAGGGGTAGGGCGAAAGCCCTAGCTATGGCACAGAAATAACACCCCTTCTGGTTATATGAGGATGATACACGCACCAAGCCTTGCAAAAGGCTGAATTAAGCTGTTGACGAGACCAGAAGAGTGGTTGAAAAAGCCAGGCTTGCGGGGGCAAGGCCAAAAAGAGCTGATGAGCTGCCACACGAAGCTCAGGTAGGCCGCTTAGACGAATCCCGCCATAAACAAAAGGTGGGCTATCGCTACTTACCCTACATAACCCAAAAATTGTTTACGAAACTCGTTTTCTAAATTCATTAATTCAATACTATTTTTTGAATTAATATAACATTTAATTAATTTTTCATTTATTGACATAAAGTTTAATCCCCACTTAAAAAGTGATAATAATTTCACGGCTAAATTCATTTCATCTAACAAAATCAGTGCTGCTGCAAATGCCTCAACGCTGCTTAACATATATGGTTTCGCATAATTAACAGGGTTAGCTGCAAAAAATAATGGTAAACGTCTACTATTGTAAAGGTCTTTGAAATTATTTAAGATATCTTGATTCTTCCAAGAACAATCAATGACTACTAATCCCCCGTTTCTCACAATAGGTTTATCTAGTGTACTTAATATTTTTGTGGAAAATGGATTCAAAATAATAGAATTTTTATACACATTTTTCAATGATTTAATAAATTTTACAAACCCAAATTTTTTAAGTTTTATTGAAGTACATTTTCGAGGATCGCATTCATGAAGATGCCAAACATATAAAGGGAACATATTATCATTAACCTAAAAAATATCTTAAACTAAACACTTAAATTTTAGTTTTAATCAAATATGAGTGTGATGAAAAATGAGCACAGCCTTCGTTCTCATAAACACAGAAATAGGTTCGGAAAGAGAAGTTGCTAAAGAATTAGTGAAAATAGATGGTGTTGAAGAAGCTTATGTTATTTACGGTGTTTACGATATAATAGCAAAAGTAAAAGCTGAAAACTTAGATAAGTTAAAAGAAATAATAACACTAAAAATAAGGAAGATGGAAAAAGTAAGATCAACATTAACTATGATTGTCGTTGAAGAAGGTAAGAAGAAATAAGAATGAAGGTAAATGGTCATAAAATTTCATATAGGAATTGACAATACAGATTCAATTTATGGGGGATGTACAACATATGTAGGAGCATTAATCATAGAAGAGCTTTTAAAAATCAAAGGTATAAACTTTATAGATTACCCAAACTTAATAAGATTAAATCCCAATATACCATGGAAAACTAGAGGAAATGGTGCGATAGCGCTCAGAATAGAAATTTTAAATGATGAAATAATCGATATAATAAAAGAGAAAGTTGTTAAAAAAGTTTTTGAAAGTTCACGTATAGATGAGGGTGCTGAACCTGCAGTAGCTTTCTTGAGGGGTGAGATCCCAAAAATACTAAGAAATTTTTCCGTAGATGTTATAAGGAGATTGGTGAATTTAGAAGAAACAATCAGAATAGCAAAGGAAAGCCATGTTGAATTTGTAACGTTAGAAGAGAATAAAAATAAAGGAATTGTTGGGGCCGTAAGTGCAATAGGAATGACTATGGAAGAAGATTACACTTTTGAACTTCTTGCATATAGGAAGAAAGAAAATTACGGAAAGAAGAGGATGGTAGATGAAAAAAGTGTATATGAAATGGATAGATTAACCTCACCATACACCTTTAATAACATAGATTATAATGAGAGAAGAATATTAATTACGCCTAGAGGACCGGATCCAGTATTGTTTGGAATTAGAGGCGAAACCCCAAAAATACTCTTAGCAGCTCTAAAAAAATTGAAAATATATGAACCCATAGAGAGATGGGTAATATACAGAACAAATCAAGGCACGGACAATCATTTCAAACATACAAAGGATCTTATGAATATAAGAGAATACGACTCTGTGAAGGTATGTGGCACTATTTGCACATCACCAAAAATAATACAAGGAGGACACACGATATTAACAATGACGGATGGAAAAAATAACATTAAGTGCATTATATATGAGCCTACAGGTCATCTAAGGAAAATAGCATACCACTTGCTTCCAGGAGATATTATAGAGGTTTACGGTTCAGTAAAAAAGTCGGGAAAAGAGGACCTGACAATAAATGTTGAAAAAATTTATATAAAGAAAATAGCACATATAAAGGAAAAAGTTAATCCAAAATGCCCAACATGCAACTCAACAATGAAATCAGAAGGGAAAAATAAAGGGTATGAATGTAAAAAATGCAAATATAAAGCAAA
Organism: Methanomethylicia archaeon; assembly: GCA_038727515.1. Classification (GTDB taxonomy): domain Archaea; phylum Thermoproteota; class Methanomethylicia; order Culexarchaeales; family Culexarchaeaceae; genus JAVYVS01. The sequence goes on from JAVYVS010000003.1 coordinate 180,275, forward strand.
TTTAGTGAAAATAGAAATAGAAAAAGTAAGGAGTATTATAGAGGGTTTATATATGCCTACCCCAAAAGCTCAAAGACATTTAACGAAACCACTAATAAGGTATGGACAAGAAAAGGAAAAACATCAAATAAAACTAATTAAAAATTGGTATTGGAGTGAAACTATTAAATGTAGAGAGTAAAACTTATTGCCCAGAAAAGAATATTTAATCATAAATAGAAGAAGCGGGGTGGGCTAGCCAGGTTATGCCGCGGGGCTCATAACCCCGAGGTCGGTGGTTCAAATCCACCCCCCGCTACCAATTTTTAATTAATGTTCTTCCTTTGGCTTGTTTCATTCTTACAAGCAAAACAGAACTGATATACTAAAGTTTATTTAATGTCATTTTACGATCTAAAAACCATTACAGATACAAAGTAGTCAAAAATTTTGACCATACTTTAACTAAAAACTATGATTTATGGTTCCTTTAGGAACCATAAGAAAGGCTTCTTTTAAAACCTCTTCTTATAGTTTACAACGAATAAAAACTGAATATAATGGTTACTTATTGGATGCAAAAATTCTCGTTTTAATAAAAGCAAACTTAAAATAGTTATATTTATAATGAACTATAATGATGCGTATAAAATCTCTAAAAATCATATATATAAATATTTCTATAATCATAAACATAAAGAACCCCATTTATCATAGTATTTATGTTAAGTTAAATCATTATATGTTAACTAGTTTGCTAAAATACATCTAGATACTTTAAAACTAAAAGGAAAAAACAATTTATGTATAGTTTACTGCACAGTCAATGGTTTTAAAATATTTATTTTTAATATTTTTTAAAAATAATGAAATTATGGAAAAATTAGAATCATCCATAACTATCATTAATCACTAACAATAATTAAAGAACATTTGGAGGACCCCGTTCTCTTCCTATGGAATAATAAGAGAGTGATAGATGTATCTATCTTATTATGTTGAAGTTTTTAGAGTAATTACTCTATTTCTTTTTATAAAAATGATTATATAATGTAATTCGGAATATATTATAGAGTATTTCTTCACTACCCAATAACATAACAAACATTTTAAAGGTATTTCCATAAGAAATAATGGGGTGACCCTTTGCCTTATATTGATGATGAAAAAGCATACAAATTAGCACAATTTGTTCCAGCAGATGAGAGGTTAAAACTAATAAAAATAGTTTTTGAAGCATGTGGTGAAAATATATCTAAAACTGCAAAAGAAATAGGGGTAACACGAGCTCAAATATATCGATACTTAAAAAGAGCTGAAAGAAAGGACACTCCTTCAGACAAAATATTTTCGAAGGTAATAATTGCTGCATATCGTCTTCGACCTGCACAAACACAAGACTTCTTTAGATTTATCCTGAGGCAAATGAGGGAATTAGTTTCCAAACTATAAAAACTTTGTTTCATCTAATTTTGTTATATAACTTTTAATCCCCAGGATCGAGGTCCTTAAACTTCATAGGTTCAAAAATAATATATTATAGATCATTATTAACCCCCATATACTTTAATTTATAACGGTACTTTTCCTATTTTTGTTATATGTGTGATGAACTATTGTTGTAACGTTCACAAATGATTTATTTGTAATATATAAATTTTTCTATCATTAAACACATAAAACTTAATAATCTACTTAAATTTATGATTTTTCCACATCATAACATTTCAACTAATTTGTATATACAAATCAAGATTTATTTCAACTAACTAAACTAAACACTTTTTTAAATAGTTCACTCTGCAGGTTCTGAATAACTTCACACTTAATTAATACTTATCATACCCCTTAAAAACCCCTTGTAACTTCAAAAATACAATGGGAAATGGAATAGGCTAATTAAAAAAAGTTTAATGCAGTCTTTACCCCTACATTTCCATTGGAAAATTACAAAAAAGTAAATAAATTTTAGTTTATACGATTTTTTAATTCTATAAGCTCATTTTCGAATATTTTAGTAAAAAAAACCTTTTTTTAAATAATTCAGTTTTTAAATATCTTTTTTATTATATTATGCTGTTGTATTCAAATATTTTTGCAAAAGATTTATTACTTCCTTCAATTATAATATTTTATAACCTCCTTTTTTCCTGGAACCACGCATGAAATCATCATCAAGTAGATGATAAGAAAGAGGGGATGAAAAATGAAAAAGGGCAAATGGCTATTACAGTATACTTCCCCTAGTGGTAATAGAGTTACGATCTCCTTAGAAGGCAAGTTTGATGTAGAGAAAATTAAACAACTTGCTGAATTAATAGAATTAATGAACATGTCTGATGAGACTGATTTTAAATATGATATCACAAGTGAGAGTAAATCACGTAGAACAAATTTGAAGGAGTCATTAGTTTTATTGATAGAGAGGGAATTTAAAAATCGTTGGTTTAGCAGTAAGGATGTTGTAGAGGCCTATTATAAGGTATATGGGGAAAGGATACCCATGAGCACAGTTTCTTCCTACTTATCGAGATTATTACATGCTGGTGTTTTATCGTGTAAAGGACCTAAATCTAGAAGATTGTATAATATTTCAGCAAATGTTGTAGATGCTTAACTTATAATTGTGTGATACGTGATATATTTTTTATAAAGTTACATCACACTATCCTCTAGTAATATATATTGTTTTACTTTTTCAGGTACAATATACTTATATGGCCAAGTTTTTTCATCCCTTATTAAAATTCCTTCATTTGCAAGTTTTTTCAGTAACCTGCTTATGTGTTCCCTAGTTTTACCAATACGTTTTGCTAAAGCAGTTCCACCTTTTATCTCTGGATCTTTTGCAATAATTTTTATTATTTGTTTTTCAGTTTCTGTGAGGGTATTTATTTTGTCAACAATGTCTTCTCCTTCTGTCTTCTTAGTTTTTTCTGTAATTTGAGGTTTTCCATGTATTTCCTTAATTTTTTTATATTCTAAGGGGGCTGGTTTTCGATTAATTTCCTCATTTATATTTGCATATTCTCTTATAAAACTTTCAATTCTCCTTATTCTATTATTTATTGCATGTAAATGATCCTCTATAATTCCAAGTCTCTCTTCTATTATTTGTATTCGTGCAAATCTCCGATTTATTAAGTCGAGATAATCTATTATTTCCCTGTAAATTTCTTGCAGTATTTTATCTGATGACTTTTTTTGATGTTCTATGTTCACTTTTAATCACATTTATCATATATCACTTCTCACTTAAAGCTCTTTTGGGTCAAATTTTTTGCAATTAAAATTTATCCTCTTAATGTATTTTGGGTCAATACTTTTGGGGAGTTTTTGAAGCCAGCTCTATTTCGTGGAGTGGGCAATTCCCCAATTATGCTAACAATAATATTTAACATATTTTTATGATAAATGATGTGATTTTGATACTAAAATCACATATTACAATAAACGAGATAACTTCAAAATATTTTTTAAACCTTATTCCCTTCCTTTTTAGTGTCGTTTAATTCTTTAAAATTAACAGAAGATTCGGGCAATTTATTTTTTGGCTAAGTGATGATTATTCTAAACTAGAAATAAATAATAAAAATAAAACTAAAATCCTAGGATACTATTTAAATATTTAGGTCAGCCATACTTTTTCAAGTTTATACCTTCAGTATTAATATGGTAGTATTGATAGACCCTCCAGAATATTTTCGCTACTTCTAAAGAAATGTAATTTGTGGGGGATTGCTCATCCCACAAATTATGAACAATTTTAAATCACATGACTACAATTTGATATGTCATGAACCAATGTATGTTTGCTTTTATCTAAGAATTTCTCTTGTTAGAGGGAGAAATTTCCTCGCAATGTGTTCATTTTTTAAGAAAATTGTAAGGAGATGGAATTCAAGTAATATTTAAAGTTTATTAGGGGACCTTAAAGATCGTGGAAACCATATTAAACTAAATGAACTTCATCAACTTTTTTACGATCTCATAATATACTTTCTTTCGTGTTTTTAATTGGAGATAAAGTCTTAAGGTTACTGTAATTCTCCGTATTACTTATCATTTTTGCATTTATCTTTATAGCCTTCACCGTGAATAAGGATTTTGATGTTTCGAAGTCCAAAAGAATTAACCTTAAATTACTTTTTTGGTTCCTATAATTTAACATTGCTATTTAATGAATTTTAATATCCTTTAATCGAAACATCAAAAATCCTCTAACAATAGCAGATTATATGCCGATTATAGGTAGACAATTGGGATCTATACTTGAGCCAAGAAAAAAAAAATGCCAGAACCAGTATCACCTACAGGTAATTTGAGGTTAATTGAGTTATTGATATCCTTTCAATCTTACATTCATAGGTTTAAGTCTTATGAAAATTTGCTTTTGATCAAGAGGGGTATCAAAGTTTTAATTAACAAAAAAGGATATCAATAAATGAATAATATTAAAAAAGGTAATAAAATAATTCCCCTTTGATCAATGTAATACTTTTGTACAGTATTTATACTTAAATTGTAAGTGAAATTATTATCAACTCCACCCTAATATAAACATAAATATTTTTATCTACATTTTAAATTAGATTTCATTGGTATAAGTAGTTAATGGCAAAGAATATGGGATATACTCCAACCTCATCATCAATTGCAAGAATTTGAGTCTAAAGATATGATTAATAATTGTGGGGTTATAATATGGATTTCACTTTAATTTAATGAAAATCAAGTTAAGATCAGCATTAACTTTGTATATACACACATCTACTTGTGTATATTAGGATTTAAACTTAAAAATTAATTAAAGCGCAGTCACATACATGATTGCTAATAAAGTAAAAATATGAACTAATCTTGAAAAATTTAATGCAAAATATGAAAAAGTAATGTAATGTGACTAAAATCACTTAATAATCATATATCACAGCTCGTTATCATAACTTGATGATAAATAAATAGATAGAACCTTTTTTTGTTTTGGTCCAAGAACACTTCAAATTTTTAGACCTGATTTAAATTCCTATTTAATTGAATCCATAAGGAATCATAAAAATAAGGTAATCAATTATTTAATCTAAGAATATACAAAAAGATTTTGAGAAGGATAAATAATAAATACCCATAAAATAATTTGATTTATCTTCATATTTTTATAAATGTGAAAACCCCCATATTTCCAAGTATTACTAAAATCATAAATATTGAAACAAAAACTACTATTTGAATGGGTGTTACCTTTATTCCTCTTATTTCCTCTTCAAAGAAGCGTATGAGCCCGGCACCTGTTACCGGCATATAAGGGGATTCTTTCTTTTTCTTGGACATTTTATTCACCTTATTCATAGTTATTAGAACTATAAACATAAATATTTTTATCTACATTTTAAATTAGATTTCATTGGTATATTTATGCAGTTGAGTGAAGTGCAGCAACTTATTAAAGAAATATACTTTAATAGAGATCGTGAAAGAGGTATAGAAAAAACATTTATATGGTTTGTTGAAGAGGTAGGGGAATTTGCAAAAACTTTGAAGAAAGGTTCAAAAAGTGATGTAGAAAATGAATTAGCAGATGTGTTTGCTTGGCTTCTTTCACTTGCTAATCTTCTAGAGATAGATTTGGAAAACGCTTTTACTTCTAAATATAATTGGTGCTGCCCACGATGTAAACAGAATCCTTGTAAATGTCCAATGGAATAAATGTATCCTATAGGAACCAAGAATTTATTATTAGATGAGAGATTACCTAATTCATTATTAAGTAAGAGACGGCAACAATGAAATAAAAACTATAAAATAATAAAGATACCAGATAAAGATAAAAAGTAAACTATATATATTTCACAAATCCTTTATTTAATTAAATAAAACAATAATTTTCTACCAATGTTGAAAATTTCCTTAATATTGAAAATCAAAAATTCTTTTAAATGTTGACCTGAGGAGGGTTTAAAGATAATGTATGAAGTAAATAAGGTTCGTGAAATAATGACAGAAAATGTTATATATTGTGAAGTTCCGAGCACTCGAGTAGAAGTTTTATCCATTATGAAAAAACATAATCTAACATGCTTACCAGTTGTGAAAAAAGGCACTAAAAAACTTGTAGGTATAATAACTCGTTATTCTCTTTTAGAAAAACCTATGGAAGAGCAGACGGCGTTAATAATGACTCGTGATCCCATATATGTTTCCCCTAATCACAGGATAAAAGATCTAGCAAAAGCATTTATTGACCATAGAATTAGATACATACCAGTAGTAGACAATGACGAATTAGTAGGGATGGTTACAGTTAGTGATATTGTTCATAAAGTATTAACTAAATCGACCTTTTATCAACCTATAAAAAACTTCATAGAAAGAAACTTCATAGCGTTATGGGATAAAACTCCTATAAATGTTGGATGGAGAATTATGGAATTAGCAAAAATTTATGCTGCCCCCGTTATAAACTCTAAACTTGAGGTAGTAGGTATTTTTTCAGCGTCTGATATTTTTTCTCATATAGAGATAGTTGTTGATGAACATAAACATGTTGTTAAAGCCGCTACTGAAGGTCAAGAATGGGATTGGGATTCATTAACGATAATATATGTAGGAAGTAAAAAGCTTATACTTCCCGAAAAACCAATAAGTGAAATAATGAAACGTGAAATTGTTACATTAAGGGAGGAAACCAGTATAAGTCAATGTGCAAAGAAAATGCGAGATTTAAACTTGCATATACTTCCAGTCGTTAATTCTGAAGGCGTATTAACTGGTGTTATAAATGATGTGAATTTAATTAAAATTTTAACATGAATATCTTGATTAATTTTATTCATTCATAGACATAGACATATACTCTATTATTTTTGCTTGTTTTCCCTTTTTACTCTTCTCGAATAACAGTTGTATTTCCTTCATAATTAAATCAAGTCTTTGTTTATAGTATATTGGCAAATTATATTTTGATATTAAATTGTCTGCAAAGGCCATGTACTTCATAATATTACTCTTATGTACGGTTAATGATAACTTTCCGCCACACTTTATACATCTACCGGAAAATGGAGGTCTATTGTATTTTGTATTACATTTTATGCAACGTACTGTTTGAGTGGAAAATGCCCTTAAATTACCCATTAAATCTGGTATAAAATGATGTTGTAAAACTCTCTCAATAACATCTCTTACATCAACAGCACGAATTTTTTCTGCCATTTTTATTTGTGAAATTATTTTCTCATTCATAGTCTTTAATTTTTTATACGATGAAACCTTTGGTCCTCGATCTATTGACGTGGTATCAATTGTGAATTTAAATTCCCTATATTGTAATGAGGTTCCAAGTCTATCTTTTACCTTTTCTACAATTAAACTTACATCTTTTGGATCTACGTTTAATATAGTTTTTTCATAAAATTCTAGTGGAAAGTTTTTACATACTTCCATATTATGTACCTCGTCGTCAACCTCATTTGGATCTATAATTAAAGTTAGAACAAGTGGAGCATCCATAAATCCTCCAACTTTTTCTGGTAGGTACATTTTAGAAAAATTTAAGAAGGCATCTAATGCAAGTAATATTGAATCTTCATCGCCATCACAGTTTCTTCTTTTAGCAGCGTGCCAATATGGATGTGCAAAACATACTTTTGCATCAGTAAAACCTATAATTCTTCCAATAACTCCACATGAAGTATGAGGTGCTAAACCAATAATTATATGCCCTACTAGATCTTCTTTTCTCCCTATATTATAAAATGGTTCTGATTTATAATATCTAATAAGTAACTCATCGATAAATCTTGACACTTTCACTAAATAATCTGCAGCTTCTATCGGTATTATCACATCTTGTACTTTAAGTTCAACTATTTGATCATCATTATTTAATTCATTTCCATATATATCCCTTGTGTATCCTAACTCCCTGAGTTTTTCAATGGATGTTTTTATTTCTTTAGGTTTGAAATGTGTTAATGGCGCATTAGTGACATCAAACCTTATAGTTCCATCCTTATAAACAAAAACCTCGTTTTTTGCTCTTAGTATACCTTTCTCAAGAGGTTCTGGTATTCCATATTTATTCATTAATTTTTTAACACCTTTTATAACTCTAGGTGGTGCAGTAATCCCAATATTTATACATGCTCTTTTTAGTTCATCATATATATCAAATTCATGTTTACGTATTGGATGCATAATTTCATTACACCTTTTGCATCTATCCCCACTTATTTTAAGTCCACATTTTTCACAAATTTTCACTTCATCTGTTTGACTACCACATTTACTGCATCTGTAATAGATAGTTTCATTTCCGCAATTTTTGCAGATTCTTAAAGGAGCTTCAATCTCAATGATCTTTTTACCAGCTTCTTCAACAATATTCCTATTAGTTGATTTTTCCCTTCCAACTGGAAATAGAACGTGTATTGGGGGTTTCATCTTTCTTTCTTTTGCCTTCTCAGGTCTACCCATTCTTAATCCTACAAATGTGGGTGCTATATCCATAACTCTTATATTTGAAATTAAATTAATAGCTTCTAGTCCATTTTTTGCTTCTAATATTCTTCCGATGTCTCCTCCAATTAAACATGCCTCTAAAACTTTTATATCACTTTCATTTATGAATATCTTACTCTTATTCAAGTCACATTTATGTGGCATCCATATGTTTTCAAGAATTCTTTTTATTTTCGGGTCAAATTCAAATTCCATATTATTTGATAGTCTATACTTCATCATTCTGGAAAGCCACTCTCTGAGATAAAGTACATCATTTGGATTTATTCCCTTCCAATAATATGTGTATTCTGGATGTAACGGTATCTCCAGTTCTTTAGAAAGTTTTATTGCTTCTTCAGCTGAAGGTTTAGAGTTTTTAAATATAATTTCCGTTAGCCTTTCCTTATTTATATGTGTTTTTGATGACAATGCTTCTAAATTCTCTTTAAACTTATTTTTAAATTTCATCTTCAAATCTTCTTGCCACCATTGTTCATCATAGCCTGAAGGTAAGAGCTTACAATTATTTTCTAGAAAATCACCGTAAGATATTAATACGTCTCCAAGAAAGATTATTTCTTTTATTTTGTCTTTTATTTTCTCTAAATCCACTTGTGAATCAATTCTTACTACACTTTCATCATTAAGTTTTACTACTGGGCCGCGTAAAGTATCAACAGGCATAATTATTCCGCTTTTTCCAGGCATTTCCATTTTTACCTGCGTTCCTACTGCTAAGAAATCCCCCAATACGGCCATAGTATATGGATGTAAACCAATGGCTGCTAACCCTGTATTTCTACTTCTACCATACCTAAGTCTAAAACCACCTACCTTAGATGGATGTGCAAATACTGGTCTGCCAACTATTACATCCTCTAAATATTTCTCATTTATATCCCCTTCTACCTCCTCTTTTTTGCTTATATCCGATAACCATTCCCACCCTTGAAACCCTAATTTCTTTATTATTTTAGATAATTTTTGTGCTTTCCCTAAAATTCCATCATTAATAACTCTACATGCTCCTCCTCTTAACTTATTTGTTTCAACTCTTGGTAAATCACGATTTATACTTACTTCAATTTGTGCTGTGGGTACACCTGTAACTTCGACTGGTATCATTCTTATTGCTTTTTCTATTTCTTCTTCACTGTTATGATACTGAAATCTTCCAACATGTCTTTCATGTAACCTTATCTCTTCTATGTATCTCCGTATTTCTTCCTCAGTAGGTTTATACTTGTCTAAGTGTAATAATTGCCTTATATAATCTGCTATAAACACTATCAAAGCTTGTTCTGTGCCGCCTGCTGATCTAATGGGTCCTGCGAAATAAACGGCTAAATATTTTGTTTTATCCGAATTTCTTTTTATCTTTACATGGCTTATACCCTGAATAGGTGCTGCTGTAATTCCCTCAGTTAATATCGCTAATGCAGTCCTTAAAGCTATTTCAGCGCTCTTTTCAATATCAAAATCACCATACTTTCCATAAATTATTTCTTCGGCTATTTTTAGAGCAACCACCTCTTTATCATGTTCTTTCAATAACTCTTGTATTCTTTTTGATATATTTACAATACCATATTCTACAAGTAGACCTTCAACTCTTTCAGCAAGATTTGTTGCCAAATATATTTCACATCTATCTGATGGATCAAAACCATTCTTCTTAACCTTATTCGCTATTTTGTAAATTTCTTCTACTTTAATCTTCAATTCTTTAAAATAAGAATCATCTTCTTCATTTTTAGATATGTGCATTCTTGATCACTATATTCATCTGTAATCTAACTTAAAACAAAATTAAATATTCACTACTTACACATAAACTATTTCACACTTTTTATTGATTTTATAATTTCTATTATTTTTGTATATTCTTCTCCCTCAATCAATGTCCCCGTAACAATAATATCTGCTCCTGCCTTAACTACTGCCTTAGCTTGTTCTACTGTTTTTATGCCTCCACCCACTATCAACTTTCCTTTTATTACCTTTTTTACCATGGATATAACTTTTGGAGGAACAGGAGTTTTTGCCCCCGAACCAGCTTCTAAGTATATGAAACGCATACCCAAATAATTTCCAGCTAATGCATACATTGCAGCAATTTCTGGATGATCATAGGGTATAGGTCTAGCATGACCTATATATCCCGCTGCTGCTCCATCACCAACTATTATATACCCCATCGGTATAGCCTCAATCTTATATCTATCAATTATAACAGCTCCTTGTGCTTGTGCATCAATTATATAATACGTATTAGATGAATTTAAAAGAGACATAAACCATATAGCATCTGCATACCTACTTATACCTGATATATTGCCTGGGAAAAGTATTATGGGAATGTCTTTTGTTATTCTTTTTATACTTAATATTAATTCATCAAGTTGACTTTCAGTTACTCCGATGCTACCTCCAATCATTATAGCTGCTGTCCCTGCTCTAATAACGTCTGAAATTCTATCAATAGTTGTTGTATCTATTTTTTCAGGATCTATTAAGGTAATATGTATAGCTCCCTCCTTATTTATCCTGTCTAAAAGATATGCTTCTGTTTTACCTATTTTTAAACTCATTTTTTACCCCCTCATTTGCTTACTTAATTCTCCCGAGTAATACATGTCTATAAACTTACCATAAACATCAACATCTGTGAAGATTGATGGTATCATAATTTCAGCATTTATTTTACAATTTCCACAGGTAATTTTAGCTTTACCCTCTTCCTCATTAATTTCTATTTTTATTGATTTTTTACCACAATTAGGGCATTGGAATATTTTTGGTATTCTTTTAGGCGGTCTTAAAGGCAATTTCTTTTTGTATTTTTTACCCATATTTACCTCGACCTCTTATTTTATTTTTCAATTTTTTCTATAAGAATGTAAATTAATGATAATAACAATGTTACTATTGAAAAAATAATCAAAAAATCCATTAATGATGAAATCCACATAATGATCAGTGATACAATCTTCTTTTAAATATTTAAACTTTAAATATTTCATTGTCCATATTGGCTATAGAATTAAAATGGGAACAATACAGATAAAAACCTCTATAAAAGACCTAGTTTATATAACCCTTCAGCATATGAAGAAAAGAAAATCTAGAATATTATTATCCATTGGGAACATTTTTTTAGGTATAGCTCTAGTATCTTCGATGATGATAATTAGCTCATCTTATGCTACTAGAAATTCTTCCACTTTATTAATGGTAAATTTAAATGAATACCAGTTATGGGTATCAATAATATCCATATTTGTGTGTATAATTACAATATTTAATTCTATGCTGATATCAGTTGTAGAAAGATATAAAGAGATAGGCGTAATGAAATGTCTCGGTGCGAGGAACTCATTAATAATGAAACTCTTCCTTCTTGAAGCAATATTGATAGGCTTAATTGGAGGTATTCTCGGCTTTTTAACAGCAACTTTTTTCACGCTTCCTGTGATATTACAATTGGGTAGTATACCTTCATTAATAAGTTACATACAAATACTATTTGTCGCTTTTTTTGTAGCAATTATAATAAGCACAATTGCAGCAATATACCCTGCACTTTATGCTTCTAAGATAAATCCTGTGGATGCATTAAGATATGAGGTGTAAATATGCATCGTGAATTCTCCGTTGAGACCCTCAATTTAACGAAACACTATTTTCTTGGGGGTACCATTATAAAGGCTGTTGAAAATGTTAACATTCAAATATATAAGGGAGAATATCTATCACTTATGGGTCCTTCAGGTTCTGGAAAAACAACCTTATTTAAACTTATAGGAGGACTTGATAAACCAACTAATGGACAAGTCTTTATAGAAAATATTGACATATCAAAATTAGATGCGTATGAACTAGCTTGGTTAAGGTGTAGAAAAATTGGATACATATTTCAAACGTTTAACCTAATACCAATACTTACTGCAATTGAAAACGTATCGTTACCTATGATATTTGCGGGTACTCCAAAACAAGAGCGAATAAAAAAGGCTCAATCATTACTTGAGAAAGTTGGGTTAGGTGAAAGAGTATTACATAAACCCTCTGAGCTGTCTGGTGGTCAGCAACAACGTGTAGCCATTGCAAGGTCGTTAGCAAATGATCCATCAATAATATTGGCTGATGAGCCTACTGGAAACCTAGATTTAAACACAGGATTAGAAATAACAAATTTATTGAGAAAAATAAATAGAGAAAAAAGCGTAACGATATTTTGTGCCACACATGATTATAAAATACTTGAAGTTAGTGATAGAATAGTATGGATAAGAGATGGTAAGATAGAAAAAGTTGAATTTCGTAATTATATACGCAAAAAAGGCTCCTAGTATTTAATAGTAATTTTCCGCATAAATTCTATGTATTTATCATCACTCAAATATATTTCATCATAACTTTTAAGTTGCTCTGCAATTGATTGGGCTATTAAATGATAACATCTTTCTTTTTTCTTTTTTATAATCACTGATATATAGAAATCTTCGCATTGACAAAATAAATTGGGCAGAACTATATATTTCCCGGTTTTTCCTTCAACAACCCATCTTTCTACATTACTTGGTTTAAATATGTACTTTTTAACCTTCTTTTCCTTGACCAATCTTAAAGCTTTTTTGTAGTCTTTTTCACGAAACTTCATACTTTCATTTGACATGATATCTACGCACCATCAACACTTTTTTCCCAGTTAAGAAAATTCTCTATCTATAGATAAAGTCTTACATAACTTCATATAACCTTTAAAAATAAACTTTTAGTAGGGAAATGATTACTTTTATATTTTTGTAAACTCTTTTTATACAAATGGCATGACTGACATATTTGATGTTATAATAATTGGAGCAGGTCCAGCAGGTCTTTTTGCAGCCCATGAAATAGCATATAAAAGTAGTCTGAAGATATTAATAATAGACCAAGGTAGAGACGTCGAAGAGAGAATATGCCCAGCAAGTGAGTACTACTTATGTCGTAAATGCTCTCCATGTAACATTATGTCTGGAGTTGGCGGAGCAGGTACTCTATCTAGTGGATTATTGAATTTAAGGCCTGATATAGGGGGCAATCTAACAGAACTAGTTGATGCTGATGAAGCTTGGCGGTTAGTAAATTACGTTGATTCAATATTTCTTAAGTATGGCGCTTCAGAAAAATTATACTATGGCGACCCAAATAAAATTGAAGAATTAGAACGTAAAGCTGCTGCTGTAGGTGCAAAATTTATCCCTATACCACAACGTCATATAGGTTCTGACAAAGCTGTTCAAATTATAAAAAATTTTAAAAATGATCTTGAACAGAGAAATGTAAAGTTTTTGTTAAAAACTCGTGTTGCTGAGATAAATAAAGGATCAGTACTGCTTGAGAACGGAAAATTAATACATTCAAAATACATTATTGTGGCACCAGGAAGAGTGGGTGCTACATGGCTTGTAAAACAGGCAGAGAAACTCGGTATATCTACATCTCCAGGACCAATAGATATTGGTGTACGAGTTGAAGTTCCAGCTGTGGTAATGGACCCTATAATTGAAGTAAATAGAGATCCAAAATTTCACATATATACACGTACATATAATGATTTTGTAAGAACTTTTTGTGTAAATCACAGGGGATATGTTGTACAGGAACTTTATGACGATGGCTCAGTAGGGGTTAATGGGCATTCACTTGCAAACATGCAATCTTCAAATACAAATTTCGCATTTTTAGTTCGTATTTCTTTAACTGAACCTATAGAAGACACCACTGCTTTTGGTCTTTCAATAACCAAAATAGCAACAATACTTGGTGGTGGTAAACCAATATTGCAAAAGTTAGGGGATTTAAGACTTGGCAGAAGATCGACATGGAAACGTATCTCTCAAGGTCATGTGCAACCCACACTCAAATCCGTTACTCCTGGTGATATTTCAATGGTTTTACCCCATAGAATATTAACAGATATATTAGAAGGCTTAGAGATTCTTAATGAGATAATACCTGGTGTGGCTACATCTTCAACATTACTTTATGCACCTGAAGTTAAATTTTCAGCCAATAGGATTAAGACAAATAATCGTCTTGAATCTTCAATACCAGGGATATATGTGGCAGGAGATGGCGCTGGAGTTTCAAGGGGGATAGTTATCGCTGCTGCTACTGGGATAATAGCTGCAAGAGATATATTAGAAAAAGAAGGTTTTTCAATTGAATAGGGGGCCGTAGTCAAGCTTGGTTATGACGTCGCCCTCGGGCGGCGAAGGTCGTGGGTTCAAATCCCACCGGCCCCATCTACATTTGTTTCTTTTTAGAGTATTTCTTTATTATTTCTGGGTCTAACCTTTTCCAGTCACTTTCAGGTATGTATTCTGACAGTAAATCCCAACCTATGTCTAAAGTTGTTTCTAACGATCTACTTTCATAAACTCCTTGTGCTATAAACCTTTTTTCAAAAGCATCTGCAAACTCCAAATATCGTTTGTCTCTTTCCGTTATAGCTTCTTCTCCTATAACTGCAACTAATCCTCTAAGTTCTACGCCTTCAGCATAACAATAGTATAACTGATCGCTAAGTGATTGATGATCTTCCCTAGTATATCTAGTTGCTTCTTTCATTAACCGTGAAAGTGAAGGTAGAACATTTATTGGTGGATATATCCCCTTCCTATATAAGGCACGGTCCAAGTATATTTGCCCCTCTGTTATGTATCCAGTTAAATCAACTACTGGATGTGTAATGTCCCCACCAGGCATAGTGACTATTGGCATTAAAGTTATACTGCCTTTCTTATTAGTTATTCTACCGCATCTTTCATATATTGTTGCGAGATCTGTATATAGATATCCTGGATAACCTCTTCTACCCGGAACTTCTTCTCTAGCTGCACTAATTTCACGAAGTGCTTCTCCATAACTTAACATATCCGTTAAAATTACTAAAACATGTAAATCTTGTTGAAATGCAAGATATTCAGCGGTAGTTAAAGCTATCCTTGGAGTTATTATCCTTTCTATTGCTGGATCTTCTGCTAAATTTAAAAACATCGTTAACCTCTCTAAAGCACCTGTTCTCTCAAATTCTCTCCTAAAGTATATAGCATCTTCCATAGTTATACCCATTGCAGCAAATATTATCACAAATTCCTCCTCTTTTCCTGGTATTGTTGCTTGTCTCGCTATTTGTGCTGCTAACGTATTATGTGGTAAACCGGATTCAGTAAATAAAGGTAATTTTTGTCCTCTACTTAAAGTATTCATACCATCTATTGCTGAAATGCCTGTCTGAATAAACTCTTTAGGATACTCTCTTGCAGATGGATTTATTGGTGCACCATTTACATCTAATTCTTCTACTGCTATTGGAGGTGGTTTATTATCTATAGGTTCACCTCTACCATTAAATATTCTTCCAAGTACATCCATTGAAACTGGAAATTTCATGGTCTCTCCAGTAAACGTTACTGTTGTTTTCTTTGTGTCTAACCCTCTTGTCCCCTCAAAAACTTGTACAATCGCATAACCTAAACCAGTCTCAAGCACTTGTCCCATTCTTATATCTCCTTCTGGGGTTTCTATTCTTACAATTTCACCATATGCTGCCTTCTGGACTCCTTTTACTATCAATAGGGGACCACTTATTTCAGTTACAGTTCTATATCTTAAACCACTGCCAATTTTACTGAACTTATACATCGTTAATCCACCTTGTAATACCAACAATTTATTTGCTCTTTCCCTATTTATTTACTTATTTCTGAAAATTGTTCTTTAATTTTGTCCATGATATGTTCATATACTTTTTTAAATTCTGAAAATGGCACTATTTTCATTCTTGCTATTTCATCTTTAACGGGTAAAGACATAATTTTGGAGAGAGGAACACCCTCATTTACTTTATTTCTTGCTTCTTTATGGAATTGTATTATTGCTTTTAGCATAAGATAACTTTTTTCAATTTGGCAATAGGAATCTACTGGGTGATATGCATGCTGAGCTAAAAAGTCTTCTCTTATCATTCTTGCTGCTTCAAGAATTTCTTTATCACTTTCTGGTAAAGCGTCAGGTCCAACCAATCTTACTATTTCTTTTAATTCATCTTCTTTTTGTAGTATTGATAGTGTTTCTTTTACTATTTGAGGCCAATCTGGAGCTATATTTTCAATGTACCATTTTTGTAACGTATCTGTATATAATGAATAACTCGTTAACCAATTTATTGCTGGGAAATGTCTTCGTTCAGCTAATGATTTGTCGAGAGCCCAAAATACTTTTACCAACCTTAAAGTGGCTTGTACCACTGGTTCTGAGAAATCACCACCTGGAGGAGATACGGCCCCTATTATTGAAACCGACCCCACACGTTTATCTTGACCTAAAGCTACAACTTTACCTGCTCTTTCATAAAACTCAGCTAATCTTGCACTCAAATATGGGGGGAATCCTTCCTCTCCAGGCATTTCTTCTAATCTTCCACTAATTTCTCTAAGAGCTTCAGCCCATCTAGAAGTAGAATCTGCCATTAAAGCTACATCGTATCCCATATCCCTAAAATATTCGGCTATTGTTACACCAGTGTATATACTTGCTTCTCTTGCTGCAACAGGCATATTGCTTACATTTGCTATTAGTACTGTTCTTTCCATCAACGGTCTTTCTGTTCTAGGATCTTTTAATTCTGGGAATCTCTCTAGAACTTCCGTCATTTCATTACCTCTTTCACCACAACCTACATAAACTATCACTTTTGCATGCGACCACTTTGCAAGTTGATGTTGAGTTACAGTTTTTCCCGTGCCAAAACCTCCAGGTATAGTAGCAGTACCTCCCTTTGCTATTGGAAATAATGTATCAATAATTCTTTGTCCTGTAATTAGAGGTTCATCTGGAGGCAATTTACTTGTAAATGGTCTAGGTACCCTTACAGGCCATTTTTGTATCATGTTTAATTCTTCCTTTTCACCATTTTTCATTATTACTGCTATCGTATTTTCAACAGTATACATTCCTTCATCGGCTATTTCAATTATTTCTCCATCTATTCCTGGTGGAATCATTATTTTATGTTCAACTAATGGTGTTTCTGGAACAACTCCTATGATGTCCCCTCCGGTTACGTAATCCCCTACCTTTCTAATAGGTATAAATTTCCATTTTTTGTCTCTTGGGAGTGCATGCATAGTGACCCCCCTCTTTATAAAGTCGCCAACTCTTCTTTTTATATCTGGTAATGGTCTTTGAACACCATCATATATTTGACCAATAATCCCGGGACCTAATTCCACTGACAATGGTTCTCCCGTTAAATATACAGGGTCACCTGGTTTTAAACCGCTAGTTTCTTCATATACTTGTATTATCCCCACATCTTCCCTCAAGGATATAATTTCTCCCATTAATCTTTCTTCTCCTACTTTTACTAACTCGTAAATTCTTGCCCCTCTCAATCCTTTAGCAGATACCACAGGACCTGCAACTCTTATTATAGTTCCTTTTGCTTCAGAACTCATATATATTCCTCCTATTCCATTATTATTTCCACACCTATAGTTCTTCTTATAAGTTCTCTAATAAACTCTATTGAAGATGAAGGTCCCATTTTATCTGGTATTTCAACAATTACTGGTATTATTTCCTTATAGTACTCCTTTATGTAAGGCCTAATGCCACTTGCTAAACTTTCTGTTATTATAATTACACCAATATCTGGAGCCTTTATTAGCTTACTAAATACAGTTCTAGCTTGTGTAAAGTCTTCAGCTGTATACGTCTCCTTTAACCCAGCTAGCTTAAATCCTATAGCTGTATCTGGGTCTGCTATTAATGCAACCTTCATAGAGTTTCTTCCCCTACCTTAGTTATGTTTTTATACAATATTTTTCGTATTTCATTTCTACTTTTCTCAATAATTGAATCTAGAGTGTTATCATAAATCATTGATTCATCGATTGTTAATGCGATCACTCCTCCTAACTCACTTATATCATCGTATACTAACTTAATGTTGGTTTCATTTCCTGTCCTCATCTTTACTTCGTTTTCTATTTCTTTAATATCAAATTCTATATCACAATCTTTTGTATCAATTTTTATAATTAAATTTCCACCATTTAATGCTTCGCAACTTTCTATTATCAACTTACGAAGTAATTGTTTATAATCTTCTTGTTCTCTTAATTTACTTATTCTATTTTTTAATTCACTTATTATTTCCTCACATAATTCTTCTTGAATTTTTAATATGTCTTCCTTTACTTTTAGCTTTATCTCCGCAATTTTTTGTTTTTTCTCATCTTCAAGCTGCTTAAGATAATTTTTTATTTCTTTGTTTATTATTTCTTCTGCTTGTTTTTTTGCTTTATTTATTATATTTTCTGCTTCTATTTTCGCTTCTTCTATAATTTTTCTTGCTTCCTCCTCCGCCCTAACTATGATGGCTCTGCTCGTAGCCTCTAAATCTCCAAAAATTGATATTTCACCATTTTTTCTCATCATCATTTTTTCACGACCATGCTTAATATTTGCTTTATTATATCTTCCCTATTATTTTCAACTTTTTTAATAATTCTTTTGATATATTCTTCTTTCTTTTTGTTTTCAATTTCTTCATATTCTTTTATTTCATTATATACCTCGTTTCTAATTTCTTTACACCTTTTGTTTAATTCATTTTTTATTTCTTTGTTTATTATTTCTTCTGCTTGTTTTTTTGCTTTATTTATTATATTTTCTGCTTCTATTTTCGCTTCTTCTATAATTTTTCTTGCTTCCTCCTCCGCCCTAACTATGACCATCAATGTTGATTTTAAACCTTCCAAATTTTTCCCCTCATTTATTAAATTGATTTCAGAATAATTTATTTTTCAATAACAATTTAAAACTTTGTCTATTTAAGCTGTTTTTCAATGTCTTCTAATTCTAATATTTTTTCACAAAATACACATCGTAGTCTTATTGGATTTTCGGAAATCACTTTAAATCTTGATACTATTGGTTCTTTTTCGTCTCTGGTTACACATGATGTATTTATGCATTTTAATATCCCAACAACTTCATCTGGTATCTTTACCTTATATTTTTTAACAACTTCAAAATCTTTTATTATGTTTATAGTAGCAGTAGGTGCTATTAATGCTATTTTATTAACTTCATCATCCGTTAGTTCTCTTCCTTCTATTTTCACTATATCCTTTTTCCCGTATTTTTTACTTGGAACATTACATGCTACTGTTACTGTAAACCCTTCTTTGCAAGTGATTCCCAAAACTCTTAGCACACTTAATGAATAACCAGCAGGTATGTGATCTATAACTGTGCCTTCTTTTATCTTCTCAACCTTTAGTTCCTGTTTTCTCAAAAGTCCCCCTCCCAACATTTGCCTTCATTATTAATTTAACCTTTCGTTTTTGAATAAGAATATTTATCTTACTAATTTCCTTTTAAAATATATAGGTGTTTATGAGTCTCAGAGGACGTGATTTCATAGACGTCAGAGATTTCAACAGAAATCATTTTGATTATTTATTTAGACTGGCTGATAAAATGGAACCTTTTGCAAGATCAAGTTGTCCCCTATTAAAAGACAAAATACTAGCTCTACTCTTTTTTGAACCTAGTACAAGAACTAAGTTAAGTTTCGAAGCTGCTATGTTACGTTTAGGGGGGAATGTCATTGGTTTCTCTGAACCTTCTTCCTCATCAGTAGCCAAAGGTGAAAGTTTGGCAGATACAGTACGTGTTGTTGAAAATTATAGTGATTGTATAGTTATAAGACATCCATTAGAGGGGGCAGCAAAATTAGCAGCCGACTTCGCAAAAATACCTGTGATAAATGCTGGATCTGGAGCATTATCACATCCCACGCAAGCACTATTAGATGTTTATACTATTTATAGAGAAAAGGGCAAGATAGATGGACTTAATATAGCTCTCATTGGAGATTTAAAATATGGACGTACTGTGCATTCATTAGCATATGCACTTGCATTCTATGATGTGAACATATACTTTGTTTCTCCTCCAGAATTACGTATGCGTCGTGAAATAATAGAAGACTTAAAAAAGATTGGTGTAAAGTTTAAAGAATATTATGAATTGACAAATGAAATTTTAAATGAAATTGATGTTTTATACGTAACAAGAATACAAAAAGAACGTTTTATAGATCCAAATGAATATCAAAAAGTTAAAAATGCATATAAGATTACTGCTGAAACCTTAAAAAATTGTAAATCTGATCTTATTGTGCTTCATCCTTTGCCACGAGTAGATGAATTAGATTATAGCGTGGATTTTTCACCTAAAGCTAAGTATTTTGTACAAACTTATTATGGTCTCCTAATAAGAATGGCATTACTCTATGCAATATTAGGGGAAGGGTCGTTATAAAATCAATGTTGCTATCGTTTTTATTTTTACAATTTGTCTCTAGTTTATAATAATGAATACTCTTCAATAATTTTTAAATTCTCTTCCCTCCTATACACATTTAACTTCTTAGAATAATATACTAAACTGGACAAAGAACTCCCACAAAAATTACATTTTTCACGTTTCCCATAAATGAATGACTTACACTTCCTACAATACGTATAATCTCTTGTAAATGTAAAAATAGCTAGTTTCTTTTCATTCATTAATCTTTTTAGATACTCATACAAATCATTGATTGATAATATTGGTTCTTTAATGTTAATTTTAAAATAATGCCCTCCAAGAAATTTTTTATGAAATATAGACTCAACTTCAATTCTTTTGTTTAATGGCACATTTTCTTCATATGGAATTATTGTATTAAATGTATACCCACTTACCTTTCTATCAATTTTTTCTTCTATTACTTTAAATCCATAACGGATTCCATCTGATATTAAAAATCTTCTGCCTGCATCTTCGATACTGACTTCAGTTAGACGTATATACCCTTTTTCCTTTATTATTGCCGTAATTTCATCAACAATTTTTTTAGAAAGATTCATTACGTTTTTCGATTCCTGTATGTATTTTCCTGTATGTATTTTTAATGCTTCATATAGTCCTACTAATCCAATATTCCCTAATAGCACATCAGTAGGAGAGTACTTCTCTATGGAGTTTTTAGTAGATAGGAATGGCAATATTCCTTTACTTGTTCTTTCCATTATTCTATTTCTCCCTTCTTCCAAAGCTTTTATACTTATATCAATACTTTCATTTATTTTTGAAAAGAATCTTCCATCATCTCCTTTAGCTTCTAAGGCTATTCTGGGCAGATTAATTAAAATAGTTCCTGCAACGCAACTATTGCTTACTAACGATATATTCCTTTCTAATCTTGTAAGATCCCAGCAGTAGCTTGCTATATTATTATTTTCCCAATCTATATTCACTATAACTGGTACACACCATTTAAGAATCAATTCACATACTCTACTAATTTCATTTTGAACATTTGAATCATTAAGTGAATGTGAATCCAATTTTATTATAGGTAAAGGTGTGAGAAAAGGTCTTTTAGCATCATCCCCATCTATGAATACTTCAACAAAAGCTCTAAATAGCAATAATTTTTCCTCAAATAATTCTTCTTTTAAGCTTTTATCGAGTCGCAATCCTATAGCAAATGGTTGTGGGTTTCCCATAAAATCCAGTATTTGATTTAAATGTACTATTGCACACTTTATCTTCTTTAATATTTCATCATATTTCATGTTGCCAATAAATGTTGCCAACATCACGTTTATGTCATCAATAACTTGTCCTACTGAGATATAATTTCTCATAATATGGATTATCTTAACTATTTTCTCTAAAGCTTCATCTAAACTTTTACTTTTTTTTATAGTTGGTATAAAGCTTTCTAAATTTTCAAAATTCAATTCACTTTCTATAACCCACGAACTGTCATAATGGATACTTTCAGGTATAATTCCAAAATATGGTAAACTGTTTATATTTATTAAACCAGAAATATGTGCATCGGAAATCTCTCTTGGTAATCCTCTAATTAACATATATTCACTTATCACCGCGCTTCCTGACCTGAGATAAAGAGTTAAAGGCGGCATTAATGTTTGATTAATTTCACTAATCGTTTTTCTAACGTCGTAAACTGGTAATCCTAACCTTGTCATAGCATGTCTATAGTCTTCTAACCCTCGCTCTAGTAGTATAGAATTTACTATTTCTCTTATGAGAGGTGCAGTTAAATATTTTATGTTACTTCTAAGAATTCTTTCCTCTGCTTCTTCTGCTATTTCTTCAGCAATGGATCTTGGGGCTTCTGCTTCTCTTATTATTGCTTCTACTATTTTCCTTTTTTCAAATGGTTCCATAGTTAAATTTGAAGTTCTTACTAAAATTTTTTTATTTTCCCTCATTACATTTTCTTCCAAATTTTTTAGTAACAACGCTATTCCAATTCCCAATTCTGTTAATTCATATCTTCCTTTTTTCTCCTTTTCTTTTATAATACCTGCGTCAATCAACAATTTTAAATGATGTGTAAATTTTCCAGAATCAATTTTAGGGTTCATTTCGAGTTCTAACATTAAATCTGTAAAACTGTTTTCCTTTGCATTATATAAGTTCAATATTATTTTTCTACGAATAGGATTTCCCACAGCTTTCAAGAC
This sequence comes from Methanomethylicia archaeon, assembly GCA_038727515.1. Lineage (GTDB taxonomy): Archaea > Thermoproteota > Methanomethylicia > Culexarchaeales > Culexarchaeaceae > JAVYVS01. The sequence continues at coordinate 203,368 of JAVYVS010000003.1, forward strand.
TTTGTTTAAGTTTTCTTCATATATCTTATGCATACACAGTAATATCTTGTTAGATGCTGCTATATTACTGTTATCATTGCAATAAACTTTTATTTTTAGTTACCCTTTTTGTTAGTCTTTTTATTAGAAATATTTTTTAAATTGTTAATAAGTTCATCTTCGCTTTCCGCATGCGATAGAACTAGTGGAATTTGTTCTAATGTAGCTAACCTTATTGCTAATTTATCAACTTTTTCCGTGCCATGCATAACAACCATTGCAGGTTTTATTGGATGCACCCTTATTGCGACCATAGGTGATCTTCCCGTACTTACCTTTGTGAATACTAACGCCCTCATAGATGTTTCTCCCATTAATCTAAAGAAATCCGTTCCCGAAAGGCTTTCTATGCATTTTATGCTATCAACTATTGTATGACCAAAAATTTTTCTATCTATCATATGGTTGCAAGCAACTATTTCTCCTTTTACACATACACAAATATCATTTACAGTAACAGGTTCAGCATATTCTCTTATATCAATGATTACATCCTTTTGAATACCAGTCATTAGATTCATATACTCTTTAATAGTTTTACCCCCTCTTTTTTTATCTATTTCTATTAGTGTCATTACAAATTTTTTTATAAACTTTGATCCCGGATTTCTTCTTCCTCCCTCATAATCACTTATCACCGAAGACGTTACATTCATATTGATGGCAATTTCCGATTGTGTGATCTTAAATATTTCTCTCCATTTTTTAATGATTATCCATGGTTTATCAGATAATGTTATCTCTCCAGCAATTCTTTTTGCTAATTCTTCTTCAATCATCTTATATCACAATCAACATTTATTTAAATTAATTGTAGAATAAATTTATTAATGTTTATACAAATTTAAGAATCTATTAGGGGCCGTAGGCTAGCTTGGAAGGCTGCGGGGTTAGGAGTATCCCCCCATTGGGTCCCCGTGACCGGAGTTCAAATCTCCGCGGCCCCACATTATTTATGTTATTGTAAAGTATGAAAACAAATCTTAAAACAAGCAAATAAAGATAAATTTTTCACACAATATAAATATGTTGACTGATTACATGAATGACCTTATAGATCTAGAAAGCATAAAAATCAGAGAAGCCCGTATGGATGATATAAGAAAAATATACTCCATCGAAGAAAAATCTTTTGATGAAAGAGATTTATATCCAATAGAGCTATTAAAGTTTTATTTAAATATTTCACCAAAAACTTTTCTTGTTGCTGAAATTTCCGGAGAAGTAATAGGCTATGTAATAGCTGTTGTTAGACGAGGTTACATTGGGCATATTGTTTCAATAGCAGTCGAACCATCCTTTAGACAAAAAGGCGTAGGACGAATGTTAATGAATAAAATCGAAGAAACTTTAGAAAGTCTAGGATGTATAATTTTAAGACTTGAAGTCAGTGAAAAAAACTTTGCTGCACGATTCCTCTATTTAAACCTCGGTTTTTTAGAAGCATACACGATTCCTAATTATTATTGTAACGGTTGCTCTGCGATAGTTATGTTTAAGTTAAAGAAATAACATCATCAAAAGTCAATATAGTTATTGAAGGGGGGCGTCTGACAACACTTCCAATTCTTGCGCCGATTATGTATTTAACATCTTTTTCTCCAGCGGTGTCTATTATCCTTTGCGTAATAACACCATCAAAAATTATCCCATAAACTTTGTTTTGTTGTTGGATTTCAAATATTAGATCCCTGACGGAAGTTTCCTTTATTTTCTCTCCTTTTTCATCATATAATGTTGCCTTTAAAGTTCCTATATGTTCTTTAACTTTCTCTTCAATGTTTTCAGGTAATGCTACTTTTATTTTTTCTACATGTTTTCTGGTTTGCTGTTCAAAATATTCTTTTGCAGGAATTATATTTGATAAGCATTTTGATATTTCTTTAGCTGTTAATTCTTCGACTTCTTTTCCAGGGGGCGCTTGAGCTATATAATCTATATCCGCCACTTGTAATAACTCTTTTAATATAAGTTCACCTGCTCTATCACCATCAACAAATGCTATTGTAGTCTTTGTTTTTGATAATTCGATTATTGTTTTTGGTATGGAAGCCCCCTCTATTGCTATTGCGTTTTTATATCCATGTTTTAATAAATTAATGACATCTGCTCTTCCCTCCACTATTATAATAGTATCATCAACTGCAACATTTGGTCCTGCTGGCAATTGATCTTCACCAAATTTTATTATATCTAAGGCTCTTACTTCTTTGATTATTTTCTCTAAAATTTCTTGAGTATCCACTTCCTTTTCCTTTTTCCATTTGTCCAATATCTCTTTAGCTCGTTCAATGATTTGCTCCCTTTTCTTTTCTCTTAAGTCTTCTATTGATTTAAGATAAAATTTTGCTGTACATGGACCAACTTTATCTATAGTTTCTATAGCTGCAATTATTAGTGCCGTTTCTGCTTTATCTAAACTTGATGGTATTATTATTTCACCGATAGTTTTCCCTCCCTCATTATTTAACTTTACTTCTATCCTGCTAATTCTACCAGTCCTTTGTAATTCTCTTAGATCAAGTTCTTCTCCTAATAGCCCCTCGGTTTGACCAAAAATAGCTCCTATAATATCTGGTTTTTCAACAATGCCATCTACTTCGAATCCCATGGTCACATTATATTTTGCTGTAATAGGCACTCCTCCCATACTGTTAACACCTTCTAGATTTCCCCCACTATTAATCAAGGTTCATCTTTTTAATAGTACCAAAATTTATAATTTTTGCGTATCTATTATATAGTGTTAGTTAGTATATTAATTAATTTACTTATGCCTCGGTAGCTCAGCTCGGTAGAGCGGCGGCCTCGTAAGCCGTTGGTCGCGGGTTCAAATCCCGCCCGAGGCTTTAGCTTTCTAGCTTAACTCTTTTTCATATTCCTCATTTTTTTGGTACTAAAAGCAAAACCATGTAATTTCAAAAAGAGTGAAAACATTCTAGCACCTTTGATTGGTGGGGCCGGTGGGATTTGAACCCACGACCAACGGGTTTCCCCTAGCTCCAGAGCATCATCATTAATTCAGATTTATTTTCTATACAGCTCTGGAGCCCGCCGCTCTACCTTACTGAGCTACGGCTTATCGCCTTTTTCAAGTCCCGACCCTTATACGGCCCCAAAAAAATTAATTACAAAATTATATGTAAACTTTTTTCTTAATGCTAATTTTAAATACTATTATATATAACAATAAAGATAGAGGGATTATTCAAAATAGAAATGAAAACATAAAAGTTCTAATAAGTTATCAAATACCATTGACTAAATTTATGAACCAAAAAAGAGTAATGAATAAAAGTGCTAAAAAGAATATTTAATCTATTTAAATACCTTGTTTATTTGTTTTATTGATGTTAAATGGAAGAGGTTGTAGCTGTCGGAGGAACTTTTGATAATCTTCATTTAGGTCATGTTCAATTATTATTAAAATGTTTTGAGATTAGTGAACATGTTATCATTGGTATTACTAGTGATAAATTCGTTAAAAGTAAAAATCATTTCATTGATCCATTAGAAAAGCGGGAAAATGGATTACTTTCATTTCTAAAATTCTTTGGAGTAAATAAACATGTAAACGTAATAGTACTTAACGATCATTATGGTCCAACAATACATGATGAAAATATTTCATCTATTGTAGTGAGCGAAGAAACTTTAAAACGTGCTGTTGAAATAAACAAGATCCGTGCGGGTAAGGGGCTTAAACCATTAAAGATCTTTTTTATACCATTATCTAAAGACATAGATTTAAGACCAATTTCTTCAACAAAACTAAGACGTAAAGAAAGATTTTGTGAAAAGTTCCTTTTTTAAATTACAACTTGTAAGGTGATACATGTTATATAGGTGGAGTGATTGTACCCCGTAAGCGATCACCATTTTTCATTGTGAGAATTTACTTCTCTCTCCAATGGCTCTCTCACTTACGGGTAATGTTATATCACTCCACCTAAGGGGTTTCCCGCATGTGGGTAACCCTGGGATTCATTGGATTGTACTCATCCAGGTCCGTCTAATGCGGTTTACCCCTGATTTTAATAAAACCTTCATACTTAAATAAATTTTACTTAGTTCTCTTACATACATAATATGGCGTCTACATGCCCTTCGAGTTTGAAGGCATCAAAATTGATAGAAAAATAGTTAAAATTTCCCAATCTGATAACATTCCCCTCATAGGTTGCATTGCATTTGGAGTAATAGATAGAGGTACCAATATAATTCAAATTCGTCCTATTACACTTTGCCCTTTATCCTGTATTTTTTGTTCTACAGACGCTGGACCTAAATCAACTAAAAGACAATGTGAATTTATAGTCGAATTAGAATATTTAATTCAATACGTTAAACAGGTGCTTAAGTACAAAGGATGTAGTGGCATTGAAGCTCATATAGATACTGTAGGTGATCCACTAACTTATCCCAGCATCGTAGATCTGGTTAATAAACTTAGTGATTTACAAGGCATAAATGTAATTTCCATGCAAACTCATGGGTTTCTATTAAATGAAAAATTAATTGATGAGCTAGAAAGTGCAGGTCTTTCTAGAATTAACTTATCAATTGATGCATTAGACTCTGAACTCGCTAAATACTTATCTTCTACTGAGAATTATAATATAGAACGTATTTTATCACTTGCAGAATATATTTCTAACTCTAAGATTGATTTGCTTATCGCACCAGTATGGGTTCCACCATTAAATACTTATGAAATTCCACGAATCATTGAGTATGCTAAGAAAATTGGTGCCGGTAAAAAATGGCCACCACTAGGTATACAAAAATACGAGGGTCATAAATATGGTAGAAAACCAAAAGGGGTCCATCCCATCTCATGGAAGAAGTTTCATGAACAACTAGAAGCTTGGGAAAAATTATTCAATGTAAAATTGAAATTGCATCCGAAAGATTTCGGAATATTTAAAGCTCCTAAGCTTCCATACGCCTTTAGAAAGTATGAGAAAATTAAAGTGAAAACTGTGGAGTTAGGCTTTTTTAAAGGACAAAAACTTGCTGTTGCTAGAGATAGAGCAATTACTATAATAAATGCAAATAATATACCAATAGAATCTAAAGTATATGTCAGAATACTAAGAATAAAAGACAACATTATTATAGCTGAACCATCTTTCTAAACTTATATGTATAATAAACACATTAGTACCAAGAGTTAAATATTTATAACTGATGTACACTATGATTGAACAAATAATAGTTAAGGATGTGGTGATAAATGCCATTAAGACCTGGAAAATGTTACAGACACTTTAGTGGTCCACCATACACCAGGAAGGAATATGTACCAGGAGTCCCTCAACCAAAAATAAGCGTATTTGAAATGGGAGAAAAGAAAGGTGTTTTCAATGTAATTGTAAAATTGGTAGCAAAAGAAAAAGGACAAATAAGACACAATGCGTTAGAAGCTGCAAGAGTTGCATCAAATAAGATAATGGAAGAAAATACAAATAAAAACTATCATCTCAAAGTAGTTGTTTATCCACACCATATATTGAGAGAAAACAAGATGATGGCATTTGCAGGTGCCGATCGTTTACAAGATGGTATGAGGCTTTCTTTTGGCAAACCAATTGGAACAGCTGCTAGAATAGAGGAAGGGCAAGAAATTATCATAATAAGAACAAACGAAGAGAATTTGGAGCATGCAAAAAAGGCTTTAAAAGTGGCTGCATCCAAGCTACCACTTCCTACACGAATAATAGAAGAAAGAGTGCAAATGGCCAAGTAAAAACATTAATATTAAACTTTCACACAAAAAAACTTAGAGTTTAAACTAATAAAATTATAATATAGGCCGAATATAGGCCGGGGTGGCCGAGTGGCGAGGCGGCGGACTGCAGATCCGCTCTACGGGGGTTCAAATCCCTCCCCCGGCTTTAAACAATCTATTAGGTTAGGTTTTGTAACTAATGAATATTTTAAAAATTTTTTAAAAAAAGTTGTCTATTAAATAAATTATTTTTTAATTTTTGAATCAAGAGTGTAGATTGCATTGATAAATAAATCACCATTACACTTGGGGCACTTACCTATACCTTTAAATATGTAATCACCTTCTTGAAAAAGACGTTCCTCCTTGTAATTACAAATTTTATTAACACACTTTATACTAGTTACAATTTGAGGCATCTTAAGAAATCTAAGACGTAATAATTGTTTATATTTGTATGAGAAGTATATTGAGAGAAACATGCATATAATTCCTGCTATTAAAAAATCTAGCGAGAAAATATCTAATTCATTATAATCAAATCGAATATTAATTATTGCAACAAAGAGAAATATCAATGAAAATACTGAGAAGATTGCCGACAATATCATCAATATATTAACTTTAGATGATGATTTTTCCATAAGTTATCACCGTTTAAAGTATTCCCATACTATTCCCTACTCCAACAATGAGTATTGTTTCTCCTTCAGAGGATCTTGTATCAATTATATCAAAAATTCTTTGGACTACGTGATCAGCTGATTCAATTATATCCTTTTTCATCGTAGTTATAGCTTCTTCTAAAGACATTTTTATAATTATTGCATCAAGAGGTATTTTATACTTAGTTGCGATTTCTTCTATTTTAAATTTCTCAACTCCAGTACCACCAATTGCAGCACCAACTCCCTCAGCTATAGAACCTGTTTTTTCCCCCTCCAATTTTAGTGCTGCATCAACCATTATTATTCGTGAGATTAATCCACCATTCATATTTATTATCCGTTCTATTGCATCATCTATATTCCCAACTTCTGCACCAGGCCCTTCAGCTTTAATGACAATGATCCTTCGTTTATTATATTCGAATTCTGAAAAAACAGTTTTATTAGCTATTGGTTTAACATTTTTTCCCCACATTAATTTAGATGCAACAAGTGCGCCAACTCCATCTCCTATTGGCGTTCCGTTAGAAAAAGCATAAGTTGCATTAAAATATGCTTCAGCATAACGCATAATTATTGGTAAATTCATTTGAAGCTGCATTATAAATATCATATTTTTAGTTTTTTTCCCTAACATAAAGTAATGACGAACCAACCTATATAGTTCATTTAAACCTATCGTTGTCTCTAATAATCCTTCAACATTTGAAATATACATTGGTGGAATATTCGGAGCTATCTGTTTAATGAATGCTTCAATACGTTCATTACGTAGATCTATTACATGTTTCAATTTATTTACAATTCCGTAAGGATCCAATGACGTCGGTTCTATTACAAAAAAATCTAAAAAACTTTCTATGAAATTAGTAGGATCAGTTTCTAATTTCCCTAATTCCTTTATTTTCTTTATGGTAATTTCTTTAGATTTAGAGGCAAGAAATTTTAAACGTTTAAGAGAAGCTTCAGCTTCTCTTAACCAAATAAATGTCTGTAATCTTTGATTTAGAAAAGCTAATGTGAAGATTAAAATTAAGAAATAAATAAGTTGAACTATGTAAGAGCTTATAGAATCATTAAACAAGCCAATCACGTTAGCATCGAGCTTCCCATTTGAAGATGTATACATGTAAGTCTAAAACTAATATTAAACAATAAAATAAAAATGTTATTTATTTTTAAATTTTGGCGTTGCCAGCACGCCCCTTTCCCAACGCCTCTCGGCGTTAGTACTTGGAAACGCGGTGATGGGCTTAACTTCCGTGTTCGGAATGGGAACGGGTGTTTCCCCATCACCTATGGCCGGCAACGCCAAAATGAAATTAGTTTTTCTATTTAATAAATTTATCTTACTGAGTACTAGGGTTAAACTTATTAAACTTAGTTGTCTAAATATTTTTAGGCCGGGGTCGCCTAGCGTGGTAAGGGCGCCGGACTCATAATCAACTAATTAGAGGGGTAGATGTGAAATCCGGTTCTCGCGGGTTCAAGTCCCGCCCCCGGCATTAGTATTTCTAGTTTAGTGTACAGATAATATGTTTTAAATGGTGAATCAATATCATGCAATTTATCTACATATTTGAACTTTTAGGAGATTAAATAACTAAACTATTTAAAAACTGTTACAGTAAATTTTAAAATTTAGATTACAATCTATCTTCTATGGTACATATGGTATCAATAAGGGGGAAGATTTTAAAATTATCTATTGTCTTCTATCGTTTACATTACTTTATAAGTGAGTTTTTCCCATTGTTATGTCTTCTTGTTTTTACATTATTTTTAAGCGGGTTTAATTTAACACTTCTTTCTCCTATTACTGGGTTATTTCCAACAAGTTTTGGTTATTCATTTATAATACCATATATGGATTATCAAACTGTAGTTGAATTTATTGTAGTATTTCTATTAATTTTACTATCTTCAGTTGGATTAATACTAATATTGTACGGTTCAAGAATTTCGATTGACAGAAGATTCTCAAATATAGTTTCTTATGGAGGAGTATTATTGTTTATTCTTATGTCACTTATCTTGCAATATATATTTAATATAAAGTTTAGTGGAACATGATTTTCACCATGGAACCTTCTTAATACCAACCATATAAGCAACCATATTTGTAATTAAGTGTATAGGTATTGTAATTAAAATAATTGTAAACATTTCCCATATTGTGTATGATTCGAACTTTGATGACAATAAAAGAGCAACTATAATAAAAGTGGCTTGATCTAGAAATGGTGCTGGCCTCCCCCTTCCTATATTTAATCTTCTCTTTATAAATGAACCTAACAAATCTCCTAACATCGCACCAAGTGATAATGTAAATGCTCTCATCAAATTACCTGGATTTTGTAAAAGTCCTGTTAATATTCCTGAAATAAATCCTACAAAAAACCCTTCAATGGTTTTTCCAGGGCCTAAAAGAGGTCTTCCATCAATAAATTTCTTATTTAAATCTATTGGATGACCTGATCTAACCATTATCAAAGGAGTAGCATTAGCTATATATGCTGGCAGCACTTTCCAAATTAGTAAAAACATTTCTTTAATCATATTCATAACTAATTCCCTCCGATGTTATCTTAAACTTTATACTAATGTTTTTACTTGTTCCTTTTTTTACTTCTACCGTTAAAATTCTTTCATCATCCTTTCTTTCAAGCCTTATTATATTATCACACCAATATTTGATAACTTTTGATGCCACTACGTCTTTTCCTACCTGTGAGCTTGAACTTATTACATCCGTTGTATTTCCTGTTACTATAATCGATATTTCTTTTGATGATGCAATGTATTTCAATAATGCCATTTGTTCATTGAGGACTTTATTTGCCCATATTGATGCCTTTTTCCCTGACAAAACTTCCCTATATCTCTCCGTTATACTGTCAAATATCACTAATTTTACTTTTTGTGTAATGAAGAACTCTAACTTATATACTATTTCTGTTTGTTCTAAAAAGTTTTCTGGGGTAATTACAATTAAATTCTTCAAAATTTCCTTCTTCATATCTTCTAAAACAGTTTTTTCTGCTAATTGAACAAGTCTCTCGATCGCAAATGGTTTTTCTGTTGTCACGTATATTACTTTATACCCTTTTTCCAAACATTTTAATGTGACCATAAAGCATAATAGCGTCTTCCCAGTACCATAATCCCCATATACTAGTGTTAATTCGCCGACTTTCAATCCTCCATCAAATAATTCATCTATTTTCATGCAACCAAAAGGTATAATTATCTTCTCTCTATAAGCTTCACTTGATACCAATTATTTTCAATATAACCATATAATACAAATCTTTATAAATTTCTTCTTTAATTTTACACTTTGTACTATAGCCACTTACATATTATGATTTATGTAGGAATCTAATGACTTTCTAGGTGGGAAATATTTGACAAGGATAGGGTTGATGATTAAAAATCCAAAAGTTAGATTTTCAATTATAAATTTTCTTAATGAACACAACATTAACTTTACAGAATTTTCCTCTATAGATGAATTAACTAATGCAAACGTGGATGTAATTCTTACAGACGAGGATAATTTACTTAATCTTTCTTTCAATCTCAAACACAAAATAGTTTTTATCAATGATTATTATATATCGCAAAAATTTATGTTTAAAATAATTCCTCATATATATGATAAGGATATTTTTAATGAAATAATTGTTGGTATTGATCCTGGAAAAACTTATGGTTTTATTCTTCTTGCGGATGGTAAAATTATTTTAAAGAGGGAATTCAAAGAATTAAATTTTCTTATCGAACTATTGTGGGAGTCAATAAATGAAATTCCAGCAAAAAACGTACTAGTAAGAATTGGAGATGGTGGTGGCGAATTTTTAAAGTCTCTTTTAGATAAACTAAGGGAAAAGTTATGTGATGATAAAACTTATAATAAAAGTATATGTTTAGAAATTGTTAATGAAAAATCCTTGTTTGGTGCGGTACCCAAGTATGTAAATAAATTACTTTCAAATAATGTACTCTCTGCCTATATGATAGCTTTAAATAAAGGTAGGAGGATTAAAATTGATGAGTATGCGTATAGAAGGTAATAGCAACATTGTGAACATTAGTTCTGGAAAATTTCTGAAGGTGGAAGGACCAGCATATTTAGAAGTTTTACAAGGTAAAATTACTGTTCTGGGTAAGGAGGTTCAAATTAAAGAGCCTATCATAATCCCTAGATCAAAAGTTCTAGTATTCAACGTAATTAGTTCTTCCATAATTAAAATCAAATGTGGTGTTGGTGGATATTTCGAAGAAATAGAGGAGGTATTAATACCCATGGAATGGAGAAATATTGTAACAAAAGTACTAGAGTTTAAAAAGCCTTTAGTCATAATGATTCTTGGGACTGTGGAAAGTGGAAAAACAACATTATGTACCTTTGTTGCAAATGAATCCTTTAGTAAAAATTATAAAACAGCCGTCGTAGATAGTGATGTTGGTCAATCTGATTTAGGGCCTCCTGCTACTATAGGCGTAGGTTTTCTGGAGCGTGAAATTACTTTTCTTTCAGAAATACCTTTATTTGATATTTTCTTTGCTGGTTCAACATCACCAAAAGAAGTTTACGAAAGAATTCTATTAAGTACACGAAAAGCTGTAGATAGAGCATTAGAAAACGGTGCTGAAGTTATCGTTGTAAATACTGATGGATGGATATCGGATATTGATGCAAAAAAGTTTAAAACATCTTTAATTTTAAGCATAGAACCAAATGTTATTCTATGTATTCAAAGGTATGGGGAATTAGAAAGCATTCTTAAAGCTTTTAAAAACTTTTCATCAATCAACATATTTCGACTTCCTCCTGCCAAAATCACTAAAACTAAAAGTAAAGAGGAAAGAAAGCTTTTAAGGGAACATGCTTTTGCAAGGCTTTTTTCAGATGCTAAAGTCATATCTTTAAATATTAATAGACTAAGCTTTTTGTATTCAGTCTTTGGCTCTGGATTACAAATTACAAATAATAGTCTAAGAGAATATGAATCTACACTTAATATTCCCATTGTATATGGAGAATCATCCACCGATTTTGTTTTCCTAGTTTGTAAAGGTTCATTAAATGAAGAAAAAATTAAAAATATGAAGAATATTCTTTCCAGCAAAAATGATAAAATCACACCTATAATCGTTGACGAAAACTTTGCTAAGAATATCCTTGTCGGGCTTTTCGATTCAAATCATAAATTTTTAGGACTTGGCATAATCATGGATATAGATTTTTATAAAAGAACAATAGATATATTCACTAATGTTAAAGAAAGTAATGTATGTACAGTGGCATTTGGAAATATAAAATTAAGTGAAGATGGAAGAGAAATTGGAAAAATAGATCCTTGGTCCTTTCAAGATCCTACCGCTAGTAATGTACTTTCATCAAAAAGAAATTAATATATATCACTTTACATTTTCTTTCTTGTGGTGGGAGTATGTCCACAGCTTCCGCGGCAAAAACTGCTACATTAGGACAGATAGGAGGAGTACCTGTTTTAATCTTAAAGGAGGGTACAAGTAGAACTGCAGGAAAGGAAGCCATGAGAGCAAATATTATGGCTGCAAGAGCAATAGCTGAAGTGTTAAAGAGCTCACTTGGTCCCAAGGGTATGGATAAGATGCTTGTTGATAGTTTAGGTGATATAACTATAACTAATGATGGTGCTACTATTCTTAAGGAGATGGATGTTCAACATCCAGCTGCTAAGATGATGGTTGAGATTTCAAAGGCTCAAGATGATGAAGTTGGTGATGGAACAACAACAGCAGTAGTATTAGCAGGAGAACTACTAAAACAAGCAGAAGAACTACTCTTACAAGATATACATCCTACCATTGTAATCGAAGGATATAAAAAGAGCATGGAAAAAGCGATACAGATACTTAATGAAATAGCTGAAGAAATTGATCCTAGAAATAAAGAGATCCTTAGAAAAATAGGGAAGACAACTCTTGCAAGTAAAGCGTTAGTTATGGCAGCATTAGAAAAACTAACAGATATGGCGATAGAGGCAGTATTACAAGTTGCAGAAGAAAAAGAGGGAAAAATGATTGTAGATATTGACAATGTAAAAGTTGAGAAAAAAGAAGGTGGATCATTAAATGATACAACTCTAGTTTATGGTGTTGTTTTGGATAAGGAAGTTGTTCATCCTGGTATGCCTAAGAGGGTTGAAAAAGCTAAAATCGCGCTATTAAATTGCCCATTGGAGGTAGAGAAAACAGAGATAAGTGCAAAGATAAATATAACAAATCCACAACAAATGAGGGCATTTCTAGACCAAGAAACAGAAATTCTTAAGAAGATGGTTGATAAGATTAAGAGTGTTGGTGCTAATGTTGTTTTCTGTCAGAAGGGTATTGATGATGTAGCTCAGCATTTCCTAGCTAAGTATGGTATCCTTGCTGCAAGAAGAATAAAAGAATCGGACATAGCCAAATTGGCTAGGGCTACTGGTGCAAGAATAGTGACAAGTATTGATGATATTACTGAGGGAGATCTAGGATACGCTGAA
>JAVYVS010000004.1:0-116618 GCA_038727515.1 Methanomethylicia archaeon
ATGCCACTAGTATAACTCAATATCAAACAGTACTCTTCATTGCATATGCCTTTGACCAGTATGGTGTTGGCATGTCTGGCGTTAGCTTAGACCTATATGTGGATGCAGTTAGAGTTTCATCCACAATCACAGATCCCAATGGTAGAGTTTCATTTACATATACCTTCAACAATCCTGGAACCTTTAGTGTTTATGTTGCTCATGAAGCTATAAGATCACCAACAATTACAATAACCGTAGCTGCATATATTCCTCCACCAAGAGTAACTACAGTTTCAATTACAGTTGATAGAACGAAAATAAACGTTGGTGAATATGTAACTATAACTGCTATTGTTAGAGATCAATACAATAATCCAATGGCTAATAAGAAGGTTGAATTATATGTTGATGGAACTAAACAGCTTGAAAGGTATACTGATAGTGAAGGTAAAGCTATATTCAGTTACCCACTTAGCACTGCTGGAAGCTTCAAGTTTAAAGTTGGATGTGAAGGTGTATACTCCACTGAAGTAACAGTAACCGTAGAAGCTCTACCACCTCCACCAGTTCCACCATGGTCCTACTCCATAATAATACCAATAGCCATATTACTGATTATACTATTCCTACTATTGATACTTGGAAGAAGATGGAGATTTTAAAAATCTTTATACAATTTTCTATTTAATTTTTCATACATCTAAATGGTGAATTTAAGTGATTAGTGGAAGATTAAACCTAAGTAATGTAATTGCCTTCATATACTCTGTAAATCTATTTCTAACAATACTGTTGGTATTTAAAGTTTTGAAATTTAATTGTTGGGTTACAATTCATAGAATTACAAGTTTAAAGATCTTTGAAATTCCTCCAATAATAAGCTTAATAATCCTGTTGCTATCTTCAATAATATTAGTCAACATAGTTTTTAGAGGGTTTTATAAAACTTTAATCTTAATACCAATTCCTCTAATACTATATTTCACCTTTGGTTTGGAATATTCAGTAGTGGTATTCTCATTTTCACTTCTACCCACAATATTGCTCTACCTAGGGGTTTACTCTTCCTTACTCTACTCCTTTTTAATTGTATTATGTATTTTTGAGGGGTTAAGCTTATTTTACTGGATTTTACTCCATCCACTTGTTCTCAAACCCACATTTATTTGGGATGTTGCATATTTAGAATTGCTAACCTCATCTCTTACCTTATCCATATCACCTTTGATCCTCATATTTACACTATATTACTGGATCTTTAAACCATGGATCAATTTAACGCCATTTAAATTCAGATTAACTTCTGAACTTCATTTAAATCATGGTTGTAGTTGGAAGTCCTTAGTCTTCTTTACATCTTCAATAATTATTTCTTTGGTTGCATCATTATACCCATATATTCCCTCCATAAATCCATACTTCTTCCCCGTGGGTGTAGATTTTAAGTGGTATAGTGATGGTTTAACTAAATTTGAAATTAATCCCATGAGTATATTCGATTTCCTCGGTGGTTCTAGACCTATGCTGATAATCTTCCTCTATGTCTTCAAAAGTTTATTTGGTTTTGGTGTTAAAGAGGCAGTTACCCTCTTTCCAATAATTCTCAATCCCCTCTTCACTCTATCCATATTCCTATTTGTCTGGGTTTCTTTTGACAATATATACTTAGCATCGATTTCAGCGTTTTTTGCATCTATGAGTTTTAAAATTACTGTAAACATGTATTCATATTTTCTAGCAAACATGACTGCATTAATACTAATAATGTATAGTTTAGTTTTCATGTTGGTATACTATAAGTTGAAGTCTAAGTACGCCTTGATTCCGGCTTTAATCATGTACAATCTTGCTCTATTAACTCATCCATGGACTTACATGCAATTTTCAATGTCCATAGCTCTTATGCTATTCCTACAATTTATTAAATTAAAAGATTTCAAGAAGTTTATCAACGAATATTTAGCTTTTATTTTAATGTTTACAACATCCATTCCAATAGTAATAATCTTCATACCATTTGGTGTAAATCAATTTCAGATATTCTTAAACACGATTAAAGCTATGAATTTAAGTAGTCTATTTAATTTTTGGTTTAATTCTTTGTTTGCAAGTTTACTGCTTTATGGTGGTTTTCAAATGAACATATTCACACTATTAACTGCTTTCTTGGCATTACTATATCCATCAACTGGATTCGGAGAAGAATTGTTAAGGTTTATGGTGATTGCATCATCAATACCCTACCCATTTGTTGACGGTATGCTTCAAAGTAGAATTCTATTTAACCTTCCAATGGAGATCTTATCTTCTCTATTCATTTATAGGGTTTCATCCTCTGAACTCATAAGTTTTAAGATGCGTTCATCAATATTCCTATTAGCCATTGTTAGTCAACTCAACTATCTATTTAGATGTTTAGCAAACATCATATAAGATTTAATAGTAAATCTTTTAAACACTTTTGACGATATATATTTAACTATTTTTAACTTAAAAGTGGTTTATTTGGTGTTAATATGTGTGGGATAATTGGGTTTATTGGGATGGGTGATATTGCAAATAAAATTGTTTTAGAAGGTTTGAAGAGACTTGAATATAGGGGTTATGATTCTGTTGGTATAGCAATGATATGTAGTGATAATCGTTTAGTGGTGAAGAAGGATGCTGGGAAGATTGATGAAGTACATTTAAAACTGAATTTCCTAGAGCCTAAATCAAACCTCATAATTGGACATGTACGATGGGCTACTCATGGTGCGCCAACCATGGAGAATGCTCATCCACACGTGGATTGTAGTGGTGGTATAGCTGTTGTTCATAATGGTGTTATTGAGAATTTCCTCGAGTTGAAGAGGGAGCTTGAAGATAAAGGTCATAGATTTAGGTCTAGAACTGATACTGAAGTTATTCCACATTTAATTGAGGATGAGATTAAAGCTGGTAGAAGTCTATATGAAGCTGTTCTTCACACTGTTAGGAAGCTTAAAGGATCTTATGCTATTGCAGTTATCTCAACATTTGAACCTGATAAAATTATTTGTGCTAGAAATGAGAGTCCATTAATCATTGGTTTTAGTGATAATGCATTTTACTGTGCATCTGATATACCTGCAATACTCCCATATACAAGGGTTTTTTCATCTATGGATAATGGTGAAATAGCAATATTAACGGTTAATGGCGTGGAATTTAAGAGTATTTCCAATGGTGAATCAATTTCTAAAAAGACTTTTAGTGTGGATTGGAGTATTGAGTTGGCTGAGAAGCAGGGTTATCCACATTTCATGTTGAAGGAGATTCATGAGCAACCTTTAAGTCTTAGGAATGCCCTTAGACTTCAAGAACAATATCTAGATTTACTGGCTAGATTTATTGATCGTGGTGAAAGGGTATTTCTAGTAGCTTGTGGAACATCATATCATGCTTGTCTTGCAGCTTCATATATGTTTTCAAAGATAGCTAAAGTTGCAGCTTTTCCAGTTATAGCATCAGAATTCCTTGAGCAGTATGGTGAAGCCATTGGAATTGATGATGTAATGCTTGCTGTAAGTCAATCTGGGGAAACATATGATGTTTTGAAGGCTGTAGATCATGCACGTATGAAGGCTGCAACAATACTTGGATTAACAAATACCGTAGGTTCAACTTTAACCAGAGTTTCAAGAGCGTATATAGTTCAACAATCAGGTCCAGAAATTGGGGTTGCAGCCACTAAAACCTTTACAGCGCAATTGCTTGTTTTAGCTCAATTGGCAATGAAAGTAGCAAATTTAAGGGGTAAACTTTCACAACAAGAATCAGACTTCTTAAGGGATAATTTAAGGAAGATGCCAGATGTTATCAGTGAAGTTTTAAATTCATGTGAAGAGAAAATTAAAAAACTAGCTAAAATCTACGCTAAAAAGAACTTATTCCTATTTCTAGGTAGAGGTATAAATGTTGCAACTGCATTGGAAGGTAGATTAAAACTATTAGAAATAACATACATACCATCATTAGCCTTTAGTGCAGCTGAATCAAAACATGGTCCTATAAGTATAATTGAAAGTGGTATTCCAGTAATATTCATAGCACCAAGAGATTCAACTAGAAAGGATATTATTGGTAATATTATGGAAATGAAAGCTAGAGGTGCTGAAACTATAATCCTATGTGAAGAGGGAGATAAAGAATTAATTGAATTGGCAAATCATCATATACCAATGCCAAAGGGTATACCTGAAATCTTAACACCCATCCCATACATAATACCACTACAATTATTGGCTTACTATATATCTGTGGAAAGAGGTTTAGATCCAGATAAACCTAGGAATCTAGCTAAAAGTGTAACTGTTCCATAATCGCTTCCCTTCATAGGTTTAGTAAAACTTCGAATCTTAATAGAACTCTACTTATGGCTTCAGCCGGATTATTTATAATCTTCACCTTCTCTCATCTTCAAACTCGATAACTATAAATGTCTTTGCGCATCCAAATTTTACTACAACTACATCGTTAAGCCATTATTACCCATCCCTGCAATAGCAATCCTCTTATAATTCAATAATCATCACTTCCTCTCTCCAATAAGCTTCTTAATCTCCTCAATCCTCCTCTTAATATCTTCAAGCTCCTTCTCCATTAACTCTCTCTCCTCCTCAAGCATCCTCAATTCTTCACTTGGATCTATTGGGTGGAAGTAGTATGGAATTCTAGCCCATGCTGGAGGCCATGGATGCATTGGACACCACCATCCTCTTGGCCAATATCTATGCCAGTATCTCCACCTCATTTCATCACCTCCATTATGTGATATATCACATAATAATTCGCATGGAAAAGTATATAAATTTTGTGATATATCCTAAAATTATGCATGGATGGCATTGGCGTAAACGTTATGGATATAGGAATGTTGGTAGACCACCACTCCCATTAAAAATCTCACTAACACATGTAGTGGATAAACTAGACCCTACACCAAAAATTTCCAATGAACCAATATACCTAGACCTAGCGGAAATAGAAGCCCTAAAACTCATAGACCTAGAAAACCTATCCTTCGAAGAAGCTGGATCAAGAATGAATACATCCAGAAATACTGTCTGGAGGCTTGTAAAGAGTGCTAGAGAAAAACTTGTTAGAGCACTAATTGAAGGTAGAGAAATAATAATACAAAAATAAATATCTAAAACGGTATTGAGAGTAGAGAAATAGCCCTATAATACTTTTAAACACCATCTCTTCATATTCATTAAAATGCTTAGCCAAATCCCTCGTTGTGAAAATATCATAGATAATTCCATCTTTAATCATTCTTAATCATAATTTCAACAGCTTCCTCCATGAAAGCATCAGGATCAATAGTTACCATTGAAGAAGACATTACTTCAGAAACCTTAATATCCATTGAATTCATACCCTTAATCATAACCTTTGAAACGAGATCACCTCAGTAACAATACCTATACTCATAATTCTCAAAGCTTCAAATGCAGAAGCATTAACATCAATGTAGAGATCAAGTCTCATATAATTCTTAACCTTATAAGACATGTAAACCGCTTAGAAGACTTCAAAATATAACATTTAAAATTTCTCTATAAATGAATGCAATAAACAAAACTGTTTAAATTTCACCACTATAATTATTATTGATGGAAATGGAAGTTTATGTTGGTTGCTGCGGTATACCTGGAGGACTTGAAAAGTATTCAAGGGAATTCAGAGTTGTGGAATTGAACAATACCTTCTACAAACTTCCAAAGCTGGAGACTGTTGATAAATGGGTTAAAAAAGTTCCAGAAAACTTCATATTCTGCGTTAAAGCATTTCAAGGAATAACTCATCCTATAACATCACCAACATGGAAGAAGAGTGGAATAAAAGATTTAGATAGATTAAAGGATAAAGTTGGCTTTCTAAAACCAACAAATGAAGTATTTGAATTCTGGAGGCAAACATTAGAAGTTTGCAAAGCACTTAAAGCTAGAGTATGCTTAATACAACTACCTGAAAGTTTTAGGGAAAATGAAGAAAATTTAAGAAACATAGATTTATTCTTCTCAAACATAGAGAGGGGAGTCTCAATAGCATTGGAATTGAGAGGTTGGAGTAAAGGGAAATTTAAGGAGGTATGTGAAAAACACGATTTAATTTCTTGTGTAGATCCATTAAAAGATGAACCCTTACACTTCTCTAAAAATAATATAGCGTATTTTAGGCTACATGGACTTGGAAAGAAAATGTACAATTATAAATTTACAGATGAAGATCTTCAAAAACTGAAGAACATCATAAAAGGGTTAAAAGTATCTGAATGCTACGTATTATTCAACAATATATACATGTATGATGATGCAAAAAGATTCATGCAATTAATGGAAAACTAAAATTACAAAGGAGGAGAACAATGAATTTAAAACATTAAACTCCTATAACACTATTAAATAAGTTTACGAGGTTATCAGCACTCTTCCGATCAATTAAAATACATTCACACCAAAACCTTGACACATCATTATATTCCTCTTAGAATCATCTACTAGTACTATCTCCCTACCCTCCACAAATTCTAACACTTACATTATGGAATGGAAAAATGTTGAAAAATTTTGAATTTATCTTTCATGTGTAAATACGTATCCTATGTTTGCTCCGCTTTGAACCACTTGTAATCCTCCACTGGTTCCAAGAGATTGACCGCATGGATAAGCCCATATATATCCATCTACAGGCATTCTAACTTCCTCAACTATATCACCATATAGATCGTAGATTTGTGATACCACTTCACCCTTCCTAATAAATTCTCCAGGTTTCTTGAGAAATCTTATGATTCCACCTCTATTAGCTCTTAAAATACCATAAAATCTGTTTACACCAGGTATTATTATAATGTCTTTTTGAGGTTCAATTACACCATCAATCATCCCAAACTCTCTCATAACATTCAATACACCTCTAACACCAACACTAGTTGAAGGCTCGGAGATCCACCTACCATCTATGAGTTCAAATAATACCACTGGAATATTATGTTTATAAGCTAAGTTTTCCAATGTTGGTGGAGCACCTTCAGGAGGAGGTCCCTCAGAAACTATAGTTGTTACGCCAATGGCTTTAGCCATCCTCCAAACAATATCCCTAGTATTTGGATTGGAAACATTAATCCACTGATAAATCAATGAATCAGGCCTAGTGTTACAATGAATATTAATTATTAAATTGCTTTTACACCAAGCTTCACTCCACAATGCATATGCAAGTCTCTCAGTAGTATTACCATAGGGTCTATCAGCCCTAACATTACCAACATCCAAATCATCAACCCAAGATAAATACTTATGATGCATAAAAGCTAGAGGATTACCCACTGGAATACCAATAATAGCCCCACGAAGATTCTCAGGCTTAACAATCTCCCTCATAACCCTACGAATAACCTCAATACCTTGAATCTCAATACCATGCTGAGTAGACATCAACAAAAGTATAGGGCCATCCTCAACACCATTCAAAACCATAACTGGAATATCAATGCAAACACCATTAGCAAGTTCAATACCCCTAATAACACCTTTACCAAACTCGCCTCTGCCAACTCTAACATTACCCACACAAATTTCCTCAGGCATAAAATAAATTATGGAAAACCAAAAATATAAATATAGACAAAACCATTCAAAAGATTCTAAATCCTTAATACTAAACATGCAAAAATGCTGATATCTACTCTAGCAATCTTATTCGATTATAGCTCCATAAATTAAGTCCATCCCCAATTGTTTAGCTCTTTCCACAGCTTCTTTATCCATGTTTACCGCTATGAATATTAATTTCTCAGGCTCCCTTCCAATAATCTTCTTCACAATATCAGATTTCTCTTTAAACCATTCCACATCTTCAATTTCACCATGAGATTTTATCTCCATGAAGTAAACCTTCTCATCATGCACATATAAATCCAACTCCAATTTAGCCCCCCTCCTATAATATCTACCATCAACATCCACATACACGAACTTCTCAATCTTTTCAGGTTTAATACCCCTCTCCTCAAGGTCATATCTATATATATCTAGAACAGTTTTCTCCAAATCTAAACTCCATTTCCTCCGCATAGATTCAATGACCACCTTCAATGATAAAACTTCTCTCCACAATCTATCTTGACCTTCCCTTAGATTTTTGACTTCTTTTAACAGCTTGTTCTGAGTCTCCCCCAATTTTCTCCGGTCTTCTTCAAGTCCATCTAATTGCAAAGACTTCCACCACAAATACATAATGAGTAAATCTCTCAAATTAATTTTCCAGATATAGTTAAGCTATATAACACTTACCTTTAATCATGCATTTCTACTTAAATGATCACCTTCCTCAACCTTCTTTATATTAAAATCAAAGTTACAGTTCAACTTTCTGAATAGTTTCAAACATTTATTTTCTCTTAACCACATTCACATTTTTTACCTGCTAGGTTTTCCCTTAAATATTTACTATTGTAGTGCCTGAAAACCCAACAACATTTAACCAAGCTTTTCAGTATACAAGTATTACTTTTATCTTAGTGGGAATATTTAAATATGTGGGAATTATCATTTAGTGGGTAAAATTTATGGAAATCGTAAAAGTGGATGAAAAGGGTAGAATCATTATTCCTAAAACCATGAGAGAGAAGGTTGGAGTGAAGGAGGGAGGCTACGTTAAAATAAAGATAGAAGAGAAAGGTATTATAATAGAGCCTCTTGAACCTATAGCCGATAAATACTATGGTGCTTTTAAGATAACGGAATGGCCGGAAGACCTAGACGAATTTGTAATTGAGGTTATGAGGAAATGGTGGACTCGGAAGTCTACATAGATATAAACATCTTCATTTACTGGCTTGGCAACCACCCCACATTTGGCAAAACATCCTATGAATGGATAAAGAAAATTGAAAAAGCCCCGCGGGGAAAATATGTAACATCAGCTCTCACACTATACCAAACAATGATAATAATAGCCAGTTTAACAGGTAAAAACCTAAAAGACCAAGAACTAATTGAAGAAGTAGTAAACTCAATAAAAAGCTTATCAGGCTTAAAAATAACACCTCTAACAATGGAAGATATAACTCAAGCAGTCAAACTAATGAAAGAATACAACTTAGACTACGAAGACGCAATACACTTAGCCTCTGCATTAAGGAGTAAAGCAAAAGAAATAATATCCAACGACGAAGACTTCGACAAAACTCCACTAAAAAGAAAATTCAGCTAAAAAGCGATGAAAAGTCTAACTTTTCTTGTTAAGCTAATAGGCTTATCTTCTGACTCCAACAATGTGGTTTCACCAGCTTAAGTTTCCGTTTAATTGCTTAAACCATATCCTTATTAAATAATTTTTGCAATATATTCCAAAAGTGTTTTTTAAGAACCTCTCCCTACCTTTATCAACATCCCAGTTTATTTCCCAGATTCCTTCAACCTTGTAATTCTATAAAACTCAATTCCACCATCCATCATTCGATACACAGTCATCATCTAGGAAGAACATTTACTCATCGTTGAAATTTAAGAGAAATATATCAATAGCTATCTGTCCAGCTCTGGTCTTTACATCACTTCTACTAACAACCAATCTTTATTATTTAAAGCAGCAAAATTCCTAATCTCATTAAGAGTCGATTAATTTCTACTATCATCGACGAGGATTATGGAAAACGAAAATATAAAACTAAAAACTGCTCCAAACATCATAAGGATATTTCAATAACCTCTCTTCTTTACAAGTAAATCTTCATACAACTTAATGTATTTCTCTAAAACAACTTTCCAATTAAATTCACTTTGAACTTTATCATAAGCTTTTAATACGAATTCTGAGGGATAATTCTCAAAGCATCTGTGAATAGCCCCAGCCAATAACTTAGGATTTCCAGGTTCAATTAATATTGCACATGAATCATCAATAACATCGATGACTCCAGGAATTCTACTCGCAATTATAGGGACTTTTAATGCCATAGCCTCCAATAAAACTGTGGGCAACCCCTCAAACCTTGAAGGTAAAACAAGTAGATCACTACCCTTAACATACCTTAAACATTCATCCCTAGGCTTATAAACCAAAAAATGTAGATTAGAAAACATTCTACAATACGAATAAACATATTTCTCCATATCCTTAGTTCCAGAGCCGATAATCAAAACATGAATATCCCTATCCAAATACTCAAGGGAACTCAATAAAACATCCCAACAAAAATCACCATGCTGAGTAAAAACCTTAATAACACCACCATTAGACTTAACATTAAAACTAAATAAACAAAATTAGCATGCTTTTTCCAAATACAACATTTCCTTCTTCTACCAGTAAAATTCACTTGTAAATATTTTTATTTATTAATTTTATATATACATAATAATTTTGTACGAGGTGACTGTTAAAATGTCTGTTGTTCTCAGCATGATTACCAAAAATAGTTTTTCAGAATTGAAAAATATACTTTTTGAAACCCTTAATGCTTCGCTGCAAATTCCTTATGTACATTTCATTCTTGTTGATGATGGTAAAGATGAAACGAGCCGTGTAATAAGGGAATGGTGTAGGGAGAATGATAAGGAAATCTATGTTTTAAAGTCGAGGAAGTATGGGTATTATAGGACTACTAGGGCTACTGCAAGGCAGACTGCAATAGATTTTTTCCTTGAAAATTTCAAAAGTGAATGGCTCATGTTCCTAGATGATGATGCAGTTTTAAATCCTGGATGGTGGGAGGAGGCTAGAATCCATATTGTGGATGAGAGGGTTGGATTGATTTGGGGTTTAAACTATGATGCTTTACCCACTCGTAAAAGGTATTTGGATATGCTAGGGATAGATTACGTTGCATATTTAAAGAAGCAGTTTGAAGTTAGAGGGGGAACTCATGATACGTTGCTGCGTAGGAAAGCAATAGAAGGTATAAGAATTCCTCCTGCACTGCATATTTTTGAGGATGCCTATATTAAGCGTTGGGTTGAATATAAAGGTTGGGAGTGTAGAATATTATCTTCCGGCGTCTGCCATAAAAATCCTGGTCGTGAACCAGGCATGCAAACCTTGAAGCTCATGGCTGAATGGGGACTTAAACTTGGCTTGGAGGACCCAAAATATAAAAACAGATTTTTTGGCTTCTACGCATTAGCCAGATCCACAGCAGGCTTCCCCTTAACCATACTCCTCTATATAAAGAGGGATGGAGTGAAGGGAGTTTCGGAGGGCATGAAAAGGGCGAAGACAAAATGGCTTTATAGACTTCTCCTATGGTTATACTCCTTAAGGATAAAGCCCCCTACAAATTTCAGCGAGGTACTGGAAAAATATGCTGACTCTTAACGTTAACCGTGAAACTAGGTGTTTAGTTTTATGATTAACCTATTGAAAGGTATTACAACCACCTTGAGTACTATGGGCTTCAACATGCTTTTTAGAGAAGTTTTGAGGAGGATTTTTGGTGTGAAATATTATTATCATAATGTCCCAGTAAATTCTACTGTTACTTTTAGGTTTTTACGTAGTCTTGTGGCTAAAGGGTATCATGTTTATGGTTTTGGCAATGAATTCGTTGTCCATACTCCATTTGGCGATTTTGTTACAGATTTTGCAGACATAGATCTTCTTTACGGTCTACTTGAACCGCTTGAAGAAATGTATAGCGATGTTGATGTTAAAGATGCCATTGTTATCGATATTGGAGCATATATTGGTGACACCTCACTCTTATTCCTATCTAAAGGTGCTTTACGCGTCTATGCACTGGAGCCTGTAGACAGGCATTATCATTATCTGCTTAAAAACATTTCTAAAAATAATTCTGAGGGGAAAATAATACCATTAAACTATGGAGCGTGGTTTTATGAAGCTAATCTCGACATAAGCTATGAAGGCCCTGCAACAGGGTTACATATGCCTGCAAAAACATCCTCCACTATAAAGTTAAAGCATTTAGGAGATATTTTGAGGGAAATCCATAGAAGGGAGGGAAGAATAGACTTAGTAAAAATGGACTGTGAAGGATGCGAATATTCATTAATCAACTTACCTGACAATGATATAAGATTAGCCAAACAATACATTATAGAAATTCACGGTTCAGAAACTCCAATAATAGATAAAATGATGAAAAGCGGTTACAAAACAAAATTTATAAAGAATTTAACCGATATGATAACAATATACAATTTTACATATGAAAATTCTAATGAAATTAACAGTCTTAACACATGATAGAAATAATTTTAAAATAACTATAAATTGAGATTTAATTATTTTTGGTTAACTCACCCTTCATAACATCTAAAGCTTGGTTAAGTCCTCTTGGTTTTGTATTGAGTAAAGCTTTAGCTTTACTTACGTCTAGCGATGAATCTCTGGGCCTCTTAGCCTTCCACTGCATTTCATCGATTTTAATTGGTTTAATTAAATTTTTATCCAAGTTAAAAACTTGGCTTAGCTTTATTGCAAATTCATATCTACTAACTCTATCAGCTCCTGCTGTATGGAATATTCCAGTTATTTTCCTCTCGGCAATATCCAAAAGCATTTCGGCTAGATTTGTGTTAAAGGTAGGTGAAACATATTGATCTATTAAAACTCTTACTTCTCTTCCCTCCCTCAAGTTGTTTATTAACCATGTAGCAAAATTTTGTTTGTGGGCTGGACCCCAGCCATAGATTACACTCGTTCTAGCGATACACCAGTCCTCAACATATTCTTTAACGAATTCTTCACCCTTCAATTTTGTATAACCGTAGTAGTTTATGGGATTAGGTTTATCCTCTTCTTTGTAAAGTCCTTTTTCACCATCAAAAACATAATCGGTGGATACATAGATTAAATGAGAGTTTGCATCTGCAGATGCCATGGCCAAGTACTTTGTTGTTTCTGCATTTACTTTCCAAGCTAAATCTCGATTAATCTCACATCCATCTACATTTGTGTATGCTGCTGTATGAATAATAACATCTGGTCTTCTTTCAAAGATAATCTTTCGTAATTTCTCATATTCAGTTAAATCAAGTTGGATTGGAACTCCTAAAGTTACCATATGTTCCTTATAAACTGCGTAGACTTCGTGGCCTCTCTTTAAGGCTAATTGAACCACTCTGTTTCCTAGAAGTCCGCTAGCGCCCGTTACCAGAATCTTCATTTTACCACTTAAGTTTCCAAGGTGTAGGATGGAGGACATTTTCCGTTGCTAATGGCTTCCACCACCATTCATTATTAACATACCATTCTATAGTCATTCTTAGGCCTTCTTGGAAGCTATGTTTAGGTTTCCAGCATAATTGATTTCTAATCTTAGAAGAGTTAAGGCTATATCTTACATCATGACCAGGTCTATCCTCGACAAAGGTTATTAAACTTTCAGATTTACCCATCATATTTAATATCATTCTTACAACATCTATATTTCTAAGCTCATTTCCAGCTGATACATTGTAGATTTCCCCACTTTCCCCCTTCTCAAGTAGGAGATCTATAGCTTCACAAAAATCTTGAACATATATCCAGTCCCTAATGTTTTGGCCTCTTCCATAAAGTGGAATTGAATAGTTAAGAAGGGCTCTGATAATAGTTTTTGGAATTAACTTCTCAGGGAATTGATACGGCCCATAATTGTTTGTACACCTTACTATAAGTAGGTCTAAGTTGTAAGTTCTATGGTAGGAGAGGCATAGCATGTCAGCAGCAGCTTTTGACGCTGCATAGGGAGAGGAGGGCTTAAGCCTATCTTCCTCACTAAAGGAGCCTTCAAGTATGTCACCATAAACTTCATCAGTACTTACATGAATAAGTCTAACATCCCTACCATAGCTTCTCATGGCTTCAAGAATGGAGAGAACACCTTCAACATTACTTTTAAGGAAAGGCCAAGGATTGGCTATACTACGATCGACATGGGTTTCCGCTGCAAAGTTAACTATAGCATCAACATTTTTAATTAATCTCTTCATCATACTTTTATTGGCAATATCACCCTTAATGAACCTATAACGGTTATCGAACTCATAATCTTTCAAATTTGAAGGGTTAGAACCATAGGATAAATTGTCAACATTAATAATTTCAATATCATTATAATTGGTGAGAACATATCTTATGAAATTACTTCCAATAAAGCCTAGCCCACCGGTAATTAAAATCTTCATTTACATAGCCTCCATGTTTATTTATGTGGTGGATAAAACCAGTCCCAAGGTTTTCCTACTCTTGGATCATCCCTTTTACCATTAATGGCTATGGGTATTATTTTTGGATCATTCCATGGTCTACGTTCTTCATCTGGATTAGCATAATCATATAACCTATTAACAAAATATATGTGGCAGGCAGTATTTGGACTTACAACTTTAAATCCATGCCAGTAGTGTCCTGGGATCCTCAATATTTGGGGTCTTTCAGCATCTAAAACCACTTCTAATAAATGGCCTTTGGTTGGTGAATTTTCAGCATCATCATAAGCACAAACCTTTATAGAGCCAATAATTGTTAAGAAGTAATCTACTTGTCCACGGTTATGTCTATGCCATGCACGTACAATACCAGGATAAGTCACAGATAGATTGGCTTGTACAATGTTATCTTCACCTAGCAAATCCTTCCAATCCAATCTCATAATCTCCATAAATGCACCACGTTCATCTGGTAGACGGGCTACATCCACTAATTTAACTCCTGGGAGAGGTAAATCCCTAACAGAAGTTAATAATGGCATAACATATCACATTAACATAATATTTACCTTAAACCAATTTAAAAGTTTACATAACTAAACAATTATTTCCGAATAATCACCAACATTCAATTTAATAGTTTTCACAGTATCCTCATTCCTCATTATTTTTGTGTATCTTCCTATTAGGCCCTCCCTCAACCTCTCTACACCTTTAATCATTGCTCCTTTAAGTATTACACAGTAATCTATTTCACTATTAATTATCTTTACTTCTTCACCTATACTTGTGTATGGTCCAATATATGAATTCTCAATTAAACTATTTCCACCTATGATTGCTGGTCCCCTAATAGTGCTATTAATTATTTTAGCCCCCTCATCTATGGTGACCCTACCCTCCACCTTTGAATTTATTATTTCACCTTTAATATCCCTTTTAATTCTCTCATCCAATATCAATGCATTAGCATAAAGTATATCATCCTTCTTACCAGTATCAAGCCACCATCCATCAATAACATCATAACCAACCTTATATCCACGTTGAATCATTAATTGAAGTGTATCTGTTATCTCCAATTCACCTCTCCAACTAGGCTTCAAATCCTTAATAACATCAAACACCACTGGTTTAAAGAAGTATATGCCTACAATAGCGTATTTACTTGGCGGAATCTTAGGTTTCTCAATAAGTCTAATAAGTTTACCCTTCTCATCAATTTCAGCCACACCAAATCTAGTTGGATCTTCAACCTCCTTCAACAATATAAATGCATCAAAATCCCCAGACAAAAACTTCTCCAAAGGCTTCCTAATACCATTCTGTATTAAATTATCCCCAAGATAAACAACAAAAGATTCATCACCAACAAACTCTCTACATAAACTCACTGCATGAGCTATGCCTAGAGGCTTACCCTGAAAAATATATGTAACCTTAACATTAAATCTACCACCATCACCATAATACTCCCTAACCATCTCAGGGAAAATTTCACCAAGAATAATAGCTATATCACGTATACCAGCATCCCTCAAATCCTCCAAAACATACTGACTAACAGGCTTATTGGCAATGGGTATGAGCTGCTTAGGGCCACTAAAGGTTAGAGGCCTCAACCTTGTACCAGCACCACCATGAAGAATAACACCCCTCAAAAAACCACCTATACAATAACTACGATACAGAAATTTTAAAGGCTTTGGGAAATCTGGAATTTATGTATGCTATAACAGGTTTGTCACTAACAATAAGGATAAATTCAATATCTACACTCTTAATCTTCCTAATATTGCTACCATTAATTTCCAGGATCTTTAAATTATATCTTCAATGATCATTAGTTTAAATTTGATATCATCATTTACCTCAGATATTTCAACTTCCTCCACAATCCCTTTAATCATATTTTTCAAATCCCTTAGGAATATTGAGCTTAGATTTAATTCATTTGATATAGCCCTTATTGTTTCATCAATTAATGAGTAGACCTCCCCTTCACATGTATTCCTCACTCCTAGTATCTCTTAGTGTTTTGAAGATCTCCCTTATAGATTCTCCAGAGGCTTCATATATTTCATCATCTGTTATTGGGAAGTTTTCTGGTTTACCATTTAAACATGCAGTATACCTTATCAAGTGTCTTATTGAATGATATAGATGTGATATACTTCTAATGTATTCTTCATGGAAATACTTCTCCACAGCTAAACTTAAAGCTACAAATATTGATCTCCTAAGAACATGCTTAGTGTGTTCAGTTATCTTTAATGATTGGTAAGTTCCATCATCAATAATTATAACGCTATACTTTAACATGAAGCTTAATGGATCGCCCCATTTCAAATAATCTTTTCAATTTTTCTATGCTCATGAATACCATAAATATATAAGGAGTCATGCAACAATAACTCAGAAGAATTAAATTAACAGAGCATCAAGACTTGAGTCTAAAGATCCTTCAACATTTTAGGGATAGAATATCCCTAAGAGCTTGGACATTGGCTTAACACTTTCAGTTATTGACTTCATGTTCTCTGTGTTGCAACCCCCTCAACTCTATTCATGCCCTCGAGCACCTAGGATATGCGTAAACGACCACTAGAGGTAGCATAAGCATGCCGGCAGGTAGATCCGGTTATGTCTTTTGCTGAAAGAGTTAATGTGATGCTGTCAGTTACTGGGCAGCAATCTACAATGGTCGCCCTACTGCTTTCTCTTTAAGAGTTCTAAAACTTCAGATAAAATATGACCCATAATTTCACGTGTTAAAGGGTGCAGCTACGCGCATTTTAAGTATTTTCCATAGTTTATGCTCTCGTATGCTCAGTATAGCTTTCTTGAGGAAGGGCATGTCGAATGTATCAGGTATAGCCTTGGTTCTTCTACCCAAAATCATGGAATATAAAGCTATATTTGAAAGGTCGGTTGGCTCCCATTTGGCTGGCTTAACAGCCTTTAGGAAGATCCCTGGAGCTTCATGATCTCTCTTTAGCACCTTTACATCAAAATCCGAGAATATCATCTTCATATCTTCCAATTCGTACCTCCAAAAGTCATATGGGAATGAGTGGTATGGGAAGCCCTTAGAGCGAGTCGTGATATATATATATATAGCCGTTAGACTTAAGGACGGCTTTCATATTATACACTACAAGCCTCCAGTTTTTGACGTGCTCAAGTAGCTCCGTCGCTATAACTACGTCGAAACTTTCCTCGCCAAAGTACTTCAATACGTTTTCTGCAGGTAAAATTAGGTCAACAAACTTACCAGGTTCAATGTCTATACCTATATATTCCCTCGGCTTAAGAAAACGCTCTATGAAGGGCCTAACACTACCGTTAATATACTTGGAACCTACTTCAAGAATTCTTTTGTCTCTAAACTCCTCGAGCTCAACGTGTTCGATGAAGAATTCAATTACCGCTACATTACACATAGAGCACACCTATTCCAGCCCATTTTTGGTTCCAATTCTTAACTATCTCACGATACTTATAGCTTTGCTTTACTTCATTCCAAAACTTACTTACTTCGCAACATGTCTCAGGAGGATGTTCTACTATGTCATGGAATGCTATTATCCCACCTTTCCTAATCAACGGTGAGTACATTTCAAAGTCCTTCTTAACACCTTCATAAGTATGGTCCCCATCTATGAAGAGGAAGTCCAGCTGAGCATCTCCTAAAATCTCTTTAACCTTCTCTAAAGTGTTCAAGTCGTGAGAATCTGCTCTTAACAATTCGATTCTCTGAGTCGCATATCTGGCAAAAGATTTATAAAAAGGTATCTTCCAAGCAGGATATCCCCCTCCAAATTGACCTCCTGGCAAGTCTATGCTTATTAGTAGAGCATCAGACCTTGCTACCTGAGCAAATAAGAAAAGTGTACCACCTCCAGCAGTCCCTATCTCCACTATATTTTTGGGATTCACGCTCTTAAGAATTTTCAGTAGTTCCATTATCTCCTCTTTAACTTGGTAAGGTCTTATTTTTATCCCATTAAACTTGAGGGGAAAGCTAAAGTTAAAGGCAAGTTCGATCAACTCATCTATTTTTTCGCACGCGTTTGCTTCTCTTCGTAACTTTAATAAACTAAGCCTTGAGGGGATTGTTGTAGAATAGATTAAGCCAATAAAGAGTTTGGTAATGTAGCTAAACATATAGAAAGATATTTTTTTTAGTTTTTAAGTATTTCTAAAGAGCTTAGCAATGATTCGCATCTTTTCCTGCGAATTAGATCAATAATGTTAGCCCTTAAGGTTCCAACAGCAGCATTAATCATGTTTTCATAAAGCTTTTTACCTTATACACAGTTTCAATAGCTATACTTATGCTTTCGAGGTCTATAGGATTAACTAAAAAACCATTATAGCCATCAATGGTAATATCAAACGAGCGTTTATCCGTAGTTACCATAAGGGCACCATTCACTATAGTATCAAACAAAATTCCTCCGATGCTTTGATGACATCTTCAAGCACATTTAATGCGTTTACAAGTCCTTTAAGTGATTCTTTAGTCTTAAACTGAAGAGCATGGTTACCTAGATAACTAATTAGTTTTGGTTTAACTCATGGAATGGCTCTGATGATTAGTTGTGGGAATTTAAATGGTGTCAGGTTTAATGCTCTTATAGAGCCATCCTTAACTCTATTCAGTATCTTATGTATGATTCCTCCCAGCGGCTCCTCTTATAAAGAACTTCAAGGATTATGTTAGTATCTATCAGATAGGCTGTACTTCCTTCTGAGCGCTTTAACAAGATCCTCACCACTCCACTCATAATCTGATGGTAAGCCTAAGCCAACTATGGCATCCACTGTACCTGAAGCCAAATCACATTTAGATTTAAGCTTCCTCTCTATCATATCTGCTATAACCTTAGAGAGGGAGCCTCTCCTAAACCCATACTTCTCAGCAACATACCGACGAAACCTCTCAGCCAACCACCTTGGAAGCTCAACCTTAATTACTTCAACATCCCCCGTAGAGACCAAAGTACTTTAGTACTTAAGACCATAAAAAACTTTACTACTCTCAAACACTTATATGATGCTCCAAAGCATCAGGATCATAGTTATACACATAAGAGTTTCTCAAACTCTTATGTATAATAGGCATTATACATAACAATTCACCACTTTTTAACCAGTTACATCGAGCATCGTCTTCTTGCATACAACCCTAGCCCAATACTATTTCCAGATTCTGCGCACCCAATCCACCCCATCAAAGTCTCTATCATTTGTGTAGATTTCAGTAACATTATTCTTCTTCATCACCTGTAGTGTAAGAGCATCAACGAAATCTAAGCCGTATTTCTCCATATCCAACGCTGCATCCAGCATCTCCCTCCACGAGGTTTCAACCTTCCTCATCGTCACATAGGAGTTTAAGGCTACTAGAAACTTCTCTACTTCCTTCCGCCTATTATTGTATTCGAGCCATTCCACAACCTCCTGTATTATGGATGTGCTCGTTATAGCCTCCTCCCCATCCTCAATTCTTTTAAGTATGCTTTTAGAGGTGAGGTAGTCCTCTTTCGGAGATTTAACGAGGACATATATGAATACATTTGCATCTACAAACCTCACCCTTCACCCCTCCCCAACTTACCCTCAAGCCTAGCTGCAACAGCCCTCTTAAGCCCCTCTTTAATAGGCTCCCCCACGGGTACCCCCCCGGTAAGGCCATCAAGTAATTCTGTAGGATTTAAGACCGTCTTCGGCGGGAGTAGGATTATGCACCCCCCACGCACCTCCAAAGTTAAAGTATCCCCCTCCCTAACCCCCAACATCTCCCTAACCTCAATTGGAATAGTTATCTTCCCCTTCTGAAGCACCTTTACTTGAACACCCATATATATCACCCATAAAGATGCTCCCACAGGGAAATATTTAAATGTATCCACAATGATGCTTAAAATCAAATAGGCCCAAGGAGAATAACATATTTGAGAATCCTCCTAACAAACATAAATCCCTTAACTAAATAACATGCTCATTATACTTATGAATCCCTTTCCGGAATCACCTCACGAAGATCATGATCAATAAATATTGAGAGATCCTTGGCTGATAACTTAGCTATCTCCATTGCCCTACTCACTTGATAGGAAAACATACATCATCCATAAGTTGTGCTATAGCATGGAAAAAAAACAGTGAAGATACAGTTATAGACAATGAAACTAGAATGCTGCAAGCCTTATACCACTACATCATAAAAGCCTAGCGTACGTTTCACAGAAGATAGGAAACAATATTGAACAAAGCTAGCGAGAAAGTGTCAGGGAGAAGAACTATGGAAAGGATAAAAATGATGAAAGAAGAATGTAGAAAAGAATTAAACAAACCTTTCAGCAAGGATGGAGGCAATTTTCCTAGAAGCTCCGCCATCGCCGAACAGGCTTAAATCCCTTCCGCCTTCCGGCTTAAATTCCTTCATAGCCCTAACAATCTTCTCCTTATCCACACCTACCAGAATATTCCATCCGGACTCTACAGTTTCAACCCATTCAGTCATTTCCCGCAGGGTTATGCATGGTTTACCAATAAAATATGCCTCCTTCTGAACACCACCTGAATCGGTAGCAACCTTTTTAGCCCCACCCATAATATTTAGAAACTCCAAGTATCCAACAGGCTCCATAACCTCAACGTTTTCCGCCCTCAGAAACCACTCGAATCCATATTCCATAACACGTTTCCTCGTACGTGGGTGCATTGGGAAAATAATCCTCTCACCAGACTCAACTAAGGCCTCTAGAATAGCTTTAAGCCTTTTAGGATTATCGGTAGTCTCAGCCCTGTGAACTGTAACGAGGATAAAGTCTTCATCCTTCACGCAAAACCTATTTCTAAAGCTTAAGAACAAGTCGAGCATAACATCCCCAGTGAAGTAAACACCTTCAGCAATGCCCTCCCTATGCAGATTTTCAACAGCCCTCCTAGTAGGTGCAAATAGAAGATCAGAAATACGGTCTACAATAACCCTATTTATCTCCTCAGCCATATATTTCTCATAACTTCGGGCACCAGCCTCAACATGCGCAACTTCAATACCCAGCTTCACAGAAGCCAATGCACCAGCCAAAGTACTATTAGTATCACCGTAAACAATAGTGATCTTGGGCTCCTCTTTCAATAGAACCTCTTCCACACGTTTAAGTATTTCACCAGTCTGGTATCCATGAGAACCTGAACCAACATTCAAATCATAATCTGGCTCAGGAATATTCAACTCCTTAAAGAAAACCTTGCTAAGCTCATAATCATAATGCTGACCGGTATGAACAATCAATTGATCAAAAAACTTCTTCAACGCATCATAAACCACAGACAACTTAATAAAGTTGGGCCTAGCCCCAACAACATGAACTATCAAGCTTTTATTCATAAAAATTCATTTAAGGGGAATATTGTTAAAGCCATTTTCCATATATTGTCAGATCTATCCATAACAGCATAATAGAGGTACAGCTTATCGCCTATTATTATTGGACATGGCGTATCCAAGGCAATTTCACTCCTTATTCCAGGAATTATCTGTTTCTTCTCTTTAGGTCCATCAATCAGAATAGTAAAGCTTTTAGGATTTCTAAAAAGTGGAGAAGAATCTATGGCTAAACCTATGTACTGTTTATATGGAAAACCTACGGAATATGTAGAGGCCGCTGGTAGAAGATAATGACGGTTCCCCAAGCTGAAGTATCCTGGGCAGAAGAGTGATTCATTCCAAGAGCCCTTAGGTCCATTCAAATGTTGAAGGGAGCCGAGCCTGTATACTTCTATATTCTTAGGCGATTTAATCTTCAATTTTAAGATGCCGATTCTGCGTAGCCAGAAGGTAGGCGTAAACAAGTATTTGGGTCTAAGTATACGTTCCCAAGGCTTGTTTGAGACATTACTATAGTATAAAATGAATTGGTCTTCATTTAATTTTACAATATTTGGGCCTAAGTCAATACTCATACCTTCCCATAACTCCTTTGGCTCTATGAGAACTCTTAGAAAATGAAATGGCCCCTTCAAGTCATCTGAGTATGCTATGCAGATTCTACGACCCTTCCCATAGGGACTTCCAGCAAAAATCATGTAAACTGTGTTTTTAACTCTGAAAACCACAGGGGTCACAGCCTCCCTATAATTGAATTCTTCGGGATTCAAAACAGGTTTTTTCAACTTATAAAAATTAATCCCATCCCGCGAGATTGCTAAACCTATGTAAGCCTTAGACCACCCTGGGTCATGTGATCCAGTATAAAACATAAAATATTCATTCGGTACTTCATTTATATCATGAAATACTGTGGCGAAAGTAGCTCCTCCAGAATCAAAGCTACCAATTTCTGAATCTAAGATAATGCCTTTATGTATTCTTTTCATCTTTTACTCATC
Source organism: Methanomethylicia archaeon (assembly GCA_038727515.1). Lineage (GTDB taxonomy): Archaea > Thermoproteota > Methanomethylicia > Culexarchaeales > Culexarchaeaceae > JAVYVS01. The sequence goes on from JAVYVS010000004.1 coordinate 22,578, forward strand.
TATGATATGCTGTGTTTTATGTTTAAGGATATAGATCAATACCTGTTTTACCGATTTAGCATAGCTGACATGAAAGTTTTCGGCTTGCAGTCTCTTGATGTTGTTGTTTGCAATCATGCACGGCATAACACCTGCCTGTAGTGAGGCTTTAATGTCTGAGATAGTATCGCCGATCATAATTGCTGATGAAGTTTCTACACCTCTTAATATCCTAGCAATCTGATTAGCCCTTAAAACTTCGTCTTCTCTCCCTATGAAAAAGTCAATATAGTTTAATAAATTGAGTCTATTCAATGCTTCAGCGATGGCGTGTTTAGAGTTTTTAGAGACGACAACAAACCTGAAATTCAACCTTTTAAGACCTCTTACTAAGCTTATTAACTGATCATCTTGAACTATGTCTCTCACAGCTTCCAATTCATAAGCTTTTACTATCTCATTCATATAATTAAAACTTTTTTCATCTCCATTGATCTTAAATTTATAGAAGGCTTCTTGAATTCCTTCACCATTTTTTATCAAATGTAGTTTTATCAGCTTATTTCTGATTGCATTCCATGGAACAGCTAGTGTAACTAATGTGCCGTCGAAGTCAAAAATCACTATTCTAATTTGAGGTAGGATGACTCTAAATTCTTCATTAAAGTAGAATTCAGGAATAATATTCTTAACGAATGTACTTCGTAATATGGAAAAACCGGTAGCAAAAATTTTTTGCATACTATTTATAGGATCATGAATGTGTAAATCTGAGAATAATGGGTTCTTAGGGAGGAGCCTTAAAGCAACTTCGACTAATGTTTTAAAGCCATATTTAGAGTAGGATGAAAAACCTTCTGACATCCATGAAAAGCACATATCTCTATAAGAAACTTTATCTGGTTTTTTACCCTCCAAGAAGAATTCTACGAAGTATCTAGGAAAATCTACCCCAGCCCTATAAGCTAATTCAAGACTGCCCCAGAATTTTGGGTTTATCTCAAGTAAATAGTATCGCCCTGTCTCCATTTCCTTCCTAAACTCAGCCATCAATACTCCGGTCCAGCTTAGACCCTTTATAATAGACCTACCTATTTTTAAAAGCTCTTCATCAAAGTATGAACAGGCTTTTACACTTGCACCTCCCAGCGGAGTTACCTCTAGAACTCTCCTATGCATAAACTCCGCTAAAGGTTCACCCTCATAGCTTAAACAAAAGTAGCCAGTCCCAAAGCCAGGAATATACTCTTGAAGAATTTTCTCTCCTTTTAAGCCATCAATTATGTTCATAAGCATATTTTGATTACTTACCAGCATAGGCTTGGAACCATCACTTAAACCCTTAAGAATAAGTGGAAATCCCATCTTCTTTATGAATTGCCTCACCACAGAATCCTTCTCAGAACCCTTTAAAACTATTGTTTTCGGATAATAGATACCCATTTTATCACATAAACCTTGAAGAGCCCACTTATTTGAAACATAACACATTTTCTCATAACTTTCAACTGGAACTATTGTGAATTTTCGAAGAAAATCTCTATATTTTGAAATAATCATGAAATCTATGAACCCTATTGGGACAATTATGTCAATGTCATATTTCTTAACGGCTCTAATGATCGAAGCTATGTAAGCATCCTCTGATATGTTGGGATTCATTACACTTACAATTCTATCTACATAACGCGATAAAGCTTCTGTAAAAAGAACATTAGAATCATTAACTATTCCAGCAACTATATAAAAACCAGACTTCTTTAAAGATTCAATTACAGGATAGGCCTTTCTATAACTACAAGTAACAATAAAAACTTTCTTCATATTATTCATATCGGGTACAAAGAAATATTACACAACGAGAAATATTTAGTGCACCTAGCCATGCCAGAAAGCTATCAATAAAACTTACAATCCTTGGTTGTAGATAAAGATAGGAAAAAGGTACTATAAGTGGAATAAATTTGAAAGGAAAACGCAAAATTTACCAATTGTTCAATTGTTTTAGAATCTGAAATTTTTCGAGAAAACCTTATACTACTAATCTTTTAAAGAATTCGACCTAACATTAGAGGAGGATTCATATAAAGCCTGTAGAAAGCTTTTTCAATAATCCTCAAATTATAACACTTCTATGGAAGTAATACCAGTGAATTAGATATTTGCGCCAATGAAAAGGAGAATTCGTATATGCCTGGCTGGGGATCAAAGTATACTTCAACGGAAGAGACTGCGAAATTCTCAGTAAAGTTACCGGTATGATCAAAATAGTAAAGGGGCAATGTGATTGTAATATCATGAAAAGATATTGGCAACTTAGCATATAGGTAGTTATGGCATCGTTCAATATTTACTCTAAAGTATGCAAATGCAGGCATCGATGAATTAACTCTATGAAGCTGCAAGATAAATAATGAGGTTGATAAATTAATAGGTTGCGGTTCATTAAGTATCCAAACAAGAGACATGGATGATGCATTCAGGCGGTCTCGAATGCATATTTTAGAGGAAGTTTCTTGTAGCGAAGTAATCGAATAATCCATTATAGCACCTTTTGGAAGAATATCAATCCATAAGTAACTTATGGATATGTTGGCTAAAGAATAAAAATTCTTTGACATTATTAAATTTTTAGTAAATGATCTTGAAATGAAGATCTGGTGCGAAGCCAGCGAATCTATAGTAAAAAAAAAAAACGATGGCAAAGTCAACTATTGCTGTAACTCCATTTTTCTTTATCATTTCTTTGAAGCTACTATACTTTGGTAGCTTTGTTTTAATCTCTTTTCGATAGCTTTCCATTTTGTCACTCATGTTTTTTCACTCATAGTTGTCCTTGTCCTTCTCTCTATAATAACGTAAAAAAATATTCCTAATACAAAAAGTGCGTTAAAAGCCAGGTTGTAGGGCGATGTTAAGACTTCAACCCATGGAATAGTCGGTCGGGGGCTTTCAGCCAAGTTTAGAATTTTTCCGTCAGCTTGAAACATTGAGAATATCATGAGTGGACTGCTAATATACATAGAGTCAAATTTTACGTTACCTTGGATTTCAGCTTTCTGTTGGACGATGCCAGCTAGGGGGACGTAAGGAGTAGCATGAACGTCAAGCTGGTCAAAGGTAGTTATGCCTGAAACGTTTATCGAGGGTAACCTAGCATACAGCGATAGAGCTATTGTTTTGAATTTGAAAGAAATTGGCACATCGGAGTTATAAATAACATTTGTATCAGCAACTATCAAAGCCTTACCGTCAACACGAACTTCGCCTTCGATAGGATAACTTTCAGGTTTAATTAGCATATATGATTCTGAGGGAGAAATGAGTAATGTGGCATTTTTAATTGTCAGGTTAATCTTGCCATATATTTCCATACATGTGGCTTCGTTAATTGGAAACGGTGAAATCGGTAAATTTATAGCTCCTTGTAGCATTAAAATGTCCGTGTCAACTTTTAAGTCACCTTTGATTTCTATGTCATTAAAAGTTGAGTTGTATGCTGGGAATAGGTTTACTTTCTGGACATACTTTTCCAAGGGTAAGAGCTCTTTAACTTTCTCTAAGAATTCTGGTTGAATTATCTCAGATCCTTTCCCAACGTTGATCGTTGGAAATAAATTTATGTAGAGCACTTTTCCTGAGTTAATGTTTTTTATAGACAAAAGAGGGGACGAGCTGTTTATTCCTAATAAATTGGCAAAAAATCCATTTCCATACGTGTTAAGAACTACTAACATGTGTCCAGTTGAAACCCAGTTAAGAAGACCATTAACCGAAGTTGGTGGATCGGAAGTCAGTAGAATACACATGTAATTTGAGAGGTATGTAGGAAGATTTTGCATTATTACATCATCCACATAAAGCACTGAATATTTTGAGTGAAGAAGAGACGCGAATAGTGCTGGTAAGATAGCATCCTTTGGAAAGGGACTCTGTGAAATTTCTATATAGTCGATTTGTGCAGAAGCTGATTGTCCAGACGATGCTTTATCTGTTGTTTCAACAATTAACTCAATTCTCGAAATAACTTGATCATCTGGTAAATTGTAGGATCTTGTAGTGAAAGTTTTATCCGTCATATGTGCTTTGTAGAAGAAGACCTCATTCGAAGCGTTTCGTAGTTGAATTGTGAACCATGTATAATCGTTGTCTACTTTATATCGGAATGATAGAACAGAATCTTTGGTTTTTAAGGCGAGAGGAAGCGAGTAACTGACCCAAATGTTTCCAGATTGATTGGAGGTTACTGATATTTTCATTATTCCATTTCTTACCTCTGATGTGTAATTTTTAACATTACCATATTGTCGATATGGACACCATCCTTTGGTGAATGAATAGTCGACCCAAGTGGTGTTCTCCAGCTTCCGAAAAGAAGGTGAGAAGTCTAGAACTCCAAAAGAGGCTTGGGAGGATGGAGCAGTTAAAGCTGGAACTTCATATATAGTCGCATAGCCATTTTTTAAAACTTGTGGAAAGTACTTAATAATAGAATTTAATGTACTAAATTTTAGCAATTCGACATCTTCTCGCGCTACATAAATGTACTTTATGTTAGACAAACTGAAAACGTAAATTATGATATATGGGTTTGAAGTTGAAAGCAGAAGTTTAGACCAGCGTTGGGCATCTTGCACGGCATTTATACCTGCAAAGTTTCTCAATCTATTGGCAGAGTGAGTGGTGAAAGTGAGAACACTTACGTTAGATAGGATATTTTGCCGAATATAGTCAAGAGCATCTAATTCATCTTGTGATATTCCGTTAAAGATAGAATAATATGAGGCGTTAACGTAGAATAAAGCAGTGCTCAACATTCCAGAAATCATAAGAAAGCCCAGAAGAACACACACAATTATCGTGCGCTTAGGTGATCTTCTTACTTTGTCTATGATATTTATAACGCCATGTGCAGCCATTATGCAAGCTCCTACAAATGCTATAGTCCCCCATCGGTAAGCAGGATAAAAAGGATAATAGTTAGCCCATTGTTCTAATGCGAATCCGATCGGAATTAATAACAAAAAGAAGAACAAACGCCTATCCCTTACAATTTTACTGAAATAAATAAAGATAGAAATTATGGCAAGTAAACCTACTGCACCAAATCTTAAGGGAAAGACGAAGAAAGGTGTAAAACTGTAGCCGCCCCATGTCCAAAGATTAAAATCTTTTTCAATCGTGAGCCAAATTACAAAAAAGAAAACATAAATGTAAATTAGAGCCCACCTACCATATTGCCAGCTTTTTCCTAACTTTTCCAAGAGAGATGTTCTAAGGTTCATTGAAAAAAGAAATGCATACCTATCCTTTACTAATTCTGCAACGCTTATCACTACAGCTAGAATGAGGGAAATAATAAAGTGAAGAGAAAGCCCCTCACCAGCAGATGATACATATATCTGAACCTGAGCAACTAAATCCACTAGGACCACTACACCTAGACCTAAAACTATGTAAGGACCTATTTTCACACTATTGCTTTTTCTTAAGAATAGTGCGTAAATGAAAGCGATTATTATGAAAATGATGACTTCGGGCATGTGACCCATGTATCCAAGAGCCACTAAGGCCGGTATTATTGTGGCTCTAATTAGGTTAGAACTATTTTTATTTAGAAAATATAGAAGCGTGAAAAAAACAGGTAATCCTATATTACATATTGGGGCAACAATATCAGGTATGTAAATGATACGCATGTAAATGTCATATGTTTTAAAAGTTGTAGTATACAAAAGATGGATAATATCATAAGCAGGATGTGTAAACTTTAGATATAACGCATATAACCCTCCGAAACCTAGAAGAATTGAAAGCGTGATAGCTACCAAAAGCAATCTGTTGTCTTGGTCCTCACTAAACCATGCCTTAATTGATGAATAGAACGCGAGAATTGGCATGAAGTTCAAAATATACAAGCCTTGCTCGGCAAGTGCTAGAGGAATGCCGGATAAAATAAATAGAACATATAGGTAAATTGCAAATAAGTATCCTCCAGGATAAATGATCATCTTTCCACCATATACTGGGAACCCTTCAGAGATATCTAAAGCAATTCCATGAAATCTTTGCATATCGCCGGATGTTAATGGTAAATTGCCAATCATTGTTATAACTGAACCTACCGTAATCACAGTTAATATGAATAAGATGAGCTTGAGCTCAATCCAGTTTACTCTTAACGGGTGAATTCTAGTTCTTTTACGATTCGTAAGATAATAAATAACAATGAGGATTATATTAGTCGTAACTATTATTGGCAATCCTAATGAACCCAGAGAATTCGCTGATAATAAGATGAAAAATCCTGCAAGAAATGTTATGAAGAGGCTTACAAGATAGGATAAAATTATGATGATGCCAGTGTCTAAAACATTGTTTCTATCTAATGTTTTTAGTAAGAAATATCCCGGAAGGAAACTTGTTAGAAGTAGAGAAGATAAATATCTTAACCAATTTAGTGGTGGGATCTTCATATACTCAAGCATGGAACCACTATAGGCTGGAACAAATAGAACGGCAAACACGAATAACATCGTTAGGGCATAAAGGAAGACATTATGGATCTGCACATGCGCAATCCTGAACGAAAATTCTTTATCTTTACTGCATAAAAGTACATATAAAAATATAAATGCGATTAATGCAAATGGTGTTGCAAAATAGAGTATTTTTAGCTCTTTAAAGAAGTATGAGAAGAACAAAAAAGCTAGTAAAGTGATTACATAAAATGCCAACGAGTAAATTGTGTAAAGCTTAATTCTTATTCTCATCCCTATATTCCTCCACCTTAAGCGCGTGCTCCAAACACTTTTGAAAAGGTCCAGAAAGCGATAAGAGTATTACGAATAACATTGTTGATATAGCTGTATGAACTTTAATTATCAGTATCATCTGAGTCCTTAAGATAATGGAAGCTGCATGTCTGTTTTAGTCCTCAATTCATTTAAATCCTTTACGGAGCTCCGGTATATCGCTTGATAGTGTTAAGTATAAACCTATATAGGATAGGGACTATATAAGCTATAATCGCCTTATACTTCCAAGGTTGATACTTAATTACTTTTAAAAATTGCTCTTTTGCTCCTTGAATATCTCCTTTCTGTAACAATGTTACACCACGTTTATAGTATAATGATGCTAATTTCTTCGACACACTCTTTCTTAAGAATGGATAGTAAGTAATTGCTTTTTTAATGATTATAAACTCATCCTTTAGAACATCATTTATCTTGACCTTTGATAACTGGAGCTCATGCTCCCGCTTCATGACTAAAGGCTTTTCTATAAAGCCGTTAATGTTAAATTCACCTGCTATTCTCAACCACATATCATGGTCAGAGAAGCCCACCATATTCTCATCAAAGAAGCCTACTCTGTAAAAACATTCCTTTTTAACAAGAACCGTTTCAAAGCCGATGAAATTCTCTAAAAACAGCTTCTCTATAAGTTTTTCACGAGAGGAGACCTTTGGAATTTCTGTATTCGTCACTCCTGTTATTTGTCCTTTAGCATTTATAAGAAAGTAATTTGAGCAAACTAGGTCTACATCTGGATGCTTTTCAAAAAATTTCACCTGTATTTCTAACTTATTAGATAACCATAAGTCATCCTGTCCTATGAAGCCAATTAAATCTCCGTCTGCCTCTTTTATCCCTCTATTTATCGCAGCCGAGAATCCCTTATGGCTTTGATAAATATAGTGGACACGTTTATCCTCTAAATAGGAGGCAATAACATCTCTGGAGCCATCTATCGATCCATCATCTATGATAATTAGTTCAAAATTCTCATAAGTTTGGGATAAAACACTTTTAACGGCTTGACCGATCCATCTAGCACCATTATAGCAAGGTAGGATTACACTTACCTTATATGTCATCATTCATCATATGCACGGCAATATTAGCATAAGGATATTTAATATCAACACGTGCGGAATGCCTTCAAGCTAGAATGTGGAACACAAGTTATAGATCCTGATGCCACTCCAAATATTAACTCCAGCTTGACTAATGCTCTTTGGGGGAAATATGCTAGCAACATAAACATCCACTCCCCTATTTTAAGATAATTTGTAAAAACTTATTTTAGTCCAAGCAGCATCAGGAAATGGACTTAGAGAACCTATGAAGAATACTACTCTTGGACATTAAAATTTCTTTTTAATCCATTCTATGTATTTTTGCAGACCTTCAGTCAGCGTGGTTCTAGGCTCCCATTTCAACAATTTTCTTGCTTTTTCTATACTTATAATGGCCCCTTTAAAGTCCCCTGGTCTTGCTGGTTTATATTCTACGGTAATATTATTAAAGATTTTTTTCAATTCTCTGACTACACTATTTATTGTTATAAATTCTCTTCCAGCCAGATTTATGATTTGATTCTCAGCATTTTTATTTAATGCAGCTACATTTCCTTCTGCAAGATCTTCCACATATATGAAACATCTACCTTGATTTCCATCTCCAAATATTATCAAGGGTTCATTTTTTATAGCTCTTCTAACGAAGACAGCAATTGCCATATTAGACCTCATTCTTGGACCATAAGGGATATCGTATCTTAATATTGTGTACGGTAGTCCATAATGTTTATTCCATGAAATAAGTAGATATTCTTGTGCTATCTTAGTGGCAGTATAGATATGATCTGGCAATGGTATAGGTGTCTCCTCAGTTACTACTCCCTCAGTTTTACCATATACCCACGTTGTAGAAGCTAAGAGTACTCTTTCAACCTCCAATGACTGAGCAGCCTGTAATACATTCAATGTTCCAACATCGTTTACTTGAACGCACAATTCTGGCCTAGATAATGCCACGTTAACATCTGCTATTGCACCTAAATGGAAAATATATTCAACATCTTTACAAGCTTTTAACAAGTCCTCTTTATTCAATAAATCTCCTTTAAACCATTCTACTTCATCTCTATGCGGTTTAATTAGATCAAATACTCGCACATCATATCCTTTTTCTAACAGCTTATCTACTATATGGCTACCTATGAATCCGGATCCTCCAGTTACCATGACCACCATTTAAATCTCTCCTAATACTTCCCTAAACTTTTCAACAACATATTCAGCTTCTTCAATGCTCATACCACTATATATTGGTGGACATATCATTCTTTTACATACATCCTCAGCATTGGGAAAATCTCCCTGTCTAGTTCCTAACAGCTTTTGGTATATTGGTTGCATATGTAGCGGAGGCCAATAAACTTCTCCACCGCACCTTACACCTTTATCCCTAAGCTTCGCCTTTAACTTTTCCCTCTCAATGTTCTTATCCAAAATTACTATATATTTATAGTAGTTATTTAAGATATTTGATGGCGTTTTTAAAGGTTTAGCCTCACTCATCTTGCTAAATGCTTCATCATATATCTTCGCTATTAGATTTCTCTTCATAATGATTTCATTTAGTCTCTTCAATTGAACTATACCTATTGCCGCACTTATCTCATTCATTCTCCAGTTATAGCCAAGTTCAACTATGATGTTGCTTGCGAAGCTCTCTTTTCCTTGATCCCTTAAAATCTTAGCCTTATTAGCTATCTCCTCATCATCTGTTGTTATCATACCACCCTCACCTGTTGTCATGACCTTAGTCGGATAGAAACTGAAGGCTCCAACATCCCCAAGCGAACCTGCACACTCGCCATCTATCTTTGATCCATGGGCATGTGCAGCATCCTCTATCAAGAATAGTTTGTGATCTTTACAGATCTCTCTAATTTGTTTTATTTCTGGACATATCAATCCTCCCACATGAACGACTATTACTCCTCTCGTCTTTTCTGTTAACTTTTCTAGGACATCATTAACACCCATGCAAAGTGTCTTGGGATTTATGTCTGTAAGGACTGGTTTACCACCAGCAAATATTACTGCAGCTGCGGTTGCGCTAAAAGTATTCGTTGGAACTAGTACCTCATCACTTGGATTAAGATTCATCGCCCTCAGAGCTATTTCGAGAGCTGCTGTTCCAGAATTCACAGCTATTCCATACTTTGTATTACACATCTTTGCAAATCTATCTTCAAATTCCTTCGTGTAGTTATGGAGCGTCAACATTCCAGAATTTAAAATCTTTTCAAGATGCCCTTTTAGCTCCTCTATATCTTCTGGAGTGAAGTATGGCTTTGCTGGTGGAATAGATTTAAATATCATTGAATTCATTTATATCAATTATATCAATTTATTCATATAAGCCTTTTCGTCGCGGATTTTTATCTAACATCTGTTAGTTATTCGATTGACTCTACTATTACAATTTACGCTTTTGTAAGTTTTCTAATGCCTCATATAGTGCTTGTGAAGTTTTATCCCAATTTGCTTTTTCTTCGACAGTTTTTGCCGCCTTTTCACCTAATTCTTTAGATAGATGATCATTTTTAATGAGCATTATAATTTTTTGGGCTAAAGCGTTGTAATCTTTAGTAGGAAAAAGTAGTCCATTCTCATTTTCCTTGATCCACTCTCTATTTCCTGGAATATCTGAAACAACACAAGGTAATTTACAAATCATAGCTTCTAAAAGACTAGCAGATGTACCATCTGATAATGAACTTGATACATATATATCCGAGTTCTTAAGATAATAGAATATTTTTGTGCGAGGGACATAGCCAGTGAAGTATACATTTTTCTCAACATTCAATTTCTTGGTCATCGCCTTCAATTTTTCTGTTAAACTTCCCCCTCCTCCTACGAAAATAAATCGCGTCCTTGGCTCCCTCCTTAATACAACCGGAATTGCTCGAATGATCGTCTCAATGTCATATATTTTTTCATGTAATCTGGTACATATGACCACTGGGTCACCACTACTCCATCCTATTCTATTCCTAAGTTCATCTTTCTCAACCTTAACACGCTCTGATAGTCTTTTTAGTTCAATCGAATCCACCCATGGTAGTTTAACTATCTTTCCATCGTACCCAAGTTTAATACACGCATTACGTTGTACATCACTATCTACTACAACTAAGTCAGCTTTTTTTAAAGAATATTTGATCATTGCTCGAAAAGGCAAAAATTTTGGCCATACTAAAACTTCAGAGCCCCAGATAAATAATACAAATGGTTTAAATTGAGAAAGTGCTGAAATAAAACCATAATCTAATCCTCCACAACCAATTAAAATATCTGGGTTATATTTTCTTAAATAACTCTTTAATAAAAAGTATCTAATTGGAATCGAAGAATAGATTCTTATTGAATCATGAATTAGAGATCGTCTTATTAATTCTGAAATAACAACGACTTTTGTGTTTTGTTGTATTACCTTTTCTGTAGGATTAAACGTTAAAAATAGAATATTAAACTTTTGGCTCAATTTACTTATAAAGAAATAATCATAGATAGATGATCCATTACTGAAATAAGCAATTTTTTTCATTTTATTAAATTAGAGAATGTAAAAACTAAGCTATATTCATGCCTTTTACTAATTAGGAATCTTTTAGAAACATTCTAATATCATTACCGTATATTAGTACACACTACAGACTTTTCAATTCTAGCAATTATGAATTCATTTTCCAGAAAATGTGCATGAATCAAATCAAAGACCACTCTATCTTTTAATAAAGCCTTAACGCAACTTTTGTAACAAGATAGCGATTTCTTTTTCCGTAAAATTTTAATAGATAAGGTGAAAAATTTAGGTGAAATTAACATGTAACCCTAGTCCTATGAAGAATGTATGTTGAATCTCAAAAAATCTGAAATATATGGTAATCTAATTTTGGCTTTTCTTTTCAGAGGCTGTAAAGAGGAGATAGGAGATATGATCCACCCTATGCCTATTTACTTCTTCAGGCATCGACATATCGTAGCTACGGGCTCCAGGCTCAACATGAGCTACTTTCATACCAAGTTTAGCTGCAGCTAAAGCGCCAGCCAATGCCGAGTTAGCATCACTAGGAACTATCACTAGTTTAGGTTTTAGATCCATGAGGACTTTCTTAAGACGAATCATTATTTCTCCAGTTTAATAAGCATGCAAACCCGATCCCACTTCTAAATTAATATAAGTATCTGGCAAATTCATTTCATTAAAGAATATTTTGACAGATTATAATCATAATGTTGACCCGTATGGATGATTTTAATCTCTAATCCCTGTTTTAACATTTAATGAATAATTGGAACTGACTTAATTATTTGAGGCCTTGTACCTAAAACTAGAACAAGCTCTTCGATCATTCTCAACCCACTATCTCTAAAAATTTATCAGCTATAGTCTTCCAATCTATACTTTTGACGTATTCATATGCTTTTTCACGCATTCTATCTCTCAATTCGGAGTCAAGCAGTAATAACATTTTTCTCTCTAAATCATTAACATCACCTTGTTTATAGGATACACCATTGCCTTTGCTAATACGTTCTAAAGCACCACTTTTATCAGAGATTATAATGGGCAAGCCACATGCTGCAGCTTCAAGCATGGTCATTGAACATTGTAGTGGCCATACTCCTACATCAGCTACACTATAATATTTGTAAAGCTGCGAATTAGGAACGCCATCGACAAATATAAAACGATCTCGCATATCGGCTTTGGCAATAATTTTCTGTAAATAATCAAAATATTCAGGATTCCTTCCGCCAACAATAAGGAATGCAACATTGTCAAATTTCTTACTAAGTTTTAAACCTGCATCTATAAATAGATGTACTCCTTTACCAGGTATGACTTTACCAGCGTATATGAAAACCACATGGTTGTCTCCAATTCCATACTCTTTCCGAATACACTTACGTGCAAATGAATCATATCTAAACCGACTTGTATCCACACCCAATGGAACAATAGTTATTCTATCGTCCGGTATCCCATATACCGACTGCATGAATTCTTTTGTCTCATTTGTAACAGCTACGAAACCATCTACCGTGGAAATAAACATTGGAGTGAAAATGGTTTTAAAGAAATAATAGAAGAACTTCGTCCAACTTCCACGTGTCGCGTTATATGTCATATGATCATCTATAATCAACTTCATTTTTATTAATCTCCTCTTTAACTTAGCAATACGTATAGAAGTGAAATTCACAAGACCATGCATTATCAATATATCAGGGTTAAAATTTATAACTGCCCCTTCCAAACCCTTTAACCAAGGTTTTTCAAATAGCTCAAACAGCACAGGAAGCCTTAGCACCTTAATTCCCTCTTCGATAAATAGACCAGAACCTATTATTCTCCTTTTCAGAAGATTTCTATTTGCTTCATACATAGCCCTGGAGTATCTATTTGAAGTCACTACTAATACTTCATGTTTAAGAGAGTGAAACTTTGCTAAAAATGTCTCTTGGTAGCCCAATAATGGGCAAAAATGATCAATTACGTGTAAAATTCTCATTCAGTTTTACCTAAAGATAATTTCTTCTCAGGCAACTTGATATTAATCTCATTATTCTTACTTTGTAAGTTTAACAGCAAGCATTAATAAAGCTGCCCCTCTGAAAAGGTAAATTTTTCCGCCTAAGAAAGAATCCAAAAAATTGTCAAAATTCCAGAGGAACTTCCAAAAAGTTACTGATTGCACCAGACTTGGGAAGAGTTTAAAGATTACAAACGTTAATGGCATTCTAATCCGAGGAAAGACCCGACAATAATGAACTACTGTGAACTTTTTTGAAATTTCCCATAATAAGGAAACTTCTCTAATGGGTTCTTCCTGAGGATCTGATCTCCTTGATAATAAAGCTATCAATCGCGAGTTTTTGCTAAAAACAGCCTCTCTCAGGCCTAAAACGCCTCCTATCTTTATGACCCTTACCATTTCCGTCAAACCTTTTTGCCAAGAAGATAAATGGTGAAGAACACCGAGACAGAAGACCCCATCAAACACTCTTTCTCTAAATGGTAAATGTTCTAAGTCACAGACTATATAGCTTCCCCTATAATGTCTCTTTGCATATTTTAATTGCACACGAGAAATGTCACACCCTACAAATTCACCTATACGTGAATTTAGTGCAATGAGCGACCTAGGTTGAGAACCAATGCCAACTTCAAGAATTAGATGCATGTTTGTACTCATTTTATGAATTGGCTTAAATATTGACAAATATTCTATAACATACCAACCTAAATCCAACTTTTCCTTTGGTTTTTGCCTCTCTTGATATTGCAATTCATACAACTTTTTAAACATGTGGTAGTAAAACCCCATTTCTAGTAAACAACTTCTCTATAGCGTGTCTTACCATGTAGAGGGTCAGTTAACATATAGAGGAATAATATTAAGCTCCACCCTCTAAGACATTTTCATAAACTTTTTCCAACATAGATACTACATTTTCTATTGAAAAATAAGATTTTACAATATTGATGCAATTCTCTGAAAATTTTCTATATAGCTCTTCATCCGAGATTATATTATGAATAGCCTTAGCTATATCGTAGGGTATAGGTTTGGCTACATAGCCTACTTTGTTATTTATCCATTCCAATATATCTCCTAGATTAGTTGTTACTATGGGTGTTCCAGTGACGCAAGCCTCTAAAAAAGTCATTGGAAAACCGTAGAAAGAAGGTGTGACAAATACTTCGGCATCAACTAAAGCCTTAAGCTTATCCTCCTTACTTATAAAGCCAGTAAATATTACGGAATCATGTATGTTCAAGGATTTCGCTAAAGTTTTCGCCTCGTTTAAATAACCGTCGTCTGGTCCAGCTATTACTAGAATAGCGTCTTTATAGCCTGTTTTCTTTACCAGATACGCGTAGGCTTTTATCAGGAGGTTTATGCCTTTAGTTCTGTGGATTCTGCCCAGGTATAGTATTATCTTCTTTTCTTCTGATATGCCAAACTTCCTCTTAAAAAGGCCTTTAGCTGGCAGATTGGCGTACTCAGCCAAGTCTATGCCATTGGGGATTATTGCTATCTTCTCCTCTGAAACACCCACAGCCCTATACTGCTCAGCTTCAAAACGGTTAAGAGCAATAATTTTGGATGCATTTTTGAATATTCGATTACTAATGAGCTTATCTAAGGTATTTTTGAGAATTTTTACATTGAAAGGTTCTGGTAAATACGTAAGGTAAGAACCGTGAGGTTGAAAAACGTATGGAATATTCTTTATTTTATTTGTCAAGTATGCACTTACGCCCTGAAAAGACCTGGCATCATGTACGTGTATAACATCGAAATTTTTCGCGTTCCTTATAATAGTTGGAATAATTGATGGTGTCAATGTAAATGTTTTATATTTCAACAAAGAACGGAAATAGAAAACATCAACACCGTTGATAATGTGAAGCCCAGAGGGCATCAACTCACGGCTGTGCAGATTAGATAAATTAGACGTATAAACTTCGACTTTATGCCCTCTTTTAGCAAGCTGTTTAGTAACATTGTATACAACATTGGTGATGCCATCAGCTACTTTTAGTTCAGGCGGATAAATGTAGGCAACATGAAGTATCCTCATCGCGAAACCGTCATTGCCGTTTTACCAAAGCAACGATAGTAGAGTTTAAACATCTGATGCATGGTATCTTTTCGGCTATTTCCTCGAATAACGAAGACATTTTAACCAGCCACAGAGGCAATCTCATCCTCGCTATTTTTAAGAAACGTGCAACTGGAAATGAAAGAAAAAATATCGCAAAATATCTTTCAACCATGAACCCAGCAGAGCTTAACGCTGCCTTCAAATATCCAAAGGTAAATGTTTTTTCACCTTTCGTATGCGCCTCCATGGGGAAAAATTTTCTTCCAAGAGCGGAAATTGGATTAAGCGAGTTAGGCTCCATGAATAAGAAAATAGCCTGTGGCATAGAAGTCCTCGCAAGTTCATTCAGCGCCGAATTTAAATCGGGTAAATGATGTAATATGGATATGCCAATTACAAAATCGAATATGCCATCCTTAAACGGAAGCTTCATCACATCACACACAATGAACTCACCATCATGACAAACAAACTTGGCAACTTTAACCAACTTTTTACTTAAATCAACTCCAACAACATCTAACCCCCAATTATAAATCAGTCGAGAAAGCCAACCTCCACCACATCCATAATCCAAAACTAACCTCGGCTTTTCAGACTGAAGCACCTGCCTTATGATATAAATCTCTTTCCTTCTTATAACATTGGTAAAGAAAGCGTTCTCGTAACTTCCAATCTCTCCAGTAAAACAAGAAACTTCAACATTATCATAAACTTGAACCTCAGCTTTAAGGCACATTACAATACATCTTCAATCTCGATTGCCGTTTTAATTTGGACGTAGCTTCAAGAACTTTTTTTAACTCCAAACCAACAGCTTGAACAGACAAATATTTCTCAACATAACGTCTCCCCGACAGGCCCATTCTTCTGGCAACATCAGGATTTTGCTTCAAAAACAAAACAGCTTTTGCTAATTCTTCATAGTCTCCAGGTTTAACAACGATTCCGGATTTAGTTTCCTTAATGTATTCTGCAGGCTGCCCCTTCGCACAACAGATTATAGGCTTACCTACGGCTTGATACTCATATAGTTTCGAGGATATTCCCAGGTATGGTCTTCCGAAATCTTTCAATGGTAGTAGTAGGGCGTTTGCTTGGCCTAGTAGTTCAGCCACTTCGTCTCTGCTTAAAACCTTATCGATTATCCTCACATTTTTAATGTTCATCCTCCTAATACTCTTCTTAACAGAATTCGTTAACTCCCCTGCTCCCTGAAGAATTATCTCTATGTCTTTATACTCTTCCAAGAGTTTCGCTGCCTTAATCACTTGATTGAAGTCATATGCTACTGAGAATGCTCCACTATATAGTACTACGAATTTTCCATCTTTTTCTTTTTTTACATGTATCGGTTTGAATTTGTTAATGTCCACTCCTCCTCTAACCACATGAACTTTGCTTTTAGGAATTCTATACTTACCACAGATTACATTCACATAACCGGGACTGATGGGAGTTATGGCATCGGCCATTGTATAGGCTATTTTTGCTAGAATACTGACTAATTTGTTTACAAATCTCGATTTTATTACACCTATATCCATCGGATCTTCAGGCCACAGGTCATCTACATTAAGTACGACGGGGCATCGGTGTATCATACTATATAATAATGCCGGAATCATTACTAACACTTGGGGATTCGAGGCAAAGACTACATCAACCTTCCTTATAATTGGTATTGGGAAAAGAGAAGAGGCTAGGAAGGATGAGAAGAGGATCATCCTATTGGCTATTCCTTTTGCAGGAAGTGGAGGTACGAATGTTCTAATGACCTTGAAATCTTCCATTGTATCTAATGATAGTGCCTTCCTCCTCAGTTTTTTTGGAACATCTCCCATCGGATAGTGTGGAAAGCCCGCTATCACTGTTACCTTTACTCCATTAAGCACGAGACCTTTAGTTATATTGTATGCTCTAGTTGAACTTCCACCTATATCTGGAGGGAAAATCTGAGAAATTATGAGAACATGCATCTAGAACCTTGCACTTTTCTCTATATTTTCCCAGTTTTCCTTGAACCATTCATATACTTTTCTTAATCCCGTTTTCATATCTGTTTTAGGTTCATATCCGAGTATTTTCCTAGCTTTCTCTATTGATGCTCTCCTTCTTATCGCCTTATCCCAGTCTCTTCTCGATTTAAATGCTATTCCAGCTTTATTACCTGTTATTTCATTGATCCAGTTTGCTAGATCTATGATTTTCGTCTCGGTCCCGGATGCAAGGTTTATTGCTTCTCCTATCGCTTCATCGATTACTCCCATTCTCAGAGTTCCATCCACTATATCTTCTACAAATGTGAAGTCCCTTGTCTCTTCACCTGTTCCGGTTATCGGCAAAGGTTGACCGTGCATTGCCAACCACATGAAGTTCGGTATAACATTCCTATACTTCCCCGGGACTTCTCCAGGTCCATATACATTGAAGTATCTTGCTATAGTCACTGGCATCTTGTAGTAGTCGTAGAAGTAGTTGCAATATAGTTCTCCTACGAGTTTATTTATCTGGTATGGAGTGTCTAAATGTAGTGATACAAATTCTTCTCTTAATGGTAGTGGTGCTTGACTTCCGTATACTGAGCATCCCGATGATGCATAGATGAACCTTTTGATATCCACCAAGTTTGCATATTCTAATGTCCTTAGTGTTCCTAAGGCATTTATCAATAAATCTGTTTCAGGATGCTCTACACTGTTCTGATTTGCAAAATGGGCTGCCAAGTGAAATATATAATGTGGCTTATGACTGAATGCTCTCTTCATTTTCTCTTCATCCAGAATGCTCCCCTTTATGAATATAATCCTCCCATCTCTTGGAATGTTCCATTCAAATGATGCTGAAAGGTCATCTATTATTATGATCTTTTCTGGGTCTGCTTTTAGCAGTGTTCTTGTAAGGTTTGATCCTATGAATCCAGCTCCACCAGTAATTAGGATTCTCTTACCAGAGTAATGTTGAAGTATGTCTTCAAACCTCATTTTATTCCTCCTCAGTCTTATATTCCTTCTTAAACCATTCTATTGTTCTCGGTATGCCCTCTTCAGGCTTCACTGTCAACCTAAAATTTAAGTCTTTCTTCGCCTTTGATGAGTCTGGCTTTTTTATCTTTGTTGTGAAGGGTTCTGCTTCTTTGTATGTAACTTTAGAATCGTCTTTCCCAAGATACTTCAATATCAAGTCCGAGATATATTTTATTTCGTATTGTTCATCTCCGCCAAGATTATATATTTCTCCAGCCTTAAAATTATCAACTATGTTTGCAACAGCCTTACAAACGTCATCAACATATTCGAGTGTCCTCTTATGACCCAAATACACTGTATATGGTAAATCGTGAAGTGCATGGTATATGAACTTTGGTATAAAACCTCTATAGGGGTGATAGTGTTCACCGGGACCGTAAACATTGAACGGTCTAACTATGACGGTTTCCGTGCCGTATTGCATGGCCGAATTCTTTATCATCATTTCACCAATCCATTTCGTCATCGCATAATCGTTCAGTAGATGTATGTGGATTTTCTCTGGGAGCTCTTCCATCATCACTCCATCATAATCTCCATATATCTCTGCACTGCTGAAGAATATCATCTTAAACTTCCTTTTCTCCTGCATTCTTATCATGTTCTTTGTTCCAACAGCATTCGTTAGCCAAAGGTTCTCATAATAATCTTCTCCATTCCATCTTCCATACTCAGCTGCAAGGTGGTAAACATATTCGAAATCATGTTGTTCAAATATCCTCTCAATCTGCCTATACTTACTTACATCGCACCTTATGGATGTTGGATCGCTTGAATGCATTAGATCGCAGAGCCAAACTTCATGTCCACGTCTCCTCAATTCTTTAACAAGGTTTGAGCCTATGAAGCCAAGCCCACCAGTGACTAGAATCTTAGCCAAACAAGTTACCTCCTCAGGATTCCATCACTTTTATGATTATATCCACTATCCTTTCTCCAGCTCTTCCATCTCCGAATGGATTAGGCCAATCTCTCTCCCTACTCATCATAATCCTCGCCTTTTCCAATATTACCTCAGGTTCAGTTCCAGCAATAATGTTTCCACCAACCTCTATTGTTTCAGGCCTTTCAGTATTGTACCTTAATGTTACGCATGGAACCTTCAATATGCATGCTTCCTCTTGAACCCCGCCTGAATCCGTAAATATGAGCCTTGCACTTCTCTCAAGAGCTAAGAAGGTTATGTAATCTACAGGATCTATCAAGGTGATACCATTAGCATCTATATTGTATTCATACATTCTCTTTCTAGCCCTAGGATGTATTGGATAAATGATTGGTATGTTAAAGTTCTTCTCTACAAGCTTTAAACCTTCAATTATCTTTCTAAATCTACCTTCATTATCCACATTTTCTTGTCTATGGACTGTAACAAGAAAGTATTCCTCCCTCTTCACACCTAGATCATCCAAAATATCATTGTCATCATCTATGAGACTGATATTCTGGTACACAGCATCAACAATCGTGTTTCCCGTAATAAAAATCTTTCCATCATCTATACCCTCCTTAAGTAAGTTTGCCTTAGCTACTTCGGTAGGTGCAAAAAGGATGTCTGAAACATGGTCTGTGATTATCCTATTTATTTCTTCAGGCATGCTCCTATCGTAGCTTCTCAATCCAGCTTCAACATGACCCACCACTACTCCAATTTTAACAGCTGCCAAGGCTCCAGCAACCACAGTATTAGTATCCCCCTCAACTAGTACAATGCTCGGCTTCTCCTTCAAAAGTACTCCTTCTATTCCAATCATCATCTTCCCCGTTTCTTCAGCATGGCTTCCTGAACCAACGTTTAGATTATACTTTGGCTGCGGAAGTTTCAGTTGCTCAAAGAAAATTCGATCCATATTGTATGAGTAGTGCTGACCAGTGTGTAGTATGAAGAAGTCTATGCCCCTCCTCTCAAGCTCCCCTATTATTGGAGACATCTTTATTATTTCGGGTCTTGTACCGAGAATTATTGTAACCTTCATTTCACCTTCCTAACCCTAAATATAACTGTTCCACCATCCGTATACGGTTTCCATGGATCCACACATTGTAGATATGCATTCTCCTTATCCTCCGGTTTTGTTAATCCAAGTTTCACTGGATCTGCACCTTCATCTAGAGCTACTGCGTAATGCAATAATACCGATAATGCATGTATGCAGAGGGCGTCTGTTCTATCCAGTAATATTCTAGGTTCATCGATAACCATCCTATCATCAACACGGTGAACTGGGCAGTATCCTCTTACCTCTACAACTTCTATTTCAAGCATATTTTGCCTCCCTAACCAATGATACTAGTACCCATAGTATTATTGCTGTTGTCAGTAATGTGAGACCAATCAATGTTGTAGCCATGGCTATTATTGCGATGTTAGTTGCTATCTGCCTCGTTGCGGTGAATATCTGTAGCGTCCATATCCAGAATGAGATTGCTATCAGCATCGATATGAAACCTGGTAATCCATAGAATAGTAGTGGGCGTCTTATGGACATATACTTCACCATACTCAATACTACGCTTAAACCATGCATTATTGGATTTTGAGTAGAAGAATCCTCATCATACCTTACCTCTACTGGTACCTCAACTATCCTTAAATCATGCTCCTTAGCCTTCATCAATATCTCGGTACTTACTCCCATTTCGCTTTCGCTTGGATAAATTAGTTCTATGGCCCTCCTGCCATATGCTCTATATCCAGATTGAGCATCCGTTATGTTCTTGTATGAGGTTTTTTTAGCGATCTTCGTTATCATCTTTATCCCAAACTTCCTATATCTTGGAATATTACCTTTTATGCTGCCGATGAACCTCGACCCTATCACTATATCAGCCTCCTTCCTCAGTATAGGCTCGATGAGCCTTGGAATTTCGTTGGGATTATGCTGATCATCAGCATCCAACGTAACCATAACATCTGCACCAATCTCTCTAGCCTTTTCGAATAGAGTCGATAGGGCTGCACCATAACCTTGATTACGTTCATGCCTAATTACCATAGCACCAAGCTTCTTCGCAATCTCTCCAGTCATGTCATTGGAACCATCATCACAGACGATAATCTTGTCCACATATTTTTGTGTAAGCAAAACAACTCTGCCTATGGTCCTCTCCTCATTGAAGGCTGGGATGCATGCGACAATTAACGGTCTATCTTTCAACCTTCTCCACTAATCGAAGTCAATAACAGTAAACACAAAACCTTTCATATTCATTTACCGACGTATTTGTACAACTCTAGGGTTCATATAGTTATATTAACCTTCATGTATGGTGGATTGTTTATTTCCATAAACCCAATATATAATATGTAATTTTTATCCATAATCCAGTTTAATAGTTTTGGGAATAATTTTAAGATTGTATGGTTGGTTAAGAGTTTGCGGACTTTCTCGAAACCAGTTTTTAAAGCTTCCCTTTTCGGAGTGGATTTCAATTTTTCAATAATGGGTGTCAAAATTTTTAAGACTTCTAAACTTTTTATCTTGCCCGCAAACCTACAGTAAATCATGCAAACCCTATAGAAAGCTTTCTCATACATATCCAATTTACATATGTTACTATTCCTATGGGCTTTAACCCATAGGTTCTTCAAATCTTCATAGTATACTGGTTCAATAAAATTATCAGCGGACATTATTGAATCTGTAATATAAAATATGGTTTTATATGGTATTTATACTTTATTTTTTTAATTTTATTTTTTTTATAATTTATTGATTTTTTCTTTTATTAAATGTGAAACCTTCATTTCGATGGTTTAATTAATCTACACATGACTTCTATATGCAGTTTATGGTGTTAGGAAGTTTACATAGTTTTGGGTTTAAGTCTTGTTTGAAGGTTTGAGGTTGAGGAATGGGTTTAGGTTTTCTGGTAAAGTTAAGTATACCTTCTTTATTCCATAACTTTTTTAGCTCCCTTTTATTCTTTAAATTATTTTGGTGTTTGTTTGAAGGTTTTTGTTACTGGTGCTGCTGGTTTTATTGGTAGTCATTTGGTGGATAGACTTCTCAATTTGGGTTTTGAGGTTTATGGTTTGGATAATCTGTCTAGTGGTTCTATTGGTAATTTGTCCATGGCTTTTAATCATGGTGGTTTTAGTTTTGTTAAGGCTGATCTCCTTGAGCCCTCTAGTTGGATTGATTTTCTTGGTTGTGTGGATGTGGTTTTCCATTTTGCAGCTAACCCTGAGGTTAGGCATTCCTTTAGGGATCCATTGGATCATTATAGGAATAATGTTGAAGCAACTTTGATTTTGCTTGAGGCTTGTAGGAAGTTTAATGTTGGATTATTTGTTTTTGCATCTAGTAGTACTGTTTATGGTGATCCCGAAGTTATTCCAACCCCTGAAAACCATCCCATTAAGCCTATTAGTGTTTATGGGGCTACTAAAGCTTTATGTGAACTTCTATGTGAAGTTTACTCTAAACTTTATGGTGTTAGATCCCTTGTTTTAAGGTATGCTAATGTTGTTGGGCCTAGATTAACCCATGGCGTTATAGTTGACTTCATAAATAAACTTAAATTTAATCCGAAGGTTCTTGAGATTCTTGGTGATGGAACTCAGGTTAAGAGTTACTTGTATATTGATGATGCTATTGATGCAACTATAATGGCATTCAATAAATTTTTAGGGGAAGATTTAGGGTTTGAAGTTTATAATGTTGGTTCAATGGATAGGATATGTGTTAGGGAGATTGCTGATATAATTGTTTCAAGTATGGGTTTGGAGGGTGTTAGATACATTTATAAGCCTATGACTAGTGATGGTAGAGGTTGGCCTGGTGATGTTAAAGTTATGTTGCTTGATATTTCTAAGATTATGGGTAGGGTTGGTTGGAAGCCTAGGTATAATAGTGGGATGGCTGTGAGGGAGACTGTTAAGAATTTGATAAATGTATAAACCTATATATAGGTAAACCTTTATATAGTTTTCCTATCAATTATTGTTTGATATTTATGAATGTTAGATTGATTATGGGTATTGGAGTTTTAGGGTCTATAATAACATTAGTTATGTGTATTCAAATTGTATCTAATGTGTTTATAAGTCTTGGTTTATCTTTCCCAAGGGATGTTATAAGTATACCTGAACCTTATAGGTCTATGGTGAGTTTACATGCAACTTTAATAGCTTTCCTCTTAGCTTTCATTTTAGCTTCAGTTAAACTTCATATTTGGTATTCATCATTATGTGTATTTTCATCTGCAATAATATCTTTGGTGGCTATATTTTCACAGAATATTTACGGTTTAATTCTACCATCAATAATAGTGTTTCCATTGGCCATTGGCTTCATACTATCCATATCTTCAAGTTTAATTATGTTTTTCAGAGTTGAGAAACCCAAGAAAATCTTTAGTTTAACTCCAATTGAGATTTCTGTTACCGCTATTCTTAGTGCTTTACAAGCTTTTCTCACAGCTTCTGTTGGCGCTATTTTCCCATCACCCACTGGAGGCTACACACATATTGGTGATACAATAACCTTTATAGCTGCCTTCCTATTTGGAGCTAAGATTAGTACTTTAACTGGAGTTATTGGTAGTCTTGTTGCAGACTTTTACTTGGCGTATCCAAGGTGGTATGTATCTATTTTGGCTCATGGAGCTGAAGGTTTAATTGCAGGTTTATCTTATCGTAGGAGTCTTCCAATTAAAATTATCTTATCGATTATAGCTGGGTTTTCCATGGCTTTCACATACTTTTACGTTAATATTTTCATTAAGGGTTATGCTCCAGCCCTCATATCCTTTATGAGGGATTTCTTTGGTCAAGCATTAATCTCCCTACTGTTAGCTTTAATATTGTATAAACCTCTTGAGAAAGCTTTGAAAATTGGTATGCGTGGTTAAATTATGGATTTACCCTTTTCAGTTAATTTATAATATTCTCTAATTCTACCCATGGTTTTAATGGTTCTACTTTTATCAACATATCCCTCCCTCAATAATTCCTTTATGTGTTGGTATAGTGTAGGCATTTTCAATTCCACTCCATAATAATCCTTTAATTTCCTCCAAATACCATAACCATAATTTTCCCCTTCACTTAGTATCCTCATTATCATTAGCTTTGTATCTCCAATGGTTTTTCCATCCATATCCTTTATTAATCCACCAATTTTCGGACTTTGAACTGCTATTTCCCTTAGGATTTTGGGGTCTTTTAATCCACTTCCAGTTATTATGCATACAACCCTACTATTCCTTTCAATACTTCCACTTCTAACTAGGTTTTCTAGTGCAGCTATAGTTAAGCTTGCAGCTGGTTCTGCAAGTATACCTTCATATCTAGCTAGATTCTTCAAGGCTCTTATAGCTTCAGCTTCTTCTATTGCCACTGCTAAGCCATTGGTTTCCCTTATGGCTTTTAATGCTGCTAATCCATATCTAGGTTTTGGATGATTTAAATCGTGTATGCTTGTTTCAGCAAAATCCACTTCCACATCCTTTGAATTTTCTTCGAAGGCTTTAACTATGGGTGAACATCCCTTTGGTTGTACTCCAACTATCTTTGGCTTCTCTTTTAATATTCCAAGTTTAATGGCTTCCATTAAAGCTTTATATGTACTATACGCTAATCCTCCAATCCCCATGGGGAGTATTATGTATTCTGGTGGAGGATTTAATTGTAGGATTAACTCCCAAATAATTGTCTTTTTCGCTTCATTTATTAATGGATCGTATTCCACTTCATGTATTTTAACCCCTTTTACAAGTTCAGTTTTCGGTATTACTTCTGCTCCATATGCAATTATTTGATATAGTTTTCCAATATCCATGTTTCTATCGAAGTAAACCTTTAATTTTATTGATGCTTTAGCCATATAGGCTGCTAGTGAAGAACTTAAATTACCCTTTGAATATATTGTTAACTCTCTGATTTTCATGTCTAGAATTTTTGATGTGAATAATGCTGAAGATCTATCTAGATAGGACCCTGTTGGTTCCATGGTTTCATCTTTAAACCATAAGTCTAAACCTAAATCTAATCCAATCCTCCTACTGTGATGGATGAATGTATTTCCTTCACCTAAACTAATCCTATAATTCTCATTTACATGGGGGAGGATTTTTGAAAACTTCCATATACCACTACAACCCTCTGAAAATTCCATTTTACTTAAATCTTTCAATTGGAATGTTAATCCACATCCACATTTAATGCAGTATTTAAGGTTTATATCATAATCATATTCTTCCCCACATCCAGTACATTTCAACTTTTCCATAACTATCCCAAATCCCCAAATAATATTTATCATTTAAATTGTTAAATTTTGGTTAATGTATTCTTTAGTATTGGATCTAGAATTTCATATTCACCTCTTCTAATTCTAGCAATATAACCTCACATAATCAAACTGTCTATGTACCTCTTTAACTCTGAATCGTATACTACAGTTTTCTTTTTCCTCTCAAAATAATCCTTTATTTCACTCCAACTATTATATCCTTTAGCTATGCTTCAACGATATGTAGATAGTTTCTTGAGAAGTGCGTTAATTCTTCTATAACTATTTTTGAAGCTTTTTCCATAGTTTCATCAATGATTTCTTTATTTAGAATACCCATTTTAACGGCTTTTGCTCCAAGTTCATTCAGCCATCCAACAACTCCATCCAATTTCTCAACGGCATAAATAATTAAATCTTCATCTACCTCCATACCATATTCTGAAAAACCCTTTTTCAAGAAGTTTATTGAGGTATCCCTTGAAAATCTTTCAAGTCTAATTTCCTCTAAATGCCTTCCATATAATGGTGAATTTGGTTGGTTTATGCGTAGTAGATCATATAGCAATCCAGCTTCTGAACCTGTTAAAATAAATGAAATATTTCTACAATAATCATAGCAGTGGGCTAGAATTTGAGTTACTACTTCACTAAGATTCCCCCCTAAAATTCTGTGCTTCGTCTATGGCTATCACCATTCCCCCAAATCATTAATTCTATCTAGAATTGATTGTAAATCAACTCTCTCCCTTATATCCCATGATAATGATATTTCAAAATCAAAAATTCTTACACCATTTATATGTTTCAACAAATTGGATAATATACCCTTATAAAATTTAGAGTTTAATTGTGTAATTACGTTTGAGAACATTGAATATAGGGATTTATAAGATTTAATTGGTCCTCTAACATCCATTATTGAGTATGGCATTCCACATTCATTTAAAAATACTTTTAGAACAGATGTTTTCCCAATCCTCCTCATTCCCGTTAGTAGTATTATCGGTTTCCCATAGCCTTCTTTAATTCTTCTAATTCTCTTTCTCTATCGTATAAGTCCTTCCTATTTTCCTTTGGTCTTTCATCAAATAACATAACTAACACCCTGATAGTAATAACCTATCTATATTACTCTCTTTTAACAAGCTATATATTGTCCTTAATCAAATTTTAGTTTTGGTGTTTTTATTGGAGTTTTATGAACGTGAACCTCCTATTCCACCTGAAGAATATCTACGTATAGATTCCTTTGAACTTAAGAGTTTTGTTTCCAATATATATCATAGTCTCGGCGCCTCTGAGTTTGATGCTGATATTGTTGCAGAAGTTCTTGTTACTGCTGATCTTTTTGGGATTTCTAGTCATGGTGTTCAGAGGGTTTCAAGGTATGTTGGTGGTATAAAGTGTGGGAATATAAATCTTAAGCCAAACATTAAGTTTTATGGTAGAGGTGCTGTTGGAGTTGTTGATGGTGATAGAGGTTTTGGTCAGGTGGTTGGTGTTAAAGCTATGGAGATTGTTCTTGAGAAGGTTAGAGATTATGGTGTTGGAGTGGTTTTAGCTAGGAATAGTAATCATTATGGTATTGCTGGGTATTATGCTTTAAAGGCTGTGGAGCATGGGTATATTGGTTTTTCATCCACTAATTCAGATAAACTTGTATCATACGTTAATACAGTTGGCAGATTTCTAGGTACAAACCCCATAGCCATTGCAATTCCAACGTTAAATCCACCGCCAATACTCTTTGATGCAGCTACATCCATAATTCCAGTTGGGAAGATTGAAGTTTATTCTAAACTTGGACGTGAACTACCACCTGGTTTCGTCATAGATCTTGATGGAAACGTATTGTTTGGAGATGCAAAGAAGATTTTAAATCAGCTCAGGGAGGGGAGAGCTTCAATACTACCACTTGGAGGTTTAGGTGAAGAGTATGGTGGTCATAAAGGCTCTGGATTTGCATTTATAGTGGATATACTATGTGGAGTTCTTTCTGGAGCTGCTTGGAGTTTTCATGTGGGTTATACTATTGGAGATAAACCTTCAAATGTAGGTCATGCCTTTATGGCTTGGGATATAGAATCCTTTATGCCAAAACAAGAATTTCTATCTAGAATTGAGCAATACATAAATGAAATTAAATCCTTAAAAAAGCATCCAAAGGCTGATGCAATATGGATTCCAGGTGAAAAAGCTTGGAAAACCATGCAAACAAGACTTAAAATAGGGATACCAATACATAGAAACGTCTATGATGAGCTTAATAAAATAGCTTTTGAAATTGGGTTAAAGAGAGAATTAAAAATCTTAATTAAACGTTAAGTTTCATCTAGAATTTCAGATATTCAAATTTAATTAATAAGTGAGGATTTATATGTGAATGATAATTGAATATTTATGGTATGACCTTTGAAACTCTTTCAAGAGAAGAGAAGTTGAGAATATTGAAAGCTTTAGAAGAAGATTTAGAGTTTAGGTATGCAGTGGCAGGTTTAATTGGGATCTCCGAAATATTAAGGAGATTAGATAGATTTGAAGAAGGACAAAATAAATTATGGGAAAACCAAAAAAGGTTATGGGAAGCTCAAAACAAATTATGGGAAAATCAAAACAAACTGTGGGAGGAGGTTAAAAGTCTAAGAGAAGGCCAGAATAAACTATGGGAGGAAATCAAAAACCTAAGAGAAGGCCAAAATAAGCTGTGGGAAGAGGTTAGAGAACTGAGGGTTAATTATAGGATATTGGAAAAGAGTTTAAATGCTTTAAGAGAGTCCATGATAAGTGGTTTTAGTGAGTTAAGTAAATTTGCAGGTTTAACCTTTGAAGAATTTGTTAGAAAATTCTTAACTAACTATTTAAGAAGCATGGGGGTTATATCAGAGAATGTTGAATTTAAACCCATAAATATAGATGGAGAGGAAATAAACATATTCCTTGAAGACCCCTCATAGTTGGAGAAGTAACATCTTATAGTGAAAGTCTACAAGAATTTGAGAAACTTATTAGAAAGATTGAGATTATTAAACAGAAGTATAAGAGGGAGCCTAAGAAATACCTCATAATATTAACGGTTAAAGAAGATGTGGTTGATGTCCTTAGGAAATCCTGTGAAGAAATGGATATAGAGCTTATTATAGGTAAAGTGGTAAAGTAAAATTTAGTATCATCTAATATTAAATGGTTTCTTTAATTTCATTAATCCTTTCACATATACTAGAGGTAAATCTTAATTTATTGTGATTATTATAATTTGTGTGTGAATTCAAGTGGAATTGAATCAGTTCTTAATTCAATACCTTCATATAGCTTTGAACTTGGATTAAACCTTAAATCTAAGGATGATAGGTTTAAATGGTTTATTGCTTCAATACTATTTGCCAAGAGGATCTCATCAAAGATAGCTTCAAAAACATTTAGAGTGTTTGTTGAGAGGGGTTTAACAACTCCAAGAGCTATTCTAAATGCTGGATGGAACTCTATTGTTGAAGTTTTAGATGAAGGTGGATATGTTAGATATGATTTTTCAACAGCTACAAACATCATTGAGAATATGAAGATCTTAATGGAAAAGTATCATGGGGATATAGATAGCATTCATGAATATGCTTCTGATGAAAGGGATTTGGAAGCTAGATTAATGGAGTTTAGAGGTTTTGGACCTGTAGCTATAAACATTTTCCTTAGGGAACTTAGAGATATTTGGAGTAAAGCTAAACCAAAACCTTCAAAGTATGCTGTGAACGTCGCTTTAAAGGTGGGTTTAAATCAAGATCTACTTGAAAGATATGAATCTCAGCTTGTTAGGGTATTTATTGAGTATTGTAAAAGGGGGTTTTGCGATAAATGTCCATTGAGTAAGTATTGTAGTAGTAAGAGTGTAAATCCATTTAAACCTTAATGGTTGATGGAAAGATTTATAGTGTAATGGTAGCTTACATATGTTAATACAATAATTTGAGGTGTATTTATTTGAGGTATAGGCGTTTTGGAAGTTTGGATTGGTATGTTTCTGCTCTTGGTTTTGGGGCTATGAGGCTTCCAACTCTTGGCGGTGATTATAGTAGTGTTGATGAAGATGAAGCTATTAAAATGATTAGGTATGGTATTGAGCATGGGATAAACTATATTGATACTGCATATGGATATCATGGTGGTAAGAGTGAAGTTATTGTTGGGAGGGCTATTGAAGGTTTTCGTGATCGTGTGCGTATAGCTACTAAAATGCCCATTTGGCTTGTTAACTCACATTCTGATATGGATAGGGTTTTAAATGAGCAGCTGAATAGGTTGAATATTGATTATATAGACTTCTATCTACTCCATGGATTGAATAAAGATAGGTGGAGGAAGGTTAAGGAGCTTAATGTTTTTGAATGGTTGGAGTATGCATTAGCTGAGGGTAAAATTAAGTATGTAGGTTTTAGCTTTCACGATTCCTTTGAAGTCTTTAAGGAGATTGTAGATTCATATAATTGGACTCTATGTCAAATTCAATATAATTATTTGGATGTTGATTATCAAGCTGGAGTTAGAGGTTTAAAGTATGCTGCTTCGAAGGGTCTTGCAGTTGTGGTTATGGAGCCTCTTGCAGGAGGTTTACTTGCAAATCCACCTCCCGAGGTGGTTGAAGTTTTTAGGAGAGCAAAGATTGAGAGGAGTATTGTGGAATGGGCTTTACTGTGGGTTTGGAATCACCCTGAAGTTTCAGTTGCACTTAGTGGTATGAGTAGTATGCAGCAAGTGGTTGAGAATGTTAAGTATGCTGAGAACGCTATTCCAAATATTCTCTCCAATGAGGAGTTAATACTTTTCGATGAGGCTAGGAGGATTCTCCGAACCACTGGATTTATAAATTGTAGTAAGTGTAGGTATTGTCAACCATGTCCAAATGGGGTTCTTATACCTGAAATATTTGAGTATTACAACTTGTATTTTATTAGGGGTAGAGATCCATCGGTTATAGATGAATATAATTCTAAGGTTCCAATTCAAGGTAGAGTTGAAAACTGTGTTAAATGTGGTGTATGTGAATCTCTATGTCCACAACACATTGAAATAAGGCTTTGGCTTGATAGAGCTAGAAGATTATTTCAACGTCCAACTAGATGAACTAGGTATTGGGTGATTGATAATGAGTTATAATACATATAGAGATTGGCATGTTAAATGTAATGTAAATCTAGTTTTAGATAATCTTAGTAGAAGGGGGTTTAAAGCATTATATTTTGAGAGGGTTGAAGAAGCTAAAAACCATATTTTATCACTTATACCTAAAAATGCAGTTGTAGGAGTTGGAGGTTCAGTTACCATTAGAGAGTTAGGCTTAATAGAAGATTTAGAGGCTAGAGGGAATAGAATTATTCATCATTGGATTAAGGGTTTAAGTCTTGAGGAATCGTATAAGATTAGAGTTTTAGAGAATACTTGTGATTTCTATCTTAGTAGTTGTAATGCTATAACCATGGATGGAGTTATTGTTAATGCTGATTCATCTGGTAATAGAATTGCAGCTTTAGCCTTTGGACCTAGGAATGTTATAATTGTAGCTGGAATTAATAAGATTGTTTATGATATTGATGCAGCTTTATGGAGGATATATAATGTTGCTGCTCCAATGAATTCCCGTAGACTTGGAGTTGGAGTTCCATGTGCTGAAAATGGTTATTGTACAAATTGTAATTCCATGGAGTGTCCAGTTAGGGTTATTGAGATAATTGAACGGAAGCCTCAACTTACAGATTACCATGTAATAATTGTAAATGCAATTTTAGGTTTCTAAACCTATTACTTTAAATATCCTAATACTACTCTCATCCTATTTTCTATGGGTGATAGTTTTCCAAATACCTTTGTTCTCCCCAATTTAATGGCCTTTAAGATTTCCTCTATTGATAATTCATTTACTTCTATGATTGTATATGCATTTCCAATACATTTTGGATTGTGTGCATCACTTCCAGCGGTTATTGGAACTCTAATTCTATTGATTATCTTCCATCCTCTTCTCAAAATAAATTTGAATGGGTAATTTGAATTAAAGGCTTCTATTGCATCTGGCTTTTTAATAATCCATTTATTCATCTTATTTACTTCTATTGCTGGATGAGCTATTATTGTTATTCCACCAAGACTTCTAATCCAATCTATTGCATCTTCATATATCAATCTAGTTTTATCCTCTAAATTTACATTTACTCCCAATGCTAGTATATGTCCTGCATCTGTCTTTAATTCTAATCCTGGAATTACCATTAAACCCAATTTACTAGAATACTTCTCTACTTCTCTTAAGGCTATTGTTGTATTATGGTCTGTTATTGCAATTCCATTTAAACCTTTTCGATAGGCTTCCAATAATATTTCTCTTATACTTCCAATTCCATCTGAGTATTCTGTGTGTACGTGTAGATCGAATTTCAGTTTTTGCAAATTACCACTTCACTTATCCATTGTAGGTATGGTTTGTATCCCGCTATTATTGGTATTGCAATTATTTCTGGTACTGTATAGCTATGTAAACTTTTAACTCTCGTATATAGTTTTTCAATTACCTCTTTCTTAGTCTTTATTACTATTAATGCTTCTTGAGCTTCCTCCATTTTCCCCATCCATAGGAATTTAGATTTAACATTTTCAATTATGTTTGCACATGCTATAAGTTTCTCCTCCAATAATGCATTAACAATCTTTTCAGCTTCACTTATACTTGGTGTTGTTATTAGTACTACTATGTATTCATCATTATCAACCATATTAAACACCAATTATTCATATTGGAATATCATAGATATATAGTCTCCAATTAAATGCGCTATTACAACTACAATTAATGCTACAACTACATGTTCAATTATCATCCAATAATCCTTTTCCCTTCTACCTATTAGATAGCTTAGGGATGCTAGTAGAATTACACCCCAAACTACACTCAATATTATTGCCATGGTTAAATCTTCCACTATCATTAATGGGATTATGAAGCTTGAAGCTATTATGAATTTAAATATGAATGTTGTTAATGTTGATATCCATATATCCCTTAAACTATGTATTCTCTCAGATTCTTCGGATATATGTATTCCAAGTGCATCTGAAAATGCATCTGCAATTGCTATAGTTAGAATTCCACCTAAAACTGCTATTTTTGAGTGTGTTCCAGAGTGTAATCCAACCATAAGTCCAAGTGTTGTTATAACTCCAGATGTGGATCCAAAGCTTGCTCCAACTTTGAATGAATGTCTCATTAGATATCTTTCTAAGATTGATTGTCTCTACCTATAAGTTTTTTCATTAGTTTGTTTAAATCTAGGTTTATCTTTAAAGCTTTCTCATTAATATTATTCCAAGTATGCTTTAAAATCTCCTCTAAATGCAAAGTTTTTACACCATATTGAACCCTGTAATTCATGGATTGAATGTACGTTGCAATTCCATCAGCTAAATCCACAATTTTAGCTTCTAAACTTTCACCCTTAGAATAATCTAAATAGGCTTCCACTAAATCTCTTTCACCCAAAATCTCTTTAACAATTTCTAAACTAATTTTCGATAATCTTTCCTCATCAAGTCTTTCTTTAATTGGTTTAGGTATATCAGATATTAGAGCTTCTGGTAAATCATGTATTAAAGCCATCTTTAAAACTTTATATTCATCTAAACATTCAAGTTCTCTACATATCACCATAGCTATAAATGCAACCTTTAAAGTATGTTCTGCTATATTTTCAGCAATATCATTTGGTATCTTAGCCATGATCCAACCAGTTCTCTTAATCCTACCAAGTCTTTCCAGTACTTCAAATAAATCCATAAATCACTATTTACACTTTGAAGAATAAATAATATTCCTTAACTCTAGAGTTAATGATGTTAAAGATTTACTACTTTAAGTTCATAGGGAACTATACTCTTCAATTACCTCTTTTAATTGTTACCTCTAATATTCCATTCCTATACTTCTTCTCCATACTCTTTATATTAATATTTGATGGTAAATCTACTTCTTTATAGTAGTCTTTGTATTTTGAGTATGCCTTTATAATTAGTTTTCCATCCTTTACATTAACGTTTATATCCTTTTCATCTACTCCAGGTATTTCTGCAATCACCTTTATTTCTCCATTTCTATCAATTACTTCTACAAGTGGTTCTTCACTTTCTTCTTCAATATCATCATAAACCTTTCTCTTCTGCTTTATATTTCCAAATTCTTTCTTTATGATTTTTCCATCTGGACCTATTGTTATACTATATCCATATATGTATGGTCCCCACACTCTTACTCTACTATCATCTGGAAGTATCTCCTCCTTGAATTCATGATTGAATATATCCATATCCTCTATCTCCCTCATCCTCCTCTCCATTTCCTCTATTATCTTCTTCCAATTCTTTATGAAATCATCATAGAACATTTATCTCACCTCCTAAATCCTCCATTAATTCCATTAATTTTGTTAAGGCGAGGGTTAATGTTGTGAATATTATTCTTCCATGATTTGAACATCTATATCCTCCCTTACCATTTCTCTCTAGTAGTCCAATTGAACTTAATCTTCTAATGTTTTCCCAAATTATCTTTGGATTTGCATCTAGCATTTTCATTATTTCTGTAAAACTTACAGGTTTTGGGTATTCATCCATCATCTTCATTAACATCATAATTCTAGTTTCATTGCTTAATGCTTCAAATATCCGTGTTATTTCTTTACATTTCTTTCTTAGATGATCTATTTCAATAGTTGTAGGTGTTAGTGGAGCTTCCCATATTACCTCTCCATCTTTAACTATTTGTATTTTCAGAGTCATAACCCTCGCCCTAAATTACCTTTTGGTAATTACCAATTGGTAATATATAAATCTTACGGTAATATTATCTTACCCATTACAACTCTTTCTAATGCTCCAGTGGCTGAAGGAACATTATTTGGAAATCCACTTATAGTTTCATTTGCCAGTATGATCATTACAAGTGGTTCTTTTGCTTGTGATGGTATTCCATAATCTTCATGTAAGCTAATCTTTGTTTTTGGATTTAATTCTTTAATCATCTCCATTAAAACTCTATTTCTACTTCCACCTCCACCAATTATGATTTCATCTGGTTTTTCCGGTAGGTATTTAATGTAGCTTTCAGTTATGGTTTTCGCCGTATAATATGTTGCTGTTGCAATTATATCTTCCCATTTCAAATTCATTTCTCTAGCTTTTCCAATAATCTTCTTAACATATGATTCTCCAAATTCTTCTCTACCGGTGGTTTTTGGAGGTTTCTTCTTTAGATATGGATGTTTCATCATGTAATTCAGCAATACCTCATTCACTTTCCCCTTTGCTGCTATTTCTCCATTTAAATCCATGTTGAGTTTTCCATGACTCATCTCTCTAACTATTGCATCTATTATCATGTTTCCAGGTCCTGTATCGAAGGCTATTACATCCTTTATCTCTGCATTCCTTGGTATATATGTTACATTGGCTATTCCACCAATATTTTGAATAGCTCTACAAATATCTATGCTTCTAAATATTATGTAATCTGCATATGCACTTATTGGTGCTCCATTACCACCTGCAGCTACATCTTTATGTCTGAAATCAGCTATGGTAATGATCTTTGTTTTATAAGCTATTATTGATGGTTCTCCTATTTGTAGTGTTGATCTAGTTTTATACCCATATATATCTTCAATCTTTGGATTATGGTATATGGTCTGCCCATGACTTGCTATAAAATCCACATCCCCCCTACTTAAACCAACTTCATCCATTGCTTCCAAAGCTTTCTCTGCAAATATCATTCCTAAAACATAATTTAATTGGCATATCCTCTTTACATTTCCAGTTTTTGGATTTGTTGATTTCAATATTAATCTACGAATTTCATTATCATATTCAAATGTCTTATGGTATAGTATTTTGAATTTTGTATTTATCCAATTACCCTTTAATTTAGCTATTACTATTGATACTCCATCTAATGATGTTCCAGACATTATTCCTAAACCTATCTTTTCCTCCTTTGATTTCAATTCAAATAATTTCTCTATGGGGTTCAATTTATCTTCAATTCACTACTTATCTCACTTTACATTTAATCCTTCCCTAAATTTATTCTACTTTTACTTCTCTTCCAATCTTTTTCTTTCGTAATTCTATGGTTAGTAATCCTTCAAAATACTTTGCTTTTGCACTTTCTGGTTCTACTGGATCTTCCAATTTAATCTTATACTTATACTCTTCTTTTCTCCCTACTATTTCAACTGATGTTTTAGCTGATATGCTTATTGCATTCTCATTTACATATAGTTTTATATCTTCCTTCTTTACCCCTGGAAGTTCTACTGTCACTATATATTTATCATCTTCCTCTTTTATCTGATATCTTTCTGATATTACTCCGTGTTTATATGCTTTCATCTTTATTATTGGTAGTGGTATGTTTAATCCTCCAATTATCATTTTAATTTCCTTTTCCACTTTTCTATTATCGTTACACATTTGTACCACAATTAAATTTTAGTCTATTTTTGTATTTAAATTTTATTTTTGTACTTATTCTATGGAAACTTTCCTCCAACCTTTAAGTTTCTCTTCCACTATCTTCATTTCTCCCTCTAGGAATTTCTTATATTCTTCTAGTTCTTCTACATCTTCTAGTTCTCTTGCTATGCTCATGTATTTCTCTGCTTCTCTAATTGATTTCTCCATTATGAATGATATATATTTCATTATTGATTTTATTTTTGGCTGTATTAGTTTTGGTATTTTATCTATTGCTTCAAATCCCTTATCAGTTAATTTTACACTACCATCAATTTCAAATTCTATATATCCCTTATCTCTAAGTTCTGAGAGTGATGTGTAGAAAGAGCTTTTTGATTCCAATCCAAATTCATACATTTCTCTAAGTAGTTTTGCAGTCTTCTTTCCTCCACTTTTAAGTTTTAGTAGTATTGCTATTTGATGTGGATTTAATTTATCTTCTCCTACTTTAATTTTAAACATTCTTCTTCACTCTACTGTAAAGTATATTCTCCTTTTATCTTTCCCCTTATTTTGAACTTTTATCAATTTTACTTCTCCTACTTCCATGGTATTCTTTACATGTGGTCCACCATCTGCTTGTACATCTAATCCCTCTATTTCCACTATTCTAAGTTCTTCTAATTCTGGTGGCATTCTTTCAGCTAATTTTACTATTCCAGGTATTTTTAATGCTTCCTCTCTTTTTAGGAAGTATATTTTTACTGGTAGTGCCATTTTAACTGCTTCATTAACTTTTCGAATAGCATCTTCAAATATCTCTTTACTCATTGATGGTATATTAAAATCCATTTTCGCTTCATCTTCATCCACTTGTCCACCTGTTACAAGAGCATTATAATGATTATACATTACTGCTACTAGTATGTGTGCTGCAGTATGTAGTCTCATTAATCTATATCTTCTCTCCCAATTTATTTCACCCTCCACTTCAATTCCAATTTCAACTTTTGGTTCTATGTTTAATACATGTATTATATCTGCAGTGGTATGATCTAATTTTACATCTTGAACTTCATATTCTAATCCCATTATCCTAATTTTGCCAGTATCATTGGCTACTCCTCCAGTTTGTGGATGGAATATTGTTTGATCTAAAATCAATTCTCTACCATTACAGGCGAGAACTTTAGCTTTAAAAGTTTTTTGATAACTATCGTATTGATATAAGTGTTTTGTTGGCATTTTAATCACCATTAAATCTTCTATACATGTTTTTAAGGGTTTCCATAATACCATAAATTTTTAGGTGTATTTATTAAATATTTGTTGGTGTTTAACTTTGGATTTGGATTTATTGGCTGGTCAAATGATTATGATGGGTTTTGATGGTTTAGAGCTTAATTCTGAAATTATGGATGCTTTAAAGAGGATTAAACCTTGTGGTTTAGTCTTTTTCAGAAGGAATATGGCTAATTGGAATCAAGTTAAGAAGCTTATAAGAGATTTACAAAATTATGCTTCTAGCATTGGACTTCCACCATTAATTATTGCTTTAGATCATGAGGGTGGACCAGTATTTAGGATGGCTAGTCGTTTAACCCCTCTTCCCAGCGCTATGGCTTTAGGTGCATCCAATGATCCATCTATGGTTGATTGTATAGCTAGAATTGCAGGTCAAGAACTTAAAGCTTTAGGATTTAATTTGAATTTTGCTCCTGTAGCTGATCTCAATACTAATCCAAGGAATCCAGTTATAGGTATTAGATCTTTCGGGGATGATCCATTTAAAGTTGCTAATATGGTTTCCAGATATGTTTCATCTCTTCAATCTACTGGTGTTATGGCTACTGCTAAACATTTTCCAGGTCATGGTGATACATCTGTAGATTCCCATTTAGATCTTCCTATTGTAGATGTTGATTTAAATGTTTTATTGAATAGAGAGCTTATACCATTTAAAGCTGCTATTGATGCTGGTGTTTCATGTATAATGACTTCCCATGTATGTTTCCCAAGGGTTGATTCTTCGAATCTTCCAGCAACATTCTCTAAATATCTCTTAAGGGATGTTTTAAGGGGTATGCTTGGTTTTAATGGTGTAATAATTTCTGATGCTCTTGAAATGAAGGCTATTAGCAGTAGATTTGATGTTGATGATGTAGCTCTTTATGGTTTAAATGCTGGTTTAAATATTCTACTTAGGGGTGGAGATTTAAATTATATTTTTGATTTAAAGGATTCAATTTTAAAACTCGTTAAGAGTGGAGGGGTAGATCCAAAACTATTATATGATTCCTATATTAGGATTGAAGCCCTTAGGAATAAGATTAATTCTTATTCATCTCCCATTGAAGTTTCAATTAAAAATTTGAGGAAGAATAGAATGCTTTCCATGGATGTTTCTCTATCCTCCATAACCATTTTGAAAAGTGATTTATTTAGACCATTAAAGGGTTATAATTCTATTGCCATCCTCATTCCAAGGATGCTTCAACGTTTCTTATCTAATTTTAGTTCTGAAGTTG
Source organism: Methanomethylicia archaeon (assembly GCA_038727515.1). Classification (GTDB taxonomy): domain Archaea; phylum Thermoproteota; class Methanomethylicia; order Culexarchaeales; family Culexarchaeaceae; genus JAVYVS01. The sequence goes on from JAVYVS010000004.1 coordinate 61,327, forward strand.
TCAATTTATTTGTTGGTGAATTTGGGAGTTACATTGATACTTTGGTTATATCATTTTATGATGAAGATGTAAACTTTGATGATTTAATGGATATTGTTTATAATGTGGATGGTGTTGTCTTCTTCACTTATAATGCAATTTTCCATAGGTTTCAATTGGATTTATATGAGAAGATTAAAGATAGGGTTTTAATGGTTGTTGCAGCAGGTTCACCTTATGATGCTGAATTAATTGATGGAGATAAACCTATAGCTTTAACCTATGGATTAAATCCAATAGTCTTATCTGCTCTTGTAGATGTTTTATGTGGTGTTTGTGAAGCTCATGGTATTCTTCCAGTTAAATTGAATTTGAAAAGCTAGTATATGTGGTATTTTTCCTTTTCATAAGCATATTTCAATAATTCTTCTTCTACTTCATCTACTATTGCCCATGGGTCTTCATCTTCATCTATTGATCTTCTAATTTTACTTGTTCCCGTTAAGATATCCATCCAATATTTCCCCTTAACCTTCCTCCATTGGAATTTCTCTGGGTATAGTCTTTTTATTGTACTTATTATTTGTAGTCCAGTTAGGAATGGTCTGAATAATCCCCTATCCATCACATATATTTCTACTCCTCCACATAATTTCCCTCTATATTTACCGCTATTTGGTTTGAATGTTAATGGTCTAAATTTAACTCCACTTAATCCAGTTTTATTTAGTTCTTCTGATAGTTTCTTTGGTTTTATCCATGGTGCTCCAATTACTTGGAATGGTTTTGTAGTTCCCCTCCCCTCAGATATGTTTGTAGCTTCAATTAAACATGTTCCAATGTATACATGTGCTGTTTCTGGTGTTGGCATATTTGGTGATGGTGGAATCCATGGTAATCCAGTTTGATCAAACCATAAGCTTCTACTCCAACCCTCCATGGATACAACTCTTAAATCAGCTTTTAAATGGTATTTCTCATTTAGATATGTAGCTATTTCCCCTATGGTTAATCCATATCTAACTGGTATTTCAGCTATTCCAACGAAAGATCTATATTCTCCCTCTAGTATTGGTCCCTCTAATATTTCTCCTGTTATTGGGTTTGGTCTATCTAATACTATAATTTTCAATTCATTTTCTCCACATGCTTCTAAACAGTAGTAGAGGGTTGAGATATATGTATACCATCTTGCACCTACATCTTGTAAATCAAATACTAGTGCTTCTAAATCCTCCATATCTTCTCTTCTTGGTTTATAGTTTAATCCATATAGGCTTTTTATTTCAACTTTATACTCTTCGTCATAATATGATGTGGTTATAGGTTTTGTTTCTGTAATTGTAAATCCATGTTCAGGGGTGAATACCCTTTTAACTTGGCATTTCCCAATTCTCCTTGCTTCATCTATTATATGTGTGAATTGTGGAGTTACACTTGATTGATTTGCCACTATCCCTATACTTCTACCTCTTAAATCTCCAAAATCTTCTTCTATTAATATTTCCAATCCAATTTTCACTCTATCCAATTTTCTTCACCTTTGCTATTTCTATAGCTTTTAATGGTATTCCACCAGCTTCTTCCAAGAGTTTTTCAGCTTCTTCTTTGCTTAAGTTTGTTTTAGCCATTATTATTGCTAATATAACATTACCATTTGCTTCCAATAATTTTTCTTCAGCTTCTTCATATGATACTCCTGCTTCCTCCATTATTATCCTTTTAGCTCTTTCCCTAAGTTTATCGCTTACTGGAGTTAGATTTATCATATGTCCACTTTTTACTCTACCAAGTTTTATCATAGCTGTAGTACTCATCATTGTTAATATAACCTTTTGTGCTGTTGCTGCCTTCATCCTTGTTGATCCAGTTATAACTTCTGGCCCTGTTTCTGGTGCTATTACTATATCTGCATATTTTGTTATTTCACCCTTCCGATTACTTGTTATTGCTATTGTTTTTGCACCTATACTTTTTGCATATTTTAATGCTGATATTACGAAGGGTGTTCTTCCACTAGCACTTATACCCACAATTACATCTCCACTTTTAATCCTCCTAGCTTTTAATTCTCTTATTGCTGTTTCTTCATCATCTTCAGCTCCTTCTATTGGTCTAAATATTGCTCCAGGTCCTCCTGCAATTATTGCTTCCACAGTTTCTGGTCCAATATTGAAGGTTGGTAGTAGTTCTGCTGCATCCATTACTGCCAATCTACCGCTTGTTCCAGCTCCAATATATATCATCTTCCCCCCATTGGATATGGCTTCAACTATTAATTCTACTGCTTTACATATATTCTCCAATTCTCTTCCCACAGCTTCCACAGCCTTTTTATCTTCTTCATTTATTATGCGTAGTATCTCTATTGTTGGCATATTCTCTATATCTTGTATACCCTTAATTTTTGATTCTGTAGGTGTTTCCTCTAATTCTTTAAATATCTTTAATCTATCTTTATACATATGCCCATTCCTCTATGTTTCTTATGATTTCATTGTTTATTTCTATTCCCATTTCCCTTAATCCCATTAATATTGTTCCAGCTATCCCTCTATATTTACACTTTACAACTTCTACTTCTGGGTATTCTCCCTCTAATTCTTTCTTTATCTTTTCCAATAATCTCTTGGATGTTTTAAATAATCCTCCAAAACATTGTACTTCACACTTCCCATATCCACTTTTCCTTATCACTATTTTCACGATTTTAGCTAATTCTCTTCCAGCTTCATCTATTATCTCTATTGCTTCTTCATCTCCTTCTTCACATGCTTCCGCTATTTCTTCAGCTATTTTAGCTATTTCGCTTATCCCTCTTTGACCATATATTCTTTCTATTATTTGCGTTGGTGATGTTACTTTATATAATTCCATTATCCTCTTGGATAATGGTGTTTGTGGGATTTCTTCATCATATCTTCTAAACATTTTGTTTAAAGCCTTTTTAGCTATCCAAAATCCGCTTCCTTCATCTCCAATTAAATATCCCCATCCTCCAGCTCTAATCTTTCTTCCATCTACTTCTGTGTATGCTATTGATCCTGTTCCACATATTAATACTATTACATTTCCCCTATGTTTTACTGTTTCATATGCTATTTTTGCGTCTGATACTATTATTACCCTTTTCGAATATTTATTGTCTATTAGCTTAATTATTTCTTCTCTATTCCTTTCATTTTCTAATCCTGCTGCTCCTATTACGCATAATTCTGCTTTTCCATTTATTTTCACATTTTCTAAACTTTCCAATAGATTTCTTGTTGCTTCTTCTAATCCTACACTATTTATGTTTATGCTTCCTGAAACATGTCTTTTTATTATTTTCCCATTTACCCATGTTGATACAGCTTCAGTTTTACTTCCTCCACCATCAATTCCAATTATATATTGTTTTTCCAATTTACTCATTAAATTTTATTTGTATTATTTTTAAGTTATTATTTTCGTTTTATTTTGTTTGGAAAGGTTAATATTTTCTTTATTTAAAATTTTATTGGGCGTCTATGAAAATTATTCCAGATGAGTATGTTGATGAAGTTAAAAATATCCTTAGTGGTTTAAGGGATGATGTTAGAATTCTACTTTTCACTCAGAGGTTTAAGTGTACTGGATGTAGGGAGGCTGAAGATCTACTTATGGATTTATCAAGTTTATCTAGTAGGATTGTTTTAGAGAAGTATGTTTATGAGGATTCTAGGGTTAAATTTAATGAGTATAATGTTACTTATGTTCCTACGATAATTGTTGTTTCAAGGTATACTGGTGGTATGGCTAGATTTCTAGGGGTTCCATTGGGTTATGAATTTTCAAGTTTATTGGAGGATATCCTTCATGCTTCTACTGGTGAATTTGATTTGCCTAAGTCTATTGTTAGAGAGGTTAGTGGGATAAATTTTGATGTTGATATTAAAGTTTTTGTGACTTTAACATGCCCATACTGTCCAGTGGCTGTTTCCAATGTTCATAGTTTCTCTCTAATAAATCCTAAGATTAAGGGTGAAATGATAGATGCATCTCTATTTCCAAATTTAGCTTTAAAATATTCTGTTTCTGCTGTTCCAAAAACTATTATAAATGATTCTGTGGAGATTGTAGGTGCATTTCCACCTGAACTACTCTTAAAGAAGATTTTTGAAGCTGTTAAGTATAAGTAGATTCCACATCTTTATCTATATCCATCTCTAATATTTTATTGGTGATTTATTGGTTAAGTATGATTTAATTTTGAAGGGTGGATTTGTAGTTGATCCTAAGAATGGATTAGAGGATTATATGGATATTGCTATTTCCAATGGTAAAATAGCTGAATTGAGTGATGATATTGATATTAGGAGTGGACGTGAAGTTATAGATGTTTCTGATAGAATAGTGTTTCCAGGGGTTATAGATTCACATACTCATATTGGAAGGTTTGGACATAAGATGATGGCTAAAGTTGGAGTTATAACTGCTGTAGATATGTCTGCATCCATGGATACATTGATATCGAATTTAAAGGTTTATGGTGCTGGATTAAATGTTGCAACGGTTACAAATATTAGGAATTATTATCCAAAGGCTTCTGAAATTCTTAGTGATTCTGAGATTAAAGAAGCTGTTGGGAAAGCTTTATGTGAAGGTGCTCTTGGTATAAAGATTGCTGGTGGTCATAATCCATTTACCCCTGAAACTACTGCTAGAATTATTGATGAATGTAATAGAGCTGGATGTTATATTGCTTTTCATGTTGGTACCACTAAGACTGGAAGTGATTTAAATGGTTTTCTTGAAGCTTTAGATCTTGCTGGAGATAATGGTTTACATATAGCTCATGTTAATAGTTATTGTAGAGGTTTAATTGAAGATCCAGTTTATGAAGCTTTGAAAGCTATTTCAGCTTTAAAGGGTAAAAGGAGAATTGCTTCAGAATCATATTTAGCTTTAATTAATGGTACTAGTGGTAGATGTGTAAATAATGTTCCTGTTAGTCGTGTTACTAGGAATTGTCTTAGGATGAAGGGTTATAGTGAAGATTTTGAAGGTTTAAAGAAGGCTATAATGGATGGATATTGTTATGTTAGAGTGGAGGCTGGGGGTGAATCTATACTTGTAACTGGGGATGAAGGGGTTAAGTATTGGTTGGAGGCTGGAACTGATATTGGTGTAAGCTTTCCAGTTAATGATCCTGAAGCTCAAATAGTTTTAGCTACAGCTAGAGATGGTGATAGATTTATTGTAGATGCAATTAGTACTGATGGTGGTGATATACCTAGAAATGTGCAAGTTGAATATGGTATGCTCTTAGTTAAACTTGGAGCTTTAAGTTTAAAGGATCTTGCTATTAAATTATCTCTTAATCCAGCTATGATGTTTGGTTTTAAAGATAAGGGGCATTTGGGTGTTGGTGCAGATGCAGATATAACTGTTATTGACCCATTTATTGGAAGTGCATGTATGGGTATTTCTGGTGGTAGAATTATTATGGTTGATGGAGTTGCAATTGTCTCTGGTGGCAGGGTTATAACTACAGAGTATGGTTTAGAATATGTGAAGCGTAGTGGAGTGGAATATTTGATTGCAGATTTATCTAAGGCTAAGATTTATTCCGGTGAGATATATGGTAGTTAATGTATATGTGGAATTGAAATTTATACCTGAAATAGGCTTTATAGCTAAGAATAGTCAAAATCAAGCTGTTCTAATGAGAGCTCCAATAAAGGATCTTCCACCTGTAGGTCCAAGTCCAATGGAACTTTTATTGATGGCACTTGCTGGATGTACTGGTTACGATGTAATTTCAATACTTTTAAAGATGAGGCAGAAGATTGAGGGATTTGAGATTAAGGTTAATGGTGTTAGGAGAGATGAAGATCCAAGGGTTTATGTGAATATTGATTTAAAGTATATTGTTTATGGAGATGTAGATGAAGATAAACTTAAAGAAGCTATTAGATTATCCGTGGAGAAATACTGTTCTGTTTCAGCTATGCTTAAGAATGGTGGAGTAAACGTTAATGTTTCTCATGAAGTAATTAAACCTTCAACCCCCAGATAAATTTTTAACAAACTTTTTACCACAATTTTCTTGAAGCCGGGTGGTGTAGCGGCCAAGCATGGCGGGCTCTGGCCCCGTCGACGGGAGTTCGAATCTCCCCCCGGCTACCAATAATTCCATCAATAAACCATTTACATTATTCAAAAGTTTTATTTCATAATTTTATCCATATTATCTTGGTGTTATTATTGCTGGACTTTTATAGCGTAATGTTTTTGACCGGCGTTTTAGCTTTATGGAATTTCTTTGTTATACATTATCTCTCCAAGTGGGTTTACAATTTCTTTAATGCACATTACATTCATATTCCAGCTGCATATATTGGTAGGAAGGTTGTACATATACTTAACGGTGGTATTACAACTATTTGTACTGCATTGTTTTATGAAGGTTATTATTGGATTGTCTCTATTGCAGCTCTCCTAATTGCTTTATATATTGATTATCGTAGGAGGACTAATATCATGTATTGGTTTCAAGTGGAGGGTAATAGATATGAAGTTCATTTTGCAATAATGTTTGGTTTAATACTTTATCTCGGCGTTTTTCTAGGTGATGTTTGGATTGGTTTAATTGGAATGTTATTTATGTCTTTTGGTGATGCTGTTACCGGTCTTATTAGAGCTTTTAGACAACGTAGACAAGTTAAATCTTGGGATGGAACTATTGCAATGTTTATTGTCTGTTCCTTTATAGCCTTTTCAAATATGGTTTCTATGGTGTTTTCATGGCGTTAATCTCTAGTTTGGTTGAGAGAATTCCAAAGGTTGATGATAACGTTATGGTTCCATTAGCCTCTGGATTTATGGCTTACATATACAACCTCTTTCCAATTCTACATGTTTAATTCATAGACTTCTAATTTTGTGTAGTCTATTTCTCTCCATGTATAAATCTATTTTACCATCTCTTGTAATTGTGAATTCCACTGGTTGTCTAACTCCATTAGACCATATATAGAATCTTAAATCCTCTAAATTATCATTTTCCGGTATTAATGGCATTGAAACATCTATGAATTCATCTTTTTGCTCTATATATAGCATTCCACCCTTATTAACTACGTTTACCCTTATTACTCCCCCATACCCCTCATATACTCCAGTTAACATATCTAGATTCTTCTGTATCTTTAATGCTGGCACTTCATTTATGCTTCTCCCCATAATTAATGCTAGAATTGTATGTGCAATTGTTGTATGTGGGAATCCTGTTGTATTTGAAGCCATTACTATTCCAATCTTTTCCATTGGTATGAATGCTACATATGCTGTTGAACATCCAGTTGATCCACTATGCGCCACCAATTTTCTTTCAAAGAAGTCTTCTATTATACCCCATCCATAACCATATCCTTCTCTACCATAATATGTCCTCGGCCTCTCTATGTGTATCTTCTGCATTTCCATTATGTTCTCTGGTTTTGCCAATTCTATATCTCCAAATCTTCCATTATTCATTGAAGCTATTATGTATCTTGAGAATCCCATAACTGAACTTATCAATCCACCTGCAGCATGAATTAATTTGTCAAAGGGCATTCTAACTTTTATTGGTTTTCCATCTCTACTCTTCCAGTATGGTGTTATCTTATCTGGGTCTTTCTCAAAATCTTCCTTTAAAAATGTACTTCTATCCATTTTTAATGGTGTTAATATGTTCCTCTTAATATATTCATGGTATTCCATTCCACTCAACTTCTCAATTATATCTCCAAGTATAGTGTATCCAGCGTTTAAATAGAAGTATCTTTCACCTGGATCTGCAACTACTTCTTCTTGAGCATTATTTATGAATCTATAGAAATCCTCCATACTACTCATAGGTATAAATATATCCTTTATTCCAGTTGCCCTCCTCAAACTTATTACTGCTGTGTTTAACGATGGTACTCCAGATGAATGTGAAAGTAAATGCTTTATCCTTATAGGTTTATCTGGTCTTCCAATTTTTATTGGAGCATACTTATTCACTGGATCTTCTAAATCTATCTTCCCCTTCTCCATCAACTGTATTATTGCAAGTGCAGTCATAGATTTTGTACATGATCCAAATCCATATAATGTATTTATTGTTGCAGGTTTATTTTCTTCTATATCCCTTGAACCAAAGGCATCTGCATATATAACTTCTTCTCCCTTAACTATTGCTATACTTAATCCCGGTGTTTTCGTTTTCTCCATTATTACTGGTATTTCTTTATCTATATACTCCCTTATTCTCTCTATCTTATTCATGTTATAGGTTGTATTTACACCATTATATTTTGTTTTTGATTTGGAAATCCTTTTAAACTATATTTATACATGTAAATATTGGGATGCCCATGCCAATAGACTATTACACTGCTTGTATACCATATAGTTTAACGAATCTTGCTTCGCAAATATCTTCTCCAACGCTTATCCGTATAGACATAAACATACCTGTTGTAGATGGAAGGATAATGGAGGATAATATGAGGATAATTGCATATGCACATATACTTGAGCTTTTATCTGAGTATGCTGGTCTTGTTGTTGTAGCACATCAAGGAAGACCTGGAGATGAAGATTTTATTCCATTAAAACAACATTGGATTACTTTAAGAAGGCTTTTACCATCAAAGATTGATATAGAATTTATCCCTAAGGAGAAGGTTTTTACTGAAGAGACTAGGGAGAGGATTAAGAATCTTAGGGAACGTGAAATACTTTTGCTAGATAATATTAGGATGTTTGAAGAAGAACAAAAGTGGAATCCTGAGAAATCTCAATTTCTAAAATTCTTTAAGGGTATTATTAAAAGCTGTGTTAATGATGCTATACCAGTTTGGCATAGGGCTCATACAAGTGTTATGGCGCTCCCATATATTGCTAAAACTTGGGTTGGTTTGAGATCTATGTATGAATTAAAGGCTTTAAGTGAAGTTATGCGTTGCGCCAATGATTGCGCCATTATTATGGGTGGAGCTAAACTTCAGAAAATTCAATATTTAACGGCTATATTATCTAAGATGGAAGGTTTTACTGGAGGGCTTCCAGGGCAACTTATTGCTAGAGTTAAAGGTTATGATCTAGGTCCTAGAAACAACTCATTTTTAGAAGCTAAAATGTCTAAGGAGGATTTTGAAGCTGCAAAGATTTTAGCTGAAAAATTTAATGTTGCTCATCCAGTGGATTTTGTTGTTTTAGATAATGGTGAAATCAAAGAGGTTGCTTTAAAGGATATGGCGAATTGTAATGGGATTATAATGGATATTGGAAGTGAAACAGTTGAGGTATATGCTAGGAAGCTTCAAGAGAAGATTTATAGAATTAGAGCCGGCCCACTTGGAGTTTATGAAAAGGGGTTCTCCAATGGTATTGAATTAACTAAGCTTATTGCAGGTTTAGGACTTATATTTCTTGGTGGTGATACTACTGCTGAAATTGTTAAGTATGGTTTAGATAGGATTATATTGAGTACTGGTGGAATGCTTTGTATTAGTGGTGGAGCATTTATACATGGATTAGCTGGTGAAAATTATCCTTCCGTAGATCTTATTTTAAAGCAAAATAAATAAAAATTAAATTTTTATTTATATTCCCTCTTTAAATCTCCTATACGTATTGTAATCCACATATATTAGGTATGGATTACTACTCTGCCATTCAATATTGAATTTTTCAAGTCTTTTACGTTTCTCCAATATTTTTGGGGTTACTGTTATTAGATAGGCATCGCTTCCAGCTCCAGAACCGAAGCTTGTTAGAAGTATCTTCTCATATGGTTTCGCTATTTCTAGTACTGCTGCAAGTCCAGCTGGACTTGATCCTGAATATAGATTTCCAAATTTTGTCACCTTTAGTGATGGTAGACATTGTTCATCTTTAAATCCAAGTCTTCTAGCAGCTCTAATTGGGAATTTAGCATTTGGTTGATGTGGTACAAAGTAGTTTATGTCTTTTGCTGTTAAATTCATCTTATCCATTAGTTTCTTTGCAGCTTTTATTATATGTTTGAAGTATGCTGGTTCCCCTGTGAATCTTCCTCCATGAAGTGGATATCTTTGTCCATCTCTCCTCCAAAAGTCTGGTGTATCTGATGTTGATGAATACCATCCCTCTATTTCTGCTATTACATCCATATTTCCAATTATGTATGCTGCTGCACCATATCCAACAAAGTAGTCTAATTCTCCTCCAGGCTGCCCTCTTGGCGCTGCTTGTGAATTATCTGTTCCTATAACCATTGTGAAGTATTCTTCTCCTTTTTCAGCCATGTATTTTGATAATGCAATTGCATCTTTAAACATGCTTGTAGCTGCTTTACATGCAAATTCAGTGTCTATGGCATCTATCCCTTTAACTCCATCTCCAAGATCTTCCCCTAAATCTAATACTTGAGCTACCTTTGATGCTATTGGTTTTACTGAATATGGATTTGATTCTGTTCCAACATATATCTTCTTTATCTTTTCACCATGTAATGCTGATTGTATTAATGCTAGTTTTCCAGCTTCTACAGCTGCTGTTATTGAATCTTCATCTATAAATGGAACTGATCTCTCCATATCTCCCTCTCTTATTCTGAATCTTGATGTGTATATTGCATATCCAACTATTCCAGGTTTCTCTGATATTTCCTTTGGTTCTTTTGTTTCATATGGTATGTATGGGTAGTATTCATCTGCAAATGTGAAGGTTAATGATGTTGTGGGAATTATTTCTTGTGGTTCTGATGCATATCTCCTCCTAAATCTAAAGACTACTTTTCTACCTTCATAAATTTCTGGTTTGAATTCATCTCCACTATTTAATATGTGGTCTGTAAGTCTTGCTGGAACCTTTATATCCCCTTCTTTAAGTGTTACTATTCCATAAATGTATGGTTGTAGTGGTTTGAATCTATTTGTAGCTTCATTTATTATTGTGCATACCTCTAGTATTCCCTCACTGTATATGTAGCTTGTTTCCATCATTTTCCCAATACTTTTCCTACCACATTTAGTACAGTAGTATCTTGGTTTAAAGTATCTCTTTCCACATATTGGACATATGCTTCCACGTAATCTATCTGATATATAGCTTACCCTTCTTTCAATTGGTTCTGAACTCATTTTATCCACCTCCTAAAGATACATACATATGTTTTTGTTCCAAATCCTTCATGTTCCATGGTTAGAGCATAAGCATTTTCATATATTGGGATTTGTCTATCTCCTGCTTCACCCATCATTTGCATACATACCTCACATACTTGTGCTCCACCAGTAGCTCCATATGGATTTCCATCAGCTTTTAATCCCCCATTTGTATTTACGTATACTTCTCCATTCATTGTTCTATACGTATACTTCTTTTCCTCTATACTATTCATTATCATCTTCCATGCATTTCCAGGTTTAGATAAACCTATATCTTCAAGTGCTATTAACTCCATTACTGTGGATTGATCATATAATTCCATTAATTTTATATCTTCAATATTCACTTTTGCTTCTTTTAATGCTTTTTCCATTGCTATCTTTGTGGATTTAAATCCAATAAGAGTTTCTCTAGTTGTATATGATAAGTGGTCTGTAGCGCATCCTCTGCCTACTATAGTTAAACCCTTTTCCAATCCAATTTCTCTAGCTTTTTCCTCCTTTGCTATTATTATTGCTGCTGCTCCATCTGATATTGGTGCATAATCATATAATCCAAGTATTCCACCCCTTCTAGCTTTAATAACTGTTTCTATATCCACCTTTGACCTATAGAATTGTGCATATGGATTTCTAGATCCAAATTCATGATTTTTATGTGAAATATATGCTAATGCTCTCATTAGTTTCTCTACATTTTCTCCATTGATTCCATATGTCTTTATGTATTCTCTTAACATAAGTTCATGATGGGCCTCCATAGTTCCTCCAGCATAGTAACTCCATGAATCTGCTAACATCATTATATCATCGCCAATTTTATCCAATCTATCAGTCATCTTTTCCACTCCACCTACAAGTACTATGTCGTATCTACCTGCTTCTATGGCGTTACATGCATGATTTATAGCTGAACTAAATGATCTTGCAGTTTCCATTGGTATATGTACATCTAATATTTCCGATATGAATCCCTCTTCTAATCCTATTTTATTTGTTAATTGTAGGAAATGATTTGATACTATAACTGCATCTAAATCTTTCCTCTCTATCCCAGCTTTTTCTAAAGCTTTTAACCCTGCTTGTTCAATTAATTCTTCAGGGTCTTTTTCATAATGTTCTCCGAAGGGGGTTCTTCCATAGCCTATTATTAATGGTTTGTTCGACAACTGTCGTTCACCTTTACGATGATTGTCGAATTAATATTATTATGTATTAGAGTTTAAAAAGGTATGGGTTACTTATGACTTCCTTTAGGAGTATTGCTGAGTGTAGAGGGTTTGTGGTTAAGATTCCATTTAATTGTTGGTTTAGTTTCTTCAATAGTCCTTATCCAGCACATAAATCATCTACTGCTTTAGATGTATATTATCCTGAGGGGGAGGGTTTAATGCCATTGGATGAAGGTTTAATTTTAGAAGTTGAGAAATTTGAGTGTCCAGTTAAACGTTTTGATGCTTCAAATTTTGATTATTTAATATTAATTAGATGTTCAGAAGATGTGGTTTTAAAGATATTACATGTTAAACCTAGTGTTAAACCTAGTGAGAAAGTATTTCTTGGTGATCCTTTAGGTAGAATTATTATTTCTGGTTTTTTATCGCCATGGTCTGATATACATATGCATTTAGAATTTAGGGATATTAGAGATCCATATAGAGCTTTAGGAGCCTTTAAATTGGATATTTCAAAGACCATTGATATGTTACCTAAACCTGAGAATATTTCAAACATTTTTATTGTAGATGAGGTTTTTGATTACTATGTTCTATTAAAACCCCTTGACTACATGAATTTTCAATGTGGTTTAACTGTTAAAGTCGATGGTGAATATTTTTGGGTTGATGGTGGAATACCACATTATGGTTATGGTTCAATACTTGGGTTTAATGGTTTTGGGGATGTTAAATATGTTAATGATGAATGTATAGGCTCAATATATTTCCATGATAATTGTTATTCTTTATTTAAACCTTCATGTAATGTTTTCTTGAATGGTTTTAAGGTTAAGGGTGTTGGAAGCTATATTGGTCTACCTAAATTAAAGTTGATCTTGTTAAAGGAAGAACATAACCTTAAGATTGGAGATATAGTTCACTTAAACTTCAACTTCCCTATAACAAAACTTTAATTATACATTTTGATATTTAAGTTGGTGAGATTTTGACTGAAATGTATGCTGTAGTTAAAGATAAACCTGAATATGGTGCAACCTTTAAACGTGTTCCAATACCCTCAATAGGTTATGGTGAAGTTCTAATTAAGGTGAAGGCAACATCTATTTGTGGAACTGATCTACACATATATCGTTGGGATTCATGGGCTCAATCTAGAATTAAGATTCCAAGGATTATGGGTCATGAATTGACTGGTGAAGTTGTAACTGTTGGTGAAGGTGTTAAATCTGTTAATGTTGGAGATTACGTTTCAGCTGAAACACATATTGTTTGTAATAGTTGTTTTCAATGTAGAACTGGTATGAAACATGTTTGTCAGAATACTAAGATTCTAGGTGTTGATACTGATGGTGCATTTGCAGAATATATTGCTGTTCCAGCTGAGAATATCTGGAAAAATCCACCAGATCTACCAATAGAATATGCTTCTATTCAAGAGCCTTTAGGTAATGCTGTAGATACTGTTTTAGCTGAAGGTTATGAGGGTGTTGAGGGTAAGAGTGTTGTGGTTTTTGGTGATGGTCCTATTGGAATTATGTGTGTTGGTGTTGCTAGAGTTTTTGGAGCTTCTAAAATTATCATATTTGGGCATAGTGATTATAGATTGAATATTGCTAGGAAGCTTGGTTGTGATTTAGCTATAAATTCTAGGGGTATTGATACTGTTAAAACAGTTATGGAATATACTGGTGGTCAAGGTGTAGATGTGGTTCTAGAGGTTTCAGGTAATCCTCAAGCTTTACGTGAATCTCTTAAAATGATTAAACCTGGAGGTAGAATATCTATATTGAGTATTTATGGTGGAGATGTATCTCTAGATGTTAATAATGGTATAGTATTTAAAGCTGCGAGAGTTTATGGTGTTACTGGTAGAAGGATTTGGAATACATGGTACATAGTTTCAGAGATTATTAATAGTGGGAGGCTAGATTTATCTCCAATAGTAACACATAAATTGAAATTAAGTGAGTATGCTGAGGGTATGAAGGCTATGGAAGAACGTAAATGTGGTAAAGTGGTGATGTTCCCATAGTTGAAGTGAAAATTATATGTACATTTTTAGATATATTTGTGGTGGATTAGTATGAGTAGGCTGTCATATCTTAAAGCTGAATTGGAGAATTTAAAATCTCAAGGATTGTTTTTTGTTGAAAGAATTAGAGCTGGTGCTCCAGATAATAGGGTTAGGATTGGCGGTAAAGAGTATATATTGATGTGCTCAAATAATTATCTTGGGTTAGCTAATCATCCCAAGATTAAAGAGGCAGCTATTAGGGCTATAGAAGAATATGGTGTTGGTGCTGGTGCTGTAAGGCCTATATCTGGAACTACAGATCTACATATTGAAGCTGAAGAGAAAATTGCAAAGTTTAAGCATAGAGAGGCTGCAATTCTATTTCAATCTGGATATGTAGCTAATGTTGGTTCTATTTCTGCATTAGTTGGCGATGAAGATGCAGTAATTAGTGAAGAACTTAATCATGGTAGTATAATTGATGGTATTAGATTAACTAAGGCTAAGAGACTCATATATAAGCATATTGATATGGTTGATTTAGAAGCTAAATTGAAGGAAGCTAAAGATTCTAGAAGGAGGTTTATTATCACTGATGGAGTATTTAGTATGGATGGTGATATTGCACCTCTCGATGTAATTGCTGATTTAGCAGATAAATATGATGCAATCGTATATGTTGATGATGCCCATGGAGAAGGTGTTCTAGGTGATCATGGTAGAGGTATAGTGGATCACTTTAAACTTCACGATAGAATTGATATTGAAATGGGTACTTTATCTAAAGCTTTTGGTGTTATAGGTGGTTATATTGCTAGTTCAAAGGAAGTTGTAGAATATTTAAAGCAGAGAGCTAGACCACATCTACTTAGTAGTGCAATAAATCCACCTGATGTTGCTGCAATAATAGCTGCCATAGACCTACTTTCATCTACCGATGAACCTTTAAAGAAGCTTTGGAATAATGCTAGATTCTTCCAGAAATCTCTTGTGGATAGAGGGTTTGATATTGGTAATACTAAGACTCCAATAACTCCAGTTATGATTAGAGATGAGAAGAAGACTCAAGAGCTTGTTAAAACCCTATTTGATGATTACTATATATTTGTTCAAGCAGTTGTTTACCCATGGGTTCCAAGGGGTACTGCTAGAATTAGATTTCAACCTAATGCCACCCATAGTCTAGATGATTTAAAGTATGTTATAGACTCCCTCACTGAAGCTGCAAAGAAACTTAAAATTTTATCTTAGGATTTTCCAATAAATCTTTCTTCCACAATCCTTCCACATCTAATACATATTTTTCTTTCTATTTTGAATCCATTTTTATCTTCAATTTTAACTTTAACCTTTACAAATTCATTACAGTATGAGCAATATGCTTCTTCTCTAAATATCCCCACAATCTTTTCTATTATTTTCTTCGTATACCTTCAACCTCCATTACCAACCTAATTAAACTTGGTTTTTTACGATATATTTCTCTAGCGGTTATAGTATTTGATGCTGGACATTCATCATCGACACTTACATATCCTCCTTCAACGTATACCACTGGATATATTTTACATCCAATCGGTCTATCCCTATATATTTTACATTTCATCTTTTCCTTATCTAAGAAGTAACAGTATCCACCTATATTTCTTAAAATATGTTTTCCATTTATTTTTACCGTGAATTCATCTCTTCTATACCCTAAGTTTTCTATTCTCATTATGTCTCTTCTGGATAGTGGCATTTGAGTTTCCATACAGCATTTTCCACATTTAAGACATTTGAATACCATAATTATTCTCTAGAGGATTATTTCTATTGCATTTTTAGGACATTGTATTTCACATGCTCTACATCCTAAACATAATTCTATTTTTACTGGTTTTACATATCCATTTTCTAATTCATACACTTCTACTGGACATATTTGTATACAGTTTTCACATTTTATACATTTTTCATATTCTATTTTTATCTTCACCATAATCCCCACCCTTAAATCTTTATCTCCGTTAATTCATTTATTTTGGCTTCTATTCTCCTAATAATTCTATTGTATGTCTTTTCATTTGTATCCTTTAGACGTTGATATTCAATTCTTCTTATGGTTTTTGATAGTTTTTTATTTTCTAGTTCCTCCATTCTACTCATTAGTGCATCAAGTTTACCTAGTTCCTCCTCTATTTCTTTAATTTTCTCCTTTGCTTGTTCAGATTCTATTTTCACAGTTATTTCCGTTAGTTTTCTCTTTATGTTTTCGATTTTAGCTTTTATTTTGCTTTTACCTTCCATGTATTGCTTTCTATCTATTTCTCCTTCTCCATATCTTTTGATTAATTCCTTTAGTTTTATGTATTCATCCTTTTCTTCCATGTATGAATCTCGTATAGCTTTTATATATTCTTCCCTTCTAACTTTAGTTTCTCTTCTTGTGGATTTGTATTTTATGTATGTTGAAGCTGTTAATGCTATTATTATTGTTGCATATGCTATTATGGTTGTCGGTATTTTAATTGGCATTGAACCTGGAATGTACGTTACCATTAGTGCTGATGGTTTTGTTTCTATTGCTATTAATTTATGTATTTGATATTCTATTTTCGTTTCCATGATGTTTTTCGGTTGATCTGTATATTGGATTATCTTTGTTCCACTTGGGAATTCTATGGTTACATTCAATTGTTTTATTGGTGTTTCTAGTATTGTGTTTATTGGTGTGTTTAGAGTTTCTTGTTGTCCTTCAACAATATATTTCTCTCTTGGTATAGTATACTCTATTGTAAATTCATATGTCCATCCACTTTGTATATCTATCCTTGGATATACTGTGCACTCTAAGTTTTCACTTGTTACATTTATGAAGTAATTTAATTTTCCAAGTGGGTCTGAAACATATTTTACTTCTGTTCCCATTGGCATTTTCAATTTTATTCCATTGCTTTTACTTATCTTCCCCCCACTTAGATTCCTTATTAGTATTGAATCTTTCACGTATATTTGTTGGGTTATACTTACAATTCTATTAATTCTATCTACTGTTATTGGTGTTATCTTTGCTTCAAAGGATGTGTATAATTCTATTTTTGTTTCTTGTGGTAGTGGAGATTGATAGTATTCTACTTTTTGTCTTCCATTCTTAGTGATGTTTGCTAATGGTATTATTGTATTTACTTTTACTGTTTCCTTTGGGTAATATATGGTTGTTTTACATTCTCCAATCATTATGTTTAGGATCGGGTATAAAGGGTATTGGAATACATATAAATTTGCCAATACTTGCAAATGTTTTATTAAGTATACTTCTAGTATTATTTTCCCTTTAATTTCTCCGATAATTACCATTTTAATATTGTCTTCATCTTCTTCTAATATTACGCTTCTTTCACCATTTTCATCATATGCTTTAACTATGAATATCGTATCTGAGTATTGTTTTGGTATGTATTGAGTTATGTTTACTTCTCTCCATGATATGTTTATCTCATCAACTATCTTTGCATAATTTTCATTTATCTCTATAACTCTATTCACTTCTGAGTTTACTTCCTGTGAATATGTTTTAATGGTGGATGCCACTTGAATTATCGTTATTAGGATTATCAGTAAGGCTAAACTCTTCTTTATAGGCATCTTTCTTCACTATCCCCTTTAATTTAATTCTATATTCACCTTATAATCGTTTATCTCAAAATTTAAATTGTGAGTAGATAAAAGGTATTTTAGTGGTTTTAATGGTGCCTTATGAACACCCCTACATCCCAAATTCTTCTAAGAAGGTTTTTGAAGAAATGCTTAAAGTTGTTGGTGTAAGTGATATTTCAGAGCTTTATAGGGATATACCTGAAGAAGTCAAGTTTAATGGTGAATTAAATATTCCTGGACCTATGTCTGAATTTGAGGTTTTTAAGTATATTAGTGGAATTTTAAATGATAATAAGAGTTTAATGGATATGCCAATATTTCTAGGTGCTGGCTGCTGGCCTCATTACGTTCCAGAAGCTGTTAAATATATTGTTAGTCGTAGTGAATTTCTAACTTCATATACTCCCTATCAAGCTGAAATTTCTCAAGGTATGCTTCAAGCATTGTTCGAATTTCAGAGTTTGATTTGTGAATTGACTGGTATGGATGTTGCCAATGCTTCAATGTATGATTGGGCTTCAGCATTGGCTGAAGCTGTTTTAATGGCTGTTAGAATAACTCAAAGGAAGAAGGTTATTATTCCAAAAATTATTAGTCCAGATAGATTGATAACTTTAAGGACTTATTGTGAACCTCATGGTATTTCCATAATTCAAATAGATTATGATCCTGATAGTGGATGCATGGATTTATCTTCTCTAAAGAGTTCTATTTCCAATGATGTCGCTGCAGTCTATGTTGAGAATCCATCTTATCTAGGATTCATTGAATTAGGTGTTGAAGATATTTCCTCTATAGCTCATGATCATGGATCATTATTCATTGTTGGTGTAGATCCAATATCCCTTGGAATATTGAAAGCTCCTGGAGATTATGGAGCTGATATTGTTGTAGGTGAAGGTCAACCTTTAGGTAATCCAATGAATTTTGGAGGTCCACTTCTCGGATTATTTGCTTGTAGAGGTGAAGATAGAATTATTAGACAAATGCCTGGTAGAATTATCGGTTTAGCTCATACTTTAGATGGTTCTGAAAGAGGATTTGTAATGGTTTTACAGACTAGAGAGCAGCATATTAGGAGGGAGAGGGCGACTTCAAATATATGTAGTAATGAAGCTTTATGCGCTGTTTCAGCAGCTATATATCTTTCTCTACTTGGTCCTAGAGGGCTTAGTGAGCTTTGTGAATCTATAATGTATAGGTCTCATTATGCTATGAAATTGTTAGACGATATTCATGGCGTTAAAGCTCCATTGTTCAATTCTCCACATTTCAAAGAGTTTACAGTTAATTTCGATAATTCTAAATTTGATGTATACCATGTTCATAGAGAGCTTTTAAGACGTGGGATTCATGGTGGAAAGATTATTAAAAATGAATTTCCAGAGCTTGGTGAAACTGCTTTATATTGTGTTACTGAAGTTCATTCTAAAAGTGATATTGAGAGGCTTGTTTTAAATATTAAATCTATTTTGGAGGGATAACCCATGTTTAGACAAGCTAAATGGCATGAACCATTAATATTTGAATTAAAATCTGAAGGTAGAAGGGGATATATTCCTCCAAAAGTTGATGATGAAATTAAAAATGTTGTTGGAGATGTCCTTAAGAGTATTCCTGAAAATCTTAAGCGTAAGGAAATCAATATACCTGAATTATCTGAAGTGGAAGTTGTTAGACATTATACACGTTTATCACAGATGAATTATGGTGTTGATTTAGGAGCCTATCCACTTGGTTCATGCACTATGAAGTATAATCCTAAGATCAATGAGAAATTGGCTTCTCTAGATTCAGTGGCATATGTCCATCCACTTCAAGATGAAGAAACCATTCAAGGCTCTTTAAGGTTGATGTATTTAGTGGAGAAATGGCTTGCTGAAATAACTGGTATGTATAGGTTTACACTTCAACCTGCTGCTGGAGCTCATGGGGAATATCTTGGTTGTCTAATTATTAGAGCTTACCATAGGTTTAGAGGTGAGCATGAGAGAAATGAGATTATAGTTCCAGATAGTGCTCATGGAACTAATCCTGCCAGTGCTTCTATGGCTGGATTTAAAGTTGTTGTAGTTCCATCTGATGATCGTGGATGTGTTGATTTAAATGCTTTAAGAAATTCTATTTCTGATAGAACCGCTGGACTTATGCTTACAAATCCAAATACACTTGGTATATTTGAAGAAGATATTATGGAGATATCTGATATGATTCATAGTGCTGGTGGATTATTGTATTATGATGGTGCAAATCTAAATGGTATTTTAGGGATAGTTAGACCTGGAGATATGGGTTTTGATATTGTCCATTTAAATCTACATAAAACCTTTTCTACACCTCATGGTGGTGGTGGTCCAGGTGCAGGTCCCATTGGAGTTGCAAAGGATCTTGAACCCTTCCTACCAATTCCAGTAGTGGAATTTGATGGTAAAAAGTATTATTTGAATTATGATAGACCTCTATCTGTTGGTAAGATTAAATCCTTCTATGGTAATTTTGCAGTTATCGTTAGAGCTGCTGCATACATACTTTCAATGGGTAGTATAGGTCTTAAAACTGCAGCTGAGATATCCGTTTTAAATACAAACTATTTCTTGAAGTGTATTTCCAATGTTAGAGGTTATTCAATTCCATATGATCCTAATAGACCTAGGAAGCATGAATGTGTTTTAAGTGTTGAACCCATGGAGAGGGAAACTGGTGTTAGAGCTTTAGATGTGGCTAAGGGATTATTGGATCGAGGTTTACATGCACCTACAATATACTTCCCATTAATTGTTAAAGAAGCTTTAATGATAGAATTTACTGATACTGAAACTAAGGAGAATATTGATGCTTACGTTAAAGCTTTAAAGGAGATTTCAGATGAAGCCTATAGTAATCCATCTATAGTTAAAAGTTCTCCAAAGAATACTTCCATTGGACGTTTAGATGATGTTAAAGCTAATCATCCAAAGTTTCTCGCTCCATCTTGGAAGATGTATTTAAAGAGGATTAGTGAGTTGAAGGCTAAATGAAGTTAACCATTCTCTTCTTCTCTCTTTTTAGAGAATCTTTAGGTGTTGATAAAATTGAATTGGATTTTAATAATCCTGTAAGTCTCCGTGAAGTTTTAGATTTCATTGATTCTAGATTTAATGGTAAACTTAGTAGGCTTATATTGAATATAGATGGTAGTCTTAGAAGCGATGTACATATAGTTGTAAATATGAATAGAATTAATCCAATGGATTCCTCAAAGATTATTCTAAGTGATGGAGATGTTATAGCTATCCTACCAGCTCCAGCTGGAGGTTAATTCTCCAATTAAATAAGTCTCTCTTGCCTCCAATATCTTTATGTTTACAATTCTTCCAATGAGTTCATTGGATCCTTCAATTAATGCCAATCTATAGTCCTTCATTCTTGCTTTTAAAAATCCCCTTTTATTACATCCTAATACTATTGCATCCACCATCTTTCCCTCATAGATTTTATTTCTCTCTAGAGATATCTTCCTTGATAATTCAATTACTTCCCTACATCTTTCACTTCTAATCTTTTCTGGTATTTGTGGTAGTGCTGCAGCCTTTGTATGTGGTCTAGGAGTATACTTAGCTGCATTTACCTTATCAGGTTTTGTTTCCTCAAGCACTTTTATCGTATTTCTATGAGCTTCATCACTTTCACCGGGGAATCCGGATATTATATCTGTTGTTATAAATCCATTTGGATATATACTTCTAAATCTATCCACTATCTCCCTGTAGTCTTCAACTGTATACTTTCTATTCATAACCTTTAGTATATTGTTGTCTCCACTCTGTAATGGTATGTGAATGAATTTATATACCCTATCATCATCGTAAACCTCTAATAATCCATCTATTATCTTTAATGCATTATTAGGTGTCATCATACCTATCCTAACCCTATACTCCCCTTGTACTCTAAGGATCTTCTTCAATAGATTTACTAGATTAGTACCTTTATCAAATCCATATGCAGCTGTATCTTGAGCTGTAATCCTAATCTCTTTTACACCTTTACCTACAGCTTTCTCCACTATTTCCACTATTTCATTTTCAGGGTAGCTTTTCAGTCTACCTCTCGCTAATCTAACTATACAATAACTACAATCTCCTAAACATCCTTCAGCTATTGGTATTGTTAATGTTAACCCATCTGTAACCATTTTCTTCAGATCTTTAATTCCTTCACCAACGATTCTTATCTCCCTATTCTTTGATTCAATTATCTCCATTATTTCTCCAATCTTCTGTGGAGAGATTAATGATGCTTCTGGTGATATACTCAATATTTTTGCTGGTTGAACTTTAGCCATGCATCCTGCCACTATTAATTTTGAACCTTTTATGCATCTGATATTCTCCAATTCCTTTATTCTATGCATCATGTTTTTCTCAGTTTCCCCTCTAACTGTACATGTGTTTATTATTATTACATCTGCCATCCAAGGGTCCGATATTATCTCATGCTTTTCTGATAGTATTCTTTTTATGAGATTTGTATCTGCATTATTCATTGCACATCCATAGCTCTCTATATATACTTTCATAGTTTTTACTCTAATTTTCTGTAGTTCCACCCATATATAAACATGTTTCCCCAAAGTTTTTCTGGAATCTTTTTATTTGTTTTTCCGTCTTTATATAACTGGACTGTTTAATATGTTTCTTTTTCTTTCTTCTTTTCCTCCTTTCTTTTTCTAGAGGATTTTTAACATAAAATTTTTAAGTGGTTTGTATTCTTTTTGTATTACAATTGTATGACAAATATCTAAATCACTCCCTACAAATCATATATTTAGTAAGGTGAGATAGGTGAAAGTAATCACAATAAGACTTCCTGAAGCTGTTGTTAGAGAAATTGATCTTCTAATTAATAGTGGTAGATTTTCATCTCGTGCTGAAGTCATTCGTGAAGCTGTTAGAGATTTTGTACGTAAGGAATTTGTTACTGCTAGATCTCAATTGAAGGTTGTTGTGTAATCAATTGATTCAATAGCTACCTTCTAATCTTTTTATTTTTGTTTTTATTAATTATCTTGATTTTTATGTATGATTTTAATTTGGAGGCTCTTGCTTTAGATGCTAGAGTTAGAAATGCTAATAGGATTTTGTTGCAGTTTCCTGATGGACTTAAAACTTTTGCATTGAATGTGGTAGATAAACTTTCTAAGAATGTTAATGCTGAATTTATAATTTCCATGGATCCATGTTTTGGTGGTTGTGATATTGCTATTGATGATGCTCGTAGACTTGGGGTTGATTTAATAATACATTTTGGCCATAGTAGATTTATAGATGATTTTGAAATTCCAATAATCTATGTTCCAGTCTTCTTTAAAACTTCTTTAAGGGATTTAATTTTAAAGTTTGTTGATCTTTGGGGGTTTAATAAGCCTGTAGGTCTACTTTCAACAGTTCAACATATACCTAATTTAATTGAAGTTAAAGAGATTCTTGAAGGATTTGGTATACCCGTATTTTTAGGTTGTAAATGTGGTAAACTTCAATTTGAAGGGCAGGTGTTAGGTTGTGAAATTTGTGGAGCTTTATGTATAGTAGATAAGGTTGATGGTTTTTTAGTGATTTCAGGTGGGGATTTCCATGGTTTAGGTGTTGCATTATCTACTGGTAAGCCCACATACGTTTTAGATCCATTTAGATTTGAAGTTAGGAATTTAGATAAACTTTTAAAGAAGATTGTCTCGATTAGATGGAATAATATTATTAGAGCTCGTGATGCTAAGGTTTTTGGGGTTTTTATTGGTGTGAAGCCTGGTCAATGCCATATTGATTTAGCTTTTAAAGTGAAAAAGCTTCTTGAATCTAATGGTAGAAGGTGTTATCTCTTTTCTGTTAGGAATTTTTCTGAGGATGTTGTTGCTCCATTTAATGATATTGAAGTTTTTGTTTCAACTGCATGTCCCAGGATTGCTATTGATGATAGTGAAGTATATGGTAAACCTATACTAACGCCTCTTGAAGTTGAATTGGCTTTAAGTGGCTCTATGAATTTTGATTCTATAAGGGGGATTTTAAACTTTGGTTATAAGTAGGCTTAAGCATTTAGCTATGGTTTTAGAAAATGTTAAGCCTCATCCAAATCCAAGTTTAGATTTAGAGCAGTATAGTTTATGTGGTGAAGATGCTGCTAGAATCTTATGGTTTGCTGGAAGAATCCATGATGATATCAATGATAAGATAGTTCTAGATCTTGGTTGTGGTACTGGTATTTTGAGTATTGGTTCAATTCTTCTTGGAGCTAAATTTGTTTTTGGTGTTGATATTGATTCAAAGGCTTTGGAAGTTGCTTTGGATAATGCTAAGAATTTGAATGTTTATTCTAGGGTTTCATTTCTATGCGCTGAAGTTTCTAAATTGCCTATGATTCGTATTGTGGATACTGTTATTCAGAATCCACCCTTTGGAGTTCATAAGAGGGGTGCTGACATAATGTTTTTGGAAGCTTCTATGAAGATTGCTAGAGTTGTTTATTCATTACATAAGTATACTGTTGAAAATAATCTATTTATATCTAGGGTTGTTTCAAAGCTTGGGGGTAGAATTGTTGGTATGCTTCCCCTTACAATTACAATACCTCACATATTTGATTTTCATAGGGAATTTAAACGTAAGGTTAATGTGATCCTCTATCGAATAGTACATGTATAGTTTTAAGGGTGTTTACTTTGATTTCAGCGGGGGATGAATTAGTATTTCCAGGGGATTTCCTAGGAGTTATTGAGGAGTTTATAGCTGGAGATGGCGTCATGGAATTTGATGGTTCTCTTTTTGCAATTAAATTTGGTCGTTTAAAGGTTGATGTTCGTGAAAAGAAGATATGGATAGAATCTAAAAGAAGTTTTTTACTCCCTACAACTGGAGATGTGGGTTTAGGTGTTGTTTTTGATGTTGGTTTTGAATCTGCTGGTATGAAGATTCATCATATTGAGGGTAAAGGTACTTTAAGATTTCCAGTAACAGCATACCTTAGACTTCACTTCGCTTCTAATAAAGTTAAGTTTAATTCTATGTATGATGTTGTTAGGGAAGGTGATATTGTTAGAGCTGTATTTTTAAATTCTTGGAGACCATATAATGTTTCTATTAGAGATGATGATTTAGGCGTTATCTTTGCCAGATGTCCCTATTGTCTTTCTCCACTCTTTTTAAAAGATAATAAACTTATATGTTCTAAATGCAATTTCTATAGTTCTAGGAAGTTTTCTTCTAAATATCTTCTAGTTAAGTGATTTTGAATAGTTAAATTTATTATTTATTTTGTTTAAGCCTATTAAGGTGTTTATATGGAGATTAAAGTTTTAAGGAGAGATGAAGATTGTATAGAGCTTGAAGTTAAGGGTGAGGGACATACATTCTTCAATGCTTTATGCTCTAAGCTTCATGAAGATCCAGCCGTTATTATTGCATCCTACAATATTCCCCATCCACTTGAGGATAGAACTCTATTTATACTTAGAGTTTCATCTAAATCTCCATGGGAAGTCCTAATTGATGCTGTTAAAAAGCTTAAGGAAGATGCTATTAACTTTAGAAGTGAATTTGAAAATGCCATTAAGAGTTTTGAGTCTAGTAAGAGGGGGAAGACTTAATTAATGTCTATTCTTGATCTCCATGAAGTTTTAATGAATTCTGATATGGCTTCTTTCGGGGATTCTCTTTTAAATTTTGTTTATTCTCTTTCTATAAGTAGAATTAATGGTAAATTTCGTGGTGGTAGGGTTCGGAATAAGGTTTTAGCTGAAGCTTTACATAGATGTGGATTGAGGGATTTTCTTAGTGGTAAAGTTGATGTTCATGTTAAAGGTGATGCTGTAGAAGCTTTAATAGCTTATGCATGGATTTCTAATAAAGTTTCTCTTGATGAACTTGTGAATATTCTCTCAAGTAATTTACGTAGTAATGATTTTAAAGATGAAGTTGAAGCTTTTTCAAATCTTTTAAGATATGTTTTGGTGAAGATTTTTGAAGGTTAAATTTGAATCTAGAGTGGCTGGTATAGTATTTTTCCCCCCATTAATAGTTTCAACAATTTTTAGGGGTGGACTTAGACTTGATGGTATTTTAATTTCCATCTCCGATTCCAATCCATTTATTGAAGCTTTGAATATGATTAAATCTTCTAAATTTTTCGATGAACTTAATTTCATATTTTTTGGATATGGTGATTGGAGTGGTTTAGATATAGATTATGCATATGAGTTTTTAGGTAAACCTGTTATACATATCTCTAATAGTAGTGTAAAGTTTGTAGGTTTAAGTGATCATGATTTTAAGCGTTTAATGGATATTGTTTGTGTACATGGTGAAGTTGAAGCTTTAAGAGTTTCCCGTATTATAGCGTTAAAGCTATTAAGGACTGTGTATAATTATTCTTTTTGACTTTACGTGATGGTTATGGAGTTTTGCGATAAATGTGGAGCTATGATGTATCCTAAGAGGATTAATGGTAAAGTCGTACTTGTATGTAATTCATGTGGATTTATTAAAGAATCCCCTAATGTTGGTATGAGAGTTGTGGAGAAAAGAGAGAGGAATCCTAAGGCTGAGCTTGTAATTGTAGATTCAAGTACCGCTGTTAATGTTATGCCTAAGGTTAAAGCTATTTGTCCTAGGTGTGGCAACGATGAAGCTTACTGGTGGATGGTTCAAACTAGAAGGGGTGATGAAGCCCCCACAAGATTCTATAGATGTACTAAGTGTAATTATACTTGGAGAGAATATGAGTAGCTTCCGATAAGCATTAATATATTGTTTTAGATATTTGATTTTGGGTGTATACTATGTTTAGATTTTCTATATCTGATGTAAAGGTTTGGAGGAATATTATAGATTCCATTTCTGAACTCATTGATGAAGCAAATTTTGTAGCTACTACAGATGGAATTTCATTAAGGGCTATGGATCCTTCGCATGTGGCTATGGTGGAAGTTGAGCTTCCAAGCTCCTTTTTTGATGAATATGAGTGTAGTGAAACTATGAATATAGGTGTTAATTTAGATGAATTTATGAAGATTTTACGTAGAGGTTCTTCTAGTGATAAATTAGAGATTGAAGTTTCCAGTGATAGAAAGCTTAAGATTACCTTTAGTGATAAGGCTAAGAGGTATTTCAGTATACCCCTATTGGATTTATCTTGGGAGGAGCTTACATCTCCATCAATTGAATTCAATGTTTATAGTAGGCTTGTCTCAGAGGTTTTTGAAGATGCAATTAAAGATGCAAGTTTAATTAGTGATTTTGTTAAGATTTCGGCTGATAAAGACTTTTTGATAATTTCTGCATCTGGGGATAGAGGGGATGTGGAGGTTAAGTTAAGTGAGGATATGGGTTCTTTAATAGAGCTTAATGTTAAAGAGCCTTCTAGTAGCACTTATAGTTTGAATTATCTAGAGGATTTAGTTAAGACTTCTAAGGCAAGTGAGATTTTAACTTTAGAGTTTTCTAATGATATGCCTATGAAATTGAGTTTTGAACTTCCAAATAATGGTAGGATAACCTACTATCTAGCTCCAAGAATTGAATAGTTTAAAACTTTAAATACACTTTATATTTAGGTGGAGATAACCTAAAATATTACTATTTGGATTTGCTTATTGTATATGTCTCTTTCACGTGAAGATTTAGCTAAATACCCATTTTGTAAGGAGGCTAGGGATTATATTTCCATTTTAGGTTTTACTTTAGATGAAATTTTTCAACCGGATTTCTCCACAGTTCTTGAGAGGGTTTTTGAGAGGTTTAAGAGTTCTATTGAATTTGGTAGAGTGAAAACTTATTTAACTGATTTAGATGTTGAAATTCTATCTTTCCATGTAGCTAATATAATTCTATCATTTCTTGGTGATAGTGCTTTTTCCATGAGGTATGCTGTTTCAGAGGCTAAGAGGGTTTATGAAGAGCTTAGGGTTGATGATGATTATAAGCTTATTTTAATTTCTGAGGGTAGTTTTAATTGGAGGGTTAAATCTATTCGTCGAGGTGGCTTCCAAATTTTCTTTGCTGATTTCCTTAAATTTTCACCTTCCTTTGAAGCTTTTAATTGGAAGCTTGTTAATAGGCATTTATATGGTGGATGGGTTTATGTGGGTAAAGACGAACTTGCTAGGCTTATTTCTGAAAAGGTTAAATTTGATATTTACTTTAAGTCTACTCAACCTCCTCCACCAATAGCCCTCCCAGAATTTATTGCTAATAGGATTGAAGATTTGAGGAGGATCTTCTCAAGTAGGAGGAAGATTTCTGAGGTTAAGGGTGTTGAGGGTTCCGTTGTTGAAAGTGCTATACCACCTTGTATACGTAGTATTATGGATGGTGTTTTGAAAGGTGAATCTCTTCCACATATGGCTAGATTTACTCTAGCTACATTTCTATTAGGTATTGGTAGAGATGTTGAATACGTTATTAAAATCTTTTCATCTTCTGCTGATTATGATGAGAAGATGACTAGATATCAAGTTGAGCATGTAGCTGGTTTAAGAGGGTCGAAAACTAAGTATTCTCCTCCAAAATGTAATACTTTAAAGACTTTTGGATTATGTATCCCAGATGATTTTTGTATTTCACGTAGAGTTAAGCATCCCCTAAATTATTATAAGTTGAAGGTTGGAGTTTCCGGTGGCGTTAAAGTTGAAGGTGGAAGTTAGAGATTTCATTAAGGATAGCTTTAGAAGTTATTATTCTTCTTCATTTATTGAAGCTCCAAGTGATATTAGTAGGAGGGAATTTGGATTTATCTTTATTGGTCAAGAGGGTATGAGGAGGCATTTATCATTTAAGAGCCTTGAAGATTTAAGGAGATTTCTAATTAGTGAAGTACCTCTACATGCATACTTCTCCTCTGCTTACTATGATTTCCCAGATGTTGAAGATATGGATGGAAAAGTTTGGAGGGGTGCTGACTTGGTTTTTGATATTGATGCTGATCATATACCTACACCTTGTAAAGAAGTTCATGATTCTTGGAGATGTTTAGATTGTGGTTTTTCCTCTAAGGGTATGGCTCCCACAGAATGTCCTAATTGTTCTTCTAGGAGGATTGAAACCGACTATTGGTTTTGTGATTTATGTTTAGATGCTGCTAGAGATGAAGCTTTTAGATTAGTTGAGGAATTCCTTGTTTCTGAATTTGGTTTTTCCATTAAGGATATGATTATCGTCTTCTCTGGGCATAGAGGTTATCATATTCATGTTAGAGATAAAACAGCTTTTGAATTAAGTATTGAAGCTAGAAGGGAGATAACAGATTATATTAGAGGTATTGGGCTTTCAGTTGAACTACATGGTTTTCCCTCTAAATCTTCTTCAGATATTCCTCCACCATCCCTTTCAGATTTTGGTTGGCGTGGTAGACTTATTAGAGCTATTTATGATTTCATATGTTCCGCTTCCCTTAGCGATTTGAAGCTTATTTTAGGTGAAAGAATTGGTAGAATTGTGTATGAGAATAGAAGTTTAATTTTATCTTCCTTTGAATCTTCTCCTCCAAAATGGCCTATTATAAATGGTTTATCTATGAAGGTTTGGGGTAAACTTGCTTCTAAGCTTTTAGATAGAGTTGTAATACATATTGATGAACGTGTAACTAGTGATATTAAGCGTTTAATGAGGCTTCCATCTTCAATTCATGGTAAAACTGGGCTTATAGCTAAATCTATGAGTATTGGCTTCTTAGATAATTTTCAACCTATTTTTGATGCTTCCGCGTTTGGTTTTGAAGATTTTAAGATTCATGTTTTTCATATGCCTAAGATCCTTATAGGTGGAAATTTTTATGGGCCTTATAGGGATGAAGATGTTCTTCTCCCTAAGACTATTGCCATGTACCTTATATGTAGAGGTTCTGCAACTTTATTAAATGGTTAACTTAATATTTTAATTGAGGTTTAGTGGATGTACAATGATATTATTGAAGCTTTAAAAAGGGAATTGGAATTTGACTCTCTCTCCACTTTACCCAAGGATTTCTATATGAATGTTAGATTGTATTTTAAGGGGTTAATGGATAAAATTGAGTCTTCACCTGAAGATTTAGCTGAATTGTTAAAGTATGAGTTAGATTTAACGATGAGGATGATATCTACAATTTTTGAATTAAGAATTTACAAGATGATTAAACACATCTTTTCTGGTGCTATAACTCCTCCAGAAGGACTTTTAGATGAAGAATTAGAGGCATATGTTAAGATTAAAGAAGCCATATCTACAGTTCTTCAATCACTAAATTCCTCAATTAAATCTCTAGATATTATTACAAAAAGAATATTAGTTCGTTTTACAGCAAGTGTTTCTGAATTTGTTGGGGTGGATCTAGTGGTTTATGGCCCCTTTGAACCTGAAGATGTGGCTAACATACCTTTAATAAATAGTGAAGCATTAATCTTAAAGGGTGTTGCTGAAAAATTGGAGTAGTGGTGATGAAAATGAAGGTTCCCTCAATCGTTATGAAATATTGCCCTAGATGTAATTCACATACTGAGCATTCGGTTTCACTTTATAAAGCTGGTCAACGTAGATCTCTTGCTCAAGGTGAGAGGAGATTTACAGCTAAGAATAAGGGTTATGGTAGTAAGAGGGCTTCTGAGCAGAAGAGGTTTGCTAAAGTTACGAAGAAGCAAGTTTTAAAGTTGAAGTGTAAAAAGTGTGGGCACATTCTCCATACAGTTGGAATTAGATTGAAGCGAATTGAAATTAAGGGGTGAGATCTTGCTTATTGGAGTTAAAAAGAAGAAGATTTTAACACCTGAACCTAAGAGTAAGTTTATTTTAATTTCTTGTCCTGATTGTGGTAATGAACAAGTATCTTTTGATAGAGCTTCAACAATTGTTAAATGCCATATTTGTGGTAGAGTTTTAATTGAGCCTAGTAGTGGTAAAGCTAAAGTTAGGGGTAGATTGATTAAGGTTTTAGAGTAGGATTTGAGGGGTTAATATTGTCATTTAAAGTTAGAGATCTACCTGAGGTTGGTGAACTTGTAATAGCTACTGTAAATGAAGTTTTCGATAAAGGTGCATATGTAACTTTAGATGAATATCCAAATGTTAATGGATACGTTCCAATAGGTGAAGTTGCATCTACGTGGGTTCATAATATACGTGATTATCTTAAAGAAGGTAGGAAGGTTGTTTTGAAAGTTATAAGGGTTGATAAGAGTAAGAAGTATGTGGATTTATCTCTTAGGAGGGTTAGTGATAAGGAGAGGAAGGATAAACTTTTAGAGTGGAAGAGGTTTAATAGAGGTTTAAAGCTTATTGAATTATTGTCTGAAAAGACCGGTATGAGTTTGGATGATATTAAATCTGAAGTTGTAGAGAAGTTTATTGAGAATTTTGGTGATGTTTTAGCAGGCTTTGAGGAAGCTGCTAGATTTGGTCTATCCCCAATAGTTAATGCTGGGATACCTAGGGATTTAGCTGAAGTTATTGTGGATTTAGCTAAAGATAATATTGAACTTAAAGAAGTTAAGGTTAGTGCAATATTACAATTGTCTTCTAATGCTAGTGATGGTCTTCTACATATCATTGAAGCTTTAAATGCTGCTAAAAATGCCATTGAATCTATGAGGGGTGTGAAATATAGGATTTATGCTATTGGAGCGCCGAAATATAGAATTGATATTTCAGCTAAAGATTATAAGGTTGCTGAAGAAGCTTTAAAGATTGCTGTTGATGCAGCTTTAAACAAGATTTCATCTTTAGGAGGTCAAGGAAGTTTTAGGAGGGTTTGAGATTTAATTATGCCTTGGCTATTAAGGAAATGTGTTTCTTGTGGTTCCTATACCCTTAAAAAGGATAAATGTCCTTATTGTGGTGGACCTGTTAAAATTCCACATCCACCTAAATTTTCACCTGAAGATAAATATGGACGTTATAGGAGAATGATGAAAAAACTTTCTGAAGAAAGTGAATCTAAAGTTTAATTTTGATATTTTATCTTATATACAAATACATATCCATTGGATGATTGGAATATTAATTCAAAGTTTTCTGGTTTTGGTATATTTATCCCCCAACTCTTCCAGATCTCACTTCTTGTATTGAAGATTAATCTGTAGAGGGTTGCTTGACTAGCCTTTGGACCTGTTGGTAGATATAGCCCATATCCATATTGTGTACTATATGTCATGTAGTCTGTAACGTTTAATCCAGCTATTTTAGCCATCCAATATGATTTTACAAAATCTCCCCAACCTCTACCTGCAAATAGGAATCCAGTATTCGTATCGAAGGCTTCAAAGACGACTACATGTGTTGCACCCATTTCACTAAATATCTTTAAAGCTTCCGTTTCATTTGATAGGAATGCTAATGCAACCCTCTTTATTTTCCCTTCATCTAGTGTAGCATTATCTGCTACACTTGTTTTATTTGCTATAACTGTTATCCAATATCCATAATCCCACCATGATGCTACAACTGCATCATTGGGTAGATTGCTCCTCATCCACAATAATGCTTCTATCCAATCTGTACATTCATTACTTATTGGTAGTGAAGATGTAACTATTTGTTGTGGGGTTGCTGCGTAATTCCTCCAGCTTGTGATTGGAAGTATCAATGTGGCTGAAACAATTATTAGTATTATTACGTTACTTCTTATACTCCCTCTATACATCTTCCTCCTCTTAATATGTTTCCTTTCCTCAATTATTCTTTCAATATTTTGTGTATATAATGTGTTTATTAAGTGTGCTGATAATAATGCTATGAAGGGTGATGCAAGCATCATTAGCCTAGCCATAGTTGATGAGAAGTATGCTGAAGTTAATCCTCCTAATGCAATGAAGATATCTAATTCTCCACCACGTTTCCAGAGTTGATATAATCCTGCAGCTGCTAATGGTATTAGCAATCCATATTGATAGTATATTTGACTCCATGTTGGCATTTGATGTTCTGCCACTGATTCTACGAGTGGTATAGATGTTCTTTGAAATGGATTTATTACTGTTGCTATTCTCCCAGTTAATGATGATAGCATTCCTAAACCTTCTAATATTGCTACACCTATAATCCCAATGGTAACTACAAGGGCTATTCCAATGATTTTTGCATTTCTATCCTTAACATTTTGCATTATATCTTTTAATGTAAGTATTAATGTTGTTGTTATTGGTATGATTGTAGCATAGCTTATAAAGTATTTTCTTGCAAAGTATGGGTATTGTGATGAGATCATCATAGCTATTCCAATTGTTAATACGTAATTTATCAATAGCTTCCTTGAATACCTCTTTAATAAAATCATTAGTATTGCATATACCGCGTATAGATTTAATAGGTATATGCTTCCACCCCATGTTATATTCATGTAGGCTAATGATAATCCACTTAATATGGCATATGCTATATTACCATTTTTCATTGCTTTAATCCAGAATAGTATGCTTAAGGTCATAGCTAGAAATCCTACACATTCATTATCAAAGAATCCTGCTGTAGTTCTCTGCATAAATGCTTGAACTGTAGCGAGTATTAGAGCTGCAATTAATCCAGTTCCATCTCCATCAATTTCCCTACCAATCAAATAGGCTATTATTACTGTTAATCCACCCATTAATGCTGGCATTATTGCACAAAATTCCATTAAGTCTATGTTGAATCCAAGTATCTTCGCTATTGTGTATAATATGGATGCTGTTAATGGTACTCCTAAATATGATGTTTCTGGAATATTTCTACCATTTGGATACCAGCTCATTTTATCATACCATGTAAACCATGATGTTAATCCATGGTCTAGTATGTATTGTGTCATCCTATATTGATAGTAAGTATCATATTCACTTAGGTATGGTCCATACTTTATTACTGGTAGCATTCTTATTAGGAAAGCTAATAGGAATATTGATGTTAACGTTACAATTTTTAAAGTTATTCTTAAAGTTTTTATATTTATAAGCTTCTTCAAACCATTTTTCAAATACTTCACCTTCTAGTTTAATAACCGTAGATATATATGTTCAAAACTTTTATATGTATTATGTTCTAGTTTATTTATGATTGGTGTTTTGGGGATGTCCCAACGCCAAATTTAAATCTTGAAAAGTATATTTCAATGCTGTTTTTAAGGATTACACTATTGGATGGTGAATTTTATGGGCGTTGTTGGAACTATTGAGAGAGATTATAAAGGGTCTGTAATTGAAGAAGATGTATTCAAGTTTTGGAGGGATAATAACATTTATGGTTTAGTTAAGAGTAGACTTAAAGATAAACCAAAATTATACTTTCTAGACGGCCCACCATACGTTACAAATCCTATTCATGTTGGTACTGCTTGGAATAAGATTTTGAAAGATGCATTTCTAAGGTATTTCCGAATGATTGGTTATAATGTTAGGGATCAACCTGGATATGATATGCATGGTCTTCCAATAGAGGTTATGGTTGAGAAGAAGCTTGGTTTAAAGTTTAAGAAGGATATTGAGAAGCTTGGTGTTGACAATTTCATTGAGGAATGTGAGAAGTATGCATTGGAGAATCTGAAGATTATGGAGGGGCAATTTAAGAATCTCGGTGTTTGGATGGATTGGGATCATCCATATAGAACTATTGACTCAAATTATATTCAAGCTGCATGGTGGCTTGTTAAACGTGCATATGAACGTGGTCTTCTCTCTGAGGGGTATATGGTTTTCCATTGGTGTCCAAGATGTGAAACTGTTCTTTCAGGTTATGAGGTTACTGATGAATATCGTGATGTTAGAGATCCATCTATATACGTCAAGTTTCCATTGGAGAATTCAAGTAATGAGTATATTTTGATATGGACTACTACGCCTTGGACTCTTCCATCCAATGTGGCTATTATGGTTCATCCAAAGGAGGTTTATGTTAAGGCTCGTGTTGGTAATGAAATTTACATATTGGCTGAAGCTAGATGTGAAGCTGTGTTTAATGAAGTAGGAGTGAATTATGATATTATAGAGAGATTTACTGGAGCTTCTCTTGAAGGTTTAAGATATGTACCAGCATTATTAGATGAAGTTCCCCTTCAACAAAAGTTTAGAGGTGTTCATAGGGTTGTTTTAAGTGAAGAATTTGTTACTATGGATGAGGGCACTGGATGCGTACATTCAGCTCCAGGTCATGGTGAAGAAGATTTTATTGTTGGATTGAAGTATAATCTTCCCATTTTATGTCCAGTGGATGATAGAGGTATCTTTACTGTTGAAGCTGGAAAGTATGCTGGTAAAAGTATTTGGGAAGCTAATTCTGAGATTATAGAGGATTTAAAGCGTAAAGGTTTATTGTTTCATCAATCTTGGATTGTTCATAGATATCCACATTGTTGGAGATGTAAATCTCCACTTATTTTAAAGGCTACAACACAATGGTTTATTAATGTTCCTGAGATTAGGAGTTCACTTATAGCTGAGAATGAACGTGTTGAATGGATTCCAGATTGGGCTGGTAAGAATAGATTTAGAAATTGGCTTGAAAATGTTCGTGAATGGGTTATTTCTAGGCAGAGGTATTGGGGTATACCAATGCCTATATGGAGATGTGAGAATTGTGGTAGTATAGTGGTTATAGGTTCTCTTAATGAGCTTAAGAGTATGGCTATTAATTTCGTTGAACTTAAAGATCTCCATAAACCTTGGATTGATTCAGTATTATTGAAATGTGGGAAGTGTGGTGGTATTATGCGTAGAGTTTCAGATGTCCTTGATGTTTGGATGGATTCTAGTGTTGCTCCATGGGCTTCTCTGAATTTCCCTGTTTCCACTGAAGAATTTGAAGAATGGTGGCCTCCATACTTTATTTTGGAGGGTCCTGATCAAACTAGAGGTTGGTTCTATACACTCCTAGTTAGTGGATATATTGGTTTTGGTATGGCTCCATATAAGAAGGTTTTGATGCATGGATGGTCTTTGGATGAGCAGGGTAGACCTATGCATAAATCTCTTGGTAATGTTATAGCTCCCGAGGAAGTTTTCTCTAGATTTTCTAGGGATGCATTAAGATTTTATGAGCTTCAATGTACTCCATGGGAAGATTTGAAGTTTTCCATGAAGGAATTAGAGGAGGTTTACAAGGTTTTAACTATAATGTGGAATGTCTATTATTTTGCAAGTCTATATATGAATCTTGATTCCTATTCTCCAGAGAAGTATACATTAGATTCTCTTAGTGATTATCTACAACCTGAAGATCTATGGCTTTTAAGTTGTTTTGAGTTTATGGTTAAGAAGTGTAATTTGAGTATGGAGAAGTTCCATATACATGAATTGGCTAGGGCTATTAGGAGCTTTATAGTTGATGATATGAGTAGATGGTATATTAGGCTTATTAGGAGGAGGATTTGGCTTGAAGGTGAAGATAAAAGTAAATACGCTGTTTATGCAGTTTTATATCATGTACTTCTAAGACTTCTTAAGCTTTCAGCTCCAATAATACCCTTCATAACTGAGAAATTATATCAATCAATATTTAGAGTTGCAGATCCCAGTTTACCTGAAACTATTCATTTGTGTGATTGGCCGAAGCCTATTGAAAAGTTTATTGATGAATCATTATTGAAGTATATGGATTTAGTTAGAGATATTGTTGAAACTTCATATAAGATTAGACAGGAAAAACGTTTAAAATTACGTTACCCATTGAGGGAGATTATAGTATTCACAGATGATATTGATGTTATTAAAAGTGTTGAATTATTTAGGGGGGTATTGCTTGATCAATGTAATGTTAAAGATTTAAAGATTATGCCTTTATCTGAATCTTCAAAGTATAAGGTTTATGAAGTCTTCATAAACTATTCTTCTCTTGGACCAAAGTATAAGAGTTTAATTCCAAAAATAGTTGATAAAATACAATCTATGGATGCAGGTAAATTGAAATTTGAAATTGAAAATATTGGTTTTGTGAAGATTAATGTGGATGGCGTTGAAGTTCAATTGGATAGGGGGGATTTAAACTTTGAAGTGAAGATTGTTTCCGGTTATGGTTTTAGTAGTTTTAAGTATGGTGAAATTGTCTTAAATTGTGTCGTTGATAGAATGCTTATGGCTGAAGGTCTTGCTAGAGATGTTGTTAGAAGGCTTCAATCTATGAGGAAGGAGCTCGATCTTCCTGTAGATGCATATGTAGATGCATATATTTGTGTTGATGATCCAGAAACTTTAAGCTTATTGAAGGGTATGGAGCATTACATACTAAGTGAAGTTAGAGTTAGAAATCTAATTATAGATTCTACTAAACCTATGGATGGATATTATGAGAAGAATTGGGAGATAGGGGATCAAGTGTTTGAGATGGGTATAAGATGGGTGAAGTAAATATTAGAAAAAAGATTGGTTTTATAGTTAATCCTATTGCCGGTATGGGTGGACGTGTAGGTCTTAAGGGTACTGATGGATATGAAACTTTAAAGAGGGCTATTGAACTTGGTGCTAAACCTATAGCTCCTGAAAAAGCTAAATCTTTCCTTAAACATTTAAAATCTCTTAATGTATCCTTTGAATTAATTTCATACCCTAAATCTATGGGTGAATATGAGGCTATTGAAGCTGGTTTTAATCCTATTGTTATTGGTGAAATCGGTGATTTAACTACTGCTGAAGATACTATTAAAGCTGCTAAAATTATGCGTGATTTAGGCGTTAATCTAATAGTTTTTTGTGGCGGGGATGGAACTGCTAGAGATATTTGTAACGCTATAGATCTAAGTGTTCCAGTTATTGGGATTCCGGCTGGAGTTAAAATGTATTCTTCTGTTTTCGCTGTAAATGTGGAGGATGCTGCTAAGATAGTCTCAGAATTCCTTATACATGGTTTACCAGTTAAACATGCCGAGGTTATGGATGTCGATGAAGATGCATTTAGATGTAATAGGCTCTCCATAAAACTTTATGGATATTTATTGGTTCCATATATTCCAGGGTATATTCAGGGGGTTAAATCTCCAACTATGCCCATTAATAGTGAATTAGATAATCAAAAGGCTATTGCAAAATATGTTTTAGAATCTATGGATCCTAATGCATTATATATATTGGGTCCTGGAACTACTGTTAAAGCTATAACTGATCTACTTGGTTTAGAGAAGACTCTGCTTGGAGTTGATTTAATGGTTAACTTTAAATTATTGGCTAAAGATGTCTCTGAGAAGGATATAATAGAAGTTTTAGATTCTGGGAGGTTTAGTAGAGCTTATATTATTGTTTCCCCAATTGGTGGTCAAGGCTTTATTTTTGGTAGAGGTAATCAACAGATTAGTAGTGAAGTTATTAAGAGGGTTGGTGTAAATAATATAATTATTGTTGCTACTAAAAGTAAGATTTCCAGTTTAAGTAAACTGCATGTTGATACTGGGGATGATGAAATCGATGCTAAGTTGAGGGGGTATAGAAGAGTTATAATTGATTATATGGAGGAAAAAATTTTAAGGGTTGTTTAATGGTGTTTTAGTGTTTTTAAGTATGCATCGTATTCTTTTGCATTCATCAAATTCTTTAATTCTTCATTCAATTTTTCTGCTTCTATTATTGCTATCCATCCTTCTCCATATGGATCTGCATTTAATAGTTCTGGTGAAGTTTCAAGTTTCTTATTTACCTCTATAACTTTGCCGCTTAATGGGCTATATACATCTGAAACTGCTTTCACAGATTCTATACTACAAAGTCTTTCAAATTGTTTTACATTTATCCCTAATTTTGGTAATTCTACATATACTATATCTCTAAGTTCCTTTTGAGCATAATCACTTATTCCCACTCTGACTTTTCCATTTTCTATTTTAATCCACTCATGATCTTTGGTGTAATAAAGGTCTTCCTTTATTATGATGCTATGGGACATTAGTCCTCCCCCTACCATATTTACTCTCATCATAAAATGGCCATTTCACTATTTTAGCTTTTACTCTCCTTTCTCTAATCAATACTTCAATTTCCCTATTTACTTCATCATATTGTGGTTTTATATATCCCATTCCTATTCCAACCTTTAATAATGGTGAATATGTTCCACTTGTCACTATACCTATCTTTTCATTTCCATACCATATTTCATAGTGTGGTCTAGGTATCCCTTGCTCAATCATCATTAATCCAATTCTAACCTTCTTTAAACCTTCCTCCAATTGTTTTTGTAATGCTTCTTTTCCAATAAATTTGTCTTTCTCCATTTTCACTGCATAATCCAATTTTGCTTCGAAGGGTGTTGTATCTTCATCTATATCATTTCCATATAATACTAAACCTGCTTCAAGTCTTAAAGTATCTCTAGCTCCTAAACCACATTCCTTTAATCCATACTCTTTTCCCGCATTGATAATCTCATTATAAACTTTTATGAAGTTATCTATTTCACTTCTGGGAATCCTCCAAAATGTTATTTCAAAACCATTTTCACCTGTATATCCAGAATTTGATATTATTACATCATACCCCGCGATCTTAGTTGTGGTTAGCCTCCAGAATTTCACTTTACTTAAATCTACATCCACAAGTTTTTGCAGTGTTTTTTCAGCGTAAGGTCCTTGTAATGCTATCATTGGGACTTCAAAAGTTACATCTTCTATTTTAACATTGAATCCCATAGATTTTTGCATTAACCAATTGTATATTTTCTCTCTATTTGATGCATTGCATATTAACACATATTTTTCTTCAGATATCTTCTGTAGCATTATATCATCCTTTATTCCACCATTTTCATTGCATATGAGAGAATAGTGCATTCTATTTACTCTCAACTTTTCCACGTCATTTGTTGTTACATAGTTTAGGAATTGCGTTGAATCTACCCCTTCTATTAGCATTCTTCCCATATGTGATACATCAAATATTCCAACATTATTTCTTACAGCTAAATGTTCTTCACTTATATTTGTAAACCATAGTGGCATTTTCCATCCTACGAAATCTATGATTTTTGCTCCTTTACTCTCAAATAGATCTGAGAGATGTGTTTTCAACACTATTTATCGCCAATTTAAGAATCTATTGCTTTAGCTTTTTATTTTTTCTATTGTTATTCATGTGGATCTACTATTCCTTCCTCCGTTATTTGGAATACTGCTTCTGCCTCTGGTAGATATGGGCTATCTACAAGTCTAGCTATCCTCTTATTCTCACTGCTCTTCCTAAGGTATATTCTAGCTCCTGGAACGTGGAATAGTACATGTCCTCCAACAGCTCTTGTAGGATCTCCAAAGAATGCATCTGGTCTTGCCATTACTTGATTCGTTATGAAGACTGCTAGATTGAATATATCTGAAAGCCTTGCCAGTGTATGTAGGTGTCTATTTAACTTTTGTTGTCTATCCGCTAGACTTTCTCTTCCAAGATATTCTGCTCTGAAATGTCCAGTTACACTATCTACAACTATAAGTTTTATATTCTTTTCTTCAATTATATCCTTTGCTTGCTCTACCAATAGCATTTGATGAT
Source organism: Methanomethylicia archaeon (assembly GCA_038727515.1). Taxonomy (GTDB): domain Archaea; phylum Thermoproteota; class Methanomethylicia; order Culexarchaeales; family Culexarchaeaceae; genus JAVYVS01. The sequence goes on from JAVYVS010000004.1 coordinate 101,716, forward strand.
CTGAATTGTATGCTCTAGCAAATATTATGTTTTTTAATGCTTCTTTTGGATCTAATCCTTTAGCCATCGCCATAGATATTATTCTTTCAGGTCTAAATGTACCTTCACAATCTATGTATAATGCTCTTCCACTAAGTCCTCCTGCTTCTTGTGGTAATTGTACATTTACCGATAATTGATGTGCCAATTGAGTTTTTCCACTTCCAAATTCTCCAAAAACTTCTGTTATTGATTGTGTTTCTATTCCTCCTCCAAGTAGTCTATCCAAGTTTTTGCTTCCAGTGGTTATCCTATTCACCTTTAGTCTTTGTTCATATATTGTATCTGCAGTTTTAAATCCTATTTCTAATGCTGCTCTTGCTGCTACAATTATTTTTTGAGCAACCTTCTCCCCCAATCCTGTGGCTGCTGCTATTTCTGATGGTGTTGCTATTGCTATTGCTTCTAAAGTTTTATATCCTGCTTCTATTAATTTTTGTTCTGTTGCATGTCCAACTCCAGGTAAATCTGATATTGACTTTATCTTCCCCTTACCTTCTTTTTCATTTTTCTCTGGAATTTTTCCCGCCTCCCAAGTATTCTTATTAAACACTATATTTTTAATCTTCCCATCTTCTCATATAATCAATTTGTTCTTTTGTTGGTTCATCTATTACTATTCCCATGGTATTTAATTTTAGTTTTGCTACCATTTGATCTATTTCCGTAGGCACTTCATATATTTTTGGTTTAAGTTTCCCTTTATTTTCCACTATGTATTTTACTGCTAATGCTTGATTTGAAAACGACATATCCATTACTTCGCTTGGATGCCCTTCTGCAGCTGCTAAGTTTACAAGTCTACCTTCAGCTATAAGGTATATCTTCCTTCCATCTTTTAGAGTATACTCATCTACGTTTTCTCTAATTCTCTCTTTAGATATTGATATGGACTCTAAATCCCTTAGATTTATTTCAACATTAAAGTGTCCACTATTGGCTAGTATAGCTCCATTCCGCATTTTCATAATATGTTCCTTCCTTATTACATTGATATTTCCTGTTGCAGTTATGAATATATCACCTATTTCAGATGCTTTCTCCATTGGTAGAACTATAAATCCATCCATAACTGCTTCTAAAGCTTTTAATGGGTCTATCTCTGTGATTATTACATTTGCACCCATACCTCTAGCTCTCATAGCTATTCCTCTTCCACACCATCCATATCCAGCTACTACAATATTTTTGCCAGCTAACAATACGTTTGTTGCTCTCATTATCCCATCTATTGTACTCTGCCCTGTTCCATACCTATTATCAAAGAGATATTTTGTTTTAGCATTGTTTACTGCTATCACTGGATATTTTAGTATCCCCTCATTTTCCATGGCTTTTATCCTTATAACTCCAGTTGTTGTTTCCTCTGTTCCTCCAATTATACTTTCTGCATATCCTAATTTATGGGCTTCAACAGTTATGTCTCCACCATCATCCATCGTTATTTGAGGTTTAAATTTTAAGGCCTCCCTTATATTATCCATGTATTCTTCTTCCGTTTCACCTCTCCATGCATATACTTCTATGCCTTCTTCAACTAATGCTGCTGCTACATCATCTTGTGTGGATAGGGGATTTGATGCTGTTAGGGTTATTTCCGCTCCTCCAGTCTTCAATGTATTAATTAATACTGCTGTTTCCTTTGTGACGTGTAAACATGCTGATATCCTAATGCCTTTCAATGGTTTTTCCTCTTCAAATTTCCTTCTTATACTCATTAAAACCGGCATTCTTGATTCTGCAATTCTTATATTCTTCTTCCCCTTTTCAGCTAATTTTAGATCTCTTATTTTTGGAATTTCTCTCACCTCTTTAACCTATTAATTAATTCCTCTTTAGCTTTTTCTGCTTCTATTAATGTACTTTCTTCATTTACTGTTTTAATTTCTCTATTCTCCATGATTATTCTTCCATCTATTATTACATGTTTTACATCTCCACATCTCACAGCATACACTATATGGCTTATTTCATTGTATATTGGTGTTAAATGTGGTTTCCTAAATTCTATTGCTACTATATCAGCCTTCTTTCCTATTTCTATGCTTCCTATAGTGTTGCTCCATTTTAGGGCTTTTGCACCATTTATTGTTGCCATTTCAAGAGCTTTTACTGCTGGTATTACCGCTGGATTTAATGTAATCCCTTTTTGTAGTAATGCAGCAATCTTTATTGTTTCAAACATGTCTATTGTATTATTGGAGCATGGGCTATCCGTCCCTAATGATACTGTTATTCCTTCATCAACTAATTTCTTTATGGGGCTTATTCCAGATGCTAATTTTAAATTGCTTATTGGATTATGTGATACTTTAACCCTGTTTTTCTTCATTAATTCTATATCCACATCTGTTAACCATACGCAATGTGCCGCTAGTATGTTTTCAGATAAGAATCCTATTCGATTTAGGTATTCAAATATCCCTTTACTTGTATCTACACCATACTTTTCACTTACAATTTTTGCTTCTTCTCTAGTTTCCGCCACATGTATATGTATTATAACCTCTTCTTCACCACTATAATTCTCATTTAATTCATCTACATACTCCTTTATTTCCAATAGGTTTTTTGGACTTACGGTATATGGTGCATGTGGGGATACTGCTACCTTTATCCTCCAATTCTCTTTCCCATGCCAATTCTCCACTAAATCTTTCATTAACTTGTAATCTTCGTTTATCCTCCAATCGAAGAATACATGTGATATTACCCCTCTAAGCCCAGTTTCTTGTATTGCTTTTACCTCATTGTATTCATGTTTATAGTGATACATACTGCATATAGTTGTTGTACCACTTTTAATGGCTTCTATAGCTGAAAGTTTAGCTCCAATGTATATATCTCTATCATTCATTTTTGCTTCTAGAGGCCATATCCATTTTTCAAGCCATTCATGTAATTGTAGATCATCTGCATAACCTCTAAGTAAGCTCATTGCCATATGTGTGTGGGTGTTTATTAATCCTGGAATTATTATACAATCTCTTGCATCTATTTCATCATACCTATGGTATTCAGCCTTTATTCTGCTACTTTCACCAATATCCACTATATATCCGTCTTCAATTACTATATATCCATCTTTAATTATCCCTTTACTCCCCATGGTTACTATGGATTTCCCCCTAATCTTATATTGCATTGTTTCCACCGTCAACCATTACATTATATAGAAAACTTTATGTTTAATGTTTCCGTATATGGGGTGGAGTGATCTTATTGAAGAGGATAAGTGAGTATAGTTATGAAGAGCTTTTGAATAGGGCTTTGTCTAAAGTTCCATCGGTGATTGGAGTTAAAAGTGTTTTTAATCTTCCTCAGATTAATGTTTCAATAATTGGTGGTAGAACTTTTATTAGTAACTTTATGAATGTTGTTGATTATCTTAATAGAGATGTTAAACATGTTGTTAGTTTTCTTTCTAAGGAGATTGGTGCTGCTGGTGATATTGAAGGTGATAAGCTTATTCTACATGGTAGATATGATAGTTCAACCATAAATAATGTTTTATTAAAGTATGCCAAAAAGTACGTTATATGTCCAGTTTGCAATTCAAAGGATACATATTTAATGAAGGAACGTAGGGTTTTATTGCTTGTTTGCACAGCTTGTGGAGCTAGAAGTAGTATTAGTGGTTAGGTGTTAAATTTGAGTGAGAATTTAAAGGGGAAATTCTATGTTAATTGTTGGCGGTATGGAAAGGATTTTGTTGTTGTTGCATGTGATGCTGAGATTCTAGGTATGAGTTTTCAAAGTGGGGATTTGAAGATTACTGTTAATAGAGAGTTTTATGGTGGTATGCTCTTAGATTCTGATGGAGCTTTAGAATATCTTAAATCTGCTTCCATAGGAAATATTATTGGTTCTAATATAGTTAAACTAGCTTTGGAAGCTGGATTAATCCATAAGGATGCTATAGTATTTATTGGCGGTCAACCTCACGCACAATTTATAAGGATAATCCTCTAGAAATTAATTTTATGGTGATTTATTGACTAGGTTTTGCTGTATTTGTGGTAAATTTGAATCTCCAAATATGCCTTTAGTGGATAATATGTGTTGGGATTGTTATAAAACTAGGAATAGGTTAATTTCTGTACCTAGAGATCTAATTATGGAGTTTTGTAGTGTATGCGGATCTTATAAGCTTCATGGAACTTGGGTTATGTCAAATAAAGTTGAAGATGCTCTTTTAGCTTCAGCTATGGATTTTGTTGAGAAATATGTTAAATTGAATGGTGTAGGGGTTTTCTCAGTTTCTGAAGCTAGAAGAATTGGTCGTGGTAAAATTTCAGTTTTAGTACGTGCTCATGGTAGTGTAAATGTGAATATACCAGATTATGATGAGGAATTATGGGTTGAAATTTCTATTAAGCGTACTGTTTGTCCAAAGTGTTCTAGATTGGCTTCAGGGGTTTTTTCATCTATAGTTCAAGTGAGAGCTGATGGTAGAATGCTTAATGATCATGAAATTAAATGTATTGATGAAATTGTTAGAAATATTCTTTTTAGGGAGTTTGGTAGAGGAGGATCCTCTAATTATAAGGTTGAGTATGTTCGCGGGGGGTTAGATTATAAATTTGATAGTTTTAGATTGGCTAGGAAGGTTGCTGATAGTATTCGAATTAATTTTGGAGCTTTTATTAAAGAGAGTCATAAAGTTATTGGTTTTAATGGTTCTAAGGGTTCTAAAATCTCTAGACTTTCTATTTCTGTTAGACTTCCAAAATTTACTTTTGGTGATATTCTGAATTTTAATGGTAGAATTCTTAGGTATGATGGTTTTAAGAATGGTAAATTCTCTTTCTATGATCTTAATTCTAATTCTCATTTCTCAGTAAATTATAAAGATGGATGGTCAAAGAAAATTGACATCCTATATAGGTGGGATGAGCTTCCTGAAGGTTTAATTGAATCTGTTTCAGATAATTTGGTTGAGATCTCTAATTCCATTGGTGAAGTTTTTCAAGCCTATAAACCCATAGCTTTTAATGTTAAATGTGGAGATCATGTTAAATTTATGGTTGTTGATGGTAAAATCATTATAATTTCCAAAGTTGAAACCTTTAAACATTAACCTTTTATTCATCTCTTAACAATTAGTATATGATATTCATGAGTAAGAAGGCTGGTGAGAATAGCGAGGTTAAACTTAGACCTTTAGGTGAAGGTGAAATTTTAGGGGTTATTGTCAACTTTTTGGGTTTTGATAGGGCTAGGGTTAAATGTGTTGATGGTAATGTTAGGATTTGTAGAATCCCTGGTAGATATCGTAAGAGATTATGGTTTAGGGAGGGTGATATTGTAGCTGTGGTTCCTTGGGATTTTCAACCGGATTCTAAGGGTGATATTGTTTGGAGATATGAGAGGGATGAAATTAAAAAGCTTAAGGATGAAGGTCTTTTACCTAAGGATTTAGATCTTGATTCATTGAAGTTATAGGTTTTATTTATGAGTTGGGATATTGATCGTGTAAAAGATGAACTTCATAAGATTGATCTTAGGAGGAAGAAAATTAAAGATTCAGAATTCTTTGAAACTGTAGAGGAAGTTTTTGATTATTCTACTCTAATGATACTATATGATTTAATCAATAATGGTTTTATAGATGTAATGTATGGTGTAGTTAATTCTGGGAAGGAAGCTAGAATTTATTTTGCTAGGGATCGTAATGGTTTAGATTTAGCTGTTAAGATATATTTAACTTCAACTTCTGAGTTTAGGAAGGGGATGTTAACGTATATTATTGGTGACCCTAGATTTAAGGTTTCTAGTAGAAAGACTAGAGATATAATTTATGTTTGGGCTAGGAAAGAATATTCAAATTTATCTAAGGCTTATGGTGTTGGTGTTAGAGTTCCAAAGCCGATAACCGTTAAAGGCAATGTTCTAGTTATGGAGTTTATTGGTGTTGATGGTGTTCCAGCTCCATTATTAAAGGATTATATACCTCTAAATGTTGATTCCTTCTTTAACGTTTTAATGGATTATGTTAGGAAGCTTTATGTTGATGCTAGACTTGTACATGGAGATCTAAGTGAATACAATATTATGGTTTTTAATGATTCCCCTGTTTTAATAGATTTTGGTCAAGCAGTTGATTTAAGTCATCCAATGGCTGAAGAATTATTAGTTAGAGATATTAATAATTTATTGGAGTTTTTCTCAGATGTAGGTGTTGATACTCCTGATTTAGAAGAGGCTTTATCATGGGTGAAGGGTGTAAAGAGATGATTAGAGAATACATACCTATACCTCCCGATAGAATTGGTGTTATAATTGGTGAAGGAGGTTCTACTAAATCCTATATTGAAAGTAGAACTGGAGTAAAGTTATTTATTGATTCATCTTCTAATTCTGTAATTATTGAAGCAGATCTTAATTCTATTCCATACGAGAATGTTATGAAAGCTAAGAATATCATTATGGCTATGGGGTATGGTTTTAGTCCTGAAAGAGCTTTTAGACTTTTTGATGACAATATTATTTTAGATGTTATTGATTTAACATTTTATGTTGGTTCATCAAGGAATCATCTTATGAGGGTTAAAGGTAGAATTATTGGTGAAAATGGTAAAACTAGGAAGATAATTGAAGAGTATACCGACACTTATCTCTCCATTTATTCAAATTATGTTGCAGTTATAGGTTCATATGAAAATGTTATGATAGTTAGAAGAGCTATTGAAATGCTTGCCTCCGGTAAGCCTCATAGTTCTGTATATAATTTCTTGGATAGAGAGAAGAGGATGCTTAAAAAATTTGAGTTTGAATTATGGGAGAAAAAGGATTTTAGAAACACATTTAATTAGACTTTAGCTACATAAATTTATTAGATATATAATGTATGAAGGTGTTAAGGAAGTTTATGAAGCTATAAGTCCAGCAGACTTTTTCTATCGTAATAAGGAGATTGCAGGTTTTGATAATCCTGTTAGAGCTACATACACCATAATACGTGAATTAGTGGAGAATTCTCTTGATGCTTGTGAAACTCATGGGATTTTACCTAATGTTTATGTGGGTTTAACTGAAACTGAGAAGACTGGTGTATATAGGATTAGGGTTGAAGATAATGGTTGTGGGATTCCTAAAGATTATATTCCATTAGCTTTTGGACAGATACTTTTTGGTTCTAAGTATGTTTTGAGGCAGAGTAGGGGTATGTTTGGTCTTGGAGGTAAAATGGCCATATTATATGGGCAGATAACAACCCATAGTTCTGTTAAAGTTGTTAGTTCTACTGGTGGCCCATTGAAATATCAATGTGAGCTTATGATAGATATACAATATAATAAGCCTATACTTCTACGTGGAGGGATTAAGAGTCTTCCAAATCCATTATATTGGCATGGTACTATTGTTGAATTTGAATTTGAAGGTGATTACTCTAGAGCTAAGAGTAGGATCATAGACTATTTTAAGCAGACTGCAATAATACTTCCATATGCCACTATATCCTTTATAACTCCTGAGGGGGTTTATTATAAGTTTCTAAGGGTTACTGATGAACTTCCAAATATACCTAAAGAGGTTTTACCACATCCTAAGGGTGTTGATGTTGAATTAATTAAAAGGTTAATTAAGAGGACGAGAAGTGAAAAGATGGTTGAATTCCTATCATATAATTTTCATAGGGTTGGTAGGAAGACTGCATATGATCTATTGAAGTATGCTAATATAGACCCTGAGAAGAACCCTAGGGATTTATCTTCTGATGAAATTGTTAGACTTGTCAATGCCATGAAGAAATATGATGATTTCCTACCTCCAGATGCATCGTGTCTTTCACCAATAGGTCCGAATCTACTCGTTAAAGGTATTGAAAAAGAACTTAAACCTGAATTTGTTTATGCTGTTCAACGTAAACCATCATCATATTCAGGTCATCCATTCATAGTGGAAGCTGCAATAGCTTATGGTGGTGGTATACAACCTCCAAAACCCGGTGAAATAAATCTATACAGATATGCTAATAAGATTCCACTTCTCTATGATACTGCAAGTGACGTTTCCTTTAAGGTTATTAAATCCATTAAGTGGAATAGGTATAAACTTGATTTAAATATGCCAATAGCCTTTTTAGTTCATATAGTTTCAACTAAAATTCCATATAAGACTGTGGGTAAAGAGTTTATTGCAGATATACCTGAAGTTGCATATGAAATTGAATGGGCAATTAAGACTTGTGCTAGAAAGCTTAAATCATATTTAACTAGTAAAGCTCGTAGAATTGCATTGGAGCGTAGAGTTCATGTATTAGAGAAATACCTGCCTAAAATAGCTCAATTTGCAAGTGAACTTGCAGGTAAAGATCCTTCATCTATAGATGTTAATATGCTTTTGAGGAGGATTAAAAGATGAAGAGGGAAGAAGTTTTAGCTAGGTTAAGAGAGTTTGGATTAGAATTATATGAACAAATTTCTAGAGGTGAATTTCCAAGGGTTAGATTGAAGAGTAGAACATTAAATAACATTGTTTATGATGATGAATTAAAACAATTCATTTTGGGAGATAAAACTGTTGTTAGAAGTGGAGCTAATATTCGTCAAATAGGTTCATTGACACAACTTGTTTGGGTTGCCTTTTTCGCTTATAAATCTTTAATTGCCAATCAACCAACAACTCTTAGGGACTTATACTATAATTCAGAGGCCTTCGGAATAGAGTTTAAGGATCAGCATGAATCTAATGAGATAGTTTCAGATCTTGAAACTGTACTTGGAATTCCAAGAGAGGATTTCATGATATACCCTGAAGAACGTAGTGCAGTTTTTGGAGATTTAGTTATAGAATATACACATCCAGATCCTGATTATTATGGTAAGAGGGTTAATTTATCTTCACATCCCGATGGGATGATGATAGGGCCATCACTTTTATCAGCTGAATTTATTGATTGTAGTGCTGATAAGGTTATAGCTATAGAAACTGGAGGTCTCTTTACAAGATTCATTGCGGAGAAAGTTCATAAGAGGTTTAATGCAATATTGATTCATACAGCGGGGCAAGCACCTAGATCTACCCGTAGATTTATTAGGAGGCTTAATGTGGAACTTGGATTACCAGTTTATATATTGACTGATGCTGATCCTTGGGGTATGCATATAGCTATGGTTATAATTTCCGGTTCAGCTAATGCTGCTCATATCACTGAATTGAATACTCCAGATGCTAAGTGGATTGGTGTTTGGGCAACGGATATAACTAGGTATAAACTTCCCACGGAGCCTATGGATGATAGGGATATGGCTAGACTTGAAGTTTTGAGGAGAGATCCAAGATATAGAGATCCATTCTGGTCTAGGGAGATCGATGAATTTATTAGGTTGAAGCGTAAAGCTGAGCAGCAAAGCTTTAGTAGATATGGTTTGTCATATGTTGTTGATAAATATTTACCTGATAAATTAGGTCTTAAATGATTTCATCTTTTCCTCTAAAATTCTTCTAACAGTTTCACTTACTATCTTACCATCTATTTTACCTCTAACAATCCCCATAATTCTACCCATTAATATACTCATTGAAGCCATACCCCTACTTCTAATTATATCTTCAGCTTTCTCCACTTCTTTTTTCACTATTTCTTCTAGTTCTTCTATGGTCATCTTAACTTTACCTAGATTTCTGATGGCTTCTTCAACGTTTATAGCTGGGTTTTGCGCTAAATATCTAAGTATGTCTGGTATTGCTTCTTTTGCTATGTCTCCTCTACTTACATAACTAAATAAATCCATTATTTTATCTTTGGTTATCCTGCCTATATCTATACCTTCATTTTTCAATGTATTCATAGTGTATACTAATGTAGATGCTACTAAAGTTGTATTAACATTGTATTTGTTCACTATTTCTTCAAATAATTCATCCATTTCAGAATCTATTAATTCTTCAGCTAGCTTAATGCTGAGACCATGTTTTTCAATATATCTTTTAATTTTGTCTTCTGGAAGTTCTGGCAGTATACTTTCAATTTTCTTTATTAATTCTTTTGTTATTGATATTGGTCTTATATCTGTTTCTGGATACATTCTTGCAGCTCCAGGCATTGGTCTACTATATCTCGTTGTTCCATCATCATTTGCTGCTCGCGTTTCTTCTGGTACCCCTATAATTGCTTCTTTAGCTCTTTGTACAATAGCGTTTAAAGCTTTTTCACTTTCTTCAAGGTTTCCAATAACCATTACTATGGCGTCATCATCATCTGCCTCCATATACGTCTTTAATTTTGCGACTTCTTCTTGGCTTATACCATAACCCGGTAATTCATCTGTGTGAATTAACCCCTTTATACCACTGATTAATTTTGCTCTTTCCAACATTTCTGTGGCTAATCTCCTATTTGGTTGTATCTCCATACCCAATAGTTTTGCAAATCCCTTTAATTTTACTGCGTAAACATCTTTTCCTTCAGATAATCCTTTCCTTATAAGTTTTGATTTCGTTTCATTGAATATATCTGTTACTTTAATTATCTTCCCCTCTATATCTTCTAATTTTACTTTCCTCTTGTTTAGTTCATCTCTTATCTCTAGTAATTTCCTCTGTCTCTCTATTTCATACTCTATGATTTTTGGTATTAAATTTAAGTCTTGTACACCCTTTATCTCTATTCTTGCACCTTTTGATATGGATATATTTAGGTCTTGCCTTATAGTTCCTATACCTCTCTTCACTCTTCCTGTAGCTCTTAGTATTCTACCTATTTTTAATGCTACTCTCTTTGCTTGTTGTGGTGTTTTTATTGTTGGTTCCGTTGCTATTTCTATTAGCGGTATTCCAAGTCTATCAAGTCTATATGTAACTTTATCTTCTGTTTCAGATATCTTTCTAGCTGCTTCCTCCTCTAGACATATGGTTTTTATTCCTATATCTCCCTCTTCATCTTTTACTATTCCCCCCATAGCTATTATTGCAGTTCTTTGAAATCCAGTGGTATTGGAACCATCTATCACTATTTTACGCATTACATGTACTTCGTCCACTGGATTTGATTTAAGCATTAATGCTATTTCTAATGCTATTTCTAATGCTTCTTCATTTAGATCGTGTGGTGGTTCTTCATCTAATTCCACTAGACATGAAGCTTCTTCAGGAGCTTCATATATATACTCTTTATGTTTCATGTATTCAAAGAGTGCTGCTGGATCTATTTCTCCAAGTTCGCTTTTCGATGGCTTAAGAATCCTCTTAACGGTTTTCTTAATGTTTTCTTCATCTTCAACTAGTTTTGTTGGACATTTACAGAATAGTTTATGTTTGGTATTTAATTGTTGATGTATTTCTAATCCTATTTTTACACCTAATTCTTCATAGTAATTGTAATTCTTTTCTTCAACCATAGATCTACACCTCATATTCTGATTTCACACTTATCTCTCCAGCTATATTGGAGAGCATTATCTCTCTTATTTCACTCATATTTCTTGTTTTAGCTAGAGTCCACATCAATTTTACTAATGCTGTTTCAGGTAGCATATCTTGTCCTGGTATTACGCCTATCTCTAGTAATTCTACTCCTCTTCTATATACATTCATGTTTACTCTTCCCCAGAGGCATTGTGAAGTCATTACTACTGGTATTTCATTTTCAATAGCTCTTTTCAATGCATTGATAATCCGTTGCGGTACATGTCCTAATCCAGTTCCCTCAATTACTATTCCATGATATCCTTTATCTATTAAGTAGTGTATTATTTCATCATTCATTCCAGGATAAACTTTTATTAATGCAACTTTATCATCGAATTTTGCTTCTAATGATGCTCCTTCAATGTCTCTCCTTCTTGGATTATAGTCTTTTACATGCATTATTATTTCTCCATTTGGATTTATTGTTGCTATGGGTTTTGCATTTATTGTTTTAAATGCATCTCTCCTACTTGTATGGCATTTCCTAACCTTTGTTCCTCTATGTGCTATACATGTTTCATCATTGGATGTGGAATGCATAACTACAGTTACTTCTGCAAATGGTGCTTTTGATGCTGTTATGGTGGCGCATATCATGTTTATATATGCATCTGATGATGGTCTATCTGAAGATCTTTGCGCTCCAGTTAATACTATTGGTATTGGTGGATTCCTAATTGAAAAACTTAAGGCTGCAGCTGTATAACCCATTGTATCCGTTCCATGGGGTATAACTATTCCATCATATCCCTCCACAATCTTATCAAAAACTCTTTCAGAGATTTTTTCCCACTTTTTTGGATCCATATCTTCGCTAAAAATATTGAATAATGATTCTGATTCTAAGATTGCTATATCACTTAACTCTGGAATTAACTGGTATAGTTCTTCTGGAGTTAATGCTGGATATACTGCTCCAGTTAAATAGTCTACTCTGCTTGCTATGGTTCCTCCAGTCCCAATAATATATACCCTTGGTTTATCCCTATATGTTTCCATACATCTACTCTTTACTTCCATTGAAATTGTTTTCTCTTCAATCTTATCTATTACAGTATCTTCATCTACTTTTATTCCAATGTTATATCCATTAGACAATTTTATAACAATGCTTTCTTTATCTCCTAGTATTGGTCTCGGCATTAATATTCCTTCATAAATCCTAGATCTATTTGCCACTCTTATTCTATCTCCAATTTTCACTCCTGCTTCACTTAGTTTCCTCAATATTGTTTTACTATAATGGTTTAAACTATCTTCCAATTTCTCTCCCTACCATTCATAATATACGTTACAATAACTAATAAATTCCAATCAAGTAATAAGCTTAAAAAGAGTTTAGATATATAATTTATCGATAAATATGCCATCGGAGGGCATACCATCCCCCAAAGAATTCTTTGGTTTTGAGATTGGTGAAGATAGGAAGCTTGCGCGTTGGGATAAGATCGTTGAATACTTCTATCTTCTAGCTGAAAGGTCTAAGAGGATTAAGGTTGTAGAACTTGGTAAAAGTACTGAGGGCAATCCATTTATACTAGCTTATATAAGCTCTCCAGAAAATCTTGAGAAACTTGAGGAGTATAGACGTATATCATATACTTTAGCAAATCCAAAGGGTTTAACGGATTCAGAAGCTTTAAGTTTAGCTAAGAAGGGTAAGGCTGTTATTGCGATAACCAATAGTTTACATGCTACTGAAGTTGGTGGAACTCAAATGGCTGTGCAATTAGCTTATCACCTAGTTACTAGTGATGATGAAACTGTTAGAGAGATACTGGATAACGTTATACTACTCCTATTTCCATGTTTCAATCCTGATGGTCAAATAATGGTTGTAGATTGGTATTATAAGTATTTGGGAACTGAATATGAAGGTACTTCTCCTCCATGGTTGTACCACAAGTATACTGGTCATGATAATAATAGAGATGCTATTGCATTAACTCAAAAGGAATCTCAAATGTTTTCTAAGGTTATATATAAAGAGTGGATGCCTCAAGCATACATTGATAATCACCACATGGGTAGCTATGGAGCTAGGCTCTATATACCACCATGGTATGATCCCATATGTCCTGAGATAGATCCATTGGTTTATCGTGAGCATCAATGGTTTGGTGGATTTATGGCTGTAAAACTTGAAGAAGCCGGGTGTCAAGGTGTTGAGAGTGGTCCACCCTTTACCGCTGAATGGACTGCATCCTTCCTAAATTTGGCTAATATGATGAATATTTGTGCTATGCTTACAGAATCTGCTAGTGTAAAAATAGCCACACCTATATACGTCCACAAACACCAACTTACAGGACATAGGGGGAGAGTGGGAGACAAAAAGCAGTATAGCTTCCCCAATCCTTGGCCAGGGGGTTGGTGGAGACTAAAAGACATAGTAAAACAACAATTTGTATCAAACATGGCAGCACTGGAATTAGCAGCAAAAATGAAAGACACCATACTTTACAACATGTACTTGAAGGCGAAGAGAAATATTGAAAAAGGATTAAATGAATCACCATATGCTTTTATAGTCTCATTGGATGATCAACATGATCCAAATACAGCGTTGAAAATGATAGATTTATTTAGAAAATTGGATGTTGAAGTACATGTAGCTAAGAAACCATTCAAAGTGGGTAATAAAATTTATCCTGCTGGAACTTACGTGATTTTCACAAGTCAACCTAAGAGGTCTTTTGTAAAATATGTTTTGGAGAAGACTGAGTATCCAGATAATGAGTGGACTCGTGCACGTGATGGAACTCCAATTAGACCATATGATGTTGCAAGTTATACTATCCCAGATTACATGGGTGTGAATGTTGATATTGTTGAGGAGAAGCTTGATGGAGAGTTTGAACTTATTGGTGATGTTGTTTATCCCTCAATTCCTATAGAACCTTCAAAATTTGGTTATTTGATGGATTGTAGATTTAATGATACATTTGCAGCAGTTAACGTTTTGCTGGCTTCTGGATTTAAAGTTTACAGAGTTTTGAAGGATGTAAATGTTTCTAGTGGTATTATACTTCCAGTGGGATCTTTTTACATTCCAGTTCAAGAGAATGTTTGGGATAAGCTTAATGAAGTTTCTAAGGAGTTTCATATTCCAGTTTACTCTTTGACTTCAGAGTTAAATGTTGATATTGTTGAAATTAAGCCTGCTAGGATTGGAATATACCAGAGATATTATGGTGGAAATATGGATGAAGGTTGGACTAGATGGCTTCTTGAACACTTTAGATTTCCAGTGCAGGTGGTAATGGATAATGATATTAAAAGTGGTGAACTAACTAAGAAAATTGATGTACTGATTTTTGCCGATGATAGTACTGCAATAATTTTAGGTGAAAGTAAAGAAGCTGTGGAGAAGGCTTTAACTGAAAGATTTAAGAGACCTGTCTTCCTACCTCCAATACCTCCAGAATATATGAGTGGAATTAAGAAGG
>JAVYVS010000005.1:0-112608 GCA_038727515.1 Methanomethylicia archaeon
AATACTACTGCTGTTGTTGTTCCATCACCAACTTCATCATCTTGAGCCTTTGAAATCTCAACCATCATCTTAGCAGCTGGATGTTGAACATCCATCTCCTTAAGAATAGTAGCACCATCATTAGTTACAACGATATCTCCAAAACTATCAACAAGCATCTTATCCATACCCTTAGGACCAAGTGATGTTCTAACAGTTTCAGATAATATTCTTGCAGCCATAATATTTGCTCTTAATGCATCTCTACCTATAGTTCTTGAAGTTCCCTCTTTAAGTAATAATATTGGTTGCCCACCATATACACTCATAACACTCACCTAACCATATCCATAATTCTCAACTATTTATTTTTTACTTTAAAATGGGGATAGCTATGGGCCCGGTGGGATTTGAACCCACGACCACCCGGTTATGAGCCGGGCGCTCTACCTAGCTGAGCTACGGGCCCTACACAATACATTATAATTAAAGCGTTTATTTAAATAATACTTTTGACGCCGGGGGCAGGACTCGAACCTGCGACCAACGGGTTAACAGCCCGCCGCTCTTCCAAGCTGAGCTACCCCGGCAATTTTTCAACTATTTATATTTTTTACATCTTAACTCTTATTATTTTTACTATCAATTTCTAGAAGCTAATCTTTTATTGTTTCTAATATGGATATTATGCTCCATAACCTAACCCTTGTATGCAACGGCATATTTGGGTCTTGCGATATATCCTCCAATATACTTATAGCATTTGCAGCTCTTACTCCCAGACTTAATTTTTCACTTTGTAACATCTTTATAGCGTTATTAGCAGCAGCCCTAATATTTTTAGGAACTCCCGTATCATCCACTATTGATTGAAGTAATGTTACTGCTTGTTGAACCTTATTGTAGAGCATATTTTCTCACCCTCTCTTCATACACCACATAATGCTTATGATCTCCACAATAACTTAATAATTTCATTTTATTAAGTATTTTTATGGGTGTAATTTTTGAGTGATGATGAAAAAATAAAAGAGATGGCTAATCTCCTTAAAGAGGGTGCTAAAATGTTATCATATATATGTCCTGAATGTAAAGTGCCCCTATTTCAATTAAAGAATGGAGCTATTATTTGCCCATCTTGTAAACGTAGAGCTGTTTTTTCAGATGCTGATGTAAGTGCTACCTCCTCAGAGGAAGTAAAAAAATTTGAAATTAAAAGCAAAGAAAATGTTTTTTACGATAACTTAAAATCAAAAATATATGTTAAAATAATGAAACTTCTTGATAGTATTGAGTACACTGAGGATTTTGATAAAATTAATGAAATATTGTCAATAATTGAAAGACTTGCTCGTATAATGAAAGAATTATGATATTGAGGAGAATCTTATGATTTTGGTGAAGATCCCCAAATATTATCATTTTTCATGTTATATAGAATCGAAGAATATAGGACGTGAATTTCTCCTTCTCTTTATAAAAAGTATATTTTTACTTAATGGGATATCCAAAAACATTCCTCTTTATGTATCAAACAAACCGAATATATTTAATGGTGAAGCAAAAATATCGCTATCCTCTATATTTGATAAATATTCAACTAGGATTAAAGTATCTGATCATACTCAACATAACATTAGACGCATATCATCGTTAATCAATAGGATAGCAATGGAATTGTCCAATAAACAAACGACATTATATTTTGAATTTAAAATACGTTATTCTTATGATGATGGTAGTACTAAAAGGTATTGTTGGTCTGACATATATATACTCTCAACGCACTATCTAGCAGATGATATCATAAACCTTAAAATTTCACATATTCGTGGTTTAAGAAGAATATCCATCGAAGAGTTTTTTGATACTTTCTTAAATACATTAATGAACACTTTACAATTACATGGAATATCCCCAAAAAACATTTTAATCGTTAAATAAGGATTCATAAAATCTATTTTAATGCGGGGGGTGGGATTTGAACCCACGAACCCCTTCGGGACGGGATTTCTTACTTTCTAGCCCTAACCAATTTACTGGTCTTAAGTCCCGCGCCTTTGTCCTGGCTTGGCTACCCCCGCAATATTTTGTATTTGGTCCCGCCGGCCGGATTTGAACCGGCGCCCCTCCGGTTTCTACGGCTGGCACACATTCATCTATGATTTAATATCTCATCTTGTGTGCGCATAACGCTACAGCCGGATGCTCTACCACTGAGCTACGGCGGGTCATTATAATATTTATATTTAACATCTCTTAAAATTTTCTTTGTAAATAGGTTTCCTAAATACATTAAGGTCTGTTAAATTGGTCAATACATTTTCAAATATTTTGTTGTTTGGCGGGCCCGGCGGGATTTGAACCCGCGACCCCCGACTTAGAAGGCCGGCTCGAGCCTCATTAAAATCTGAGGATGCTCTGTCCTAGCTGAGCTACGGGCCCTAATATTTTGACTTGTATATCTAAAATTTAAAATTTGCCAAATTTTAAATAGAGAAATCAATATGTTTCTCTAATACATTTAATTGGTTAAATTCTCCTATTATCTTCTTTAAATTTTCAATACTACTGATCGGTCTATGATTAATTAATTGCGACACTTTCTTCCCTTTGAAACATGGTATTTTATTTAATTGTTTTCTTGTCCACTTATTTATTTCTATAGGTAAGGGTATTCCAAGTACAGATCTATAACCATACCCAATAATCATAACATCTATAGATTTCCTTGGATGATGATTGAATGGTATAACAACTAATAATGGATAACTGCCCGCTTGTCTACCATAAGCTAAATTTTTATAGTTTTCTTCAATAAATACATTTTTTAAAATTGAATATGGTGGAAGAATTTTCTTAAGCATAGGTCTATCAATTTCTCTTCTAATTTTTTCTTTATAGAACTTAAAATAATGTTTGTGTTTCCTTATGATTTTTTCTCCAATATTCCACATTTTAGTTCCAGGTAATGGAATGCATTGACGTATGTTTATTCTCCTCACCAATAGTCCTTCATCCATTATTCTCTTCATAAATTCGAAGTTTAGACGATATGTTTCTTCTCTTTCACCAATTAATCCATAAACAAAATTAATTCCAGGTAATAATTCTGGAAGCCCATTCCATCCTCTCTTTGCACCAATTTCATTTATTATCTTTATGGCTTTAAATGCACCTTCTGGATCAACTTTTAGATTGTTTAGCTTTATAACATTTGGATCAGCAGATTCTATTCCCATAGCTGCAACATCGCCAGGAGTATGATATTGTACAATTATCTTTGTTATCTCTCTACATTCATCTGGGTAATTTGCTATAGTTCCAGGATTAACATTATCTATGTGTAATGTATCAATGTATGGTGCAGCATCCCTTATACCTTTAAATAACTTTTTAATAGCTTCAGGATTTGGACGAGGAAACTCTCTCTCCCCCACACCTTCTGCTAAATAACTGTATATATCTGGTTGTCTACCTATTCTAAAATGTCTAACCCCCAAATTATACAATGTAGAAACCTCTTCCACAATATGCTCTATAGGTCTAAAGATCGGTAACCCCCATAGCGGTTCAACGCAAAAAGAACATCCTCCTACAATAAATCTTGGACATCCTCTATAAGTCTCAATTTCGCATATGAGATTCCAACCATAATTTGGATGCTCCTTAACTATTCTTGCACCCCTTATAGAAACTTCTCTCACAAGTTCGTAATCACTTCTTGTTAAATTTGAATCAACTTTATCTATATCTAGATTCTCTGTAAATAAACTTGTTAATACAACTTCTATATCTCCCTTCACCACAAGATGATACAAATCATTGACTTCACTTATTTCACGCGCTTTTTTACCTCCTTCCCCACAAAAACCATATCTTGCCAAGGGGCCGCCTAAAATCTTTATAGGTTTACTAACAAGAAACCCTATTTTCAAAACTTCATTTTTTGTTATTGGCGTCCCTCCCAAGTATTTCCCTGGAACACTTACCCCTCCAAGCACTATGAGCATATCTGCCTTATTCATAAGTTGGAGGTACTTTATGAAATCTTTACGAACTTCATCAATAGTATAGTAGTACACCCTTATTTTATCATCGTACATCCATATAGCTCCCGCTGCATATCTTGCATATACATCTAAATAAGGTGGAACACCTAATCCTGCAGGCTCATCATTATACCCATCAACTATTATGACCTTCTCTATGTTTTTTACGTTCATAATGATTTCTCCAAATCATATTTAAAATGTTGCCAACCCCTTTTTTCTATTGTTCTCTCTTTTTCCCCCTCTCTATAAATAATTTCTCCTATATTTTCGGTTACTTTACCTATCTTTATTAATTTTCCATTAATCTTCCTAATTTCATCTAAAGCTTCATTCCAGTTTTTTTCACTTATAGTGACAATTAATATGTACTCCTCTCCTCCATAAAACACTAATTCAAAAGGATCTATTCCATTTTTCTTAGCAAAATATTCTGCTTCTCTTGTTATAGGCATATTATATATTTCAATACCTACGTTACTTTTTTGAGCAATTTCATGTAAAGAAACGGCTAATCCATCACTGCTATCAATTGAAGAATTTACCAGTTTTTTCTTAGCTAATACATATCCTTCTCTCACATGTGCTTTGGGATTGTATACATCTTTTAATATCTTATCTTTTAGCTTTTTAGGTACATTTATGTTTTCAAGTAGAATTTTTAATCCAGAGGAGACATTTCCAAATAAACCAGTAACTGCTACTATATCTCCAACTTTTGCTCCACATCTTGGCACTATATTTTTAGCAATTCCTATAGCTACACCGTCAATTATTAAATCATCTGCTTCATTAGTATCCCCCCCAAGTATATGCATTCCATACATTTTTGCCGCATCATTCATTCCTCTATATATTTCTTCTAGGCTTTCAATGTTCATATCTTTTCTCAAACCTATTGACGATAAGAAGCCTATGGGTTTAGCTCCTTTTGCAGCTAAATCACTTACGCTCATTGTTACAACTTTCCTACCTATATAATATTCATCCATACCTGGAGGAACATCAGTTTTGCCGACTAACATATCTACATTTATAACGAGAAAATATCCTTTCGGAAGCTTAATAGCAACAGCATCATCACCATACGGTAATGCTGTTTTTTCATTTTTTTCTATTATTTTAAAAATTATGTCAATTATTTTCCATTCACCAATTTCAAAAACCTTCATATATGCTAACTTCCTCCTTTTCTTCCTTAAAGTTTATAACACTTTGGACAGTATTATTACATAGGTTTATTATAACTGCTTTTGCGGGATCTGGGTAAATTCCCATTTTTTTCATGTATTCAGTTTGCTCTTGCCAAGTTCCGGAGTTCACTACAGTAACCCCTTTATAATATGTGTATTCGAAAGTATGTAGATGTCCCGCATGAAATACATGTGGGGTTTTTGTAATAATCATATAATCTTCTTCTTCAGGGGCGATAAGTGTTTGACCACCATATACTGGAGCTATATGTCTTCTTCTCAATAATTCAACCATGGCTTTTGCAGGAGTATCGTATTTCAATTCTGGAATGTTTAACATTATATCATCTAAACTCTTCCCATGTGTTATTAGGAATAATGATCCATGAAGTTTCACATAAGCTGGATCCCCCAAAATGATCACATTATCTAGTTTGTATAAGGGGTATGCATATTCTTTGTATAATGCTGTTGACGGTAATGCTTGTCTAGTAGCATCATGATTTCCAGGTATAATTATTACCTTGATATGTTGTGGAATTTGCGAAAAATAATATGCTGCAACTTCATATTGCTTTTTTAAATCCTTTATGGCTAATTCTTTTTCTTGATTTGGATAAACCCCTATTCCATCAACTATATCTCCTGCTACTATCAAGTATTTTACACATCTAGCTATCCTTCTGATCTTTTCGTCTCCTAAAACACCATTTAACCATAATAGAAACCTGTTAAATGCATTTCTCATAAAATATCTGCTTCCAATATGTAAATCAGATATTAAAACAGCATACATAGTCTGTTTCACATTCGTATTATTTGATGGTTTTGTTAATTCAGGTTGGATTATATCAGTGGCTACTATAATTCCCTCATTTAAAATCTTACCTTCTATGCATACAACTTCATTCAGTAGTATCCTTTGAGCCTTACGGAATAAATCAATATTCTTTTCGGGGACTATTACAGATATACTGCCAGTTAAATCTTCAACACTAAAAGTTATGTGATTCTTACCAATATGCTTCTCACTAATGATACAAATGATTTTAATCGTATTTCCAAATATATCTTTCCTATTCTTAATATTATTGATTTTCGCAATATCTACAGCTCCCTTTACATCAAATCTTTCTGTAAGCAGTATTTTCTTAAGGTGCAAGTATCTACTGATAAAATAACTTTTGAAATCTTTCGATAGAGATTTACTTAGGATATGCTCTGTAGGTTCGAATACCACTTCTATATCTTCAGGAATATTACTTGCATGAATGAATTCTTCTTCAGAGTGGTTTATTTTTATGATATCAGAGATAACTTCAGGGGTTATCATTAATGGTTTTTCTTCCATACATGATAATCTGTTTATAACTTCTTCAAGTATGTTTACTGCATTATTGTGCTTTAATATGATATTTAGAACGTCTGGGCTTATTTGAACCCCTTGCATTGACATCTTTGCGATTAATGCTTTTATTTTTAAAGTTTCCATGATTTGTACTACCCTCTACTTCAAATATTTTATAAGTTTATGAAATATTTTTATCTGATGTTTTATCTATAAGATTTCACATATAAAGGTAAATAAATTAATATTTTTGTAGTTACCAAGATATAGTGTCTATTGGTGTTAGTATGGAAGCGATAGGTGCGACAGCCGTTGGAATGGTTTTTAAAGATGGGGTTATTCTTGCAGCAGAAAAAAGGGTTGCATATGGATATACTATTTTAAGTAAAACGGGGAAAAAAGTTTTTAAAATAACAAATTATTCGGGTATAGCATGTGCAGGAATAATAGCAGATATGCAAATACTTGCTAAATCTTTAACTGCAGAAGCAAATTTATTTGAATTAAATTATAAAAGACCAATGAAAGTTAGAAGTTTAGCAAAATTACTTTCAACAATATTATATAGTAGTAGGTTATCCCCATATCTAACGGAAATAATAGTTGGAGGTATAGATTCTACTGGTCCGCATCTCTATGTATTGGATACATTAGGCTCACTAATTGAAGATAAATATGCTGCACTAGGCTCTGGTGCAACTCTTGCAATGAGTATTCTAGAATCAGAATATTCCCCTGAAAAAACTACAGACGTGGGGGAAGAGATAGTTATAAAAGCAATGAGTGCTGCCATAAAAAGGAACATAATATCCGGTGATGGTATAGATTTACTCAAGATAACTAATGATGGTGCTGTAGAGAAATTTATACCTTTAGAAACAACTTCTTGACGATCATATTTATGCTTACCTTAAATTTTTCTGAAATTCATCTTTTCTTCTTATTATTTCATTTATAATTTGTGATGTTTTATAGAATTTCGAATTTCTATATTCCTCACCTATTTTAACTATATCTACATTAATACCTGCTTCCTTCAGCTTATCCCTCAATTCATCAGGGGTTACAAAATTTTGATCAGGACCCAAGATTATTACATCAGGACGTATCTCCTTTACCTTTTCCAATATATCCTCATTTTCACTACCAAGAACAACTTCATCTACATATTTAAGGCTTTGAACAATTTTTAATCTATGATCACTGGGTAATATTGGCTTCCTTCCTTTGAATCTTTCAACATTTTTATCCGTGGCTATAAGAACTATTACTCGTCCATATTCTCTAGCTTTCTCTATTAACCATATATGACCAGGATGGAGTATATCAAAGGTTCCTGCAATCAATACTCTCTTAGGTTTACTTTTCTTCCATTCAAATTCTATGATATTTAATAATCTTAAACAATCTAATAATCCTTCAGCATAAGAGATGCAAGTTAAACTCGTGAAATAATCATTCTTCTCAAAGTAAAAAATAGAGTCGTTATAGTATCTTTCGCATAAATCTAGTATTTCATTAATCTTTTTATTATCCCTACTTTTAGTTTTCACTTCATTTAATGTTAAACAAAAATTTTCAATATAATTTTTCAATTTATCTTTCTCATTTTCAATCATACAATCACACCTCCAAAATTTCTTTTGGTGCTTTTGCGAGTTTTACTAAAGCCTCTGCCTCCATAAAATGTAATTTACCAACAATTATAAGCGAATGTGGAGGGTCTCCAAAATCTTCTTTAGCAAGATCATATATATAATTCGCTCGTATTATTTGGGTATTTGATCCCACTCTAGCACACCCCACTGCCAACGTATTCTTCGTTACAACATTTTCTCTTCTTCTTTCTTCAATCATTCTTAGTATATCTATAGCTTCTCCTATCTTCATAAATAATTTTCTTTCAAGATCCATGTCTAATAGCAGCAAAGTATGCAATCCTCTACTCATGTTATCTTTTATAACATCATATGGAGTTTCAGATAATTCTTTACCAAATGGAAAAGTTATAGTTACAATCCTACCGAGCTTATAACTTGATAAACCTGTTTCACCAAAAATTGCAGATATTATAGATGTTGAATGAATGACTTTTGTTTCTATGCCTGCATTAATAGCTGCTAGTCTTAATTGTATGTGTGTAGTGGCTACAAACGGATCTCCTGGGCTGAGCAAAATTATAATGCCGTTTTTTGCTTCACTTAGTATTTTTTCATAGTTAATTTCTAATGTTTTCCTATCCACTGGTATTATACTTTTACCAGAAAAATCTTCTAATTCTTTAATCGAAAAATTTGGTATTATACTTGTGTATGTATCTAAGTAAATCTTGTCTCCTTTGCAGATCCACTCCATACCAGATAATGTTAGATCTGCTAATCCATTTAATCCTAAACCTATAAATACAAGCATTAAGTATCCACTATAGTACTAGAAAGACTGAAAAACTTAACCTTAACTTTCATGTCTTTATGAAACATTTATTGGGGAAAGTCTATGTTTTAATATTGTTTAGTTACGAAACATTAATTTATAACATATTCTGAACTTTATTTTAAGGGCCCGTAGCTCAGCCAGGACAGAGCAGTGGGCTCTTAACCCATTGGTCGCGGGTTCAAATCCCGCCGGGCCCGCCAAACAACAAAATGTTGAATTAAAAACTATCGTGTTTTAGGGTAATATTATAAATCTATTACTTTAAGAAACGTATTTATAGGTTCACTTATTAATATTCTTTTGAGCTTAATTGCGGTGTATACTATGAAACCAGTCAGAGTTGTTGTTATGGGTATTGGAGCAATTGGGAAAATGCTAACGAAAGAATTGTTAAATAAACCTGGATTTGAAATTGTTGGTGCAATTGATATAGATCCAAACAAGGTAGGAAGAGATGTAGGTGAAGTTATTGGTTTAGGTAAAAATATTGGTGTTATAGTTTCAAATAATATTGATGAAGTTCTTAAAAATTCAAAACCAGATGTAGTTATACACATGACTTCATCATATCTTAAAGACGTTTATCCACAAATACTTAACATAGTTAAATATGGTGTAAATGTAGTGTCATCCTGTGAAGAATTAAGTTATCCATTCATAGTTGATGCTCAAATTTCTAGTAAACTAGATGCGGAAGCGAAACGTTATGGGTCAACAATATTAGCCACTGGGATAAATCCTGGATTCTTGATGGATACGTTAGTTATAACATTGACTGCACCTTGTATAAAAATTGAAAAGATTAATGTTACTCGACATATGAATGCATCTATTAGGAGAGGTCCTTTCCAAAAGAAAATAGGTGCAGGATTAACTGTGGAGGAGTTTAAAAATAAACTTTATACAAAAGAAATATCTGGACATGTTGGTTTAGAGCAAAGTATAGCACTTATAGCATCAGCATTAAAAGTTAAACTGGATAAAATTTTGGTTAATGAGGTTGAGCCTATAATTTCTGATAAATATGTTAAAACAGAACATGTAGAGGTTTTCCCAGGATATGTAGCTGGTTTAAAGCAGGTGGCTCATGGAATTGTTAATGGTAATATCTTCATAACATTAAACTTTATAGCTTATGTGGGAGCAGTAGAAGATTATGATGCAATAGATATAATTGGTATTCCTGAAATTCATGAACGTATCTCTCCATGTGTACATGGGGATTGGGGAACTATATCAATGTTAATAAATGTGATCCCTAAGGTCATAAAAGCTCCTCCTGGACTCTTAACCATGAAAGATATTACAATTCCCCATTGTATAATTAGTGATGTAAGAGATTACCTATAATAATCGTCATCTTTTTTAATAGGTCACATCAAAAATAACTACGAAAAGTATGGCGGGAATAGAGTTTAAACCTACGAGAATGGAGCTTTTAATATTTAAACGTAGATTAAAATTGGCTCAAAGAGGACTTGAATTACTTCGTGAAAAACAAGATGCTCTTATTATGGAATTTTTCGTAACTGTTCAGAAGTATAGGAAGTTGAGAGAATCAATACTTCCATTGCTCTCAGAAGCTTATTCTGCACTTGCAAACGCAGAAGTGGAGATGGGCGCATTAAAACTTGAGAGAATAGCTGAAGGTATATCTGACTCTATATTCGTAGAAATTAAAACTAGGAATATAATGGGTGTCTCTGTACCTATCATAGAGGCTAACTTTAAACCTATACCTAGACCTTATAGTTTAACTGATACATCAGTATACCTTGAAAGTGTTTCTGAAAAGTTTTCTCAAGTGCTTCCTCTAATCATAAAGTTAGCTGAAACCAGTGCTACATTGACAAAATTGGCAGAGGAGATAAAAAAGATACGTAGGAGGGTTAATGCATTGGAAAATATTATAATACCTAAATTGAATACGATAGTCAATTATATTGAATTTTACCTTGAGGAAAGGGAGAGAGAAGATATTTTTAGGTTTAAGCGTATAAAGAAAAGGATTGAAAGTAAATCTCAGTAATAGAAGATTATTTATTAGCATCTCTTTTTGATGCAGTTAATGTTAATATTGCTTTTGCAAGGTCTCCACCTACTTGCTTCAAGACTCTTTTAGCATCATCTAAACTCACTCCAGCCTGCATAGCTACTAGTTGGGCATCTTCATCTGATATTTCGATTTCTTCAAGAGGTTTAGCTACTTCTTCTTTCTTTTCCACTATAATTTTTTCTCCGGAAACTTGAATTATCGTTTGTTCACCAATCCTTATCATAGATACAGTTGGGGATGGAATTCTTAAATTCTCTTGTTTTTTTACTATTATTACCTCTTCCACTTCCTCTACTTCATTGACTTCCATCCCCATTTTTTGCATTATTCTTCTCATTTCACGAGGGGAAATTTTCCTAATTTTCATTCACCCCTTTTCTAACTTTTACAGCTATCCCCCTCTTAAACAATATCATCTCTTCCCCATTTAATATTGCTTTTCCTACAGCTAGTAATTCATCATTTTCATCGACAATAATAACCTCACTTCCCGGTCTTATCTCCGGGTCTGCATCTTTTATATGTTTAGCAAATACATTCCTACCCCTTTTTATAATTTCTTTAACATCGTTTACTACGATGACCCTCATTTTTGGTGGTTTAACATTTCTCCTAATCATATCTGCTCCATGAATTGTTAGAGAAATCCACCCGTCTCTCGCCCTGATAGTTGCTATAATTTTTCCATTCCATTTTATGTTTCTTATTTTTCCTGTCTTTTTTGATTTCTCTATTTCTATGTCGTCTGGGAATATAATGTTTCCTATACCTTCTCCAAATTGATAATCTGCAATTTTCTTCAACTTATACTTTTCATATTCATATCTGTTCTGCTCTTTTGAATTCCTCATAATTCCTCAACGATATATTGTTAATTGTTCTTTAGTTTTTTTCCTAATTTTCATTATTGCATTCATGAAATCATCCATAGTCACTTTATCTCCTCCTCTTCTTATTGCATTCATTCCCGCTTCTGTACATATTTTCATTATATCTGCACCAGTCATATTTTCTGTTTCTTTCACGAGGTCTTTAATTGAAATTCCATCATCAAGACGCAATTTTCTCATATGTACCATAAATATTTTCTCTCTTTCTCTCTCATTTGGTAATGGTATATGAATGATTCTATCAAAACGTCCAGGACGTAAAAGTGCTTCATCTAATATGTCAATCCGATTTGTGGCTGCAATAACCTTTATATTATCCCTTGGGTTAAATCCATCTAATTCATGTAAGAGCTGAGCTAGTGTTCTATGAATTTCTCTTTCACCACTCGTGGCGTCTTCCAATCGTTTAGCACCTATTGCATCAATTTCATCTATGAATATTATGCTTGGTGCTTTTCTCCTAGCAAGCATGAATAGTTCTTTTACTATTCTTGCACCTTCACCTATATATTTCCTCACAAGTTCTGAACCAACAGTCCTTATAAAGGTCGCATTTGTTTCATTTGCTACTGCTTTTGCTAATAATGTTTTTCCACATCCAGGTGGTCCATAGAGTAAAACACCTTTAGGAGGAGTTACGCCTATTCTCTCAAATAATTCTGGATGTTTCAATGGAAGTTCAACCACTTCTTTTATCTCTTGTTTTTGTTCTTCCAATCCACCTATATCATCATAGGTTATATTCGGCTTTTCAATTACTTCCATAACTTGTACATAAGGATCCTCTGTTTGTGGTAATATTTCAACTACCGCGAAATTTCTTTGGTTTAATGCTACCCTCATGTATGGTTTAATTTTTTTCACATCAATCTCACCAGAAACTTGAACTATTAAATTCGGTCCGGTCGTACTTTTTACTATAACTCTTCCATCACTTAGTATATCTACAACATATGCTTCAATTAGTGGCGGTGTCTTCATTTTTTCTAGTTCACTTCTTAAATAAGCTATTTCCTCAAGTAGTCTTTCTCTTTCTATACTCAAACTTTTTAATTCTTCTTCAATCTTCATTAGCTTCCGCTCTAAATATATTATGTACTCCTCTGTATTCTGATAATTTTTAAGAACGCTATTCTCGCTTTGCGCTCTATATGTCATATTCTCCATTTCTTTATACACTTTTGTTGGAAATTAAAATTTCGTTTGGTAGAGGGGATAAAGTGGAAGTACAAAATAAATATAACCATTCCAAACATTTATTTTGGGATTCCTTTGTCTTGTGAGCTATGTGGAAATCCCCTCCTTGGAAAGGGGAAAAAAATTATGATTTCTGGAGCAATATTGAATGTATGTGATAATTGTGTAAAGTATGGGACTCCAATATATATTCAGCCTAAAAAGAAGTTTAATAACATTACTAAAAGTAAGGATATACTTCAAAAACTACCTAAGAAATTAGGCAAGGATGCTGAGTATGAAATTATCGATGATTATTCAAAAATAATTAAAAATGCAAGGGAAGGTATGGGGTGGACCATTGATTTACTTGCTCAACAAGTACATGAGAGAGTTTCTATAATTAAAAAGATTGAAAGTGGTAAAATGGTTCCATCAATAGATTTAGCAAAACGTTTAGAACGAGTTTTAGGAGTAAAATTGCTAGTCCCCCCTATTAAAGACACCGGTTTGAGTAGTTCTTCCACTAAAATAGATATGGACATTACCTTGGGCGATGTTGCTGAGATAAGGTTTAAAAATAAAAGAAATGAAAAATCGATTAGTTAATTCATTTTTTTGTTTTATGCTTTTACTTACATACTTTTTCGTTTATCTTATTAACAAGGAGATCCAAATTTTTTCCTTCTTTTGCACTTATTGGTATAATTTCTGTGAAAGGGAAAAAATATTTAATTACTTTCATTCCTTCCTCAAGTTTTTCATGACTTATTAAATCTATCTTGTTTAATGCTATCATTAAATCAGTATCTGGAGCTACTTTATTTATTATATCTTTTGATGTTCTTATCTTTCTTTCGATTTCCTCTATTTCCTCAGATCCATCTACCACTAAAAGTATTAAATCTGAAAGCGCTAATTCATGTAATGTAGTGTAAAATGCATTTAATATTATTGGATGCATATCCTCTATGAATCCTATGGAGTCTATGATTATCAAATCTTTGTTTGTAGGTACCTTTATTCTTCTTGCATATGTTAGCAAAGTTGTAAAGGGGCCTAATCCCACAGGTTTACTTTCTCGTGTCAATTTATTGAATAATTCCGTTTTTCCAGCTTGCGTATATCCAGTTAGAATTATTTCTGGAAAGCCTTTTTCCTTTCTTCTGTTAATCATGTAAACGTTTTTGCTTCTAATTTTTTCTAGTTTTTCTTCAAGTAGCTTTATCCTATCTATTATGTGTTGTCTATAGATTTTATGTAGATACTCTCCTAAAGCTCCCCACCCAACTTGTTCTCCATATACATCCCTAAATTTCAAGTGCTCTTTAACCCATGGAAGCATATAATGTAACCTTGCTAATTCTATCTGCATCTTTGCTTCTGAAGTTCTACTTCTTTTTTCGAAAATCTTCAAAATTAGTATATTCCTATCAATAACATCAACGTCCCAACCTACTTCTTTTCTTATTCTAAATGCTTGATTTGCCTTTAAAGTATTTGAAAAGATTATTGTCTTTACATTTTCCCTTTTTATAATATCTTTTAATTCTTTTAATTTTCCTTTCCCAATGAGATAAGCTGGATCCGGATTTCTCCTTATTTGAATAATACTGCCAATAACCTCATATCCAATACCTTCAGCCAATTCTTTTACTTCACAAATCTTCGATCTTTCATTGAATCTTCGAACTTCCATTATGATTGCTCTCATTTTTTATTCTTCACTATACTAAAATTAGTAAAAAGTAAATTTAATATATTTATGTCGTTTCTGATATATAGTGTTTGATGTCTACGTATTAAGAATTGGACATAGGCCTACTAGAGATAAGCGTATAACTACACATGTTGGTTTAGTTGCAAGAGCTTTTGGTGCAAAAGGAATAATTTTGGATTGTAATGATAAAGCAGTTTTTTCCTCTCTCTCTTCAGTATGTAAAAGATGGGGAGGAAATTTTTCAGTTAGTTTTACAGATGATCCATATAGCTACTGTAAAAATTGGAAAAATAGTAATGGAGAAATCATTCATCTAACTATGTATGGCATTAACCTTCCATATGTAATTAATGATATTAAAAATAGCAAGAAAAATAAACTTGTTATTGTAGGAGCAGAAAAAGTTCCAAAATTTTATTATGAAATTGCCGATTGGAATGTTGCTATTGGAAACCAACCTCACTCAGAAGTATCAGCACTTGCCATTTTTCTTTTTGAACTTTTTGATAAATGGGTTTTTTACTGTAATTTTGAAGATGCTAAAATTAAGATAATACCATCATCAAAAGGTAAACTTGTTATTAGAAGCTCATAGGTTATTTAAGATTTAAATTTATCTTCTTATTAATATGAAATGCAGAAAAGAGGGTGTATAGATTTGTATGAATATTATGAGTCTACACCACTTGATGAAAGTTTTATGGAATTTGTTAGAGAGCTTTGGGGTGATGAAGGGGTAGCTATAGTTTCATTTCTATCTGAGAATTTTGATGTTACCGATGAAATGTTGTCACAAAAAACTGGGATAAAACTTAATGATGTTAGAAAAATTCTGTATTCACTTTTTGATAATCAATTAGTATCGTATAAAAGGATAAGAGATAAATCTACTGGATGGTTCATATACTTATGGCGCCTTAATAAGGATAATGTTGAATACGTCATAAATACGAAAAAACGCGCAGTATTAGAGAAGTTAAAAGAAAGATACAAATACGAAACACAACATGTGTTTTTACATTGCCCTAAAGACAACAATAGATATTCCTTTGAAGAAGCTTTAGAAAATGGGTTTAAATGTAGTGTATGTGGAGGTAACCTTGAAACATTTAATAATAGTTTAATAATTCAATTCCTTGAAAGGAAAATAAAAGAACTTGAAGAAGATATTTCAAAGAGTCAGTCATAAATATATGTCGTTAAACCACATTATTATTGTGGGCGGGTCGTCTAGTTGGTTAGGATGTCGCCCTTACACGGCGGTGGTCGTGGGTTCAAATCCCACCCCGCCCATATACCTCTTTTACGAAGAAAAATTAAATAGTAAGTTTTGATGATTTTGTTTACAGCATTTGGTGTCGATACTTGTCGTTTAAACATATTGTTCGAATTGCAGGTCAAGATTTGGATGGATCAAATAAAGTAGTTTACGCTATATCGAGAATTAAAGGTGTTGGTATTAATCTCGCTTATGTTATCACTAGGTTAGCTGATGTTTCACCAAATGAGAGGTTAGGTTATCTACCAGATGTTAAAATTAGAAAAATTGAAGGTATTATTAATTCATTATCATCTCAAAATATTCCTTCGTGGATGTTAAATAGAGTTAAGGATCTTGAAACTGGCGAAAATAAACATTTAATAGGGTCAGATTTGATTCTGAGGATAAAATCCGACATTGAATTTATGAAGAAAATTAAATGTTGGAAAGGTATTAGACATTCCCTAGGATTAAAAGTAAGAGGTCAACGAACTAGAACAACTGGGAGAACAGGACAAACTGTTGGTGTTTCACGTAAACCTAAAGGGTGATAATATGGGTGATCCTAGACGTCCAAAAAATAAGTGGAAGAGCCCCCGTCATCCATGGGATAGAGAATTACTTAAAGAGGAACTTAAACTAGTTGGAGAATATGGTCTTAGAAATAAACGTGAATTGAGAATAGCAAAAACTATATTATCAAAATTTAGACAGCAAGCAAGATCTATGCTAGCATTACCTCCAGAGGAATTATCTATAAAACGTAAGGAATTAATAGGTAAATTATCTAGAATTGGATTATTACATGAAGATAGCTCTATTGATGATGTCTTAGGTTTAAAAGTAGAAGATTTATTGGAACGACGTTTACAAACGGTTGTTTATAGGAAAGGATTGGCGAAGACTATTCATCAAGCTAGACAACTTATAGTACATGGACATATATCAATTAATGGTAGGAGGGTTACAGTTCCAGGATACATTGTTAGCAGGGAGGAAGAAGATAAAATCCATTACTCATATGATAGTCCTTTTGCATCGTTAGTTAATAAGAGTAGTGAGGGGGTACAACTATGATTAGTAAAGATCTGCTGTGGGGGGTAGCTCATATTTATAGCTCTTTTAATAATACCATTATTCATATAACTGATATATCTGGATCTGAAACTATAGCATTAGCTTCTGGAGGTATGGTTGTAGAAGCCGATAGGGAAAAGCCTTCTCCATATGCGGCTATGCAAGCAGCCTTTAAGATAGCGCAAATAGTTAAAGATAGGGGAGTTAAAGCACTTCATATAAAGGTTAGAGCTCCTGGAGGACACGGTCCTAAAACTCCAGGTCCTGGAGCCCAAGCTGCAATCAGAGCGCTTGCTAGATCTGGCTTCATTATTGGTAGAATTGAAGATGTAACTCCTATTCCTCATGATACTACAAGAAGACCTGGTGGTCGTAGGGGTAGAAGATTGTAACTTTTGGTGTTATTTATGGTTGCACCTGTTGAAATAATTGAGCTTAATGATAGAAAAGCGAGATTTATACTTAAAAATTCCTATGTAGCATTTGCAAATGCTTTAAGAAGAATAATGATATCTGAAGTTCCAGTTATGGCTATAAGTGAATTTGCTATATTAAATAATACATCCCCAATATATGATGAAATCCTTACTCATAGACTATCACTCATTCCTCTTACAACGGATCTTGATAGATTTAATTTGCCTGAAAAGTGTACGTGTGGTGGTGTAGGTTGTTCACGTTGTCAAGTTACTTTAATTTTGGATGTAAAAGCAGATGAAGAGCCTAGAACTGTTTACTCACGAGACATAGTATCAAACGACCCTTATGTAAGACCAGTAAGTGAAGATTTTCCAATAGCAAAATTATCTATTGGTGATGAAATCTTAATAGAGATGTATGCAAGACTTGGGAAGGGTAAGGATAATGCAAGATTTCAACCTGTTTCTGCTTGCGCATACAAGTATTTACCTAATATAATTGTCAATACTTCTTCATGTAAAAAATGTAGATCTAATGGGAAATTAACGTGTGTAGATGCGTGTCCTAAAGGGGTTTTAGATGTGGGTGATAACGGATTCCCATATTTACGTGAACCATTGGGTTGTAATCTATGTAAAGCATGTGTAGAGGTATGTGAATATAATGCTATTAAACTTGAACCAGATAATAGGTCTTTTGTTTTTTATATTGAATCTACAGGATCTCTCCCTATATCGAAGATCGTTTATACTGCTGCGACAATTCTTGCTGAAAAATGTGATGATTTTTTAATAAAGCTTAAAGAGGTGATGAAATGAAGAAAACAGGTCCTACAAATGTAATTTTACGTAAAACTATATCATTCTTAAGGAAGAAGTCTATTGAAAATAATGCTAAAATATGGGAATATATTGCTGATAAACTTGCAGCTCCAAGAAGATCAAGAGTTGTTGTTAATGTAGGGAAAATAAATAGGTATACTGTTCCTAATGATGTTGTCGTAGTTCCAGGTAAAGTCCTTGGTGCAGGGACTATAAGTCATTCAGTAACAGTTGCTGCTTTCTCCTTCTCTAAATCAGCCTACGAAAAAATAAATAAGGCTGGTGGTAAATGCATTAGTATAATTGATCTGGTTAATATGAATCCAAAGGGATCTAATGTGAAAATTTTGGGGGGATAGTTTTGGATAAAAATATTGTGGTAGTTGATGCTGAAAATATGATTTTAGGTAGACTTGCAAGTGTTATCGCTAAACGTTTACTTCAAGGTGAAAAGATTTTTGTTGTTAATGTTGAGAAAACTGTTGTTTCAGGTAATCCTCAAAGTATAATTGAGGAAAATAAGAAACTATTGAATTTACGTACCTTGAGGAATCCAAGTAGAGGCCCTAAAATACATAGGTCTCCATGTATGATATTCAAAAATGCTGTTAGAGGTATGCTTCCTAAGAACAATAATAGAGGTCGTGAAGCTATTAGAAACTTAAAGGTTTTTATAGGATTCCCAGAAAAATATAAAAATTATAACGTTATTAAATTTGAGGATATTGACGCAAAAAATTTGTCTGGAAAGTATGTTTATTTAATCGAAATTTCAAAGCAATTGGGGTGGACTGGTGGTTAACTTGTCAAATGATAAAGTATTGGTGACAAGTGGGAAAAGAAAGAAGGCAATTGCAAGAGCAGTTTTTAGACCAGGTAAAGGTAGAATTTATATTAATGGTATTCCATTACCACTTTATCAACCTGAACTTGCAAGATGGAAAATACTTGAACCGATAAAGTTAGCTGGAGATAAACTAATAGATCAAGTTGACATTGAGGTATCAGTTAGAGGAGGGGGTTTCATGGGGCAAGCTGATGCTGCTAGAATGGCAATAGCCCGTGGTTTAGTTGAATGGTTTAATGACGATAATTTGAAGAAGATTTTTCTGGAATATGATGAAACTATGTTGAAAGGTGATAGTAGAAGGACAGAACCTAAGAAATTTGGAGGTCCATCAGCTCGTCGTAGATTTCAAAAATCCTACAGGTAGGTGTCAAATATGTATCCCATCAGATGTTTTACATGTGGTGCCCCAATAGGAGATAAATTTGAGAAGTTTAAGTACTTAGTAGATTCTGGAGTACCAATATCTAAGGCTTTTGAAATTCTTGGAGTCACTCGCTATTGTTGTAGAAGAATGTTATTTACACACATAGAGTATATTGATGATATAATAAATCTTGATGTGTTATACATGAAGAGAAAATATAAGAGGTGATTCTATGAAATCATTTACATCAACCATAATTAATGATGCTTTAGCAAGAAAATGTTTCAATAGTAGAGGTGAAGTGTCTGTAGAAGTAGAAATATATACTGAAAGTGGTTTTGGATCTTTTATATCCCCCTCTGGAGCTAGCAAAGGCATGTATGAAGTTCCCAGTTTCCCGTCCGGCGGTGTTGATGAAGCGTTAAACCTTTTCGAAGAACTTGTAGCCCCTGAAATTGTAGGTATGGATTCTATTAATCAATTTGAATTGGATAAAACTTTAAAAGAAATTGATGGAACACCTAATTTTAGTAAAATTGGTGGGTCCTTGGCTATAGCAACATCTATTGCTAATGCCACAGCAGCAGCTAACTCTCTATTGATACCCTTATACAGATATATTGGCGGTGTAGGTTCTAATCAATTGCCAATACCTATTGGTAATGTTGTTGGTGGTGGCAAACATACTCATGTTAAAGGTCTAGATATACAAGAAATTTTAATAATACCTTATGGAGGGTCTTCCTTCATAGACTTAGCTTTAGCTAATATAAAAGTTTATATGGAACTAATAAAATCTGCACCACCAGGAGTATTTTATGGTAAAAATGATGAAGGTGCCTTAGTAACCACATCTAACGTATTTGATATACTTAATTTTGTAAAAAAGGCTTGTGTAAAGGTATTTGAAGAAAATAAAATAAACTTTTACTTAGGTTTAGATGTTGCTGCTACTTCTTTATGGAATCCTACTTCACGTAAATATTGCTTAGCTGGAGTTGGTAAATGTTATACTGAGGATGAATTTTACAAGTTTATTTTTAATCTTATAGAGGAATTTAACATTTTCTACATTGAGGATCCATTTATGGAAAATGCCTTCGATTTATTTGCGAGATTACGTGAGGAAACTGATAATTGTATAATATGCAGCGATGATTTAACAGCGACCAATGTTGAGAGAATAAAGTATGGTGCATCTTTAAAAGCATTTGACGCTGTTATAATAAAACCAAATCAGGTAGGTACACTAACAGATGCATTGTATGCTGTAAGAAAAGTGTTTTCATATGGTTTAATTCCAATTTGTTCCCATAGATCTGGGGATACTCCTGATGTTTTTCTTTCACATTTTGCTGTTGCCACAAATTCACCTATGGTTAAATGTGGTATTGTTGGAGGTGAAAGAATATCTAAAATAAATGAATTTATAAGAATTGAAGAAGATTTAGGTGAAAACGCTAGGATAGCTGAGCTGGAGGTGTTATTAAAATGACAACCCCTCAATACTCGGATTTACTTGTACCCTTAGAACTATACTTATCCACTGGTGTACATATAGGCACTAGAATAAAAACTAAATCTATGATGCCATTTATCTATAGAGTTAGACCTGATGGATTATATGTTTTAGATGTGAAAAAAATTGATGAACGTATACGTATAGCTGCAAAATTTATATCAAGATTTCCACCACATAAAGTTTGTGCAGTTTCCTCTAGGCAATATGGTTGGAGACCCGTTGAGCAATTTTGTTCTTTAATTGGTGGGATTCCTATTACTGGTAGATTTATACCTGGTACTTTTACAAATCCCAGCCTACCGTATTATAAGGAACCATCCGTTATAATAGTTTCAGATCCTAGAGCTGATGAACAAGCTATTAGTGAAGCTATGGATATGGGGATACCTGTTGTTGCTCTTTGCGATACTGAAAATATTGCTTCAGGTGTGGAGCTTATAATACCAGTTAATAACAAAGGTAGGAAAGCTTTGGCTTTAACTTATTGGATATTAGCTAGACAAGTTCTAAGGGAAAGAGGAGATATTCCTCCAGATGGAGATATCTCACTCTCAGTAGAAGACTTTGAAGCAAAACCGGAAGCTTATTAGAAGTAAATGGTAAATATTCATGGGCTATTTCATGAAAGAATACCAGCCATTATAAAATATTATAACGACCATCGTATTTGAATTTATATTTATTATATGATAATCTATGAACTAGGATAAATATTGATTTAAATAATTCTTTACTACAATAT
This sequence comes from Methanomethylicia archaeon, assembly GCA_038727515.1. Classification (GTDB taxonomy): domain Archaea; phylum Thermoproteota; class Methanomethylicia; order Culexarchaeales; family Culexarchaeaceae; genus JAVYVS01. The sequence continues at coordinate 21,908 of JAVYVS010000005.1, forward strand.
ATTTTGACAATTATGTTGGTTAGAAATCCTGCTGTAGCTGGATTATTTTATGAAGGATTTAAAGAAGATTTATTGAAACAGATTGAGTGGTGTTTTCATCATAAACTTGGTCCTGGTGTAATTCCGGAAGTTAAAGATTCATTTACCGGAAATTTAATAGGAGTTATAGTTCCTCATGCAGGGTATATATACTCAGGACCTGTAGCTGCTTGGGGGTATAAAGCAATAGCTGAAAATGGGAAACCTGAATCTTTTATCATACTTGGACCAAATCATTCGGGTATGGGAGCCCCTATAGCTATTATGAGAGAAGGTATCTGGAAAACTCCTTTAGGTGAAGTTGAAATTGACAAAGAATTAAGCGATGAATTATTGAAAAAATCAGACATTTTAGAGGATGATTTTTCAGCTCACATTAATGAACATTCAATAGAAGTTCAACTTCCATTTTTACAATACTTATTTGGTGGAATAAAGTTTGTTCCAATATGTTTAATGCTACAAAATCAAGAGGTATCTGTAATGCTTGGAAAGTGTTTGTCTGATGTTGTTAAAGATAGAAAAGTCGTTATAATAGCATCCACAGATTTTTCTCATTATGAAAGATATGAAACTGCATTTAAAAATGATTCATTAATAATTGATAGGATATTAAGTTTGGATGTGGAAGGATTTTTCAAAGTTTATTATTCAAGAAGAGTTTCTATGTGTGGTCCGGGTCCTGTAAGTGCGTTAATCGTGGCTGCAAAAAACCTTGGGGCAAAACATGTGACTAAATTAAAATATGCAACTTCTGGAGATACTTCAGGTAACATGTCTTCTGTAGTTGGGTATTCATCAATAGCATTTCTAAGGTGACCCTATGGTATTGGCATCTGCACCTGCAAAGATCATATTATTTGGAGAACATTTCGTAGTCTCGGATAGGCTAGCAATAGCAGCAGCCATAGATTTAAGGGCGAAAGTTGAAGCTAATTTTAATGATTCTAAATTTTTTTCATTTTTGTCAAAGAAAAATAATTTTAAAATTGATGTCAATTTTGATGATGTTGTTAATGGACGTATAAACAATTACAATAGTTTTTTCAAGCCATTATTATTTATTCTCTATGAAATTTCTAAATGTTTAAAATTAGAACGTGGTATAGATTTTATTATTGATAGTGATATTCCAATTGGTGTTGGATTAGGATCTTCAGCAGCTGTTTCCGTGGCTTTCTCTGCCGCTACCTTAAAACTTTTAAATTATAACTTTGGTATGAAAGATATTATTATTTTTGCTTCTAAAGGTGAATCTTTAGCTCATGAAAGACCTAGTGGAATTGATCCAACAATATCAACTTTAGGAGGAATTTTAGTTTATAGACGCTCTGAAGGCTTTAGGACATTAGACGTCTCTATTAATAATCCAGTAATTATAGGTGTAACTAATGAATCAAGGTCTACAGCTAAAATGGTTATGAAAGTTTTAAATTTTAAGGCAAAGTATCCTAAAATATTTGATTTCCTATATGAAGCAAATGACATAATTGTCTATGAAGCAATTGAAGCATTAAAATCTAATGACCTCCTTAAAATAGGAGAGTTAATGAATATCGCACATGGACTTTTATCCTCCATTGGGGTTTCAAGTTTAAGTTTAGAACGTTTGATTTATGCTGCAAGAAATGCTGGTGCTTATGGAGCAAAGATAACTGGTGCTGGTGGAGGTGGTGCTATGATTGCAGTTTGTGATAGTGAAAAAATTGGGTTGGTCTCCAAAGCTATTAAAGATAATGGTGGTAGCGTGATATCTTCATATATTTCAAATTGTGGTGTAAAAATTCATGAATAATCTGGGTAAAAAATCTATAATAGTTAAACTAGGTGGAAGTGTAATAACATTAAAGGATAAATTTGAATCAGCAAATATACCTGTTATACGTAGAATTATTTCTGAACTTTTAGAAGTAAAATTGCTTTTCCCTCTTATAATTGTTCATGGTGGCGGATCCTTTGGGCACCCTCATGCATATAAATACAAACTTCATGAGGGATTTAAGAACAGTGATCAATTATTTGGAGTCGTAAAAACCCGTGAAGCAATGTTACGTTTAAACAGCATTGTTTGTAACGAGCTTTTGAATGCTGGATTTCAACCTTTTCCTTTTCAACCATCGTCTTTTATAGCAACACGCAATGGTGAAATAGAAATTGCAGATATCTCTTTAGTAGAATGGGCTATGAAATTAGGTTTTACACCAGTACTTTATGGAGATATTGTACTTGACTATGAACATGGATTCTACATACTTTCAGGAGATAAAATTTGTTCATATTTAGTAACAAAGCTTAATGTTGAGAGAGTGGTGTTTGCTTGTGATGTTGATGGGATATATACATCTGATCCTAAAAGGGATCCTGCTGCGAAATTAGTTAGAAAACTAACATTAAGTGAAATTTCAAAATTTTTGGATAATGTTTTTTCAACATATACTTTTGATGTTACTGGAGGTATGAGGAGTAAGCTTATTGAAGCTAGGAAAATCGTTTCAATGGGTGTTGAAGTACGTATTGTGAATGCATTGATTCCTGGTAGACTTATAAGTGCGATACGAGATCAAGATTTCTATGGGAGTAAAGTCGTTTTAAATTAATACTTAACAAATGTTATTTACTGAGTTTTACATTATTATTTTCTGAGTGGATATAGTATGATTACGCAGAGGAAAATAGACCACATAGAAATATGCCTTTCATATCCTGTAGAATTTAGATATAATAGAACTTTGTTTGAAGATGTTAAACTTATTCATAATTCTTTACCACAAATAAACTTAAGCGATATAGATACGACAACAACATTTTTAGGTCATAAGTTAAATGCCCCAATAATTATCTCTGCAATGACCGGTGGAAGTGAAGAAGCTTATAAAATAAATTCAATTTTAGCATCTGTAGCTGAAAAATTAGGTATTGGTATGGGCGTTGGCAGTCAGAGGGTAGCTATAGAAAAACCGGAATGGTCTTATACGTTCTCTGTGGTTCGTGAAGTAGCTCCGAATGCTTTTATAATAGGTAACTTGGGTGCAGCTCAACTTGGTCTAAATTACGGTATAGTTGAAATACAAAAAGCCATTGATATGGTTAAAGCAGATGCTTTTGCCATTCACTTTAACCCACTTCAAGAAGCCATTCAACATGAGGGAGAGCCATTTTATTATGGCGTATTGGAGAAAATTAAGTCTTTAATTCCTTATTTAAAAATACCATTAATAGCAAAAGAGACCGGTTCTGGTTTTTCCCGTGAAGCTGCATTAAAACTTTATGAAACTGGGTTTTCAGCCATTGATATAGCAGGGGCTGGTGGAACAAGCTGGGCAGCTGTTGAATACTATAGGTCTATGAAATTAGGTGATGAAGAATGTGCACATTTAGCTTATACATTTTGGGATTGGGGTATACCTACAGCTGCAAGTTTGTGTGAAGTTAAATATGCTATTAATTTACCTATTATAGCAAGTGGTGGCATAAGATCTGGAATTGATGCAGCAAAAGCCATAGCTCTAGGTGCTGATTGCGTAGGTATAGCTCTTCCTTTACTCAAAATGGTTATTGAAGGTGGATTTGAAGGTGTTTACAATTATATCAAGCATTTTATAAGAGAACTAAAGATTTCAATGTTCCTTGTAGGTGCTAAAACTATTGAAGAACTAAAAAATATACCATTAGTCATAACTGGAAATTTAAGGGAATGGTTATCTTCCAGAGGAATTCCACTTGAAATTTACGAGAAAAAGACGAAAAATATATTATAACAGTTAATCATTTGTTTTGTAAGGACCTATATGAAGATTCAAGAAGCTCTTAACTCTTTTCAAAGTATCTTTTCAAAGTATCTTAATAAATTCCTCCCAGACGATTTATTACCACAGGATTTATACTCTGCATCTAAACATCTCTTAAAATCTGGTGGGAAAAGATTAAGACCATTTCTACTTTATCAATCTTGTAAAATTGTTGGCGGTGATGTTGAATCGATAATGCCTGCTGCTATATCAATTGAACTTATACATAATTTCACATTAGTTCATGATGATATTATGGATAAAGATGAATTTAGACGTGGTGTACCTACAGTACACGTTTTATGGGGAATACCTTTAGCAATACTTGCAGGTGACCTCCTCCTATCAAAGGCTTTTGAAATATTTTTTGAATGCGCTACATCACCAAAAATAGATCGTAATCGACTAATAGATTCTGCAAAGAAACTTGCTCATGCAATAACTGTTGTAGCTGAGGGACAAGCGTTAGATATTAGTTTTGAAGGAAAGCTATTTAGCAACTTAATCACTGAGGCAGATTATTTGAACATGATTTATAAGAAAACAGCAACTTTAATCAAAGTTTCTTGTGAGATTGGCGGATTACTTGGCATGGGCGATCTATCTATCGTAGAAGCATTATCAAAATATGGTGAGAATATAGGTATGGCATTTCAAATGCATGATGATATTCTTGGCATAATTGGAGATGAAAAAACCTTGGGTAAACCTGTGGGTAGCGATCTTCGAGATGGAAAATGTACATTAGTACTTTTACATGCTGCTAAAAATTGTGATGAAAATCAGAAAAAGCTTCTTCTAAAGTATTACGGTAAAAAAGATTTAACGATATTTGAATTAAATGAAGTCATAGACATACTAAATGAGTTAGGATCCATAAATTATGTTTCATCTCTTGCTAAAAATTATGTTTCTCTAGCTAAAAATGCTTTAAACGTTTTACCTAAATCTGAAGATAGAGATATATTAATGGAAATTGCTGATTATATAGTTTTAAGAGGTTACTAAGGTTTGAGGTGGCTTACTATACCTCGTATCTTTATTAAGAGAAATATTTCTGATTATGAAAACATTAGGAATTTTTTGATTATAAAAGATGATTATGTGGAGATAGCTTCACGTACAAATAATATTGCTCATTTATTCAATGAAATTTATGTTGAGGAAGTTTATGATGATTCTTACAAATATTTTCTAGATTTTGAAAATAATAAGTTATGTAGGGATGTTTGTGTTATTGTTAGTAATAATGCATTATTCTTGGATACAAATGCGAAAATCTCTTTGAGAGAATTTATTGGTAGAAATATAGTCCCTCTAGTTTCGGTAGGTGAAATAGTTAATAAGTCCTCTCGTCTAGTTGCAATTTTTACTGGTAAGCGTGAACTTAGATATGGACTTTCCACATGTTCAGGAATAGTCTTCTATTTTACTCAAACAGAATATAAACCTCAAAAGTATTTATTTGTGATTTCAGAAGATGTAAAGGTGAAAAAAGTTGTTTGAATTCACTAAAGATATTGAACAAATAATCCTCAAACATGCACTTTTAAACGCATATAAACATGGTGGTAAAGCCCAAATTAATGCTGTTTTATCGAAATTTCTTAGTGAATTACCTCAATATAGGGTACATGTTAAAACTATACTACCTTATGTTGAAAAAATAGTAGCTGAAGTCAACAATATGCCTATCGAAGTTCAAAAAGATATTTTATCGAAAAATTGGCCTGAAACTCTTGCATCCACTAAACCTGTTGTTGAAGAAAAGAGACTTCCCCCATTACCAAATGTTGATAGGGTAAAGCTGGTTAAAACGAGATTCGCACCAAATCCCGATGCTCCTCTACATCTTGGTAGTGCTCGACCAATAATACTTTGTTATGAGTACGCAAAAATGTATAATGGTAAATTCGTGTTAAGATTTGAAGATACGGATCCCAAAACAAAACCTCCAGTACTAGAATTTTATGAAATGATTAAAGAAGATTTGCTTTGGCTTGGGGCTAAGTGGGATGAATTATATATTCAATCAGATAGAATGCAAATATATTATGAATTCTCTCGTAAATTACTTGAAATGAATGCTGCATATGTATGTACGTGTTCTGCTGATACATTTAAAAAGTATAAAATTGCTGCTAAAAATTGTCCTTGTCGAAATAGAAGTATTGAGGAAAATATTGATTTATGGGAAAAAATGATTAATGGTTTTTTTGATGAAGGTAAGGCGGTTGTTAGAATAAAGACTAGTATGTCACATCCTAATCCATCGGTTAGAGATTGGGTTGCTTTTAGAATCATCGATGTTAAACGTTGGCCTCATCCAAGAACTGGGGATAAATATTGTGTTTGGCCTACATATAATTTTGCATGTGCTATAGATGATCATCTTATGAATATTACACATATACTTAGAGGTAGAGAGCATGCTATAAATACCATCAAACAAGAGTATATATTCAATTATTTTGGGTGGGAGTATCCAGAGGCAATACACTTTGGAAAAATGAAATTGAGTGGTTGGATCTTAAGTAAGTCTAAGATTGCTGAAGGAGTGAAACATGGAGTATACAAGTCTTGGGATGATCCAAGACTTGGAACTTTAGCTGCCCTTAAAAGACGCGGATTTAAACCTGAGGCTATAAGAGAATTAATATTGAGTATTGGGATAAAGCCTACATCTGCATCAATTTCTCTAGAAAATCTATATTCCATAAATAGACGTTTTGTTGAATCTGAAGCTAATAGACACTTCTTTATTCCACTTCCATTATTTAAATTAAAAATCTTAAATGTAACTTCCAAGTTAGAAGCTAGAATACCTTTACATCCAAGTTATGTAGAAAGAGGCTATAGAACTGTTACTGTTACACCTATTGATAACATACTTTGGGTTTATATTTCTGAGTCTGATGCTAAAAATTTAAAGATCGGGGAAGTATATAGGTTAATGGGGTTACTGAATTTTAGAGTGGTAAAAATTGATTATAATTCTCAAATAGTCGAAGGATTTCTATGTGATAGTAATGTTGATTTCTTGAAACATAAAGGTGAACAAAGAATAATACATTGGCTTCCCTCAGAGGGTAATGTTAACGCCATAATTATAATGCCAGATGCCACTGAAGAAAGAGGTATATGTAATTATGAATGTATTAATCTCAAAATTAATGAGGTTATACAATTTATGAGGTTTGGGTTTGTTAAGGTTGATAAGATACTTTTTGACCAATCTGAAATCTTATTTTACTATCTACATCCGTGACTTATTATAAAAAAGTTTAAAAATGAGTTTCTTTACTCCTATTTAGATGATTCAATGAATTGGATGTGAGATGATGTCTAAAACTAAAGGAAAACCATTTTATGTTAGATTTGATGTCCCCTCTGAACTTGCGGAAAAGGGATATGAAGCTCTGAAAATTGCAAAAGATACTGGAAAAATAAAGAAGGGTACAAATGAAACCACAAAAGCTGTAGAACGGGGATTTGCAAAACTAGTTTTAATAGCTGAAGATGTAGATCCGCCAGAGATAGTTGCTCATTTACCTCTACTTTGTGAAGAACGCAAAATACCTTACTTATATGTTCCAAGTAAAGCTAAACTTGGGCAGAGTGCCGGGATTGATATTGCAGCAGCATCTGCATGTATTTTAGATCCGGGTGGCGCAAGTAAGATTGTTGAAGAAATAATCTCTGAAATTAACAAGATAAAAGCTGGAGAAGGGAAAAAAGGTTGATTAACAATTGCTAGCTAGGAGGTTATATTGTGAGCACCTCTTCAACTGATGCAACCCCTGCAGAGGTTATTCAAATAATTGGTAGAACTGGAGTTACTGGAGAAGTTATTCAAGTAAGAGTGAGAGTTCTCGAAGGTAAGGATAAAGGTAGAGTTATTACAAGGAATGTAAAAGGACCCGTACGTCTTGGAGACATATTGATGTTACGTGAGACGGAAAGAGAGGCGCGTAAACTCACTCCAAGATAGGTTGTGATACTAATGAGCATAACTACTAGACGTTGTAGTTTCTGTGGAAGGAACGTACCTAGGGGAAAGGGTATATTATACGTGAAAACTGATGGATCTACCCTCTTTTTTTGTTCAAGTAAGTGTAGAAAAAGTATGTTATATCTTTCTAGAAAACCAAGTAAGATGAAATGGATTACTAAATCTACTAAACAAACTAAATAATTAATTTTATATGAGGTGTAGTAAATGCGTGAAAGAACATTAGTCTTAATTAAACCAGATGGCGTACGCAGGGGATTAATTGGTGAAATTATAAGTAGGATTGAACGTAAAGGATTAAGAATTATTGGTTTAAAAATGTTAGTTTTAAATAAGGAAAGCGCTGAAGAATTTTATCACATGCATCGTGGTAAACCATTTTTTGATGAACTTATTAAGCATATAACGTCTGGTCCTGTAGTAGCTATTGCGGTTGAAGGAGATTTTGCTGTTACAGTTATTAGGAACATGGTAGGTGCAACATCTCCTTATCAAGCTGCTCCGGGAACTATTCGGGGCGATTATGGTTTAAGCTTAACATTAAATGTTGTTCATGCATCAGATAATGTTGAAAATGGTTTAAGAGAAATAAAACTTATATTTAATAGTGATGAACTAATCCAATTTGATGATAAAAATTCATCATAATATTATCTACAGAAAGTTTTTAACTTTCTTTTTCTTACCTTATTTCTTTGATTACGTATAGGTAGGTGTCCATATTGTCTTCTAATTTTAGAATTAGACAACCAATAGTTTGTGTACTTGGTCATGTGGATGTGGGTAAAACTTCATTACTAGATAAAATTAGAGGCACTGCTGTTGCTTTAAGAGAACCTGGAACCATGACACAACATATTGGAGCAAGTTTTATACCGCAATCTTCATTAAAAAAGATTTGCAGTCAATTGTTAAGTGAAATGAAGATTGAAATTGATTTTCCAGGGTTGTTATTTATAGATACACCTGGACATGAAGCATTCGTAAATTTAAGGCGTCGAGGGGGGTCCATTGCTGATATTGCTGTACTCGTAATCGACATTACTAAAGGATTTCAAAATCAAACGTATGAAGCTATTGATATATTAAAGTCTAGGAAAACCCCCTTTATTGTTGCAGCAAATAAAGTTGATAAAATATCCGGGTGGAAGTCTCTGCCGGATTCTCCTTTTCTTCATAGTATTAAGAAGCAAACTCCACAAACTATTAAAGTACTTGAAGAACTTAAACAAAAAATAATTTACGAGTTTAATAAACTAGGTTTTAATGCAGATAGTTTTGAAAAGATCAGAGATTTTTCTAAGACGGTTGCCATAATTCCTACGAGTGCTAAAACTGGTGAGGGTATTCCTGAACTCTTGATGGTTCTTATAGGATTATCCAATAAATTTATGCGTGAACGTTTAAAATTTGTAGAAGGTCCTGGAAAGGGCGTTGTACTTGAAGTTCGTGAAGATCGTGGATTAGGGATATGTCTTGATACTATAATCTACGATGGAATAATTAAACGAGGTGACTTAATAGTTATAGGTGGTTTGGAAAAGCCTTTAGTAAGTAGAGTAAGAGCCCTATTACTTCCTAAACCACTTGATGAAATTCGTTCACCTGAAGATAAATTTATGGATATAGAAGAGGTTTCTGCAGCTGCTGGGGTTAGAGTGGTAGCTCCAGATGTGGAAGGAGCTATTGCGGGCGCTCCACTTATAGTCGTCAATGATCCTTCTAAATTAGATGAAGCGATTTGGATTGTTAAGGAAGAGGTTTCCTCCATTAAATTTTCAAAGGATATTGATGGTGTTATTTTAAAAGCTGATTCTCTCGGTTCGCTTGAAGCTTTAACAAATTATTTGGAGAATCTTCAGATTCCAGTTAAGATGGCTGATATTGGACCTGTCTCTAAAAGGGACGTTATAGAAGCATCAATTGTAAGCGCATCTAACCCTTACAGAGGTGTTATTTTAGCATTTAATGTTAAAATATTGGATGATGCTGAAGTTGAAGCTGTTAATCGTGGAGTCAAGATCTTCCATGATGTAATAATATATAGATTAGTTGAGGAATATCAAAAATGGTTTACTCAAATGATATCACTTGAAAAAGAGAAGAAATTTACTTCGTTAATTTTTCCAGGTAAAATTAGAATCTTACCTGGATATGTCTTTAGAAGAAGTGAACCAATAATTGTTGGGGTTGAAGTTTTATGTGGAAAAATATTGCCTGGATATACTTTAATTAGAAACGATGGTAAAATTGTTGGTGAAATTATGCAAATCCAAGATAAAGGTAAAGTATTGAAAGAAGCTTCAAAAGGGATTAGTGTAGCTATATCTATAAAAAGTAATATGATGGTGGGAAGACATATAAATGAGAATGATATTCTTTATGTAAATGTACCATATGAACATATTGTGGTATTTCTCAAAGAATTTGTTGATAGACTCTCTGAGGAGGAAATAAACTTGTTAAAGGAAATACAAAAAATAAAGAGGGGTGAGTAATATATGGCTAAGTTTAAATTGGTTGTAAGTAATCCAAAGAACGGTAAATCAAAAACTTTTGAAGTAGATGAGCAGAGATCTGCGTATTTAATTGGACTAAAAATAGGCGATGTTATTGATGGATCAATTATTGATCTACCAAATTTAAAATTGAAAATTACTGGTGGTAGCGATTCTTCTGGTTTCCCGATGATTCCATATCTTCCAGGTGGTAAGAAATACAGAATCCTATTATCTCATCCTCCCGGTTTTCATCCTAAAGAGGATGGACTTAGAAAACGTAAAACTGTTAGGGGAAATACTATTACAAGTGATATCGTCCAAATAAATACTGTAATTGTTGAAGGTGATTTACCTGATGGATAATAATCTAATTCAAGAATCTGAAGAATTACATGAGTATAAACAACCTGAATGTAATATTGGTACTACGGGTCATGTAGATCATGGTAAAACAACATTAGTTCAAGCTTTAACTGGTATTTGGACAGCGAGGCATAGTGAAGAATTAAAAAGGGGATTAACCTTAAAATTGGGTTATGCAGATGCAACTATTAGGAAGTGCCCTAATTGTCCTCCACCAGAATGTTATACTACTAAGTCTAAGTGTCCTGTATGTGGTTCTGCTACGCAGATTATTAGGCGGGTATCTTTTGTTGATTGTCCAGGTCATGAAATGCTTATGGCAAGTATGCTTGCTGGAGCTACATTAATGGATGGTGCATTAATGGTCATTGATTCTACTCAACCATGTCCTCAACCACAAACACGTGAACACTTAATAGCTCTTGAAATGATTGGTTTAAAGAACATAATAATTGTTCAAAATAAAATAGAACTTGCTGAGCGTGAAACTTTAATTAAAAATTATAGAGAAATTAAAGCCTTCGTTAAAGGTAGTATAGCAGAAGATGCTCCGATAATACCTGTTTCTGCTCTTCATGGAATAAATATTGATGTGTTAATACAAGCGATTGAGGAATATATCCCCACACCATTTAGAGATGAATCTAAACCTGCAAGAATGTATATTGCTAGATCATTTGATGTTAATAAGCCAGGAACTCCTTTTAACAAACTTTTAGGGGGAGTTATTGGGGGTTCAATAATGCAGGGTGTTTTAAGGTTAGATGATGAAATAGAAATTAGCCCTGGTATATTAATTGAACGTAATGGGAAAATTGAACACATGCCATTATATACACGTGCTGTAAGCTTAAAGGCGGGAGAAGTTCCCGTTAAAATAGCTAAACCTGGGGGTCTTGTGGGTGTTGGGACATTGTTAGATCCATCTTTAACTAAAGCTGATGCCCTTGCTGGTAATGTTGCAGGTATTCCAGGTACTCTCCCACCAGTATGGTATGAATTTTCCTTTGAACCTCACTTATTAGAGTGGGTTGTCGGATTAAAAGAACCTCAACGTGTAGAACCATTAAAAGTTAAAGAGCAAATAATGATAAATGCTGGTACAGCTACAACCCTTGGGGTTATAACTTCCATTTCTAAAGAGAATGTTCATGTATCTTTGAAAAGGCCTATTTGTATGGAGGTAAATAGTAGAATTGCCCTAAGTAGAAGAGTTAGTGGTAGATGGAGATTAATAGGTTATGGCATCATTAGAGGTTAGATCCTTGGATAGAAAGTGTATTACTGTGTTGTTAGATACTAATATCTTAATTCTAGCTATTAATAGATCGATAGACATATTTAGTGAAATAGAGAGGTTAATTCCTGAATTACATAGATGTGCAGTTTTGAGTAGTGTTGTAGATGAACTAAATAAACTTGCTTCTCTAGGTTCAAATAAAGATAAGATCTTAGCTAGAGCCGCACTTAAAATTGTAAATAGATGTGAGGTGATTCATATTAATTCTTATACAGACACTGATGAATCAATATTATACTTTGCAAAAAATAATCGTGGAGGTATTGTAGTTGCAACTAATGATTTTAATTTAAAACATAAACTTAGAGATATGGGTATTCCCGTAATATACCTCAGGGATTTTGATCATCTTGATATTGAGGGAGAAATTTTTTGAGGAAGAATTTTAATAGTTCTTTATTTCAAATTGTTAATATATGATTACGCCATAAGTGTATGGAGTGATTGGAGATGTATTATATTGTAAAATTGAAGGATGTTGTTAGAATTCCCCCACAATATTTTGGTAGCCCTTTAGAAAAAGTTGCATTAGAATTTTTACGTAACAAATATGAAGGATTTATAGATGCGGAACTAGGTATAATCATTGCATTATTGAATGTTGAAGTATCCCCTGTTGGAAAGATAATTCATGGTGACGGTGCAAGTTATCATGATGTAACTTTTCATGCTCTTACATTCTATCCAGTAATTCAAGAGGTTATTGAAGGTGAAGTTGTTGATGTTACTGATTTTGGTATTTTTGTTAGGTTAGGACCAATAGATGGTTTAGTACATGTATCACAAATTATGGATGACTATATAGTATACGATAAGAAAAGAGGAGCTTTACAAGGTAAAGAAAGTACAAGGATTGTGAAAAAGGGAGATTATATTAGAGCTAGAATAGTTACCGCAAGTTTGTCCCCTAAAAGTGTTAAAATTGGTTTAACAATGCGTCAACCTTTTCTCGGAGTTCTATCATGGATAGAAGAGGATATTAAAAAGTTGAGTGGAAAATAGGGGGAATTGATTTTGCCTAAACGAGGTTTACCATTTAAAGCATGTAGAAATTGTCATTATCTTGTTAGTGATGATGAGGTTAAATGTCCTGCCTGTGGTTCAAAAACTTTTTCTAGTGAGTGGGATGGTTTAGTTATAATTCTAAATGCTGAGAGTGAAACTGCTAAAATCTTAAATAAGAAAAAGACGGGGAGATATGCTATTGAAGTCCATTGAGACACACCCTCAAATAAATAAACTTGTTTTAAATAGGTTATATGAGGATAAATTTAAGTTACCCTACGGAATTCTTTTCGAAGGGGATTTCAATAATTTCTATCATGAACTTATTAAAAAATTGAGTGAAATAAATCCCAAAATGATAATTACAGTTGGTGATTATGTTACTTACTCCTTTTTAAATAAAGGGATCTCCATAAATGTTGCTATCATTGATTTTAAAATTAAACGTGAAAGTTTTCAATATGACCCAACAACTTTCTTTAAGAGAAAGTTTATAATTGATAATCCCCCTGGAACTATAAATGCAAGTTCTTGGTTAACTATTCAATATACTCTCTCATTAGAAGATACTTCTCTCATAATTGTTAATGGAGAAGAGGATTTACTTGCGCTGCCATGTATTTTATGTGCACCATTAAATTCAGTCGTGTTTTTTGGTATACCAAATGTTGGACTTATGCTGGTCCCTGTAGATTCTAAAGCTAGAGAGTACGCTTTTAACTTATTGAAATTTTTTATACCAGTATCCACACAATAACAAATTTATTTATTTGTTTCATTTTCTATTTGTAAAGATTGTGGTGAGGATAGTAATGGAGATTGACATTGTCAGCAAGAGGGAAAACAAACTTTTGAGGAGATTGGAATTAGATGTTGTTATAAAGCATTTTCACTCTGGTACGCCTCAGAGAGCTGCTCTACGAGAATTTATAGCTTCACAATTTAAAGTTGATGTAGATAGAGTTTATGTTGTGAAGCTAATATCTGAATATGGTATACCAATAAGTAAGGGTCATATACACATCTATGATTCAAAAGATATAGCTCTTGAAATAGAACCAGATTACATTATAAAGAGAAACACTTCCTCAACTAAAAATTAATAATGTTTACCAATTATTTTGGTGATCCTATAGATGATAATTCTAGGGATAGAGTGTACAGCTCATACTTTTGGTTGTGGTATTGTTAATTCTCAAGGTAAAGTTCTCTCCAATATAAACTCTGAATATATACCCACGATCGGTGGTATACATCCTAGAGAGGCTGCGCGTCACCATCTATCTGTTGCAAAGACTATAATTCATAATGCATTAAGAAATGCTAAGATTGATGTGAAAGAGATTAATGGTTTTGCTGTTTCTCTAGGTCCGGGTTTAGGGCCTTGTCTTAGAGTTGGTGCAACTGTAGCTAGAGCCTTATCTCTATATCATAATAAGCCTCTAATTCCAGTAAATCATTGTGTAGCTCACATTGAAATTGCAAGATTAATGTGTAAAGTTGAAGATCCGCTGGTGGTATATATATCAGGTGGTAACACTATAATTTCTGCCTTTTCTGATGGTAGATATAGGGTTTTTGGAGAGACTCTTGATATAGCTTTAGGGAATTGTCTAGATGTTTTTGCGAGATATGCAGGTTTACCTCACCCTGGAGGACCACATGTAGAGAAATTAGCGTTGAAGGGGTCAAGATACATTGAATTACCATATGTTGTTAAGGGGCAAGACGTTTCTTTTTCAGGATTGCTCACTGCAGCTATAAAGAAACTTAAAAATGGTGTACGTTTAGAAGACTTATGCTATAGTTTACAGGAAACTGCTTTTTCAATGATATGTGAAGTTACCGAGAGAGCATTAGTTCATACAGGTAAAGATTCTATCCTTCTAACCGGAGGTGTAGCTGCAAATAATAGATTGAAATCCATGATTGAATCCGTCGCTAAAGATCATGGAGCATCATTTTTTGCAGTCCCCACAGAATATGCTAGGGATAATGGAGCTATGATAGCTTGGACTGGCATATTATCTCTAATGCATAATGTCACCATTAATGTAAGTGAAAGCTTTATTCGTCCTAGATGGAGGTTAGATGATGTGGAGATACCTTGGAGATGAACTTTATGATGAAATTATTAAAGAAAGGGGCTGAAGCTGAATTATATCTAATTGATTGGTTTGGTTATAAGGCTGTTAAAAAGTTACGTATAGAAAAAAAGTCTAGGGTCAAAGAATTAGATATATATTTACGTAGGTATAGGACTTCAAATGAAGCAAAGTTATTAATCAATGTAAAAAGGATTAAAGTACCAGTACCAGTAGTTTTTGATGTTGATTTAAATGAATGCTCCATAACTATGGAGTTTTTAGAAGGAGTTTCGCTGAGAGAATTAATTCCGCAAATGAACATTGAAAAATTAAAAGAAGTTTTTATAGTGCTTGGAGGCATTGTTGGAACTATGCATCAAAATGGCTTTTTTCATGGTGATTTAACAACATCCAACATCATACTTGTTGATCAAAAAATCTTTTTAATAGATTTTGGTTTAGGAGGTTCATCTAAAGAAATAGAATTGTTTGGTGTAGATATACATCTAATGTTAAGAGCTTTAGAAAGCACTCATCACGAAATTTCTCGGAAATGCTTCGAATATTTTAAATCGGGATACATTGAGAATTTTAACCAATATAAAGCTGTGTTAAACAAAGTGGACGAAATAAGAAAGAGGGGGAGATATGTCACTGAAAGAAGAATTAGATTATCAGACAATACTCTTCGTATCTAAAAATAAAAATAAGTTTATTGAAGCTTCAAATATACTTAAAAATTATGGTATTAAGTTAGATTGGGCTCCATTTTCAAAGATGGAAATACAATCTATTTCTTTAAGTGAAATAGCTTCAAGTGCTGCAAAAAACGCTTTTGAAACTCTGAGGAAACCTTTAATAGTTGAAGATGATGGATTGTTTATAAAAGCTTTAAATGGATTTCCAGGGCCTTATTCTTCCTATGTTTATAGTACCATAGGACTTGATGGAATTTTAAAATTAATGGAGAATATAAAGGATAGAGAATGTTTCTTTGAGTCTGCAGTAGCCTTTTGTAATGGTAGTCTAAATAAAGTTTTCTTAGGACGGGTTTATGGTACAATTTCTGAAAGTATTAGAGGACAAGGTGGTTTTGGATTTGACCCTATTTTCATACCTAGAGGTGAATCTATTACATTTGCTGAAATGTCATTGGAATATAAATGCTCTATTAGTCATAGGGCTATTGCTTTAAAATCCTTTGCCGAATGGTTCTCAAAAAATTTTAAATATTTTGGTGACAACTTCGTAAATTGTTAGGGGTTAGAATTGAAGAAGAGTAAGGAGAAGGGGAAATCCCATTCCACGAGACCCATTAGGGTAGAAGCTCCTAAATGGGTAGATTATACTCCAGAAGACGTTGAAAACTTAGTTGTAAATCTTGCTAGGAGAGGTTATTCTCCATCCATGATTGGGATTATATTAAGGGATCAATATGGAATTCCACTAGTTAAAGCTGTAACTGGGAAAACTATAACAGAAATTCTACGAAACAATGGTTTATCCCCATCTATACCTGAAGATTTAAATAACCTTATTAAAAGAGCAGAAAATATTAAGCGACATCTCGAAGAACATCCTAAAGATAAATCTAGTAGACGTGGACTACAATTGATAGAATCAAAAATTTGGCGTCTTATAAAGTATTATAAGAGTCAAGGGGTTCTACCATCTGATTGGAAATATGAATTCAGCGGGTTAAAGACAGTAAAGCTTAGATAAACCTGTTACATTCAATTATTTTGGTTTAGGAAATTGACCTTTGAAAACATTTTACCAAAAGATTTCGTTGATACCATTAAAATAGCTATTGAGAAAATTAATGAATGGAATAATGAGAACTCATTTTTCAATGTGTTCACCCATCTAGATGCAGATGGATTAGCTTCCGGTGGAATTATTTGTTCAATTTTAAAAAAACTAGAAGCTCCCTTTAGAATTAGAGTTTTCAATCAATTAACTGAAGATACTATATCTACTTTGAAGCTTAGAGAAAGGGATGTAGCTATTTTTACAGATTTTGGAAGTAGTCAAAAGGATATGTTGAAAAGATTTTTGAGGGTTCCATATATCATCATTGATCATCATCAACCCAAAGGTGAATTTGAAAATAGTGATTCAATAGAAATTAACCCTCATTATTTTGGGATAGATGGATCATCAGAGATAAGTTCTTCCGGTTTGTCATATTTACTAGCTAAAAATTTTTCCAGTAAAAACGTTACTCTTTCTACAGTGGCCATTGTTGGTGCACTTGGTGATAGGCAAGATTGTGGAGAAAATTTCAGCCTTATAGGTTTAAATAAGTTGTTAGTGTCTGAAGCTGTTGAAAATAAACTTTTAGATGTAAAAATTGGTTTAAGACTTTTTGGATTCGAATCAAGGTCAATAGTTAAAAGTTTAGAGTATACGATTGATCCATTAATACCAGGGTTGAGTGGAGATTTTAATGCGTGTATGCAATTTCTTAAAAGTATTGGTATTTCTCCAATTGATGAAAATGGTATCTTGAGAAGAGGATCCGATTTATCTAGTGATGAAACTCGTAAACTAATTGTTGAAATAATTAAATATATGTTGAGCCATGGTGTTTCTAGTGATGTTGCTGAAAGTATTATTGGAACAGTCTATACCCTAATTAAAGAGAGTCCAGATTCATGTTTAAGGGATGCTAGAGAATTTTCTTCAGTTTTAAATGCTTGTGGAAGAATGGGATTTCCAAGTTATGGTTTAGCATTATGTATGGGGATTAGGGGTGTTATTGTTCAAAGGATTTCTGAAATTGCTGGCAGCTATCGTAAAGAGATTTCAAGAATGTTGAATTGGTTTAATCTCAATAGAGATAGACTTAGATCTTTAAAGAATATATACTTTATAAGTCTTGAGAGTAACTTTGATGAGAAAATGTTGAGTACATTTATATCCATCATATATTCATCAAAAATGGTTCCAACGGATAAACCTATTGTAAGTTCTGTCTTAACTAGAAGTGGAAAATTGAAAATTTCTTGCAGAGCTGAACGTAGTCTAGTTAAAAAGGGTATAAACCTTGGATTAGCTACGAGATTAACTGCAGAAGCCGTGGGAGGTATTGGGGGTGGTCATGATGTTGCTGCTGGTGCAGAAATTCCATCTGATTCTGAAGAGCAATTTCTTAAAATTTTAGATGAAGTTATTGGTAAGCAAATTTCTGGTGGTAATAATGCATAATTGTATCTTAAAAGTTTATTTAGATGATGAAAAAGTTTTAAAATCCATTTTTGAAGCTTTAAACCCAGACAATTGTATTCTTCCAGATAACATGAGTATTTCTTCTTTTATTAATGGCAACTGTTTAATCATAATAATCAATTGTAAAGAACGTATAGGGTCGTTGCTTAATACAATTGACGAATTAATTGCAAGTATTAATGTGGGTATTGAAAGTATAAAGATTTCGCAACAAACATATAAGTAAGTTTTATGTAAAATATCTGCAAATTAGTGAGGTGCCTTTGTGTGGCTTCAAGGGTTCGTGATAAATGGCGTATGAAGAAACCTTATAAAGTACTTGCATCTACAGCTTTTGGCTCAAGTGAGATTGGGATAACTTTAGCTGATAATGAATCAAAATTATATAATAGAGTTGTTGAAACTTCTCTAAGTGATTTAGTTGGAGATTTTTCATTTCTACATATAAAGTTGCGGTTCAAAATAGTTGAAGTTAATGATTCTATTTGTAAAACTATATTTAAAGGTCATGAATTGTCTAGAGATTATATTAGAAGTCTTATACGTAGAGGTAGCACTCTCGTTGATGGGATATTTAACGTAACAACAAAAGATAGTTACACCTTAAGAATAACTGTTATAGCAATAACTAGATATAGGGCTAAAACATCCCAGGCAAAGGCTATTAGAAGGATTATGAAAGAAATAGTTTCATCTAGAGCTTCGGAGTTAAGTTTTGATGAATTTGTTCAACAAATGGTTTTAGGAAAGATAGCATCTGATATATATAACTCCGCAAAGAAAATTTATCCTATTAAAAAGGTTGAAATTAGTAAAAGTAAGCTAATCTCCTTGCCAGAAAAAAGTGAGAGTACGGTTGTAACAGAAGTAAAATAATATTACGTTTATCATTAAGTTAAATATTTTTATTAGTCCAATCATATTCACAAATGAATGGTACATGAACATTATTGAACATAATAGTATGAAAAAGAATTGGAGAATTACCCCTGTAAAATTTGCTTTGTGTTATCCAAATGCATATAGGGTTGGGATGTCTTGTTTAGCTACACACCTATTATACGAGATTCTAAATATGAGAAATGATGTATTATGTGAAAGATTTTTTTATGATTCAAAGTTACCTATTCTATCTATAGAATCAAAAAAACCACTGAACTTATTTAATATAATTGGTTTCTCAATGCAATATGAGTTGGATTATATTCACTCTATCAAAATGTTATTAAAGTCTGGGATCCCGCCATTATCAGATGACCGTAAAGAGGGTGATCCAATAGTATGTTTTGGAGGGCCTTCAGTAACTTCAAATCCCGAACCCTTAGCACCTTTTGCAGACGTAATTTTCATCGGGGAAGTAGAAGATACTCTTAATCAATTTATAGACACTTTTTTGGAGCGGAGAAGTAGGAAGAGATTTGAAATCTTAGATGGCTTTTCAAAAATTCCTGGAGTTTATGTGCCAAAACTAAATAATCGAGTAAAAAGAGTGTGGGTTAACAATTTAGATAAGGTGCCTCATGCGATTAGACAAATAATTCCCAAAGTTTCATCTAAAAGTTCCTTCCATCCTGTGTTGGGTAAATCATTTCTACTAGAAGTTTCAAGAGGTTGTGGATGGGGTTGTAGGTTTTGTCTTGAAGGATACAATTATTTACCGATGCGTTTTAGATCCTTCGAAAAACTAATTAAAATTCTAGATGATGGTTTAAAGTATACTCCTACAAACAATATTGTGATAATAGGTTCAGCAGCACTTTCACATCCAAACCTTAAGGAATTACTCAACTACTTACATATGCATGGTTACTTCTTCTCTATGCCCTCCCTAAGATTAGATCTTGTAGATGAGGATTTATTAATGCTTCTAAAGAAGGGTGGTCAAAGAACCCCTGTTTTTGCACCTGAAACTTCATCAGAACGTCTTTTGAATATCATAAATAAGAGGTTTGAATTGGATAGATTATTTGATACTATTAGAATTGTAAAAAATGTTGGTTTTAAAAATGTTAAATTATATTTTATTTTGGGGTTACCTGGAGAAACTATTGATGATGTTCAATCGATATTGGATATTGTATGTAAAGTTGCTGACTTAGGGTTCATGGGATTAAGGAGCGTAAGATTATCCTTCTCCTTTTTCGTTCCTAAAGCTAACACTCCATTTCAATGGTTCGGTATGGAGAATAAAAAATCTTTAAAGGATAAAATCAATTTAATTAGGATGAAATTGAAAGGTGACAAAAGATTTGAAGTTAGGTTTCCAAGTATTAGGGAGAGTATGATTCAAGCTTTTATCTCTAGATCGGGTAGGGAAATATCTCCTATTCTTCTTTATGTTGCTAAAATTGATGGAAACTTGTCTTCTTGGTATGTTGCTGAAAAGCATTTTAAATTTTCTATCGAAGAAATAGTTACAAAAACTCTTGATTCATCAGTTCGCCTTCCTTGGGAGTTTTTTGATATTGGTTACGATCGTTTAATACTTTTTAAAGAGTTTAATAAAGCTATTAGTGAACTGTAAAACTATTTAAATCATACATAGTAAAAGAAATAATTTAAGTTAGTCTTTTTACATTAATTCTTGTGTGAATTCAAGATGGCGATGGATTGGGAAACTTTAAGGAAGTACTTTCCAAATTTAGCTAAGGAAATTGAAGAAAATACATGTAAAATTTCATTAACTTATCGCAATACTCCACTTAGAGATTCTGAAGATCATCGTAAACCAAAGTTTAGAGGTTATGAACCAAATGTTATAGATTTCATTAGAAGATGCGATTCCGTGTCTCAAGCACTTGAGATAGTAGATTTCTTGGAAAAGCGTAATGAACTGTCTCATGAAGAAGCTGAAAATATAAGGATTTTATTGAAAGAAAGAGGTGTTCGATTTTTTGGATCTAAAAAAGATCCTGGATGGTACTTTAAAGAAGACAATCGTTAAATTATTGTTGAAAATTAGAATAACTATTTTCTAGCTTTTGTTGCAACTATTTTGATTATATCATTCATTTTTAATTTAGCATTTTCTCCAATTCTCTGCTTAGTTCTAACATCTATTGCATATAGAAAGGTGTCTCCCAACTCTTGGTGTATGATATATGCCAATTCTCTTGCTGTTGTTCCATTTTTAATTAATAAGGCGTCTGGAAGTATATTACCATAATGATCCGATAATTTATTAATATCTTCTACAGGGTATACAACCATCATTTTCAGTATTTTAAATACCGCTGTATTAAG
Organism: Methanomethylicia archaeon; assembly: GCA_038727515.1. Taxonomy (GTDB): domain Archaea; phylum Thermoproteota; class Methanomethylicia; order Culexarchaeales; family Culexarchaeaceae; genus JAVYVS01. Next base: position 43,477 of record JAVYVS010000005.1, read on the forward strand.
TATTTCTTGAACTCCAGTTCCACCCCATTTATTCAATACCCTTTCCTCTATTATTTTAAGTGCTTTTCTTTGATTTTGTGTTATTCTACTTTCATCAATAATTTCAAAATTTTCATCTCCAGGTGAATATTTTATAAGTCCTTTTTCAGCCGCTCTTCTAAGTACAAGTTCTGCTTCTGCACTACATGGAATTATTATTTCATTTGGATATTTCTCTTTAAGTTTTTTAATACCATCTTCAGCTGTGGGTAAATCTATCTTGTTTGCTGCAATTAATATTGGTTTGTTTATTTTTCTGAGTTCATAACAAAAGTTTATTAAATCTTCTTCATTCCATGAATTTAATTTCTTTCCTTCCAATCCTGTGTTTTCTAATGCTTTATTTACATGCTCCTTAGTTACTTGAAGACCACTTAATCTTTCTAATAATATTTCATCTACCTCTTTTTCTCTTATTTTAATCATTCTTTGCCAATCATTCATTATTATCTGTCTAATCCACATCACTATTTCTCTTTCTAAGAATTCTACATCTTTACATGGATTGTATGTTCCTGGAGGAACTATTCTTCCTTCCTCATCTGTGGATCCAGAAGCATCTACAATATGAATTAATACTGATGCCCTTCTTAATTCATCTAAAAATTTGTTTCCTAAACCTCTACCTTTCCATGCATCTGGTACTAATCCGGCCACATCCATTAATTGAAATGGTATATATCTTATTCCATTTATGCATATAGAATTTTTTGGGTTATCTTTTACATTGAATTCCCTGCATACGCATGGTATCTTTACATACGCTGTCCCTATATTTGGTTCTATTGTTGTAAATGGATATGGTGCTATTTTCACAGGAATTAATGTTGCAGCTGAAAAAAATGTAGATTTTCCAGCATTTGGTTTTCCAACTATTCCACAAAGAATAATTATTCCTCCCATATCTTTAATGACGTCTTTTATTTTGCACTATCCTTTTATTCTTTTTCTATTTATAAATTTGTTTAGAGTGATTCTTTTGAGGAGAGTAGTTATCGTTGGATTTGGTACAGCTGGTCTTAGAGCGGCTTTATCTGCTAAAGCTCAAAATCCGGGGTCAAATGTTATTGTTGTATCTGAAGAACAATATTTAACGTATTCTCGTTGTGGGCTGCCCTTCGTTATTGGTGGTGATATAAAAAGTTTTGAAAATTTAATTGTGGTTTCTAATGCTATACTTCAAAAATCTGGCATAGATTTAATTTTGGGTTTTAGAGCTATTGACGTTATTGGTAATACCCTATATATTGACAGTATTGATGGAAAGGAAAGTCGGCAAATAAATTTTGATTCATTGGTAATTGCTACAGGTTCAAAACCATTTATTCCACCTATTAAAAATGTTAATATTAACAATGTCTTTACATTGAGGAGTATTGATGATGGTATAAAAATAATGAAATCTCTTAACAATATTAGGCACTTTGCTATAGTTGGGGCTGGTGCTATTGGATTAGAATGTGCTGAAGCATTTTCTAAGAGGGGGTTGACTGTTAGTGTAATAGAGCTTATGCCAAAGGTTTTACCTAATATTTTGGATCATGATATGGCTTTGCTAATACAGGAAGATATGGTAAATCATAACGTTAATTTAAAATTAGGTAAAAGAGTTGAAGAGATACTTGGTTCTAATAGTGTTAAGGGTTTAGTAGTTAATGGTGAAATTATTGATTGCGATGCTGTATTAATTGCCACTGGTGTTAAAGCAGATGTAGTTTTTGCTAAAAATATTGGTGTAGAACTGGGGTCAGTAGCTATTAAAACTGATGACTTCATGGAGACTTCAAAAACTGGAGTTTATGCTGCTGGAGATTGCGTTGAAACTAAAAATTTAATAACATCAAAACCCTTTACCCCATATTTAGGTACCGTTGCCTATAGACAGGGAAATGTTGCTGGTGCTAATGCTGCTGGGGGGTCTATGGTCTTTCCTGGTTCTCTTGGGTCTATTGTTTTAAGGATTTTTGATTATGAAATTGGATTTACTGGTTTAACTAATGAACAAGCTGAAAAAGAGGGATTGAATACTATTGTGAGCAAAGTTAAATGGTATACTAAAGCCGAATACTTTCCTCATCATGGAGACATAACTGTTAAATTAATTTTTGATGCTAATAGTAGGAAATTATTGGGATGCCAGATCGTTGGAACAAGTGATGTAGCTCAGAGAATTAATTTAGCATCAATGGCTATTTCTATGGGGGCTAAAGTTGATGATCTCATTAAATTAGATACTTGTTATAGTCCTCCGGTTGCTGATGTAATTGAACCAATAGTTAAAGCTTCAGAAATAGCTTTAAAAAGATTTAAGAAGTGAATATTTCTGGAGGTAAGAGGTAAATATGTTAAAGATATTAGTTGCCGATGAAATTTCAAATGAAGGTATTGAAATTCTACGAAAAGCAGGTTTTATTGTAGATTTGAATTTTGATATTTCCTATGATGATTTAAAGAGGATCATTGGAAATTATGATGGTTTAATAGTTCGTAGCAGAACTAAAGTTGATCGTAGTATTATTGAAGCTGGAGTTAATTTACGTTTCATAGGTCGAGCAGGCGTGGGTTTAGATAATATTGATGTAAAAGCTGCTGAAGAAAGAAACATAATTGTTTTTAACACACCTGAAGCGCCTTCAACATCAGTATCTGAACTCTTTTTTGGACTACTTTTATCTTTGGTTAGGAAAATTTCAATTTGTGATAAACTTATGAAAATGGGGGAATGGCCAAAAAGACATGCTATGGGTTTTGAGTTAAGGGGTAAAACCCTTGGAATAATTGGACTAGGTAGAATTGGTAGAGAAATTGCTAAGAGGGCTAAAGCTTTTGAAATTCATGTAATCTATTATGATATAGTTCGCCCTGATACTTCCGTTGAAAGAGAGTTAGGTGTTCAATATATGGATTTCGATAATTTATTAAGGAATTCAGATATAGTTACGATACATTTACCTCTAACACCTCAAACTTATCATTTGATAAATGAAGATAAACTTAAAATTATGAAGAAAGGCGCTATACTTGTCAATACTTCTAGGGGTGCGATTATAGATGGTAAAGCATTACTCAATTATTTGAAAAATGGTCATTTATATGGCGCATGTTTAGATGTGTTTGAAAATGAACCTCCAAAGGAGCCTTGGGAGAAGGAGTTAATATCCCTTGAAAATGTTGTTGCTACTCCTCATATAGGTTCTATGACTATTGAAGCTCAAGATAGGGCTGCAGTTATCTTGGCAAATAAGATCATTGAATTTTTTAGGGGAAAAGGTTTATAAAGAATGTTTTACTCCTATATCGGTAGTACGTCTAAAGTGTAGTGAGAGTTGATAGAGATGTATAAGCATATATCTCTGTTGTGGAAGGATATTAGAAAGGGGAAATTTCCTGAATTAGTTAGAGCAAGACTTATAAAGTGGCGTAGAGAACCAACGGTCGTTAGGATCGATAAACCTACTAGACTTGATAGAGCTAGATCGCTTGGATATAAGGATAAACAAGGGTTTGTTGTTGTTAGAGTTAGGGTTAGACGCGGGCCTATGAATAAAATTAGACCTGATAGTGGTAGACGACCAAAGAGAATGGGAGTTTATGGGCATTCTGTTCGTAAAAGCCTACAATGGATAGCTGAAGAAAAAGCTGCTAGAAAATATCCAAATCTTGAGGTTCTTTCAAGTTATTGGGTTGGTGAAGATGGTAGATATAAATGGTTTGAAGTCATTCTTGTTGATCCAAATCATCCAAGTATAATCAATGATAATAATATTAATTGGATTTGTAATCCAAGTCAACGTGGAAGAGTTTTTAGAGGGTTAACTCCTGCGGGTAGAAAGTCTAGAGGATTAAGATTAAAAGGTTCTAGAGCTGTTAAGAATAGGCCGAGCAGATCTTCTGCATGAAATTTTTATATTTATCAATTTCTTTTATTTAACTGTTTATCAAATTAGATAATTTGGTTTTCTGGTATGTCACTCAAAGATTTTCCTATAGCTGAAATTTTAATAAATGCTTTTTGTCATGCTACTGAAGATTTGGAAAAAGTGCGAAAAGCTATGTTAAACTTTATACCTGAGTTATATAGGTCAAGAATAGCTATTTCTGAAGATGTTCTAGAAGGGTATTATGGTAATAGGATATTAAATCTAAAAATTCATATATCTGATGTTGAGATAGTTAAAAATATTATTGATTTTATTTGCAGAAATATTCATGAAGCTGATAAAAAGCTGATTTCAAGATCTTTTTTATCTAGATTAGATAGTTCTGGAAACCTATATTTAAGATTTGATAAAGGTGCAGCATATAATGGTCTCTTACGTTTACATGATGGTAGTGATGTAGTTAGAGTTGTTATAAAGTTTAAAGTTGCTAAAAAGCTTATAAAAGATTTTTGTGTTGATATTGGATTGATTATGGGTGTGTAGTTATGGGTAGGAAATTTGTGGATCTACATGTTTTTTCAAATCTTTCTATAGGTTCATCACCTATTTCTGAAATAGTTAAGATGGCTTCTGATATGGGCTTTAAGTATATTGGCATAGCAGATTTTAACAAGAATAACATTAATGAAATTAAAGATGTTAAGAAATTATTTAATGATTATGGTTTAGACATGGTTAGTCGAATTGATTTATCTCCAAATAATGTTGAAGAACTAAAGAGGGATCTAAGGTTTTTAAGGAACAAAATTGAAATAATAGCGGTTTTTTGTAGTAATCTATCTGTTGCGAGATTTGCTGCTAGAGATAGTCGTGTTGATATACTCATGTTTTCCTATACTGATTGGAAAAACAACTTTTTTGATGTTTCTGAAGCTAAACTTGCAGTTGAGAATGAAGCTGCATATGAAATAAATATTGCAAATTTAATTAGATGCTCAAGTTTTAATGAAAGAATAAAAATGATGAGGATTATATCTGAGAATGTTAGAATTGCCTTAAAGTACAATGTGCCTATAATTATTTCATCTGGCGCTAAGAATGTTTTTGAACTGAGAGAGCCTAGAGCTATGGCTTCTATAGCTACACTTTTAGGTATTTCTGAATTTGATGCATTAAGATGTTTATCTGATGTTCCATTAAATTTGATCATCAGTAATAGAGATAAATTGTGTGGTAAATTGTTGTATAAAGGGGTTAAGTTATTAGGTAAAGTTGGTGATCAAAGTGAAGTTAAGGAGGAATAGATATATTATTTTTACGGTTTTTTGTAGAGATAATGTTAATATTAGTTTTCGTGAAATTTTAAATTCAATTTTTAACTCAATATTGTCACTATTTGGGGAAGTTGGTGCAAGTAAAATTAGCTTTAGTTTGATGAGATATTACCCTGAAAAAAGGCTTGGGATTTTACGTTGTGATCATTTAAATTTAATTAAGATGAGGAGTGCATTAGCTTTTATCAAAGATATTGAGGGGAATAATGTAACCTTTAGGGTTATTAAAGTTACTGGTACCTTCAGGAAAGCTGAGAAAATCCTTAATAGTTTGTCTATTACTTAAATTTATGGGGGATGAAGAAGCCGTCCCAGATGTTTGATGAATGGATGACATTCTCGCGACGAACAGACCCCACTCTCATAGATAGAGTAAAGTTTATTGCTTAATTAAACATTAAACTAATAAAGTTAAGGTGATTAGAAAGTGTTTACACCACCTGGTATGGGTTATGATAGGGCTATAACCGTATTCTCTCCTGATGGTAGATTATTTCAAGTTGAATATGCAATGGAAGCTGTCAGAAGAGGATTTACTGCTCTTGGAATTAAATGTGTTGAAGGCGTGGTTCTAGCTGCTGAAAGGAGGAAAATCTTACCATTAATAGATTACTCATCTCTAGAAAAAATATTCAAGATAGATGAACATATTGGTATAACTTATGCAGGTTTTCCTTTCGATGCTAGAATATTAATAGATTATGCACGTCAGGAAGCACAAATAAATAGGATTCTATATGATGAACCTATTGATGTTGAAGTTTTAACGAAGAGGATTAGTGATGTTATGCAGATCTATACTCAACGTGGAGGTGTAAGGCCATTTGGTGTAGCGTTTTTAGTGGCTGGAGTAGATGATAATGGTCCAAGACTTTTAATGACTGAACCAAGTGGCGCATATGCATCATATTTCGCTAGAGTTATTGGAGCTGGCAGTCAACAGGTTACTGAATTTCTTGAGAAGAATTATAAATTTGAAATTTCTCTTAACGACGCTATAAGGATAGCTATTAATGCGTTAAAACCTGTGATTGAAGGACCTATGGAACCTGATAAATTAGAGCTTGGTGTTGTCTCAGTTAAAGATAGAATTTTCAGAAAATTATCTAGAAATGAGATAGCTTCGTTATTAGGCGTATAAAGCGTTCTTCATTTCATAAAGATAAAAATATAATATTATTTTGACATAAAATTAGTATAAGTGCAATATTTATGGGCGAGGGTCCTCCTATAAATAGGGTGTATTAAATGGGTTCGAAGAAAGATTTCATTATTGCAAGGTATCTATATAAAGGTGAAAAATTTGAAATTCTCGTGGATCCAAAATCTGCATGGATGTTTAAACAAGGTGAACCTATCAGTCTAGACTCTGTTTTAGTGGGCGATATCATATATAAGGATGCAAACAAGGGACTGAAAGCTTCTGAAGAAGTTTTAAAGAAAGTTTTTGGAACTACAGATATTAGTAAAATTGCTCCGATTATTTTGAAGAAAGGTGAATTGCAATTAACTGCTGAACAGAGGAAAGAAATGATAGAGAATAAGAAGAAACAAATTGTAAACTTTATATCTAAGTGTTGTGTAGATCCTCGTACAAATCTTCCTCATCCCCCTAAACGTATAGAATTAGCTTTAGAGGAATTGGGCGCATCAATAGATCCATTTAAAGATGCTGAAGAACAGGCAGTAAACATTATAAAAAGTTTAAAAAGCATTTTGCCATTGAAGGTTGCTAATGTCACCTTAATGGTTAAAGTAGGACCTGAATATGCTGGTAAAGTATATGGGGTAATTTCAAGTTTTGGGGTTATAAAACGTTCTGAATGGTTGAATGATGGTTCTCTATTATGTGAATTGGAAATGCCAGCTGGGCTTCAATTATCTTTTATGGATAAAATTAATAAGCTATGTAAGGGGAACGTTGAAGTAAATATTCTACATTAATGGAGGGAAGTAAGTATGTCTGTTAAAACTCGAAAATTTGTTTTTCCTGGGGATGTAATTGCTGAAGGCAATTTAAAAGCTGGTGCTCATACTTATTATGAAGAGGGTAAAATTTTCTCTTCAGTATTTGGTTTATGTGAAATTAGAAATAAAGTGGTAAATGTAATTCCATTACATGGATTCTATGTTCCCAGAGTTGGAGATGTTGTTATTGGGATAATTGTAGACAATTCACCTACAAGTTGGCAAGTTGATATAAATTCACCTTACATGGCTATATTACAAGTTTCTGATGCATTATCAAAACCAGTGGATGTAGCTAGGGAGGATATTAGGAAATACCTTAAGATTGGGGATATCTTAATGGCTGAAGTTATTGCCTTTGATAAACTTAGAAATCCATTAATTTCTATTAAGGGGAATGAGTTAGGTAAACTAGAACGTGGTTCCCTTATAACATTTTCACCAGTTAAAGTTCCGCGATTAATTGGTAGAAGAGGTTCTATGATAAATATGATTAAAAAGGAGCTTAATTGTAAAATCATGATAGGTAGAAATGGTAGAATTTGGGTTTCATCTGTAGATCCAAAAGTAGTAAACCTAGTGAAAAAAGTGATTTTCCTCGTTGAGGAGGAATCTCATTTACCTGGACTTACGGATAAAGTTAGATCATTAATATTGGAAGAGCGTGAAAAGATTGGTGAATAACCATTTAACTTATATTTTTGGGATGTCAATTTTTTCTAGTCATTTTGTTTGGGGGGTTGTATACGACTGAAAGGAAGCTTATTAATGAGAATGGATTAAGACTGGATGGTAGGAGATGGAATGAACTTAGACCATTGAAAATCGAAGTTGGTATACTTTCAAATGTAGATGGTTCTGCACGTATAATTCAAGGTAGAACACATATTCTTGTTGGCGTATATGGTCCAAGAGAAAGTTTTGCTAAACATATAAACTTGCCTGATAGAGCTATGATTAGATGTAGATATCGTATGGCACCTTTTTCTGTTGAAGAACGTAAATCTCCAGCTCCATCAAGACGTGAGATAGAGTTATCTAAAGTTATTAGGGAAGCTTTAGAACCTGCAATTATTGTTGATGAATTTCCAAGGACAACTATAGATATCTTTATTGAAGTGTTAGAAGCTGATGGTGGTACTAGATGTGCAAGTATAACAGCTGCTTCCGTCGCTCTTGCTGATGCTGGGATTCCAATGAGAGATCTTGTTGCAGCGTGTGCTGTTGGTAAAGTTAATGGTCAAATGGTTATTGATTTATCTGATTTAGAAGATAAGTATGGAGAGGCTGATGTTCCTGTAGCGTGTATGCCAAACAAAAATATGATTACATTACTTCAAATGGATGGTGTATTAAGTGTTGATGAATTTACTAGTTTAATAAAGCTTGCTATGGAAAGCTGTAAACGTATAAATGAAGTTCAAAGAAACGCTTTAAAAAATGGGGTTTGGGAGGCTAAAGGAATTATATTGGAGGGATCGCTATGACTACTCTATCAATTCCCATAAATAGGGATCTAGTATTAGCTTCACTTTCCAAAGGTGTTAGGACTGATAATCGAGGACTATTTGATTATAGACCTATAAAATTTGAGTTTAATGTTATAAGTAAAGCTAATGGTTCTGCAAGTGTTAGAATAGGTGATACATATGTTTTAGTAGGCGTCAAAGCTGAAATAGGAAAACCTTTTCCAGATACACCAAATGAAGGCGTTTTAATAGTTAACTCTGAATTTGTACCTTTAGCTTCACCTCAGTTTGAAGCAGGACCTCCAGATGAGAATTCAATAGAATTAGCCAGAGTTATAGATAGAGGTTTAAGACATGGTAATGCTATTGATCTAAAAGATTTATGTATTATTCCCAATGAGAAAGTCTGGATATTATGGGTGGATATATACATTCTCGATCACGGTGGAGATCTTTTTGATGCCACATCTTTAGCTTCTCTTGCAGCATTAATGACTACACAGATACCGGTAACTGTGGTTGAGGGTACACAAGTATCTTTACATGAAGAAAAAAGACCTCTCAAAATAAATGATTACCCCATATCGGTAACTGTAAATAAGATTGGCCAATACTTATTTTTAGATCCAACTCTAGAGGAATTAAATTTTGTTGAAACGAGAATAACCATTTTTACAAATTCTAAAAAGGAAATATGTGCGATTCAAAAGGGGCTTCCAGGGGCTCTAAGTTTTGATGAAATTTCTAAAGCTGTAGAAATTGCAAAATCTAAGGGGGAAGAGTTAAGATTAACTTTATTAGACTCATTTAATAATTGGAAAAAGAGTATGGGAGGCATCTAAATTGAGCCCAAAAAGTAAAGTTGGCCCAACTGGAAGATTTGGTGCACGTTATGGTTCTACCATTAGAGCTAGAGTTAGAAACATTGAAGTATTAATGCATAGTAAACATAAATGTCCTAAATGTTATTCTGCTGGAAAGCTTAAAAGATTAAGTGTTGGAATATGGACCTGCAAAAAATGTGGTTATACCTTTGCTGGAGGCGCTTATTTACCTTCTTCCATTATGTTGAAATGAAAATATGAAAAGCACTTATATACGCTTCCTGATAACAATGTCTAGACGTAATAGCCCACGTACCAGAAGTTTTTGTAAAGACCTTTCATTTGCATTACCACATTCAATTAAGATTAATAGGGGGAAAATGTCTCTTAATGATTTACATCTAATATCTCTTCAAAATAAGTGTGATAGAGTTTTAATAGTCAGTACTGCAAAGGGTAATCCAAGGAGTATAACATTTTATTATGTAGATGAGAAGGAACTTATTCAAATTAATCCACGACTCTACATTGTTGGTGTAAAACTTATGTTTGAAACGTTAAATGTTAAAAGAATTAAACCAAGTGACATTGTTATATGTTCTTCTGAAGAGCTTCTTCAACCAGCAATTATATTATCTAAACTCTTAAACTGTAGAGTAGTTTCCGATGCTGATGTTAAATTTCTTTCAAATACAATTTCGATCGTTAGTTTAAGTAGCGTTGAAGATGGATACTATAATATTTCCTTCACAAATTCACTTGGAGATATTATTGGTCCTACTATGAGAGTTAAGTTTATTTAAATACTCCATTTAACTTAATTTTATATATCATGATAACGTCTAGGGTTGTTGCTGATGATGTTTGAAGTTGAAATAAATTTAGACCTTAAAGATGATCTTTTTTCAAAAATAGTTTTTGAGGCGCTACTTCCAGAAGTTTTAAATCCTCCATCAAGTAGGGTTAAGGTTTTTATGAATCATTCTCCACCGAAAATTTCATTATTCTTCTCTTCCGATAATCCCTCTTTATTAAGAGCAGCATTAAATTCCTTTCTTAGATTAATCATTTTGTTGGAAGAGATTATTAAAAGTCTTAGAATGTAAAGTTTAATCGCAAATATTTTATTTTACCTTTTGATTGTTTATATGGGGTTGATAGCTTGGAGAGTAAATTTCCTCCTGAGATTGAAGAAAGAGTCGCGAAATTACAAGATATTCAAGATCAACTAAGGTTAATTTTAATTAGGAAACAGCAATTACAACTTCAATTAGTAGAGTCTCAAAGCGCATTAGAAGAAGTAGAAAAACTTTCAGATGATTGTGAAATATACAAAACTGCTGGGTACGTCATGTTTAAATCGTCTAAAAGTAAAATTTTGGAGGAATTAAGGGATAAGAGAGATACGTTAGAATTAAGGATAAAGACTTTGGAGAAACAAGAAGGGTTATTACGTAAACAATTTGAAGATTTAAGAAGAGAAGTTAATAGACTTTTATCTACAGTTTCACAAAGTAATGTATGATTACATGATATTTCATTAAACTTTATAACTAGGGTTAAAGATTTTCCATTATTAAAATTCAATTGATTTATTTAGAAGGGGGAATCTAATAAAAGGATGTGTAACAGCTTACCTTTACTTGTTTCAAAATTTCTAGGTAAGAATTATTTTAAAGTGTTTATATGAAGTTAATTGAAGTGGGTCCTAGTATGGGTGTGAATGATTTAGTAGGAGTTTTTAATAGGTTATCTCCAAGAAAGGTAGCTTTAACCTGCCATCATAATGCTGATCCTGACTCATTTGGTAGTGCATATGCCATTAGAGAATTCCTAAATAAACTATATGAGGATTTAAATGTTTTTATAGTAGTTCCTGAAGGGTTAAGTTCAGTATCAAAAAGGCTTTTCAGTATTCTTGGTGATGTAAATATTCTAGAAAATGTTGAAGTTGATGAAATTGACTTATTTATAATGGTAGACTCCATTTCCTTTATACAATTAGGTTCAATTGGGACTGTTGTGAAGGACTCAAATATTCCATTGATAGTTATAGATCATCATGAACCTACTGAAGAAACTGTTCATAGAGCTACATACATACTGTCTGATACTGGAGCTTCATCTACCGCTGAGATTGTTACGGATATGTATAGGGAATTTAATTTAGACATCAGTAAAAAGAGTTCTCTAGCTTTGCTTACAGCTTTAATTTATGATTCTAAGCGTTTTTCTTTTGCTTCATATAAAACTTTTGAAGCTGCTTCATTTCTCCTTCGTCATGGAGGTGATTATAGTTTAGCCTTATCTATACTTTCAGAACCTATGGATATTTCTGAGAAGATTGCTAGGTTGAAGGGTGCACAAAGATTAAAGTTTTTTAGAATCAATAAATGGTTAATATCCTTTTCAAATGTAAGTTCCTTTGAAGCTTCCGTGGCTAGAGCATTAATAGAACTTGGTAGTGATTTAAGTATAGTTATTGGTGGAGATGATGAAATACGTGTAAGTGCAAGATCCACTGAAGCCTTCTATAAAGAGACTAATTTCCATCTAGGTAGAGACCTTATGATACCACTTGGAGCTTTTATTGGAGGTTCTGGTGGAGGTCATTCTTTGGCTGCTGGTGCTAATGGCTATAAGAATAGGGATATGATACAAGATTTTTGTATGAATTTAATTTTGAGTAAAATAAGCTAATTTTATTATTAAGATCATTATAGTTTCCTTATGTATCAATAGTAAAATAGTTGGCTGGGGGTTTATGAGTGGGGATAATTGAAGTTCATGGATTATCATATAGATATCCAAACACTTCAAATTACGTCCTAAATGATATTTCACTCAATATAAATGAAGGTGAATTCGTAGTTATAACTGGACCTAGTGGTTGTGGTAAAACTACGCTATGTAGATGTTTTAATGGTTTAATACCACATTTCTATGGTGGTGAATTTATTGGAGAAGTTATTGTTGATGGATTGTCTGTTAGAAATACGCCAACGAATATTCTATCTCAAAGGGTTGGAATGGTTTTTCAAGATCCAGAATCTCAGCTTTTTTCATTGAGTGTTGAGAGGGAGATAGCGTTTGGACTTGAGAATCTTAGTGTAAGTAGAGATGAGATGATACATAGGATTAATGAAATTTTGGATTTAATGGGGATTAAACATTTACGTCATCGAGCTCCTTATGAACTTTCTGGTGGTGAGCAGCAAAAAGTTGCTTTAGCCGCATGTTTAGTTATGAAACCCAAAGTATTAGTTTTAGATGAACCTACATCACATTTAGATCCTGTAAGTGCTTTATCATTGATTAATCTTTTAAATGATCTTAAAAATAAATTGAAATTAACTGTTATCATAGTTGAGCATAGATTGGAAGCCCTAGCTCCCATAAGTGACAGATTTATCATTATGGATAATGGTAAAATAGTTTTTGATGGAGATGTTAGAAAAATTTTCTCATTTTCAAATGCTAACATTATTAAAAGTATCGGTATAGGTATACCAAAAGTAATCAGTTTATACTATGAACTTATGGAAAATGGATTGGTAATACGGGATGTTCCTCTAACTCCATCTATGTTAAGAGAATATCTTATGGAGGTGTTCAAAGGATGATTGAAGTAAATGATTTATGGTTTGATTATGATGGGCATCCAGTGTTAAAGGGGGTTTCATTTGAAATAAGTTCTGGAGAAATTGTTGCTATAATGGGTGAAAATGGCGCTGGTAAAACGACTCTTATTAAGCATTTTAATGGTTTATTAAAGCCCAAACGTGGGTATGTGAAGATTTTTGGTGTAGATACTAGAGAAGTGACTGTGGCTCAACTTTCTCGAAAGGTTGGGCTAATTTTTCAAAATCCAGATCATCAACTTTTCGCAGAGACAGTTAAAGATGAGGTGTCTTTTGCTTTAAAAAATTTTGGTTTTCCTAAAGATGTTATTGAAGTTAGAGTTGAGAAAATACTTAAAATGTTGGATTTATATGATTTAAAGGATCGTTCTCCCTTTACTTTGAGTGGTGGTGAACGTAGAAGAGTTACCATAGCATCAGTTTTATGTTATGATCCTGACATTATTGTTTTTGATGAACCTACAGTTGGTCAGGATTATAGGAATAAAGAGAGATTGGCTAGGTTAATTAAGTTGCTACATACACAATCTAAAACCATTGTCGTTGTTACTCATGATATAGAATTTGTAGCTGAAAATATTCCCAGAGTTATACTTTTATCTTCAGGTAGAGTTATTGCTGATGGTAGTACACGTAGAATTCTCACAGATGAAAATTTAATTATGAAAGCTAACTTAGTATTACCTCAAATAACTCAAATTGCTTATTTTCTAAAGGATTTCGGTATTCCTAAAGATCTTTTATGGATCTCTGAAATTAGAGATTCTATAATCAAAGTTTTTCGTAGGTGAGTGTTTATGTTGATTCTTAAAGCATTTGAATTTAAACGTGGCGATACCATTATACATAAGTTAGATCCACGTGTAAAGTTTATTTTCTCATTTTCTTGTTTACTATTGTCGTTCTTGTTTGGAAGCGTCATTATACTGTTTTGTATTCTCATAATGATACTTCCATTATTCTATATATCAAAATCCTTAGGTAACTATCTTAAAAGTTTAAGGGGTGCTTTATTCTTTATGATAATTATCTTTTTATTAAATTATTTTACCTCTGGTATAGATATGGCTATATTGATCATTATACGATTAATTTTGATCATGTCTTCCTTTTCCATTTTCTTCTTAACAACCTATCCTGAAGATTTTGCACTTGCACTTGTGAGTATTGGTATTCCTTATGATTTTGCATTAACATTTATAATGGCTATGAGATTTGTTCCCACATTGGCTAGGGAAGCTCAATTAATAATTGATGCGCAAAGATCTAGAGGATTGGAGCTGGATAAAGGTGCTTTTATAACTAAGTTGAAAAATTATATTCCAATACTAGTTCCACTAATTGTAAGTTCATTAAGGCGTTCAATGAGCGTAGCTGAAGCCATGGAGTCAAGGGCTTTTGGTGCATCTCCTAAGAGGAGCAGTTTAATTGAACTTTCATTTAAGAGGCGGGATTATGTAGCTTTAACTCTTATAGTTTCATTTACAGTTTTAATGTTATTTTTAAAGTTTTACTTTCATATAGAAGACTACTTAAAATAACTTAACAACAAATAACAAATTAAATTTATATTAAATTTATATTTAATTATAGTTCACTACCTAATTTCACGCCTTCATCTATAGCTGCTAAATTTATTTCTATCATTCTTGTAACTCTATCTTTTACAGCTTTTTTTAAAGCTTCTATTGTTACTACCTTCGTTTTTGAAACTAGATATCCAAGCATCACCATGTTCGCCACAATTCTATTATATTTCTCTTCAGCTATTTTTGTTGCTCTTATTTTCAATGCTTTTTTCTCAAGCTCCTTTGGTATTTTAACTAAATCTTCATCTACAATTACTATCCCATCCTCTTTCAATATACCTATATTCATATTAAATGCTTGTTGACTCATTGCAACTAGAATATCACATTTATCGATTATTGGGAAACCTATCTTTTCATTTGAAATCGTTACATCACTTATAGTTGATGTCCCTCTTGCTTCAGCTCCATAACTACCCATTACTGCAGCATTTTTACCATCTATTACTGCAGCTGCTCCAAGTATTTCACCAGCTAATAATATTCCTTGTCCACCAAAACCACAAATTCTAATTTTCACTTTTTTCACCCTATTTGGTTTATATATTCTCCAATAATTATTTTCCCTTCAATATCTTTCTCATCCATTTCTTTTGCTCTAGATATTGGTATGGAGTTTTCCTTAAACCATTTTAACATTTCAAATGGCTTCTTAAATCCTGCATTTCTACCATATGCTGTTGGACATTGACTGATAACTTCTATAAATGCGAATTTATCTACTGGTATAACCTTTTTTATGGAATTCTTTAATGGTAACATATGATATGTAGTCCATTTAGCAACGTACGGTACCTTCATAGCTGCCATTATTTTAGCGACATCCAATGGTTTTTCTGGATTTCCAAATGGGGTTGTTGTAGTTTTTATTCCCTTTGGCGTTGTTGGTGAAACTTGACCTCCAGTCATTCCATATATCATGTTATTTACCATTATAACTTTTATTCCTATATCCCTTCTAGCTGCATGTATAAGATGATTTAACCCTATCCCTGCAAGATCCCCATCTCCACTTATTACGAAAACATTCAATTCTGGTCTCATAATTTTTATTCCTGTTGCTACTGGAATAGCTCTTCCATGAAGTGTATGTATACTGTCTGCTTTAAAATGGGGTGACGGTATCCATGCTGCACACCCTATGCCACTACAAAATACAAAGTTTTTAAGATCTTCATATCCTAACTCACTTATAGCTTTAAATAGTGCGTTAATTATCATTCCATTTCCACATCCTGGGCAGAATGGACTTGGTAAAACTTCCTCTCTAATATATCTTATCGCATAATGTTTCATTTCAAATCCTCCTTACAATTTCAATTATTTCTTGCGGCATAATTAATTCACCACCTCCTATCTTCGTTAATGATAATACTTTTGCTTTGCCATGTGTTGAACGTTGTACCTCCCTGACTAATTGACCTAAACTTAATTCTGGAACTATTATCATATTTACCTTATCAGCTAATTCTTCAACTGCCCAATCTGGAAATGGCCATATGGTCTTTAATCTTAAATGCGAGATTTTCACCCCCTCTTTCTCCAGTATTTCTATTGCTCCATAGGCTGATCTCGAAGAACATCCATATGATACTATTCCAACCCTTGAATTATCCTCCAATTTTAATTCATATTCACATATCTTCTTCGAATTTCCCTCTATCTTATAATATAGTCTTGTAACCAATTTTCTATGAATTTTTGGATCAGAAGTCGCTCTATAACCCCATTCATTATGTGTAGATCCCGTCACTAATACGTTTAATCCCATACCCAATAATGGCATTGGAGGGGCTTTTAATGGATCTTCTGAATCGAAGAATGGTTTAGAATCATCAATTGCTACTCTTCTATCTATTATTTCTATTTTTTCTGGAACTTCCACAGGTTCAAATATGTGTGCAGTTAATTCATCTGCAAGTAATATCACTGGCGTCCTATACTCCTCCGCATAATTAAATGCTTTTATAGTTAAATCAAACATTTCTTGTGCAGAATTTGGTGATAATACTATAGCACTATAATCTCCATGAGTCCCCCATCTTGATTGGTAAAAATTTCCCTGAGCTCCTTTACTTGCTTGACCAGTTGCCGGCCCAACACGCTGTACTACAACTATTACACAAGGCGTTTCCGTCATAAATGCGTATCCTATACCCTCCTGCATTAAACTAAATCCTGGGCCGCTTGTTGCCGTCATAGCTTTTGCTCCTGCCCAGCTCGCCCCTATAATTGCATTTATAGATGCTATTTCATCCTCCATCTGCATGAATTTTCCTCCAACTTTTGGTAAAAGTTCAGATAATCGTTCTCCTATTTCTGATGCTGGCGTTATTGGGTATGCAGCAAAAAATCTACACCCAGCAATTATGGCTGCTTCCGCACATGCTATATTACCTTGAATAAAATACCTTCTACCTCTCTCAAGCATTAATTTAACACCAGTATGGCATATTAATTTGTTTTACATTAAATTTTTTGGTGTATATGATTTGACTTTAAGAGTATTTATTGATGAAAGAGAAAAGAATTGTAAAGTCCCCTCATATTTGAGAGAGTACGGCTTATATATAATATTTAAACAACTGCCTGTTGGTGATTATATAATTTCAAATGATTGTGCTATTGAACGTAAGAATGTTAGAGACTTTGTTAATAGTGTTATTGAAGGGAGACTTTTCGATCAAGCTGATAGGCTTTCTCAATCTTATCTTAAATCTGCGATAATTATTGAAGGTGATTTAGAGTATATTTATGGATCTTTAAAAGCTGGAATAAAAGCTTTTTATGGAATTTTATCATCTATATGGCTGAATTTAGGTGTTGCCTTCTTTTTCACTAGAGATGAGCAGGATACTGCTCAATTAATATACTCGATGATCAAACATGAACAGGAGGGATTTAGAAAAGTTATTACGGTAAAAGGGAAGTCAAAGTATACTAGTATTAGTGAAAAACAATTATTAACCGTTAGTAGTTTTCCTGGAATAGGCAATAAACTTGCCATTAGGTTACTTAATAAATTTGGTTCTTTAAAGAACATTATACTTGCTTCTGTAGCTGAATTGTCAATGGTTGAAGGTTTAAGTAGAAGTAAAGCTGAAAAACTAGTTGAATTCTTTAATGCTAAATTTGAAGGTTTGAATTCTACTACTAAACAGAGTAAGTTAAATTTAAGTTAGTTAATAGAAAAACTTTAACTATCAGTATTTATAATCTTTTAATGGATTAAATTGCCACTAGAAGCTATGAGAGACTTTTTTAACATAATCATAACCTTCATCAGTAAACTTTCATCTATCATAGATGAATCTCAAGTTGAAAAATTAATTGACATATTAATATATGCTCAAGCGGCAAAACACTCAATTTTCGTTGTTGGTGCTGGTAGATCTGGACTTGTTGCACGTGCCTTCGCCATGAGATTAATGCATTTAGGATTTCAAGTGTATGTAATTGGAGAAACAATAACTCCTGCTGCTGGGAAAGGTGATGTATTGTTAGCCATATCTGGTTCGGGTAGTACAGGTATAGTTGTTAATGTAGCTCAAGCTGCAAAGAAGGTTGGTTGTACTATTGTAGCTATAACTTCACATGTGGATTCACCACTTGGTCAATTGGCAGATCACATAGTTTACATTCCTGGTAGAACAAAAGTATCTGAAACCACTGATTACTTTTCTAGACAAGTTTTAGGTTTACATGAACCATTAGCTCCTCTTGGAACTCTATTCGAAATAGCTGCAACCATATTCTTAGAATCTCTTGTTGGAGAACTTATGAAGAGGCTTGGAAAAACTGAAGAAGATTTAAGAAGTAGACATGCAACACTAGAATCTTTATAACATGAATTATGAATAAATATTGTTTGTTACGGTGGGATATTTGAATTCCAATATTTTAATTCGTCCTTCATGGGATGAGTATTTCATGAAGATTGCACATATAGTAAAAGAGAGATCTACCTGTTTACGTAGAAAGGTTGGTGCTGTATTAGTTAAAGATAAACATATACTGTCCACTGGTTATAATGGTGCCCCAAAAGGTTTACCTCATTGTTCTGAAACTGGATGTTTAAGGGAGAAGTTAAATATACCTTCTGGTCAGAGGCATGAGCTTTGTAGAGGTGTTCATGCAGAGCAGAATGCAATAATACAAGCAGCTGTTTTTGGTGTTAGTACTCGTGGTTCAACATTGTATGTAACTGATTTTCCATGTTCTATTTGTGCAAAAATTATTATTAATGCTGAAGTTAAAGAAATTGTCTATGATGCTCAATATGAAGATCCTGTATCTATGGATTTATTACATTCTGCAGAAATTGTTATAAGACGTGTTCAAATAAAGGATAAAAAGGAATTGTTTATTAACTAATTTTTGACATATTATATTTGAGGTGTATTTTAATTGAAAACATATATCAAAATATATGGGCCTCCAATTATTGAAGCGTTAAAAGCCCTTGAACGAGTGGCTATTGAAATATCTAAAGAATTGCCAGAAGTATGTTTTTATGATACTCTTGGAGGTACTGCTTTACCGCAAAGTGATGTTACAGCTTTTATCTCTGAGAGACTTGGTATCTCAGTTGATGAAGCACGTATGCATTATGAAAAAATGATAAGTAAGAGTGGATGGACTTTAGGGGAGCATGACTTTTATTTTGAATGGACTGTTCCACCAACCTTTGAGCAGTTAAAATTATTGATTTCAAAAATTGATGAAGCATTACAACCATTAGGATGTAAATATACTGTGACAACGAAATAATCTTAATTCACCTTTTTTATACATTTTTAAAGATCTTTAATCATATATTTTGTGTTTTCTTGTTAGTATACTTTCTGCCAATTCAAGCTCTTTTAATGTATTTATTGGTATCCAATCATTTCTATCATTTGCATATAGTATTAGACTATAAAGCTTCCCTTTTTCTGCTAATTTTGGTAATATTGTTGACTCATATTCTATTGCTTCTGCACTATTTATATCTATTAATTCATCTACTAATTGATATACATTTGGTTCAATAACGCACATTCCTATATGAGTTAAGACATTTATAAATGGTTTTTCAACAAATCTCTTTATTCTTCCAACTTCATCTATTTCCGCTATTCCATATGGATATGTTGTTGAAGTTATTAATGTTGATGTAGCCCAAATATCATAGTTTTCCACTCCATGTATGTGTTGTGCTAAGAGGATTAATGGTAAAAATCTATTTAATTTTAAATCGTCTGGAAATGTTATTATAGCCCTTTTATCACGTTCTATTACTCCACTTTTTAATGCATGTTTTAATGCCTTCCCCTTTCCAACTTTTTCCACATTTGGATCCATAGAATATTGTATTTCTACATTCCATTTTTCCCCATTACCCGCATACTTCATTATTTCTTCTCCTAAATGTCCTATTAATAACTTGTATTTTTTAAATCCACAATTTCTAAATAATTCTATTTCTCTTTCAAGTAATGTTTTTCCAGCAACTTTTATTAATGCTTTATTTACATCTGGTAATCCCATCCTTTTAGCTTTTCCACCTATTGGCATTATTACCTGTGTTGTAGCAGCTTCATTAATTAATTCTTCAATAGTCTTCATATAAACACCCTACTATAACTTTGCCTTTATTTTATTTTTAATGTTTTCACTTGACATTTATATTATACAGTTAATTGTTAGCCCTAGTAAAGTTTAAGAAAGACTTTATATATTTACTTTCTAGTTTTGATTGTTTGGAGGGTGTGCTGTACTTGGTTAAGTATAAAACTACTGAACAAATATTGAAGATAATGGATGCATTAGATAATGTTAGAAATATCGGTACTTTAGCGCATGTTGATCATGGTAAAACTACTTTGTCTGATTCTCTTCTAATGGCTGCAGGTCTTATTTCTCCCAAAGTTGCTGGTAAAGCTCTCGCTTTAGATTATGTTCCAATAGAGCAAATGAGGCAGATGACTGTTAAAGCTGCCAATGTTTCTCTTTACCATGAATATAATGGAAATGAATATTTAATTAATCTTGTTGATACTCCTGGGCATGTTGATTTTACAGGTCATGTTACGAGGTCGTTGAGGGTTATGGATGGTGCTATAGTAGTTGTTGATGCAGTTGAAGGTGTTATGACACAAACAGAAACTGTTGTTAGACAGGGATTAGAAGAAAGAGTTCGTCCACTTCTATATGTAAATAAAATTGATAGATTAATTAGAGAACTCAAGCTTACTCCAGAAGAAGTTCAACATAAATTATTAGAGATAATTAGAGATTTTAATAATTTAATTGATTTATATGCTGAACCAGAATTTAAAGAATTATGGAAGATCAATCCTTTAAAGGGGCAGATGGCATTTGGTTCTGCATTACATAAATGGGGGCTAACAATACCCATAGCGCAAAAAGCTGGAATTAAGTTTAGTGAAATAGTTAAAGCTTATGAGAAAGGACCTGAAGAAGTGGCTCATTTAGCTGAAGATTTCCCATTATATAGAGCAATTTTAGATATGGTTGTTCAACATGTTCCAAGTCCAAGAGTGGCTCAAAAATATAGAATACCTAAGCTTTGGCGTGGAGATATAGATAGTGAAATTGGGCAATCTATGCTTAAATGCGACCCTAAAGGTCCTCTAGTTGTTTGTGTAAGTAAGATAGTTGTGGACCCTCATGCGGGTCTTGTAGCTACAGGTAGAGTTTTCAGTGGAATGGTTAATAGTGGTGATGAAGTTTACTTACTAATGGCAAAGAGAGCTGGCAGAATTCAGCAAGTAGGTTTATACATGGGGCCTTACAGAGAAGTTGTAGATAGAGTTCTTGCTGGAAACATTGTTGCTATTCTTGGTTTAGACGATGCTAGAGCTGGTGAAACCATAGTTGATGTTAACTATAAGGATGTTATGTTTCCCTTTGAAAAATTGGTTTATATAAGTGAACCTGTAGTTACTGTTGCTCTTGAACCTAAGAAAAGCGCTGAACTTCCACGTTTAGTAGATACTTTAAGGAAAATGGCTATAGAAGATCCAACATTACACGTAAAAATAAATGAGGAAACCGGAGAATATTTGATTAGTGGTATGGGGACGTTACATCTAGAAATTGCTTTATGGGATTTACAGCAACGAACCGGTGGAATAGATATAGAGGTATCTCCTCCTATAGTGGTTTATAGAGAAAGTATTAAGGGTTCTGCTGGACCTATAGAAGGTAAATCTCCAAATAGGCATAACCGGATATACATTAGTATTGAACCTCTTGATGAAAATACTTTAAGATTACTTAGTACTGGTGCTGTTTATGATGATCAAGATTGGCGTACAAGAGCAAAGATTCTACGTTCTGAAGCTGGATGGGATGCTGATGAAGCTAGGGGTATAATGGCTATTGATGAGCATCTAAACATATTTGTAGATGTAACTAAGGGTATTCAATATCTAAGGGATATTAGAGAAACACTTATATCTGCCTTTAGATGGGCTATGGAGGCTGGACCATTGGCCCATGAACCTATTAGGGGAGTTAAAGTTAAATTAGTTGATGCAATGGTTCATGAAGATCCAGCTCATAGGGGGCCTGCTCAAATAATGCCTGCAACTAGAAATGCTATTTTTGCAGCTTTCCTTTCTGCTTCTCCAATAATTTTGGAACCCGTTTTAAAAATGGATGCAAAAGTTCCACAGGAATTCGTCAGTGGATTACTTCGAGTAATAACCTCTAAACGTGGTAAAATAATAAGTATGGAAGATCAAAAGCTTCTAATGTTTGTTAAATGTCATATACCTGTTTCGGAAACCTTTGATTTATCAGATCAGATTAGAGGTGCAACTCAGGGTAGATGTTTCTGGAGTACAGAATTTTCACATTGGAGCCCATTACCTCAACAATTAGCTGAAGATGTAATTAGACAAATTAGAAAGAGAAAGGGATTACCTATGAATCCACCAAAAGTTGAAGATTTCTTAACTCCATAAATTTAAAATTTTACAGTCCATTTTCCTCTTTCATATAATTCCATTGGCAATTTCTTCTCCTTTTTTACTTTCCTATCAATTAAACCAATACTGCAATCCTTTATTATTCCTATTTTCTTCATAATTATCAATGCTTTGTTTAATTCTATAATTTGGTCTAATGGTACGTAATTGTATATTACTACTATGTTGTTTTCTAAGTTTATTAATGCTCTACTTGTAAATGGCTTTCCCTCAAGTGAAGCTAAGAATGTGCACATATTTTTTCTACTTGTAAATTGAATTTGGGTTAATATATGTGCTGATATTTCTTCTGGATATAGTTTTAACTCTGCTTCATACCCTTTTATAATGTCGTATTTAATTAAATGTTTATAATAGTGGTATCGTATTGTTGGTGGAGTAACCCCCATTTCACTTGCAATTTCTTTAAATGAAGTTTCAGCGTCTTCTTCTAGTTTCCTTATTATGAAGACATCTGGTTTATCTAATACCATATATTCTTCACTTTTTATTAATGGTACTTCTATCTCTTTACCATGGATTACTTCATCTATCCATTCCTCCCATTTAAAATCCCATTTTCTTTCTTCATCATTAAACCAGTCAATATTTGGTTTTGTGTTATACTCTATTGGGTTTGTATTTATATAAGTGATCTTTATGTTGCCTTCTTTTTCTAATGACCTAATAAATTTATTGAATTCACTTATGGCTTCTTTAGGTATATTATAATATGCATGCCAATATGTATCCATTTGCACATAGTATTTTTCGATTCTTCTCCAATAGTCTATACGTTCTAAATCTGTCTCTAATCTTATCTCTCCTTTTTCACTTTCGTCTTTAAAAATTATCTCTATTGGTTGTAACCCAATGTTTCTTACATTTATCTTTACTTTTAGTTTTAATATGTTCCTGCCTGTTAATTTGTCATAATAATAGTGGACTAATGCAGGTGACATTTCAGCCTTTTTTGCCAATAATGATAGGTTGTTTGTTCCTGTTTCATGTAGAGTTTTTATTATCTTTTGACAATTTTTATCTATTGCTTTAGAATATTTCCTGAAACTTTGACTTTCTCTCCAATCGAACATTGCAATCAACTTTTTAATTTTTTATTTTGCATATTTTTAAAGGTTTTCTTTTTCTTTTTTACTTTTGGCTCAGAGCCTGTTGGCTCATCATTGTTCAGCCCTTACACGCATCGTCATAGCCATGTATTTATTCAATCACCTTATTTTTATCTTTATTTTTGTTATTCCTCTATTCTATACCTTAGTATTGCTGCTATTCCTCCTAAAGAAAGGAGTTTCTTTCCAGCTTCACTTATTTCTGATATAATTCTAATTTCTCCACCTTGTCTTTCAACATCTTCTATTATTTCTTCTATTTTCTCCCTTTTTTCTCCATAACTTTTAAGCATTCTATTGGATATCATCAATGTTTTTACAGCACCAATTTTTGCAGCTTTATACGTTTCATTTAATCCATAGGTTGCCTTCCCCTTTTCTTTAGCTAAAATCTCTAAGTAGTCTTCCATAATTTTAGAGTCTTCAATCATTTTTATTTCTTTTAATGCTTTTAGTATGCTATTTTTCCTTAATGCTTCATTTATTCCTCTTATTCCCCCATTTGATGTATCTTCGCTTATTAATATGATTTTATTCTTCATTTTCTGTATTTCCTTTGAAATTTCTGATGCTAATTTTTCTCTCAAGTAGTTTATTCCTACTACAACTATGGTTTTCATATTGTTTTTCTCAATAATTTCAGCAATTTTTTTCGCGAGTTCGTTTATTACTCTCTCCATTTTTTCTTCCCTCATTTTTTCTTCTCTTTTACTTGGCAATTTAAGTTGAATTTCAAGTTGTACGTCTATTCCATATTCTCTTATCACTCCTATAGCTGCTTCTTCATCATCTATAGCTATTATTAGAACGTTTCTATTTTCACCTTTTATTTTACATTTTTCTTCTATTTGTTTTATTAAGGATTTAGTCCATTTACTTTTTATTATTTTTATTTCGTCTGAAGCCTTTACATTTATCGTATGATAACTTCCTAAAAATCCATATTTTTCATATTCTTCCGGATGATATATTATTACTCCATTGATTCTTAGCCTATTTGTAAATGGTTGAAATTCTACCTTTTCTACTTTTATCCCAATTTGCACATATTTTCTCACGCTTTCATCCCCTATCTTTATTTCTCTTGTGGTTTTTGCATATACTTCATCATCTTTTTCAATTATAGTATCTAGTATCCAAAGGTCATCTTCATCTTCTATTTTCAATTGCAGTTCTCTACTTTTCTCATCCCATTTTATTATTTTCATTTTAATAACATCTTAATTATTCCAAATAGATATTAAAATTTTAAATTTTTGGTATATAACAATTTTATAGGTTACTTTGAGGGTAAAGCTTGACATTAATAAGGCAGCTGCTTTAGGTTGGCTTTTGAGCATATATGACTTTCCTATTAATTATTACTGTAATGAACTTTTCTATCCCGTTTCATCATATGATGATGAAAACATTCTAAACTACTTTTTGTTTATGGTTCTTATGGATTATAATTTTCCCGATTCACATTTTTATGGTTATATTGATGATGTTTACTATAGTGGGTCCCTACTTTTTTGGCGTTTAGGGAAAATTAGGTTTGATGATAATCCTGAATTCTTCTCTCTTGATTCGATTGCCAGTTTAAAAGTTGATGAATTTAGAAGTATGTTTAATATTGGGCGTATTTATGGTGTTGATCTTTTAAATCTTAATTTAAGAGTTCAAATTTTAAGAGAGGTTGCTAATAAGATCTTAAAAGATTATAATGGTTCTTTTTACAATCTTATTGATGCTTCTTCCAATTATTTGTATTGTAATGGTTCTGGATTTATTGAGAGATTAAGTAAATTTAGGGGATTTAATGATCCAGTTGAATATAAAAGTTTACTTTTGGCTAAGATCCTCTTTAGACGTGGATTTTTATCGTTGAATGATATTGACAATTTTCATGTGCCTGTTGAGAGTAAAATTCTTGTTTTTTCTTTAAGGTTTGGCTTAATTTATTTGGATGATGAATTTATGGATAGATTTTTAAGTGGATTAATAACTTTGTCTGAAGATTATGCTTTGAGAATTCGTATTAGGGAGGGATTAGATTTTACTTCTAAAATTTCGAAGAAGGATTCTATGCTACTCCACGACTTTTTAGATATGTTTACATCTTATTGCTGTAAATTTTCTCATCCAAAATGTGTTTATAAGTGTGATGAAAAGTGTTCTTTATCCCTCTTTTTTAAATGTGATAGTAATTGTTTACTGAGGGGGTTATGTAGATTTTGTGGAACTGACTTAGTTAATAGGATACATAAACCAGCTATTCCTGATAGCATTTATTATTAGGGGGTTGTGTGGAAACATGTTTAATATTGGTGTTTCATCTCTATGTTTTATTTCAAAAAATTTTGAAGTTTTCATTGATTCTTTAAAATTTTCCAATATACGTTTTTGGGAGATTGTAGATGATGGTCCGCACTTTTTAGATTTAAATAAAATTTCCCTCCTTCTTAATGCTATTTCTAGTGAGGATATAATTTTTAGTTTGCATGCTCCATATACTTCAGTCAATATTTCTGCAACAAATTATAAAGTTAGAAAATTCAGTATGGATGTTTATATAGAGTCTGTGGAACATGCTCATGCTATAGGGTGTAAGTATATTGTTTTTCATCCAGGTTTATTGGATTCTTTTTCTTATTTATTTAATGATTTAAGAGATTCTGTAATTGAAAGTATATACTTTCTTTTATCTCTTGGTGATAAATGTGCTAGTTATGGTATAACTCCATTATTGGAGAATCTAGCTACTGAGAGATCCACTATCCTCTCCATTAATAGTTTTAAGGATTTTCTAAGTAAATCCAGTAAGTTCATGGTTGCATTAGACATATCTCACGCTCATGTTATGGGTTTATTCAATGGATATTTAAATAACCTCCATAACAGAATTGCATATCTACATATTAGTGGTAATGATGATAAAGCTGATAGACATTGGCCTTTAAATGTTGGCTCTCAATATTGGAGGGGCTATCTTAAAGAAATTTTAAATTTTGGTTTTAATTGTCCTTTAATTATTGAAAATCTTTCATATTTTGATGCATTAAAAAGTTTGGATATTTTAAAATCTTTTTTCAAAAATGAGTTTTCCACGGAGTTTTTCCATATCTCCATATAACTCAATGATTTTCTTGTATTCTTCTTCATCATAAAATTTACAGATTCCATTCGTGTAATCTTTAGCTACTTCTATACAGAATCTAGTGGCTTCTTCTAAGCTTTTTATATATGTAGCTCCAGTTGCACAACCAGCTACTGGTACTTCTGCTGTTATGGCTACACCTACCACTGGTGATTTTGTAGCTATCCATGGTTGCATTATACTATTTATGTGGTATATTCCATCTATGTATGGTGTTATATCTTGCATAGTTATTGGAACTATATATGCTCTATGCCCAGTAACTCTCTCATAGATATTTATTAGATCATCGCTGACCTTTAGTATCCAACCATTTAATACCGTGGGTGTTATGGCAAAACCATTAACCTTTATGACTCTATTACCTTTCGTAGCGTCAACTGATAGTATTGCATCCATTCTTTCATCAACTTCATTAATGACCATTGTATACATGTCTACTGGCGAATCCATAAATGGTACTGGTTTATGTGGTTTCGTTGGAGCTTTAGGGCATATATGTGTTGTTATTATTACATCTCCTTGTATTTTATCACCTTTTTTCATGAGGTCTGCCAATTTAAATGCAGATGCTATTGCTACTATTGCTCCATCAGCATCTGATACTAAACCCAACATTTGAGGTCTAGCTCCCAATCCGCCAAGTCTACCGATGATTCCAAGCGTTGGTTTATTTCCACTTTTAGTTTTACCGTTTTCACCTTGTATAAGTATTTTTACTAAGTCTGTTTTCCCCCTTTTTCCCTCTATAGTTTTTACTTCTACTTCTTCTATTCCTCTTCTTCGGAGTTCATTTTCTATTTCAAATCCAGTT
This sequence comes from Methanomethylicia archaeon, assembly GCA_038727515.1. Taxonomy (GTDB): domain Archaea; phylum Thermoproteota; class Methanomethylicia; order Culexarchaeales; family Culexarchaeaceae; genus JAVYVS01. The sequence goes on from JAVYVS010000005.1 coordinate 71,281, forward strand.
ATATTGGCATTTTCAAGAATATCTATTGCTTCCATAACTTGTTTTAAGCATGATATTTTAAGTCACCTCCATAAATTCCCAATTAACTATTGATTCAACTTTTAATTAAATTTTCAAATTTTGTTCCAGACTTATCCTCTTCCAAAATTTTTTTCACTTTATCCCAATCAACAAGTTCTAGTATTATCTTTTTAAGATGTATTTTGAGTTTTTCCGCTGTTTCTTCATATCCTAACCTACTAGAATTCCATGTTACAAATGGTGTATGAAATTCCGCTTTACTGAATTTTATGTTTCCATGTTCATTTAATTCAAATTTTATCCATCCCAATTCCTTTAAGTAGCATAAATCATTTGGGCATAGTATATCTATTTCAAATGATTCTTTCCTTATGAAAACTAGCTTATATTGTTTAGGATCTGAAATTTTCGTTCCACAAGGACATTGTATCTCTTCATCCAATGGCATATCAATACATTATAAACCTTTTATTATAAATAGTTTATTAAGAATGATATTAGAAAAGTTTTAATTTTATGTTTGAAAAAGCTTATTTTAGTTGCGGCGGTGGTCTAGCCTGGACTAGGACACAGGCTTGCCGAGCCTGTTATCCATTTGGGACAGGAAACCCGGGTTCAAATCCCGGCCGCCGCATAATTTCTACATCATCTCGTACTGAACTTTTATTAATTTGGCACAGTATTTATTATTGTTAATGGTGGCATAATTGAAATTGGTCATCGGCCCCTCATCACATGGTTTAGGTAAGTCTATATCTAAACTATTATCATTGGATATTGTTAATTTAGAGTGGAAGATTTTTCCTGATGGTGAAAGTTATTTTAGATTTCTATCTAAGGTTGATGATGATATTATTTTAGTACATTCGTTATCTCCACCTCAGGATAAGAGGATTTTAGAATTGTTTTTTTTATTGAAAGGTTTACGTAGTTATGGCGCTAATGATGTAATATTAGTATTACCATATATTGCATACATGCGTCAAGACAAGAAGTTTCTTGAGGGGGAGATTATCAGTATTGAAGTTCTTGGGGAATTACTGAGTTTTTATGGTGTTAATAAATATGTGTTTGTTGATGTTCATAGTGAAGAGGTATTGAAATTTTTTAAGGGAAGGGTAATTGAAGTTTCAGCGTTTCCACTTTTTCGTAACATCCTTTTAATGTATAATCTTACTAATCCCTTTGTTTTAGCTCCAGATGCTAAAGCCTTGAAATATGCTGAGGTTGTAGCTCATGGTATTAATGCTGAATATGACTATGTCGTTAAGAAGAGGGATAGAAGCACTGGTGAAGTTGAATCTTATATTAAAGATTTGAATGTTAGTGGTAGAGATGTCATCTTAGTTGATGATATTATTAGTACTGGTGGAACTATTATTAATGCTACAAGAATTTTGAAGAAGTATGGTGTAAATAGAATTTTTGCATGTTGTACTCATGGTGTTTTTGTTGGTAATGCTATAACTAACATGTATAATGCTGGTGTTTATGAAATAATATCTACTGATACCATTGAATCTTATTATAGCCGTGTATCTGTAGCACCAGTTATAGTTTCCGCAATAAAATCTTTAGTTGAAGGATAATTATGGAGGATGTCTTTTTTAGATTATCATGTGAACATGAATCTCTTCCAACAGCGGAAGTTAAAGCTGTCATGGAAGCTGAAAGGATTCCATATAAGTCTAAATTTTCGCCTCCATGTATATTTAGAGTTTCAATGCCATTGAAATATGTTGATATAATTCTGAAAAGGTCTGGTATGGTCTTTTTCTGTGCTAAGGAACTTGTGTTTTGTGATGCAAATTATGATAGTATTTTTAAATCTTGTAGAGATGTTGATTGGTCATTCATTTCCAATAAGTCTTTTTGTGTAAGGGTTAAAAGGGTATTGGCTTCTTCCACAGATTTATCGACAAGATTTTTGGAATTTGAAATTGGAAGGATAATTAGCAATAGTTTGTCTGGTTCTACTCATGTTAACTTAAAATCTCCAGATGTAACTATCATTGGAGTTTTAAGTGGTGGGAATTTTATTTTGGGAGTTCTATTGGGTGAATCTCTTAGGAGTACTTTTTATTCGAGATGGGTTGGTAATAGACCATTTATACATCCAAGTTCTTTAGATCCCATTGTTTCTAGATTATTTGTTAATTTATGTAGAGCTAGGCGTGGAGAAATTTTCCTTGATCCATTTTGTGGTTCTGGTGGTTTTCTCATAGAGGCTGCATTAATTGGTTGTGAAGTTATTGGTTTAGATGTAGATGAAAAAATGCTTCGTGGATGTAAACTTAATATGGAATCTTTAGGTTTAAAAGGGTTTCATCTTTTTTTGGGGGATGCGAGAAAGGTTCCATTTAAATCTGTAAGATATGTTGCTACAGATCCTCCTTATGGTAGAACTGCATCTACTAAGGGTATGAATTTGAAAGATTTATTGATAGATTTCTTCGAGGAAATGAAAACTTTATTATCTAAAGATGGATATTTATGTTTAGCGTCTCCATATACTATTGGTTTAAGCCATCTTGGTTTAAGTATGGGATTCAATCTCATTGAATCTCATTTAATGAGGGTTCATAAAAGTTTAGTTAGGGAAATTTGCATCTTTAAATTATAGGTGATTGTTATGAGTATAAAATTGGTGTTTTTAGGAACAAGTGCTGGTTTACCTACAATAAAACGTGGATTATCTTGTATAGCTCTTAAATATCATGGTGATTTATTGATATTTGATTGTGGTGAAGGTGCTCAAAGAAGTATTATCATGGCTGGTTTAGGATTTCCAAAAAACCTTAAAATCTTCATTACACATATGCATAGTGATCATGTTTTAGGTATTTTAGGTTTACTTCAAACATTATCCTTAATAAATAGATCCTTTGATTTACATGTCTACGGTCCTAGAGGGATATCTGATTTTATTAATTTTAATAAGAAGATTTTAAACTTTCATTTATCATATGAATTATTTTTACATGAAATAAATCCTGGTGTAATATTGGATGATAAAGATTATATTGTTAGAGCTGTAGAAGCTGAACATGTTAAACCTAGTTTTGCGTATTCATTTGAAGAAAAACCTAGACCTGGCAAATTTCATCCTGATAGGGCTTTAGCGCTTGGTATTCCTAAAGGTCCTTTGTGGAGGAAATTGCAGAATGGTTTTCCCGTTAGTAATATTTTTGGGGATTTAGTATTTCCAGAACAAGTTATGGATCCTCCTAGAGCTGGTTTAAAAATTGTTTTCTCCGGAGATACGCGTCCATGTGAGAATATTTTAAATTTAAGTAGGAATGCTGATATTTTGATTTATGACTCTACCTTTGATGATTCCATGATAGATAAAGCTATTTCAGATATGCATTCCACTGCTGGTGAAGCTGCTGAATTAGCAGCTAAAGCTAATGTGAAATTACTTGTTTTAACGCATATAAGTGCTAGATATGAATCTTCACCTGATATCTTGCTTAAGCAAGCTAAGGAGAAGTTTAGTAATGTTATTATAGCTGAAGATTTCCTTGAATTATCTATTTCAAAAAATACCTTTAACTTAAGACGTTTAATTTAGTATTTTTTATTCTGAGGTGAGCCAATTTATTGCTTCATTTATTTCATCGATATTATTACATGATATTTCTATAGTTATTGGTCCAAGTGGAGATTCTCCATCTTTCTCGCAGAATGATACTTGCCCCATATATGCTGCCTGTTTATTTAAATAGAATGCTATCTTATTTTCCATTATTGATCGTTTTAATATTGCTTTTGCAGTAGTTAGTATTCTCCTTCTCCTTAATGTTTCACGTAATTTTGATAGGACTTCTATGTTATCCCCTTCTGCTATTAATGTTTTTACCCCATTTTCTTCTATTAATTTGATTGTTTCTGAATTTATGATATTTAGTATTGCCTTCCTTACTTTTTCCTCATCTTCTGTGGGTTTCACTTCAGATTTAATTATTATTTTCATGAGCTTTTACCACCTCTTCTAGAGTTTTAAATGTTATCCTCTCTAGTTCCTCTAGTGTACCTTCATTTATTATTACTTTATCTGCTAATGCTATTACTTTACCTATTCCAACTTCTAATTCCCTAAAATCTCTTTTTTCAAATTCTTCCCAAGTTTTTGGGTCGTCTTTTCTTCCTCTATCTATGAGTCTTTTAAATCTAGTTTTTGGAGATGCATGTACAGCTATTATTGTTACTTTTCCAATATTCTTAAATTCTTTAATTTCTTCTATATTTCTAACACCCTCTATTAAAATCTTATCTGATTTTATCCTCTCAATTTTCTCTATACATCTTAATGCTACTATATTTGCACCCATTTTTTCTCTTAATTCCATCATTAACCATCCAAGATTATTTGAAGTTGGTTCTATACTTCTAATTTCAGCTTCTTCTCTAATAATATCACCCATAGAGATTGTTGGTATACCCATCTTCTTTGCAATTTCACTTACAACTGTTTTTCCAGCTCCTGGCATTCCAGTAAGACATATTATGATTCTAATAGTGAATCCCCTCTAAATATCTATTAAAGTTTATTTAGTTTTTCTCCTTATTTATTTGAGGTGTTAATTTTGAATTTGATTAGAGCCTTTATAGCAATTGATATCGATGAAAAAATTGTAGATTCTTTGGTTAAATTTCAAGAGGAATTGGCTTCTTTAGATTGTGATATTAAATTTGTTGAGAGGGATAATATTCATTTAACATTAAAATTTCTTGGTGAACTTTCTTTAAATAAGATTAATGAAATTTGTAGATTAATGGATGATATTGAATTTCCTCCTTTTACGCTTGAGGTTAAGGGGATAGGTGTATTTCCATCTCTTAATAGACCTAGAGTTGTTTGGGCTGGTGTTGGTGAGGGGTATCAGAATGTTGTAGAAATCTTTAAAATTTTGGATTCTAATTTAAGAAAATTAAATTTTAAATCTGAAGCTGAAGAATTTACTCCCCATATAACTATTGGAAGGTTTAGAAGTAATAGGAATATGAGCGTATTTGTAAAATTTATTAAAAACTATGAGAATACCGTTTTCGGACAATTTAATGTTACTTGTATACGTTTAAAGAAGAGCGTATTAACTCCTAGAGGTCCTATATATTCAAATTTATATGAGGTAAAATTGGTGTAGATTATGGATTTAGATGAAATTTTGTTTGAAGCCTTAAAAATATTAAAGCCAAATGTGGAAGAAAAACTGAAAATTGAAAAATTGTTGAATGAGTTATTAGAGCACTTAAGAAAATGTATTGGAAAACTTAATTTGAACTTAGAAGTTGAAGTCGAAGGATCAATTGCAAAAGATACTTGGCTTTCGGGAGAACAGGATATAGATGTATTCATACTATTCCCAAAAAACTCCAAGAAGGAAGATTTAAAAGGTACAATTTTGCGTTTAGCGGAATGTGTTGTAGGGGATAAATTTATTGAAGCCTATGCTGAACATCCTTATGTAGAGTTAGATTACCATGGTGTTAAAATAGATTTAGTTCCCTGCATTAAATCATCATCTATTGATGAAGCTAAAACTGCCGTAGATAGAACTCCATTTCACACCATATATATAAAGAGCAACTTAAGTGATAATCTTAAAGATGAAGTTAGATTACTTAAAGGGTTTATGAAAGGAATTGGATGTTACGGTGCTGAAACAAAGATTAAGGGGTTTTCTGGATATTTATGTGAACTTCTAGTCCTATATTATGGGTCATTTATAAACGTTTTAAGAAGTTCAATCAATTGGAAACCATATAGTACATTAATAGATATTGAAGGATATTATAAAGATGCTGAAGAAGCTCTAAAATTATTTAATGCTCCATTAGTAGTTATAGACCCTGTAGATAGAAATAGAAATGTTGCTGCAGCATTATCTTTAGAGTCAATGTCAAAGTTTATTTCAGCATCAAAATTTTTCCTAGAATCTCCAAATCTAAGCTTCTTTCAACCTAAATCAATAAAACCCTTATCAACCAATGAACTTATAGAAGAGATTAAGAGAAGAGGAAGCAACTTAATTTTCATAATTACAAAATGTCCAAAGGTTCATAGCGAAATTCTTTGGGGTCAATTATATAGGTCCCTTGAAGGATTAAAGAAACTAATATCAAATTTTGATTTCAAAATAATCAATTGTGACGTCTGGTCTGATGAAAAAGAATTAATCATTTTCATTTTTGAATTAGAAAATGCAACTTTACCAAGCATTAAGAGGCATGTAGGTCCTCCAGTCTACATACAGAATGAAGTTAAAAACTTTCTAAACAAATATTTAAATTCCCCCATAGTCTTTTTAGGTCCTAAGATTGAAGATTGTAGATGGGTTGTTTACATTAAGCGCAAATATACTGATGTTAAACGATTATTATCTGAGAAAATACTTACTGCAAGATTAGGTGATCTAATTAAATCTTCATTAAAAGAAAGATGTGTGATCATAGAGAACGAGGAAATAACTAAGTTGTATAGTAGTAACAATGATTTTTCAATATACCTTACAAATTATCTTAAAGGTACATATCCATGGTTAACTAAAGAATAACGGTATAGTGATGGGGCCGCTGGGATTTGAACCCAGGACCACCAGCGCCCCAGGCTGGCATCCTAATCCAAGCTAGACGACGGCCCCAGCCAATATTTAACTTTAATTTTATCTATATTAATTGTTTCCTTGCTTCGATTAATTTCTTTATGTCTTTTAATACTCTTTCTCTTATTTCTTGTGGCTTAGATATTTCAAATAGTATTTTCCCATTGTCTATTATCTTTTGTAACATTGGTTTTAGATTTTTACTTCCACATTTTACACATTTATCTGAGCTTTCACTCATTAATGTAACAATATCTGTGAAACAATCTTGGCATCTCCAAACCTGTTTCTTACCACTTGCCTTTCCTCTTTTTGCTATTGGGATTCCATCAACTTCCACTATGTCCAATGCAAAATCTATAGTTTTTGCATTTGATATGCTAGTGCCAACACCAAACATATCCACTCCCTCCTTACTTAACTCCATTACACTCTTTTCATCTAAACCTCCTGAAACCATTATTTTCACATTTCTGTAACCTCTTATGTTAAGTTCCCATCTTACTTCTCTAACTATTGCCGCCATATCCCCCCTTCTTGAACTTGGCGTATCCAGTCTCACTCCATATAGTTTATTTCCTAATGTTTCTGCAGCCATTATTGCTTCTATTTTTTCATCATAAAATGTGTCTATTAATGCTACCCTTGGAACATGTTCATCAATAACTTCATCAAACTTCTTCCAAGCTTCTTTTTGGTCTCCAATTATTATTATTAGGGCATGAGGCATAGTTCCCACTGGCTCTATTCCAATAAGTTTTGCACCGCTAACTCCTGAAACTCCATCTAATCCACCTATATATGCAGCTCTATCTATCATTGGTGCTATTGCTGGATGCATTCTTCTAATTCCAAATGAGTATACAGGTTTGAAATTCGCTGCTACTTTTATATGTGCTGCTGCAGTTGCTATTCCTGAAGCTTGACATAATAGTCCAAGTATAGCTGTTTCTAAATGACCAAAGTCTTCATATTTTCCTTCAATTATCATTACTGGTTCCCTAATACCATCATATGTTATTGGATAAAATATGCTTCCTTCTGGCATTGCATATACATTTACTGGATAACCTTCAAGCAAGTTTATTTCTTCCTCTATTCCACATAATATCCCCCAATCCCAATTGTTTGGTAGTCTACCGGTAGTTATCTCTGCAACCACCCATACTTCACTTTTCCCTATGCTCTTTAAAACTTCCATAGTTCTACGAAAGTATATGTCTGTGGTTTCACCTCTCTTTATCTCTTCTGGTAATGCTATGTGAAATTTTCTCATAACTATCCCCAAACTATACATTCCAATACTTTGATAAAACCTTCTTTGCTTTCTTTATTAATATTTCTATGATTCTCTTTTCAATTACATTTATTTTTTCCTCTTTTATCTCATAATATATGTGATCACCCATAGCTTCTAAAGTTCTCAATATTGATTGTGGTGTATATTTTAAATCGTATCCACCTTCTAGCATAGCTATAATTTTTCCATTACTTACCTTTTCTGCAACTTCTATTATGTGTTTCATGAAATTGTAATATGTATCTTCTGTATATCTTAGATCTGCTAATTTATCACGCCAGTGTCCATCGTATCCTGCAGATATTAGTATTATATCTGGTTTAAATTCTTCAATTACTGGAATAATTATTTCATATAAGCATGCAATTGCCATAGCTCCACTGGAATTTGGTGGAAGCGGTATATTTATTGTGTATCCTTCACCATCTCCAATCCCTACTTCTTCTATCCCCCCACTATATGGATATAGTGTTTTCCCATCCTGATGTATAGATGCATAAAATACGTTTGGGTTCTCATAGAAAATCTTTTGGGTCCCATTTCCATGATGAGCATCCCAATCTAATATGAAAATTCTCTTAAATCCCATATTCAATGCATTTCTAGCAGTTACAGCGATATTATTTATTAGGCAAAATCCTCTTGCTACATCTCTTTCAGCATGGTGACCTGGAGGTCTACATAACACAAATACTCTTTTTACCTCATTTATTATTTTAAGTGCTTTCAAACCTCCACCAGCAGCTAATAATGCAACATTATATGAATCCCTTGAAACGTAAGTATCAGGCGCTATCTTCCCACCACCATGCTCTGCCAACTTTTTAATTCTCATAAGTAATTCATTTGAATGAACATACAAAACCTCTTTTTCATGTGCTTTAATCGGTTGCATTATACTAATAATCCCACTTTTATATAACCATGATTTCTCTATAATCTCAATTGTTTTAGTAAGTCTCAAAGGATTTTCTGGGTGTTTAGTAACTTTATGTTTCAAATAATCATCAGAGTATATTACCGCAATCTTCTCCATACTATTCATCATTTAGCTATTGTAATTTAAAGTTTTACATATATAGTCTATGGAGGAGAATTATGAAACTTAAATATCATATTAATCATTATTATGTTGGGTTGATATGGGTGGTAAAGAATTGTCCATAAAATTATCTAATATCGAAAGATCTGTTGAAGAAATGAAAATTGATATATCGTACTTAAAGAATCATGTAGATGGCATAATAGATTTCATGAATTCTAACCAATTAAGAAATGAATTATTACAGAGGGATATGGTAATATATGAGTTACTCAACGAAATTAAAATATTATTAAATGAAATCTTAAACATTCTACTCAATAAAAAATAAAAAAGAATTTTATTGCATTAACTTGGTTTACTAGTAAACTACAATTATTTTGAAATCTATGATTCCACCATCGTAAAATATCACTGCCCTATATATATTTCCAATCTTCCAATCTCCTTGAGAATTTATTTCAAAGTATATTGTTGCTACACAGCCCTGAGGTATTAGTAATTTATTGTCAGCATCCACTACTACATCTTTTGATGATCCATATATTTGTCCAAATTGTAATGAGTTTGTTAAATTTATTGTTGCCCCATTATTTGGTGAAAAAGTTATATTCGCTTTTTCATTGCTTTTTTCTGTGTCTATCTCTATTTTACTTATCTTTATTGTTGTTGTCCCTGTATTCCTTAGTACTATTTGTATCCTGGCTTTATTATTTGATGGACTCAGAATTATTTTTGACTCGGATGCATCTATTTTCACAATGTTTATTGCACCACTGAACCATCCCATCATTGTTGATGCGTACGCTATGGCCATTCCAAGTGAAACTGCTAAGAGTATTAATGAAACCATTATGGCACTTATCCCTTTCCTATTCATTTAACCCTTTATCTAATGAAATCTTAGAGTATAAAATTGCATACTGAATTTGTGCAGTTAATTTTTATATTATAACGTCTAATTGTTTTATTGCGTATAATGCTATTGAGAGAGGTATACTTATCTTTTTTAAGGGTTCTTTACATGTAAATGTCGCTTTTTCAATACCTAAACCTTTCATGCATCCAATTTTCTCTTTCCTAGAGTTTAATATTGCAATTTCTCTTCCCCAAATTCTTTTTATAATCATATTCTCTCCTTTATAAAATGATTCTATAGGTTTCATAAAACCAATTCTATAGGCTTCAAAAATAATTTCATCCATCTTCTTTATGGTGAATCCTGCAAATTTGTACGTTTTAAATATTATTTCATAATTTTCTTCTCCATTTACATGGTATATTGATTTTAATATACCTTCTCTTTTTGCTTGAGCCACTAATTTTCCTACTCCATTCACTATCTTGTATACGTTTATGGGAGGTTCTATTTTATTTAGTGGTTTATCATATGATAGTATTAATGTATCGCTTAATTCCTTCATGTACATATCCAGTTTATCTTTGTCTTCAACATCCAAATAGTAATATTTCATTTTCTTATTGTATTTTATTATCCCTTCTTTACTTATTTTCTTAATTATCGCATTAATCTTCCTTATATCTCCACTTTCCTTAATCTTTCTCGCTAAACTTCTAGATGTAAATTTATACTGTTCTCTCGCTAAATATTCTACTTCTTCTCTCAAACATTTTATTACTTTATATGTTAGTTCTATGTTTTGGCTCAATTTTCATTTTCACCATTAAGTTTTCTTCTATACTCCTTTTTTCTTCATTTAATTTACATACTTCTTCCTCTAGGTAGCTTCTCTTCCTAATTAAGGTGTTTACATCTTTTTCCAACTTTTCTTTTTCCTCTTTTAATTCCTTAATCCTTTTTTCAATTTCTTTTTCTTTTTCCTCTAAAATTTTTAAGTATGTAATCCTCGAATTTGTTAATTTCATTATTTCTTCATATTCCTTTATTTTTTCCATTAATGTATTTGCTAATTTTGTTAATTCTCTTTCTTTTTCATTTAATTCTTCTTCTTTTCTGTGTAATTTTTCTTCATACATCGATAATTCTTCAATTTTACCTTTAATTTCTTTATTTCTCATTTCTGCTTTCTCCATTAATATGCCTAATTCTACTTTTGTAGATGCTACTTGATCTATTGCTGCTTTATAATTTTCTAATAGTCTTTTTATGTTTACTTCCATTTCACTGATTTCCTTTTGTATTATTGTTGCTGTTGATATGTTTTTTAGTGCGTTTATTTCTAGGTCTTTTATGTTAATTATATTTTTCATAGCTTCTTGATTTATTTCTTCAATATTACTCATCTTTCCAATTATTGTATTTAGATTTGTTTTCATTTCATTTTTCATATGTGCAATTTCATCCATAATTTTCATCGTATTTTCTTGTAAAATATTAGATTTATTAATGATCTCCGTAAGTATGTCTGAATTTGTTATTTTATTTAATGTTTCTTTAAATTTCTCAGCTTCATCTATTACTTCTTTCACTTTTCCAATACTTTCAATAACCTTTATTAATTGTTCTTCTATTTCATTTACTTTGCTTCTCTTTAATTCTGCTTCAAGCTTCATAACTCTAGATATATTTTCATTTATTTTTGTGTTCATTTCATTTAGTATTTGCATTATCCATTCAAGTTTCTCTATGATTCCCTTCGCATTAGATTTAAACATTACCTCTACTTTTTTGCTACATATTACAGTATTAAAATGTATATGTTTCTTTTCTCTCGGTTTTAAATATCCAAATATTTTCTTTAAATGTGGAGTTTGAGATATGTTTTTAAAGAAGATTTTTAAGCATGAAAAGAATCCTTCGCATCAAAATTTCGATTTTAAGATTTTTAGATCTAAACTTCCTGTGGATTCATCTATTCTTTCATCTTATAAAATTTGTAATAATCAAGTTCATGTAATTATTGCAGAAAATAATGGTGAAGGATTATATATAGTTTCTGAACCTGAATTAATGGATATAGAGTTAAAAGTCTATAGGGAATTATCTAAAATATTAAAATTTGAGATCAATATTCCACATGATCTTTCCGATATTGATTTACACAAGTATATTCACGATTGTATACTTAGGATTGCTAAAGATTATGGATTTAAAAATTTGTACGAATTAAGTATAGATAGAATCGCCTATTATATTTCTAGGGATTTAGGTTATGGTTATATAGAACCCCTTCTTAGGGATCCAGATATTGAAGATGTTAAATGTGTTGGCCCCAATATGCCTTTCTTTGTTTGGCATAGAAAGTTTGGGTATTTTGATTGGCTTACTACTAACATTGTTTTAAATGAGTATGAATTGAATTCTTTAGCTTCAAAACTTGCACATATGTGTGGTAAACATGTTTCTATAGCTTTTCCAATAGTTGATGCCATTTTACCAGATAAAAATAGGCTTTCTATATGTTATGGTAGAGAAGTTAGTGCTAGATCTACTAATATCTGTATTAGGAAGTTTAGGGAGAAGCCATATACCATTATGCATTTAGTTTATGATTATTCAACTTTAAGCCCTCTTATGGCTTGTTATTTATGGGTTTTAATTGAAAATAAAAGAAACATATTTATATTGGGTGGTACTGCTACTGGTAAAACTACTCTTTTATGTGCTTTAAGCGCATTATTCAAGCCGAATTGGTCTGTAGATTCTATTGAGGACGTTCCTGAACTCAAAATTCCAGTTAAAGGTTGGGAACCTCTTATAGCTAGACATGCATATTCAATGGACAGTAAACAATTTGAAATTTCACTTTTTGATTTAGTTAAAGTGGCTGTTAGGAAGCGTCCTGATTATATTGTTGTAGGTGAAATTCGTGGTGAAGAAGCTTATGTACTTTTCCAAGCAGCAGCTACTGGACATGGATGTATGTGTACTATGCATGCTGATTCAATAGAATCAGCCATTAAACGTCTTTCTTCCCCACCAATGAACGTTTCCCCAACATATATTCCACTTATGAACTGTGTTATTGTTTTAAGGAAAATTGAAAATGGTAGGGATGTAAGGAGGAAGGTTGTAAGTATATATGAGCTAAAGTCTTTAGATAATTATATTGAGGTCTTTAAGTGGATTCCATTGTATAATACTTTTTCACCATCAAGTGTTGATTCTCTCATCTCTTCAAGTATTCTATTGAAAGAAATAGCTGAAGAAAATGGTTGGTCCACTAAAGATGTAGCTCATGAAATAAGTTCTAGATTATCCTTCTTAGAAGGTTTACGTAAACAGGGTGTTAGGGAGTATGATGATTTTGTTACAAACCTTAGATTATTTAATTATTCTAGAAGTTCAAAGGTGGTTAAAGTTGTTTATGGAAAGTAAAAAGTTTTTCTTTATACCCGTAAATTTGGCATTTAAAATTTTTGGAGGGATTGCATATTCATTTTCGAAGAAGTTTGATTTAGATAATTTAATTTATCGTTCTGGTTTAAAGATTAGCCCTCAAGGGTATTGTTCAATTTTTCTTTTTCAATTCTTCTTTATCGTACTACCAGTTTCTCTTATAACGTTTATCATATTTCAATTTTTAAATCATTTTACACTCTCATGCATAGTTCCATTATGTCTTATGTCTTTTTCAGTAGTATTCTTCTATGCATATCCATTCATTAGAATTTCTCTTCGTAGAAATGGTGTCTTATCTGAACTTCCATTTATATCTACTTATTTTAGTATATTGGGTTTATCGCATGTTCCAATATATAGAGGTTTCGAGAAATTATCTTCTCAAAATATTTTCCCATGGTTTAAATTTGAGAGTGAACTCTTTTTAATTGATTATATATTTTTCAGTAAGGATCCACTGATATCCATGAAAAATTTATCTAATAATCATCCATGTAAAGAGTTTAAAGATTACTTAGAATCTTATATTAGATCTATTGAAAGTGGTGGATATCCTCTTTCTTTCCTATTAGATTATAGTTCAAATTTAAGTGAACGTTTATCAAATAGGCTTAAACGTTTTTCAGAAGATGTCAATATCTTTGGTGATTTAATAATCACTTTATTTGTTTTTTTACCTCTTGGCTTAATTGGAATTTTCATAGTTGTAAATTCATTTAATACACTTTTTTGGTTGAAGCTTTATGGATTTGTTTTTTCACCATTAATTGCACTTTCACTATTATTAATTGTAGATTCTAGTCAATTAAAACTTCCATTTAAACTTAATGATTATAAACGTATATTATTGTTTTCTATTCCACCATCATTAGTAATACTTCTAGTTATTCTAACAAAATTTAATTTTGATTTTCCAATTACTTTTACGGTTTTTTCATCATTTCTATTGGCTCCAACAAGCGTTATGTATGAACTCAATGTTATAAGGAATAGGTCTTTAGAATTTAATCTTCCAAAATTTGTTAGAGATGTTTCGGAGTATATTAAAATTGGATTAAGTATTGAAGGTGCTATTTCATTGGTTTCAAAAAATTCTTATGGGGCTTCTTTAAATAAAGTTATTAACGATATAAATAGGTCTCTATCTTTCTCCACAAAATCTATAAGTGATATTTTTAATGATTTGATTTCTAAGATTAATTCTTGGTTTGCAAAAACTGTATTTTGGCTTTTTGGGGAAGCTATTTCTACTGGTGGAGGTACCGCTGAAGTTTTTTCTCATATTTCAAAGTTTTGTTGGGATTATTATGAATTTAAACGTAAAATTGAAAATGAGCTGAAAGTATATATCTTTATAGGATACTTTGCTTCACTAATATTGATTTTTGTTTCTTCCCAACTTATAACTTTTTTAAACTTCTTTAGAAGTGGGTATAGAACCTTTGATTTTAATATTAGCTTTATGATTGTAGATGAAGTTTTAATTTCAGATCTAATAACTACAATATATTCAACTATAACAATATTATCATTTCTAACCGGTATTTTAATGGGTAAAATATCTGGTGGGACTATTTTTAGTGGATTTAAACATGCTTTGGTATCATGTTACATTTGTTTATTCGGAATATATTGTGGTGGTGTAAAATTATGGTGAAACGCCTTCTATTTTCCTTAATCTTAATATTTTCTATTTTAATGATCTCAATCCCATTTTCAAATGAATCTCTGTACTATCCTTTAGCTCCTCCATTCAATGAAGTCCAAGTATTCTATCATAGTCGTGGCAGTGGAACTTTTTCGTATATGTATGATAAGAATCGAGGTGTTATGAAGGGTATTTGTACTGCAGTTAAAAACATTGGCTCTATATTAGATGAAGCGGATTTAACTCTAATTTTTAAGGGTTATTTAACCACGTCTTTTAGTGGTGTAATAGAAAGATTATTTGTTAAATATACTTTGAAGGGTAGGTTATATGTTAAATCTGTGTGTTTACCTAATACGTTTTCTGCTTCAGCTGAAGTTGGTGTTTACGTTGATTTAATGGGATCAAGAATGGTTTTAGCTTCTAAAACTATAGAGCTATATTATTCTGGTGAAGATCAGTATGTCTTTAACGATATTTCTCAAACCGTTTCTAAGGAATTAAATTTAAGAGTTTTTAAAGGTGAAGTTATTGAGTTTACAGTTACAATGCATATTAGTAGTGTA
This sequence comes from Methanomethylicia archaeon, assembly GCA_038727515.1. Taxonomy (GTDB): domain Archaea; phylum Thermoproteota; class Methanomethylicia; order Culexarchaeales; family Culexarchaeaceae; genus JAVYVS01. The sequence goes on from JAVYVS010000005.1 coordinate 86,790, forward strand.
GCTCTAGGTGCTCTTGAAGATTATTCATATTCACTTGCAGATTTTAGTAGTGGAGATTATGGTTTACGCATAATACTGTATATCGGATATTTAGAGGATTCATATATTTCCGCTTCAATAAATCCTTCTAAAGCTTATATTGGTGATTCTATTGAGATAAGTGGTTATTTGGTGGATAGTAATGGGCGTGGTATTCAAAATTCCATTTTGCTTTTATATCTAGATTCAAATTACATATCCTCTACGCGTACTGAGAGTAATGGTTACTTCTACTTTCAATATATTGTTCCAATGGATATAGTCCCTGGTGAGAAGATTTTCAAAGTTGTTTTTGAAGGTGATAGTGGCCATTTACCTTCTTCTCAGGAATTTAAATTGATAGTTCCATCATTCTCTTTACATGCTTCACATTACAGTATTAAGATACCCTTTGGCTCCGTTAGGGGTGTTGATATATACGTTAATGATATTTATAACTACAACCTACCTGTTGAAGTTAAAATTGGTGATTTACCGAATTGGATTAGTTATGGAATAGTAGGTGATACTCTATCTATTCCACCATTTCAATTCCATATCTACTTTACCACTTATGATGTTGGTGAATTTAATCTTGAAATTTTGGCTGTAGGTTCTGATGGTCAAATTAAGAAAATACTATTAAATATTGAAAGTTATCTCCAACCTACATACTCAATATCTGTTATTCCATATGTAAATGAAGTTTTCCAAGGTTCTTCAACCACATATACAGTTATCTTAACCCCATTAAATGGCTATAATGGTCTAATTAACCTATTTCTTGAAGTTAATGGACTTAATTTCTCATCACATTTCTCTTTGAATCCAGTTCCTCTATATTCTTATGAGAAACAAATTACACTTACTATTCAAGTACCACCCTTTGTTAATGTGGGATCTTATGATCTGATAGTTAAGGGTGTTGATAGTAATGGATTAATTGTATATAGCAATCCATTTAAATTGAATGTGAAGGAAGGTCCATATTTTAAAATTTCTGTTCATCCAACTTTTTCATCAATTTTTAGTGGTGAAACAGCAATATTTTATGTTAACTTAACGTCATTTAATGGATTTAATGATTACATTTCACTTGAAGTTTTATGTGATGTAAATGTTTCAAAATCCTTTAGATTCATTTTCTCAGAGAATCACATCAATCTTTCACCATCAAATTTAACTAAGATTGTTAAATTATATGTATCTCCTTCATCAGATGTTTACGGCATATTCAATTTTACTATTTATGCATATTCATCTTTTCATCAAGATTCATGTAGTTTTTCCCTTGAAGTTAAAAAGTCTGCATCTATTGAACTTTATTATGTTAATTGGCTTAGAAATACTTGGCACCATGAGTATGTTTTTATGCCTTATGAAGCTATTGGCATTATTATTAGTTATGAACCCCTCAAAAATCTTACAATGATATTACCTAAACATATCTTTGGTGAATTCAATTCTTCGGTTATAAAATTGTTTACTGACGAGAATGGTACATGTAGATTTATAGTATTTTTAAATGGTTTACAGTGTCCTACTGGTTTCTATGAAATTTACCTACTGGATGATTCTGGAGAAATTGTCTGTACAAGCCATATATGTATTGATAGTTTAAACGCTTTTTATCAAGTTTACAATGATTATAATTATAGTAGAATACTTTTTTATTTGAAATGGTCTCATAACAATGAAAGTATTAGATTTAGAGGGGGAAACATAGAATTTATTTTGAAATCCAATATTCCAACTTTAAATCGTTGTTTAATTAATGATAGTGGTGTTGCTATATTTAATGTACCACCGATCATCCTTGATTCTCATTTAATTTTCCATGTTCATTATGCTTTTTCCCCTATTAGAGTTAAAAGCGCTAATTCAAGCTTACTTTCAATAATTGTTCCATATAGACGTATATCGTATGATATTCTTAGAATTTCATTTAATGATTTCAATTTCAATTTAAATCTTAGATTCTACTATGAAGATAATACTCCTGCAAAACTAATGTTATTACTAGTGGCTTATTACGATGATTCTATAGTTGAATTTAATTATGTAACTGATGTTAATGGGTTTGCCTCAATTAATTTCAGTTTGCCCCCTTCCAAATATATAGTGTTCAAACTTCTTTGTAGAGATATTAATGATAGATGGGTTTCAAGAGTTAAGGATCCTTCAGATCTTTATTGGGATGAAAATATCGGTGTATTATCTTATGTTAATGTTCAAAATGGATTTGTTAATTTTACCTTTATCCCAACGTCGAGATTCATGAATTTTAAATGTACTTTTTATGCTATGTTTTATGATGAATTTGATACATTATTTTATTCTTTCTCTACACTTATTCCTTTAAATCATGGTTCAATCAATTACTACACTTTTTCACTTCATAAGAAGGTTCATAGAATACTTTTCTATATCTCTGTGCATGGTTATGAAGTTTTTGAAGGAATATGGATTGATGGTGATTTTTCATGGAAAACGTTGTAGAATATATCTTCGTAGGATTTATGTTTTCACTTCTTTTATATTCAAGTTTAATGTTTATGGGAGAATTGGCTGATCGTTATTATTTTGCATATAATTTTAAACCTAACTTTATCTATGATTATATACTCTCTTCTTTAGCTCCTGAGGGTCGTTTAGATGCCTTCTTCATGCAATCTTTATCATATAATTATTCATCATTTTTCGGATACTATTGGAGTTATGAGAATATTAAGGAAATTTTAAAAATTGATGATTATCCTATTTCCATTCAAATTTCTCCATCTTTAAAGGTATTTGTAGACTTTATTGATGGTTTTCTAGTCATAAATTCATTTCATGCTCAATTTTTAAAACCATGTGGTCAAGAGGCATTTATCTATGTATTTAGTAATGGAAGTTTAAACCATTTTGTACATTTATATTTAATTGATGGATTTGGGAAATCTAAATTAAGTTTCAAACCTGAATTAGTTGTAGCATTTGTTAAGTATGGTTCTCTTTTTGGATATGGATTTTATGGGGAATTTGAAATCTTTCATATGTTTATTCCTCCTGGAGTTCTATATCTATCAAGTTTTGAATGTGAACAAGGGTTTTACGCTATTGATGGTATAGCTGGAAGCTCCTCATCTAGATTAGTTGATAGCTCTGGAGTATCATTTTACACTAGAGATTTTAGAAACTTTACGATTTTTAGTGGGTATTTGAATATTTCTATTTTTATTAGAGGTTTTGGAAGTTTATGTGTGTCTTTCGGCGTATGTTCATACAATTTTAGTAATATGATTATTTTAGGGAATGCTTCGTTTCCAATTAACTCTAGTGAGATTAATGAGTATTTTTTAACGATTCCAATAACAAAAAGTTTTCATGGTGAAAATATGAGGTTATTCATAAGATTTTATTCAATTAGTGATGATACTATATACATTTATTTCGGTGGTTGGAGTTATTCGTCAAAATTCACTTTAAATTGTAGTATACCTATTTTTTCTCAAAGTCCTTTATCTAATTGCCTCCATACTAAATTTATTTGGCGTCTTTGGTTTGAAGAAGCTGCTAACATCAGTAGTCTCCATCAATTTAAACCTCTATGTATAGTGGTTTCCAATTTTAATGGAATGTTTTATGTAGCCCTTATACCGGAATTAGAAATTTCTATTGGTTGTATAATTAATGGTGATGCCACCTATAGACTTCTTAACATTAATGGATATCATTTATTGTGTAAATTGTCCTTACCATTAGCGTCTGATAGCATCCACCAAAAAATTACAGTAATACATGAGGTGTGATGGTGGATGTCCAATAAGGGTTTTTCAAGGATTATTGAATTACTTTTTGCACTCATTATAATATCTTCTGCTTCTGTTATTTTCCCACTTATTAGCTATAGAGTTTACATTGATGTAGAATTCATGTATAGTATTGCCTTTAATGCTCTTTCTACAGTTGAAGAGAATGGGTACTTAAGTTTTATGGTTTATAATGGAAATTGGGGTGAATTAACAAATTATATTAAAAACTTCATACCTGCGAATTTTAAATTTCGCTTAATTGTTTATGATGAATCTCTTAATGTACTTTATTCCAATGGAGTTAATCCTAGCGATTTTGTTCATCTAATCTCTATTCCATATATATTGAAATTCAAGGGGGTGACTAGAATAATTGTATTGGAGATTTGGAGATAAAGGACAGATTATAATTATTTTTGCAGTATTATGTGTTGCATTAATTTATCAATTAGCTTACTTTATACCATACTATAGTGTTAGTGTAAGTTCACCCAAACCATATATTCAACTTTTAAACCTTATGATTAAGAGATTCGTATGGGATTCACTTATTTACAATATTAGTGGATATTCATTCATAGATAAATTTAATTCAAATTTAAATATTCTTTATAAATTTTATCCATTATCTATAAACCTATCATCTCATAGGCTAGTTTCTCACAATGGATATGTTGAAGCTTTTGTTTCTCTAGACATATATGATTTTAGATATGGTTGTAAGTATAATTTTATCTATAGATGTTTCCTTGGTTTAAATCTCGTTAACTTTACAATTTTACGTTCTTATCTGCCTAGTTTTAAAGGTATTAAAGTTATAGTTAAAGTTTTTGGGGATGAAGATTTCCTAATTAATTCTCCAATCTTTGAAGTGTCTTATTCATATAATGAAACTATTCTCACCTGTATCCCTGAAGTAGAGTATCTTCAAGATCAATACTATTGCATCTACTTCATTGCTCCCCTCAACACTCGTCATTTTACTCTATGTATAACTGATTGGAGAGGGGTGAAATGTATTGTGTTTTTTGAATGTTAAGGGGATTTCGACTATTATTTCAAATGTTATTATATTTTCAGTATTTATGGTGTTATTAGTTGCTTCATTCCATTCTGGATTTCAATACTTAAGCGTTTTAGAACTTTATTTAAAATCTAATGATGCTATTGATTTTTTGAGATATCTAAGATTAGAGATTAATAGGCTTTCATTTGTCAATGATTCTGTGAAGATATTTAATACTCATTATGAAATTAAATTGGAAAATGCTGATAGAATAGCTATTTTCATTGATGATTTATTTTTGGGAAGCTTTCCCCTCAACATTTTTTCAATACCACTCTATTATTATTCTCCTCCAATAATTCATGAAAGTTTTATACATTTTAATGGGACTTTAGGTTCTATACATTTACGTGGTTATAATGCCCATCTCATTCCATCAATTTCAGTATCAAACTTAGATTCTGTCTTATATGTTAAGTTTTTTGTTGTAAATGGTACTGGTAGTATCCATGGGAATTTTATTTTGAAGGTTAAAGGTTTAATGAAGGCCCATTACTCTATAGCATCTAATGGTGAAGTTTCAATTAAAGTTTATACCAATCTATATAATGGTTCAGAGGTTTTGCACTTACGTGGTATTATAAAATTGTTATTTGAAGTTGTTTTCTTAGAGGTGGTTCCATTATGATCTCTTCAGAAATTTTTTCGTCTATAATTCTTATTGGATTGATTTTGACAATAGGATCTATTGGTTTGCAATTGTATGTATCCCATTATGTTTTTACATTGGTATCTTTGGAAATTGAGAGTGTGAAGTCTTTCTTTAGAGATTTAGTAAATGGTTTAAATATGTTAAATCCAGTTACATATACGTTTTCTCTTAGATATGGTATTTTGATAATTTCAGTGGATGGATTTCAATTTCTAAATTTTGCTAATGAAACTATATTTTCCTCTTATTTTATGATTTTGAAATATGTTTCTCAATATAAAATTTATCCATCAAGAAATGTGATAATTGAAAGTGGCAACTCTACATATTTTTCATTCTATATTGTTGGGTGTGAAAATCAGCTTATACTCTACCTATATCCTCTCCTCTCCATAGATATGGATAAGGTTGTTGTTGGAGCAGTTGTTTTTAACATTAATAATTCTCTCAAAATCGTTAGTGGAAAATATATTTTCAATCCATCTATAATTTTCATTAATCGTTTTTATAGAATTACTATGCCTATAAATATGTATCTTCACTATCATTTTCATTCATATAACTTTGTTTTTAATGCGGAGAAATTTTCACATATAAATTTAGATTTTAGGTTAATCTCAATAGGTATTTCTGGTGGTTGATTTGAGGAATGTATTATCTAATTGTATTTTGACTTTCGGTCTTATGCTTTCATGTATATTGTCTTTCTCCTCTCTGAGTATCTTCTGTTATAATGTTATGGATAATGAACGCATTTATTCAACTTTAGCATGTGTTTTTAAAGATTCTATAATTTATGGTGCTCAAATATGTAAAGATCTTGGTCCAAATTCTAGTATACGTTTGAAATTAGAGGTACCAACTAAATTAATTGGGTTTACGATCTTTATACTTAATTGTGAATGTGTATTATTCGATATTAATGGAAGAATAGTCTTTAGGTTTAAGCTACCTTCTTCACCCTCTATTTCTTATGTTAATTCATCAGCCTCTATTTCTTATGAATATATTTTCATTTATTTCTACAGTCTTGATGGTAAAATATTTGTTAAATTGTAAATTTTGCCCCCTCTAATTGTTCTTTTATCTTCTTTATAGTTTCTTCTCCCATCAACGGTATCTTCCTTAAGTCTTCAATTTTCGCCTTTTTCAAATCTTCAATAGATTTATAACCAGCTCTATATAGTAGTCTTGCCCTTACTCTCCCTATACCTCTTAACTGTACTAATTCAAGTAATTCTGGTTTGCATCCATATTCTAGTCTAGATGTTAATTCTTCAAGTTTTTGTATATGATTTGTTAATCCTAGAACTTTACATATTTCTGCAGCTGAATATGTTAACCATTGTGTTGTTAAGGCTATAGTGTATATATCTCCAGGTCCAACATCATATTTATCTATTATATCATCTTCCTTTTCTTCATTTATCCAATCATTTAACATCATAGCAGTTTTTAATGCTTGTAGCATTATTGTTTGGTCAATTTCATCTTCACATTCTTCCATGTTAATGAGTAGTTCTCCCCCCATTTCCATAATTTTTGAAATTAGTAATGATCTTTCTCTCCTCGTTATATGTAATTTTGGCATATCTGGTGTTGTAGATACTAGGTGTAGATATGCGATTTCACTAGCCTTTCTCTTTTTCTGTAATCCTCTTATAATGTATACTGCTGATAATGGGTCTATGTATAATTGTGATACTCTAAATCCCAGTTTTGTTGCATTCATGTATTCTCCCAAGATCTTTACCATTTCATTTTCTATTAAGAACCCTAATACTCTTCTCAGAACTTTCATTAACTGTCTTTCTTCACCATATTGTTTATAATAAAATGTTTTTCTCATGAATTCCATGATCTCTTCCTCCGTTTTGACAAAATCTGTGGATATTATTGCAAGTATATGTGATCTTAATGCTGATTCTGAAGCTAATTTAGACCATATTCTCTCCGGTGGTGCTTTAACATAATTTTCCATTAAAAATTCTTGTTCTTGTATTGTTCTTGCTATTAATATTGCATCCCCATTTTCATCATATTTTGGTCTTCCAGCTCTCCCAGCCATTTGATGATATTCAAGTATTGGTATTGTTTGGTATCCTGTTATACTATCATATCTATAGTAATTCTTTATTATCACTCTTCTTGCTGGTAAGTTTACTCCTGCAGCTAGTGTTGGTGTGGCACATATAACCTTTATTTTGAATTCTCTAAAACCCTTTTCAATGGTGCTTCTTTGATTCGCAGATAATCCTGCATGATGAAAAGCTACTCCATTTCTAATACATGTAGCTAATTCTTCACTTACTCTTGTAGTTTCTTCTGATGATAGTATTTCATTCGCGATACTCATCAACTCCCTTTTTTCATTAGCCTTTATATATTTTGATATTAATGGTATCAGTTTGAATGCTGTTTCCCTAGAATTGTTTCTAGTATTTGTAAATATTAGAACTTGCCCTCCCTCTTCTAATATTTGCTTTGTTAATGCTTCGCATGGATCCATCTTTTCCCTTGTAACTTCAATTACACTCTTATCTTCATATACTATCTTTCCATCTATGTACACACCTTTCCTTAATGGTACTGGTCTCCACTCACTCTTAATTAATTTTGCATTTAACCATTCTGATATTTCATCTGAGTTCATTATTGTAGCGCTTAAACCTATTATTTGCGTGTTTGGATTTATCAATTGTAATTTTGATAATACCACTTCGAGTGTGGGACCTCTTTCTTGATCATTTATTAAATGTATTTCATCTGCTACAACAATGTTTATATCATTTATCCATGAAGGTTTATTTCTTAAGATGCTATCAGCTTTTTCATTGGTCATAACAATTATATCGTATTGTTTTAACCATGGTTCTGGATTATCATAATCTCCCGTGCTTATTGCAACTTTCAACCCCGCTTCTTCATATTTCTTAAATTCTTCATATTTTTCCGATGCCAATGCTTTTAATGGTGTAAGATAAAGTGCTTTTCCTCCATTTTCAATTAATCTTTTAGTTATTGCAAGTTCTGCAATTAATGTTTTTCCAGCGGCAGTAGGTATTGCTAATACTATGCTTTTACCATTTAAAACTCCACTTTTTATTGCTTGTATTTGTGGTGGGTATAGTTCGATGATTCCATGTTTTTCTAATATATTTTTTATGGTGTTTGGTATTGGTAATTCTCTTATCTTAATAGTTTTTCCTCCATTATGTTGGCATTATATATCCTGGTTTTGCCTCGAAGAGAATACCCTCTTTTAATAATCTATCTATTATTTCGATAACTGTATTTTTCGATATATCATATTCTTTTTCTATTTCTTCTGCTGCAAAATCTTTTTTGATAGGTCCTCCAATTTCCTTTACCTTATTCTTAATATAATCCATTATTACATTCATTTTATCCCTTTGAGATTTAGATTTACCTGTTAATAGAACATCTATATCTATTCTCTCGGTTTCTGTATCGTATGCTGTTTTTTCAAGTACATAGTTCATCAATTTTATTGCTGCATCTGCATCTGCTTCTGTAGCTACTTCTCTTAATGCCATTTTTGCTCTTGCTTCAGTCATTCTCACTAATGCTTCTAATTGTCTTGGGGTTATGGGGATGCTTCCACCTTCCTTTCCAGTTTTACGCATTTCCACATAATATCTCTTTATCTTTTCTAAAGCTTCATCTGATATTTTTGGTTTTATGTTCTTTCTTACATATGCTATATACTTTTTAAGTAATTCCGGTTCTATTGGTGGTGAAGTAACATATCCTCTTACTTGATGTAACTTTAATATATGTTCACTCATTTTCGTATCGATTTCTTCATCAGGTTTATCTTTTATTGGGAATATTAAATCGAATCTTGAAAGTATCGTTATTGGTAAATTCACATTTTCAATTACTGGTTTTTGCTCTACGAATCTTCCAAGTGTTGGATTTGCTGAAGCTAATATTGATGTTCTTGCGTTTAATGTTGCTACTATTCCAGCTTTTGCTATACTTACTGTTTGTTGCTCCATTACTTCATGCATAGCCACTCTATCCTCATTCCTCATTTTATCTATTTCATCTACACATGCTATTCCACCATCTGCTAATACTAGTGCACCTGCTTCTAAATACCAATCTCCAGTTGTTCTATCTTTAACTACAGCAGCTGTTAACCCTGCGGCTGTCGACCCCTTCCCCGAAGTATATATCCCTCTAGGGGCTATTCTAGCTACATACTGTAGCAATTGACTTTTTGCTGTTCCTGGATCTCCAACTAGTAGTATATTTATGTCTCCTCTTATCCTAATACCATCTGGTAGAACTTTTGGTACTCCTCCAAATAAAAGATATGCAATGCCCTCCTTTATTTCTCTATATCCATATATAGATGGAGCTATTGATTGTATTATTTTCTCATGGATCATGGGGTCTTTAGACAACTTTTTTATTTTCTCTTCATCTTCAGGTGTTATTTCTATTTCTTCTAATCCCTTTTCTGATAGTTCTATGTAATTTACATCTATTTCTGGTCTAAATGTCATACCCATCCCATGTTGCTCTCTAACGGATCTTAAAATTCCCACAACTACTATCCTATCTCCAGGTTTTGCTACATCCACTAAGTCTTCTCTTGCAATTGCTTCTATTGATCTTGGTAATTGAGCTGGAGGAAGTTCTTCAGGTCTTTCTTGGATAGTTAATCTTTGCCAATCTATAAATTCTGATTCTTCTGGTATTAGTTTAAATATTTTACCACCACAATGTGTACATCTTTCTGGGGGTGTTATTCTCTCATTTACGTCTGTTGCTTCAACATACGTTATTTCTGAGCATTTTTCACATCTATATGCTGCTTTTACTATTTGTTGTCTTATTGATGAAACCCTTGTCAATATTCCTTCTATCATTATTAATTTTCCGACATGTTCTGATCTTATCTTCCTTATAGGTGTAAGTTCTGGAAGCTTCTTGAATCTAGCTATGAATCTTCTCACTTTTCTAGCGTAAGCAATATTTATTGTGCTCATAACATCTCTTATTGCTGTTGAAGCTGCCTCAATAACTCTAATAGGTTTTTCTATTAATTGTTCCGCTAATTTTGGATCGTTCTCTAATAGATCTTCAAAGTTTATTACTAAATGTTTTTGCCCAGTTATTGCCATTTGACTTAAAGCCTTTTTATAATAGTATTCCCCACTTTTATCTTTAAAAGATTTTAAAAATTCAACGAATCTCTCTCTTAAATCTGCTTCCAATAGTTCTATACTCATAAGTTTTCACCTATACTTATCAATTTGTTTTTCCAAGTAGATAATACATATCTTATCTCTCTCAAAAGCATTTTCTCTTCCATCGTCATGTTTTCCATTATTGTTTGTGGTATTGCTTCTGTTATTGCTAATTGCAATATCTTCTGTATCCTACAATTTACTATATCTATAAATGTATTTTCATAATTTCTTTGTTCTTGTATTTTTTCTGGTGTAGGTTCCTTCTTTAATTCTTCCCTCATCTTTTGTATTTTCTGTCTCACCTTCGCATAAAATTGTGGGTCTATTTTTGCTAAACTTGTTTCCCTAGATTCTTTCCAGAGGATTTTTCTAATATCCTTTATCCCTAGTTCTTCAGTCGTTTTTAATTCTATTAATCCCATCTTTAACATTTTTTCTGAAGCCCATTTTGGTATTTGAATTTCAGCACCTTCTGGTTCCAAAATTATTTTATTTCCCCCTACTTCTATTGGTTGCCTAACATTTTTCACTATGGCCTTTATTGATTCTACTTCAGATATTAAGTTTGATATTTTATCAACAATTTCAAGCATTATATTTCACACTCAACATTTTTCTTTTTAAACTTTCTAAGTATTATTTCTTCCTATTTTACGTGTTAATTTAATATTTACCCTTACTTATATTATGTTTGGTGTATTTCATGTGTTCTGAAGTATTTATGTTATGGACTGAGAAATATAGACCAAAAACCTTAGATGAAGTTGTAAATCAAAAGGATATTGTACCTAGATTAAAAAGTTTTGTCCAGAGTCGGAATATTCCCCATATGTTGTTTGCAGGTCCTCCTGGTTGTGGTAAAACTACTGTGGCATTGGCTTTAGCTTATGATTTATATGGAAATTATTGGAGGCAAAATGTTTTAGAACTTAATGCATCTGATGAACGTGGTATTCAAACTGTTAGAGAGAGAGTTAAGGATTATGCTAGAACTATGCCGATAGGCGACGTCCCATTTAAAATAATAATTTTAGATGAAGCAGATAATATGACTGCTGATGCTCAGCAGGCTTTGAGGCGTATAATGGAGCTTTACACTAGGACATGTAGATTTATATTGATTGCGAATTACTCTAGTAAAATTATTGAGCCTATACAGTCTAGATGTGCAATCTTTAGGTTTCAACCATTATCTGATGAAGATATTGCGGGAAGGTTGAAGTATATTGCTCAAAAGGAGAATGTAAAATTAACTTCGGGCGGTCTTGAAGCAATATTATATGTAGCTGAAGGAGATATGAGAAAGGCTATAAATACTCTTCAAGCTGCTGCAGCTATAGGTGATGTTGATGAATCCACTGTATATAGAGTTGTCGGTAAAGCTAATCCTGTGGAAATTAGGGAGATGATGACTCTTGCCCTAAAAGGAGATTTTGTTAATGCTAGAAATAAGCTTAGGGAGTTAATGGTGAACTATGGGTTATCCGGTGTAGATATAGTTAAACAAATGCATAGAGAAGTTTTCACATTAGATATACCTGAAGGACTTAAGGTTATTTTATCAGATAAAATTGGTGAAGTTAATTTTAGAATGATTGAAGGAGCTGATGAAGATATTCAATTAAGCTATCTATTAGCATGCTTCTCTCTGTATGGTGAAGAATTGAGGGGTAGTAAATGAGTACTGCTGAAATGCTTTTATGGGTTAATAAATATAAGCCAAAATCATTTGATGAAATCATTGGAAATAAAGAAGCTATATCCACCTTTAGAAACTGGCTTGATAGTTTTTTTAATGGTACTTCACAAAATAAAGCAGCTCTCCTTTGGGGTCCTCCTGGAGTTGGTAAAACTCTTACTGTGGAAGTTGCAGCTATAGAGTATAAAGCTGAATTAATTCAGATGAATGCTAGTGATAGTAGAAGTTATGATGATGTTGAGAGAATTGCAATAACTACATCAAAACATGTAGGATTTAGTGTTTCTAGGAAGATAATTCTTGTTGATGAAATTGATGGAATACTAGTATCTGAAGATAAGGGTGGGTTAAATGCTTTAATAAAACTTATTGAAGTTTCTAAGTTTCCAGTGGTTTTTACAGCTAATGATCCTTGGGATCCACGATTTAAACAGTTAAGGGATGCATGTTTAATGATACAGTTTAATGCTGTTAGAAGTACATCTATAATTCCTTTTCTCGAAAAGATTTGTCGTGCAGAAGGTATTTCATATAATCGTGAAGCACTTAAAATTATTGCTGAGAGATGTGAAGGTGATGTTAGATCTGCTATAAATGATCTTCAAACATGTGTTGCTGGTAGGAAAGTCCTTAAGTTGGAGGATGTTAAATGGCTTGCATATAGGGATAGGGTTATTCCTGCATTTGAAGTTTTAAGAGGCATATTCTCCGCTAACACATGTAATTCCGCTAAGAGATATACTATAACTTCAGATCTCTCCTACGATGAGCTTATACAATGGCTTAATGAAAACATTCCAATACAGTATAGTGAACCAAAGGAACTTGTAGACGCCTTTAATTCTCTTTCAAAGGCAGATGTCTATTTAGGTAGGATAAAGAGTTCTCAAGATTGGTCGCTTTTAAGTTATGCTATGGATCTAATGACTGCAGGAGTTGCTTTAGCTAAAAAGGGAAAGTACAAGTTTGTTAAATACTCATTTCCAGAACGTATTAGACTTCTTCAGAGAAGTGTGGAAATACGAGAGTTAATGAATGAGATTGCAAAGCTTTTAGCTAAAAATTGCCATGTATCTTCTAAAACAGCAATTTCAGAGTATATTCCAATATTGAAGATTATATTCAATCATAATGTTAAGATGGCTGCTGGAATAGCTTCTTGGCTTGATTTAGACGATAGAATGATAGAATTCTTAACTGGAGATATTAATAAGAGTAATGAGATAAAGTCTCTAATTAGACATTGAAGTATATATTTCATTGAATTCTTTTATTTCATTCAACAATCTTCTAAAGTCTTTTAGCATTTCTCTTAATATATATGCTTCTTCTGGTGATTCACTTAACCTTCTATTTAGTATACTTAATACTTTCTCTACTCCTATATCATTTATCTTATAATTTAATGGATAGTATGAGTTCACTAGATATAGATTTTCTGGAGGAGCCATGTGGAGTTTTCCATTAAAATCCCATATATTAGTATAATTTAATTTTCCACTTCCAATTTCCATTAATAGTGTTATTAAATTTCTTATTAATCCTCTAGCAAATTTTGAACCTATAAACTCTATTATGACATATCCATCTTCAGTTTTTTCAGTTTTCGCATAGTATATCCTTCTTATGACCGGTCCCCTAATCTTATAGCAAAACTTCCTGAAATCGTGTACACCAATTAAATCCTTTAAAGCATTCTTTATTCTTTCTAAATCTAAATCTTTCCTCTGTATTATGTACTTGTAATGTCTATATATTGTGCCTCTTCTAGCATCAAAGTTTTTTGGTGCTTTAGCATAAGCCCATATGGCTATATCCTCTGGAAGTTTTATGTTTAAGTTATCTATATCTAAGTTACTTACATTTATGGTTATTATCTGTCCTATTGCATGCACCCCTCTATCAGTTCTACTTGAATACGTTATGTGAATCTTTCTATCTTTAACTAAATCCCTTAGTACTTCTCTTAAATATCCTTCTACTGTTGGTACATCTTTCTGGGCAGAAAAACCATAATATTTATACCCGAGGTAAAATATTTTTAAAACATTAATTTCGTTTTCCAATATGGTTCTCTCACCTCAATAGCCTTTAAAAAGCACTTTATAAGCTCTACTTCACTTAAATTGTTTTTCAATATTTTACTTATATCTATTAAATTGTCATTTCTCATTAAACACGTTTTTATCTTTCCATCAGCAGTAAGTCTTATCCTTGTACATGCTGAACAAAAATTTCCATCTTCATATGGTTTAACTACTTCGACTTCTCCCCCATTTTTGAGTATATATCTTCGCCTATTCTGCATATTTCTCCTAATTATAACTTCTTTTGCTTCCATTTTCAATTTCTCTTCTATTAATGATAAGTCTAAATAATGTTTTAAGAAGAATTCATTGTTTATTCCAACATTTTCCAATTCTATTAACTGAAGTATTAGATTTTCTCTTTTTACGTATTCCATTAAGTCATATATTTCATTATCATTTATACCTTTCAAAACAACCATATTCACTTTTATTAGTTTTATACCGAATCTTTTCGCCTCCATAATACCTTCTAATATTTGTTTTGGAGTATATTCACTATTAGTTATCTTTCTATAGGTTTCTTCTCTTATTGATGGTAAATTTACGTTAATCCTCTTTAACTTTGCTTCTGCAAGTCTTTTAGCCATTTGTTTTAAGAGAGATCCATTTGTTGTTACTGCTACATCCACTAAACCTTCTATATTGGACGTTTTCTCTATGATCTCTGGTAAATCTTTTCTAATTAAAGGTTCTCCACCAGTAAATTTTACCCTTTTTATTCCCAGTTTTACAGTTGCTTTTACTACTCTTTCTATTTCTTCTGGTGTTAATTCTTCATGTGAAGGTTCTTCCCCCTCCATATGACAATATATGCATTTATAATTACATTGATGGGTAAGTGTTATTCTCAAATTCTCTATGGGTCTACCATACCTATCTATTAATGGCATATAACTCTTCTCTATATCTATTTAGCTTTCTATTTATCTCTATTTATGTAAATCTTTCATTTTCATTTTAACTTCGATTTTCTCTATCATGGTTTTTGGGTATGCTCCATGCTCATCTTTTTCATATTTCTTAACCATATCCCATATCGTTATTAGAGCTATAGCTGTAGCTGTTAATGCTTCTATTTCTACACCTGTTTTTGCTTCAGTTTTTACGGTAGCTTCTACTTCTATGGTTTCTTCTCCTACAACTTTTATATCTACATTAACATTGGTTATTGGTATTGGGTGGCATAATGGTATTATTTCAGAAGTCTTTTTTGCAGCCATTATTGCAGCTATTTTAGCTGTTGAAAATACATCTCCCTTTTCTATATCCCCCTTTAATATTTTATTAATAGTTTCAGGTTTTAATTTTATTCTTCCATTTGCTGTTGATATTCTTATTGAGGTTTCCTTTCCTGTTATATCAATCATTTTTATACTTCCCATAAATCACACCTTCATAAGGAATTCTTCCATAGCTTTTACAACTTTGTTTTGTTCATTTAATTTAAATATTCTTATTCTCCCAAATTTCTTCTCCAATACTATTCCTTTACTCTTTAATTCCTCTAAATGTTTATTTACTGATGCATAACTTAACTTTGTTTGTTTAGCTATTTCAGAAATATTTAATTCTCTTTTCATGGTTAATGTTTTAAGTATTTTAGTTCTACCTCTCGATGTAAATATATCTTCTATCTCTATGTGCATTACTTATTCACCTCTAAGTTTTTTAATAATTCCCTTTCAAGGATTTCTATTGGAATTTCTGGTAAAGATATCTGTGTCGTCCTACCTTTTGGTTCTAAGTTCATTACCTTGGTTGATATTAATCCAATATTTTTTAAGTTTTGTATACTCTCCCATATTTTTGTATGTGCTCTTGGCTCAAAATTGTATTCTTCGCAAACAATTTTATACATTTTCTCAACTTCTCCAATACTCACATACTGTTGTTCATATTTCTTTAAACATTTTACAATGGATAATAACAACAGTTTTTCATGTTTGGATAGTGTATCTATTTCTTCTCCTCTTATACTTGGGTGCATCAGTGAAGTAGCCATCCTCACATTTTCTAAACTTACAAGTTTCCTCCCTTCCATTTCAGCTATTTTGGCTGCTCTCCAAAGTAATTCCAATGCATATCTTGCATCCCCTGTTTTTGCAGCTATCTCAGCTATACTCCAAATAACTTCACTACTTATCGTATTTTCATAAAATGCTTCTCTTACTCTTTCAATTAATATGTCTTTTAATTGTTCTGCTGTGTAAGGTTTAAATTTTATTATATTCTGCATTAAAACACTTTGTGTACTGCGATCCAGTAATGGTATAAATGAGCTATCTCTAGCTATTAATATGAAACTAACTCTTTGCGGTTTATTTAAGTATTCATCAGAGACTCTTAATAGATCATAGAGTGATGTTTCCCCTCCAATTCTTATGAAGTAATCTACTTCATCTAGTGTTAAAAGCATGTATTCATTTTCCTCTTCCAATTTTTCATAAATTATATTTAATAATTCTTGAGTTGAAAGTCCTCTATCTGGAAATCCATCTATCAAATTTTTCGCCATCTTAGTTAATATTAGAAATGGCGTTCTATCTTTATGGCAATTTATGTGGATATACCTCAATTTTATATTTCTTCGTTTTGCGGCGTCTGAAAAACTTAAACCAAATAGTTTTGAGGTTGCAGTTTTCCCACTTCCTACAGGTCCTATTATTAAAACTTTTTGTGACATTCTTCCCGGTGCATCAATCATGCATCTTAAATAACTTAATAATTGTCTAATTTCATTTTCTCTATGAACTAGATTTTGTGGTACATAGTCTGGTGAAAGTTTGCTCTCATCTTTAAATATAGTTTTCTTAAATAATTCCTCTTCAATTATTTTAGACAAAATTCATCAAAAGCATTTACTTTTTCAATGAATTTATATGTTTCGTTCATTTAAACTAACTTATAGTAGAGAGTTAACTGAAAGTAATCTTCTATAAAAATTTATTTAATTCCCATACGTCATTACGCTCAATCAATGACAATATAGTTCCCCAATTAAAGATAAATAAGAAGACCATTATATCTGGATTCTTTAAATTAACAGTCCATCCCTTTCTCTCCTTCAACTTTTCAGCAATAATATTCATCAATTCTCTACTCATATTTAATTTTCCATAATCTTTCAAATAGATTTTAAAAGTTTTATTAGAATCTTTAATGTTTTCTGAAAGCATGATTACACTATTCAATATTTCATTAATACTATTTCCTACGACTCTATCTATGGGTATAATTTTCTTAGCTTGACTAACGAAACACTTTCTAAAAATATTGATAATATCTTTCCCATTGAGTTTTGACTCTATTAACAATACTCCTGGGGCATTTAATTTCACAATTCTAGACTCTAAATCATATGGCAATATACAATCTAGAATTTCCAATTCCGCTTCTGCTTCATGTGATGTCCTTACTATTGCTAGCGCCGCAGGTTTTACGCTCAAATCTATATACCTACCATTAAATTAAAATATGATTTCATTAAAATGTTTATTGGGATGATGACTCTAGCCCTGATGAACTAATGATTGGGATCTTGAGTGCTGAACCAACTTTAAATTATTTTAGTTTTTAGTTAATGTTTATTTTTGAGTAATTTTATTACTATTAGAAGTTATATGAAGCTTTTAATTGGTGGGGGAGCTATTTTAGATGTTAATGAAATAATTAAGGGTATTGTTGAGCTTTCTGGAGGACATAATTGTAAGATAGGGATAATACCTTTAGCTAGTGGGTCTCCTTATGAAACTTGGAAAGAACATAAAAAGTGTTTTGAAAGTTTTAATGTTGATCCAATACTTTTAGATATAACTTCTGAAAACTATAGAGTTAATGCATTTTCAAATGAAATCGTTGATTTAATATTGGATTTAGATGGAATCTACTTTACTGGTGGGGTTCAAGAAAGGATAATTAAAGGATTAATAGTGGATGGAGAAGAAACGCCAGCGCTCAAAGCTATAAGGAAATTATATTCAAATGGAAAATTAATTGCTGGTTCAAGTGCTGGTGCAGCAATAATGAGTAATCCAATGATATATGAGGGTATGGATGTGAATGTTAAAGTTGGAATTGGGTTAGGCTTCCTAATGAATGGGAAAGTAATTGTAGATCAACATTTTATTCAAAGAGGTCGCTTTACAAGACTTTTTGAAGCAATGTGGAAAACTGAAGTTAAACTTGGTATAGGGGTTGATGAAAAGACGGCATTAAAAATTAAGGATAATGTAGGTGAAGTTATTGGTAGATCAATGATAATTATACTTGAAATGAAAGACAAAAATAATTTTAAATTATCCTGTATCTCTTCTGGTGATATTATTGATTTAGATAGTTTGGAGATTCATGTAAGTGAGGGAAAAAGAATCTTAGAAAAAACTAGTAGAGATAATAAGGTGAAGGAATATGTTTTTGATATATTAACTCCTCATGGATTTTATAATACCCTTATGAAACTTTATAATATTGATAATTCTTTAGAAGCTTTAGTTATTAGAGTATTGGATGATAGAGGTTACGAGAAAAGTGGATATGCATATAGTTTTACATTTGAAAAAGATTCAGAAACATTATTTTACTCTGGAGAGAATGGGAAAATTTCAACAGCAATTAATATAAACGTTCTCGTGGAGAGGAAGAATGTTAAGATTTTGTTTGGAGATGATGGTCTTTAATTAAATTCTCCATTTAAACTTAATTGATTAACTACTTATATAACTTATATTGGTGGCGGCTCTTTCCCACGATGTTTATTTATTGACTTACACCATTTCAAAAATTCTTTTGATGGTTCATATTTTTCATATAATAAATCCCTTATACATTCAAGTGTTTTATTTCTTCCCCCCATGTACTCTGCTGCTGTTTGTACCTTATTTTCCCCTTTCTCCCTTATTTTATTGAAATATTTTCTCCAATCTTTATCTCTTAGGATATGGTGGTCTAAAATTATTTTTGGTATATTATTTTTCAGTGTTTTAATATTATCTATGATTTCTATAACTTTTTTCTTCTCTGTAGCTATATATGTAGTCGGCCCCCCAATTATTGTTATATTTGGTTTTAACATTATTATTTCGTTTGTGAGTTTTAGGGTTTGCGGTCCTTGTATATCTGATGTATATAGTACCTTCTCATCTTCTTCCTCTATTTCCACCATTAATACATATCCTAATTTTGAATATTCTTCTCCATGTGGTATTGGTTTACTTATACGTATCCTTGTGTTATTGATATTAATGGTTTTATTATCTGCTATTTCCACTTTACACTCTATTTTATTTAGTAATTTCCAGTGTATCCATCCTCTCCTCTTTTGATTTAAATTAATATTATTCTTATAGTCTTTTAAAAGTATATTCTTTCCTTCATACAACTTTTCTGCATTTTCAGGATCACTCCATGTCCACATATAATCAGTTATCTTAAGTTGGGTGTAATGATCTATATGATAATGTGTAATGATTATTAAATCAGCTTTTTCCGCTTCTTTATACATTCTCTTCCTAGCTTTAATTAAACTCTTATATTCCTTTGGATGCGGCATCTTTCCATATCTTAATCCTAAGGACATTCCTGGATCTATCATCAACCTTATATCCTTTGTTTCAATGAATGTGCACATAGATCGTACTCCTAAACTTTCAAATGCTATTGGAATTATTTTCATGGTCTATAATCAATTCTATTGATTAATTTTTACCATTTTGTGGATTATTTATAAATCCTTTCCTCTTCAAATCTCTCATAACCTTTTCTATGCTTCTTAAATCAGTATTCAATATTCTTGCCAGATCTTCCTTTGTAAGATTTGGTTCACGTTCTAAAAGTTTCATTACATTTCTCTCTAAATCCTTCTTTTTCCCCTTATTCTTAACCCACTTTATATAGCTTATTGATGATCCTGGGATTAACATGTATTCATTAGTATCATCTTCTTCTCCTGAAGGTTTTTCAATTATTAGATTTAGATAATCTGGGTCCATCCCTATGAGTTTTCCTGTTATTGTATTTCCATCAACCAATTGAATCTTAACCAATACATTCTTCAATTTCATAATTTTCCTTACAAATTTCTCTCTATTATTTTCCTCGTACAATAATTCCACCACGTACTCTCTGTGTCATTTCTCCTTGGATGTATATATTATTTTCTCCAGTATGTTTATGTAGTGCGGCGGCCGGGATTTGAACCCGGGATCACGAGCTTGGGAGACTCGGGTCCTAGACCAGGCTGGACGACCGCCGCATAGCATATATGGGGCTCCTCCTAATGCCTTTATATCACTTCTCATTTTAACTCTGATCAGTCATTGCCCCAATATATTTATTTTTATAATGCCCTTTTAAATTTTAATTGGGGTTTTATTTGTTTAGGGTAGGATTATTAATTCCTTCTTCTAATACTACAATGGAGGAAGAGTTTTGGCGAATTCTACCTCGAGGCTTTTCTGTTCATGTTGCACGTTTAAAACTTCGTAATGTTAATGTTGAAGAATTGTCTTTAATGGAGTCTTATATTGATGATGAAGTTTTAAAACTTGTTGATGCTGATGTTGATATTATAGTTTATGGTTGTACCACTGGTAGTCTTTTTAGGGGGTTGGGTCATGATAAAGCTATTGAAGATAAAATTGAGAGAATTAGTGGTAAACCTGCAATATCAACTTCTGGTGCTGTGGTTAAGGCTTTAAATTTCCTTGGCGCTAGGAATATTTCTATTGCTACACCATATATTGATGAACTAAATAATTTGGAAAGAAAATTCTTTGTTGATAATGGTTTTAATGTTTTAGATTTGAAGTCTCTAAATATTTTGAGGAATACTGATATTGGTAGGGTGCCCTCCAATATGGTGATAGATTTAGTTTTAAAGCTTAATTACTCCTCCTCTGATGCTATATTTATAAGTTGTACAAATCTACCAACTTTGAATTTAATTGATTATTTAGAGAATATTGTTGGTAAACCTGTTGTATCAAGTAATAGTGCAACTCTATGGGCTATTTTGAATAGGTTGAATTGTAAGATTGATGTTTATGGTTTTGGTAAGTTGCTTTCTTCATTGAGAGGATGAGGAATAGTAATATATTTTTGCGTTATATATCTATATTGTGTCAAGTGGATATGATAAGTTTAGTGCTACATTGATTCTCTTAGGTTCTTTCTCATTAGCATTATGGTTAGTATCTACCATGTTATTTTCAAAAGATTTTCTTATACAAATTATATATGGAGTTCTTTCAGCCTTTTTCATCTTCATGATTTATCAAGCTTTTAGATATAAATCTCCTAGGGGAAAGGTGATAATTGCTTTTTCAGGTGCCTTATTGGGAGTTATGGTGGCGTTATCTTGGGCTACTTATAACTTTTCCTTAGTGAATTCCATGGTTATTGCAGGTGTAGGTACACTATTACTACTTTATGGTTTCTATGGCGTTGAATAAATTGACTATAACTTTCTATAGTGTATCTAGAATTCTAGGAAATTTTTCTATGTTTCTTAAATAATATTTATAAACGTAAATATTATATTTCCTTTAGGAAAGAGTTATTTGTATTGGGGTGTGATTTTATGTTGCTTTATCTAGCACCTTTTATTGGTTTAATTTCTGTTTTATTATCGTTTTATTTGTATAGTTATGTTATAAAGCAAGATCGTGGTACTGAAAGAATGAAGTATATTGCTGATGCTATAAAGGAAGGTGCTGAAGCATATCTTAAAAGGCAAAATAAAACTTTAGCTTTTTTCGTTATGGTTATGGCTATAGTTTTATTCTTCGTCTACCTTTTTTCTTCTAGAAGCGTTGTTTATGGTTTAAGTATGTCTATTGCATATGTTTTTGGCTCTATTTGTACTACAGTTGCTGCATATTTCGGTATGAAAGCTGCTGTAGAAGCTAATGTTAGAACAACTAATGCTGCTAGAATTGGTATGAATAAAGCTTTTCCAATAGCTTTCTATGGTGGAGCTGTCATGGGTTTATTCATAGTTGGATTAGCCATTCTAGGAATAAGTTTACTATTCTTCATATACTACTTTATCTTTGGATGGAGTGATATTGAAGCTTCAACAATAGTTTTAGGTTTTAGCTTTGGTGCTAGTGCTCTTGCACTTTTCGCTAAAGCTGGTGGAGGAATATATACTAAAACTGCAGATATTAGTGCTGATCTTGTGGGGAAAGTTGAACTTGGTATTCCAGAGGATGATCCACGTAATCCAGCTGTTATTGCAGATAATGTTGGTGATAATGTTGGTGATTGTGCTGGTATGGGAGCAGATCTTATAGATTCATATATAGCTAGTATAGTGGCTAGTATGATTATTGGTGCAGAATTAGGTGAAAGGGTATTGATGACTTTACCATTAATTATAGCGGCTATGGGGCTTATAGCATCTATAATTGGTGTGTTAATTGTTAGATTAAGTATTAAGGGTAATCCTGGGAAAACTCTTAATAGAGGATCTTTTTCAACTTGGATTTTATTTGGAGTCCTCCTCTTAATAGTAACATACTTCTCTGAACTTGGAAATAAATGGTTAGGGGTTTTCCTTCCAACTGCCGCTGGTTTAACTGCTGGAGTAATTATCGGTATAACTTCTGATTATTTCACTTCTATTGATAGATTTCCAGCAAAAAAGGTGGCTGAAGCATCAACAACTGGTGCTGCTATAAATATTTTAACAGGTTTCTCCTATGGTTTAATAAGTATAGTTCCACCAATTTTAGGTATATGTATAGCTACATTAGCTGCTTGGTATCTATCAATACAATTTAATGTTAATCCATTCTATGGAATAGCAATTTCAGCTGTAGGTATGCTTGCAACTGTTGGTATGACTATATCTGCAGATGCATATGGTCCTATATCTGATAATTCCAAGGGTATAGCGGAACAATCTGGATTAAGTGAAGAAGTAATTGAAGTTTTAGATAAATTGGATGCTGCAGGTAATACGACTAAGGCTATAACTAAGGGGTTTGCAATTGGTGCTGCAGCATTAACGGTATTAGCACTTTTTGCAGCTTATGCTCATTCAGTGGATATCACTATACTTGATTTAATGAAACCAGAAGTTATTTCAGGTTTATTCTTGGGTGGTATGATGCCTCCACTACTTTCTGCACTATTAATATTGGCTGTAGGTAGAAACTCTGAGAGGATGATTGAAGAAATAAGACGGCAATTTAAAGAAATTCCAGGACTTATTGAAGGGAAATCCAAACCTGATTATGCTAGATGTGTAGATATAGCTACTAAAGGAGCTCTCAAAGAACTTATGCTACCATGCTCATTAGCCATAATAGTTCCAATATTAACACTAGTGTTTCTTGGGAAAGAGGCTCTTGCAAGTTTTCTAGCAGGAAGTATAATTACGGGTATAATATTTGCATTATTTATGGCGAATTCCGGAGGATTATGGGATAATGCAAAGAAATACATAGAATCTGGTATTTATGGTGGTAAGGGATCTGAAGCTCATAAAGCAGCTGTAATAGGAGATACTGTTGGCGATCCATTCAAGGATACTGCAGGTCCATCATTAAATACTATGATAACAGTGATGTCACTAGTGGCTGAAGTATTCGCACCATTACTCATCCTATTAACAACATAAATCTTAAAACCCAGTATTCTTAACAATCAATTTTATCATTATCTATTGTAATTCAAGCACAACCCTTTTAAATTAATAATCCTCATATAATCCTACAGTGATTCATATTGGTAGAGGCATATTGTGTGAAATGTAAAGCGAAGAGAACGATAGTTGACACAGAACAAGTGACTTTGAAAAATGGTAGACCTGCTATTCGTGGAAAATGCTCAGTATGTGGAACAACACTATATAGAATAGGGAAGTTATAAGTGAATTAAACAAATCAAATAATTTTTTTAACGTTTTTATAAACAGTTGACTTTATTTTCCTCAAGGGTAATTCTTATAAAAATAATCTAAAAATGATTTTTTAAATAATTCATTTAAGTTTTCTCTAATACTTCCTTATATAAATGTCTCTAAAAATATTGTTGAAGAATCTAGGTAGAGAATAAGAATCTCTCTTTAGGGTATAAAAAAGGGTATAAATTTAGTTATATTTTTTATAGCAGAACCACCAATCTATACACTTTATTTCTCCAGCCTTTTCTTGTTCTCTCCTCTTTAAGATCATGTCTATAGTGTTTGCTGGTGGGACTATTACATTATCGCCTATTATCTCATTATTTGGCCAATTAGCTGGTATAGCATAACCTTTATCGGCAATTTGAAGTGCCTTAACCATTCGAAGTATTTCATTCATGTTTCTACCGAGTTCCATCGGATAATAGAGTATTGCTCTAATAATACCCTTAGGGTCAACTATAAAGACTGCTCTAACAGTTTGCGTTCCTGCAGCTTGTTTATGGCGCATACCTAATCTTGCAGATATTTCACCAGCATTATCTGCAATTATTGGAAATTGTATTTCTATGCCAAGTTTTTCTTTAATCCATTCTTCCCATTTTAGATGTGCAAAAACCTGGTCTATACTCAATCCTATCAACTCACAATTTAACTTCTTGAATTCTTCATATCGTTTTTGAAATGCAACAAATTCTGTAGTACATACTGGCGTGAAATCCGCTGGGTGACTAAACAAAATAAACCATTTGCCACTATAATCTTCTGGAAGTTTAATTATACCCCTAGTAGTTCTAACTTCCATATGAGGGAAACTATCACCTATTAATGGCATTTTATACTCTTCCATAAATTCACCGATAAAAATTGAAATATGAAAATCTAAATATAAGATTTTCCCTACGAAAACCCGGATTCCAAATTATTGCACATATATCCAATAGATCCTGAGGGATATCATCTCGAAGAGTGGCACGCTAGGTTAAAGAGCCTTACAGTGGGTAAGGGTGGAGATATTCTCATTAGGCTCGATAAGCAGGAGATAAATATTCCAATACCAGTTAGCTACGACTACTCTGATAAATCATTAAAGACTAAATTTAAGGATTTACATACCTTTGGGAGTTTTAAGAAGGACATTAAGGTTTTCTCTTGTAGAGGAAGATTGCCTGAAACTACCAACGTAAGTTTCTGCGAGTATCTTAGTTGGAATGAGAAGAATAAGGTAATGGCTCTCTTCGGTGGGAAGAACGGCGAAGTCATACGCCTCTATAGGCATCAACTTGAAGCGCTAAGAATACTTGAGGAGTCAGGACCAGAAAGGCTTTGCCTAATACTTGCATCCGGAATGGCTAGTGGAAAAAC
>JAVYVS010000006.1:0-77087 GCA_038727515.1 Methanomethylicia archaeon
AACATTCATAAGCTCAACAGCATCCAAAGCACTCCTACCAAACTCAGGACTACCACCAGCATGAGAAGCCCTACCAAAAAAATGAAACTTAGCTGAATTTATTGCTAAACTACTTTTTAATGAGACTCCATTCATTGTACTTGGATGATGACTAATTGCTGTATCAACATCATCAAAGTAGCCATCTCTCACCATAAATACTTTTCCACTAAAGTTTTCCTCAGCTGGGCATCCATAAAACCTTATGGTACCTTTAATCCCATATTTTTCCATAGCATACCTAACAGCTATTGCAGCAGCTAATCCACTAACACCATGAATATTATGCCCACAACCATGACCAGGAGCCCCTTCAATCAAAGGCTCCTTCCATGGAACCTTCTTCTGCGAAAGACCAGGCAAAGCATCATACTCACCCATAACACCAATAACAGGTTTTCCCAAACCCCATTCAGCAATGAAAGCTGTAGGCATATCTGAAATGCCCATTCTAACTTTAAAGCCATGTTTCTCTAATTCCTCAGCTAATAACTTTGATGATTTATATTCTATTAATCCAAGTTCTGCATATTCCCATATTTTATCGGAGATCTCTATGAAACGATCCTTGTTTTTCTCAATATATTCTATTGCATATTCTTTTTCCTTTGTTATTTGCATCATTTATAATCCCCTCATATACTACTTCTCACTTTTGTTTTAATACTTTCTATTATTGATAATCCTTATAATCACTTATTATTATCAATATTATATTGTGATTTTATGAAGGTTAGAAGTTTAACATTTTTAGTTCCAATTCGTTTTCTAAGGGATTTTTCTCAAATAGCTCCATTTATACGCAGTTTTGTAGATGAAATTTCAAAAAGGCATGGTTTAGATATTTGGAGTTTGAGATTGGCTGTTGATCCTCAAATCCCCAATGAGGTAAATAGATTTATAGATTTCTTGGATGAAGTTTCTGAAGACTTTAATTATTATGCTATCCCAATTTTTTGTGATAATACTTTAGATTTTGATTTAATAGTTTCTCTATTGAGTAATTATAATAAACTTTTTATATCTATGTTTGGTGGATTAAGTGAATTTAAAGTTTTTAGAGATCTATTAATGTATATCAAGGATAAACTTCCACTGGAATCATTTGTTAGATTATCATTTTCTATTGATGGCCCAATAATTACACCATATTTTCCTTCAGCATCTGCAGGTAAGGATGTTATGATTTTAGCTTCTATGTTGTATGTTAATGATTTATTGAATGCTGTTAGAAATGGTCAGTCTATTTCTAAAGTTATTTTAAAGTGTTCTAATCGTGTTAGAGAGTTTATGGCTGAGATCACTGGTTATTTAAAAATAAATTCGATGGGCTTAGATATATCTATATCTCCTTGGATGGAGGAGAGCGTAGTGGATTTAATTGAAGCTTTTGGTGGTGTAAAATTTGGTGGTATAGGGACTTTAAGTTCTATTTTTAGAATTAATGAGTCAATTAAGAGTATTGCTTCAAGTGAAGATTTTTATGTGGGTTATAATGAGCTTATGCTTCCATATGCTGAAGATTCAAAACTTATGCTTCTTGGAGGTGAAGGTTTAATATCTGCTTATGATCTATTACATTTAT
The DNA here is from genome assembly GCA_038727515.1 of Methanomethylicia archaeon. Lineage (GTDB taxonomy): Archaea > Thermoproteota > Methanomethylicia > Culexarchaeales > Culexarchaeaceae > JAVYVS01. The sequence goes on from JAVYVS010000006.1 coordinate 1,625, forward strand.
CTTCGGTTTGTGTTGCAGGATTCGATATGATTGTGCTTCCAAAAATGAGTAGAGAATTAGTAAATATGCTCTTTATGGATATTTATTCAGTTTTGAAATCTAAGGGTAAACCTTGTGGTGTTAGACTAATTTTAAGTGATGGTGTTTATGGTGATATGGTTGATTTAGGTTTTATCGGCAGTGCTCCAGTAATGAGGTTGAATTGATTTTGATCTAATTCAGTTTTATGTTTTAATTCACATAGAACTTTCTCATAAAATTCAATGTTATTTATACATCCTGGATCTGGAGCTGTAATATCCTTAAAGTATACATATGCTCTGGCTCTACAACCTCCACATATATACCTAAATCCACATTTTCCACAATTATCCTTTAATATATCTTTATTTTGAAAAGCTAATAGGATAGGTGTATTATTCCATATCTCTTTAAACTTTTTATTCCTAATATTCCCTAATACTATATTTGGTATGAATACGCATGGTGTTACATCTCCATTGGGTTCTAATGCACAATATAATCTTCCAGCTCCACATCCACCAATAAATTCAGCTAGATAATTTAAGCCGCCAACTGGTGGTCCAGCATAGAAGTGTAATGGACTTATACATATACCATGAGACTTCTGTATTACAATCCTAGCATATTGAGGTGCTGTTGAGAGAACTTCAATACCATAATCCCTCATGGCTTCATATAAAGTTGATAGAAACTCTTCTCTTTCCCATGGATTTAAATCTTCAATTAAAATTTCTTCACCCCTACCAACTGGTATAAAGTTGAAGAATATAACCCTTTTAACGCCGATATTCTTTGCAAACTCTATAATCTTTCTACATTCCTTATAATTCATTTTTAATGTTGTTACTGCAATTCCAGTAAATATATCGTTTTTAACACAATTTAATATTCCATTTATAGTCTTTTCCCAAGCACCTCTCACACCTCTAAAATTGTCATGTTTTACTGGATCTATGGAATCTAAACTTATTTCAACATAGTTTATTCCAATATTTTTAATCTTTCTTGCAATTTCATCTGTTATTATTGTTCCATTGGTTGCTATTGCTGTATAGAATCCTCTTCTTACAGCTTCCTCCGCTATTTTAAAGAAATGTGGATGAATTAATGGTTCTCCACCTGAAAAAGCTATTGCAGCTACACCTGCTTCTTCAAATTGTTTTAATACATTGATTTTCTCTTCTAATGTTAATTCATTTTTCAAAACTGTTTTTGCATTTTGATAGCAATGTTTACAATTAAGGTTACACATATTTGTGAAATTCCATACTACTAGGAATGGTGCATCCAATTTTTGTGGTAATGTTATACCATATTTACTTATACTCCTTAATATAACTTCAAGCCCCCTTCTCAATGATCTATTTTTAAACATTCTTCTTACTTCTTCCTCTTTTACATCTAAAATTTTTAATCCTAAATTTATGATTTGTGAAACTATTAATGATGAAATTATTAACTTAACCTTTTTCGCTTCTTCTTCTCCAGAATATATTGTTAATGCATAATTTAATAGTGATCTTCCATTATATTCATGTGTTGAAAGGAATTTGATTATAGGTCTTATAATTGGATTTCCAAATATTGTTCTTATTAATGCTATATTGCTTTCTACATTCATATTCAAGATTAACTAACTTACCCTCTGATAAAAACTTGTTGTTCATTAACTATAATTTAAAACTATTTATAAAAAACTATAAAACTAAAAATTCCCAATTTTCTTTCAATTAATTTCTATCTCCTACTCCTTCTCCCCTCAAATCTTCTAGGGCCTGGTCTACTTCTACCAAATCTTCTTTCTCCTTCTTGTTCATATTGTACTAATGATAGATTGTTTTCAGTATTTACCTCTATTTCTGGGGCTTTACTTAAAACTTCAAAACTACCGTATCTACCAACATTTAGGCGCATACTACCTCTAAATAGACTTACAAATCCATTCCTTATCATTATTGTTACTCCTTCATTTACTCTATCTATTGCATCATCCCACAATGTTAGGTATATAGCTCCAGTTTCATCTCCAACCAATATATCTGCAACTCTATGTGCTCCTCCACTAACTGTTCTTGGTTCTCCCTTTGAAACTACTTTAACCAATAGGTTTACACTTCTAGTATTTGGTTTTAGTTGCTCTATTTTCGCTAGGCCCCTTTCTTCACTACCCATATTTTGATTTCACCTCATTTTATCCCCTATAAGCCTTTATTTAAGGGTTTTGGTTTTGAAAGTTAATTTTATTTTTAGTGTTAAATATTTGTTTTAGGTGATTTATTTGGTTGATGTTTTCGTTGATAGGAGTGTTAGATTGATCGAGAAACTTGAGGGTGAAGGTATTGATGGAGTATTAATCTTTTCTGGTGTAAACCTTTTATATTTTACTGGTGTAAACATAGGTTTATCTGAGAGGCCTACAGCTGCTTATCTACCAGTTGATGGTGAACCATTTATACTTGTTCCAAAACTTGAGGAGGAACTTAGAGGTCAACGTACATGGATTAATCGTATAGAAGTTTGGGATGAAGATGAAGATGCTATTGAAATTCTCTCTAAACTTATAATGGATTGTAGACCTAAACATGGTGTTATAGGTTTATGTGAAGATGCTCCTTGGGGTTGGGTTAATAGATTACAATCGAAGCTTAGTGATATATGTTTTATTGATATTTCAAATATGATTTTTAGCTTACGTATGATTAAAAGTGAATGGGAATTGGATAATATTAGGAGGGCTTGTGCTATTTCAGATAAAGCTGTTGAAACTATTTTTCAAAGTCTTTCTGAAGGGATCACTGAACTTGAATTAAGCTATATATGCATCTCAAAAATGAGAGAGCTTGGTGGAGTTCCACAATTTGCCACAATCTTATTTGGTGCTAAATCCGCTTTACCACATGGTTATTCAGATAATTCAAAGTTAAAGAAGGGTGATATTGTATTGGCAGATGTAGGATGTTCTGTTAATGGATATTTCTCAGATATAACTAGAACCGTGGTTTACGGTGTTCCAAGTGAGAAACAGCATAGAATTTGGGATTTAGTTTATAGAGCTAATAGGAATGCTATTGAGAATATTAAACCTGGAATTACTTGTGAAAAAGTTGATTTATATGCTAGGTCTTTAATTGACTCTGAAGGGTTTGGAAAATATTTTATTCATAGATTAGGTCATGGTATTGGTTTACAAGTTCATGAGCATCCATATATTGTTAAAGGTAATAAACTAGAATTGAAGCCTGGGATGGTTTTTACTGTAGAGCCTGGAATTTATCTTAAAGGTGAATTTGGAGTTAGAATTGAAGATACTGTTGTTTGCACTGAAGTTGGATGTGAATCTCTAACGAAATTTAAGCGTTCAATATTTCCATAAAGTGATAATCTTAAATATTTCATACCTAATAAAATATTTTCATGATAGATTCAATATACAAATATGTTGATTTAAACTTTGATAAGTTTATTTCAGATCTTATAGAGATATGTAAAATTCCATCGATTGCTGCTCAAAATATTGGTATAAATGATGTTGTGGGAAAGCTTAGTGAAATGTTTGAAAATGTGGGATTCAACGTTAAAGTTTTAAGTTTAGATAAAGGTAATCCATTGATATTTGCAGAGTATAAACCTAGATCCTATAAGAAGACTCTATTATTTTATAATCATTATGATGTTCAACCTCCAGATCCACTTGATCTTTGGGTTTCACCTCCATTTAATCCAAGTTTAAGAGATGGTAAGATCTTTGCTAGAGGAGTTGCTGATAATAAGGGTAATATTATTGCTAGATTAAAAGCTGTGGAATCTATTTTGAATGTTCTCGGAGATCTTCCAGTGGCAATTAAATTTGTTATTGAAGGTGAAGAAGAGATTGGAAGTCCATCTTTACCAAGTTATGTAAATGCTTATGGCAATTTATTTTCTGCAGATGCAGGTATATGGGAATTTGGTTATAGAGATATTGATGAACGTCCAGTGATAACCCTTGGTGTTAGAGGTATAGCATACTTTGAATTCATGGTTAGAGGTCCGAATGTAGATGTTCATAGTGGTCAAGCTGCAATAATACCTAATCCCGCTTGGAGGTTAATCTATTTCTTAAATAGTTTACGTGGTGATGATGGAAGAATCTTGATTGAAGGTTTTTATGATAATCTTAAACCCATTGAAATGGAAGATGAAGAATTATTGAAGAGTATACCATTCAATGATGTTGATTTAATTAAGAGACTTGGAATAAGTGGTTTTATTGGTGGAGTGAGGGGATTTGAAGCTTTAAAAGCTTTACTCTTCAATCCAACATGTAATATTAATGGTATATATTCTGGCTATATTGGTCAAGGTGCAAAAACTATAATACCAAGTTATGCCATGGCTAAAGTTGATTTTAGACTTCCTCCGGGACTTACCCCTCAAGATGTCATGAATAAATTGAGAAAGCATATGATTAAATATGGATTTAATGATATTGAAATCGTAAGTTTGCATGGTTATGAAGCTGCAAAAACAGATCCTAAAGCTGAAATTGTGAAGATTGGAGTAAAATCTGCAAGAGAAGTCTATAGTTTAGATCCAATAGTATATCCCATATCTTCAGGTAGTGGACCTATGTATCTCTTCGTAAATAATTTGAAGATTCCAATGATATCTGTTGGTGTTGGATATTATGATTCTAAATCTCATTCTCCAAATGAGAATATTAGATTGGAAGATTTTAAGTTGGGAATTAAACACATTATTCGAATAATTGATATGTTTGGTTCAATTTGATATGGTGATTTAAAGTTGATAATTGATATTCACAATCACTTTTATCCAATGGAATATATACGCTACCTAAAGGATAATTGTAAGGAAGTTTCTGTATTTCTTGATGATCAAGGTAGAACTATAATTAACTATAAGGGTGATTATAATGTTGTTGTTAAATCCCACATTGATGTCATTGAAAGATTAAAGGTTATGGATAAGTTTAAAATTGATATGCAAATTCTAACTCTAACTACTCCTGGGATTGATTTTGTAAATGTGAAATCAAGTATTGAATTAGCTAGAATAGTCAATGATTCTTTTTCCAAAATTGTAGAGAGATTTCCTGATAGATTTAGAGCATTAGCAGTTTTACCTATGCAAGATCCAGAATCATCTATTGAAGAACTTAAAAGAGCAATTATAGATTTAGGTTTAAATGGTGTAATGATATTCTCAAATGTTAATGGTAAACCTTTAGATAACAGTGATTTCTGGATTGTATATGCTGAAGCCGCTAGATTGAATGTTCCAATATTTATACATCCAACTTCACCATTGAATTTGAAATACATGGAGGATTATAGGATAGTTCCAATGTTTGGTTTTCCAATGGATACAAGTCTAGCAATTTTAAGGTTAGTATTGAGTGGGGTTTTAGATAGATATGATTCATTAAAGATAGTGGCTTCTCATACTGGTGGAGTTCTACCATATTTAATTGGGAGGATAGATATGTGCTTTAAAATGTATCCAGAATCTAAGCAGAATATAAGTAGACCACCATCATATTATTTTAAGAATATCTATGTTGATTCCATATGCTATGATTCGAGGATACTTGAATTTGCATGTAGAATGTTAGGTTCAGAGAAAATTATGCTTGGAACTGATTATCCACATCAAATAACTGATATCGAATATGCTATTGAGAGAATTACAAAATTAAATATATCAAGTGGGGAGAAAGAGGGTATTCTCAGTGGAAATGCGTTAAAACTATTCAAAATCAGTAAAAGTTAATTTCCCATATTTCTATCAATACTTATTGAATGAGTTTTAATTTGATGGTTGATATTATTGTTGTAATGTTTTCGCCATTATAAATTGTCCAACTTTAAAGAATCCTCTACCCCAATTATGTAGTGGTATTGGGTTTTCCTTTATAGTCCAACCAGTTTTTGGATTAAAGTATCTTTCATCAACTTTCACATTTAAAACTTGACCTATAAATAATGTTACATCATTTGATTCAACTTTATCCCATAATTCACATTCAATTACTGCTATTGCATCTTGCGCTATTGGTGCATTTACTTCTTCTCCCTCCATTGGTTTTATTATTTTTGTTTTATCTACATTTCTTCCACTTATTGTTCCAATGGTATATAATTCATTTAATTTTTCTATTGGAAGTATATTGATGGAGAATTGTTTGTACGTTTTTATTAATTCATTTGTTAAACTATTCTTCCCTATGGCTATACATACCAATGGAGGTTCTTCACCCATTGGCATAACCCAACTTGCAGCCATGAAATTTACTTTTTCTCCTATTTTTCCAGATCCTATTACATATGCTGGTCTTGGATGTAGTATGAGATAGAATTTCTCTAATTCTATCTTTGTAAGCATAATACTCACGATAAAAATTTCTATTCTTAAACTTTTAATTATTTTGTGAATGTTGCTGAGATTTATAATAAGCTCATTAAATTTCTATCATTGAGATCATCTGATTTAGTTATGGTATCATCTCCTGGTAGAATAGATTTTTTGAATACACATCAAGATTATAAGGGTCTTCCAGTAGTTCCAGCTGCAATAAACCTTAGATGTTATGCTATTGGTTTTAAAAATGAGAGTGATATTGTGAATTTTACTTCTTTAAATATGTTTGAGAATGGTTTAAATGGTTTTGATTCTTTTAGTTTATCAAATTTTAATTTGGTTGGTGGAGGTTGGTTTGGTGATTATGTTAGATCGATATTTAAAGTTTTAATGGATTCTGGTTTTAGAATTGGAGGTATGGATATTGCTTTATGGAGTGAAATCCCAATAGGTTCTGGTTTATCTAGTAGTGCAGCTTTTGAGGTTTCAATTGTTAAACTTATATCTGAAGTTTTCAATTTAGGTTTAGACAAAAATTCTATTGCTGAAATTGCGTATAAAGCTGAGCATGATGTTATGGGTATACCTTGTGGTAGATTGGATCAATATAGTTGTTCTTATGGTGGAATGATAATATTATATCCTAATCCTCCATGTAAAGTTGAATTTCTACCATCAAGCAATTTTCTATTTGTCATTGTTGATTCTGGTATTCATAGGAGGATAGTTAGTGTTCATCCAATTAGACAAGCTGAAATTAATGAAGCTTTAAGGATTTTGCTAGATGAAATTAAAGTTTCTGAACCTTTGAAATCTAAATTAGCATATAGGTATGATAAAGTTTATTGGATGGATATAAGTGAAGATGAACTTAAACCATACCTTGATTCACTACCCAGGAATTTAGCTAATAGATTAATATTTACAATTAAAATGAATGTATCAACTATTTATGCTGTAAATTTAATTAAAGGTTTTAAGATAAACTTTAATTATTTAATTAGAAACTTGTCATCTAATGCTGATTTTAAGTTTAATGATACTCTTGATATACTTGGTTTAATAGTTAATTATCAACACATGCTTTTAAGAGATTATTATGATGTTAGTCTTCCAGAAATTGAAAATATAAGGGATTTAATGCTTGATAATGGAGCTGTAGGTGTGAAGATTTCTGGAGCAGGTCTTGGAGGTGCAATTATAGGATTGGTTAAAAACGTAGAAAGTGCTGAGAAGGTTTGTAAAGCATGTATAGATTATGGATGTCCATTAGCTTTTTATTCAAATCCAGTTGAAGGTGTAAGAATTGAATCTTATGTTTCACCAATGGATAATTAACCTTTTAAGTATACTGTTTAAACTTATTATTCATGGATGTATTTGAAGCTATACTAAAGCGTAGAAGTATTAGGAGATATCTTGATAAACCTGTGGAAGCTGAGAAAATTTTAAAGTGTTTAGAAGCTGCTAGATGGGCTCCTTCTGCACATAATTCTCAACCATGGCATTTCATAATTGTTAGGGATAGGGAGACACGTGAAAAACTTGCAAGTATACATCCATTTGGTAAACATATGGCTTATAGCCCCATAGTATTAGTGGTTCTAGCAGATCCTGAGAAATCACCTATTTTCTGGCAAAATGATGTTGGTGCAGCTGTACAAAATATTCTTTTAACAGCTTTCTCTGAAGGTTTAGGTTCATGTTGGATTGGAGTTCAATTTACACCATTTGAAGAAGAATTTAAGAAAATTCTAAAAATTCCAGAAAAATTTAGAGTGGTTTGCGCTATTACCATTGGTTATCCAGCTCATGAACGTACATCTACACGTGTAGCATTAGAAGATATTGTTAGTGTTGATTTCTATGGTAATAAATTGAATATGGAAGTTTTTAAGTGTAGTTATAAGTAATTCATTTTGGTGATAGCATGGTTAAATTAAGGATGAATGTAGATAAACTTGTGAAAGTTTCTGTAATTGGAGAAGTTGCAAGTCCAATATTTAGAACTCCCCCATATAGGATTTCAGCTTATGGACAATTGATCGTTTGCCCTGGAACTGGTGGAATAAGGTATAATGTTCGTGTTGGAGATTCAGCTATAGATTGGATGGCAGATCATGTGGAACCTGGAGTTAGCATTAAAAATTTATCTAGTTATCCTGGTGCTCCTGAAGGTCCCAATACTGCATTAAATGTTCTTTCATGTATTGGTAATGAAGCAAAAGTTGTTACTGGTGAAGCTAAGGGGGCTATTGGTTATGTTACTGGTAAGCATGGTGGTATCGAGCATGTTATGGTTGATTTCCCATATGAAGTTATGGAGAAACTTGTTATTGGAGATAAGATTCAAGTTAAATCCTTTGGACAGGGATTAAAACTTTTGGATTATCCAGATATCACTGTTATGAATATTGATCCATCATTGCTAATGAAGATGAATATAAGTGAAGAAGGTGATAGTTTAGTGGTGGGCGTTACACATATAGTTCCAGCTGGTATTATGGGTTCTGGTTTAGGTAGTAATCAAACTTATAGTGGAGATTATGATATAACATTATTCGATGAAGAAACCGTTAAAAAGTATAATCTCAATACATTAAGGCTTGGAGATATTGTAGCTATAATGGATGCTGATAGCACTTATGGTAGAATTTATAAACAAGGTGCTATAACCATTGGAGTTGTTGTACATACTAATTCTTATATTGCTGGTCATGGTCCAGGTGTAACAACAATATTAACTTCAAGTAAGGGGAAGATAAAGCCAGTAATAGATAGTAAAGCAAATATTGCATACTACCTTAATTTACGTCCAGATATAAACTGGCAGTAAATCATTAATAAATAATTTTTATTTTTTGTTTGACATTATATCTCTACTTACTATTTCTGCAATTTTCTTTCCAGATAATAACATTCCACTGAATATTGGTCCCATTCTTGGAAGGTTATTTATTGCTGCAATAGACATTCCAGTGGCATATAATCCTGGTACTATCCTACCTGTATATTCCACAACAAGTTTCTCTGAGAGTTCTGCGTATGCTGATTTCTCACCTTTAACATTTATATTTAGTTCTGGAATCTTTTTCGATGCTATTGATATTACTTCTGCTCCATGACCTGTAGCATCTATTACAGCTTTTGATTCTATGAATAGTGGATCTACATGTAATCCTGAAAGTGCTATTGCAGACCATAATATAACTACGCCAATTATCCTAAGTGGATTCTCCCTATATATTACATCTTCCACTTGAATTCCATGAATTATCTTTGCTCCAGCTTCTATAGCATTATATGCAAGTTTCGTCATAAGTTCATATGTATCTACAACATATAATTCATCATTTACATTTATAGCTCTTATATTCATTTCATCCAGTATCTGTTTTGCTTCTTTTCCCACCACAATTTTATGGAATAGCATACCTCCTCCACCCATTCCCCCTCCATAACTAAGCCTCCTCTCTAGAACAATTGTCTTCAAACCTTTTTCCGCTAAGTATTTTGCTGCTGTTAATCCTGATGGGCCTGCTCCAACTATTACTACATCGTTTTCCACTATATTTTCTATCCAATCCTTCATTGTGTATTCAATTATTATTTTGCTAATCTTCCCCTCCATCTCCATATGATTCCCCCTCATTGAAGTCAATTACTATTGGATGTATAAATGTTTAATTAATTTTCTAGGATTTTATCTAGAGTTTCAATTAATATCTTTAGGTTTTCCTTGAATACCTCTGGTTTTTGTCCCATTCCAACTCTTGCAAAACCATTTAATTCAAATGTTGATCCTGGGCATATTAGTATACCATAATCATTAAATAGTTTTTCACATATTTCTAGATCGTTTTTTCTATCTATGAATTCTATTAGGAATATTGCTCCTGCATTTGGTTTGTATAATTTAATTTTTCTTACGTTTTTGAAGTTTTCCAATAGGATCTTTAGATTTTCTCTTAATATTTTCATGGTTCTCTCCATTATCTTCCTTCTAGAGTTTGGTTGTAGACATTTGTATGCTATTTCATCACCAATCTTTGATGGTGCTATTGTTGTATAATCTTTTAAACTCCACATTTTAATTATCTCTTTTTCTGGTGCTATTATCCATCCTATCCTTAATCCTGGGAGTCCATATGCCTTTGAAAATCCAGAGGTTGCTATTACATTATTATTTTCAAACCCTATCTCCACAATACTTCTGAATTTTTCATCTCCATATTCTGTTCCCATATATACTTCATCTATGATGATCTTTGAATTTACTCTATCAACTTCTTGATATACTTCTTCAAGTTCCTTTTCATTTAGGTATTGTCCCGTTGGATTGTTTGGATTTGTTAGGAATACTGCTTTCGGTTTAACTTTTCTTATTAAATTTATTAATTCATTTAAGTCTATTTTGAAATGGTTCTCTGATTTCCTCCATATAACATATTGTTTTGCTTTAATCCATTCTGTTAATCCATGGATTTGCATGTAATTTGGTTTTTCTAATATTATTTTATCTCCCCTTTTAACTTGTGATATTGCTACAAGTAGATTTGCTTCTACACTTCCATGTGTTACAAGTACATTTTCACTAGTTATTTTTGATTGATATATTTCTGTTATTGCTTCTCTAAGTTTTATACTTCCTTGAGTCCATCCATAACTTATTGTAAAATCATCTTCAAGTATAGGTTCTCCTATTATTTCCTTTAATTCTCTTATGCTTAATGGTTCTACTCCACTTTCACTTAATAGTATTTTCGCTTTTGTCTCTCTTAGGCTTTGCCATCGCTCCAATGCAAATTCTCTTAATTCATTATTTTTTATCATAGATTACATTAATTATTTCTATGTATTTAAACATTTATTGCTGGAAGATTTTTATCTTGATAATACAACTTATCTAGAGGTTTACGATGGTGATTGATTATGGCTTTCGATTTTGATAAGTTTGAGAATTTGAAGCGTAGATTAAATGCTGTTGTTGTTGCACATAATTATCAATTGCCAGAGGTTCAAGATATTGCTGATTTTATTGGTGATAGCTTGGAGATGGCTTTTAGAGCTGTTGAACTTTCTGCTAATGTAGTAGTTGTCGCTGGTGTTAGGTTTATGGCTGAACTTGTAGCTGCAATGAATCCTGATAAGATAGTTTTACATCCAGATCCAAGTGCTGGTTGTCCATTGGCAGATAAGATAAATTTGAATTTAATTTCTGAAGTTAGATCAAAGTTTAAGGGTATTCCAATAATTGTTTACGTTAATTCCCCTTTGGAAGTTAAAGCTTCAGCTGATTTCTTTGTTACAAGTTCTTCAGTTTTAAGACTTATTTCTAAAATTGGTGTAGACACGGTAATCCTTGGTCCAGATAAAAATCTAGCTGATTACGTTGCTGATGCACTTAAAATTAATGTTATACCTTTACCTAGAGATTCATTTTGTCCAGTTCATGAATATTTACTTGATGAGTACTATGTTAAGAAGGCTCTTGAAAAATATCCTAATGCTAAACTTCTAGTTCATCCAGAAGTTCCTCCAACAGTTCGTAGAATGTCTCATTTTGTGGGTGGAACTAGTCAAATGATTAAAGCTATTGGTGAAATTGAAGGTGATACTTATCTACTTGGAACTGAAGAGGGATTAGCGTATAGAGCTAAATTGATATATGATGATAAAAATATTCTGCCAGTTAATTGTAGAGCTGTTTGTATTGATATGAAAAAGATTACCCCTAGGAAGATTTTAAATTGTCTTGAAAATCTTAAACCTAAAGTTTCTATTGATCGTGAAATCACCGTTAGAGCTCGTGAAGTAATATTTAATTCCCTTGAGCTACTTAGGTGATTTTATGAGTAGTGAACTTCTATTTAAATCGTTTATTGATTGGATTTTTAAAGATGCCCCACATGGAGATTTAACTTCCAATCTCCTCATTCCAAGGGATTGTATGGTAAAAGCCATTATAATTGCAAAATCTAGTGGTGTAGCTGCATGTGTTGAAGAGATTTCAGAAGTTTTAGAGAAATTTGGTTTAAAAATTCATATTAACGTTAAGAGTGGTCAAAAGTTTTCTGTGGGAGATGAAATCATGGTTATTGAAGGATCTGCTAGAAATATACTTTTAATTGAAAGGACTTTATTGAATTTACTATCATACCTATTTGGAGTTGCAACTTCAACTAGAATATTCATTGAGAAAGCTAGAATGGTTAGTTCTAAGGTTAGAATTGCTTCTACACGTAAATTTCCACCTGGATTGGGGTATTTAGCTAAGATGGCTGTAAATTATGGTGGTGGAGATACACATAGATTTTCCCTTAGTGATGCTATTATAATTAAAGATAATCATTTAGCTATAATTGGAGATTTATGTGAAGCTATTAAAATCGCTAAATCAAAAGTTTCCTTTATACATAAAATTGAAGTAGAAGTTAGAAGTTTAAATGAAGCTATTCTAGCAGTTGAATCTGGTGCTGATGTGATAATGCTTGATAATATGAGTGTTGAAGAAGTTTCAAAGGTTATTGAAGAACTTAAGGTTAGAGGTCTTAGAGATAAAGTTTTAATTGAAGTTAGTGGTGGAATAAATATTGATAACATAATTGATTATGCAAAATTAGATGTAGATATTATAAGTACTAGTAAGATAACTATGAATCCTGTAAGTATAGATCTAAGTTTAGAAATTGTTAATGTGCTTAAATAATTCTCAAAATATATGGTTCTATTTCGATTTAAAATTAATATTCTGATTTAATTTTTGATTTTTGTATTTATTAATTATTTTTTTGGTGTTTAAAGATTTTATTTTTGATTATATTTGTTAATTCTAGTTATAAATCAATAATAGAAAAAGATAAAAGCTTATTGGATTATAAACTAGAAAATAAGGAGGTATATAGTGAAGTGGAACTAAAAAAGAGGGTTGAATCAATAGAAGTTAAAGAGAAGAGCATATCTCAACTTCTCTCTGAAATGGCTAAAACTGCTTATCAAGGTAGAAAACTTGGAGAAGCTGTTGAAGTTTGGGAAGAAATGATCAAAGATGAGAATGTAACTATAATTATGGGTTTAGCTGGCTCTATGAGTACTGCTGGTCAATGGAAGATAATTAATTGGCTTATTGAGAATAGATTTATTGATGTTCTAGTATCTACAGGTGCCAATGTTTCTGAAGATATCGTTGAAGCTATGGGTTTCTCATATTGGCAGGGGAGTCCATATGTAGATGATAGAATTCTAAGAGAAGCTGACATTAATAGGTATTATGATGTTTATGGGTTTGAAAAGGATTATCATGCTATGGAGAATTTAATAAAAGATTTCATATTAACTCTACGTGAAGACTATGTGTATTCAACCATGGAATTCCTACATTTATTTGGTAAATGGCTTCTTAAAAGGGGTATTAGGAGTATAGTTGCTGTAGCTGCTGAACATGGTGTACCAGTATTTGCACCTGCAATTGCTGATAGCGCTTATGGTGAAGCTTTTCTATTGGCTAAGAATGAAGGTAAAACTATAATTGTTGATAATGTAAAGGATTTCGATCAATTTGTTAGTATAGGTGAGAAGGTTAAAGATGTTGGGGTTATATATATTGGTGGTGGAGTTCCAAAGGATTATACACAATTAATAGCTATATCTATATCTCCGAAGACAAGACATGTGGGTGTTCCAGGTAGAAAGGGATTTTTAAGAAAGAGTATAAAGGAATATTACTATCCACATAAATATGCAATACAGATAACAACTGATTCCCCCCAGTGGGGTGGATTGTCTGGATGTACATTGGAGGAAGCTATTAGTTGGGGTAAAATTGATGCTGAAGGTAAAAGGGTTACATGTTATTGTGATGCAACTATAGCGCTTCCACTGATTACACATGCACTAAATGAAAGAATTAAATTTAAGAGGAAAGCACCAGATATGTCTTGGCTTTTCAAAGATGTTTCAAATTTAATTTAAATATTCCAATAATTTTTCAAAAATTATATAAACCTTTAACTACAAATTTATTTTCATGAACGTGACTCTTCCTTCAAAATTTAGGGATATAGTTAAAATCGAGAGGTATAATGCTTTAAACTTGAAACGTTCTTCTAATGTTTCTAATAGTATGGTTAAAGTCCTCATGAAAAGCATAGCATATGATTCTTTAAAACATGCTGATCTCTTTAAAGCTTTAATTGAAATGTTACGTGGTTTAAGTAAACCTTTAAGTGAAGAAGATTATGCTAAACTTGATAAAGTTATTATTGAACACATAAACATTGAGTCTATGATGATTAAAGAGATTGAAGCTCTCCTTAAAATAGTTGATGACGAACGGTTGAAATATGTTTTAAGGTATATTCTTGATGATGAAAGACGTCATCATTCTCTATTATTGGGTTTACAGGAAGCTGTTAATAGAAGGGAGGTTGTCGGTAAATTTGATTGGCTTAATATTGTTTGGAAAGATGTCCCCTTCTTCTTTTAATTTAAATTTAAATTACACTTTTTCATTAAATTTATTTGTGGTGTAGTGATTTGATAAGTGAGGAGGCTATTGAAGCTTATAAGCAAGCTGGTGAAGCTGCGAAGGCTGCTATAAGAAAAGCTTTGGAAATTGTTCATGCTGGTGCAAGTATTAAGGATGTTTGCAATACAATCGAAAATGTAATAATTGAATATGGTTGTAAACCTGCATTTCCATGTAATATAGGTATAAATGAAATTGCAGCTCATTATACAGCTGATGAAAATACTAGGGCAGTAATACCAGATAATTGTATTGTTAAAATTGATTTAGGAGCCCATTATAATGGGTATATTGCTGATACAGCTATAACTTTGAATATATCATCTGAATTTGAAGATCTTATTAAAGCTGTTAAGGAAGCTATAGATGTTGTTTCCAATGAGATTGATGTTAATATTCCCATTGCAAAATTAAGTACTATAATTGAGAAGACCATTAAATCCTATGGATTTAAACCAATAAAGAATTTAGCTGGTCATCAAATTGATAGATATAAACTTCACACTGGCATTTCAATACCAAACTCTAGACAAATTAAAGATGTGTTCACAAAGCTATCCCCTGGATTTGCATATGCAATTGAACCTTTTGCAACAATAGATTCCGGGCTGGGTGAAGTTAATGGTGTTAGAGGTGGAAATATATTTAAATTGGTTAGTCCAAGGCCTCCAAAGATGGGTGCAGCTAGAAGTTTATTCTTAAATATTCAAAGAAAATTTAACTATTTACCCTTCACTAGACGTTGGCTTACAGATTTTAAAGATAATCCATCATATCCCAAATCATTTTCACAACTATTAGAGAAAGGCTATATAACTGAATATCCATATATGGTGGAAGGATATGGAAAACCTGTAGCTCAATGGGAACATACATTCCTAGTACTTGAAAAAGAAGTTGTAAAATTAACGTGAAAATTTTGATTTAATTTATTTAATGGCTTCCTCAAATCTCCTATTAACTTCAATCCAATTTATACTCTTAAAGAAGGCTTCAATGTAATCTATTTTCCTCAATCCATAATCTATCATATATGCATGTTCAAATACATCCATTACCAGTATTGGTGTTAATCCAGCTAAATGTCCAACATCATGTTCATTAATCCATACATTCAGCAATTTATTTGCTGATTTATCATAGTATAATATTACCCATCCAATACCTCTCATGGCACCAATACCCTTAAATTCCTTTTCCCAATTCTCATAAGAACCAAAATCTTCTACAATCTTTAGATACATCTTTGAATTTTTATCAATTTCTTTAAATTCTTTAGTCATATTTTCAAAGTAGTATTCATGTAGTTTCATACCATTAAATTCCCATCCAAATCTACGTTTTACTTCTGCATATTCAGGTGTTCCAATTTTTCCTTCCATAATAAGATTTTTCATAACTTCCAAAAGCTTATTCGTATTATTAACGTATCCCTGATAAAGTGTGAAATGATTTCTTAATAGTTGTTCACTAAACCCTTTAATTCCAATTAATTGTTCATAATTCTTTGGTTTATACATGATTACCACTCACACTTACATCTAGAACCTTCTAAATTTATCTTTTGCTGCTCTACATAGTGGGCATGTGTCTGGAGCTTCTCCTTCCACGGTATATCCACATATTTCACATATGTATATTGGTCCTATAGCAATGTCTTCACCTTTATCTACTGCTTGTTTAGCTTTTTGATATAATATTGAATGAATCTTTTCTGCTTCCAATGCCCAACCTGTTGTGCGTTCAGCTCCTCTTTCATTTTGCATTTTTGCTACTGTATTGTATGCTGGATACATTTCTTCAACTTCATAATTTTCACTATTAATGGCATCTTGTAAGTTTTGTGACGTATTTCCTATTTTACCGAGAATTCTATAATGATTTTTTGCATGTATAAATTCAGCGTATGCTATAGCTCTAAATAATCTTGATATATTTTTGAAGCCTTCATCTTCAGCTTTTTCTGCATAAATTATGTATTTCATATGTGCTTGACTCTCCCCTTGAAATGCGTTTTTAAGATTTTCTTCACTCATTTTCCTCATTTTCTATCCCCTAAACATATATTTTTTAGACTAAAAATATATATTTTACTTCCGATTTTAGTATTATAAAACTAATTATAGTTTTGAATGAGGAGTCCTTTATGGTGGATTCTTTAGATCTTAGGATTATAGAAGCTTTAATTAAAGAGGGGGATTTAAGTTTTAGTGAATTAGCTCGTAGATTGGGTTTAAGTGAATCTACTGTTAGAAAGAGGGTTGAGAAGCTAAAGAGGGATAATATTATAAATAAGTTTACTGTGGTTGTTGATCCATCTAAATTAGGCTTTAATTCCACTGCAATTATAGGTATTGATGTTGATCCCCCTCAACTTTTAAGTGTAGCTAAACGTATTTGTGATCTTCAAGAATCTAAGAGTGTCTTCATTTGTACTGGTGATCATATGATTCTAGTTGAAGTTTGGGCTAGAGATGGTAATCACCTTTCAAAGATAATATCTGAGAAAATTGGTGTTATTGAAGGTGTTAGAAGGGTTTGTCCCTCCATAATTCTTGAAAGATTAAAATTTTAACTTAATATTATAATATTTGTTTATTGATGATTTATGTGTTCTGAAATTGATAAAGTTAAGAGGTATGTTGAAAGTGAAGTTCCAAATTTGATGAAGATTTTTAAAGTTCCTGGTTTTAGTATTTCTATTGTTAATAAGAGTGGGATAATTTATTGTGAGGGATTTGGATATAGAGATTTAGAGAAGGCTCTTCCAGCAACTCCTAATACATTGTATGGTCTTGGCTCCACAACAAAGTCTTTTGTTGCATTATCTATAATGCAATTGGTTGAAGCTGGTAGAATTTCTCTAGATGATCCTGTATCTGAATATATCCCATTGAAAATTGGATTAAAGGATAAGCCTATACGTATACGCCACCTATTATCTCATTCCTCTGGAATTCCAGATTTAGGTACATCCACTATAATCTTACAACATGGTTTAGGTCATTACATAGGGATACCATTAGCTAGTGTAAACGATTTTTATAGGTTTGTTAATGATGCTCAAAGTGAAATTGTTGATGAACCCGGTAGAAGATTCTTCTATTTAAATGCTGGTTATAGAATGTTGGGTCATATAATTCAATGTATTAGTGGTATGCCATTTCATATTTACGTTACTGAGAATATTCTAAAACCTCTTAAAATGTTTAGGAGTACATTTGTTAGGAGGATCTTTGAAGGAGATCCCGATAGAATAACTCCATATAGAATTGATGAATCTGGAAAGCATATTCCAACACCATATCCATATCCAAATATTGAAGATAATCTGGAATTCTCATTTATACTAGCTCCTGGTGGATTGATAAGTTCAGTTGTAGAATTATCAAATTATCTTATTGCAAATTTGAATTTTGGTGTATTTGAAGATAGGAGGATAATTAGTAGAGAATCTTTAGAGATGATGTTTCAAATACATATAGATGTTCCAAGGGGATTTTATGGTAGACATGGATATGGATTTGGATGGAGTATAACTGAGAATTTCTTTGGAACAAAACTGGTTTCACATGGAGGTTCAATACTTGTTTCAACATCACATCTATCTCTATTGCCAGAGTATGGTTTTGGAATAGCTATGGCATCTAATTCTGCAGGATTTCCATATGATGAATTTTCACAAACAATATATGCAATACTCCTCGGTAAAAGTCCTGATGATGTACCCTCAGTTAAAGTTAGGAGGAAGATGAATGTGCTTTGCGGTCAATATTCTACTTATAAGGGTGTTGATAATATTGAAGTTGTTAATAGAGGTGGAATGCTATATGTTATTCAGAAAGGTGCATTTGGAAGCATAACTTATCCATTGATTCCAGAAGATCCTCTAATGGAATCCAATAGATTCTACATATATTCTTATGGAGTTAAACAACCTGTGGAATTCGTTATAGGTAGAGATGGTAGAATAGACTTATATATTGAAAGAGATGTTTTCCATAAAGTGAAGTGAGAAATTGAATTAAACATCTACACAAATTTATACTTCAATTAACTCATATTCATCTTGCTTTATTTTTGCAATTTTTACATATTCAAAGATTTTCTTCATATCCCCCACTATATTGTCTTTGTCATATACTATTATACATGTCATTCTTCCATTGCTATGTACTGCAATCACATTTAACCCATATGTTTCTCCAAGGTTTAAGAGTTCCTTTAACACTTGTATATTTATTTCCCTTCTACTTTTTTTACATTCTACAGCTATAGTTTTCCCCTCTTTCACTACTATTATATCTATCGGTGGTTGACCTTTTGGTGTACCTTTACTACTACTAGCTCTAATACTTAGATAACCATGTTTTGCAAATTTCATTCTCACATTATATTCGAAGCTTCTACCTTTAACATAACTTGATGGCATACCATTAATTAAACTAACAAATTATTTTATAAATTCTTGCCATGAAACTTCCTTTTGAATAATTCTATACTTTCCATAACTATTTCTTTAGCTTTTTCAGCATCCCCCCAACTTTTGAATTTAACCCATTTACCTGGTTCAAGCTTCTTATATGCTTCAAAGAATTCTCTTATTTCAATTAATATATGTGGATGTACTTGTTCAAGCCTAGTTATACCATGGAATCTTGGATCTACTATTGGTACTGAGAGTATTTTTGGATCATCGCCCTTTTCATCTTCAAGTATTAATACTCCTATAGGTCTAACTTTAATTATACATCCAATTTCCAATGGTTCATATGATAATGTCATTATGTCCAGTGGATCTTCATCATGATACCATGTTTGCGGTATAAATCCATAATCCACTGGGAATACTGTTGATGTATGTATTATCCTATCCAATATAAAGACTCCCCACTCTAGATGATACTCATATTTATCTCTAGAACCACTAATAACTTCAACCACCATATTTAATATCTCTGGAGGTTTATCTCCTGGGGGTATATCTCTCCATAGGTTTAAAACCAATTTTCAACCTCCACATAGATATTACTCTTAACCTTTAAATCTAGAAGTTTATTGTATTTAACTTTATTTATGATGGTTCATTCAATTTATATATTTGGTTTAATAGATAACTTTTTGGTTTTAGCTTTGTATAGAAGGATTATTGTTTTAATACAACCTATTGGATTCGTTGATTCAAGTATTCTTGAACGTTTAGCTCTTGATCTAACTTCTAAATTTAACTTCTTTAAAACCTATATCTCAGATATCACTCTTCCACTTTTAGATAGAGCTTATAATAAACGTAGAATGCAATACAATTCTTCTCTTCTCCTCCACTATTTAAGTAATATTTCTGGAGCTGAAAATTATGATAGGATTTTAGGTGTTGTAGATGTTGATATATATGCTGATGAACTTAACTTTGTTTTTGGTGAAGCAATTCTTAATGGTAGATTTGCATTGATTTCACTCTTTAGGTTGAGACCTGAATTCTATGGTTATGGAGTAGATTTAGAATTATTTTTTGAAAGGGCTTTGAAAGAAGCTGTTCATGAACTTGGACATACCCTTGGATTAACCCACTGTCCAGATAGGAGGTGTGTAATGCATTTCAGTAACAGTATTTTAGATACTGATTATAAGAGTTATGAATTCTGTAGTAATTGTAGATTTAAGATTTTAAATGTAGTTTTGAAGCCGAAAGTATAATATCCACGGTAAATTTATATTGTATTGGTGTATGTATTGAAGGTTATTGGTATACTTGGAGGTTTAGGGCCTGAAGCTACTGCTGAATTATTCATTAGGATAATTAAGGCTACACCAGCTAAAAGAGATCAAGATCATATTCCAATAATAATATTCAATAACCCAAAGATTCCAGATAGAACTGCAGCTATACTTTATGGTGGTGAAAGCCCATTGATAGAACTTATTAAAACTGCTCAAAGACTTGAAAGGGCTGGTGCAGACTTCATTATAATGCCATGTAATACTGCACATTACTATTATGATGAACTTAAATCTTCAGTTAAAATACCCTTCTTAAATATGATTGAATTAACTGCTGAATATGTTGCTAAGGTTTATCCCAATGTAAAATTTGTGGGTTTATTGGCAACTACTGGAACTGTTAAAACTGGTTTATATCAAAAGTTATTTGAGAAGTATGGTTTTAAGATTATTGTTCCAAGTGATGAAGATCAACGTATTGTTATGAGTGGAATTTATGATGGTGTTAAAGCTGGGAATCTAGATTTAGGTAGAAAGCTTCTCTTGGATATCGCTAATAAACTTATTGATAGAGGTTCTGAACTTATGATTCTTGGTTGTACAGAGGTTTCAGTGGTTATTAAGAGTGGTGATTTAAGGGTTCCAGTTGTTGATCCACTTCAAATTTTAGCTGAAGAAGCTGTTAAATTTGCTTTAAAGTGAATGGTATATGTTTTTTGATGCTCATATGCATATTGGTGGTATTTTTGGTGCATTTACCACGAGGATGTGTGGAGAATATTTAGATTCATTTATGGATAGTGTTGGTTTATCTTATGGTTTTATAACTTCTATGTCATCTAGTTTAAATCATAATTTATATGTTATGAGTGAAGTTTCTAAATTTCCTAGTAGATTATTTGGTTTTTATTGGGTTAATCCTAAGCGTACAACAATATTAAATGAAGTTTCAAAAGCTTTAGAAAATGGTTTTATTGGTATAAAGTTTAGACCTGAAACTGATGGTTACAGTATGTTCAATATATCGTTGTTAGAATCAATTTTAGATTATGCTTGCAGAGAGAAACTTTTGGTTTATATTCATTGTTCAGGTTTTGGATCTTCACATCCAAGAGCCATTAGATATATATGTTCTCTATATCCTGAATTGAAAATTATAATTGGACATATGGCTCAAGGATCTATTGAAGCTATTAAAATTGCAGAGGAATATGATAATGTCTTTTTAGAGACATCTGTTTATCGTGATAAGAAGTTTATTGAATATGCAGTTAATAAGCTTGGATCTAATAGGATATTGTTTGGCTCTGATTATCCATATTCAAATATGCAGATGGAGATTTCTAAAATCCTCAATTTAAATATTCCATATGAAGATAAACTTAAAATTTTATTTTTCAATTCCCTATCTCTTCTGCCCTCTAAATATTCTCCTAATAAACCTCTTAATTCTCATAATTAAAATTTCAAGTAAGCTTGGTTCTCTCTCAAATCTATAGACTTCTTTTAATAAAGCTTCTGCAAGTTCTTCTGCTAATTCATAGTTTATATTTATGTGGAATCTTGATGGAAATAATGTAGCTATTGGTTTTCCATCCTTTAATAATTCTAATCCTCCAGCAGCTTCTCTTCCATATCTTGGATGTGGTATTGGTGGTACATCAACTATATTATCAACATTAAATTTCCCATAGGCTACTTCTTCTATTCTTTTAAATGTATTTGAATCGAAGACTATTTGTGGTAGATTGTATATTACATATTCATTTCCAGATATTTCACCTTTTATTGAAGCTCCTCTAAAAACTTCAACCATATCCTTATATTCCTTAGATGAATACATTATTGTTACAGGCTTCCTAGAAAATTCCATTTCCACTACTATTGATGGTAATGGCCTTGTCCTATGCTCCTCCTCTAAATATTTAAGTCTCCTTTTCAATTCACGTATTAAAGTTGACATTTCAATTTTAACCTAAAATAAATGTTCTACTCTCCATATTTAAGTTAACTCATCTTTAATACTATAGATCCACTATGTTCACCATACTTCAAACTTTTTAAAGCTTCATTTGCATCTTCCAATGAATATATAGTTATCTTTGTTTTAATTTTTACTTTTGATGCTAATTCTAAAAATTCCTTTACATCGTTTCTAGTTACATTAGCTACACTTTTCATCTCTTTCTCCAACCATATATCTTGATAATTTATTTTTTCTATTGGAGTCATGTATATTCCAGCTAATATTAGTCTCCCACCTCTATCAAGCTTCTTTAAAGCTTCTATTGCAACCCAACCTGCAGGTGCAAATACTATTGCTGCATCTAAAGTTTCCTCTATTGATTCTCTAGGTTCTCCAACCCATGAAGCTCCTAAATTCAATGCTAATTGTTGTGAATCCTTTGATCTCGTAAATACATATACTTCAATTCCCAAGTATTTTGCTAATTGTAGTATCATATGGGCTGAAGATCCAAATCCAAATAATCCAAGTTTATCACCGCTATTAACCTTAGCCATTTTAAAAGCTCTATAACCTATAGCTCCGCCACATAGTAATGGTGCAGCGTGTAAAACATCTAAACCCTCTGGAATCTCATGTATATAACTTGCTTTTGCAATCATGTATTCTGAATATCCACCATCAACACTATATCCAGTGAATAATGCATTTCTACATAGATTTTCAAATCCATTCAAGCAATATTTACATTTTCCACAGCTCCAGTACAACCATGGAACTCCAAAAATTCTACCCTTCAATTCACTTTTAACTTCAGATCCAACTTCAACGACTTCGCCTAACACTTGATGTCCCAATATTAATGGTAGTTTTACAGCTTTTAATTCTCCTTCAACTATATGAAGGTCTGTTCTACATACACCACAACACTTTACTTTCAATAATACTTCATCAGGTTTTAGTTTGGGGAAATCTAAATCTACTAGTTTTAAAGGTTTTTCTTCTATTGGTTTTTGCTCTTCTAGTAACATTGCCTTCAAATTTTACACCGAGAAATTTTTATCGTATCCTTAACTATATTTATTTGGGTTTAAATTTGAATGATGAAGAATCTTTAGATATTGAGAGGATTATGCTTGAATCTCAGATTAAAGAGCTTAAACAGATAATTGAAATGCTTCAAGATAGATTGAGATTTCTAGAGACTGTATTAAACGCTCATAAATGGCATCCATTTAAGAGTGGTAGTGGTGAATGGGCTTTTTCAAATGATTTCCCAGAGTTAAAGCAAAGACTTATTGAAGCGAATGCTAGAGAATCAAATTACCTTGAATTTAATGGTTATAGATATAGACTTTCCGGTGAAGGTGATAAATTCATTCAGAGATTTCCATTGAAATAGATTTATATCATCACAATCAATATTATCTAGTGAACTCTTATGAATAGTTTCATTAAGGATTTTAATGCACATGTAACTAGTGTTGTAGATAAGGTTTCTAAAGGTGTTGTAACAATAACCACTGTTAAACTTGGTTTTGAAAGTTTCTTTGGAACTGTTCCAGTTAGAGGTATAGGATCAGGTTTCCTTATTAGTGAAGATATAATTGTAACTAATGCACATGTGGTTGCAGACGCCAGAGCTGTAGATGTAATTTTCCATGATGGTTATAGAACTGAAGGTAGAGTTTTAATTGCAGACTCATATAGAGACATCGCTTTAGTTAGAGTTAGCGATATTCCAAGTGGAGTTAAACCTCTTCAAATGGGTGATTCAAATAATCTTAAAGTTGGTGAAATAGTACTTGCAATAGGTAGCCCTCTAGGTCTTCCAGGTCCAACGGTAACTATGGGCGTTGTTAGTGCAATTGGTAGAAATATCGTGGGGCAGGATGTAGCTTTAGAAGATCTTATTCAAACGGATGCAGCTATAAATCCAGGTAATAGTGGCGGTCCATTGGTAAATATAGATGGTTACATTGTTGGAGTAGTTACAGCAATAATACCATATGCTCAAGGTGTGGGGTTTGCAATACCAATAAATACTGTTAAAAGAGTTTTGGAGATGATTGAAATTTATGGTAGGCCTGTTAGAGCTATGATTGGTGTTTATGCTGCATCTATAACTCCACAATTAGCTTCAGCCTATAGACTTCCATTAAAACATGGATTACTTGTTATTCGAGTTATTCCAGGTACACCTGCACATGAAGTTAGAATAGCTCCAGGAGACATTATAACTAAGATTGCTGGTAAAGATGTTTATGATGTTAGAGAACTTAGAAGGGCTGTAGAAGATTCCATAGCTCAAGGTTATATTGAACTTGAAGTTTATAGGTCTGGATATGGTTATAGGAGGATTAAAGTTCCAATAATGGTTGAAGAAGTAGAGTGAATGATAAATCTTATCTCACATTCAAACTTAATTTTTATAGGTGAATTTCTTGGAATCAAAAGATCTTTTTGATGTTGAAGAGTTCTGGAAATTTAAAATGAAAGTTGGATTAGTTAAAAATGCCGAGAGAATTCCTAGAACTAGAAAACTAATTAAGTTAACAGTGGATTTTGGAAATGAATCTAGAACTGTTATTGCTGGAATTGGAGATCAATATAGTCCAGAGGATTTATTGAATAAGAAGATGATTTTTGTTACAAATTTAAAGCCCAAAAAGATCGCTGATGTAGAAAGTCAAGCAATGCTTATTGTAGCTGAAGATGAAAATGGGAAAGTTTATTTAATAAATCTAAGTGAAGAAGTACCTTTAGGGGCTAAAGTCTGGTAAAATACTATCTCTCCATCTTTTTACCATATATGAGAGTGTAAATGGAATTATAAGTGTAGTTAGAGTTGAAACTCCAATAAATGATGTAAATAGTATTTCATCTATAAAACCAGCTGAATATAATATTTGAGCTGGTATTATACCCATAGAAAACTTTGCACTAATCCCCCAACCTACAACTACAATTTCCTTCCAATTCATTCTAGAATACAATCCCACAATAAGTGAAGCTGAAAATTTACTAATGAAATTAGCGAAAAGAAGCAATAAAGTTAAACTTAAACTCCTAATAATGCTATCTAGAGTTATACTTAACCCTATTTTAAAGAAGAATATAGGTCCCAGAAACCCGTAAGCTATAGATCTAAGAATCTCAATACACCTACCATTACTATTAGATTTTAAGGAGAATTTTTGAAATGTAATACCAGCAATTATAGCGCCAAGTAATATGCCGAGATTGAAATACTCTGAAATCACTGTAAACGTTATTGCCACTAATAATATAAGCATAGTTAAACTATGAACACTTATTTTCCCCTCAAATAAAGCTAATTTGGGAAATAAGAATCTATTTAGTAAACTTGCTAGAAAAACTAAAGTTAACATTCCAAAAATTATATTCACTGGATTAAATAAATATCTACCACCAACAATAACTGAAGCTAAGGATGCTAACGATACTTCTAATACATCATCAATAATCCCGGAGCCTAAAATTAAATTTGCACTTCTACTTCTAATAACATCAAGTTCATCAAGTATAGGTGCAACAGTTGCTTCAGCAACAGTAGCTAAAGCAGTAGATATTAAAACCGAAATATAAAGTGGATAACCATAAGAAACAATAATTATAGTACCAATCAATGTGGAAAATACTATATTCAGAAAAGATATAACAATAATATTCCAAGATTGCTTCTTAAATTCATTCACATCAATCCTTAAACCAATAAGAAATATCAAAAGCATTATACCTAGATTAGAAAGAAAATTATACTCATCACTTAAAGCTAAAACACATAAATTTGAAGTGTATGGAATGACCATGAGAATTATACCAACAAGTAATGGTGCAAGCAAACTTGGTATATGAAATCTATCAAATGGAAAATGTAGTAAATATGATACAAAAAACATAAAAGCTAATAGACCCATCAGAACAAGATCTTCCTCAATCATAAAATCTTAAAATACTAACTAACTCTACCTTTAAACTTTATCACTCAAGATCTTTAAGGAAAAGCATAAAAGAAAGCCTATAAATCCATCATAAACTTTTTCATTGATTACATTACTTTATATTTTAAACATCTAACTTCAAATAGATAATGAATTTTTAATAATATGTAAACATATTCTACAAAATAATTTTTCATCAATACATGGAAACCCTTATTAACTAGTATTTTTATAAAAAAATTGGTGTTATTCTACATGGAAAGAAAATCAATAATACTAATGATTATATTGCTTATAATTGGTTTAGCTGCTGGTTCTGTTGTTGGATATTATGCATCTCCTCCTAAGATTGTGGAAAAGGAGAAGATTATTGAAAAACCAGTATATCCACTAAAGGGTGAAATACCCATAGGAGTAATAGTTGCAAGTACTGGATACTTAGAAACTGAAAGAGCTACTGTTGAGATAGCTATTGAGGAAGTAAATAAATATGTTGAAAGTCTTGGATTGCCAATAACATTTAAAGCTTATATTGAGGACGCTGAAGGATCTTCAACTAAGGCTTTAGAGAAGCTTCAAAGTTTATATGCGAAGGGTATTAGGATTACTGTTGGCTGGAGGTTTAGTGGGCAGATAAGGGCTTGCTACGATTATATACAGGCAAATAAGATTTTAGTTATTAGTGATGGTTCAACTTCTCCATTATTATGCATGGATGATTATGTCTTTAGATTGCCAACAAATGATCTTGTCCAAGGTAAAATAATACCAAAAATAATACTTGAATATGGTGTAAAAGCAATAGCAGTTCTACAGAGGGCTGATACTTGGGGTGATGGATTATATGCTGTTATTGAAAGTGAATATAAAAAGTTTGGTGGTGTAATTGTTGAAAGGATAAGGTATGATCCTGAGAAAACTGAGTTTTCAGCTGAGTTAGCCTTATTAAATTCAAAAATTGATTCAGCTATTAAAACTTATGGTAAGGAGAATGTTGGCTTTTTATTGTTGGCTTTTGATGAAGCAGCAGTAATACAGGCTCAAGCCAAGGATTATCCGCATCTAATGTCAGTTTTATGGTTTGGATCTGATGGTCATGTATGGAGCGATAGACTTGTAGAGGAAGCTGGTGGATATGCATATCTTGTACGACATATATGTACATATGCTGCAACTATGAATTCTACATTGAGAATGAGCTTTGCAGAAAAGCATAAGGCTAAAGTTGGTTACGTTCCAGGAACTTACTCAACATGTCTTTATGATAGTATATGGCTAGTTGCAAAAACTATATTGGAAGCTGCTACAACTGACACCACTGTTCTTAAAAAGGTATTACCTATGGTTGCAGCAAGATATTTTGGCGCTAGCGGTTGGTGTTTACTTGATGAGAATGGTGATAGAGCTATGATGAATTACGATATATGGGCTGTTATAAAGCAGAGCGAAGCACCGCTCTGTAAATTTGTATACTACTATAATGTTACTATTAACGGTGAGAAGCTGGCTTGGGCTATTGTTGGATCATATGATTCTGTAACTGGAGAAATAACATGGTTCTTTAAACCAAAACTTATGACTACGGGTTAATAAACCTATAACATAATTATTTTTTATTATGGTGATTTTGATGGGTGATGTACTTAAGGTAGATGGCTTAACAAAACTTTTTGGAGCTTTTAAAGCTATTGATAATGTGTCTATGGTTGTAGGTGAGAAGAAGATAACTTTACTTGTTGGACCTAATGGTAGTGGTAAAACAACATTATTAAACTGTATATCGGGTGTCTATAAGCCTGAAGCAGGCAGAATCTTTTATTGTGAAGTTGATATAACTAATAAGAAACCTCATGAAAGAGTTAAGATGGGTTTAGTCCCAACATTTCAAATACCCTCACCCTTCTATAGACTTACTGTTCTAGAAAATCTATTGGTTTCTTTTCAAAACAATCCTGGGGAAAATTTGTTTAAATGTCTGTTTAGAAGCGTATGGGCTAGGAGTGAAGAAGAAGCTTTAGATAAAGCATTTAAAATTCTGGATCTGCTGGAACTTATGGATGTATATGATAAACCTGCTCATACACTTAGTGGTGGTCAATTGAAATTATTGGAGATTGGTAGAGCTCTTATGGTTAATCCAAAGACGTTAATTATGGATGAACCTGCCGGCAGTATAAATCCAGTATTAGCACATAAAATATTCCAAAGCTTACTAAAGATAAGAGATGAATTTGGAATTACATTGTTAATAGTGGAACATAGATTGGATTTAGCCATAGATTATGTAGATTATGTTTATGCTATGCATCTTGGTAAAATAATTTCTCATGGAAAACCTGAAGAAGTTTTTAATGATAGTAGAGTTATTGAAGCTTATCTTGGAGGGGAAATTACATGATAGAAGTTAATGGACTTAATGCTGGATATGGGAAGCTGCATATATTATATGACGTTGATTTCAGAGTTGGTGATAATGAGATGGTAACTGTGTTGGGACCTAATGGTAGTGGTAAAAGTACTTTGCTTAAAACTATTATGGGTTTAACCACCATATATTCCGGTAGAATTTTATTTGATGGTAAAGATATTACTAAGCTTAGACCTAATGAAAAGGCTAAGATTGGTATAGCATATTTACCTCAAGTTGGAAGTGTATTTACAAATTTAAGTGTTAGAGAGAATATGATTATGGCTGGTTTAACTATTGGTAAAGATGAGTTTAATGATAGATTAGAGTATTCATTGAGTATGTTTCCATTTTTGAAGGGTTGCTTAGATAGGAAAGTTAAAACTTTAAGTGGTGGTGAGAGACAGATGCTTGCAATGGCTATGGCTCTTATGAGGAAGCCTAAAATCTTAATGTTTGATGAACCTACAGGTAATCTTGCTCCTAAAATTGCCATGGATGTCTTTAATAAAATTATAGAATTAAAAGATCAATTGGGTATAGCTATATTGTTGGTTGAGCAAAATGTTAAAAGAGCTCTTGAAATTAGTGATAGAGCATATCTATTAGTTTCTGGTAGAATAGTTTTTGAAGGTGAATCTAAGGAACTTTTAAATCATCCTGAACTTGGAAAGATGTATCTCGGTTTAAAGAGGTGAGTTTATGCTTCCACCAGCATTATTAAAGGATGCTATTGTATATGCAAACCTATTGTTAATGTTAACCATTGGTTTTACATTAACATATTTAATAGCTAAAATACCGAATTTTGCACATGGTGAATTTGCTGGGATAGGGATTTATGTATCATTCACAGTCATTCAGATTTGGAAGATGAATCCATATATTGCTGTACCCTTGGCGTTTATAGTATCTGCAATTATTGGAGTCATCATATATAATGGTGTTTTAAGAACATTGAAGAAGTTTGGTGGAACGTTAATTTCACTGACAATATCTACATTAGCTATGCAAATAATAATATCAGCATTAATAAATGTATATGCAGATTACCTATATCCAATAGCTGGTGCATATTCTAGATTATTTATGTTTAGACATATAGACTTTGAATTTATGGGTCAACCAGGAGTTCTAATAGTTTCATCATTACTAGTGTTTACCCTAATAATAGTTTTACATTTAATTTTGACTAAGACTAAGTTTGGCATATCTCTTAGAGCTGTTGTAGAAGATTCTGATTTAGCTTCAGTTTTGGGGGTTAATGTTGAATTTGCATGTACTATATCTTGGGCTTTAACTGGTGGATTAGCTGGTATGGCTGGAGCACTATTGCCATTATGGTTTCAAGGACACCCATATACTGGGAGTATGCTATTGACAAGTGTATTTGCAGCATCAATACTGGGAGGTATTTCAAGTATTTATGGTGCTATGCTTGGTGGTTATTTAATAGGTTTATCGGAAGTTTTTGGAACATATTTTCTTGCACAAACCTTTGGTAGTCAGATAACTGCATATAGAATGTTAATACCATTAATAATATTATGCATAGTGTTGTTACTAGCTCCAAGAGGTTTAACTGGTGTAATAGAAGATTTACAGGCAAAAAGGATTTCGAAAAAAATTGTTAGAATGGGGGGTTAATGAATGTTTGAAAGTATGGGATGGCTATTGGATATAATTGTGTTTTTCGCTGTATACTTAATAGTTACACTTGCCTTAAACTTACAGTACGGTTATACTGGTATACCAAATTTTGGATTAGCTTTGTCTGTAGCTGTTGGAGCTTATACAACAGGGGCTTTAGCTGGTAGAATTGGTATGTGGTTATGTGGTATAAGAGATTTAGATTATATAATGTATAATGCTATGATTACAAGTATGATAAACAATGCTATAAAAGTAGACCCTATGAAGGGTTTAATAATATTTACTTTAACAATTTTAACAGTAATAGTTGTTTGTGCATTTATTGGTTTTATAGCATCGTACCCAGCAATAAGGTTAAAGGCTGATTACTTAATGATGGTTTTGATAGCTATGGCTGAAGCTGCAAGAATTATAGGTTTAAATTATACGCCTCTTGTAGGTGGAACCACATGGGTTTCCGTACCAAACGTATTCATTTGGATTGGTGATTTCGCATCACAATTTACAATAATATTAACATTGATAATTTCAATACTAATATTTGTATTCATGCAATTTATAGTTTCTTCCCCATTTGGTAGACTTATAAAATCTATTAGGGAAAATGAACTTACAGCTGAATGTATTGGAAAGGATGTTGTAAATGTGAAAATTAAGATTATGATGCTTGGTTCAGCAATCGCTGGGATAGGAGGTTCTTTATGGAGCTTTTATCTCGGCACAGTATTAGCTGCAGCATATACTAGAACTGATTGGACATTTTGGCCATGGTTAATGGCTATGATTGGAGGTATAGGCAACAATATTGGAGCTTTAGTAGGAGTAGCGGCGGTAATCTTCATTAGAAGACTCATAATATACTATAAGTATAGCATAGAAGCATACATACCGTTCTCAGTGGTATGGTTAGAACAATTACTCTTAGGAGTTGCATTAATATTAGTAATGATATTTCGTCCCCAAGGATTAATCCCAGAGAAACCTAAGAAGATTAAAAGGAAATAACTCAATATGTAACTATAATCAGTCAGTTAAATTTCTTAAAAGATTTAAGAGAGACTCTAAAGTTTATAGTATTAAAAATTATTGAACCATTATAAATCATTCATCACCATCATCTAATCTCTTCACTTAAAAATATGACTCTTTAAAGAACATCTCTCCTTAACGTATAAGAACATTATTAAACAAAAGATGATGAGGGATGCTATAATTAGAATTACTCCAAATGATGATGTACCCTCATCAAATTTATATCCCTGCTCTACAACCTTAAATTTAACCCATAATCCATCAATAACCTTACCAGGAATATAAAATGGTGGAGGCTGATCTCTAATAAGGAAATAATTCGAAATAGTTATTGATTCTATCCCAACACCTACACGATAATTTATTGAAGAAAAATACACATCTAATAACTCATAAAATATGTCTGTATGATATTCACTAGTGGATGTTAAAGATAAGAGACTTATATCTATAGCTGAACAAGAAGAGCTTTTACTATCCATTAATAGTGCAAGTAAACTTAGCATATGAAACTTATTAAAATTGGAATGCAATAAATATGACATGAGAAATATGAAAGCCATGCTCATCAAAATAATGTTATTTTTAAGCTTAACTACTTAAGATATTTAATATTTAGTAAATGATTTAACCTTAACTTCAAATTGGCACTACATGGTTAGATGATTAGATTCTTATACGGTAAACCTTAAATACCTACCTATTATTACTACATTTACTAAGAATGGAAGTGCAAGAGATAAAGAAGGAAATAGAGAAATTAAAGGATGTATTCGCTAAATTCAATAAGGAATTCATTGTTAAGAGCATTAGGGAGGATAGAGAGGAAATTGAAACAAGAAAGCTATCTCTTTGATGCATCATCAATATTTGAAGCTATATCAAGAAATAGAATTGAATTACTAGTGAAAAATTATACTATGAATTAGCTAAATATGAGCTTATCAATATATTATGGAAGCGTCTTTTCTTAGAAAGGGATGTAAGTAAAGAAGAATGTGACCATATAATTGAAATCATTAAAAATACACTTAAATTAATGCATCTCCTAAACATAAACTGTAATGAAAAAGAAACATTTGATTTAGCGTCCAAACTTGAAATAACAATTTATGATGCATCATACGTATATTACGCGAAGAGGTTAAACTTAAAACTCGTAACAGAAGACCAAAAACTTAAAAGGAAAATTGAAAATTACATTAAAGTTTGCAGCATAGAAGAAATTCTTGAATGATGATGGTTTTGATAGCTATGACTGAAGCTGCAAGAATTATAGGTTTAAATTATACGCCTCTTGTAGGTGGAACCACATGGGTTTCCGTACCAAACGTATTCATTTGAATTTAGCGTTTCCCCATAAAAACTTAAGAAAGTATGTGGAAAGTTTCATCTAACTTCTTCTCTTAGAAATCTTATGTATGATAATGCTAGGAATACTATTAGTATGGATGTTATGATTGCTAAATTTGGCCATGAAAGTGATAAGCTATCATATAATGGTATTGGTTTAAATGCTGAATATCTTATAAACATGCTGAAGGGTTCTATTGAGAATTTTGCATTCAAAATATTCTTACTAAATGTTTGATAATGTTGATCTGGTGTTAACATTCTTATTACTGTAATAACTTTTATTCTTGTTTCACTATATATTTTCTAGTACCATTGCTCCAATAGCGCTTGAAGCATTATAAATCAATTGTGTAAATGTTAACCATACAAGTATTGATATCAGTAGTGACATGGATGAATTCTTTGTGGTTATTGATGTAAATATGCTTATAGCCATATACATTAAGAGCAGGTGATACTGTAGATTATACGAAAATTGCATTCCAGATAGTTGAATATGGGTTTAAACTATTTGATTTAGGGTTTATTAACATTTTTAGTATAATTCTAGCTTTAATATGTGTGTTTTCAACAGTCTTCATAATATATAAGCTACGTTTTAGAAAGTCCTATTAAAGCAGAAAAAGAATATGTGTTGATGATTTGTTTAACCAGTCTTTTGTATTACTGTGATGCTTCTAATAATTATTTGTGTTACAATCCCCTTTTCCATGTCCACTACTACTTGTGCAAATTCGCCTTTACCCTTCGTCAATAGTATTATTGCTCCTGTAGCTTTTAATGTTACTGTTCCATCTCCTTGAACAACCATTTTTATTACTGGTCTAATATTGGTTACATTATATCCTTGTGAAATTAGGTTTTGTACATCGCTATCACTTAAAGCAATATTTAACGCTTTTTCTTTGAATTCGTCGCTGATTTCAATAATGAATCCCTTCAACTTTTTATTCATTACTGGTGGGCAAATGTTTTGTTGCACATTATTATTCCACATCCACTTATACTGTTGCTTCCATACATATCCTGCATATACAGTTGTTAATCCTATGCCTACCAATGCTAGCACTAGCAAACTTAACAATACTATTTTCTTCATATATTCCACCAATATATTACCACTCCCCCGTTTTATTTAAGGTATATTTTGATTAATGTTTTCCATAAAGTGTGGAAAATGTGTTTCAATATTGAAAAGCATTATATCTTCATGTTACACTATTTATTTGGAGATTTCATTATGAGTTTGAATATTACTGTTTTCTCTGATAATTATGTTTCTATGAGGAGTAGGGGTTGTTGGGCTCAGCATGGTCTTGGAATCTTCTTAGAAGCTATATTTGATGATACGCGGTTAAATATTATTTTTGATGCTGGTCCTTCAAGTGATATTGTTAAACATAATCTTGATGTTTTAAATCTCGATTTAAGTATGGTTAATGCAATAATTATTAGTCATGGACATCATGATCATACTGGAGGTTTAATTGAAATTATTAAACGAATTGGTAAAAGAGTTCCAATAATTACTCATCCAAAAACATTTTCACGTAGATTTGCTAAAAGAGATCTTAGAGTTGTGGGGGTTCCATTTACTAAAACTGATATTGAAAATTCGAGTGGAATTATCGTTTCATGTAGAAATAGTTTTGATATTGCTGGGAGAATTTTTGTTACTGGTGAAATTGATAGAATTAATGATTTTGAAAAGGTTGAAGGTTATGTTATTGAAGAAGATAATATTCTTGTGGATGATCATATAATTGATGATAGAGCTCTCATAGTGGATCTTAATGGTGAACATGTTTTAATAACTGGTTGTGCACATTCAGGTTTAATAAATACCATTAATTATGCAATTAAAAATTATGGTGTTAAAAAGTTTAAAGCCATAATTGGAGGCTTCCATTTAGAGGGTGCATCAGATGAAAAGATTAATAGAACCATAAATGAACTTAAAAATATAAATTTTGAATATATTGTTCCAATGCACTGCACAGGAATTAAAATGATTTCAGCATTAATAAATAGTTTTGGGAAAAAAGTTAAGATTATAAGTGTAGGTGAAACCCTTAAACTTTAAATCAAATTTTACAATTGTAAGTTTATGCTACAATATGTAGTTATTTGTAGAGTTATCTTGAAATTTAAATAAATTTTTAAGTTTTATGAAATCTTTTTGTATACAATATCCTTCTCTCTAACTCTTTGATTAACCTTTAAACCTATAAGTTGACCGGCTTCGGCTCTTTCAACATTTTTATGTTGAATCTGCATAGATTCAACTATCTGCTCAAAATTTGTACTCGCCCCTTTAATTACTATTTTATCTCCAACTGATAATGGTGCACTTAATTCAACAATAGCAACACTTATACGTGGATAGAAATGGATTACACGACCTACATGAATAAGTTTTTCTTCACTCAAAATCTCAACCAAATACTCTATGCTCTTCATTAATTAATAAATATTTTGAAAATTTAATGAATTTCTATGGTAAGCTTAAACTGGTAAAACTAAATCAATACGTTGAAGATAGAAAGAATTAAATATATTAATTTTTAATTAATGGCTTTATATTAGCTTTAACCCCATGACCTTTGGACTATTATCGTATACTTCTTTAACATTTAATATTAAGCATGGTCTATCCAATCTAGCTTGTGGTGGAGTGTAATGAAATGCATCATGAACCAAATTTACAAATTCATAATATGGCCCTTCAGTATGGATTTCTATTTCACCATGGATTTCAAAACTTATGTTTGGAGGCATATAGTAGAGTAAACAAGCATGTCTATTACTTTGAAGGTTAATCCAAGTATGTTTAGATGAATTAGATCTACGTTTAGCTAATTCTAGAGTTGAAATTTTAGTGAAATCTACACGTTTATAAGCTTCTTCCTCCTCTTCAAAATATAATATCTCAAGTAATAATTTAATTCCCTCTTTAGCGTAATCACTTCTACTCATAGTTTCACCACGATCTAAATGTTCCCTGAGCTTCTCTATAGCTTCACTTAGAAATTCAGGTTTTAAAACGAATCCTGCACCAACAACTTTAGCATTAACAAAAATCTTTTCGTCAATAATACTTGCAGTAGCAAGAATAGGTGTATGCCTCATCATATTAATTAAGAAATCAGTACCACTTGGAATTCCCTCAATCAACTGCTTCTTTAAAACTTTAACTCTACCAAAATATCCCCAATTAATAAATTCCTTAGGCAACATCAATAATACATAAACAACAACATTATTTATTGCTTTTTGACAATTAATACATCTATTAATGTGTTAAGCGTTATCTTTTTTATACTTTCTTATAACTTCATATGTAGCATTTATTGTCAATGATAGTATGAATATTATAAGCCCAACGTATATTTTATCGTATTCAAATAATTTCTTTATTTGTAATTTATCAAAGATTTGTCAATTCATTTTAAATAGTTTTCATTAAGATGTAATTGCAAGTTATGAATATTTAAGTCTGATATGCCTATTAATGTTTAAATAAGTTTTTATCAAACTTTTATTGATTATTGGTAGTTTGTTAAAGTTTCTCCACTTAACTATTTTTTAAATATTGTAGATGTTTCTCCTTCGAATATTGTATTCATTATGTTAATTATTTTTTTCATACTTTTACTTTTTATTTCTGTTAGTATTCTTTCTCCTAGTTCTGTTATTTTATAGTATTTTTCTGATTGTTGTGTGATGAAGCTTTCTATGAGCTTTTTATTTTCTAGTTCTGTTAGTATGTCGTGTATTGTGCTTAAGCTTGGTTTCTTATCTGTTAGTTTTTGTATTGCTTTTATTATTTGGTATCCCGTCATCATTGATTTTTGGAGTAATGCCAGTATTAGTAGCCTTAATGCTCCCCTTAGAAGCATCCATTCTATTTCTAATAGTTCTATTCCACTCATGTACTTCCACTTTCCATAGTTATGTATTCATTGTATAATTTATTTATCTTTTGCCAATATTCTATGTTTATTTTGCATCCAGGGTCTGGTCCTTGTAGATCGTTGAAGTATGCGTAGGCTCTTGCTCTACATCCACCACAAATATATTTGTATTGGCATTGTCCGCATCCTTTAAATTCATTTCTATCTCTAATCTTTAATAGTATTGGTGAATTTCTCCATAAATCTATGAGTTTATCCCTCTTTATATTACCAATTTTTATTGGTATGAATACGCATGGTGTTACATCTCCATTGGGTTCTAATGCACAATATAATCTTCCAGCTCCACATCCACCAATAAATTCAGCTAATGCTCTTGCTTTTCCTCTAAGTAGTTCCATTGCTGATTTATTTGAGAAGTGTGTTGCCATTAATGGTCCATTTCCAAAATTCACTGATACTACTGAGTATTGTGGTGCTGTTGAGAAGGTTTGTATTCTACAATTTGGTTGAATTAGTTTTCCATATAGATATGTTAAGATTTCTTCTCTTTCTTCAGGAGTTAAATCCATATTAATGATGTTTCTTCCTCTACCTACTGGTATAAAGTTGAATGCTATAAATCTCTTTACACCTATATCTTCAAGTATCTCTATTAATCTTGGTATCTCCTTTATATTGTTTCTAGTTATTGTTGTTGCAACTCCAACATCTAATCCTACTTTTATGCAATTCAATATTCCATCTACACTTTTCCTCCAAGCACCTTTTAAACCTCTAAAATTATCATGTGTTTCTTCCAATCCATCTAATGATATTTCAACGTACTGAACTCCTGAATCTTTAAGTTTCATTGCAGTTTCATAATTTATTAATGTTCCATTTGTAGCTATTGATATATAGAATTCCCTTTCATATGCATATTTTGAAACTTCATAGAAGTCTTTTCTCATTAATGGTTCTCCACCTGAAAATGCTATTGCCACAACCCCTGCTTCTTCAAATTGATCTATAACTCTTTTTGCTTCGATGGTGTTTAACTCATCTTCATCTGGTTTTTTACTTGCATTTTCATAGCAGTGTTTGCATTGTAGATTGCATTGTCTAGTGTAATTCCAAACCACTAGGAATGGTGCTATTGTAATTTGTGGTTTCTCTACACCATAAGTTGCTATTCCACCTAGTATGTTTGATATTGCTCTCCTAATTAATGGGTTCTTCATAGCCTCTTTTAATTCTCCCTCATTTAATCCAAAACTTTTTGCTCCAATACTCAATACTGTTTTTATCGTTTGATACTTTATTTCCTCACTTAAACTTAACTTTACATTCATATCTGCATATTTCTTTAATATTTTGTTGAAGGATTCTGGATTTCCATTATAA
Organism: Methanomethylicia archaeon; assembly: GCA_038727515.1. Classification (GTDB taxonomy): domain Archaea; phylum Thermoproteota; class Methanomethylicia; order Culexarchaeales; family Culexarchaeaceae; genus JAVYVS01. Next base: position 39,936 of record JAVYVS010000006.1, read on the forward strand.
ATCTTCTTTAATATCATTCTTGATACTGGATTTCCAATCCATGTTTTTACTGTATCCACTACTGCTTCTACTTCCCTCATTTCCATCTATATTTATAGGTTTAGTTCTTCTATATATTCGTTTTTCGAATGATAATTTACTTTAAATCTTTAGATAATCTATATTCAGTATCATGTATTTTAAATTCTTCTTCAATCATCCCCACTATAAACATCCTCTTTGTTGAATCAATTGGTATTATTATTTCATTTACACCTTTATCCTTTGCATACTTCTTCAACCAATTTAAAACTACTTTTAATGAAGTTTGTGGTTCACTATATGATACAGCTAAATAATCTATGTATAACGATTTCTCTGGTTTAAATTCTACTGCTCCACAAAATCTATCTTCTAAGTATATTAGATATGCATCTTCACATTTATAGTACTTATATATCTCTAGGTCTGCCTTTTCCGTTACAGTACTCCACCATGTTAATGGAATTCCATCGATCTTCTTAAGCTCTTCATTTGAAACTTTAAAACATCTAACTTTAACATTATTTACAGCTCTCCCTTCATTTAGACTCCACTTCATTAATATTGTTACTCCATCTATTACGTATCCATTCTTTAAATAGAAGGATAATGCTTTCAAATTACTATTTTTAACGTTCAACCTTACCTTCTCAATACCCTTTCTATAAAGTATCTTCTCAGCTTCATTTAGAAGTCTACTTCCAATACCCATACCTCTAAACTCCGATTTTACAGCTATGGCCTCTATATATCCCTTACCTAAACTATAGTATAAGTGTATGAATCCGGTGATCTCTTGATCTAAACATGCAACTAAAAGTATGTTTTGCTTTTTATTCGCCATAACTATACTTTTGTACCATTCTTCATCTGCATCATCTAACTCCCTTATACTCTCACGATAAACATTCATTATACCATTTAAATCTTCAATTCTAGCTTCACGTATAATTAAATTTTTAAGTCAAGCCGTCTCACTAACCTGCAAGATCCCACCAATCCAAAATTTCAATATCTCTTTTAACATTCATACGTCGATATATAAACCTTTTTATAAATTTTCCAATAATTTCATGGTTATCCTAGCGGTTAAACCCCAAATGAAATAGTCTTTATAAAGGTATCCTTCCACAAAATTTCCATTTATAATTTTGCCTTCAAATTTAAGTTTCTTTAATGGTATCCACATATAATCCCTAATTTCACGTGAAAGTTTAATTTGTGGTTTAACCTTTAATCCAACAACTACTGGGTAAACCTTTAATCTAGGTTCATTTAATGGGTTAAATACTCCTAGGATCCCGATAATATCTTCTCTGCAAAATTTAAATCCAATTTCTTCATAGGTTTCTCTAATGGCTGTTTCAATAACATCTACATCATAGTTTTTACATCTACCACCTGGAAAGGCTACTTGTCCAGACCATGGGTCCATAGGGTTAAAAGTTCTTTTAACATATAATGCTTCTAATTCTTCATGATTAGACAATAGTATGGATACTGCAGCTCTGTTTACATCAACTTTTAAATCTAAAGTTTTATTTATTAATTTTAAACGTAGATTTTCAAATATCATTAAACTCCTAGATAATATGTTGTTTACATATATAATTACATTGCTTTAATGATTTAGTTTAATTGTTAATTATCATGTCTAGGTATTTAACGATTTACTGTTTATCATATTGTTTTAAATTGTCTTCTTAACATAAATATTTACTGTGAAGATTGCTTTATGTAGTGATTACTTTTATCCTAAGATTGGTGGTATAACTGTTCATATTGAGAATTTGGCTAAAGCTTTAGAGAATAGGGGTCATGAAGTTTTTATAGTTACTAAAATGGCTGATTTTAATGATGAAGTTCATGGTTTAAGGGTTATTAGAGTGAAATCTCTGTTTAGAAGTTCTCAAACTCTTGATATTCCATATACAGATGAATTACTAAATATTTTTAGATTGGAAAAGCCTGATGTTATTCATGCTCATCATGCTTTTTCACCAATATCTCTATTTTCTTTAGCCATTGGAAAGAAGCTTAAAATTAAAACTGTTTTAACAAATCATTCAATTCAATTCTTATATGATGTAGCTTATCTCTGGAAGCCTTTCTCATATTTACTATTCCCATTAACGCAATACATTAATTATGCAGATAAAATTATAGCTGTTAGTAAAGCTGCTGCAATTTTCATGTCTCATTTCACAAATAAGTATGTAGAGGTTATTCCAAATGGTGTTAATGTATGGGACTTTGCTCCTAAAACGAAATTCTTCGATGGTAAGAGCATATTATTTGTTGGTAGATTGGTTTATAGAAAGGGGATACATAGATTATTGAATGTTATGGTGAATGTTGTTAAAGAGAATAGTGAAGCAAAATTGGTTATTGTGGGATCGGGATATTTGAGTTCAACAATAAAACTTGCAGTTAAAACCTTGAAACTTCAAGATAACGTTATTCTTAAGGGTAAATTGGGTAAAAATGAATTGATTGAAGAATATAAGAGGGCAAACGTCTTTATTTTACCATCAGTATTTGGTGAATCCTTTGGAATAGTTTTACTTGAAGCTATGGCATCAAAAACTCCAATAGTTGCTGTAGCACAAGGTGGAGTGAAGGAAATTATAAGGAATTGGGAGACTGGTTTACTTGTGGAGGGTGAAAATAAGGTAAAGGATTTAGCTAAAAACGTAAATCTATTGTTAATGGATAAAAAAATTATCTGAGAGAATTGCTTACAATGCATTTAATGAAGTGCAGAAGTATGATTGGAGTGTACTTGTGAAGGAGATAGAAAGAGTATATGAAGAACCTTAATAATATCTCCCCTAAAATTGTAAATTAAACAAATGATATTAATGTGTTTGAATAATAGATTTTTGATGTTTAAAATTGCTTTTAAAGATTCTAGTAAGTGTATGGATTGTGGTGCATGTGATCTTATTGTAGCTTGTTCTGCTGGTAGAGTTGGTAATCAAAGGGATTGTATTGGTTGTGGTGCTTGTAGTCTTGCATGTCCTTATGAAGCTATAAGTATGATTGATATGGAAAGGAAGAAATACATTTCTATTATAGTTAATGGTGAAAAATTTAGTGTTCCTGAAAAGATCACTGTTTTAAAAGCTCTTGAATTTATTGGATTTAAGATTTCAAGTTTTCCTGGTGAAGGTGATATCTTTGCTCCTTGTGGTGTCGGTGGATGTTGGAGTTGCGCTACAATGATTAATGGTGAACTTAAACCAAGTTGTATAACCCCCATTAAAAATGGTATGATCATTGAAACTAGACTTCCAGAAAATTATATTCCTAAAAGACTTATTCATGGCTGGATGGGTCATACTGTTGGAGGTGTTGGCACTCCATGGTGGCTTAAGGGTAGAAGATATATTGAAGCTGCAGCCTTTGCATGTGGCTGTAATCTTAGATGTCCACAATGTCAAAATTGGACAACAACATACTGTGGTACTGAAACTCCACTTACACCTCGTGAAGCAGCATTATTAATGACTGACACTAGAAGAATTTACAATGTTGATAGAATGGCTATTTCTGGTGGTGAATGTACATTAAATAGACCTTGGCTTATCCAATACATAAAAGAATTAAAGAAACTTAATAGAGATGAAAAAGCTAGATTCCATGTAGATACAAATACAACTATACTAACCCCAGATTACATTGACGATTTAGTTGAAGCTGGTATGACTGATATAGGACCAGACTTAAAGGGATTGAAAACTGAAACCTTCATGAAGATAACTGGGATAAACAATAAAGATCTAGCAGAAAAATATCTTAAAACATCATGGAATGCCTTTAAATACTTAATAGATAAATACTTTGGTAAAATATTCATTGGTGTAGGAATACCATATAATAAAGACCTAATAACACTTGATGAAATTGGAAAAATAGGTGATGAAATATATAAAATATGTGGAGAAGTTCAAGTATGTGTATTAGATTATAGACCTGAATTTAGAAATAGAAGTATTTCTAGACCTAAATTCAATGAGATGATTAAAGTTTGGGAAATATTACGTGCATGCGGATTAAAAACAGTCATATGCCAAACAGAATTAGGCCATATAGGACCTGAAACAAGTAAACTAAAAATATGATGTAGTTAAAGATGAAATTTATAATTTAGAATAATTTATACATAATTTTTTACATATATAAAATTATATTTTAAATAAATGTAATTTCATATTTCTCATAAATATACTTATGTAAATTTATCATAATAATAAGTTAAAAAGATTTATATGTGCATATTCCAAAATTCATCTTGTGACTGAGGAAATTTTTGTAAGAAGAGCATCTGGATTAGTTAGAGAGCTTGAATGGTATGACGTTATGATTTGGAGTATAGCTTGTCCAGCAGCATCTGGAATGACCTATTATGCAGCTAAGATGTTGGGTGATCCTTCTGCTTATGGTGGGAATGTTGCTTTTGCCTTCTTTTTGGCTGGATTAATGTGGTTACCTTTAATAGTTGCATTTGCAATGATTTCTTCATCTTTTCCAAGAGCAAGTAGTTTGTACGTTTTTGTGTCTAGAACAATTCATCCAGTTCTCGGTTATATACCATTCTGGTACTGGATAATAGGTGGCGGTGCTGCCATGGTCTCAGGATTCATACTCTTCATAGGTGTTAAAGCACTTGCAGGTGCTTGGGCTATTGCAGGCATTCTAAGTGGAAGTAAATGGTTAATGGATATTGCATATGTAGTTACTGATCCATGGCATCAGTTTGGAATCGCTATAATACTTACCATAATTCTTTGGGCTCTAAATTACTTTGGAATTAGAGTGCTTAAGTGGACTCTTAGGATAATCACATGTATACCTTTAGCAATAACCATAGCAGTACTTGTAGGTTTAGCCATTGTAGGTCCTAATGCAGCATTTACTAATTGGGATAAGATATATGGTGTTGGGACATCTGCTAATATAATTAAGGCAGCATTCGAGGGGGGTGAATGGTTCGGTACTAGTGTTGAACCATTGAGTGCTGTTTCATTCTGGGAAGGTACTTATGCAATGCTACTTTGGACTCTTTGGGCTTGGACTGGTTTTGAATCTGTAACTTTTGTTGGTAGTGAGGTGAAGAGTCCAACTAAGAGTTACATAAGGGGGTATATAGGTGCATTCATAACTATAATGGCTTTATACTTAGCCAATGGATTTCTAATACCCCTTGTTGGTAATTATGATTTCATAGCTGCATACTCTTACTTAAAGATGAATTACCCAGATGTTTTATCAGAGATAGTTCATGGATTACCTGTAGCAGATGCTTCCGTACCTCTAGTAGCTTCTGCAGCCTTCTTCAATCCCATTATTGCAGTACTTATAGGCATAGCTTACTTCCTATGGTATTTCAATACTGCTATGGTTTGCTGGATAGGTGGTGTTAGAGGATTCTTCTCATTATCCTTTGATAGAGCATTACCAGAGAAATTAGCTGAAGTATCACCAAAATGGGCAGCTCCAACCTGGGCTAATCACTTAACATTCATTCTAGCAATTTTAGGAGTATTCTTTACTCTAGGTGATTCTTTAGGTTCAGAATTAGCTTCTGGTATTGTAGCATTCATGGATTTCAGTTGTTTAATTTTTGTTTGGCCAGTTGGATTAGCGTTAATGCTCTTACCTTGGTGGAAACCAGAACTATTTAAAGCAATGATTATACCATCAAAAATTGCATCTTTAATAATTGGTGCATTAGTATTTGCTATTGGATGGTATTTCATGATCTTCACAGCTTATACGGACATACCAGTACTATTAACGAACATTATAGTTGGAACAGTAGGTGTATTAATTCTGGCTTTCATGATGGCAAAGAATAGAGCAAGAGGGATACCAGTGGAGAAGATATACTCTGAAATACCTCCCGCATAGAGGAGCTCTTTAATGACCACCAAAATATTTTTTTCTGTTGATGTTCATGGTTCAACTTTAGTTTGGAGAAAATGGATAAAGGCTCATGAAATCCATAAACCAGATGTTCTAATATTAGCTGGAGATTTAACTGGTAAAGTTCTAGTACCAATAGTTGAACAATCAGATGGTACTTATTCTGCAAAATATTTTGGTAAGAAGTGGACTTTAAAAAAGGAGGATGAAATTAAAGAATTTGAAAGTAGATTGGAGAATTCCGGCGTTTACTTCATAAGAATTACTAAAAATGAGTTGGAAGAATTAAAGAATGATCCAGAGAAAGTGAAACAAGTAATCTTCAATGAAATGAGAAAACGTTTGAAGAATTGGTTAGATATTCTAATTTCCCATGTAGATACGAAAAAAGTTTTAACTGTAGTTATGCCGGGTAACGATAATGAATTGATTATTGACGATATTATTAAGGAGTATGAGGATAGAGGAGTTATATATCCTTTAGATAAAATTTTTGAGATAGCTGGTTACGAAGTCATCTCCTCCCCATATGTTAATCCAACACCTTGGAATACACCTAGAGAACTATCAGAGGGGCCTCTTGAAAAACACTTAGAAAAACTTATAAGTAAATTAAAAGCACCTGAAAAATCAATTTTCAATTTTCACTGTCCTCCTTATGGAACTCACCTGGACTTAGCACCAAAATTAACGAAGGATTTAAAACCAATAATAATCGCTGGTTTAGTTGAATATGAACATGTAGGTAGCAAATCCATTAAGAAAATTATTGAAAAATACAAACCTATCTTAGGCTTACATGGACATATACATGAATCAGGAGGATTTGATTACATAGGTAAAACATTGATCTTAAATCCTGGAAGTGAATATAGTGAAGGTGTTTTAAAAGCATATATAATTGAACTAGATAAAGATGGTGTTAAGAACTTTTGGCGCTTAGAAGGTTAATCTTGGATAAATCCGAATAGGAAATATATCCATCCACAATAAGTGATCTTAGATATCTACAATAGGATACATGTGAAAACTATTCTAGATTTAATAATAGCATACAGTAATCTAAGACTAAGATAAATTTGAGTTTAGCCGTAATCTTCTAATGAATTTCTCTCCATTAAAAGATGTAGCGGGATGAGAAGAGGTATTATAATAAGTGCAAGCGAATTCTTCTATTAAACAAGAACAAATTAGAAACAATTTAAATTACAGAGTTTTAAATGAATTGGATACTTGGCTTAAATCCATAAATCTACTCCTATTATCACTTCTAATTAGCATATAATAAGTATTTATCTGCAAAAAATGGTATATTCTAAAATCAAATTATGGATTTTATATTCAATTTACTGCTAAAAAATGGAAATATTTATATATGTGATTACCAAAAAATTGTATTGAAGGTGATGAAAATTAGCTTAAAAACCATTAAGTATAATAAGATGGGTATAAGCCCAGTAATAGCAACAGTAATAATAGTAGCAGTAACAATAACTGTTGCAGTAGCAATATCATACTGGATGGGTGGAATAGCAGGATTATACACACGATTCGAAAAAATAGAAATATCTTATGCTACCGTAGAATATGACTCTAATAATAAATATTGGGTTATAATATTGAAAGTTAAAAATACTGGTTCTGCTGATGCGAGAATAGATGATATCTTACTTAACGGCATCTCCATATTCAATGTTAAGAATAACGATGGTAAATATGCTAATTATAATACTAGTTCTTCTAACATACCTACCATTCAACCAAGCAATAATCCCGTGAGTTCAGTATCTATACTTGTGAATAGTGGTGGTGAAATTTATATAGCAATAGCCCTTCCAGATTCCGCGAAAATGGGTAGTAGTATTGCTTCTTCTGGTTTGAGTCTTGAGATTAAATTGCATACTGCTGCCGGTAAGGATTATCCAAAGATCATAACCTTGCCATAGATGATATGTGTTTCACATAATTATCCCCCTTTCTTTTTTCGGGGGTGGTGAAGTGTTAAAGTTGAGTAAATTTAAGTTTCCTTCTGGTGTTAATAATAAGTTTTCTAGTGTTGTTATTGTTAAAGATGTTATGGTTCATCAGCTCCCTGAGGATTGTAATGTTTTGATGGATTATTGGGTTTATGAGCCGTATGCTAAGATTGTTATTGCTGAAGATGTTTCTGGCGGTTTAAAGTATTATGTTTTAGAGGATCCTTTAACTTTTGGTGAGAGGATGATTCTTGATAAGATTTTATCTTTTATTGTTAGAGAGAGGGATCCTCCTAAGGGTGATGTGGATAGAGTTAAATTCGTTGTTTCTGAAGCTGAAGCTTTAATGAATAAGTATAAGAGGCTTCGTCCTTCTTCTGAGGCTTCTAAGAATAAGATTTTGTATTATGTTTCTAGGGAACTTGCAGGTTTTGGTCCTATTCATCCAATTATGCTTGATCTCAATATTGAGGATATTTCTTGTAATGGTGTTGGTTTACCAGTTTATGTCTATCATAGGGTTTTTGAGAGTCTTCCTACGAATATTGTTTTTGTTAATGAGGAGGCTCTTGATGATTTTATAATTAAGCTTGCTCATCTTTCTGGTAAGCATGTTTCTAGTGCAAATCCGGTTGTGGATGCTACTCTCCCTGGTAAGCATAGGCTTGCAGCTACTTTTATGCGTGAAGTTTCTAATTTTGGTAGTTCATTTTGTATTAGGAAGTTTAGGGAGAGACCATTTTCTATTGTTGAGCTTATCTCTATGGGTACTGTTAATGAGTGGATTGCAGCTTATTTGTGGATGATCGTGGAGAATAAGATGAGTGTTATGATTCTTGGTGGTACTGGTGCTGGTAAAACCACTATGTTGAATGCTATTTTAAGTTTAATTAGACCTGAAGTTAAAATTGTTACTGTTGAAGAAACTGCTGAAATAAATCTTCATCATGAGAATTGGGTTTCCTTTGTTAGTAGGGAGGAATTGGAATTTTCTGGTGTTAAAGCTAGGTCTATACGTCTATTTGATCTTGTTAAAACTTCACTTAGGTATAGACCTGATTATCTTATTGTGGGTGAAGTTAGAGGTGAAGAAGCTTATGTTCTATTTCAAGCTTTAGCTACTGGGCATGGCGGTATGTCTACTATGCATGCTGATAGTTTGGATTATGCTGTTAAAAGGCTTACTTCTCCACCGATGAATATATCTCCACTTTATATGCCTCTCATGAATGTTTGGCTTCATATTGAACGCATGAGTGATTTAAAATTTAATGGTCGTGGTAGTGTTAGGAGGGTTAAAACTATTTGGGAGATGGATTCTGATGGGAGTGATATTGTTGTTGCTGAATGGATTCCTGAGGGATTCTTCCATACAGATTTTGGAAGTAGCCTTCTGCTTAAGAAATTGAGTCGTAAGATTGGTTTATCAATGAATATTTTGTTATCGGAATTGGAGAATAGAGCTAATTATTTGAAGAAGCTACTTGATCGTGGTATTACATCCCATAAAAGTGTTGCTGAAGCTATTAGAAACTACTATAAGTCTTATGCTGAGAATTTTGGGATTACTAATTCTTTAACTATAAATAATGGTGTTGGTTGATGGCGAATTTCAAAGGTTTTTGTTACAATCTTTTTGGCTTTTTTGGTGATAAATTTGCATCTATATTTCCTTGGATTGATAAGTGGATTGAAGTTTCAGGTTTAAAGATTCATCCTTCAGTTTATTTCTCCATAACTTCCTTTATCCTAATTTTATCTACATTTCCCTCAATACTCTTCATATTATTGGTGTTTATTGCATTTTTACAAATTGATTTACCTCAACCATTATTTAACCTGTTTTATTCACTCTCATTTCTACCAATACCTTTAATAATATTCTTAATAATCTTACCTCTCATAGTATTTTCTTTATCCCTATTTCTTCCAATATTTATTTCTAAAAGTAAGATTTATGGTTTTGAACTTGAATTGCCTTATCTTTCTGCATATTTAACGATTATGGTGTCAAGTGGATTATCATTGTATAGAGGTCTTAAGAGGGTTATGAATAGCAAGGTCTTTAGTAGGGCTGGTATGTATGTGAGTGAAGTTGAAGTTTCATCTATAGCTAAGGGTATTGATCCACTTTATATTCTTGAAGATTTTGCCAGTAAAATTAATGTTAAAGGATTTAAAGAGCTTGTTTCAGGTTATATTTCTACATTGAGGAGTGGTGGTGATGTTGCTGATTATGTTTATAATAGGACTGAAATCTTATTTCAAGAAATGCTTTCTAGGGTGAAGGCTGTTGCTGATAGACTTGGTCTTTTAATGGAGGCTTTAATAACTGTTTTATGTCTTGGGGGTATAGGTTTAAACCTCTTCTTCATATGCTCTATGTCTATGAGTGATGTTCTTGGCATTCCAGCTATGAATGGAGATATATTCTTTATATTCTCCTTTATCCTTTTACCGTTGATAAATATAATTTTCATATATTTTGCTGATTCAACTCAAATAAGTTATCCAGAAAAAGTTTTTAAGAGGTATATTCCCTTTCTAATACTCTTACCAATACTTTTCGTCACCATTTTTCTAATAGTAATTCCATATGTTTTCGATAATCCTATCCCACAATTCCTAAATCCCATTGTTGAATTTGTTAAGGATATTGCAAGTAGTAGAGCTGGTAATGTTGGATTTACTCCATCAATAATTCTTTGCTTAACTTTAATTATAATTAGTATTCCAGCTGCTATCTATGATATCTTTCTCTCTAAAATTGAATCTGCATATGAATCTGGTTTAACAAGTTTTCTTAGGGATCTTGTGGAAGTTAGGAAGAGTGGTTTACCTCCAGAAAAATGTCTAATTCTACTTTCTAATAGGAGGTATGGTAGGTTTAATAAAATCTTAGATAATGTTAGGAGGGGTATTATCTGGGGTTTACCATTACGTAAAATTTTTGAAAAAGTTTTTAATGAATTGGATAATTGGCTTGTTTCTGTAAATCTATTCCTATTAGTGGATACCATTGAGATTGGTGGTGGAAGTATTGAAACTCTTGAGTCTATGACTAAGTTTTCTGAGACCTCTATGCTTGTTGAAAAAGAGAGGAAAGCTTTACTAAAACCTTTAATTCTTGTACCATATTTTGGAGCTATATTACTAATTCTTGTTGGAATATCCTTTCTATCATTTATGAATAATATGTTGAGTATTTCTGGTAGTTCTCTTCCAATGGTTAGTTTAATTAAAATTCTTATGACTCCACTACCCATACAAATCTATACACTTGGTTTAGCTGCTGGTAAGATGAGTAGTGGTAGAGTTTCTGGAGGTTTTATTCATGCAATATTATTAACAACTATCGCTTTGATGGCTATACTCTTTAATTCTTCGATAAATCTCTCTGGATTTATTATGGGGGGTTAACAATTGGGTAGAGCTTCTACTGAAAATAGACATAGTTTTGGGGCTTCTGAAATAATTGGGAATTTGATTATAGCTGCCACTATAATGGTTATCACTATTATTTCTGCTAATTTAGCTTTTACTATTATTGAAGTTCAAGCTGCTCAAGCTGAATTTGAGAGTATAAAGGATTCTATGATCATTCTTGCTGATATAATTGAAGAGGTTAGTAGTAGGATGTATTCTTCTGGTTATGTTAAATTTAATTGTAAATATGGTCGTATAGATTTTCTTAAAGATAATGTTCATGTTGAAGTTTATTTGATTACTGAAATTAATAGTACTAAGATTATTGATGATTATACTTCAAGTATTAGGTATACTTCTAGTTTGAGTTTTTCTGTAGTTGATGAGTATATTAGAGGTAGTAGTGGTATAGGGATTGGAGAATATTCTCAAGTTATTTCCATTAGAACTCTAATGAGTTATGGTTTTCCATCTATAATTTTGAGTGGTGGTAGTATTAGATTTCTTAGGGAGGGTGAAATATTTCTTTTTAGTAGGGGGATTTATACAAACGTTTATGAGCTTGTCTTTATAAGGTTGAAAATAGGTTCAACTTTTGGTTCTGGAAGTATTAATGTTAAAGCTTATAGTAAAAATGTTTTATTAAAAACTTTCTTTGTTGATTCCAATGGCATTTTAAAATTGTTTTTGAATGGTGTTCTCATTGATTCCAAGGGTATTATTTCTCCAGCAATATTGTATGTAGCTTTATTGGAGGTTGAATTATCAACTGTGTGAGGTGATGGTATTGACATCTATAATCACCCATATATTCTCTCTATCTTCATTATTGATAATATTGTTTGCTTCCATAGTTTTTGTTCAAGATATGCAATTACTAAGTGTTATGAATACTTCAAGATTTCTTTGTATGGAGATTTCACATAGAATTGCTTCTGATATTTCTAATCTCGTTAATATCGCTTTAACTACGGGTTCTAATAATATGATTATGGTTAAGGAACTTAATATTCCAAGTAATATTTTGGGTAGAAGTTTTATTGTCAGTTTAAAGGTTTATGGTGGATTTTATTATGTTGAAGTTGGAATTATTGATTGGAAATGGGTTAATTCTTCATCTATAATTTCATTGAAAGCTTCATCTGATAAAGTTGTCTTTGAATTTGGAAGTGGGATTCTTCATTTTAGGGATAAAACAATTTATTATTCAAGTTCTTTTCTTGGAGGTGTTAAGAATTTGGTGATTTGGGTTTTTAAAGATGATCAATTGGTTAAAATTGGTTTAGGGGTGATGAAGAATTGAATAGTTGGATGGAATATGTTCTTTCAGCCTTCCTACTTGTACTCCTATTTTTATCTACTGTAACATACTTTATTCCTGTCTCTCTGTATAGAGCTACGTATATAGCTGAAGGTCAACTTCAATTGGAAGCTGAAAAGGTTTTAAATCAATTACTTTTATCTCCAGGTGATCCTCCGGATTGGGGTTGCCTCAACATTTCCATTTCTGAATTGAAAGCCTTTGGTTTAGCTGCTATTAATGGTGAAAGTTATAGTTTAGATGCTGATAAATTAATTAGGGTATTTGATTTCAGTTTAAGTGAATTTTCAAATATTGTACCTATTAATTTAAATGATGTAATTAGTATACTTGGCTTGAAGGGTAAATATGGTTTGTATATGAAGCTTACACCTGCATTAAATTTATCTTTGCATAAGATTTCTGATTATGTTTATAGGGTTGTTGTTAAAACTCATGAAGATATTCCTGTTGTTAATGCTAGGATTAAAGCTGTTAGAATTGCTGCATACTTTGATAATAATGAGAAAACCGTTACTTATGTTGAAGATGTTTTAGATAGTGTTTATACTGATTATGATGGTAGTGCAATTTTAAATTTCACTGAAGTTGGGATGGAGGGTGGTGTTGGCTTCTTTATGGTTTTATATGTTGATTTTCATGGTTTTTCCGTTGTTTCAAGTTTTATTTATGGTAATAGTGGTTATGGTGTTATAATTGGAAACGATCTTTATGTTGGTCATATAGATGATGATTTCAATTTACAGGAGATTAAAACTAGGAAGGGTAAACCTAATAATCCTGGTGGTGGCGCTATACATCTACTTCCTGCAGCTTTAATTGTTACTCCAAAATCCATTGAATCAACAGTGCTTTTTGATGGAAAAATTCTACCAATAACTCCTCAAGGTGGTGCTAGACCATACTATAAATTTGAACTTGAAGGTTTAGATTCTGATGCTGTTATTGTGGCTTTTGTAATTAAGAATCTTGGTCAATATAAGTTGGTTGTAGCTAGGAGGGCATATAATTCTCTTGAGGGTGGTGTAAGAGGATTTGATAATAGTTTTTTTGCTCGTGGAGTTCATGTTAGAAGACTCGTAAAGATATGTGGCTTCTTATATTATTTTGATATTGTTTTATGGAGGATTGTGGAAGAGGGTTAATTGATGAATAGAATTGGGCAATTTAGAATTATTGAAACTCTAATAACTATTTTCTTAGTTATTGGGTCTATGATTATTGCAGTAAATTTACAGAAGGTTCCAAGTTCTTGGATTACTTATAGTGGTGAAGATCTTAAGAATATGGCTTTCAATATACTATGTGAAATCTCTATACCCATCATTGAACATGAAATTTTCAATCAAAATGAGAATTGGGAGAACAATATATTTTTTGCATTAAATACATTAATTCCAAAAAATATTTACTTTAATATAACCATATATGAAGTACTTCCCATGGATTCTAACGTTTCATTATTGAAAGTTGTTAATAGAATACCAATAACTAACATCCCAATTAATTATTATGGTAGAATTATGGAGGCTAAATCTGCTATTTATGTGCATACTTCGATGGATGGTAGAGTGTATATGATTGTTTTAACTTTGATTAGAGGTGGAGGAGGTTGAAAAAGGATTCTAAAGGACAGCTTCCAATAATTATTGCTATAACTTTAAGTGGTATAATTATTTTTTCTGCATTAATTGCCTATAGAACTTCTTTACTTCCTAAGAGTATTGAGAGTTCTGATTGGATCCATGTAATAGTAAATGTTGATAGAGATTTCAAACGTATACTCAGAATTTCTCTAGCCAATTTTACACGTGAATTAATTGAAACGGGAAATGCAACTTCCTCTGAGTTTAAAGCTAGAGTTAAACTTGAAGTTTGGAGAATTGCATTTTCACTGGGTTATGTTGCTTCAAACTTAAATATTAGTATACATCCTAAGGGTAAAATTCTACTTAATGAATTCAGCTATACACTTCAAATAATTAAAGATGGTTCTATTTACAATCAGATTGTTAATATCCCATATTTGAAGATTAAAGACGAGTTCTTCTTCAATTATAGTTGGGATCAGCCTTACAGTGTATCAATGGCTTATGCATCAATAAATCTAGATGTAGCTAAAGATGGAATTTATGGTTGGAATAATTCATATACGGTCTTTTCATCTATAAATATAACGAAGATAATTATAGATTCAAATTTTAACATAATCATGATATACTTTAATTTCCGTACTGAAGATGATTCATATTCAAAACTTAATGAAAATTGTATTTCCATTATTATTAATGATACTCCAATATCCTTTGATAGTTTAATTTATTATGGTTTAGGTAATTATAGTGTTAAAGCAAAATACACTTCTTACCCTCAAAAAATAGCTTTAATTGTAATTGATGGTAGGGGTATAATTGTTGCATCCAAAGTGATTCTCAATTAATTCTCCATTTACAAAACATTTATATATTTCATATGTAATTTATTGTTGGTGTTGACATGTGGCAACAATGAACAAAAAGGAAGTCATAAAAGAAATTTTAAAGGAGTTGCATAGAGGTGTTAGTATAGATGTTTTGAAGGAAAAGTTTAGTGATGTTTTGAAGAGTATTTCTTCAATGGAAATACCATTAATTGAGCAGGAACTAGTTAAAGAGGGTATCCCAATTCAAGAAATTCTAAAATTATGTGATTTACATGTTGCCTTATTTAGAGATTTCTTAGTTTCAAGAGAACTTAGTAATATTCCAAAGGGGCATCCATTAGAATTATTGTTAAAGGAGAATGAATATTTGCTTAAGGGAGCTGAAGCTTTAAATATTTATGCTATGGCTTTAACTAAAGCTGTTGGTGATGATGAAAGGAAATCTCTATACTCAAGTATTAGGGATGTTTTAAATGATTTGAGGAAGATACGTATTCATTATAGGAAGATTCAGATGTTAATATTCCCCTATCTTGAAAGACGTGGTATAACTGCTGTTCCAAGGGTTCTCTGGGGTCGTGAAGATGAAGTTATCGTTAAAATGAGGAGTTTATTTAGATTAATGGATTCAATGGATTACCAAGAGATTTCTAAGAGGGCTATTGAATTGGCTAATGCTATTAGTGAAATAATATTTAGGGAAAATAGAATACTATTCCCAGCTGTTTGGTCATTATTTTCTGAAGGTGAATGGGCTGCATTTATGAATGAAGCTAATAGGATTGGTTGGATTGTGAAATCTGATGTGGAATATATCTCTAGAGAGAAGCCTATTATGCCATATGAAATTAAAGGTGTAATTACAGAGGAGCAATTGAATAAACTTCCACAGGAAATGAAGATTATGGCTTTAAGTGGTGGTGTACGTCCAGATGAATATGAATTGATTAGAAATGGAGATTTAGATTTGGATACTGGATTCTTAAATATAAACGAGATTAAAAATATATTTCCAAGTTTACCATTGGAATTAACTTTTGCTGATGTAGATGATAGAGTTAGATTTTTTGTTGAAAGTAGGTTTCATAAAGGTTTTGTTAGAACAAAAACTATTTTGGGTAGGAGAGTTGAATATTGTCATCCACCGAGACTTGAAGCTTTTATTAGGAAAGTTTTAGATGAACTTAAGAGTGGAGTTAAAGATCATGAAGTCTTCTGGACTAAGATGGGTGATAGAATTCTTAGAGTAATAGTTATTGCAGTTAAAGATGTTGATGGAAGGTATCTTGGTGCTTTAGAGATTGTTGAAGATTTAACTGAAGTTGTAGAGAATCCTGAAGAAGTGAAAAAGAAGATATTGGTAGTATAGTTATGAGGAATCCATTGGAAATTGGCTATAGGTATGTAATTCCATCTTTGAAATCTCATTTAGTTAGATTACTCAATAATGAGTATGGTTTTGATCAAGTGGATATAAGTAGAATGCTTAAAATGTCTAGATCTACAGTTTCAAGGTATATCTCTATGAAGCGTGGTTCAACAATTGATTTAACAATTTTTGGTGATGTTAATAACATGCTTAAGGATCTTGCTAATAAACTAATACGTGGAGAATTGGATAAATATCTCTTGGAATTTGAATTTATTCGAATTACAATGTATATTTTAGGTAATAAGTATCTTTGTGGATTTCATGCGAAATTGGATTTAGATGTAAATCCAAATACATGTATGATATGCCCAAAGATATTTGGAAGTTTAAAAATTAATTATTCAATTGGTAATATATGATTGAGTGATCTATTAATGGAAGACATCTCTCTAAATAATGTTTTGAATAGGGTTATTGAAGAATATAATAGGTTTAGAAGTCCTGAAGCTATTGCTTCAATAATTAAATTAGAAGATAATTACTTTATAATATCTTTTAAAGGACACTTCTGTTTTACATGTGGATTTTATGATTGGTTTGAAGATTTTAGATTGATATTAGAGGATTATGGTTTTAAAACTGAAATTAATGAGATAAATCAAGTGGATTTAGATTGCTTCCATGTAAAATTTACTTTAAAGTCTTGATTAATTTGCTTCCAGCATTTTGGTGGTTCACCATATCTAACTCTTTCCTTTGAATTCCATTTAAACCTCCATAGACCTCTACCAACATCCTCCAATGCTAATTTTAATTCTACCAACCCTAGTTTTATGATTTCTAATATAGCCGATGAAATTCCTCATGTATCTCAATAAATTATGAAATATTAAGAATATGAATAGTTCAATTTCACATTTTAGAAACCTTTAAAATCTAAATTAAACTACTTTTAAAGGTGTTTAAATGGTTTTGGCGAGGATTATTGGCACGAGTAATGCAGGACCCTTCTTAAGTATTGGTATTGAAATTTTGAAGAAGGGTGGATCAGCTATTGATGCTGTGGAAGCTACTGTTAATGCCGTGGAAGATTATCCCTTTGAGTATACTGTTGGTTATGGCGGTATACCTAATCTTTTAGGTGAAGTTGAACTTGATGCTTCTATTATGGATGGAAAAACCTTAAGAGCTGGTGCTGTTGCAGGTATAAAACACTTTAAAAATCCAATTTCCATTGCAAGGAAGATTATGGAATTAACACCACACGTTCTATTGATAGGTGAAGGAGCTGAACTATTCGCTGAAACCATAGGATTTAAGAAATGTGAATTATTAACTGAAAACTCTAGAAAGATCTATAACGCTTTTCTTAAAGATGCAATAGATGAACTTGAGGGAATATTTGAAGATGAAGAAACTAAAATCCACTTATATCAGTATGTTAAAGATTTTAAGTTAAGAGATTGGTATGAGAAGTTGCATGTGAAACATGAAGGTACAACAAATGTTATTGCTATGGATTCTGAAGGAAATATATGTGTTGGTGTTTCCACCAGTGGAACACTATTAAAACTTCCTGGTAGAGTTGGAGATTCAGCTATTATTGGAGCTGGAAATTATGCCGATAATAATTATGGTGGAGCTGCATGCACTGGAAGAGGAGAATTAACCATAAGATGCTCTACTGCAAAAAGCATAATATACTATCTTAAAGAAGGTTTAAGTGTGGAAGAAGCATGTATAAAGGCGATAAAAGATATAAATAGATTAAATGAAAAGGGAGGAGTAAACTGTATAGCTATGGATAAAAATGGAAATACATGGGCTGCATCCAATAGAAGAACGCCAATATACTACTACATGGATATCAACATGGAAAAACCAGAAAAGAGGGAAGGATCCTTAATAAAACAATAATACAATACTCTTTTACATATGTTAAAACTTATACATGAAAAGATTTAAATGCAAAACCTACATAAAATATATTTTTGGAGGTGGTTTAACCCCCAACCAATTAATTAGTTAATTAATTGGTATAAACCCTCATACAATTAAATACAAACATTCCCTTTTAAAACGTATAAAATCTCTTAAACCTTTCCAAATTTTGGAGGGGGGCAGCGACCCATAAACCATCCCCAATATCCTCATCATTTTTCATCAACAAAAGCTTAACATTAAACTAGCAATGTAATAAAATTCAAATCAACCTTTTTGGAGAACCACTATTAACCATTATTAAAGGCTCCCCAGCCATCTACAAATTTGTGTACATTGTAGTCTTCATTGCTATCAATTGATTTAAGGTCGCCCCAAACCTCCAAACTACACTATTTTTAATATCTTCTCATTTTTTTAACAAACATGATTATTTAAGAAATAATCTCCATAATTGTATAAATTAAATATAAAATGAGGAAAACTTAAAATCCTACAATAGATTTCCATTAAATGTGGCAATTACAATAGTTGCAATAAAGTTATAAGTATAATTATGATTAGTATAATTGTGATTAGTATAATTAGATTTAGTGATCTTGATAGATGGAGAAATGTAGGTAGATGGGTTCTTGTTTATGGTAGGAGAAAGACTGGGAAGAGTTATTTCATTAGGAATAATGTGAAATGGGATCAGTATTATTTTGTTGGAAGGAGTGGCGATATATTTATTGATGATGAGAAAATAAATTATGAAACCTTTAGAAGAGAAGTTCTTCAAAGGTTAGAAAGTGGGGAAATTGTAGTTATTGATGAAGTGCAAAGACTTCCAAGGGAGTTTTTCGATTTACTCCATAAAGTTGGAGTGAAGGGTAATTTAATAGTAATTTCATCAACCCTCTGGCTTACAAAAGAATTATTAGAAAGTAGATCACCATTACTAGGTTTATTCTCGGAATTTCAAATGAATCTAATAGATGAAAGAGACATAATATTAAACCTATACAATTATGTTAAAGATCCAAGGGAACTCATAGAATATGCGGTATTCCTTAGAGAACCATGGCTGATCCCAATATGGGAACAAGCAGAAGATATATTCAATGTAATACCATTCAATGTAAAGATTACAATACCAGCTCTCATTGGAGAAATATTCATAGAAGAAGAAAGAGAATATTCTCGCATTTATGATGCAATACTAAAAGCTGTAGCCAATGGAAAACAAATATCAACGGAAATAGCATCCCACTTATACTCACTTAAACTCATACCAAAGGATGATCCAAGCATGATACAACCATTCCTAAAAATACTACAAAGCATAGGTTTAATAGAAAAGATAAAAATCTATGATAAAAACAAATACTACTATAGACATTCATCCCCAATAATAGACTACTACTATTACCTAGATGCAAAATATGGAATAAGTGAAAGAGAAATCCAAACAATACAAGCAAGAAAAACATTAGAAACAAAACTACCAAAATACATTGAACAATTCATAATGAACTTAACATCAAAAACCCTAGGACTATGGCCAGAAAAGATAGTAAACAAAAACTATGAAATAGATATAGCACTACTAGACTACAAAAAACTAAAAGTAATAATAGAAGTTAAATGGAAAAAGGAAATAACCAATGAAACCATTAGAGAAGTAGAAGAGAAAATGGAGAAATACAATTGCAGAAAAATACTCATAGTACCAAATGAAGAAGAAATCCCACAACAACCAAAGAAAATAGAAGTATGGGACGCAAAGAAAATACTAGAAATCATACAATCCAAACAGAAAACATAACTCTAATGACAATATCTATAACCACCTCTTTCACCTAAACTTTCCCATTAAATTTAATAAACATAACATTTACACTTGTTTTTGATGTACAATTTTACAATTTTCTCTATAGTCTTTATAAAAGTATCCTTCATTTCCATTTGATCATTAAAATTCAACATACCAAATATCATTTTTCAACATTATCATTTAAATCTTTTAACATTTTAACAATGTAGGTTATCATGGTATTCTTATCACTTCCACTGGAACTTCAATAACATTCTCTATCCTCGCATCAGTTGTTACAATTATCCCTTTCAACATAATAGCCAATGCTACTAAATATGAATCTGCCAATGACAATCTATCATAATACTTAAGTTTTATTCTAGCAGCTTCAATAGTCTGCTTCTCATCCGGAGAAACAACAATTATCGGACTATTCCTAATTAACTTATTCCTAACTAAAGTTGACTCCCAACCAAATACTCTCGCATAATTATATAGAAATTCAGCTAAATTAATCTCACTAATATAAGCTTCAGAAACCTTCTCATAGACCTCATCCATATACCTTTTAGACTCTAAAACTCCTGCAAAAATGCAGAAAGAAAACCAGCGTCAAGAATGTACTTCCTTCTCAACTTCTCCCACCCTAGACTTCACTATCAACCTAGCTACTTCAAGAGCCTTTAAACCATCAACACCAAAAAGACTCCTAAAATCTTCAGGAACCTTAATCCTAACACCCTCATCATCAACAAAAAGCTCAACAACAGACCCCTCAGCAATACCCAACTTCCTCCTAACTTCAGCTGGAATGACAATAATACCTTTCCTATGCACTTTAACCCTATAAACTTCCATAAAAATCAACTAGATATAGTTAAACCATGAATATAAAGTTTAACGTTTAATCACATGGATACTTCATTTAAACTTTTGTTTTACATAATCTTTATAATCGTATAAAACCTAAATTACTGCATAAAATAGTAATAGAGGAATATTAAATAAGTATTCTAATAAAAATTGACAGAAAGTTTATTTGCATCACGTTCATTTAATAGTGAAAATGTATTTTAACAAGACATTAAATCTAAATTATTAATGTAAAATATATAATCCATTCAAAGCAGTAACAAAATTACATAGGAGGATATAGCCTCAACCATGAATAAGATTAAGAAATTTATTCGATCAATGTTATTTATTGTTTGGTAAATAATGTTATTTATTGTGGTTTGAGTTGTTGGGCTATCTCCTTTAATTTGTCTTCAATTATTCTGCCATTTTCCATTATTAGGTTATCATCGAGCCATATTGATGAGTTTAATGTTATTCCATCTGTATGTGTCGGTGCTGGTATTGGTTCACTGCCAGTCAATCCTGAGCCTACATAGCCGATGCCCCATTCAGTGGCGCCCCATATTCTTTCAGCTTCAACTATATTTCCCGTTAATTTAGCTCCTGGATTTACTCCCATGGCTACATGTGCTAATCTAAACATTTGTGGGTGATTGAAACTTTTCAACCAGTTTTCGAAGGCTGTGGCTTCTCTTCCACCTTCTATCCTCTTTATTTCACCTTTTTCAATGTAGAGTTTTATGGGTTCTTTAAGTGGTTCTGTGAATGGTGGGTTTATTATGCCATCAAACACTATTACGCCATTTATGGATTCAAAGGTGGGCGCCCAACTTATTTGTCCAGGTACCATGTGTGATCCCGGTATGGATGCATCACCTTTATGATTTCTTATTGGATGTTTTGGATTCATTTCAAATTTTACATCAGTTCCAGCTGGACTTGTTATCCTCACATTTCTCGTCTTCTTTAACATTTCAACAAGTGTATCCTGAAGTTTTTGGAGGAGGGGGATATTAACCTGCCCTATGAGTCTAACCAGCTGGTCAACGCCCATACCAGCTAAACACATGTATCTAAGCTTCTTATTCTCTTTAAAGGCATTTTCAAATACTGTAGAGTAGAGGAGCCATTGATAATTGAATTCTATCCAAACATCAACTTTTGATAGTAATGCACTTAAAGCTTCAACAGGTATCACTAGATCTGTTTGTTTACCTACACCATAAGGTGAAGCAAGCATCCAAATTGCAATAACTTTAGCATTAGCATTTTGAGCTGCACTAGCCACAGCATCTACAACTCTTTCATCAGACATGGTATCAGCAGTTACTGCAACAACTTCATTGGGTTTAACCTTAAAAACATCGTTTACTAATATGTGAGCTGCATGATATAACTCCCACTCATAAAATTTAGTCATAACTTCACCATTTTCTCTCACCTATACTTAGTATGCATATAAACATTTTGGATTATAAATTAGCTGCTTAATACTTAAAAAAGGTTATAGCCATAAATTATAGGTTGGGTGTATTACCATTGGTTCACTTAATAGGACTTATTAGGGTAGTAACTTTAACAGATGAGTACATGTTGAATCTTCACGGTAAAATAATTGAAAAAGCTTTTCCAGAATTGAAGGTTATTAGTAAATGTATTGAAGGACATCCTAAAGGCCTATACGATAGAGAATCTGTAGAAAAGGCAAAACCAAAAATACTCAGATTAGCACAAGAATTTGAGAAGCAAGATGTTGAAGCTATTATCATTAGTTGTGTTGCAGATCCCGCAGTAAATGAAGCTAGAAGAGAATTGAAAATACCTATAATAGGTGCAGGTTCTGCTGCAGCATCCATAGCCCTTGCCCTCGGAGAGAGAATTGGTATATTGAATCTTACTGATGAAACACCTGAAGTTATTAGAAAGATACTTAAAGATCATCTTGTTAAAGAAGTTGCACCAAAAGATGTAAAGAATACTTTAGATCTATTAACAGATTGGGGTAGAAAAGCTGCAATAGAAGCCCTTAAATTACTCATTGAAGATAAAGTTGACACCATTATACTGGGTTGTACGGGTTACTCCACCATAGGCTTTGCCAAAATAGCTAAAGAATTAACCAATATACCCATCATAGATCCCATAATAGCTGCAGGAACTATAACACTCAACACCCTTAAACAGAAAGAATTTTTCTTTTGAACTCAAACATACACTCATTTTAATTAGGATTTCTTTGTTAAACCATAATGAAGCAAAATTTTACCTACAATACTAAAGCAAAGCTTTTCTATATTATAGGTTTAATTAGAATAAGTCTTCTGCAACCATAGTATGATGTAGTTATGGGAATATTGTTTTGATTACTCTTTGAAATT
The DNA here is from genome assembly GCA_038727515.1 of Methanomethylicia archaeon. Lineage (GTDB taxonomy): Archaea > Thermoproteota > Methanomethylicia > Culexarchaeales > Culexarchaeaceae > JAVYVS01. Next base: position 63,377 of record JAVYVS010000006.1, read on the forward strand.
CTTTGATGACATCTTTATTGTTTGGCGTTAAATCGTCTATTATTTGTATTCCAAGAGTTTTTAATTGTTGTTTTACATTGTTTGGTATTGATTTTGTAGATGTTAGAATCATGTGGTCAGGCTTATAATTTCGTAAGTATTGGATCACTTGTTTTTCTAAATCCGTTTGCCATTTATCGAATTCTTCATTTTTACATTCAATAATCAAATCTATTTTCTCAAGTTTGTTTGCATATGGATGTTTACCTTTACAAATAACGATATCAGGTCTAATGGCAGCTTTACCCTTTTCTGGTTTTCTAGTTAGAATATGTTCCATTGAATTACGTTGGAACTCAAACCATATTGAGAAGCATTCATTCCCCCTTTTAGCAAAGATTGGATTAACTGGACCCTGTCTAATAAGAACACGTGATTCTCCGATAGTATCTCTAATAGATTCTATATTTAAAGCATTGTAAGTTAACATCATAACCCACATTTGATTTATCCACTTCATAGCTACACTCAAACTTTTTAACCTTGCTATATCATTTTGGAGACTTAAAGATGCAAAAAGACCTAATTCAGGATTTTTAAACACCCTATTGATATTAGAGGCGGATTTTAGAAAATCTATCTTAAAACCGAGTCTACTAGCATATTCTTTAACTTCACTTATCATAATCACGTAATCCCTTTTAAACTCTAAAATTCTCCTTCTCAATAACGGATCTACAACTTCTATTTCTAATTGAAAGAGTTCTTCATTTTTAACAATTCTTTTACTACCCCAGTCCAGAAATTTATCACCTTCAAAAGCATATACAATTAACCTTCCAGAATTAGTAAAGTAAAATAGATAAATCGTTTTACCTTTAACACTATCTCTCGTAACCTCATATTTAATAAAACCGTTCTCCTTTATTTCTCTTAAAGAATATTCATTTATACGTCGAAGAATATTTCCTTCACGAACATAATAAAACGTACTTCCTTTAGCTTTACGATGTTCTTCCCATACCACTATGATATCATTTATCAAGATTTTAGCATCCCACTAAATCATCATTTATATTTATAATTATGATTTGTGGTTATATTAGATAGAAAAATGGAAAAAGGATTTTACATTTTTACTGTTAAGTCTTCTATGTTTTTGCTGTATTTGGTTACTGGTTCTGGTTTCTGTTTTCCTATGATTACTGTGTCTGAGTGTCTGAATCCTCCGAAACCGTAAATGTATATTCCAGGTTCAACTGAAGTTACCATTCCATATTTCATTATTCTATAGTTGAAAGCTGTATCATGCCAATATTCATGTCCAGCTAAGCCCATTCCATGTCCAGTTCTATGCATAATGTATTCTCCAAATCCTGCTTCTTCAATAATTTTTTGTGCTGTTGAATCTATATCGCATACTCTTCTTCCTTCAATGCATACTTCTAGAGCTGCGATTTGAGCTTTTGTCGCTATTTCGAAATACTTTAACTGTTTTTCAGAGGGTTTACCTACGAAAAATGTACGTTCATTTTCCACGTGATACCTATTTAAAACTACTCCTATACCATTTACAATTACATCTCCAATTTGAATCTTCCTACCAGAATATCCTCCAGGCCCATGGGGCATAGCGCTAAATGGACCGTCACCAGTACCTCCAGCAAAAATTTGAATTTCATAATCAGGGTATTTTTCAGTGGCAATTCTAGTTAATTCTAAAGTTGTTTCAGCTCCAATTTCAAGTAGGGTTTTTCCTGGTTTAATGTTTTCTTTAAAGATTTCTTGTCCAATATCACTTAATTCACCTGCACGTCTCATTAAATTCAATTCTTCTTCACATTTAACAAGACGCATATCCCTTAAAAGTCTATGAGCATCCACTATGCTTACCTCTGTTAAATATCCTCTAATTCTTTCTTGCAACATATGAGGATTATCACAAGCAATTTTACCACGATCTAAACCCTTCTCTTCTAGAAGTCCAGAGAAATATTTACCCCACTCCACTACTGTTGGTAGCCTATTCATTTGTCTTGGATGTTCAACATAGAAATATGCTTCTTTAATTATTCCTCTACCCTGCTCCAAGTGGAATTTGAAGCTATTAGTTGAAAGTTCATTTAGAAATAGGAATGGTTCACCATCTAGAGGTATAACAGCGGCTACAGGTCTTTCCCATGGAGCAACATCCAAAAAGAAACCAGAAATATAGGTAATGTTAAGTGAATCTAAAACTACTAAAGCCTTTAAATCACGTTTAGAAAGATACTCCTTTATCCTATCATGTCTATTCTTCAATACACTATAACTCCAACCATCAGTATAACCCATGAAAACTCACCAAATAAACCTAGGAGATAAATAAATTTAAGAATTACTAAAAGAGGTAAATTAATAGTTATGATGAATGGCGGGCTTATAGACAGAAGTAAGGATGAAGAAACTATGGGGGGCTGAACAAACTAAAATTAGCATTAATCTCTCCAAACTTATTTTCAGAAAGATTGTAATTTAAAAGTTGAAAAGAAAGGAATTCTCCCCTATATATCGACAATAACAATTATTCAAAAAGAAGGAGGAATAAAGCGGAGATTATTTCTTAAGATTTATATTGAAATTATTTATAGTTGTTTATCGTATTTTGATTTGAGACGGCTTCTATTTGTATTCCATATAGTTTTGAGTATAATCCTCCTTCTTTTAATAGTTCTTCATGGGTTCCTTCTTCAACTATTCTTCCATCTTCTATAACTATTATTTTGTTTGCTCTTGTTATGGTTTGTAGTCTATGTGCAATTATTATGGTTGTTTTTCCTTTAATCAATTTTTCTAATGCTTGTTGTAGTTTTGCTTCTGTATGTGGGTCTATGCTGCTTGTGGCTTCATCTAATATTATTATTGTTGGGTTTGATATGAATACTCTTAGGAAGGATACCATTTGCCTTTGCCCTACTGATAGATTTTTCCCTCCTTCTAGTACTGGGGTTTCTAATCCCTTTGGTAGTGTTTTCACTATTTCTTCTAATCCCAATGTTTTTATTGCGTTTTCTACATCTACTCTATTGGCGTTTGGATTTGCTAATAATATATTGTCTAATACTGTTCCTGAGATTAGTAAGGGTTCTTGTGGTATCATTATCATTGAGCTTCTAAGTATATTTAATTTGTATCTTTCTATGTTTACTCCATCAATTAGTATTTCACCGTTCCATGGTTCATAGAATCTTAGTAGTAGGTTTATTATGGTTGTTTTCCCTGCTCCTGTTGGTCCCACTATAGCTGTGAATTCTCCTGGGTTTACTTTGAAACTTACGTTTTTGAGTACTGGTATATCCTTTTTGTATCCGAAGGTTACATTTCTAAATTCTATTTCTCCAATTCTTGGTGGAACTTCTATTTCCCCTAAATCTTTCTCTACTTCCCAATCTAGAAATGTAAATACCCTTTCTGTTGCTGCTAGTGTTGATTGTATCATTGTTAAGAACATTACCAACATTCTTATTGGTCTAAAGAATGAGCTTAGATAATTGTAGAAGGCTATTAATGTTCCTAAACTTATCGCTCCACTTATCATTAGGCTTCCACCATAAACTAGTATTGCTACTACACCTACTGCTTCTATTATTGCCATTAATGGGCTCATGGTTGATGATACTGCTTCTGCTTGTACATTTGTTCTAAGGGTTTCTTCACTAACTCTTCTAAATTCCTCTATGTTTCTCTGTCTTCTAAATGAGAATGATTGTACTATTGCTGCTCCTGATACGTCTTGTGATACTCTACTAGTTATTTCAGCTATCTTTCTTCTGGTTTCTCTATATGCCCTTCTAGCTTTTCTAATTATAATGTAGTTTACAGTTATTATTATTGGTATTAATGCGTAGATTATTAAGCTTAGGTTTGGGCTTAAGCTCCACATCATTATTATTGCTCCACTAAGTGTTACCATGTCTGCGATCATATTTATTAATCCCGTAGTTGCCATTCCACCTATGGTGTCAACGTCATTCATTATTCTAGAAACTATCTTACCAGTTGCTTCTTCTGAAATTTGATCCAACCTTAACCTATACAAGTGATTATACATTTTACATCTTAGGTCATACATTATTTTGCTCATTAAGTATGATGATGAGTAATCTCCAGCGAAGTTTGCCATTAAACTTGTTAGTATTAAAGATAGGTATACTATACTCCAATATGTTAATGCACTTATACTTCCATAAACTATGCTATCCACCAAGTACTTCATTATGAAGGGTGAAGCTATTGAGAATATTATTCTGAAGACTACTGAAAGCACCATTAAAGTAAAATGTAATTTATAGTTGAGGGATAGTTTAATCAATCTACCTATTAAAACTCTATCTGGATACTTTCTTTCCCTTTCAGTTTTTTCTTCATCAAATCTAAACCAAAACATTCCTATCCCTCCTAAATTTCTGGTGGTTTATTACTTATTGCTCCAATTAATTTTGAGTATAATCCTCCCTTTACAATAAGTTCTTCATGTCTCCCCTCTTCCACCACTCTACCATCATCAATAACAATTATTCTATCTGCAAGTCTCATGGTGCTAGGTCTTTGTGTTATCATTATTACTGTTTTACCCTTAAAGTGTTTTGTAACTGCATCATATATTGCCTTTTCAGTTTCTGCATCTACATTTGACATTGAATCATCTAATATTATTATCTTTGGGTCTATCAATAGAGTTCTAGCTATGGCAAGTCTCTGTCTTTGTCCTCCTGAAAGGTTTATGCCTCTTTCTCCAACTATTGTATTATAACCTTGTGGTAAACTTGATATGAATTCATGTAGCATTGCAATTTTAGCTACATTTTCAATTTCTTCCATGGATGCTTCGGGTTTTCCATATGCAATATTGTTTCTTATGGTTTCTGGGAATATGTATATGTCTTGGTGTACAATTCCAATATTCCTTCTAAGAGAATCAAGTTTTATGTTTTTAACATCGATACCATCAATTAAAATTGAACCTTTTTGCGCATCGTATAGTCTAGGTATTAAATGGACTAATGTGCTCTTACCACTTCCAGCTGGACCTACAATAGCCACTACTTCTCCAGGATTTACCTTAAAGCTTATACCCTTTAAAATCCAATTCTTCCCATCATAACTAAACCATACATCTCTTAATTCCACTTCACCTCTCTTAACTTCTATGGGTATAGCATTTTCAGCTTCTTTAACTTCAGATTCAGTTTTTAGGATTTCAAAGATTCTTGATGCTGCTGCTAAACCATGGACGTATTGAACTGTAAAGAATCCTATGGATATGAAAGGCCAAGTTATCATTCCAGCATACATAGCCATAGCCACTAAGCTTCCTATATCCATAATTCCACTAGTTACCATTCCACCTCCAATCCAAATAACTATTAAAACGCTTAAGCTAGATATGAATCCTACAAATGGCCATGTTGAAGCTCTCAATTTTGCTGCTTTAAGAGATAATTGTAGATGCTTATTGCTTGTGGATATGAATCTATTCCAAAGTAGATTGAAGGCATTTAATGCTCTTACAACTCTTAATCCACTGGTAACTTCAGTTACATGTGAAGTTATTTGTCCATACAATTCTCTAGAGAGATCAAATATGTTTCTCATATTCTTCGCGAAACGTCTAACTAAGAAGAATATTATTGTAAGTGGAGCTATAGCATATAATGTTAAAGTTACATTTATTGAAGTCATAAAGTATAGTGCTGCTGCTAAAGTGAATATTGCACTAATTAAACCTGTAAACGCCATACGCATAAACCCAGTAATTACTTCAACATCACCAGTAGCTCGCGCTACAAGTTGACCAGTATCAATACGTTTATAAAATCCAAGTGAAAGTTCTTGTAGATGCTTGTAGACATCGTTTCTAAGGTTGAAAGCAACCTTTTGAGAAGTATATTGTGAAATAATATTTGTGATATAACCAATAAAGCCTTGAGCAATTATAAGGGCTATTATCGGTAGAGTTAATGGTAAAATATAATCCAATCTATTTTCAACAAGCATATTTACAGCTCTCCCAGTGAGAATTGGCGTATACATACCAGCTAAAGAACCAATTAATGTGAGAATTACAATTAATAGAATAAATTTCCATTGTTTAACCACATAGTAGAGCAATCGCATACTTTGCTTCATAATTTCACCCCTACATCAAATGGGGGAATACTAATGTTTTTCGTAAACAAATCATCGCTATGCACTAGTTATTTCACCTATATATGTATTTAATATACCTATATATATTACTTACTTTAAAATTAACTAAACATTCATTTCACGATATGTTAGTTTAACCTTATATGTTTCCTCCTTCCTTAAATTTAGATTCTTCTTATTGTTTATATGTATTCTTTATTTTGATGTAGAGTGATGTGTATAAGCCTGCAGCCAATTGAATTTTAACCAATTTATCAATGTTTATTACAGTATAATTTAATTCTCTCTCCAATTTTTCAGCTCTAATTTCTAATTCGTTTTCCATGCTACTTAATACTTCACTTATAATGCTATCTCCTTCTTCAGCTTTTAACATTCTACAGAAGAGTCCCAAGGTTAATAATCTATAGAATTCTGAAACTAGATAATTATCAAATTCTTCTGCTATAGTTGCCATTCTATCCAATTCTGGTGAACTTTTAGCCCAATTTTCTTCAGCTACAATCGATTTTGGGAAAACTTCTAAATAATATTCTATCGATTCTCTAAATCTACTCTGAACTTTTAATCTATCTTTAACTTTATCAAAGGATGATTTAATTAGATTGTAAAATGATTTTGATTGTTCAATTTCATCTAGTACAGCCTTCCTCCTATGGGTTTTTGAAGGATTTAAATCTTCTATTCTAGGATCATAATAATATGGTACTTCAGTTACCAGTTCAAATACTTGTGGATTAAACTTTCTTGCATAATCAAAACTACTTGTACCAGTCTTTATTATTTGAGCTGGATCTCTACCAGCATATTTCTCTAGATAATCATAGTATTCTGGTGTAGAAAGCATAAGATATATTGCTGGAGCTAACGTTTTAGCCCATGGAACTTCAGGTTCACCTAAAGATAAAGGTACACCTAGATCTCTTGGAAACTTTGTATATATTGGGTATAATAACGGTATCTTTTCAGTAACATAATAATATACTCCACCAAAACCTGCATTATGAAGACTATATATGAAATCTGGTTTCTCCATTTCAATAATATTCATTAAAACTCTAGTTTCTGGGAGTGGTTCATTAAATTTTAAAGTTTTATATTCTATTGGGAAGGTCCATTCCACTTGTTTATTCCCAGCAGGTCTATAATAGTTTTTAGCATAATTTAGGGGTGTGAAAGGTCCTTTAAGCCATCCCTCATTAAGCTTTAATCCATCTACATCAATAACCTTCACAATATACCATGTGAAATCAAGTTCATCCCTCAATTCACTATTCTCAGCAAGCTTCCAACTTAAATAATCTAAAACTAATGTACCTACAGGTTCATTGGGATGTGGACATCCAAACCATAAAGCTTTATTCCTACCATCACCAATCTTTAAAAGATAAATGGAATTTCCATCTCTACTATAACCAACATTAAAAACTTTAACGATATCAGGATATTTTTCAGTCAATTTAAATGTAGATTCATTAAGTTCCTCTACATTCATAAATACACTATACTTTGGAACATGATCAATAACATCAGAAATAACATCTAACATTGATATTATCCCCCACTTAAAGATAATTATATCAGATTTTTATTATAAATTATTGTCTTATAGATTTTAATTGTAAATTACTCATGTATGATGAATCAATCCCATACCCTTATTTTTCATCATTTCTTCAGCTAATGGATGCGTATAGAATGCAAACATTAATTATTGGATATTTAATAATCTCCATCAATTTCTCAATAGATTCATTAAATCTCCCTAATTCATGTTCATATACCCTCGATTTCACATCCCCATTACCCACTATCTTTTCATCACCCTTGAAACCTTCAACATATAAATTCACTTCTACTTCTTCTTTATAAGTTTCCTAAGTTCTTCAGCTCTTTCTTTATCCACATACCCTCTAACTTCTAAATCATAAATACATTTTTCTGCATAACCACACCATGAAAGACATGTTTCAGTTGGTTCACGATGTACAATTTTACCACAATTTGGGCATTTTAATTGATTTTCATATTCAAAGAATTCTATTTCTTCACCACAAAATGGACAACTCCTAACAATTATCTTTGGATCAATTAAACTTTTCACTCCAGGACATCTTTTCAACATTCATATCTTCCTCTAATTGTAGAATATCAATCAAATATCCTTATAATGATTTCCATAAATCTTCGAGTTAACAATTCAATATACATCACCACTCTTTGAATCATCCATTGGTTAAATGATATCATCAGTTTTATTCCAAAAGATACTTCCCAATACTAAATCTATTAAAATTAAGAAAATCCCCATTTACAAATCAATTTAACTTATCACACATGTACCTCAATAACCTCTATTTTACTTAAATCCGCAATACCCAAACCAGCTTTCTGAGCAAGTTTAAGATGTGATATTGTTAATGGATTCTTACCAAGATAGCTTGCCCCTACAGCATCTGCAGCAACTAAATCCTCAGACATAATCATTACACCAATCTCCTTAGGTCTTGCTCCAAGCTCCCCTCCCAATCCAGCAACCCTCCCATCTATAACAGCCAATCTCGGCCTAAGATAAAGATTAATATCAACTATACTTTCATCAAGCTTCCTATGAAACCTACCCTTCTTAGCAACCCTCGCCCTTCCACCTATCGTTGCACCAAGCATATTCTTTAAAGAAAGAGTCACCTTCGTTATAGAATGCTCCTTCAAAACTGGAACAGAAACTATATAAGCATTCTTAAGCGTCAATGGAAACTCAAACTCCCTCAAGAAAAACGCATTCGGATTCTTCACAACCTCAAAATCATCATTATTAAGATCAACAAGCTTAACCCCATATTTCTCCTTAAGCTTCAAATAACCAAGCTCTCGATAAGCTTCAAAAGTTTCACACCAACCAGACCCCTCAGCAACCACAACCTCAAACCCACCCCTCAAATAATACTTAACCAAAGCTTCAACAGTTTCACAAGGAGTCGTCGTAGGAGGAGGCTCAGCAAGAATCAAATTCGGCTTAAGAACAACCCTCCCAACCGAAGGCTTAACAAAATACTCTAAACCCCTCTCAACCATACAATAAGGATCCCTACCCCTAACAACCACAACCCTCGACATAAACACAAGAAAATTAACCCTAACACAGCTTAAAAATTACGCTCAAGAAAAATCCCCTAACCACATCTTCAAACTTTAAACCAAAATTCCTTTCCTAACAATCCCCCTTACCGAGTTCATTTACAGTTGCCCACTTTAGAGTCTTTACAAAGCTATATCTTTCAATTCCCTTCATTGGGTTCACTAGCCCTCTTATCCATTCTTCAACTTCTCAAATAACGATGAATCATAAGATCGAAGCACCTACACTGTCTTTATTCTCCAGCCGCTTATGTCGTTTGCGCATATTATCCCTGAGATTGCGGTCGCCTCTACACCGCCTCCTGGGAATGTTGAGGCGCCCACTAAATACAGCCCTTTTATTGGCGTCTTGAAGTAGGGCCTTTTAGTTTCGATTGATTGGTCAAATGCGTAAATTGCTCCCTCAGGCATAGAAGTGTATCTCTCAAATGTTTTGGGAGTCGCCGCATCTAAGACAATGATATGCTTGCTTAAGCCCGGTATTATCTTCTCCGCTTTCCGTATTAATGCCTCTGCAGCCTCCTTCTTCCTCCTCAAATACTCTTCCGTTCCCCTCGGCGGGAAGTCATGGTAATTTGCCAACGTTATAATTGTTAGACTGGCCATGCCCCTAGGCGCTAGGGTTGGGTCAGCATTAGAATTGATAACTATTCCGTAGCCCCCATCAAGATCCTTTATGAGCGTTGGATAACCCGTTAAGTCCATATTGACTCCTAGGAAGACCATGAATGCTGATGGGGACATCCTCATCCCCCTAATGTAATCGGCGTATCCCCTATCCAAGTGCTCCTTACCGACGAGCTCTAGTAAGGCAGTTTTAGCGTTCGCATTAGCAACGACAACCCTACTTCTGAAAACATTACCTCCAGCAATAACTCCCCTCACTTCCCTATTCTCAACTATTATCCTGTCAACCCTATGCTTAACCAGGACTTTCCCGCCACTTCTCTGGATGGCGTCCTTTAGGCTGTTTGCGAATTTCTGCGCCCCACCCCTCGGATAATATCCTCCATGGACGTAGTAGGAGACACATGCCGTTAAGGCGCTCGCGGCTGAAACCTCTTCTGCCCCAGCTCCAACATAGCCTAACAGCGCGCATAGCAGCGCCTTCAAATCCTCATTCGCGAAGAACTCGTCGAGCTTCTGCCTGAAGGTCTTATTCATCCAGTCGTAAAAGTGCGGGTGCCCCCTCGGGTAATCCACTAGTCTCTTTACTCCAAAGACCTTTGCTATCAGCTCTGCTGGGAGCGGCGCACCGTAAATTTCAGCCTCTTTATAGCATTCCTCGTAGGCTCTCTTAGCATCCTCAAAGAATGAGACAATATTCTTCCTCTCATGGGGGAACATTTCTAAGAGAATCTCCATGAATTCCTCTAGATTCTCCGGCTCAATAATCCTCTCTTTGAAAATGTATCTTACCCTATTCTTCACGAATAAGTCCTCTTTATTCAATCCCAGCTCACGTAATAGGAATGTTATTGGACCCTTTTCCCATAGTCCGCTTACGTCCTCGACGCCCGTGTTAAATGTGAAATTCTCCCTCTGGAATGATGAGCAGTATCCCCCAACCTGATAATGCTGCTCCAATACCAAGACCTTATAGCCCCTTTTCGCGAGCAGGCTGCCGCATGTTAACCCTCCAACCCCAGCGCCCACAACTATCACGTCATACTCGTCCTCGCCCCTGGAGACGCCGGGCGAAACCTGAACGCTCCAATCAAATTTTCTAAATGGCTCAACATACTTCTTAATGACAAAGTATTCTGGCGCCTTCATTGGGAAGATTATTGAGAAAATTATGCCAAAAACAATTAGAGCGTTTGAGAGCACTACCTTATACGGCATGCCAAGAAGGAAGATTAATGCGTTGACAACGAAGATGATAGTCCATGCGGCTGAGATAACATTGTTGATCAGCAGAAACGATTTCTCCCTCCAGTAGGTCTCAGGCCAATCCCTCTTGGCAACCTTAAACGTGAATGGAGACTTCATTGCTATTGAGGATACCGCCATCAATGATAATGCGAGATATCCTATAAACCCGCTATACTCGACGAAAATATTCATGCTGAATATGAAAGTGCATATGGAGGCTATGCTGAAGTAGATAGTGCTGAAGGCATCCATCAAGTAATACTCTCTTCTTCTAATCTGTGGAACCAGTATGACCATTGATACAATGAGCGCGAGGAGTACGCTAAAGCCGAAACCAAAGCCAGATAAGATCCAATAGAGGATCCATGGAATAAAGGAGAACACGATACAAACAATTCCAGGAAACCTTCTAACCGCGCCCACCCTAACCACCAATAAACTATTCAAAAGTTTTTAATACTCAATTTCACTATATAAATTTCTTTCAATTCCCTTTGTTGGGTTCATGTATGGGACTGCAGGGCGACTATATGGCTTGACAACTTTCAATTCCCTTTGTTGGGTTCAGTGCTAGGCGTGCTCTTCTGCCTATTGTGCCTTTTTCCTTTGCTTTCAATTCCCTTTGTTGGGTTCTTTACATGAGGTGATTAGACATGAAAGTTGTACTTCTTTCAATTCCCTTTGTTGGGTTCTTTGCTTGCTTTTAAGCTTTTCGGTTCACTCTGCAGCTTTCAATTCCCTTTGTTGGGTTCCCCGGTTTGCGGCAGAAACATTAGGCTTAAAGGATTCATTACTTTCAATTCCCTTTGTTGGGTTCATATAACCGTAGTGTTAAGCATTGGCGGAATAATATCTTTCAATTCCCTTTGTTGGGTTCGGATCCTCCATGAACCCACCATCAGCCCTGCTTCTTTCGGCTTTCAATTCCCTTTGTTGGGTTCAGAGATGCAGCGACATCAAAGAATCAATTAAGGACAGTTATCTTTCAATTCCCTTTGTTGGGTTCGGTATCAAAGAGCTTCAAGGTCATCTTCGCTCCGACTCGCTCTTTCAATTCCCTTTGTTGGGTTCGTGTTTATGCATCCAAATTTGGAGAAAACACTTAGGATAGCTTTCAATTCCCTTTGTTGGGTTCTATGGAACAGTAAGATTCGGTTTAGAGGTGAATAAAGAACTTTCAATTCCCTTTGTTGGGTTCTACATATTACAATATTTTTTCTAAAAATGTTCTTATTGACTTTCAATTCCCTTTGTTGGGTTCATATGTTTTGTCTCGAAATGTGTAGGTTTCGGGTATCCATCCTTTCAATTCCCTTTGTTGGGTTCTTAATATATAACATTATTGGAACAATAATATTCACGATCACTTTCAATTCCCTTTGTTGGGTTCATAAGTGTTAGTGCCATTCCATTAAACCAACATGTATCAACTTTCAATTCCCTTTGTTGGGTTCATTTTCGCAGTAATATCAACACTATATGGGTTCTACATTCTTTCAATTCCCTTTGTTGGGTTCCGAGCACTTACTAGAGAGTCCGAAATGCCGTAGACAGGTACTTTCAATTCCCTTTGTTGGGTTCAGGCAAATACGTAGTCTGGACAGATGTGGATGCCCTGATCTTTCAATTCCCTTTGTTGGGTTCTGATGACAAAACCTTTTTGTCATCAAAGGTCTTCCTTCAGCTTTCAATTCCCTTTGTTGGGTTCTCCCCATTCCTCCTCTTGGCTATCTCAAGGAAGTCATCTATCTTTCAATTCCCTTTGTTGGGTTCATAGAGGATAAAAGAAAGGGATACAATAGGATAAAAGAAAGCTTTCAATTCCCTTTGTTGGGTTCGAATATTATGGTCCGCACTCGAGATAGTCCACTACGCAGTCTTTCAATTCCCTTTGTTGGGTTCGTTGGGGGGAGCATGGAGTACACTAAAACAGAAAAACTAAAACTTTCAATTCCCTTTGTTGGGTTCACTGCTTTCTACCCTTAACCTCGATGAGTCCAAGCTCAATTCTTTCAATTCCCTTTGTTGGGTTCAAAACGATAGAGACATGATAGCATGTTTAAACCTCTTAAAACTTTCAATTCCCTTTGTTGGGTTCTAAGCCCCTTCTTAAGCAGAAATTTAATACCAAAAAATACTTTCAATTCCCTTTGTTGGGTTCATGACGCAAACCAATACTATAGGATTAGGGAAGATCTGGACTTTCAATTCCCTTTGTTGGGTTCATACGGACATGTAGAGTTCATTGTAAACCTAAATGCTTACTTTCAATTCCCTTTGTTGGGTTCCGAGGTAATTACTGATAGCGATGAAGGAAGGAGAATACACTTTCAATTCCCTTTGTTGGGTTCTTCAATGTGAGAGCCATTATTCCGCCATTAGCTTTTAATCTTTCAATTCCCTTTGTTGGGTTCAAGTTCAAGCACAAATATTCATAACCCATTCTACATTACACTTTCAATTCCCTTTGTTGGGTTCCCTAAGAGCATACGTAAAAAGGAAATACGGCAGCAAAGCATTCACAAACTTT
>JAVYVS010000007.1:0-34580 GCA_038727515.1 Methanomethylicia archaeon
GTGGAAATATGGATGAAGGTTGGACTAGATGGCTTCTTGAACACTTTAGATTTCCAGTGCAGGTGGTAATGGATAATGATATTAAAAGTGGTGAACTAACTAAGAAAATTGATGTACTGATTTTTGCAGATGATAGTACTGCAATAATTTTAGGTGAAAGTAAAGAAGCTGTGGAGAAGGCTTTAACTGAAAGATTTAAGAGACCTGTCTTCCTACCTCCAATACCTCCAGAATATATGAGTGGAATTAAGAAGGATGGTGTTGAGAAAGTTAGGGAATTTGTTGTTAATGGTGGAACCATTTTAACCTTTAATAATGCTTGTGAGTTTGCTATTGAAACTTTAAAGTTAAAGTTGAATAATGTGGCTAAGAATCTTGATCCAAAGACCTTCTTCTGTCCTGGTTCCGTCCTCAAAGTTAACGTTGATATTACGCATCCACTATGTTATGGTATGCCAAGATCTTCAAAAGTCTTCTTCTATGATAGTCCGATAATAGAGATTTTACCAACATTCTATAGTGAACAATATGAAGCTCCAGTAACCTACCCTGAGAGGGATATAAAGTCTAGTGGTTGGCTTATTGGTGAAAGCTACTTGTCACGTAAACCTGCTCTAATAGTTGCTAAAGAAGGTAAGGGTAAAGCTATTCTCTATGCCTTTAGACCACAATTCAGAGCTCAAACGCATGCAACCTTCAAATTAATATTCAATGCCCTATACATGTACTCTTAGAAAATCTCTCCTCTATCAATTAATTTTTCCAATAATTTTTTTGTTGTTTCCGTTGTTTCTATATTTTCTAGTTCTTTCTTTGAAAACCATTTTACATCTAATGCATCTGTTGATGGCATTGGTTCTCCACTAATCCTTTTCACTCTATAGTCCAGTATTATGTAGTGGTATTTTACTTTTTCATCATCCTTTATAATTAATTCATATATGTCTTCTAAATCTAGAACTTCAACTTCCAATTTTGTTTCTTCAAGAATTTCTCTTTTCAAAGCATCTTTAATGTTTTCTCCAAGTTTAACTTTTCCTCCAGGTATAGTCCATAAACCCTTATTTGGTTCAGCAGCCCTTTTTATCAATAATATTCTTCCATTTTCTATTAGTATTCCACCTACTCCCACTATTGGATACTTCAATATACACCCTCTTCTCTTAAATCTATTATATCATAAACTTCAGGTCCTGTTCCAATTAATGTAATAGGCACTTTTAATTGTTCTTCTATTTCCCTTATGAATTGTTTTGCTTCTTTAGTTAAATCTTGATATCTTCTTATACCTCTACATTCTGGGAATATGGAATCCAATTTTGTTATCGCTATTTGTGTTGCACTATTAAGCATTACTGCCCTCTTAGCATATTCTATGTTGAAGGGAGCTGCTCTTCTAATTCTTCCCGTTACTGTAGCTCTCTCAATCCATCCTCTCTTCTCAATTTCTTCTGGTGTTAATTCGTTTTCTAATGGTCCTTCTCCAACTCTTGTTACATATGATTTAAATACTACTAAGACTTCATCAACCTTTTTAGGTCCTACACCAACTTCACTACATACTGCTGATGCTATTGTATCTCTACCAGTTACGTAGGGATATGTACCATGATATAGGGATAGGAATGTTGCTTGTGTACCTTCAATTATCACCTTTTTTCCATCTTCCAATGCTCTATTTACTTCTAATGCTACATCAGTTATATATGGTTTTAATTCTGGGATATCTCTTGCTAACTTTGATCTTCTTCTAACTCTATCTGCTATTGCAGGTCCAACACCTTGCCCCGTTGTACCTATATTTTTTGATAGGTGTGTATCTGTTTTATCTTCTTGTATATGGTGTTCTTCTATTATTGATGCTTGTGCATCTACTCCAATTCTATTATGGGTTTTCGTTAGCTCTATTTCCTCCAGTAATATCTTTACATTTATGTTTGCTCCAGCTGCTATTAATAATCTTGCTTTTTCATATGTGAAGGCGCTTGGCATCATCCTAAGCTTATATGTATTGTTATTCCATACGACTGTATGTCCAGCATTTACTGATCCAGTTCTAACTGCTATATCTATTTTATCTTTTAATGCTAGGTATGATACTATCTTCCCTTTTCCTTCATCTCCAAAGAATCCTCCAACAACCACTGTTAATGGCATTTTATCACCCTTCACCTCTCCTAATCAACTTATCTATTATCTTTTCCATTTCTTCTTCCTTAATCCTTTCAGGGGTCCACCTATATTTTGTTTCTCTTATAGCTTTATCTCCAATGAGTTTTCTCAAGGTTATTTCATAAGCTTTTAATCTTTCGTTATCTACTTCTATACATCTCTGCCAGTATGGGCATTGACTTATGGAGCATTTACTTTGGCATGTAACCTTATATTTTCCTTCACCAATATCTTCTACTATTATTCTTGGTGGGCATACTACTGTTTCAAATGTAAATATTATTTTCCCATTATCCACTTCTTCCTTTAATGATGCTCCAAACATTATTTTTGCAGCTTCTCTAAGGGTTTCAATAGATGCTTCTACTACCAATTCCCCCTTTAATTCCATTCCCTTTATATACATCACCTACCATTATTTTTGGCGTCAGCCCGCCCATCGAGTTTCATCGTTTTCACTCAATAGGTTGCGTTCTTCATCCGCCATTAATTATTTATTTTGAAAAGAGTTAAATTTTGCTTTTGTATATGTTTTATTGTCATGGTGTTTAATATGCTTGAAAGAGTTTCAACTGGTATTTCAAAGCTTGATGATATTATTGGTGGAGGTTTTATTAAGGGGAGAACTTATTTAATTGCTGGTGGAACTGGTACTGGAAAAACTATAATGTCTCTTCAATATCTATTGCATGGTTTAAAGCGTAATGAAACTTGTGTATATATTTCTTTTGATGATCGTATATCAAATGTTTTAATTGGTGCATTAAATATTGGTTGGGATTTTAATCAGTATATTAGGTCTGGAAACTTTATACCCTTTGAAATTAGATTGAAAACTGAAGATTTAAAGCATGGGAAGGAGTCAAAATCTTTTGTTAAACATATATTGCAGTATACTGGTAAGAAGAAGATTGATAGACTTGTTTTAGATCCAATTTCATCTCTTGCTCAAGGAGTTGGAGATCTCTTGTGGGTTAGAGAATACGTGAGAGAGATTGTTAGTTATATTGAGGAGGAAATAGGTTCTACAACCCTTTTAACTGCTGATATACCTAGTGGTTCAACTTCCCTTAGTAGGTATGGTGTTGAAGAATTTATTTCTTCAGGTATAATTGTCTTGGATATATTGGAAGTTGGACATAAATTGTTTAGAGTGTTATATGCACGTAAAATGAGGTGGTCTCCGATTGATATGAGTAAATATGTTTTCGATATAGTTCCCGGTGAAGGTATAGTGGTTCTTGGACGTTTATCGGATGTTCTTCAAAGTTGATAATAGATTTATTTTCAATTTCCTATTTTCTAGTGGTGTAAATTTTTATGATGAATTTAAATTGGAGTTTAGTTTCCGAATATATTTGTAATGGTATTAGGTCTTTCATTCCAGATTGGGCTAGGGGTGTGGTGGTGGGTTTAAGTGGTGGTTTAGATTCATCTGTTGTAGCTTATCTATGTGTAAAGGCTTTGGGACCTGAAAGGGTTTTAGGTTTACTTCTTCCAGATTCTGATGTCACTCCAAAAGTTGATTTTGATGATGCCTTGATGATTGTTAGGAATTTGGGGATTCAATATAGAGTTTTAGATATAAAACCTATTGTTAAAGCTTTTTATGATCCCCTAAGTTGTTTTGGACCTCCATCTAAACTTGCCATTGGAAATTTGAGGGCTAGAATTAGAATGTGTATAAACTACTATTTCGCTAATCTTGAGGGTTGGATTGTTGCTGGTTGTGGTGATAAAAGTGAAATTCTACTTGGATACTTCACTAAATATGGTGATGGTGGATGCGACTTCCTACCTATAGGGTCCCTATATAAGACTCAAGTTAGAAAGCTCGCAAGCTTTCTAGGTGTCCCTCAAAGGATTGTTGAAAAGCCAAGTAGCCCAGCTTTATGGCCTGATCATTTTGCTGAAAATGAACTTGGATATTCTTATCAATTCATTGATCCAATACTTCATCTACTTGTAGATCGAGGTTTAAGTCCAATTGAAGTTTCTTCTAGGCTTAATGTGAATCTTGATGATGTAATTAAAATTAAGAATAGAGTTGATTCTTCAAATCATAAACGTTCCTTCCCAAAAATAATAGAAATACCTTTAAACGTCTTGTATGGTTAAAAACTATTTACATTTTTGAATGTATGTCAACTTTATATATTTGTTTTAAATTAGTTTTTCAATGTTGTGGGGGTGAATGATTGAAATATATTTTCATTACTGGCGGTGTTTTATCTAGCGTGGGGAAAGGAGGATTATCCTCCCCCTAAAGGTGTTGTAGCTGCATCCATTGGTAAGATACTTCAAGTTAGAGGATACTCCCCAACGATCATAAAGATAGATCCATATTTGAATGTTGATGCTGGAACTATGAATCCATATATGCATGGTGAGGTTTTCGTTACTGATGATGGTGGTGAAACAGATTTAGATTTAGGTCATTATGAGCGTTTTCTAGATATAAAATTGAGTAAAGAGAATAATATTACTACAGGTCAAGTTTATAGTTCTGTAATTAATGGTGAAAGACGTGGGGATTATCTTGGTGTATGTGTTCAAGTAGTTCCACATATAACTGACGAAATTAAACGTAGAATTAGACTTGTGGGTAGTAGGAGTGGTATTGATGTAGTTATTGTTGAGGTGGGTGGAACTGTAGGTGATATTGAGGGATTACCATTCCTTGAGGCTATTAGGCAAATGAGATTGGAGGATGGTTATGATAATACATTATTTGTTCATGTAGCTTTAGTTCCAATTCTAGATGTTACTGGTGAACAAAAGACTAAACCTTGCCAACATAGTGTAAATGAGCTTAGGAGGATTGGTATACAGCCAGATATAATTGTTGCTAGATGTAGTAGTCCCTTAAATGAATCTGCTAAAAGGAAGATTGCATTGTTTGGTAATGTCCCTTACAATGCTGTTTTCACATCATATACTGTTGACTGTATCTATGAAGTTCCATTAATACTTGATGAACAAGGTATGGGTGATTATATTGTGCATAGACTTAGACTTAATCCTAGAAAACCTGATTGGAGTTATTGGAGGAATATTGTAACTTCCTTCCGTAACTATAAGCATAATATCCGAATTGCCATGTGCGGTAAATATACTAGTTTAGTTGACTCATACATTAGTATTAGTGAAGCTTTAAAACATGCTGGTGCAAGTATTGGTGTTTATGTGGATTTAAAATGGATTGAAACTGAACTTTTAGAGAAAGATCCATCCATGATTAATTCATTGATTAATTATGATGGTATTATGGTTCTTCCAGGATTTGGTGCTAGGGGTACTGAAGGTAAGATAATGTCGATTAAATTTGCTAGAGAAAATAATATACCATTTCTAGGAATATGTTTTGGTTTTCAAATGGCTGTGGTGGAATTTTCTAGAAATGTCCTTGGTTTAAAGGATGCTAATAGTACTGAAATTGATCCAAAAACTCCTCATCCAGTTATAGATTTACTTCCAGAGCAGAGGGGTGTTGAAGTTAAAGGTGGAACAATGAGACTTGGCGCTAGTAATATAATCTTGAAAGAGGGCACCCTCGTACATTCACTTTATGGTCGTATTATTATTAGTGAGAGGCATAGGCATAGGTATGAAGTTAATCCAAAATATTGGGAGGCCCTAGAGAAAGCTGGTTTAATCTTCTCTGGGATAAGTGAAGATGGACGTAGAGTGGAATTTATTGAAATTAGTAATCATAGATTCTTTTTGGCTTCTCAAGCTCATCCAGAATTCAATTCCCGTCCCGGTAAACCTTCCCCTCCATATCTAGGTTTTGTTAAAGCTGCCTTCAATTATTCCATTGAAAGACTAAGTAAAGGTTCAGCTTAATTTTAATACTATTTCCTTTATATTTGATGTACAGACCTTTTTCACACCTCTAATTCCAGGTTTATATATTGTTTTTACTAATCCAGCTCTTTCAAGTATCCTTAGTTGAGCACTTGTATTCGCTTTACTCTGATTTATTATGCTAGCTAATTCTTCAACGTCAATTTCTTTTTCCCGTACTCTCCTAAGTATCTCTAGTCTCGTTTTTGATGATAGTGCTGAAGCGATTTCAATTATTCTCTCTCCTTCAACTTTTAAAATTTCATTTTCAACCATTTAGTACACCTTTCACCTATTAAATACTATTAATTTATTTATTACCTTTATTTATTTAAAGTGTTTCCTCCTATATTCTATATTAATTCCTCATTTAGAAAGATATTAGTTTATGATGTATCTACATTTACTTTGATTATGCTTCCCATAGATGTATTTAAGTCTTTAAGAGATGAAGATTTCAGTCTCTTAAGAATTATAGAGTCTAGGATGAACAATTTCTTATATGTCCCTCTAGACCTCATAATTTCTGATTCTGGTTTTAGTAGAAGTTTTGTTTTAGATTCTCTTAAAAGGATGCATGATTATGGCCTTTTATTATATAAGAGGATTCCATATGAAGGTTATTTATTGACATACCCCGGTTATGATGTTTTAGCTATGAAATTTCTTGTGGATTCAGATTTTGTAACTGCTTTTGGTGGTGTTTTAGGTGTTGGTAAAGAATCTGATGTATATATTGGATTTACACCTGTAAATGAAACTGTTGTTTTAAAGTTTCATCGGTTAGGAGCTGTTAATCTTCATAATGTTAGTAGGATTAGAGGTTATTTAACTGATAGTAGAAAGCTTCCTTGGATTTTTAGATCTAAGATTTCTGCCGCTAGAGAATTTAAAATTCTTAAGGCAGTGTTTAAAGCTGGTATTAAAGTTCCCATGCCTATAATATGTGATAGGCATGTTGTTGTAATGTCTTATGTTGATGGTGATTTATTATATGTATGTGATTTTTTATCGGACCCTATGGATCTTTTCAATATGATTTTAGATGAAGTGCGTTTACTATATTTTAAGGGTGGTTATGTTCATGGTGATTTATCCGAATATAACGTTATTGTAACTCCAGATTTGAAACCTGTAATTATTGATTGGCCTCAAGCCATAGAAGTTAGTAATCCTTCTGCTAGAATGCTTTTAGAAAGGGATATAAGTAATATTGTGAATTTTTTCATTAAGAGGTTTAAGTTAAATTTAAGATTTGAAGATTCACTAACATATGTCTTAAGTGGGTAGTTTAATTTGTGGTGTTATGCTTGAGTAATGTTTTAACTTTTGGCGTTGATTTAATGCCCATGTCTATGCCCTCAAGCAAACTTCAACCTAGGTATGCTTTAGTTGTGCTAGATGGTGATAAAGTTGTTTCTAGATTTGAAAATGTTAGTAGGATGAAGCTTATAAGATTGTTGTGGAAGTTTAAACCCTCTATGATTGCCATTGATAACGTATATGAATTTGCTTCTTCAAATTCAAAACTTATAAGATTCTTTAGATATTTGCCTGAGGGTGTTAAGATTATTCAGGTTACTAGGGTTTTAGGAGGCTTTAAACCTTTACCTCTTTTAGCTAGGGATTATGGTTTATATGATGGTGGAGGTAAACTTAATCCTATTATGGCTGCTGAACTTTCAGCTAGACTAGCTATTTTAGGTGTTGGATCTGAAGTATCTTATCTGAAGGGTGAAACAAGGATACTTGTTTGTAGGGGTAGGAGGATTGGTGAAGGTGGTATGAGTGAAGATAGATATGAAAGGAAGATTAGAACTTCAGTTTACAATGTTGCTATGAATATTAAATCCACATTGGATTCTAAGGGATTTGAGTATGATGTATTCTTTAATAAAAGGGGGTTTGGAATTGATAGATGTCTATTCATTGTTTATGCTTCTAAAGATTCATTAGGGAGTTTAATTAAAAATATAGATTTAGGTGACGTGCAAATTAGAGTTTTCGAAGAATCCTCTCAAAAGATTCTATTTAAACCTATAGGTGAATCTAAAAGTAATATTACTAGTGGAAGAGAGCACCTCATTATTGGTTTAGATCCAGGTATAATTACTGGTTTAGCTATAATTGATTTGGATGGGAAGTTATTGTACGTTAATAGTAAGAGGAATTGGAGTAGAAATGATATTATCTCTGAAATTATGAAGTTTGGTGATCCCATACTTATTGCTACTGATGTTCATCCACCTTCATCTTTTGTTGTTAAAATGGCATCTATTTTAGGTGCAAAGATAGCTGAATTTGGTAGAAGTTTAAGTATATCTGAGAAGAGGGAGATTATTTCTAGGTATATTGAGGATTATAATCTAAATCTCGATTTAAATGTTCATGAGAAAGATGCACTCTCTGCAGCGTTAAAAGCTTTTTATGGATTTAAAACTTTATTTAGTAAAGCTGAAGCTCATGCTCTAGAATTAGGTTTTGAGGGTTCTCATAAAGCTTTACGTGCATTGTTAATTAAGGGGTATAATATTAAACAAGCTATTGAAATGTTGATGGAATTAAAGAGTCCTAAGGAATCTGTTGAAATTGAAGTTGAAAATTCAAGTGTTAAATCTAGTTTGGATAATAAAGTTATTGAAGATTTAAAGCGTAGACTTTCATTGGAGGAAGAGAAGGTTAAGAATATATCTTTACAGAGAGATGAGCTTATGCTTGAAGTTTCAAAATTGAAAGCTGAAATTGAAAGGTTAAATTCTATTTTGAATGCAATGAGTAATGAATTGAATTATAAGCTTAAGAAGGATCGTGAAATAGCTTCTCTAGAATTAAGATTAAATGAGCTTCAATCACACTACTTAAATATTAAATCTGAATGTGAAACGCTTAGATCTAAAGTTGAAAATTGGCATAACTTCTTCTTAAGTGTAATTAAGGGTGAAATTATAGTTTTAAAGTATGTTAAGAATTTAACTGTTGATGATGTTAATAACTCTATAAGAACATACAATATTTGTAGAGGTGATGTGGTTTTCATATCTGATTTTAGTGTTTTTGAAGTTGAAGCTTTAAAGAAGCTTTTAGATGTTGGATGTTCATGTATAATTGGTTTCTCTCCACCTAAACATGTTTCTGAAGCTTTTGAAGATCTTGAAATACCATTTATTGATGCCTCCAGTATTCAATTAAAGTTTTTTGAGGGATATCCATATGTTAATGCAAATGTTCTAAAAGATTCTTTGATTAAAGCTAGAAATGAATTAATGGAGAAATCCTCCATTAAACGTAGGGAAAAGTTTAAACAATTATTCGATGAGTATAGGAAGATGCGTTTAAAGGAATTAGAAAAGCTCGATTCCCCCCTCTAATATGATCCTTGTTATGTTAGTTATCTTATTTAATTCCTCCAAAATTATTCCTTCGATTTCCCCCCTCATACTTTCAGTCATTTTGTAACCGTTTTGTAGAAGTGTTTCTATGGATACGTGTAGTGGATTATTTATTGGTCTACCAATTTGACCCAATATTTTTACATATACTTCCCTTATCCCCTTTACCTCTTCATATATTTTATTGGCAATTATTTTTGCAAGTACATTATATATCTTTCCAATATGACTTACTGGGTTTTTCCCTGCTGTAGCTTCCATGGACATGGGTCTACATGGAGTTATTAACCCATTAACTCTATTTCCCCTTCCAGTATTTCCATCATCTCCACTTTCAGCAGATGTTCCAGTTACAGTTATGTATACTAATCCCTTATCTATGTTGTCTGCCGTATTCACATATACCTTTACTGGTAAATCTGTTATTTTACATGCTAAATCCTCTACATTACTCTTTATTTCTTCTTTTACGCTGATATAATGGTCTATGTCTGGTGTTAATTGACTTATTATTGCGGCTGCTATTGTTAATTCTATTTCCTTACCCCTCCTAAGCCCCATAACCTTTATGTCTTCTCCAACTTCAGGTAGCTTTCTTTTAAAATCCTTTGAGTTAAGCATTTTTTCAGTATTATAAACTAGTTTCTCAGTGTCTGTTAGTGGTGCAAAGGATACTCCAAAGGATGTATCATTACATAATGGTATATCCTTACCTAATTGGAATAATCCTCTTAAATCTATTGATCCAGGTCTTATCTTGTAATCCACAATTACATGTTCATCTGGATTTAGGAATCTAAAGTTTTTCCTTATGAATTCCTTTATGGCATTTACAGCTAGGTATCCTACTGGTATCATCGTCACCTCATTATCTTTCACTATTTCATTTACGGCTCTTCCAGCTACTATTATGTATATTGGTTCATCTACAGTTCCACCGCCAAATTTTGGTGATGCTCTTCCTCCAACTAATAATCCTTTATCTACATTGTGATGTAATATTGTGTTAAATGTTTTCATGTAATATTTTGATAATGCTAAGCTTACACTTTCTGCTGATGCATCTATTATGTAATCTGGATGTCCAATACCCTTTCTTTCAACCATTTCTATTTGTAATTCTTCAGTGGGTGTTTTTCTAATTTCTTCGATAGTTATGTTTCTTTTCATAGGAATCACAATTTTAATATTAAATTTAGATACACCCTTTTACTTTTATCCTTTTCTTTTACTGTTTACGTCCATATTACTTGTGTACTATCTAGTTTTACGTATAGTATATTGTTTCCCCTTATGAATATTCTACCATACTTTGCTATCGTTGTTCCATTGTTTACTTCTTCTGCATCTACAATTATTAAGTTCATGTTTACATCGCATTTTTCAAGTATCCCTGTGTATTCATCGCCGCTTTTAAGTTTAACTGTAATCTTTGTGTTTACTGCGCGTCCCAATAGTTTTATTGGTGTAATCTTCAAGCGTCTTACCTCTCATTTACATAATGATGTAATGTGCTTCTAACTTTTAAGTATATATTTTGCTTATATAACTTTCTCTTTAATTACTTACCTTTTTAAGCTTTATGATTATATCCTTTGTAACTTTATCATTTATTCCCATGATTTTTAGATTTGATTGTTGAATCTCCTTTAATGCTTCTTCCAATGTGAAATGGGATTTTGGATATGTTATTATTGTAATTCCATTATTCTTTAATATCCTCTCTATTTCACTTATCACTTTATTCTTGTTTGGTATGTTTTGTATTACTGTTATCATTAATGCGAGATCTATTGAATTATCTCTTATGGGTATGTTTTCTGCATCTGCATTTATCCATGAATAATTTAACTTGCCTCTAAATCTTTTTACAGCTTTTCTAAGCATCTTTATTGATATATCTAATCCCACTGTAAATCTTGATTTTTTCAATCTTCTCTCAATTAAACCGGTCCCACAACCTATATCTATTATAACCTTATTTTCTACTGAGTTTACCTCCGATATTATCTCCCTATACTTCTCCCTTTGTTCCTCTCCATATAGTCTATCATATCCCTTATATGTTGAATTGTATTTTTCCATAATTTCCATTTTCATTACTTTTTCCATAAATTTAATCCAAAAACCTATTTAATTGTTTGTTAATTATATTTTTGGGTCTCCCTTGGAATATACGTCTTCCCTCAAATTTCTTCATATGCCTAATTTTATGGATGCTGAAAAACTTTTGAAGGAGGGTCTTGAGAATAGAAGGATGATTATATTGATTGGTTCTTGTATTGTGGATTATATTGGTAGAGCTTCTTCAACTTTAACTCGTGGTGAAAGGCTTATTATAGTTAAATCCGATGGCTCTATTCAGATTCATAGACCTAAGGATGTTTCTCCAGTGAATTGGCAACCTCCTGGATGCATATTTCATGTGGAATCAACCGAGAATGAATTATGTTTTAAAGCTATTAGAAGTAAACCTCGAGAATATGTAAACATAATTTTTGATAGTATCACCTTCATAGCTTGTTTTAATCTTTATGATGAAGGTGAATTTTCACTTTATGCTTCTGAATTGGATATGCAGAAGGCTATAATTGCTTCTCCAAGTATTATTGAAGATGGTCTTAAAATAATAAGTTTCGAGAGGCATGTTGATCCCGGCTTTATTGATCTTTATGGTATTGATTCTAAAGGTAGACTTGTAATTTTAGAGATAAAGAGGAGAATCGCTGATAAATCTGCAGTTTTACAATTGGCTAAATACGTTGATGAAGTTAAAGGTAGAAGCCCATATAGGGAGGTTAGAGGCATCCTTGTAGCTCCAGGTTTAGCTAAGGGTGTTCAAACTTTATTATCTTCCCTTGGACTTGAATTTAAACGTCTAGACCCTAAAAAGTGTGCTGAAATTTTAAGTAGATCTTCTGAGGGAATTGATCTAAAGAAATTTATTAAATCGTAGTTGTAATTTCCTTCATTTCATCATATAATTCCATTAGAATATTCATGTAATTCGCTCTTCCCTCCTCTACATCATCCATCAATTTTTCAAGTTTCCTAGTGGTTTCTTCACATACATACTTATGATACTTTGATGTTAGGTATTGGAAGACTTTAATTCCCAATTTCGTGGCTATTAGCTTCCCCCTCTTTGGAGTTGTAGTTATATACCCTCTTTCAAATAATGTTGAAATTATATGTGCATATGTTGAAGGTCTTCCTATCCCTCTATTCCTCATTTGCATTACTAATTCACCCTCAGTAAATAATGGTTTAAGCGTTGTCCTCCAACTTTTTACACCTCTTATCTTTATTCTCCCAAGATTTAATTTTGGAGCTAATTTTATTGGGGAGATTAATGTAAATCCTTCTTCAATAATACCTACAACTTCTTCAGTTGTAACCGTTTTATCCATAACTTTTAATGATGCTTTCTCCTTCAATACTTTTGCTGATTTCATTTGACTTGCAATGAATCTCTTGAATATTAAATTGTATAGATCATAATGATCTTGGGTTAACTTTCTACTAAGCCTCATTATTCCAGTGGCTATTAAATATTTTAGTCTTCCAACATCGATAGGTCTAGTAGGTCTTATACATTCATGTGCTCCAATTTCACTCCATCTTCTGGGTGTATATTCGCTTAAACCCCATTTCTCAGTTATGTATTCTTGCGCTATCTTCATTCCCACATTTGAAACCCTTGTACTACTTGTTCTATGATATGTTATTAATCCTGCTTCAAATAGGTCTTGTGCTATTCTCATAGTTCTTGGAGCTCCCATGCCTAAGAGCTCAGATGCATCTTTGAGTAGTGTATCAGTAGTGTATGGTGGTTTTGGTTTTAATTCTTCTTCTAATAATTCTATGTTTGTTACTTCTACCTCTGAGGATTCAAGTTCTTTAACTATTTTTGCTAATTCTCTCTTCTTAGTTTTTTCCAATGTTATAGTTACTTTCCTATCGTTTTGTAATGTTAATTCTATTATGTCTACTATGTTCTTCTTTAATTCACTGGTGCTTTCAATTATCCATCCCAATACTGGAGTTTGAACTCTTCCAGCTGATAAATCTCTTCTACCAAATTCTCCTTGAACTTTTTTACTTAATTCAAATCCTATCCATCTATCTTCTATCCTCCTTAATAATTGTGCTTCAACCATTTTCATGTTTATTTCTCCAAAGTTTTGTAGTGCTTCTTTTATTGCTCTAGGTGTTACTTCATGGAATCTTATTCTTTTCACTTCTTTAACGTATGGTGAAAGTACTTGCGCTATATCCCATCCGATTTTTTCACCTTCAGAATCATCATCTGTAGCTATTATTAGCATATCTACTTCCCTTGCCACTTTCTTCAATGCTTCCACGATTTCTCCTTTATCTTCAAGTATTCCTCCACATATATTGCATGTACTCATATTATCAGTTATGATTTTATTGCATTTCCTACATCGTTTTATTGTATTGTATACTGGTATTATCTCATTCATTTCAGTTAGTACCCCATAGTATCCTTCATATGTAGTTAAATCGAATACGTGTCCAGCAGTTGAAGCTATATTTAACAAGTAGTTTCCTGTACTTACTTCTAATACTGTTAATTTATCCACAATTCTCTTATGTGGTACACCAAAGAATCTTGCTATTGTTGATGCTTTATGTGGTGACTCAACAACTAATAATGCTGTTTTTACGATCTCCTTTTCTTCACTTGTTATCTTTCCCCCTCTTATGTCTCTTATCTTATTCCTCTCTTCTGTTATTTCCTTCATCAGCTTTTTAACTTCATCCTTCTTATACTTTTTGAATTCTACATCTTCAATATACCATTTTATATTTCTCATCAATCCATTGAAGGCTTTTTCATTGTCTATTATTGTTATTGACATCCCCTTAGATACTCCTCCAGCATATAGTCTCGATGTTCTTCCTGAGGCTTGTAGATATGCTACAACATCCGGTACTATTATTACTGGTTTCTCTCCTTCTTCAATATCTAGGTATGGGCTCTTCTTTATTTTTGATCTAATACTTTTTCTATTTAGTAGGTTTTGAGCTAATTCTATTGTTTCACTTATTGTTTTTTGTAGAATCCATTTATATCCTTCAAGTTTTATATTTGATTTTTCTGCTTCTATTACCTCCATTAATTCTTCTTCTCCCACTGGTGCAAAAAGCCTCTTTATTTTCGATATTTGTCTATCTATGGCATTTTTCTCTGATTCTTCTTTTACATATTCCCTTAGGTTGCTTAATAGTATTATTGCCTTGTATGGTCTGAACTCCATTATGTCAAGTGATATTTTCATTTTTGGAACTCCTACAAATAATGCATACTTTACTGTTTCTGGGAGGTCTATGCCTCTTGTTAATGGGCTTTTGAAGGAGGCTATTCCCACTAATACATCGTATTTTCCATTTCTGAAATCTTCAAGTAATCTTCTTTTAACTTGAGTTGTTGATGCAGCCTTTATATTGTTTCTATTTAGTGCTTCTGTAACCTTCTTTACATATTCAGCTCCTTTGTCTACTGGTATAAATATTAATCCACCACTTCCAATCTCTTTAACTATTTTAACAGTTCTCTCTAGGATCTCTTCATTCTTCCTCAATTTTGTGTAAATATCAACAATATTCCTATAACCTTCAATTCTTCCACTTATTTCGAATCCAAGTAATTCTCTTATGAGTTTTATCCTTTTTGTTCTTCTAGACCTTATTGATGCTCCAGAAACTATTAGTATCCCACTTCTATTTGTTTCCGTCTTGGTGTTTTTATCTTCACCACCTTCCTTACCACTTATCTTCTTATATGCTTTATCTATCTCATCTTGTGATATTCCAAGCAATTTTAATACTCTATCTATATTTTTAGATCTTCTTACGAATGCATCTACATCATCTACGAATATCATGTTGAAATCATTTACTGGTATCTTTTCATAATTTCTTGATATGAAGTATGATGTTGTTACCAGTATATCGAAGTCTCCTTTTGATATTGATTCCAACATTTGCTTCTTCTCTTTTTCTGTCAATAGCGAGTGATATGTTGCTATTTTGAGATTATTTAATTCTAGCTTTTCTTTATATTTCTCCATTGTTTGATGTACTTGTTGTGTAAGTAGTGATGTGGGTAGTATCATATATGACCTTTTCCCATTTTTTGCTAAGTATATTGATAGTATTATTCCAAAGCTGGTTTTCCCCATGCCAGTTGGTGCTATTATTGCAAAGCTTTTCCCACTTAATGCTCTTTTACACCATGTTCTTTGTGCACTCCAAAATCCGCTTCCAATGACCTTTTTAAATAATTCTTCAACTTCACTTGTTTTAGTTTCTATTTCAAGTATCTCCTTATACTTCTTTACGTTCCCATAGGTTTCAAGGTATTCCATTATCCTTTTATATGCTTCATTTGGATGTAGGTTTGATATTTCCCTCAATATCTTTTCATCATCTATTGGTATACATTTTTCACATGGTATTTTGAATTTCAATCTAAGATCCGTTATATCTCCACTACAATTTGGACATTGTGATTTGAATATTGCATATCTTTTTTGCATCATTGCTCTTTCATTATCATTACTTTCTTATAAAGTGAAATAAAAACTTCTCTCCATTTATCATCACAACGTTTAACGATTATCAAGTGCTTTTATCTTTATTTCCTTTGTATTTAATTGTAGTTGTTTATAGCATTTTGGGCATTTACCACCATATCTCTTTATTATTTCATGTGGGTTTGCTAATTCATCGCCCCTATAAAAGATGAATCCGCATCTACTACAGTAGATCCTTATGGTCATGTTTCCACAATTCCCTCATTAACACTCATATTAATAAAGCTTTTTTGTTAAGTTTTTATCTGCCCTTTCCATTTATATGATTAGGTGAGTGATGTGAGTGTAGAAGATATTGATCTTGAGGTTTTAAAGCTTAAGAAGATGGCTAAAATGAGAAAATCCATTACACGTTCAGATGAAGCTCCTGTTTCTATGAAGGATTATAAAAGTATATTACTTAATAAGTTGACTGAGAGGGCTAAGGAAATTTTAAAGTATGCTGAAGAACAGTTTCCTGAAGAAACCAAGAGGATTATAGAAGTTTTAGCTAAAGCTATTGATTCTGGTGTTATTAGTGATTATATTGATGAGTATTCCCTATATGATTTATTTATTAGTTTAGGTTTGAATGTTAGGATTCCAACTAAAATTTATTATGCTCGGAAGGGTGAGAAGAAATCTCTTTACGATTTATTTAAGGGTGTTTAATTATGGATTGGAGTTTACATGGTTTTAATGGTATTTTACTTCTCCTTGAAAACTTCTCATTTTCCATAGATCCCGTTTCTAGTGGGTTTGAGGGAGATGCGATCGTGATTAGTCATGCTCATGGAGATCATATTGCTGGATTGAGATCTAAAAGGTTTAAATTAGCTTCTCATCAGACCTTTAGATTATATGAAGTTATTTTTAATCATAGAATTGAGAATTTTCATGGGTTTTTTATGGATGGTCAAAGAATTACTTTGGGGGGTGTGGATTTAGAGGGTTATAATTCTGGTCATATACTTGGTTCTCTTCAATTTAGGTTTGAAAGATTTTCATCATCCATTGTTTATACTGGTGATTTAAATCTTGTTGATACAATTATTACATGTGCCGGTAAAATCTTAGAGTGTGATGAGCTTATTATTGATGCAACTTATGGTAGCCCTAATATTTCATTTCCAGATAGATCTTTGATTTATGAAGATCTAGTTAATTTTGTGGAGTCTTCCGTTAAGGCTGGTAGACCTCCAGTTTTTAAAGCTTATTCTATTGGTAAAGCTCAGGAAATTATTGCATTGATTAATAAGTCTCTTGGATGGGAGGTTTTAGTTGATTCTAAAATTTCTAGGATTAACGAGGTTTATCGATCTTTTGGTATAAATTTAAGGTATATTCCATTATCTTCCAATGAGGGTATTGAATCCTTTAGGTCTAAATCTCTTCCAGTGGTTACTTCAAGTTATCATGTGCTTAAGATTGCTTCAAAATTTAATATGCTTAGAGCTGTTGCTACTGGCTGGTCCTCCATATATCGTCTTAATGGGTTTGATGCTTCTTTTCCATTGAGTAGTCATGCTGATTTTAATCAACTTATTTCATATGTTGAGGGGTCTAAAGCTAAGAGGGTTTATCCTATTGGTAGATTTTCACGTCAATTTTCCAATTGGATTAGGAAAAAGATGAATATAGATTCTAAGATTCTTCAAGATTTTTCTTGATCATGGCTGTAATAGTTTTAGTTTTGTTTTTTCATCATATTTCCTTAATAGTTTTAGGTTTTCTCCCTCTATTATTGTTAATTCTGCTGTTGGATTTATTATGCATCCATTCATTAAGTGTCCTCCATGGCATATTCCATCTTCTCCTGCAATACTTATATGTGCATGTACTATTATTCCATTCTCATCTTCAGCTATATTGCCTATGCATGAAACTATTTCTAAGTGTCCCATTTCCTCTTTAACCTTATATTCTCCATTTACATAGATTCCATATCTAGCTTTACTTAAAGCTCCTATTACCATTATTTGTCCTGCTGATATCTTCTTCTCCTTTACGATTCTAATTATTTCCTGCATTAAGTCTTCATTTTCCCTTAATCTAGCGATGACTATTCTTCCAATCTTTGATTCTTTGCTCATGTATAAAATTATTCTATCAATGGATATATTTCCTCTTCTATGAATTTTAGTAATTCATATTGAGTTATTTTGCTGAATGCTGTTACTACGCAGTTTCTTGTTAAACCTATTATATATCCATGTTTTCTTGATTTTGCAACTATATACCATATTGTTCCATGTAATAGGTATTGGAGGTATAGTGTTGTATTTTTCAAGTCTTCTCCATATAGGCTTAGTTTATTTATGTTTGGTATGTCTACGTTATCGAAGAATATGACTTTTGTTGCTTCAGGATTTTCTTCGTGGTATTTCTTAAGGGTTTCTGGATTTATCTTTGCTTCTACAATTGCGCCTATTGCAATGAATATTATTTTGCTTAATTCATTGGCTACATAATTAGCCCAATTCTTCTTTCCAATTATAGTTAATAGTAGTTTTTCATGGTATTTGTTGAATTTGAATGGTGCTTCTAATGTTATTATTGTTGGAATTTTTTCGCCTCTCCTATTAACATATATTAATTCGTCTTTTAGATAGGTTCCAGTTAGAGATTCACCGATTAAGTCTAGATCTACTATTTCTGTTATGAGCTTTTTTCCATCTTCAATTTCTTCTTCAATATGGTATCCAGATAATTTTCTAGCTATGCTTTTCATGTCTATGGCTTCATTTACTTTGAATACTTTTGCTGCTAAAACCATTTATATCACCATGCCCTTTTCATTTTGTTCATAAAATATATTCTAGCTGAATCTTAATATAATTGTGTAGTTTGAAGGGTTGTTGAAATAATGTTTATTCGTGAAGTTATTTTAGAAAATTTCATGTCATATGAGTATGGTAGAATCCCCTTATGTTCTGGTTTAAATATTATTTGTGGTCCTAATGGTGCTGGTAAATCCTCCATTTTACTTGGGATTTCCATTGCTCTTGGAGCTCAATATACTGAGCGTGGTAGGAGGCTTAGAGATCTTATTCGTTGGGGTTCAAAGATGTCTAGGGTTAGTGTTGTTATTGATAATAGTATTAGGGGTAGGAGTAGACCTTATCCGAAGATTCGTTCTGATACTATTAGGATTTCAAGGTATCTTAGAATTGATGGTTCCTATTGGTTTGAGGTTAATGATGTTGAGTATAGTAGAAGTGAAATTCAAAGTATTTTGAAGGCTTTTGGCTTTAATCCCGATAATATGCTTGTGATTATGCATCAGAATATGGTTGAAGAATTTGCAATTGTTCCTCCAAGGGATAAATTAAGGCTTCTTGAGGATGCTGTGGGTTTAACTCGTTATAGAGAGAGGGTTAGAGATGTTAAAGCTAGGCTAGAGAGTGTTTTACGTGATGAAGCTGAAGTGAATTCAATGTTGGAGAAGGCTAAAGCTAATTTGGATTATTGGCGTGGTGAATATGAGAAACTTAAGGTTAGAAATGAACTTTTAATGCGTAAAAGGGAGTTGGAGGTGGAGCTTGCATGGTCTAAAGTTAAGCGTAAGTCTTCTTCACTTAATGAGTTGAAATCTAAAATCGAGAGTTTGAGGAACAGGCTTAAAGCTCTTATGGATTCTCATGGTAAGCTTGAATCTGAAATTAAAGTTTTGGAGGGTGATATTGCTAATGTTGAATTTGAGAGGAGGAGACTTGTGGATTTAATGGTGGAATATGCTAAGATTATTGGTAGACTTGAAGCTTTTAATGTTTCTTCTACTTCTGATAAATTTGATGATGTTATTTCAAAATTCTCTAAATTTAAGGTTGATTTTGAAGGTTTATGTAAGCGTTTTGAATCTTTAATTAAGGTTTATGTTGATAGGGTGGCTTCGAAATCTGTTTTAGAATATAGGATTGATGATTTATCATCTGAAATTAAGTTTAGGGAGAGGGATTTAAAGTCTTTGGAGGATGAATTTAAGTCTATTGTTGCTGAAGCTGAAGCTCTTGGTAGTGCTCCAAGTATTGTTAGAGGGGTTGATGATGTTTATTCTGATTTACTTGTTGTTAATACTAGGTTGGAAACTTTAGGTGAAGTTTCTCCTGAAGCTGAGAAAATGTATAATAGTTTTACTTCTACATTTAATGATTTAGTTGAGAGGGCAAGAATTCTCAGTGAAAATAGGAAGATGATTTTAGAGGAGCTTAAAGTTCGTGTGGAAGCTTGGAGGAAAGCTATTTCAGATATTATTTCTGGGATTAACTCTATATACCGTGGGATTTTGATTGGATTAGATGCTGATGGAATTGTGAGGATAACTAATTCTGATGATATTGATAATGCTGGGTTGGAGATACTTGTTGGATTTAAAGGTTCTAAACCAATATTACTGGATGGTTATTCTCAGAGTGGTGGTGAACGTACAATTGCCATAATCTCCTTTTTATTGGCATCTCAGAAATTTATTAAGTCTCCATTTAGAGCTGTGGATGAATTTGATGTTCATATGGATCCTAGGAATAGGGAGACCATATTCAAGAACATATTGTCGTTTTTTAAGGGTGAGGAAGCTCAATACCTAGCTATAACTCCGAGTCCAATTATTGTTGGTGAGAATGTTAACGTAATTTTTGTTCAGAATGTTGGTGGTAAATCTGAAGTTAAAGTGGTGTCTAAATGAGGTTTAAGGTTAAACGTGAATTGGTGGAGAGGATTATTGGTACTTGTGAACGTGTTTTACGTAGAGGTTTAGACCCATTTGTTGTTGATGTGGAAAAATATGTTTCTTACTTAAAGGATTTTTTGATGCAATCAAAATCCACTGAGGATTTAGCTTTGGATTTAGAAGCTTTGGAGGCTTTGAGTAGGGTTGTTGAGTTTCAAGGTAGATGGGTTATTGATAAATCTTCAAAATTATTTTTTGATCCATTGATAATCGAATTAAAGGTTAAAAGTTTGAGTTTAAATGATCTTGCGCATATATTGTGTCATGTTTTTCATCCAATAGCTTCTTTAAGAATTATTTCCCGTAGAGGTTTTGAAGAGGCTGTTAAATATTGGTTTAATCTTCCACCATTAAGAGATAGGTGGGGGAGGCTTCCACAGCCAGTGTTTAAAGTTGAATCTGCTTCCATTGAAGATTTGATTAGGAGTAGACTTGCACTTAAAGGTTCTTTTAGTGAGATGCTTGAAGAATTTTGGGGTAGAATTAAGGATTTGTCTAGTAGGGGTGTAATTTATTATTGGGATTTCTTGAAGTCTGATAGTTTTGAAGATTCAATTTTAAAGGCTTATATGATATCCTTTCTAGCATCCTATGGTTATGTGAAATTGGATTTTGATCCTAAGGTTGAAGATTACATTATAATTCCATATGAAAGTAAAGTTGAAGTTTCTGGTTCAAATTCCATTGCAATATCTATTTCATATGGTGAATGGTTGAGGAGGGTTAAAGGTGGAGGGTAAAGCTGAATTAAAATCTAAAATTGAACGTGCAGCTCAATTGTTGTTGATACAGAGGCATAGAAGACCTGGAGTTAAGGGTTGGGAGCTTAAGAGAGCTTTAGGTAGACGTTATCTTGAAGTTATAAAGCTTTTGGATGATGAA
This sequence comes from Methanomethylicia archaeon, assembly GCA_038727515.1. Classification (GTDB taxonomy): domain Archaea; phylum Thermoproteota; class Methanomethylicia; order Culexarchaeales; family Culexarchaeaceae; genus JAVYVS01. Next base: position 21,621 of record JAVYVS010000007.1, read on the forward strand.
CTTTCAAAATTTGGTTTGAAGGTTAAAGTGGTATTTATGGAGGATGTTTCCGAGCCTAAAGCTGAAGATTATGATAAAGCTATTTTCATGGTTACATTTAGACATCCCGCGAAAATCACTGATGTTTTGACTTCAGGTTGGAGTATTGATGAACTTGGCGCTTTAGCTGCATGTATTGCCTTCATAAATTCTAGGGGTGGTAGTGTTAGGAGGAAGGATGTAGAGGAGGTTTTAGCTGAGAAGCTTCCAAGGTGGAGGGTTGAAACTATACTTGACCGCTTTATTAGGATGGGTTACTTGGAGGTTAAAGATGATTATCTTGCTTTAGGTTGGCGTAGTAAAGCTGAAGTGGATGCTGACCTGCTATCCCTAGGTCTTGTCTCCTATGGTTCCACTACTTGATTCACTTTCTCCACTTTTCACTTTTTCTAAAATTTTCTCAAGGTTTTCGGATATCTTTGAGAGTAATCCACTCTCACTATGCTTTGATATTTCTTTGGAGATCATCTCTTTAACTTTTATGGGGTCTTTAACTCCAAATAGCACGTTTGGGCTTCTACCCCTTGGTATATTTACACTTTTTCCAGCTATAACTCCAAGTGATAATTGTTTTAGATTAATTCTCCCACTTATAGCAGCTATGTCTCCCCCTAATCCAAGTCCTGCTGTTGAGATCGGTATTATTGTTCCAACATTAAGTATTCTCCCTATAATCCCCTTCTCCACAACTATATCCGTTATATATTGATAGCTTATTTCCCTCGATTTCTCCCTTATAAACTTATATTCAGATATTATCCTTTCGCTGGTTATGTAGTATGTATGTGCATTTCTGTATGCATTGCTTATCGCGAGATAAATAATCCCCATAATGAGGGTTAGCGTAGATTCTTCTATTCCAAATTTCAATTTTACAATTACTGGTAAAGTTATCGTTAATATTCCAATTAGAAGCCACTTAATTGACGATTTTGTTATAAACATTATTATGAATGGTAGGATCATAATGATTGCCCATACTATTATTGGCATATATTCAATTGGAAACAATAATATTCCCATATTTTCAATTATCTTTTCTACGATTTCATTTACATAAAACCTTAAGATTATGCTGAATGCAATTACATACATTGATATTAAATATAGCTCTATAAATGCTATAGAGTGAGGTTTAATTTTCAATATTAATTCTTCTCCTTCTCTTAACTTCAGAAATCCTCACCTATTATACATTCCTTTTTCTAAAGTTAAATAATTATGTTTAAGATTTATGTGGTTTAGGGTTAATACCTTATATTACAAATCTCTCTTTTTCAACTCTTCTATTTGTTATCCCTATATCATTTACGTTAAATATTTCTCCATCAAAGAGTTCTACTTCTTCCTCATCATTGTATATTGCTGCAACTATTCTACCTATTGCATCACCCTTCATTATTCCACTTCCACTATCTGCTGTAGCAACTATTATGTTTTCTTCTTTAAAGATTACTGGTTGTCCATCAAATGTGTTAATTCCATATTGACCCGCCCAAGAATTTATTGGATTTACATCTTTAAATTGTGGTAGGTATGTGGATAGTATTGGGTATATACCATACTTATAGAAGTTTTCTTCTGGTTGTGGATCTTCTTCAATCATTATGGGTCTTAAGAAGTCGTCTGCATATCCTATCCAAAAAGTTTTTTCATCTATGTCTGGTTTAATGTATATTCTTGGTTGAGGGAGTATTGTGAATGGAAGGCAATTCTCCATGTTAAATCCCTTCACATACAATAGTTTTTCTAAAGGTCCCTCAGCTTTAACAACGAATATCTGTCTCTTCTTAGATCTCTGATAAGTATCTATTCCAATGGGATGTAATATTCTATCAGCCCAAACTCCTGCAGCTACAACTATCTTTTTAGCTTTAATCATTTTTCCATCTACTTCAACTCCCGTTGCCTTAGATCTCTGCCAAAAATATGGTTCTCCAGGTAATTCTAATTTTTCTTCTGGTTCTACTATAATCCTTTTAACATCTGCTCCATACATTGTTAATCCACCCATAGCTTTAAATCTAGATTCATAATATTCCACAAGTTTCTCCACATCCATTTTCCCAGCCTTTGGAACTAGAAGTCCAACATCTATATCCCTTAAACCACTTATTCCAGTTTCACTTGCCTTTACATTTGGATTTATTTTCTCTATAATCTCCTCTCTACTTACAATCCTATACTTCAACCCCCTTCTTTCCATTTCCCCTAAATCTACTTCTAAATTTTTGAATTGTTCTTCATCAAATAACCATAGATATCCAATCCATCTGATTCCAAGGTTAAATTTCTCCTTCTCCTCTATGTACTTATAGAATTCTATGGATGAATTTGCAAGTTTAAAATTGGTTTTTGAATGGAAGAAGTTTCTAAAGCATCCAGCACTTTTAGCAGTATTTTCTTGTCCAGCTGTTCTCCTCCTCTCAATTATTAAGACCTTATGTTCTGGATTCCTCCTTTTTATATGGTATGCAGATGCAAGTCCAAATATTCCTCCACCTACTATTATTACATCGTATTCTCCCAAATTTTTCACCAAAACCCTTTAACATAATTTTATAAATTAAATCTTTTCACTCACTTTTTACTCCTCTTATTTTCGATTGTTGTTATACTTTCCTTTATTGTTGGAATTATTTTTGATGATATCTCAAAGCTTTTATCTCTAACCTTTATATACTGGCTTTTAAAGTATTTCCTAGCATCATTTAAAACTTCTTCAGACTTCTTTTCTCCACTAGCTACTTGCATAAACATTTTCTCCATAAATCCACGGACTTCAGGTTTAATTAATTCTGGTGCAACTTCATTTAATGCTTCTATCAATTTTTTCCCTAATGGTGTTGGTATACACCTCTTATTTTCAATATACATATAACCTCTCTCTATGTTATTATGTATATGATCTTGTTTTGTAGCATCAGTTCCTATCTCATATTCCTCCATGAGTTTAAGTAATTGTTCTTCTGATAGGTATGGTGGTGGTTCTGTTTCGCCTTCATGTATTTCCAATCTTTCAACTTTAACTATATCTCCAATTCTTAATTCTGGTATATATTCTTCTTCAATTGTTTCGAATGGATATATTTCTAGATATCCCAATTCCATTATTACTTGTCCTCTCAATGTAAATTCTTCTCCTCCAATACTTAAATCAACTCTTATGTTCTGTATTTCTGCATCTCTACTTAATGTAGCTAGGAAATGTCTAACTATTAAATCATATATTTGCCAACCCCTTCTTCCAAATTTCCCTATGATTTCTTCTTTTAAAGCTGATTTCGTTGGATGTATTGGTGGATGAGCTTTATCATCCTTCAAACCTTTAGTAGGTTTAATTACCTTTGCACTTAATATTTTACTTGCGTATCCACCATATTCTGGGTGATTAATGAATAATTTTAATTTCCCCTTTAAATCTAGATTTTCACTATAAATTTCAGTTTCAGTTCTTGGATAACTGATATATCCCGCTCTATACAGTTCTTCAGCTATATCAAGTGTATTTTTAGCTCTAATATTTAGGAATCTACTGGCTCTAGCTTCAAGTTCTAATGTTGATAATGGTTTTGGAGGCTTCTTCTTAACGGTTGAAGTTTTATATCCAATAACCTTTGCTTCTCTAATTTTCGATATTTTATCATATAATTGTTTGGCTATTTTCTGATCTTTAATTCTACCTTTGGCATGCTCTGCCTTATAATATGCTCCATATATTTCTATTATTGCTTGTAGAATGTAAAATTTCTCTGGAGTGAATTTCTCCCTTTCCCATGCTCTTTCCACAACTAAGTATAGTGTAGGACTTTGACATGGTCCATAGCTTAGAAATCTACCGTAGGGTAAAACCTTTGGATTTATTCTTCTAACACTATTTGTTAAAAGTCTTGTGAATGCTGCACCAATTATTAAATCTGTTTTCATCCTGGTAAAGCATTTTTCAGCTAGTAACGCATTGGGTTCTATAGGTTTTTTCACAGCATCTATAAGTTCATCTTTAACCGTGGAATTAAACCATAAACGCTTGAATTTAGCATATGGATTTACACTTTTAACAATATCCATAACTTCAAAACATATGCTTTCCCCTTCAACATCTGCATCTAAAGCTAGATAAACTGTCTCTGCATTTCTCGCTAATCTTTTTAAAGCTTCCATATATGGTTTTGAAGTTTCCTCTACAATTCTTATAGGCTCAATTTCAAATAATACCTCTGGATCTACTTCACTCCAAGAATTATATTTAGTTTCAAAATCATAATTGAATATGTGACCCTTCAATCCTATGGAGATGAATTTTTCACCATTAAAATTGAATTCGAAAACCTTTACATTCCTAATCTTCCAAACTCTATAATTACCATTACCTAAAGCATTAGCAAAAGCTTCAGCTACAGAGGGCTTCTCAGCCACTATAAGATTATACACTTCCAAACTCATAGAATCACTTAAAAGGTTAAATCTCCACCTTCTCCCCGTCTAAGTTTTTCAGATAAACCAGGTTTTTCAGGTATGATTGGGATATTCTCAAATATACAATTGTAGCCAAGCTTTATTAAACTCATATATTTCGCTGAAGCTTCTTCATCTAAATTCCACCTATAACCCCTAATTATGACCACTGGAACTCTCTCCACAGTTTGACCTATGGCAAGTTCAGCTGCAGCTGCAAGTTCATCACCAATAGCTTGCATCTTAAACCTCAATCTATAACCATATGCATCAGTTAAACCTTTATAATCCATAATTGGATTTAAACCGGAAATTCCAATAGCCATATCAATCTGAGCATATCTATGAGGCCTACTATAAGTGTCACTAATAACAACAGCAATCTTCTTAACTCCACTTAATTCCACAAGCCTATTTCTAATCTTCCTTGCTTCTTCATCAGGATCCCTTGGCAATAAAGCACAAATATCTTCACTACCAGCAACATTAGACCTATCAACACCAGCATTCAAACATATATGTCCAAAATGTGTTTCAGTAATAATAAATGGAGGTTTAACAGCTAAAATCCTCTTAGCTTCACGCAATATAACTTCAACAAACCTTGGATCTTTACCAGTCATCTCACCAATTTCAATAGCCTTCTCACTGGGAGTAACAGTCTTTAAATCAACAATTAAACCATTAGCTTTACTAACAATCTTATGAGTAACAACAATTATATCCCCCTCCATAATACCAACACCCTCCCTCAAAGCAGCTTCATATATGTGTTTAGCAACATCATCACCAACTTTAACCTCAGGAATGCTGCTCAAACCAATAAGCTCAATTTTAGTAGTCAAAGTAGATACACCCCAAACAAACTACAAAAACCAATTTAAAACGTTTCCCACACATAAAATCCATTAACAACCTTAATTAATAAACCTTCACCATAACTAAATTTATACGGCTAAATTATAAAATTCCTTGAAAAACTTTAAACAATATTCATATACGTATCTAGCGTTATCTAACGCTTCTCTTGCATCATCTTCATTAAAAATTTCACTTGGAGTTTTACCCAAACTTTCAATGCCATAAAGACTTGGACCCCTTTTTTGTGCTAAATCCATTGAAATATACCTAAACTTTTCTATGTGTTTATGAAGCCACTCTGGAAATCTATCTCTATGAAGGTCAACAACATCTCCAACATCATGAACCCTTGGATATTCAATACCCACAATCCTTAAAATCGCCTTCAAAGATAATTCTACACACTCCTGTGAATATCTGATAACCTCAGGATAAGCACCTCTAGACATAGCTGATGATGCATCCAAAATCCTATTCCTAGCTCTCTCCAAATAATCCTTTGCTAAAGCATTCATCCTCAAATTATAACAGCCTCCCCCCATTTTACTTAAGACTTCAACCTCCAAAACCATTTACCATTAGGCAAAACAACCTTCTCAGCACCCAATTCACTTAGCTTCTTTGCAAATCCCTCCAAAATCTTTTTAAAGAAATCATTCTTATCATAAATTAAAATTGAATTATCAATCATATCAAGATAAACAGGTTGTATAATAGATGCTTCATCCGGAGTTAAAACGATAAATTCAATATTACAGAATATCCCTTTTTCCCTCCACAACCACAATTTAACTTCCCTCACATCATCTAAAATCTCAATTACTTGACGAATCCTCTCAGAATACTTTTCAGGAAGTCCTTTAACTATCACCAACACATCTAAATCACTATTGGGTTTAGCTTCACCCCTAGCAATAGAACCAAATATCACCATTGAAACTAACCTTCCATCAAATCTCTCAAAAACTCTACCAGCCACCATTAAGATCAAAGGTAAATACTCCCTCTGACGCAGTTTATCTTCCCATGAACCTCTTAAAACCATAGAATATGGGCTAAGGACAATATAAACCCCCCTCCCAAATCTTAATATCCACCCCAATTTACAAAGCTCAGACAATACTACTCTAACAAGTTTTCCATCTAAATTAAGAGAAGAATAAGCTTCATCAATTGTAAATGGTCTATAGGGATAAGCTTTAAACAATTTAAAATAGTTTTCACCCAACCATCTTGGAAGATAATTCATAATAAGCCCTTAACTAATAATAAACATAAAACTAACATATAGCATTTTCCACCCTTTATTCTCTCCTTATGTTTAAGAACATTTTTATTGCCTTTTTCCCATTATCTGTCATTAGTGTAAGGCTACACCCTAAATCTAACATACTATGAATTGGGAAATGCCATATGGAAGCAAATCTACCTATACGGAAATTAAACCTTGAAAACTAAACCAGAATAAAAACATTAATAGAATTAATAAAACACTATAGAAATTTAGATCGCACAATAAAAGATGGATTAACATGTTAGGATGCAGCATACTCTAAACAGCAATAAGTGGGAGCCTTACACCAAATAACAAATGACAAAAACTCTATAAAATAAGCAAAATCAATAACCACAAAAATTATGAAATAAACAATTAAACCAAAATCATCATAAACTTAACTCATAGAATCATCACTAAGATCATAACTCCCTTAAATCTAAATAACACCCACTCATAAATACTACTCAGATTTAAATCCTAAATTCCACAATAAACTTATTGGTATACCCATGTGGAGACTAAGACTTGTTAGATGGTTACTATCAAAACTTCTAGGAGGCTTATACATATGCATACTCCTATACTGGATATTCCCAATACTAAAACTAGACTGGAAAACCATGCCATTCTGGGAATTCTACTCATGGATAACCACAACACTACTCATAGCAGGAATAACAGCACACCTACTCATAACACCACCAAAACTCCCAACACTCAAAAAAACTAAACAAAAAAGTTAAACTAAATTAACATTCATAATAAACATATATAAACAAAAAAACCATTAAAACTTAAAAATAGAAAACATTAACCAAAATTAACTCAATTCCAATCCTACAAAAAACCAATGTGAGAACAACCCTTAAAAACTTAAAAAACACAAATTTATACAACAAACCCAAAAATTAAAGGAGAGAATATACATGAGTAACAAAAAACTACTCCTAATAACCTTAATACTACTAGCAACAATACTCGTAGCATTACCAACAGAAACAAGTGTAGCAGCAACAACAGAAGCAAAATTAGCATTAAGATTCGTAGACCAAAGAGGCAGCGCATTAAAAAATGCATACGTAATTGTGTACAATAAAACTGCAAATAAACTCTTATTTGAGGGTAGGACTGATAGTAAAGGTTGGCTAAATGTAACCATACCAAAACCAATAGATGGAACAACATACAATATGACTGTATGGTGGGATCCACTAGGTACTGACGCCTTCATGGTATATGAAAATACTACAATACCTGCAGTTGGTTTAAGGAATGCCCCCACAGAATCTCCAAAGGGTCACAACTGCACTAAGGGTGGATACATAGTAGCTGCTGTACAAGTAGTATTATTCTCAGCCCTTAACTATAATGGTTCAGAATACTTAGACTACTATGACACCACCTTCTACTACAACTACAGTACATACAAATACTCCGTCTCAGGTAAGCCTGCAAAGAATATTGAAGCACGAGTTCCATATGATGTTAGATGGACTACACAAGCAAATTGGACCATGAGAATTTACTGGGACTTAGAATATCTCAAAATGATCACGCATATTTATTACAATGTTTCGAGCTTTAATATTTGGCCAGTTGGAACATATGCCAACTTCACAATAACCAGAACTCTTGCACTTACAACTTTGCCTTATGGCTTATCAGCTGCTAAACCAACTAAAGTTTTAACAATAAATGTTACAACGAATGTTTACCCATTAAAATTGCAGCTCAAAGATTGGTTTGGTAATCCACTAAATGCTACCAGTGGTTATGGTATTGCCAAAGTTATTTTACATGATAAAAGCGATCCATCAAAACTACTTGCAACCTCAATAGCAATTTCAAATGGCAGTGTAAGTATCCCACAATACCCAAATGTTTCCTCCACAGTAGTTGTATACTGGTTAACTCATGAAATAACTGTTAACTCTACTGACGTAGGTGATCCCTCCGATTATGCTACAACTCCCTTAGAATTACGTTGTAAACTTGTACCAACAAGTATAACTCTAAAGGATAGGAGACCTTCACCAAGCATTTTAGCTGAAGCTAAAGTTTATGTTACATGGCCAAACCTATTAACACATGATACGAGGAGTGATCTTGCTGGCATAGTTCAATTACCTCCATATAGCGTTGATGCTCAGAGAGATTCCTTACCCACAGGCTTTAATGCGACTGGAGTTATTCATGGTTCAGGCTATCTACCGGATGGTGAAACTAAGATTGATGTTTATTGGAGCATAACACCAGAACAACCAGCCTCATGGGTTAATGTTAAGAGTGCAAAGTTTAATGTTAAGATGATCTCCAATGCCACTGGTAGATATGCAGAACTTTATGTTGATGGCAAAAAGGTTAAAACTATTGGTGTATATGGTAGCACTAACAAAAGAGTGTTAACATACGATTTGATTTGTGACGTTTTTGATGCTATGCTAAACGTTGTGGACATTAATGGTAATCCTCTTAAGGGTTCAACTGTTGTTCTCCAGCATCCAACTGGTGCTGTTTCATTGATTACCGCATCTCCTGGTGGTGCACTCTCACTGGTGCAGGTTCCAGGTGGAGATTGGCGTGTCTCAGTAGTTTACAAGAATGTTTGGTTCAAACCCTATGATATGAGTGATGTATTCAGTATAACAACAAACATTTATAGTGCTGTGACATTTAAATTCCCATATGTTAACGCAAGCCTTAACTTTGTTAAGTGGGGTTCAGATACATTCGTTATTGAAGGATTAAACGTAACTTTAAGTTGGACTGGAAACGCAACAATAACTGGTGCAACTGGAACATACAAAGAATCTTGGCAGACAACCAGAGAGAAAGGTTGGGCAAACTTCACACAAATACCAGTTGGAGTAAAGGTTACAGTTGATGCTTGGGCTAACAAGACTTATAGCCACTTTGGTATTAAAAAGAATATTGATGTAGGCCCATATGAAACTCCAATAACTTTAGCTCCAGAAAACTACGTTGGGAAATTCCATGTGTACATTTATGATGTTAAAGCTGTGTTCTGTGATGCTGCTGGAAATGAGTTGCCAAGCGAATTACCATACAGTCTTGCAGTAACATTCATGAACTCTACAAAGTGGTCCTATGCCAATTGGACTGAGACCAACAGTCTATTCTATTACACAACTAAGAGTCACATGTATGTTGGTGGAGGCGAATATCTATTAGATGTCTATTGGGCTGGTGTAAGAGTATTCAATGGAACTGTCAAGATTCCAGTGGAAACCGACCCAGCTAATACATATGCTACAGTGAAACTCAACCTTAGAGTATACCCAGTGAGTTTTGCATTATACAACTGGAAGCACAATACACTGCTAGATAAACTAAATGTAACTGTAATGTGGCAAGCATTAAATATGACATGGTTAAATGAAACCAAGGGGGCTAGCAAAGATTTCAAGATCAAAGATGTAGCTACCCAAATGGCTGAAAAAGTATTTAATACAACAAATGTTGATGCAAAGGAGTTCAAGTTCTATATGGTTACAATAGAGTATTCCACTACAAACTTAGTGTATATACCTGTTTGGATGGCAAATACTACTGGTGTAAAGAAGATTGTTGGTACACCCATTAGTATCGTTGTATTAACTATTCCAGGCAAAACTGTTGGTGTACCAAAAGATGTGAAGAGTAGTGCTGTTGGATCCCTAACATACCTAACAACACCACGCAACATATTCATAAATGGAACATTAACTGGCTGGGAAAACATGGTTGCTGCTGGTAAGCTTAGGGATGTAGTTAAATCAAAATTAAAGCTAACATACACATTTGACATATTAAACTTCACTGGGGTTACTACGAAATATTCACCTGTCTGGAGTTATGATGGTAGTAATATGGTATTTGATTTGAAGGTTGCAGCATATGATATGACTGCTAAAGTCACTGATTGGACTGGCGCTGGTTTAGCAAGCTACAACGTAGACGTATACTGGAACAAGTCTGTTGGCAAATACTACCTTGTTGCTTCATCATTAACTGATGACACTGGAAAAACTGGTTTCAATACATTGTTCTGGGGTAATGAAACTAAATACTTGTTCAGAGCTTATCGCAAACCATTGGCTGGTGAACTTCCAGCAGATTTAAGTGTTACTCTAGCTGATGATGTAATTGTTTATATTGATCAAGTTGCAAATAAGGATGATATAGTTGTAACACTGAATTTCGCCAATTACATTGGTTTACAAGCTTTAAGTGCTAATGGTAAACCATTATACAAGGTATTTGATGGTACACCAAAGTATGGTTTAGTTTACGCCATTAGATACACGCCTGTTAAAGATACTGTTTCCAATACAACTATACCTGCAGGTACCATTGCAGCCTTCAGATACGTTGACCCCACAGTTGATCCCACTGGCAAAGTCTACATGCCATTTGCATCAACCAAATACAACTATACCATAATGATTAGATGGCTTGGTGTCGACGTCTATAACAGCTATGATAAGGAGGTATTCTACAAGATTGTTAAACCAACAGTATTCTACACTGCCTTCACAGATGTATTTGATGTCACATTTAGATTGACTGACGATGCTGGTAGAAACCTTGCTGGATTGAAGTATACGTTTACTGGTGGCGAGTACAGTGTTGCTGGCGTTACTGGTACTGATGGAACCTTCAGTACGGATCTAGTTCCAAGAGGGAGCTACAAGATTACTGCCCTATGGCCAAAGAAGGATATTAAAGTTTTAGATATTGATGTAACTGTTACTGGAAATATTGCTGAAATGATTGTTAAATGTAAAGTTTATGATGCAACCATTGTGGTCAAGACTCCAAAGGGTACATTGTTAACTGCAGCTACAGTATCAGTTAAATATCCAGATGATACCACTGCAACCGCAACAACTACACCTGCAGGTGAAGTTAAGTTTACACAAATACCCGTTGGCACACTTACTGTTACTGGCGTTACATGGCTTGGTAAGAGCATCACAGTAACTCCTGCAAGCTTTACCGTTGATAAAACTGGCGTCTACACGCTTACAACCACAAACGTCTATACATTGACCGTCAAGGTTGTTGGCAGTAGGGGGCAAGGTCTAGGTCCAACTGCAGTCACTATTAAAGAACTTGGTATTACTGTTGAGAGTGATGAATCTGGTGTTGCAAATATAGAGATTCCTGCTGGAACCTACACAGTAGGAGTCAATTACCGTGGTATTGAAGATTCAAAGAGCATATCTGTTACTGCTGATAAAACTGAAACCTTCGGTTTAGATGTATTTGCAACCATATTCGGTCGTCCATTTAGAACTGCTGAATTCTTCGGTGAACTTGTACTACTACCAATAGTGATCGTCATAGTGTTATACTTAATCTTCTATGAGTACACTGCATGGAGAAGAAAGAGATTAGCCGTAGTACCACCAACACAAAAGTAAAAACTTTATCCCCAAAATTTTTTAAATTTTTTATATTTTTGTTTTCTACAATTATATTGGTGTAATTATTTTTGCCAAATTTACTCTTATTCATTTATGAATGTAGATTTAAGATAATTCTAGCTCTTTCACTCCTTGGAATTACATTCCTCATTATCCCTAATATCCGTATAGTTTTACTAGAGTTTGATCATATTGTATATTTCATTGAAACTTTCTATATTGGTTTATTCTTCCTCATAAATGTTCTTATCATATTTCTTATTCCAATACTCATACCCCCTAAAAGGGATTTCAAACCTGAAACTATAAGATTATTCTGTCCAAATTGTGGTTCTAAGCTTATCTTTTCAGAATCTTCACTTAAATGTGTTAATTGCGATTATTCTTTGATTAATGAAGGAGATGTAAAGATTCCATTAATGGATCTTGTTTCCATGATTGATCTAGCTTTAACTGGTTGTAGTAGTGTATGTTTGTATGCTCAAAGTATTGGTGAATGTGCCATTGTTAGGAGGTATGCTAATAAATTTAATGCTGCTCTTCCAGAGAATTGCCCATATAGAACTATTGAAAAGGAAAAGAAAAAGTAGATGTATTTATTTAAGTCTTTCTCCTTTCTTCTAACAGTTTATTTACTGCTTCCACAAGTATTTTTGCTTGATCTTCAGTTAATTCTGGAACTTTTATAGTCTTTATTCCTGTTGGTGTTTTCTCTTCTATTACCGCTTCTTTTTCAGGTGATAGGTAAGCTCTATTTATGTTTTCAATATAGATGTCTCTTGGGAATAGATGGTCTGCAGCCCATCTAAATATTCTTTCAAGACTTTTATGTTCTTCAATCATGTATTCTAAGAATGCTTTTGCACCTGATTTTAAATCTATCTCTAATTTTTCATC
>JAVYVS010000008.1:0-14047 GCA_038727515.1 Methanomethylicia archaeon
TTATGTTTCAGGTTTTAATATGCCATTTATAATTGAACGTAGAGAGGAAGTTGAAGAATCTAGTTGTCAAATTTGGTTTGATGGTAATATAGATCATTTAAGCTATTTACGTTATCCAGAGGTTAGAGATTATAAAAGAGCCTTCGAAGATGATAAAGGACCTAACACTGGCGGTATGGGTTGCTATATGGATTCAAATTTTAAACTCCCATTTATGTTTGATGAAGATTTTGAAGCTGGATATGATTTAGCTCGTAGGACTATTAAGAATGTAGAGAGATGGGCTGAAGAAAATGATTTTGATACTTCTGGTATGAAGCCTTGTATGTATTATTTAGCTATGGCTCATCCCCATAGGGTTTTTGAGGGTAATGTGGGTAGACCTGGAGATCCTGAAGATATTCCACCATTATTATCAATGAAGAATGATCTCATTGAATTCTATTTACATTTATGTGAAGGTAATCCTGAAAGACTTGAATTTGATTTAAAGGCTATTGTATTGGTTTATGTTGTTCCACCAAATTATGGTGGTAAATCTAGTGTAACTCAAAGTATAATTTTAGATTTACCTGAACTCTTTAATACAAGTATTTGCGGTGATAAACTTATGATTCCAGGGGATGTGGAAGTTAGAATGGATGGACGTATTTATGTTAGAAGTTCTAGGAGTGTTGCTGCTATTGGTATTGGTAGAAATTTAGATGAAGCTGCTTTAAAAGCTCATGAACTTGCACTTTATATTGAGGATAAATCTATTCCTAAAGGATTTTTATGGCATAGGAGTGATATTGGTTTAAAGAGTCATGTGGAGAAGAGTATTGAGCATAGGAGAGATTTGAAGAGGAGGTTTGGATTTTAATGATTAGAAAGATAATTCCCTTAGGATTTGATAGTTTTGGAGTTAGATCTATGGCTACATTTATTGAAACTGATGATGTTAAACTTATTATTGACCCGGGAGTTTCACTTGCACCTTTAAGGTATGGTTTAGAACCTCATCCAATTGAACTTCAACGTATGGATGAAGTTTGGAATGATATTGAAAAATATTCTTTTGAATCCGATATCCTAATAGTTACCCACTATCATTATGATCATCATGAACCCGATAAACCTGAAATATATAATGGTAAAATTGTAATAATTAAGAATCCACAGGAAAACATAAATTTTAGTCAAAGAAAACGTGCAGCATACTTTCTTGAGAAGATTAAGGGGCTTCCAAAGAAGATCTTGATAGCTGAAGGTAATAGTTTTAGATTTGGAGATACCATATTAGCTTTTTCTAATGCTGTTTTCCATGGAACTAATTCTAAACTTGGGTTTGTAGTTGAAGTTTCAGTTAAATCTGGTGGTGAAGTTTTCTTATATACTTCTGATGTGGAGGGTCCTTCTATTGAAGATCAAGTTAAATTTGTTTTGGAAGAGAAGCCCAATATACTTTTTGTTGATGGACCAATGACTTATATGTTGGGGTATAGGTATTCTAAGATGAGTTTGAATTTATCTATTGAAAATCTGATTAGGATTTTAAGTTTAAATTGTGTTGAAACCGTGGTTTTAGATCACCATCTACTTAGAGATCTAAATTTTAGGGAACATATTTCTAGAGTTTATGAGGTTGCAAAAGATTTTAATTGTAGTATTATTACTGCAGCTGAATTTTGTGGTAGGGATATTGAGATGCTTGAAGCTCATAGGAGAGATCTATATGAGAAGTATGGTGGTTGGAATTAAATGGAGATTTATGGTTATTGGTGTATACATTTATGCCCACGGAGTTTAAGGTTTTAGCTGAATTATGTGAGAAATTGGAGTCTATGAGTAGGAAGAGTTTAATGGTTAATGAAGTTGCAGCTTTCCTTAAAACTTTAGATGATGATGAAATTTCACCTGCAATATCAATGATTCTTGGAAGAGCTTTCCCACTTAGTAGTGGATTTGATCTTAATGTTAGTTGGGCTACAATTGTCAAAGTATTGAAGGGTATTGTTCATGGTGATTGGAAGATTTTTGAAGATGCATTTAAAAGTACTGGTGATATTGGTTCTGCAGTTAAGATTTTTGTTGAACAGAGTAGGGTGGGTAGACAGGCTACTCTCACCCCTAAAAATCTAACTATAATTGAAGTTAAAAGATTCTTTGAAAGTATCGCAAAGGCTTCAGGCCCAGGTTCTGCAACACATAGATCTAGAATCCTCCAAACATTTCTAAGTCTCCTAAATCCAATTGAATTGAAGTATATTATTCGAATTTTAATTGGGGAAATGAGAACCGGATTTAGTGAAGGTTTAATGAAGGAAGCCATTTCAGAAGCTTTTAGAATTCCCATTGAAGTTTTAGATAAAGCTTTACTTATGGTTGGAGATATAGAGATTTTAGCTGAAACAGCTAAGAAGTTTGGTTTAGAAGGTGTTTTAAAACTTAATTTTGAAGTTTTTAGACCTGTTAAACCTATGCTTGCACAGGATTCAGGTGGTTTAATTGAAGTTTTCAAGGATATTCGTGGAGAATTAGCTTTAGAATATAAGTTGGATGGAGCTAGAGTTCAAATACATAAATCTAAAGATTTAGTTAAAATTTATAGTAGACGTTTAACTGATGTTACTGATAGCCTCCCAGAAATTGTAAATATGATTTTAGATAATTTAAAGGTTGATGAAGCTATATTGGAAGGTGAAGTTATAGCTGTTGATGTTGATGGTAAACCTCTCCCATTCCAATATTTAATGAAGAGATTTAAACGTAAACATGATATTAGAGAAACCTCTAAACTCTTTAACCTTAAGTTATACTTGTTTGATGTTATATATGTTAATGGATTATCACTTATAGATAAACCCTATATTGAACGTAGAAGTATTCTAGCCAATATATCTGGTGGAATACCTTTAGTTAAACAGATTATAACAAATGATTATAAGAGAGCTGAAGAATTTTTAAAGGAATCTTTAGATGAAGGTCATGAAGGTTTAATGATTAAAGATTTAAATAGCCCATATATTCCCGGTTCTAGAGGTAAATATTGGCTTAAAGTTAAACCCACTTTAGAACCTTTAGATTTGGTTATTGTTGCAGCTGAGTATGGTTATGGTCGAAGGCGTAAGTGGCTTTCAGATTATTATCTTGCAGCTAGAGATCCAGAATCAAATAAGTTTTATGTTGTTGGAAAGACCTTTAAAGGTTTAACTGATGATGAATTAGAGGAAATGACTAAAAGGCTTAAGGAACTTATAATTAGTGAAGAAGGTAGGAGGGTTTATGTAATTCCAAAGATTGTTGTAGAAGTTTTATATAATGAGATTCAGAAGAGCCCTAAATATGAATGTGGGATGGCTCTTAGATTTGCAAGGATTAATAGGATTGTCTATGATAAAAATCCAGAGGATATTGATACTATACAACGTGTTAGGGAAATTTATGAAAGACAATTTTTAAAGAAGAGGAAGGTTTAATTCACATTTAGTTTTTAACTTGTTTTTACTCAAAAAAGGTTTTATATTATATTTAATTATTAACATATTTGGTTGTATCCTATGCTTTTTGGGTTGACTAATGATGAAATTGCTAGTAAGCTTAATAGAGGTGAAGTTAATATCGCCATTTACGGTTTAGGTAGAGTTGGTTTACCTCTTGCAGCTGCTTGGCTTAGAGCTGGTCAAAGGGTTATTGGAGTTGATGTAAATAAGAATGTTGTTGATATGATAAATATGGGTTTATCCCCCATTAAAGATGAACCTTTAATTCCTGAAGTTATAAGGGAATTTGTAGAAGCTGGAAGGTTTAAAGCTACTACAGATCTAGTTGAAGCTTCAAGGATCTGTGAAGTTAAATTCATTGCTGTTCCAACGGGTATTGTTAATGGTAGATTTGATAGTAGATTTTTAGAAGATGCTTTAAGAGGTATTGGTAAAGGTTTGAAGAAGGGTGATGGTGTATGTATAGAATGTACTGTTCCTCCTACTACAACAGAGGTTTTCGCTAAAGGTATACTTGAAGATGAAAGTGGTTTGAAGGCTGAAGAAGATTTTGCCTTAGCCTTTAGTCCTGAAAGGATATATGAAGGTAGAGCTTTAGAGGATTTAGAAGTTAGATATCCTAAGATTGTTGGTGGTATAGGTCCTAAAAGTACGGAATTTTTTGCTTCACTATATGGTAGGATTGCTAAGAAAGGTGTTATAATGATGAGTAGTGCTAGAGCTGCTGAATTATCTAAGATTTTTGAGGGTGTTTATAGGGATGTTAATATTGCATTGGCAAATGAATTAGCTAGTCTATGTAGTCTTTATAATGTAGACTTCTTTGAAATTAGATCTGCATCTAATAGTCAACCTTTCTGCCATTTACATAAACCGGGTGTTGGTGTTGGTGGACCATGTATACCAGTATACCCATATTTTCTAATTGAATGTGCTTCTAAATTTAATTTAAATTTAGATTTAATAAAATTGGCTAGGAGTATAAATGAAGCTATGCCTAAAAATACTGTTTCTCTAATAATTGATTTTCTAATGGGAAGGGTTGATGATTTTTCAAAGATTAAAGTGGCTATTCTTGGTTTAGCTTTTAGAGGGAATATAGCTGATTCTAGAGGTAGTCCAACATATGATTTAGTTAGACTATTATTATCTTTTGGAGTTAAAATTGTTGTTCATGATCCATTTATATCCATGGATAACACTTTAAATTCTCTTGGAGTTCATTTAACAAATTCTATTGAAGAAGCTGTTAGAAATGCAAATGTGGTTCTTATAGCTACTGATCACGATTTCTATTTAGGTTTAGATTGGATTTATCTTTCGAATCTTATGGTTGAACCAAAGCTCTTATTTGATGGTAGAGGCATTATTGATCTATCAAATATACCTAAAAATTTGAATTTTATGGGTATTGGTCGTCCAAATAAATTTTAGATTAACTTTTTTCTATTGGTGTATGTTCCATTATGAATTTTATAATTTCAAATTGTGTATTCACTCTATTAATTATCTTTGCTATTCCATGACCTTCATCAACAATCCTAATATATTTGACTTCTCTACCCATCTTCTTCATGGCTTCTATCAATTGTTCTGCTTCACTTATTGGAACTCTTGGATCATTTGCTCCATGTATAACCATTAATGGAGCTTTAATTTTCTCAATATGGCTTATTGGGCTTAATTTAATCATTATATCATACATTTTATCTGGATCTCCATATTCATTTATTCTATACTTCCTCCTCCATGGTCCAGTATTCCTTATAAACGTTACAAGATTTACTATTCCAACTCTTTCCACTCCACAGCTCCAGTAATCTGGGAATAATGCCATACTCATTAATGTAGCATATCCACCATATGATGCTCCTGTAACTGCTACCCTACCTTTCTCTAAGAGTCCTTCTTTCTCAGCCCAATCTACAAGTGCACCTATATCTTTTAATGAATCTAATCTTTTCTCTCGATCATCTAGATGTATGAAGCTTTTACCATATCCACTTGAACCTCTAAAGTTTGGTGAGAGAACTATGTATCCAAGTCTTACAAGTATTTGTGGTAGGAATTGAAATGTTGGTCTATCTTGCCCTTCAGGTCCTCCATGTATTGTTACTACTGCTGGATATGGTGGTTTCCCATTTTTCGGTCTATATATTAATGCTGGTATCATCATTCCATCCCAACTCTCATATCTAATGACTTCTGGTTTTACATTTTTATTCATATCAATATCGAATTTTGGTGAATTTGTCATTTGTGTTTGTCCAGTACCTTCATGCCAAATCCATATTTCATTTCCAATCTTTGGATTTGAAATTGAGTATGCTAATCCCATCATACCCCAAGATAATTCATTTATAACTCCAGAGGGTGTTTTCATTTCCCTTATATATGTGAAATCTATTTTTGCTATGTATAGCTTTGAATATCCATCAACATTTTCTACATATGCTACTTTATCCTTATTTGGTGATAATTCTATTAATTCTACATCTCTATTTGTTTGATATATGAATTTCCAATCATTTTTACCGAGATCATATATTGCAATACCCATATACTCTGAATCATTATTTGTTAGAAATAGAAATCTTTCTTCATCTAAGACTTTTGGACTTATATTTCTAGCTTCCCCTTCATGTTTAGTTAAATTCTTCAATTTACCACTTTTAATATTTAATAGGTATATATCACTATCAAGATTTGTATTGTTATGTATTATTAACATGTTTTCATCATTAATCCATTCAGCAATATTATTTGTTCCTTCCATTTCAATTATTGGCCCTATCACCTCCCCTTTAATATTATAGATGTATACATCGAAGTCTACTCCATTTCTTCTATTTGATGTAAATCCAAGTTTTGTACCATCTATACTCCATGCTCCAACATTATTTATATATGTGTAATCTCCTGCTACGTGAATTAGGTTTTTCTGATTTAAATCGTATATTGATATTCTCCATCTCTCATTTCCATCTAAATCATTTCCAAAGGCTATAAGTCCATTTTCACTTATGGATATTTCTCCTACTCTTTGCTCCAATGGTATTAATGGTTCATTTCTATATGCTTCCTTCATCCATGGTATTGGGACTCCAGTAATATCACTTAAATAGATAATTCTATATGATCTTTTGA
Source organism: Methanomethylicia archaeon (assembly GCA_038727515.1). Lineage (GTDB taxonomy): Archaea > Thermoproteota > Methanomethylicia > Culexarchaeales > Culexarchaeaceae > JAVYVS01. The sequence goes on from JAVYVS010000008.1 coordinate 6,630, forward strand.
AGGCTCTTGGGATTGTGGCAGATCTAATACTTAAGAATTTCTTTATTTCAAGCCATATTGGGTTGTATTCATATTCTAAAGGCATATTAATCAAGTATATTTCTGTTGCTTTAACCTTTAATGGTATCGTTTAAATATCTTCTATGGAAAATTTTCATTGGTGATTTACTATTGTCTTTTGAAGTCTATTTTGATGTTAAAGTTCCAATGAGGGATGGTGTTAAACTTTCCACTGATATATACCTTCCACGTAGAGGTGGGAAGTATCCAACAATATTGATTAGAACTCCATATAATAAGGCTCTTCAAAGTGAAATTAAGCATGGAACTAGAGATGTAGAATTCTTTGTTAAACATGGTTATGCAGTAGTTATGCAGGATGTTAGGGGTAGAGGGGATTCTGATGGTGATTGGCATCCCTTTATAAATGAGGGTTTTGATGGTTATGATACTATAAAGTGGATTGGAGAACAAGATTGGTGTGATGGAAATATTGCTATGATGGGTGGCTCATATAGGGGTTGGGTTCAATGGTGTGCTGCTAGGCTTAATCCTCCCAATCTTGTAACTATGATTAGTACTGCAGCTGCTGGTAGATGGTTTAGAGAACTTCCATACTATAATGGTTTAGTCACTTTAGGAATGATTGAATGGCTTAATTATGTTGGTGGTAGAGTTGTTCAAAACCCTGATTCTGTGGATTGGAATAGGGTTTTATGGCATTACCCAATTAAAACCATGGATGAAGTTATTGGTAGAGTTAATACTGTATGGAGGATTTGGCTTGAACATTCAAAACTTGATGATTATTGGAAGAGTATACTGTTAACTGAAGAGGATTTTAAGAGGATAAATATGCCAGTACTTCACATAACCGGTTGGTATGATGGTGATCAGCCTGGAGCCATATATTTCTATGAAGGTATGATCAAATATTCTCCAGCTAGAGATAGACAATATCTTGTTTCTGGACCTTGGGATCATGCTGGAACGAGAATTCCTAGGAGGATTTTGGGTGGTGTAGATTTTGGTCCAGATGCAATTATAGATCTACTAAGATTGCATTTATGGTGGTTTGATTATTGGTTGAAGGGTGATCAGAAAGCTTTTAGGAATATTCAAGAATTCTTTGATGGCGGTAGATGTTTAACTTTTGTTATGGGTTTAAATAAATGGGTTTCCCGTGATATATGGCCTCCTAGAAATGTTCATTATGAAAATTGGTATATTGATAGTGATGGGAGAGCTAATAGTTTAAGGGGGGATGGTAGACTTCAAAATAAAATTCCATTGATTGAAAGTTTTGATTCTTATACATATGATCCAATGGACCCAGTGATCTCTTCTGTTGATTTCAACTTCTATTCTCCCAAGGCTATTGAAACACCATTGGATTCAAGGTCTATTGAATCTAGATTTGACGTCCTAGTTTATACTAGTGAACCTCTTAAAGAACCTTTAGAGATTGCTGGTAAGCCTAGAATGGTATTGTATGCTTCAAGTGATTGTTTAGATACTGATTGGATATGTCTACTTTCAGATGTTCATCCCAATGGTAAATCAATACTCTTTAATTATGGTGGTATTAGAGCTAGATTTAGAGAATCCTTTGAGAAGGAAGTCTTCTTAAAACCTAATGAAATCTATAGATTTGAATTCGACTTCTTCTTTGATACAAACATTCTAATTGATGTTGGGCATAGAATTAGACTTTCCATAACCAGTAGCTATTTCCCAAGGTTTGATAGAAACTTTAATAGTAATGAGCCTATTGGTGAAATGTCTAAGGTTAATATAGCTCATAACAATGTTTTTCATGGAGGAAGATTTCCCTCATCAATAATGCTACCAATTGTAAAAAATAAATAGGGTTATATTAAACCTTCAAATATTTTTCTTCAAGATACTCTAATAGGTATATGGGATTCATTTCTTCATTAAAGCTCCTCTTTAAAAGCTCTTTTGGCTCATATGTTGAACCCCAAATATGCACTTTCTCCTTCAAATATTCTCTTATGGGTTTAAAGTTTAATTTCATAATTTCTTCATCGATTTTAATTTTCTTCATCATATGTTTCCTTATTTGTGCTGCAATTATATTACCAATAGTGTAATTACAGAATGATCCAAGTCCACTACTCCAATGTATATCTTGTAGTACTCCTTCACTATCAGATTTTGGTCTAACCCCTATAAGTCTTTCAATTTCAGAATTCCAAACTTCTGGTAATTCACCTATTTTTACATCTCCCGTAATCATTGCTTTTTCAAGTTTATACCTCAACAATATGTGTAGATTGTATGTTACTTCATCTGCATCAACTCTAATTAAACTTGGTTTTACAGTGTTAAAGTAATAGTATAATTCTTCTGGAGTATATTTCTCAACGAATTTCAAATGCTTCTTTATTATTGGGTATATTGCTTCAGCGAAAACTCTACTCCTACCAATTATATTCTCCCAAAATCTAGATTGACTTTCATGCATCCCCCCACTAACTCCTGTGGCTAACAATGTCCCTGAAAGTCTTTCATCTATTTGTAATTCATATAGGGCATGTCCATATTCATGTATCGTACTATACATACTTCTCTTGAAATCCTTCCCCTCATATCTAGTTGTTATCCTAACATCCCTTATACCCATACTAGTTGTAAATGGATGTGTAGAAACATCAAATCTTGATCTAACTCCAAGTGGATACTCAAAAATCTTCAATAACTCTAAATTTAGATTCTTCATATCCTCAACATTATATTCAACCTTTTCCAATTCATGTTCCGGTTTATATAAGCCTTTAATTTGAATAACACTTAGAGTTCTCCTAATTCCAGGTTCTAGAACGTTGAATATTCTATCAGCATCTCTCGTTTTAAAACCTTCTTCATGTAGGTCTAGTAGTGCATCATATGGATGTTCTTCATAACCTAAATATTCAGCGAATTTCTTCATTAAATCCACTATTTTCTCCAGGTATGGTTTGAATATTCCGTAATCACTTTTTGATCTTGCAATCCTCCATTGTATAGTGGCTTCAGAAGTTGTTTTAAAATATTCTTTTAATAAATCCTCTGGTATTGCTGTTGCAATCTTTATCCTCCTCTTTAAAACTCTTATCAAACCTCTCTCATAATCATTTAATTCTTCAATTCGCTTTTCAGCTTCTTCAACTAGACTTCTAAGCTCTGGAGATTTAAGTATGCTTTGACCAATGGCTTGAAGTTCTGCTCTAGCCATACCTCTTTCCATGGCGCCTTCTTGAGGCATTGAAACTTCAATATCCCATCCCATTAAACTATCTGAAACATCCAAAGCCCATATAACCCTAGATTTCTCCACAATCTTCTTCACAATATCGTTTTTGAAAAGTTCTTGACTCATAAATCGTCAAGTATACTATTATTAAACTTTAAATTAAACTTTAAGTTACCAATGTTTTTACTGCCTTTAAAACTCCTTTAATAGCTTTCACTTCACTCTCAGCCCAGCATATTATAGCCACATGGCTTCCATATATTCCCACAATATTTTTCAAAGCTTCTTTCTCATCTCTACAATATTCTTCAATAGGTTTATCCATACTTGGAATTATGATTTCCCCATTTCTAAGGATTATTGTGGTAGCTCCTTGAGCTCCAGCTCTAACAGCTTCATCCCTCTGTTTTAATCCATTGGTTACTTTATCCAATTTATCTCTAACAATAACCAAAGCCTTAACCTTCCCTGGAGCTAGAAACTTAAATTCATTTTCACCATAAACATTGAAGAATTCTATACCAACATCATCAAAATACTCTTTTAATGCTTTTTCACCTTCACTTGTAATTTCACATCCCCTAGCATCAATTTTTATAAGTTTATTTTCTGAAAACCTTTTCATAATTCCCCTTACAGTTCCTTGAGGTATACCTATAGCGTCAGAGAGTCTATACCTACCAATAACTCCACCTCTAGAAATCATAATCAATGCTATAGCTAAATCTTCCAAATCAATTTTTGGGGTTGGCCCTCTACAACTCTTCCTCCAATTCTTCAAAATTTCATTTAACATACAGATGAAACTTGTTTTCTCAATAATTTAATTTTATGGGGGTTTAGGAGGCCATTCAGCTGTATTCGTATATTTCCATGCAAATATTTCTCCATTAATTGGTATATACCTATCACATGCTATTTCTCCAAGAATCCACATCTTCTTTTCAGAATCCCATCTCCACCACATCCAATATAATAGCCTATTTGGATCATTGTAAACATCATTTATAGCTTCAATAAATACTCCAAATGGATATACACTATACTTCACTTTTACAATGCCCTCTAAAGCTTTAATCATACTCTCACCCATAACTATCTTTGTACCATTATACCATTTCCTACTTCCATTACCATAATCCACGAGTATATTAACACTTATAACTCCACCAATAATTCTATGTAACTTTAAAGTTTCATTTTCCAATTTCTCTATGGAATTCATAAGTTCTAAATCTCCCCTTCTAACAGCTTCTTCAACTATCCTCATTAATTTTGAAGTTAAATTATTCATTTGATTTCTAGCATCTTCAATTAACCTATTCATTTCAATAATCTTTCTAGAGGCATCCAACATTTGATTATAGTAGTATATGGATATGGATGTAGCTGTTAAAGCCCAAATTAATAGGGTTAAAGCTATAATCCAAGGGGTTCTACTAGCCATTTAGAATCCCCCTCATTCTAGGTATTAACATTGATATTATCATTGCAGATGAAAATTCCACTATGGGACCTATGGCATATAGTGTTCCACCCATAACTGGGATGAAGAGACCTATAAAACCAAGTATTAAAGCTTCTTTAATAGGCATTAATGGTATGTAGAGTAGTACTGATGATAATATATCGTATACGAGTATTAGTATTGTCGATACTACGAGGATCTCAAGGCTACATGGATTCTTCCTATACCATATCAATCCACTTAGAAATCCAATTAAACCACAACTTAAACTCGTTATAAGAGTCCATATACCCATACCCAAGAATATATCTGAAACTATAAAGCTTAAAGCTCCTACAAGAAATCCATTTAATGGTCCCAGTATTGCTCCAGAAATTATTGAGAATACTATTGGGAAATTTATTATTGGCATGACACCTATAAATATATGCTTTACAAGTCTAAGTGCTACTGATGCTGCAGTTAAATTTGATATTAACGCTATATCCCTAGTTTTCACATAGGAAATTTTGCCTATTCACTTATATAAGCTTTATTTCTTCTTTCTCTTCTTTAAATCTTCTTCATCTTCTTCAATAATCCTTATATCAGCTCCCTTCCTCGGTAAAATATCACTAATTATACTTTCCTTTTCCTTAACCTTTTTAACCTCTTTAACTTCCTCTTTAGATTCTTCTTTTATCTCCACTATTTCCCTAGCCTTTCTTCCTCCCTCTATAATTATCTTTGCACCTGGATATTTCCTCTCTAAATCTCTCTTTAAATCTTCTACATCTACATCTTCTCCAGCTTTTACATGTATTTCCGTGCCCTCAGGCGTTTGTGTTATTGATATTGAATATCCACTTCCAATACTCATTTCTTCAAATCTCTTAAACATTTTCTCCCATTCATCAAACCATGAATCATCAAAGAAACTATCAAATATTGATTTCCTCTTCTTTCTACTCATCTTTAATCCCCTCATTATCCTCCTTTAAGCTTCCCTAAGAATTTTTCAGTGTTCACGATGAATCTTTCATGTTCACCTTCACCAATAATGATATCTTTATACATTGCTGATACTTTAAATGTTATCTTCCTCCCCTCAATTTTCACTATTTCCGATGTTACTTTAATTTTCTCTCCTATCGGTGCTGGATTTAAATGTTTCACGTTTACACTAGATCCAACGGTTATATATCCTTCTGGTAAGCTTTGTTGTGCAAGTTTATTTGATGTTATTTCCATGAATGCTATCATTGATGGTGTTGATAATACTTGTACATCTCCTGAACCAATATTTCTAGCTGCATGTTCAAAGCTAGTTTGATATTCTTCAGTTAAACTCATTCCAACTTTAAGATTATGTTCTACACTAGTCGTTGGGGGAAGTATTCTAACTCTTCTACCTTCAACCTTCAATCTACCTTCCTGAAATAGCTTTATAGCTTCAATTATTATCTCTTGTTCAGCTTTTTGAACCTTAGGTTTTAAGGTATCTGGAGTATCATCTTCCTCCACTGGGACTGCTTTCTGTAGTATTATTGGACCTGTATCTACACCTTCATCTACAAAATGTAGTGTACATCCAGTAACTTTAACCCCATAATCTAAAACAGCCTTATGAACTTCTAAATCCATTCCACCGGCAAATGCTGGTAGTAGTGAGGGATGTATATTCATAATCTTCCACCTATACTTATTCACAAACCATGGACTAAGTATACGCATATAACCTATCAGCAATATCAAATCCACTCCACGTTTATCTAATTCAGCTGCCACCTCCCTATCATAAGTCTCCCTATCCTTACCCTTAGGATCAATAAATATTGCTTCAACACCCCTCTGCCTAGCTCTCTCAAGTATATACGCATCTCTCTTATTACTAATCACACATACAACTTCCACATCTCTAAGTCTACCATCTTCAATAGCTTTAAAAATCCCCTCTAAATCTGTTCCACGCGTTGAACCAAGAACTCCAATTCTAAGTTTACCCATAGACTAACCCATACTCTTATATGCTTCAGTATAAAATTAACTTATCTAGATGTACCTCGAAGAACTAACTTCAGAAGACCTTAAAGAAATAGTCAACTTTTGGAATATAGTTATAGTTCCAGTGGGCTCATTGGAAGTTCATGGACCACATCTACCCTTATCAACAGACACTATAATAGTTGAAGCAATTGCGAAAAGGGTCATAGAAAAATTAAAGGATTCAGATATTAAAGTCCTCATTGGACCTAGAATTAGATTTGGATGTTCAGGTGAACATATACGTTTCCCTGGAACAATAAGTTTAAACTGTGAAACCATGATACAATTAATATATGAATTATGCCTATCCCTAGCTAAAAATGGATTTAAAAACATAATTCTACTAAATGGTCACGGAGGTAATGAAGCTCCACTAAAAGCTGCAGCAGTAAAATTGAGGGATGAAGCAAAAGTAATTGTTGCAATAATCAATTGGTTTGAACTTACATCTAGTGGATTTACTGATCATGCAGGTCAAATAGAAACTTCAATAATACTAAGCCTAAACATAAAACCTGGAATAACTCTAAAAGGATTAACTGAAAGGAAGGCTTCTTCAAAATATGTATCACTTAAATCTCCAGTACAAATACCATTACCAGACATGTGGAATCACACCTGTGGACATGGTTATATTGGGGATCCATCAAAATCAAACATTGAACTAGG
>JAVYVS010000009.1:0-8865 GCA_038727515.1 Methanomethylicia archaeon
TTGGAAGCCTCATAGCCCCAAAACCAAGAGCAGAAACATACCAATCCAAACTTCCAAAACGCCTATACCTCAAATAAACCACGACCAAAATACTGTATTAACTTAATAATTTACAATTACTCTATAAATCTTTCCATTAACAATTAACAATGAAAAACCATTATTTTGATGAAAACTAGATAACACAAAATTTAGACTTTAATGGATTAAAATATAAAAATAAAAATAGGAAAGATATTATTTTAAATTTTTATTTATTTAGTTTTCTTCCTATATATGACTATTGCCAGTACTAATATCACTATTAACAATGCTATTGTAGTTATTGTAAATATCGTCATCAATGAATTATAACTTGAAATCAGTTGAGTATACTTAGAATTTAACTCTTGGAATGATTTCTGCAGATCATTATAATTCTTTGTTAATTGCTCATAATCTGCTTCAAGTTTACCAACAATTGTACTAACGCTTACCATTTCATCTTTTGGCACGCTAACCTTTGAAGACCCCACCTTTGGACCATAATAAACATCTACAGTGTAGTTTCCAGCTGGAAGCTTTGAGAATACTGCAACTCCAGTAACATTAGTAAACTCGTATAGAGATACTGGCCCAGAAATAACTATTTTTGCTCCCTCAGGTAATGGTAAACCTTTGTAATCTAAAGCCTTCACGGTTAACGTATATGTTACAACATATAATTCAATTATGTGAATGCTATGCGTATATCTTAAGGTGACTATGTATCCTTCAGCTATCATACTAATTATTGGAGTAACTGGGATACCGTCTATGAGGAATAACATGTTATCTATACTTGTATTGTATACTTCCAATAGTGAAAACGGTATAAAGATACTTGTGAAGCCTGTAGTTTTACTTGGACCTGTAACATTTACAATAACCTTATTCTCTTCAGGTTTAATATTCATATCAATTGTTGTGGAATTGCTTGCCGAAAGAATATTGACAACTTCTCCTGTTGGTAACGATAATGATTTCTGTTGAACACTTTCAGCAATAACAACATTTATGGTGGAACTTTCCGCACCTTCACACTCTAAGTTTCCAAGCCAATTGGACTTAAACATATATGCTCCAGACGCCTTTGGAATCCAGCTGTAGCTATACTTCCCATCAACATTAGTATTAACGTTCGCTAAAACACTCCAAGACATGCCACCATCAACACTTACACTAATGGTTACATTAGCATTAGATACCTTTGGATTTATTGTTCCACTAAAGATAATAGTATCATTAACTTTTGGTATTGATGGAGAAATAGTCAATGAGATCGTTGTCAACTTCTTTGTGATTGTAAACGATTTGGATGCTGATGCACCATTGTATGATGCATCTCCAAGCCAATATGCAAAAACATTCCAAACACCAATCTCATCAGACGTAATCACATCCCAGAAAGTACCACTACTAGAAGTAACCAGTACTCTCGAAATTCTAACACCACTTGGCTTAACATAAGTTACATTTACTTCAACACCAAATCTAAGTGGATATATGTATCCGGTTACATTTACCATTGATCCTATGGATGTTGAAGGTGGAATTACGGAGATGATTATAGTGCTAGAAGCCTTTGAAACTGTAAAGGAAATTATACTACTGGTGGAGCCACCATAAGTTGAATTGCCAGTCCAGAAAGCTTGCACATTATATGAACCAGCAATATCAGGATAGTAGACCATTGAGTATTGACCATTGGCCAAAGTTCTATTAGTCAAATGAAGAGTTGAACCATCAGGCTTAATGATCTCAACAGTTACAGTAGCACCCGATATGGGTGGATTAATAGCTCCACTAATACGTATACTTTCACCAACTTTAAGCTTCATAGGGCTAATAGAGCAACTAATCGTAGTAGGTTGAGCAACTATGGTGGCATTAACTATACTGCTTTCAGCACCATTTAAATTGGCGTTTCCAGGCCATGAAGATTTAAATTGATATACACCTGAAGCTGGAGCAACCCAAACATACCTATAAATACCATTTAAATCTGTATTAACTGTGCTAAGCACAGACCATTCTCCGCCGGCAGCTCTAAACATTATGGTTATTGGAGCATTTGAAAGTTTTGGATGGAGAACACCACTAATAGTTATGTTTCCGCCAGCTGCAACATATTGTGGTCTTAATGAAATAGTTAAACTACTGGAACCCTTAACTACAATTAGAGTTTGATCACTACTAATAGCACCTTCATATTCATCATCACCAACCCATAAAGCTCTAATAAGATAAGTGCCAACAGACGTTGGAGACCAAACATATCTATAAACTCCATTAACATCAGTCCTAACAACAGTAATATTATGGAATACTCCACCAACTCCATATTGAATAATTACTTGAGTAAACGGTCTAATAGGAGAGATAGCTCCAGAAATAGTTACGTTTCCATATGCTGGAATACTGGTGGAAGAAAGGGAGCAACTTATTGTTGAAGGCTTTTTCTTAATAACATTAAGTTCAAAAGTTGCACTTGATGCAGATGTACGTAGAGCATCTCCAGGCCAAGTGGCTCTAATTCTCCACACACCTTCCACATCAGGTTTAAAATAGTCTCTAAATCCTCCAGTAGCATTTATGGTCACAGACTTAGAGATAACTGTGCCATTTGGACTGGTATACTCAATAGTTACTGTAGCTCCACTAACTATAGGTCTTAAAAATCCCTCCACAAGGATGCTACGTCCAAGATATATACTTGTAGCATTAATTGATAGAGAGATGGATGACGTTATCTTCACAACGGTAAATGAAGCTATAGAACTTGAAGCTCCAAAATATGTATCATCCCCAGCCCAACTTGCATAAACAGTCCAAGAACCAACTTGATCAGGGGTATACGCAGTAGAGTATGAGCCTCCAGTATCAGTGGAAGCTGTAATTGTAGTTGTTGTTCCATCAGGTCTAGTAAAAGTTAAAGTAACAATTGCTCCAGAGACCGCTGGGGAAATAGACCCTGAAACTGTTATACTGCCACCAATAGTAATACTAGTTGGTGAAACACTGCAACTTACTGTACTTGTAAGTTTAACTCTAAATGTAATTGAATTAATAGCACTTTCACTACCATAGGTGGCAGTTACACTAACAGTATAAACTCCAATCATAGCATCTGAGGGAAGCTTGAAGCTTGTGGAATATTTTCCATCTGAACCAGTAGTCTTCTGATCTACAAAGACATTTCCACCCAAGGGATTTTTAACAATAATACCCACAATGGCTCCAGAAATAGGTGAACCGCCACTCGAAACAACACCACTAATGATTACATCATCATTACGTCGATAAGCATCCTTATCGGTGGAGACACTTACAGATATTGCTGGAGAAGCAAATGTATTAGAAGTCGCCAACAAAATTAGAAGTATAACGGAAACACCAAGTAAAACTTTAAGATTAAAGGGAGAAAAAGGGGGGAAAATTATTTTCACTTGACGTCACCTATCCACCAATGGAAACACTAAATGTAGATGTGTATACTTCAGCTAGCGGTCTCCAATCTAAACTACCTGGAACACTATACCACACATATACCTTTATGGTATATGTACCAACTGGAATAGTTGTTGGCAATGTGAATCCACTAGCAACATTAATAACCTTCCCCACTGGAAGTTCCATTGCCACAATACCAATGCTTAATGGAATATTATCTGGAGTTAAAACTTGAACTAGTACATTAGCTTTAACTGGAAATCTACAGGCTAGAGTAGCATTAACAATAACAGTTTCACCTGGGCTAAATACACTCTTAACGTTAAAGGCTCCATCAACTGTAATGGCATCTAAAACTTTAGCTTCAAAACCAACCACATTGAAAGTGGAAGTTTCTACAGAGTAATCCATCATATTATCAATAGCTCTAACAACAATCTTATATGTTCCAAGAGGAGCATATTCTGGAAGCTTAAACTCCAACGTTAATGTGGATTTCTGCAATGAAACTCCATAAACTTTACTTAAAACTTTATTTCCAAAGGGATCATAAACAGTGACATTTACATTATCAACACCATACAAATCTTCAACATTTATGTGTGAAGTTACATTTGTCCCGGGTGTGTAGGAGTCCTTTGTAAATTCTATAAGTATTCTTGGAGGATCATTAGTGGCATATTTAAGGGCGTTTGCAATAAGCATATCATTATCAGTCTTAACAAAATTCTTACCGGTAAGTGCATACATGTATAGCCAATTTAAATCCCTCACAAGACCATAACTAAATAACATGTGATCTCCAATAGCCACATATTTAGCTTGTGTAGGAGCATATTCATAAGAGGCAACGGTAACTCCGCTCATATGCTCCCTATAAGGAAGCTTTGGACAATACTCAACAGCAGTCATAGCAATTTCTCCGCCAACACCAACAGTTAAAGTTGTAGCCATGAAATGTGTTACATTATTTACACCCCAAGCCAATGGATGGGAAGAATTAATGTAATCTCTAGCTATACCACCAATAATGAGTGGACTCCACCATTCACCCCTAATCTCACCACAAATATACGAGTGGAATAATGGGAATTCTGGGAAACCATATGCAAATATTATTCCCTTACCTTGCGCAAACAAATTCTGTAAAGCTTCACTCCTAAATAGCCATCGTTCACATCCAATCAAAACTAAAGCTCTATACTCACTACTAAATATGAGTTTCCACGGATCATCCACACCCCTATCAAACATTGTTTGAAGCAGTGGGTCAACATCAAATCCATACTCAGACGCAATAAGCCAGAAATTAAATAAGTCTGCAGTAGACAGGTAAGCTAATTGCCCACTGTAAAGTCTCTCAACAAACATGAATGCAGAACCACTAATAAGCTCAGAACCAGTTATAACAATAGGCATTTCTGAAAGAGCCAATTGAAAGACATCATCTTGCAAAACCTTAGCCACTGGAATCTTAACTAAAATTTCCACTGGAACTTCATTTAAAACGCTGCTACCATTAAGAACCCTAACGGAACCAACATATTTCCCTGGATTTGCTGAACTTGGAATTTCCACCTGTAAATATATGAATGGTACAAGCCCCCATATTCTAGGACCCAGAGAATCCATATCCAAACTAAATGAATCACCAACACTATACTTATCGCCATGTAAGAATAGGGATGGAGTAGACTCATAGTAGTTTCCAATGGTGTATATAAGCCACCATAAAGATAGAGATGGATGTCTATGAATTGCTGGAGGTTTATCAAAGATGGCTAAACTAGCTATATTAGAGATGTTACCAGAAATCTCAAAACGTAGACCCTTCCATATTTGACTTGAAAAGAATAGTAAATTGACAAGTTTAAAGTCTCCTGGAAACATTGCTATAAGTGGAGCACTGGTGGAAGTTATCTTTGAAGGAAGTATAGAAGTAATGTTAATTGAAAAACCAGCCCTATGAGGCTTATCTATCACTGGCAATGAATATGGGTACTCAGGATAAAATGTAATATGTTCAAATGGAACTCCATTAATGTATGGAACATAGTCTACCATTAACCATATGTAGCATTCACCAATAGTAGTTATTGGAGCTGTGAAATTGAATTCAAAGGTTATAGTTTCAGAGGGACATATAGTTACATTTTCAAAATGCACTTCTTTTAATAGAAACTCATTATAGTATGCATATATACTTAATGAAGAGATTGTTAGATTATCATCACCCACATTTCTTGCTTCAAAAATGCATTTAGCTGTGGAATTACTGTATACATATATAGGTTTTAAAACATTTAATTGTAAAATACCTATAGTAGGTCTTGGAGTATACTCAAGCTTTGAAAGCCACGTGGATAGATCCACAAGAAGCTTCCTATTATCATTGCGATTAATAAACTCTGGAGTAAACAAATCGTTATCTGAAACTGTTATAAATCTTCCACGAGTAATAACGCTGAAATCAACATAGGTTACAGGACCCTTAACTTCACCATATTCAGGCTGATATACGTATAAAGCTTCAAGTGAATAAAGACCATAACTTGCATTGCTAGGTATGGAAATATGATCTTCGAAATACCCAGTTTCATTAGTATAGCAAATCCAATCTCTATAAGTGCCTGGACCTTGAAGAACCAGTTTAATGGTAGCATTATATATGGGGGTGTTTCCAGTAACATTCATGAGTCTACCAAAGATTTTAATAGTGGAATCCCTATAGTAACTTGTTTGATTGGTGGTCAAAGTCATATTTGCAATATACAAAGTAGTATTGGGATAAACAGTTACATTTCCAACTGCAAAATCCAATGTGGAAGTGACATTTGGAGTTTGACTCCAAGCAGCTATAGCTGGATAGTAGGGGTCTTTAGCTAGCAAAATAACTCCTTTACCGATTCTTAAACTGGCAACTGCACCTCCAAAGTATATTGATGAAATTGTATATGGGTATACCGTGGCGTCATGCTCCATTATCTCAGTTGAAAGACCTCCAGCAGCTATGGGAATCCATGTAACATTAAATGGACTTGTATAAAAGTTTAATACGTCTATATTATCATCACCTATAACCATTAGTGATACATCACGATTGAGTACAAGGCTAACAAGATCAACCATGGATAATGGATTGTATACAATAACTAGATCATATCCATATAAGAAGTCTGGCCCCTGAGTTAACACATAAGAATAAGTGTAAACATCAACATTAGCTCCTTCCATAAACAAAGTTTCCCAAATATTTTTAACTTCATATAATAGAGAATCTTCACATAGTAATGCTATCTTAGCTCCATGTAAGTAGCCTTTAACACGCATTTCCCAAGATGGTTTATATATTTCTTCAAATTCATAGTTTGGTTGAACATATCTATACTCACTAGTTAAACTTGATTTTAGGATTTCATAAGTTTTATATGCATCTATTAATCCAGCACCTTGCTCAGTTTCATCAAATCCTAAATCTCTAGCTCCATTAATTATTGCAGCCTTAATTGCCATTGGGTTTGCACCTCTAAAGGCTGAAATTAGTAGTGCAGCAACACCACTAACTATTGGAGCTGAAGCACTTGTACCCCAACCTTCACAATAGAATAATCCTTCAACAAAACTTCCAAATAGAGTTGTATACTTGCCATCGAATCCTGCATATGTAGATATTACCGCCACTCCGGGAGCCATTACATCCGGTTTTTGATACATCCAATATGGTGCTGGACCTCTACTACTAAAGTATGCTGGATATCCAGTTTCATAACATGCTCCCACAGATATGACGCCTGGCATATAGCTTGGAGATGTTATGGAGAAGTGTCCAGGACCTTCATTTCCAGCGGATACAATTACAACAACACCAAGACTCGCAGCCCATTCAACAGCCATACATAACGGATCCCATTCTGGTGGAACTATGGGGAGTGCGCCTAAACTCATAGAGATAATATCTGCACCATGACGCACAGCAAAATCAATACCTTTAATAATCCACCAATCATATCCCCAACCATAACTGTTTAAGACTTTAACATTAAGTAGTTTAGCGCCTGGAGCTATGCCAGTTTCATTCCCTGGGTGTATTTGAAGTTCAATCATTCTATTATAATCCGATGCAAAACCTTTACTACCACATAAACCTCCACCGGCAATAATTCCAGCTACAAATGTCCCGTGACCACAATAGTCATCTGGATCCTCACCATCAACGAAGGACACTGAGTAAATCACCTTTCCAAGGAGGTCTGGATGATCAGCTCTAATACCAGTATCTAAAACTGCTACAATAACGTTTGAGCCATTAATACCCATATTATAAAGACCTGTAGCATTAATGATCTTTGCAATTTCACTCAAATGTGTGGGATAGGAGCCGAGGAATGGATATGTCTGGTTAGATTTAAGATCATATATGTAGCTATTATTCCCAATGTAAATCTTCCTATTTCCTGAAGGTAGCATAGACATAGTTACATTACGCATGGGATATATTGCTTCAACCAATGGATTCAACAACAGTTTACGTAACCCCTCTAAATTAGTGGATAAAGCTATAAATGGTAGAATCTCAGTGGAGCCAAAAACTTCCACACCAGATAGACTTTTAAGTTCATTTAAAACTGTAGATAAACTTCCACTCTTAACACGGACAATAACATTCACAACACTAGAATCACTAATACCAATTCTACTAAGAATATTCCTAAGGGAAGGTTCAACCTTATTCAATTCAGGAAAAGTTATTGGGATAGAGCTATTGCTAGAACCAGAAACTGTAAAAAAGACGTATGGAAATACACTAGATGTCAACAATAGAAAAACACTAAAGAAAACTGAAATATTTTTAAAAAGGATTTCTTCATTCATGGAAAGTCATTTAAAATGCTAAGTGTAAACATTTAAATTTTTCTAAAGTTTTTTATCTTTATTTTTATATAAATAAATGAATTTAAAACTGAATTTAGATTGAAAATAGAATCTTTTTTCGGTTAGTTCAACATCAAATAGGATTTAACTTTCTAAAAATCTCCATCAAATGCTACACTTTAATAAAGTAAGCATTACTTCATAGACATCCAATTTCAATTTCCACCACAATACTTATTTACTGGACACTCACCACAAAACTTCTTTTTACAATACTCAATGAATATCCTAACAAGCTGAGATTCATATCTTTCAAGTAGATCTTGATTTAAACCCACCTTTAAAGCGACGTTCACAGCATACCTTGAAGGTTTTGGTTTAGCTTTACTCCAAACATCTCTAAGTTCCCTAAGGAAAATGTTTATAGCTACAGGTCCAAAACCTCTAAACTCCATTAATCTAGCTTCCAAATCCCTTTCATCAGAAGCATATTCATGAATGCTATCTATATCCCCATGATAC
>JAVYVS010000010.1:0-7986 GCA_038727515.1 Methanomethylicia archaeon
AAGCCTAAGGGAAACCCCCTTAAAACCATAAAGCTTTGAATAAACATTCACTAAAATTTCACCTTCCAATTTACTTACAGCATAAATAGATTTTGGATTAAGGGGATGCACTTCAGATATGGGTAGAAAATTAGGTTCACCATAAACAGCAGCAGAAGAAATATAAATGAACTTCTCAATTCCACACTTCCTAGCAATTTCAAGCATATTCAAAGTTCCACCCACATTAACCTCATGATATCTAAATGGTAGCTTAATTGATTCTTCAACGCTAATTAAAGCTGCTAAATGAATTATAACATCAAAATGAAAATTAGATAATTGATGAATTACTTCACTTGAAGAAACATCAAACTTGAAAAACTTCAAATTAAAATCAAAATAAGGCTTTAGATATTCAAGAGAACCACTATGTAAATTATCTACAACATAAACATCAAAACCACATTTAAAAAGTCTATCTACAACATGACTACCAATAAAACCAGCGCCACCAGTAACCAGAACCTTCAATAACAACACCAAAATAATCTAGATACAAGAAAATTAAAATTAACATGAAAACCGATAAAACAAGAAGAATACGGAAAACATTAAATATAATTCACAACATAAATTATTAGAGATAAAATAAGGGATGATGACTTAATGAGTAAAGACCAAATTATAGGTGTATTACTATTATTGGTAAGTATAATTGGAATTATAGTTTATGGATATCTAATATACATGTACCCAATGATAATAACTCAAATAACATTGTTTGTAGCAGTAGCAGCAGTAGGATTAATAGTGGCTTGGATAGGTTATACACTTGCAACAACACCACCACCAAAACCAATAGAAGAAATAGAGAAAGAAATAGAAAAGGAATTGCAAACCTTAGAAAAGAGTAGTGAAGAAAAGAAAGAGGAAGAAGAGAAAAAGCAGTAGCGAATAAATTCAATCTAACAAATTAACATTCAATTTTTAATTCAAAACGTATATGGGATATTTTAAATATTCAATTATACTTCCATGAGAAATAGGGGAGAAATATTAAATCAAATGTGAATGAGAACTTATAAAACATATCTTAATCAATTGAATTAATGGGATTTTTCTGAAGCCAGCATTGATAATTGGTGGGGATCCACTATCAGATAAAATCATTGAAAGATTAAATAGGGTATATCAAATCCCATATTATTGGAATATAAATGAATATAGCAGAGTAAACATGGAAGAATATAAAGTGAAGTTAGTTAATGGAGAGGTAAGTAATAGTAAGATTGAAGAGATGATTTCAGAATCATCAGAAATAATATTCACAATACCATTAACATTAATGAATGAAAAAACTCTGAAGGCATTAAATAACGTATTAAAATGTTTAGGGGAAATGATAATGGATGTAACAATAGGAGTATATCAACAAACGAAGAATATTGAAGAAAAGATAATGAGGATGAGAAGTTTATTAGATGAAAATAAGACGAGGAATTGGAAGATAATATATCTTGGAGAAGTATATGGAGAAGGTGTAAATATTGGAATAATATTTGAAATACTTCAATTATTAAAGGAGGATTGTATAAACATATCTCTACCATTACATTCAGAGGAAAAGAGAAACTATATTTATGTAGATGATGCTGCAAGAGCAATGTTAAGTAAAAGTGTAAAGGGAGTTGAGGAAAAGATGATTTCAGTGAAAAATGTTAGTATAAATAATAGAGCATTAATAAAAAGAATAACGGAATTATTGGGTGTAGATGTGATATGTAATGTGAAATTCAATAATACACTAGAAATAACCAATCCCCCAGATTATCCACAGCCAAAGGATTTCAAAGCAAAAATAAACTTAATAGATGGATTGAAAAGAACCATAGGATGGTTTGAAGGAGAATATGGACCAATACAAGTAATCCCAAAAAATAATAGGAATAATGTTTTAAACTCTAGATCCAATCCAATCAACAAAACACTTCACAATAGAAATAATACCTGAAGCTAAAATCAAATATACAACAATACTATACTCTATGGAAACAACAATATCATATTCAAAACCTGGGAAGGGTATATTTAGAACACCAAAAGACTGTAAATTACCAAGTGTAAATAAATTCAAAGTGTAATACAATGATGCGATAGACCCAAATATGGAAGAAGCTAAACCAACTTTAGAACCACGATCAAAAAGTGCAGACGTAAATGTTAGAATAACCACAATAACTCCAATAAATGCAATATTATAAATGAAACCTTTAAAATCAATGAAACTATTAAGAAGAGAAATTAAATCTAGAGGTAAAAGATAGAGTAATCCTAATGGAATTCCAACTCTAACAACAAATGATATTAATGCACGTATAAAAGCTTTTAGAATTCTATTCATCGAGAACCACCAAGCCTAATATTGCTAAGATGAAATTTCAATCCAATAAGGTTAAAGAAGGCTTTAAACCCAAAATCTAAACTTAGATATGGAGGATTATTAACAAAATCATACATTAAAATTTCAGATTCAGTAAATCTGAAGGATAACCTTAATTTCAAAGAATTTTTCGGTGGAATAATACCGGAAGTGGAAGAAGATTTCACTATAGAACCATTAACCAAAGATAGAAAACCATCAAATTTCACGTTTACATCTATAAACCCATCATTTACAATATAAAAATCAATGTTCAAATAGTATTCACGTGTAGAATTATCAAAACCGAAGCTCATCTTAATCTTCTCCTCTGGATTTGACATAAAAGCCATAATACTAGTGGAAAATGTATAGAAGGATAGAAAAAGCATAATGAAAATGCATATATCAATAGCTACGATAGCTAAACGTAAACTAGTAGATGCAAATCTATATTTATTCAAAGCTAAGCATACACCTCAAACAGTTAATTCCCATTTGTTAAACTAAAATATAAATTTAATTATTTCACCAAAAACTTATTCCTAATCCAAGAAATTGAATAATTCATAAGGGATTTAAAATCAGGATCCCATAGAAATAATATAAGACCATAAACAAAGGCGCCGGAAAATACTCCTAGAATAGAGTATTTTAGTACTTCAAGAAAATGTTGAGATACAATTCTACCAAAACCAGAAAACCAAAGTACAATAAACATAACCATTGATGCAATTACATATCGAATAATATTTGACCATGGAAATCTAACACCCATAATACTTTTAACATCAAAATAAAACTTTAAACATAAAATGATGTTGAAGAAGAAGCTGATTAAAATCCATATTAGAACTATGAATGTTGGATCGCCTACTGTGGACAAACCATTGAATATAATGTAGATGGTTATTATGTAAATGATGTTTAAAACGAGAGATATCGAAGGATAAGTAAATAGTTTACTCTTAAAGTAATCTCTAAAATTTGATTCAGACAATAAATCTACACGTTCTAAACCAGTAACAGCACTTGAAGCTATCCCAGAAATTAGAGATGGTAAAACTCCAATAGCACCTAAATATAGAGCTTGATAAGAAACTGCATATTCAGTCCTTAAAAGTGATAGGAAAGATTCAGACATAACAATAACACCAGCAATCATTGGAATAGCAAACATCAAAACATATTTTAAAGTTGATTCAACATCTTCCCTAGAACCACCACTTAAAATCTTTGGATATAAAGCGAAAGACAAAAGTCCAGAGTAGGATATAACTGAACATATTGTATTCACAGCTTTTAAATGAGCTAAAACTCTAAAGGGCATAGATGGATCTGAAAATTGAATAAATAATGAAATTATCGGGGTTTCAAAACTCCTAATATAACCAGAAGCCATATTATATGCTGGAAGCCATGAAAGTTTAATCCACTTAGAAGCTATACTCCAATTAAATCCATCATTTAACTCATTCCGTAATATTAAAAATAGGAATAATACATAAATATACTTTGCAATAACATAGGAGAGTAATGCACCAACAAGCCCAAACCTATAATAAACTACCAAGATAAAACCTGAAATAAGTTTAACAATTTCCATTATAAAACCACCATAACCAATAAACTCAGGAAAAGTAGCAGTAGTTAAAGCATCAAGAGTTGAAAAAAGATATTCAGCTGGAATTTGAAGTGTTAAAACCATTATTATCAATGAAAGATATTCTAAACTTATCTCTGAATATAACACATAGTTTGATATAGCTAGAAATATGAATATGGATGCAAACATTAATATGGAATTTAAAATTAAACTTGTTTTACCAACTCTAAATCCTCTACTCATATATCTAATAGACCAATAATTTACAAAACCTGAAGGTATTATGAAGTATTGAAGCCAAACGCCAAAAAAACTCCATAAACCAAATTCTTCTTCACTAAGCCTCCTAGAAATAAATGTAACAAAGATTAAACCCGTAAACGTACTAGCTAATCTAGATGCAAAATTAACTGTTCCAGCATATCTAACTCTAATGCTCCTCTGAGAAGTCATCACAACCATTAAAAATAAGGTTAAGAAATACATTTTAAGATTTGCATATAAGTAATGGAGATGTGAATATAATGATAATCATAGCTTTGATAGCTTCCTTCATATCAACATTCATAGTAATGCCATTAATAATGAAGTTAATGTTTAAAATTGGGAAAGTTGGTATAGATGTACATAAACCAAATAAACCAGATGTACCTGAAATGTGTGGTTTAGGAATGCTCATAGGATTAATAGTTTCAACATTAATAGTATTAAACATTAATTTTGATCCAAAGATTTTAGCTTTCGCATTAACTTCTATAATTGCTGCAGTAATAGGGATTATAGATGATATAAAGGTTTTAAAAGCTAAAGTAAAGACATTATTAACAATCCTATGTTTTATACCAATAGTTTTAATGGCAGTAAAATATCCAAATCAAATAATTCTTGGGAGGCCTAGAGCTCCATTGATAGGTGGATTTAGACTTACAATATTATATTGGCTGCTTTTACCCTTCGCTATAGCTATACCTGCAAATGCGGTTAATATGATGGATACATATAATGGAGTTATGTCTGGTGGATGTGCACTCATATCAATTTCACTATTAATTTCATCCATTATATTGGGGCAATGGAGTGAAGCAATAATGTCAGCAATACTACTCGGAATAACATCAGCCTTCTACTATTACAATAAGTATCCAGCAAGAGCATTTTCAGGTGATACTGGAAGTTTAATGATTGGTGCAGCTATTGGGAGTATAGTGGTTCTTGGAAGAATGGAGATTATTGGAATAACGGTTTTAATGCCATTCATAATGAATGCATTTCACTCATTAAGGAGTATTGGAGGATTATTGGAGAGAAGGGAGATCGCTGAAAGACCTGTAAGAGTTGTGGGTGAATATATAGAGGCAAATTTAAATCCAAAGGCTCCAAAAACTCTGGCAAATTTAATTCTTAGAAAGGGGAGGGCTACAGAGCTTGAGCTCATAAGAGCGTATCATTCACTTTGTGTAATATCTTCGATTATGGGTATTATAACAGCGTTATTAATGATGGTGAGAATATGAAGACAATAAATAGGATATGGGAATTAACGTTAATAATGGTGGTAGTTTGGATTATTATGATATTAATGATAGTTTTCATAGATAAGATTATAGTTCCAATAACAATATCAGTAAGTTCTCCATATGCTACATTAATAGATTCCATATTCAAACTTATGGTTTCAGGGCTTATGGCTGCAATATGGCTTTGGATATGGGTGGTATTAGTTCAAAAATATATTGGGAAGAATAAAAACTAGATTGAAGATGCGGAATTCCATCTATATTCAAAAGCGTCAAGGAATATTGATATAAGCCCCTTATTCTCAGTATAATGTGGTCTATAAACAATAGGATTCCAATAACGTTTCTCTTCCCTTGGAACCCAAATTAGAAATATAAGTTTACTTCTATCAACTATAGTTCCTCTAACAGGATACCAATCTTCAGAGGATATTCTAACTTTAACACCAAGCCTCTGGAGACGGGTATAGATATCTCTAGATTCTGGATTTAAAATTCGCATTAAAACTCTAAATTCAACACCCCTATTTAAAGCATCTTTAATCTCCTTTTCCACTCTATTAAACCACGTGAAAAGTTGTGAGAATATTATAACTTCTCTTTTAGCTGAAGATATCATATCTCTAGTTTTCTCCTCCATATCATATAGATCCGGGAGAGGTTCTAGTAGAGAGCTTGGATCAATTCTTAATCTACTCCTATAATAATGCTCCTCTAAAATTGGATGTAGAGAATTAAATAGATTCTCTAAGTTTAGGATTTCCTTATCTAAGCTTCTCCTTAAATAGCTTGTATAATTTTGAAAAGCTAATTTTGGTTCTATAGCTTCAAATCTTCTAGGTCTACCAGAGATAATTTTTACAAATCCCTTTTCCTCTAAACTTTCTAGAACATCATAAACTCTAGGTAGGGGAACTTCAGATAAACTACTTATTTCTTCAGCTGTAAGTTCAGCTCTATCCAGCAAAGCTAAATAAACTCTAGCTTCATATTCAGTTAAACCAAATGATTTAAGCTTCAAGATTAAATCATAGAAATCTGAAATTTGCATACAATAATGAATAGAACACAACGTATATATACAGTTTTTCACTAAAAGTTTGTTAAAAAGAGTTAAAAGTGAATCCTATGGAGACGATATGGATCGATGCTCTAACACCAAAACAAGCTTTACTATCAATAAAAATCAAAGAGGCTGTAGAGAAAATAGGATTTAAAACCATAATAACAACAAGAGAATATGATTACACAACAAAAATATATGAATTAAACAATTTAAAACCAATAATAGTTGGGAGACATGGAGGTAAAGAAGTCGAAGGAAAACTTATGGCAAGTTTAGAAAGAAGTATGAAACTTGCAGAGATAATATTAAGTATGAGAGAGAGACCATCATATCATATATCGCTTTCATCACCTGAAGCGGTTAGAATAGCCTTTGGACTTTCAATACCAATCATAATACTAAATGATACACCACACTCAAAATATGTAAATAAACTAACTATACCTCTAGCAGATAAACTAATTACTCCAAAGGCTATACCAAAAGAGGAATATAAAGGCTTGATATCTGAAGAGAGAATAATACAGTATAATGGTGTTGATGAAGTAGCTTGGATTAAAGATTTAAAGAATGATCCAAAGGTAATGGAGAAACTTGGATTAGAGGTTAATGATAAAATAATAATTGCAAGAGAATCAGAGTATAAAGCTTCATATTATGATTGGATGGAAAAACCAGTACAAAAATTGGTAAATAGAATTCTAGGGGAATTTAAAGATGAAGTAAAAATAGTATACTTCCCAAGATATGAAGAAGAAAGAGAGCATATGAGAAATCCAAATGTAATAATTCCAAGGGAAGCTGTAGATACAAGAGTCTTAATGAAATATGCAATTATAACGATAAGTGGAGGGGGAACTATGGCGAGGGAATCAGCTTTAATTGGAACTCCATCCATAAGTTTATTCCCATTATTAATACATGTGAATAAATGGCTTGAGGATATGGGATTACCACTAAGAAACATTAGAGATATAAATGAAGCCTACGAATATATAAGGAATGTAATTAAAGACCCAGAAAAATATAGAGTTGAAACTGAAAGGATAATTAAATCTATGGAAGACCCGACTCAAATAATAACTAAAATTTTAAAGGGTGAAATTAATGGATAAAATTGGAGTTGCAGTTATAGGATGTGGAGCTTGGGGTAGAAATCATCTTAGAGTCTTAAGTGAAAATCCTAGAGCAAAACTTATTGCTGCAGCGGATATAGATCAAGAAGTTCTAATGAGAGTAAAGGAAAAATATGGAATTCAAGTATACAGAGACTATAATGAAATGTTAAAGGATAAGAGTATAGATGCAGTAACTATATGTACACCATCAATAACACATGCAAAAATATCTTTAGATGTCATTAAAAGTGGTAAAAGCTTACTTGTAGAGAAACCCA
>JAVYVS010000011.1:0-5951 GCA_038727515.1 Methanomethylicia archaeon
AAACATCGTTCCTTCCACTATTAAAATATATGGATCAAATTCTCCAGCAAGAGCTGCTTGCATTGTAGGATAGGCCATATTATCGTTAGGCATTAATATTGGGTGATAAACTAGGTTAATATTACCTAATTCCGGTATCGATGGTTGTCTCAGTTGTATAGTCTCTAAATTAAATGTGACTTGCGTGAAAACATCTTCTAATGCTGGATTCATAGCGCTAATAAAAGCTATTGTATCTCCGCCGCACCAGCCGTTTCCGGTCCATATTATATTTATAGGGTCTGCTGAGGAATCTGTAGCCATATTTTTCAAATCTCTCCATGTTAAGCCCTTCTCAGCCATCCATGTAGTGAGCCCAGTTATTGTAGCTAATTTCATGAAATCTCTTCTTGTTAGACCCACTTACATCTCACCTTCTAAGCATATTAGATTGTACCAGACCAGTTTATAAACTTTTATCATAAATACTACCTTAATTAAGTAAGTTAGATAGTTCACGCTATATTTAAAACTAGTTAATTAATAGAAAATCTTAATAGTTTGGAAGCAATTGTTGCTAATGATAACTATGAGTATTGATCAAAAATCAATAATCACATTATTACATGGTGCTGGAGGCTCATATATGCATAATTTAATAAAAGAGGTTTTCTTGCCACTCTACGATGGTTTTGGGGACGTTGGTCTAAATATGTTAGATGATGCTGCAGTAGTTAATGGTGTGGTTTTTACCACAGACTCATATACTGTTAGGCCAATATTCTTTAAAGGCGGAGATATTGGGAAATTAGCAGTATCCGG
Source organism: Methanomethylicia archaeon (assembly GCA_038727515.1). Lineage (GTDB taxonomy): Archaea > Thermoproteota > Methanomethylicia > Culexarchaeales > Culexarchaeaceae > JAVYVS01. The sequence continues at coordinate 802 of JAVYVS010000011.1, forward strand.
GACTGTAAATGATATAGCAATGATGGGAGGTGATCCGGTCGCATTAAGTTTAGCTATGGTAATAGAAGAGGGGTTTAAGAAAGATGATTTAGTAAAAATTAAAGAAAGTATAAAAAAGACCGCTGAAGAGGCAGGAGTTCATATTGTAACTGGTGATACTAAAGTGATGGAGAGAGGAAGTTTAGATAAAATTATTATAAATACTGCAGGAATAGGTTTCAGATCTAAAGCCTTAGAACATAATTTTCAGGTGTTAAGAAAAACAAGGGAGATAAAAGTTGAGTGGCTAGTCCCAATTAATATTAGACCAGGAGATAAGATAATTGTATCTGGAACTATAGGGGATCATGCAATAGCTATTATGTCATCTAGAGAGGGAATAGAATTTGAGGTTAATGTGGAGTCTGATGTTGCTCCATTAAATAAAATGATGAATGTTGCATTAGAAGTTGGAGGGATAGCTGATGCAAAGGATCCTACCAGAGGTGGTTTAGCTGATCTGCTTAATGATTGGCGAGAGAAAAGTGGTTTAGGAATATATATCAGAGAAAGTGATATACCGGTAAGAGAAGAGGTTAGAAGTGCTATAGAATTCTTAGGTATGGATCTTCTAGAATTAGGAAATGAGGGAAAAGCAGTACTAGCAGTATCTCCGGAGGTTGTTGATGATGTATTGGAAGCATTATGGTCTACCCCATGGGGTAAGAATGCTGCAGTAATTGGAGAGGTTAGTAAAGAATATGAAGATGTTATATTAGAGACAGTAGTGGGGGGAAAGAGAATAGTAGGAAGACCAATTGGAGATCCAGTACCTAGAATATGTTAGGTGATAAGAATGGCTAAATTATATTGTATGATATGTGAATATAGACGTGAAGTACCTATGCATTGTGGAGTAGAGATGGAATATGCTCAAAAAGGAGTATTCAGAAAAATAGATATTCTTAAATGTAAAATATGTGGAGCTGAACAAGAAATTCCATTGCATTGTGGAATACCAATGTTATATTTTGATGAAGATTATTTCCCCATATCAAAATTAACTGAGAGGGAGATCGAAGAGATGAGAAGATTATATTCTTAGGTGATTGAATATGTGCGTAGCCTATCCAGGACGTGTTATAGAAATAAGGGGAGATTTCGCTAAAGTTGATTTTGGAGCTGGTACAATAAGAGATAATATTATAATTTCCGTAGTTAACGCTAAAGTGGGAGATTATGTATTAGTACATGCTGGATATGCTATTCAAGTAATAGATGAATTTGAAGCAAGACAAACTATAGAAATGTGGGAGGAAATGACTAAAGACTTAAGTGAAGATCAGAAAAAGAGAGATTTTTATGAAGTGATAGGAAGAGGCGAGTAAAGACGCAAAAAGATAGATTACCTGAAATATTAAAATATTATAAAAATCCTGTAATTACGAGAAAAATAGTTGAAATGATAAATGATATAGCTAATAAGATAGATGAAGGAATAAGCATAATGCATGTGTGTGGTTCACATGAATGGACTATAACGCATTATGGCATAAGATCATTATTACCAGATAATGTAGAAGTTAGAGCAGGACCAGGATGTCCAGTTTGTATAACCCCAGCAACTGATATAGACCAAGCAGTAAAACTAGCATTAGATGGTGTAGTAGTCACTACTTACGGAGATATGTCAAGATCTAGAGGATCTAAAATGAGCCTTCAAGACGCTAAGGCATTAGGTGCAGACGTTAGAGTGGTTTATGGTGTTCAAGACGCTGTATCTATGGCTAAAAAAGAGCCTAATAAAGAGTTCGTATTTTTTGCAGTTGGTATGGATACCACAGCGCCTGCAACAGCTTATGAAATTTTAAGCGGTGTACCACAAAATCTTAGCTTTCTAACAGTTTATAGGTACACTCCTGCTATTCAAGGATCTGTAATGGAATCTAACGTTCTAGGAATAGATGCATTTATTTCTGCAGGTCACTCTGCTACAATAACTGGAATGAAACCTTACTATGAATACTTTTTAAGAACTAAGAAACCTATTGTATTTTCTGGATTTGAACCATTAGATGTTTTACTGTCAATATATATGCTATTAAAGCAAATTTATGAAAATAAACCAAAAATGGAAAATGAATACACTAGGTCAGTTACTTGGGAGGGAAACGTAAAAGCTCAAGACGTAATGGAGAAAGTATTTGATTTGGAAGATGGTTATGTTAGAGGGGTTGCAGTATTTCCTAAAGCTGGGTTTAGATTAAAGGATGAATTTAAGCATGTTGATGCGAGAGAAAGATATGGCCTTAAAAGGAGAATATCTGAGGAAAGTGAATATGTAGCTGGAGCTAGATGCGGTGAGGTTGTAATGGGGTTAATAGATCCTCCGGAATGCCCACTATATATGAAGAAATGTAATCCAGAAGATCCCAAGGGAGCACCAATGGTTTCTCAGGAAGGAACTTGTTGGATATGGGCTCGTCATAAGATAACAAACCTAAGTCCACGATGCAAAAGGTGATGATAATGGTTTATATGATAGGCAATACATATTGTAAACTTTGCCAAACTAATGAAGAACAATTAAAAGAGGAACTTGTGAATACTGTTAGAGCGTTCTATCACAAAGGACTAATCACTAACGCTGGAGGTAATCAAAGTGCTAGATTACCAGGATCTAAAAAGATTTGGATAACGCCTTCAGGATATCCTAGAATGAGTTTAGAATCTAAGGATTTAGTTGCAATAGACTTAGAAGGTAACATAGTAGAAGGAGACTTAAGGCCTTCAGTAGAAATTTATGCACATTTAGCAGTTTATAAGTCTAGACCAGATGTTAATGCTGTAATTCACGCACATGTTCCATATGTCATGGGTGCAACTATCTCCGGTTTTTTAGAATTAACGCATGGTGAAGCTGCTGCGATACTAGGAGATATAAAAATTATACCTTATGCGCATCCAGGAAGTATGGAGTTAGCTAAGATGGTTGGTGAGGCATTTAAGGGAGAAGGAGCAAAAGTTCCTAGGATTGTGATAACTCTTAATCACGGTGCATTTAGTGCTGGTGCATGCATTCATGAAGCTAGAGCATTTATGGAAATATTAGATGAGTGGGCTAGATTTAATATAGCAGCTGCTGCTTTTGGAAAAATAAAGTATAAACTAACTCTAGCCGATCTTAGAAAACCTGGAGCTAAATATATTAGGGCGGTAAAGTTTGGAGGAAGGCAAGCTAGAGTGTCTTAACGCATTAAGCAATGTAATAGAACCAGAAACGGGCGTTAGTGCTCTACAATTGGGATTATTAAGATATGAGATTAAAGAAAGTTCTATGATAATATATTATAGACCAGTTAGCCCTTATACACCACAAGTACTAGTAATAGCTCTAGGAGTTCAAATCTTAAAATCACTTTTGGATTTCAAATGTAAAGATTTTAAAATTATTCTTGAAAATTATTATTTATCAGAAGAGATAAATGAGAGATTAGAGGAACTAAAAAATGAACTCACACAAATATATGGTTAAAAGTTTACTTGAATTAGCTAGAACAAAACAGGATGCAGTCTTTAAATTGCAGTGTCTATTGGAAGCTATTGAGGAAACTGCAATATTAATTTTCAAAATAAAAGATAACAATCCAAAATACAAGGATGAAGTTATGAAGTATATTAAAAATGAGAAAGAATTATACTCTATTTATAGTAGAGTTATAGATGAAACGTTTAATTATATTATAAATGGGGAGTTCGATGAGGGGTTAATTAATGACGTCGAAAAAGCTGTCTTAAGAAGGCTTGATTATTATGAAGATTAATAAAAACCATGAATAATAGAAGTATTAACGTAGGGATAATGCTTATCATGTAGTATAAACTAAGAAAATGATACCAGTAGACTAACGATACTCCCCAGAAATATTGTGGTAATATTGATATAAACGTAAGAGGAGTTTTATATTTATTTACCCTTCCAAAGGGTCTATTGAGTAGTAAGATCAGGCTTATAATTGTTGTAATTGCATAAGGTATCTGATTTATTGTTAGAGCATAGTAAAAGGCCGATATTGACTGAATTAGGTTTATAGTAACAAAGGTAAGATATTTTTCTAGACTTAATTTTTGATTTAATAATGTTAATGAGAAAAAGATTATTAATGATACTGAGAGAATAAAGATTATTAGTGAAAATTGTGGTATTGGATCGTAAGGTAATGGAATAATTGCATACGTCATCTCTGAGGCAATATTTGGCTCCAAAAAGATTAAGAATGCTAAAAGTAGTAAGTACATGTCCCTTCTTTTTATCACTATATAAACTATTTCTGGGAAGAACATAAGAAAGAACGTGAAGGAGTTAATTACCTCAACTATAGCTGGTATTACTAAGCTCAATACCGGTAGTCCGAAGGATGGAATATCAGTAGCGTAAAAGTATAAGCTTTGTAGTACATAATATAAATTTCCTCTTAATATTACATAATATATTAAGCTCATGAGAATTTCATGTAAAATTACAGACAAACTGGAGCCTAGATTAGTATATCCTAGAGAGTAAACTAAGTGTGGAATAATAAAGAACCAAAGAGTTATTGTTAAGGATAGAAGTAAGGAACTACTTAAGGTTAATGCTATGAAAAACGTTGCTGTCATAGCAAAAAATATCTCCAGTATTGTAAAGGCACTCTTAAGTCCTCTTAAGCCTAAATCTAAAAAGTACGCTATAATAGGTGTCATAGTTACTATATATATAATATATAAGAGGACAAGGCTGTTCATGTTAAACTAACTCACACAAAAATATATATAATTTACTCTAAAATACCTAGTATATCTTTTTAAGAGAGAATTCAAAGAAATTATTATGCTAAAATGGTTAGAGGCTATAAGGAGATTTAGTAATGATAAAATTATTGTGCTGTTGATGACTACTAATTGGTGTGAAAACTGTAAGAAGCAAAGTGAAATATTAAGAGATTTAGAATTAGAAAGAGAATTTTCAGATAACTTTGTATTCGTTGAGGAAGATGCAGATGAAAGAATAGACTTAGCGATAAGATACACTCCTCAGATATACCCTTGTATATCCGTCATAAATAAAGACACAATATTGGGTGGTACTTATGGCTTAGTAGAAAAAGATAAATTAAAAGAAATATTATTAC
>JAVYVS010000012.1:0-5311 GCA_038727515.1 Methanomethylicia archaeon
AATATAGCTATAGCTATACCTTTATGTATGTTTAGTGCCCTAGCATTCTCAGGACCGTTAAAGAGGTCTCTAAAAGCTGTTGCAAAACAGAATCTAGCTCTTTGAAGTATTATACCGATAGTAACACCTATGAGTAATCCCCCAACCATTGGACTCCTTACAATTACGTAATAAGTGATTAGTAAGGCCAGTACGACTGAAGCTAAAATCAGGGGTGTAAAGACACTCATAGCATTTTCTTTAACTCCAACCTTAAATGAATCTTTCTCTACACTTAAAGTTAGCCCTAACGACAATAACTTCTCAACCTTCCAAGTAACATATTTAAGCCCTATATAACCCCCAATAAGAGCTCCTACTAAGAATGCAAAACCATGTAAACTCCATGACGTTATAGCTGATAGGAAGCCTCCCCAATTACACCCAAAAGATAGTGAAACCCCTAAAGCCATTAAAACACCTCCAGCTATAGCTTCAAGAACCTCTACTCTATTACCTACCTTTCTAATAGCAAATTCATTAGAGAGCCCTGCAGCAAGCATAGCCCCAAATATCACACCAATATCACCAACACTTGTAGGTTCAAGTAATGGTATAACCTTCGGAATTCCAGCAATACTACCCAACCCAAGTACATTATGAATGTGTTGACCCCAATTCAAAAACCCAGTATACACAGTAAATGGTTTATTAACCCAAATATACGATAATATATTCACTAAACCTATTAAAATCCCTGCTATTACAGGACTCCAACCTTTATTACTGAACACTTCCTCATACTTCTGTTTTACAAAGTCTTTAAACTCAATCCTAGTCCCCGACATACTTAACACCTATGATACTAACTATAACAGTGTTATAAATTTTTATGTAAATTAAGTGTAAACACCTTCATAAGTACTGCAATGCTATTTAAATGACCTCTCATCACTAAATAGAGAGCTCTCAGAAATCTCTTTAACAAATAAAATTGTAAATGCTAGCGTTAATACTGGTTAAGAAGTATTACTGCTTAAGTCATTAGTTATTATCTCAGCTACTCTCTTACCTGATAATAGCATTGAGCTGAATATAGGACCCATTCTTGGAAGACCATATAAAGCTGCTACTGCCATCCCAGCTACATACAATCCTGGTAAAACCCTCCCAGTGAATTCAACAACAACCTTTTCTGAGAGTTCTGAATAAGCAGATTTCTCCCCCGTTAATACTATTTTCGACTCAGGTAGTTTTCTAGCTACAATCTGTAAGACCTCAGCATCATGCCCTGTAGCGTCAACTACAGCCTTACTTAATATAAAGAGAGGGTCTACATGAAGACCTGACATTATTACTGAACTCCATTGTGTAACAACTCCTTCTATCCTTAATGGATTATCTCTATATATAACATCTTCAATATGTATTCCATTAATAATTTTAGCCCCAGAATTTATAGCACCTACAGCAAGTTTAGCCATAAGCTCTGAAGCATCAACAATATAGAGATTCTCTTCGTCATCATAGGCATAACTAATGTTAAAGTCTTTTAGTATTGGAAGAGTGTTTTCGTCAACGACTATTTTATGGAGGAGCATGCCGCCACCACCAATACCACCACCAAAGCCTAGTCTTCTCTCAAAGATAACAACTTTGAACCCCTTATCAGCTAAATACTTAGCAGCAGTCATGCCAGCGGGTCCAGCCCCAACAATGACGATATCTACTCTAGATATTTCTAACCAATCTTTAGCGGTATACTTCCAAATAGCTTTAGTTATTATCTCTTCGAGAGTCTTCATAGCAGATTCCAAGCTTACAAATTAACCTCGCGATATATAAGCTTTCAAGATTTAGCAACAAGTCTCACATTACTAACTTTATATTATTAATATTGAGTTTTAGGGCTGAGATTTAGATTACATCCAATAGTTTACACAAAATATTTAAGTTGTACAGTGTAAATAAATAGGTGCCTGACATGCCCTTAGAGGTTAGGAATGTTATTACAAATGCTGTATATAGATGTGAGGTTTGCGGAAGACTAACATCTACACCAGTAATATATAAAACATGTTGTATGAATAAACCTGTTATTTTATGTAGTCGTGAATGCCTATATAGGTGGATGTCTGAATGGGTAAAGAATCAAGATCAGATAGTTAATAGAAGCCAAAATGTTAATAGATCGCCGTTAAGAAAACTACACCTCTAAACTCCATGGCTTTGACTTTTAAATTAAATACACGTTAGCAAACGAATACAACATATTAAAACAGCTATTAATCTTCAGCATGTTTCTGATGTAAAATACTTAAATAATTTAATTGTACGGTATTATGAGAGTTAAGTTTATAAGTGACCCTATAACAGTGTTATAGATGGGAAGACTATGGTGAAATTTGTAAAAACTAATGAGAGAAAATATGTACTTGATGTAAGAGGGTATACTTGTCCCTATCCTGTCATATATACGAGAAAAGCTTTAGCTAGACTTAATAAGGGTGAGGTACTTGAGGTCTTAACTGATAATCCCCCATCATGTGAGAATGTTCCTAGAGCTGTTAAAGATGATGGACATGAAGTACTCTCAGTTGAAAACATAGAGAGAGGTGTTTGGAGGATAACTATTGTTAGGAGGTGACGATAATGTTTGAAGAGATTTTTGAGAGGATACAATATTATAAAAAACTCGGTTTAAATCCTCTAGCATTAGCTACAGGTTGTGCTGTTAAGGTAGATCTCTTAAGGGTTGTTTACCCCTCCATAAAAGTACTTAGGGAGGAGCTTAAGGGGACAAAATTCTTCATAGCTCCTAGGGAAGATGCATTAATTATTTCAGGTAATGTTAATGAAATTCATAGAAGGATATTCTCATTAGGGAGTGGTAGGGAGGTTTCACTAGAGGATTTAGAATCTATATCTAGAGGTAGAGATTTATATGCTGTAACGCTTGTTCAGGTATTTCAGAGGTTTGCAGACTCTCCAGAGAGTTTCTTAGAGAAGATAACACCGGTTTATAAGGCATTAGCAAGTTCTAAAACCTCCATAACTATTGGAAAAGGTCATTCAATACTAACACCTTTCCCAGAAGATGAGTTTATATTATTTGATTTTATACCATGTGGTAATGACGTAGAAAGAATTGAAGGAATTACAGCAATTAACAATGATACTATACACATAATCGATCCTTCTCAAGAACCTGGAGATCTAAGACAGGTAAGTGGGGCTATAAGTAATGCACTTAATGATATTTTTGTCTTAGGGGTACATAAGAAACTTAGAATAGTTCCAGTTTTAAATGCTCCTACAGAAGAACTTCTAGAAAAACTTTGGGGAAATGCTAAGTTATACGCTAATCAACATAACGTAGAGATAATTGATGAGGTACAGCCGAGACGGGGGAGATTATTAATGGGTGCAACAGTTATTGGTTATAGCGATAAAAAACCACCGGTATTTGAGGATATGGTTACTCCTGGTATGAAACTCATTATATCAAGACCTATGGGTGAGCTCCCCCCTATAAATCTTTACTTATCTTCTATAATTGATGAGAGTTTAATTAAGGATTTAGAAAGTTATGGTATACCATTTGAAGAGGTGGAGAAGGCTAAGAGTAAAGCAGTAGAGTTAATCTCTAAACCAAATATTGAAGCAGCTATAGCCATATACAAATACCTTCCAGATATTTCAGAGGAGTTTAGAGGAGATGAACATATAGCCGTAACAACAGATGTAACAGGTCCGGGGGTATTTGTTGTTAAGGAATTAGCTGAGAGGACGAATACAAAGATAAAGTTATATGATATACCACTTCTATTCCCGGAAATATCGAAGATAGCAACAAGGCTTTACATAATCCCTAATAGTACGAGTGGTACAAACGGACCGTTCATAATGATTACACCAGATAACATTGTAGATGACTTAATTAAAGAGCTTAAGTCAAGAGGTCTAGAACCTTCAGTAATAGGAGAGGTTATTGAGAGGGGTGAACCAGAGGTTATAGCACCGAAAGAACTTAGGGAATATATTGCTGATCAGAAGATCCTATCACAATTCAAATTAGTGTGAGAGTAATGGTGGGAGATACGACCCTACAAGTTAAGAATAAGGCGTTAACCATTCTACTATGTGGAGAGGTTAAAGGTGTTGGCTTTAGGAGGTACGTCTGGAGAATTGCAAAGTCCCTAAATCTAAGAGGCTACGTAGGAAATATCCCAGGTAAGGATTGTGTAGAGATATACATTGAGGGTGAGGAGTCAGTAATAGAAGAGTTCAAGAATAAAATTATGACGAATAGAATTTATGAAATAGATAATATAAGAATATTAGAACAGGAGTACCTAGGAAAGTACAATGACTTCACCATAATTAAGTGTTTAGGTGAGGAGGGGCAAATATAACTAACTTTATCGTAAAGTTTTTAAATTTAGACATATCTAAATTTTTTGGAGGTAATTAGTTATGGATGCTCAAGTAATGTTGGTGGGGTTGGTTCCAAGTTTCCTAATATCATTTCGTGAAGCCTTTGAAGCAGTGTTGTTAATGTCTATGCTGATATCGTATTCAAAGAGAGTTAATCAAATACACTTAATTAAACCTGCTTATTTAGGCGGCTTACTAGGTACTTTAATTAGTGTTTTCATTGGGGTAATCTTTCATTTGTTATATATATCCATTGACTTAGACTTAACAGAGGCTATCGCTTCATTTATTGCTGTTCCAGTCATAACTAGTGTTGTTTACTGGATGGCAACTAAAGGTAAGGAGGTAGTGTATAAAGGAGTTACTAAAGCTATATCAGCAGGCATTACAGGAGTTATATTCACAGCATTTGTATTCGTATTTAGGGAAGGGCTTGAAACAGTCTTGCTAACTTACCCTATAATGCTTCGCGATTTTATTGGTACTTCCATAGGTATTTTACTTGGTTTAATATTAGCCCTAGTTATTGGCTACTTATTTTATCGTGGTACCTTAAAACTAAGTCTAAGACTATTCTTTACTATAACATCTACCATGTTAATATTAATAGCTGGTGGTGTACTAGGTTATGGTATACATGAATTTGTGGAATACCTAGAGAAAAAATATTATGAACTTGGAGTTTGGAGTGAATACGTATATAGACTACCGATAGATATGAATCACATTCTTCACGATAAGAACATTCTAGGAGCACTACTAGCTGTAATGTTTGGATACTCTACTAAGATGGAGTTAATAAGATTTATAATTCAAATACCATATCAGGTAATTGGCATAACAATTTTATTGAAAATATATTTTAAACCCTACTTAAAATTAAAGAAGTCAAGTA